>CAVPQY010000003.1:0-1176812 GCA_963707695.1 uncultured Actinomycetes bacterium | reverse complement strand
AGCTCGGCGGCCAGCCGCTGCGCGGAGCGCCACGCGCGGCGGATGATGCGCTCGCCCGGCGCCTCCAGCTCGACGAGCGCGAGCAGCCGCTCCTCGAAGTTCATCGGCTCGGCGGCGGCCGTACCCGCGAAGAGCCGGTCCTCGCGCACGATGAGGGGCTCGCGGTCCAGCCGGCGCGCGCCGACGTCCTCGGCGACCTCGCGCAGGGCCACCTCGCGCAGGGCCTGCAGGTTCTCGATCCGGAAGAAGCCGTTGAGCGCCGTCGGCACGCGCGCGGGTAGACCTTGCCGTCCCAGGCGCTCGATGAGGTCCTCCGGGGTCAGGTCGACCAGCAGCACGAGCTCGTCGGCGTGCCCGAGGACCTCGTCGGGCACCGTCTCCTGGACGCGCGACGCCGGTCAGGTCGGCGACCTGGTCGTTGAGCGACTCGAGGTGCTGGACGTCGACCGTGGAAGATGTCGATGCCCGCCTCCAGGAGGTCGTCGATGTCCTCGTAGCGCTTGCGGTGCTCGACCCCCGGCGCGTTCGTGTGCGCGAGCTCGTCGTACGAGCGCGAGCTCGGGCCGGCGCGCCGTGCAGGGTGGGGAGGTCGAGCTCCTCGAGCTCGATGCCGCGGTAGGGCACGCGCCGGCGCGGCAGCACCTCGAGCCCGTCGACGAGGTTGGCCGTCTCGGCCCGTCCGTGGGCCTCGACGAGGCCGACTACCACGTCGTCGGCCTTGGCCTCGGCCTGGCCCTCCTGGAGCATCCGGGTGACCTGACGCCCGCTACGGCTCGACGAAGACCTTGTAGTGCCCGCGCTCGGCCACAGGCCGAGGCTAGTTCACGCGCCGAGCACGTTGTGCACGAGCAGGTCGATGAGCTTGATCCCGATGAAGGGCGCGATCAGGCCGCCGACGCCGTAGATGAGGAGGTTGCGACGCAGCAGCGCCGACGCCCCGACCGGGCGGTACCGCACGCCGCGAGGGCCAGCGGCACGAGCATCGGGATGACCAGCGCGTTGAAGATGATCGCGGAAACGATCGCCGACTCCTCGGGGTCCCAGCGACGTCCAGCTGGTCGATGGCCTACTGCCGTGCAGCCCGTAGGTGAAGGCGAAGACCGCGGGCAGGATCGCGAAGATCTTCGCGACGTCGTTGGCGATCGAGAAGGTCGTCAGTGCGCCGCGCGTGATGAGCAGCTGCTTGCCGACCTCGACGATCTCGATGAGCTTCGTCGGGTTCGAGTCGAGGTCGACCATGTTCCCGGCCTTGCGCGCCGCCTGGGTGCCCGTGTTCATGGCCACGCCGACGTCGGGCCTGCGCGAGCGCCGGGCGTCGTTCGTGCCGTCGCCGGTCATGGCGACGAGAGCGGCCCTCCTGCTGCTCGCGGATGGAGCGCGAGCTTGGCCTCCGGCGTCGCTTCGGCCAGGAAGTCGTCGACCCCGGCCTCCTCGGCGATGCTTCGCCGCCGTCAGGCGGTTGTCGCCGGTGACCATCACGGTGCGGATGCCCATCGCGCGCAGGCGCTCGAAGCGCTCGCGCATGCCCTCCTTGACCACGTCCTTCAGGTACACGACGCCCAGCACCTGGCTGTCGCGGGCGACGGCGAGGGGAGTCCCGCCCTCGCGCCCGATCCGGTCGAGCTGGACCTGGAGCTCGGGCGGCGCCTGCCGCCCGCCCTCCTCGGCGACGAAGCGCAGGATCGCGTCGCCGGCGCCCTTGCGCAGGCGGGTGCCGTTGACGTCGACGCCGCTCATCCGCGTCTGCGCGGTGAAGGGCACGAAGCGCGGCGCATGGCCCGCGAAGGCGTGCTCGCGGATGCCGTACTGCTTCGCCAGCACGACGATCGAGCGGCCCTCCGGCGTCTCGTCGGCCAGCGAGCTCATCTGCGCCGCCTCCGCGAGGTCGGCCTCGCTGACGCCGGGCATCGGGACGAACTCGGCGGCCTGGCGGTTGCCGAGCGTGATCGTGCCGGTCTTGTCGAGTAGCAGGACGTCGACGTCGCCGGACGCCTCGACGGCGCGGCCGGAGAGGGCGAGCACGTTGCGGCGGACGAGGCGGTCCATGCCGGCGATGCCGATCGCGCTCAGCAGGGCGCCGATCGTCGTCGGGATGAGCGCGACGAGCAGCGCGATGAGGTTCGTGATCGAGATCGCCGTCCCGGCGTACTCCCCGAACGGGCGCAGGGCGACGACGACGACCAGGAAGACGATCGTCAGGCCGGCGAGCAGGATCGACAGGGCGATCTCGTTCGGCGTCTTGCGGCGCTCGGCGCCCTCGACCAGGGCGATCATGCGGTCCAGGAAGGAGTGACCTGGCTCCTGCGTGATCTCCACGACGATGTGGTCCGAGAGCACGCGCGTGCCGCCCGTGACCGCGCTGCGGTCGCCGCCGGACTCGCGGATCACGGGCGCCGACTCGCCGGTGATGGCGGACTCGTCGACGGAGGCGATGCCCTCGACGACGGTGCCGTCGCCCGGGATGAGCTCGCCCGCCTCGACGACGACGACGTCGCCGCGGGTGAGCTCGGAGGCGCCCTTGATCGTGCCGTCGCGCAGCTTGGCCGTCGTCTCCTTGCGCATCGCCCGCAGGGCGTCGGCCTGGGCCTTGCCGCGGCCCTCGGCGATCGCCTCGGCGAAGTTGCCGAAGAGGACCGTGAGCCACAGCCAGAAGGCGACCGTGAAGGCGAACCACCCGGGCTGGCCCGGCTCACCGGCGATCCACAGCGCGGTGGTGAACACGGCGCCGACCTCGACGACGAACATGACCGGGTTGCGTGCCATGAGCCGCGGGTCGAGCTTGCGCAGCGACGCCAGCAGGGCCGCCCGCAGGATCGCCGGCTCGAAGAGCGAGCGCTCGGGGCGGTCGGTCATCGCGAGGCCTCCCGGTCGAGGGCGAGGTTGAGCTCGAGGACGTTGATCGACCTCGGCCCGGCCAGGCCGAAGAGCGGCCGGCTGGCGTGGTCGTCGATCAGGCGCAGGACGCGGGCGCGGGACAGGTGGCGCACCCGCGCGACCCGGTTGGCCTGGATGCGCGCGTTGGCCTCGGAGATCTGCGGGTCGACGCCCGACGCCGACGTGGTCACCCCGTCGGACGGGATGCCCGCGGAGGTCAGGCCCGGCGTGAAGGGCCGCTCGCGCTTGAGGTAGGCGTCGCGGAAGCCCTCGAGCTGCGTGGCCAGGGCCTTCTGGTTCGGGCCCTGGTTGTTGAAGAACGTCGCCGACGGGCTGTACCCCGTCACCGACGGCCGGCTCTGGAAGTAGCGCAGGTCGGGCACCAGGATCGGATCGCCGCCCGCGTCCTTCCGGCCGGTGTCGCGGGAGAAGTCCTGGCCGATGACCTTCGAGCCGACGACCTTGCCGTGGACCTTCACCATCGAGCCGTCGGCGCGGCCCGGGAAGAGGACCTGGCTGACGCCGGTCATGGCGAGGGGGTAGGCGAGGCCGAGCATCGCCGTGAAGATCACGACGGCGATCGCGGCGGTCTTGAGTTCGCGCATGTCAGAAGAGCTGGTTGGTCAGCCCCTGGACCACGGGTCCGAGGAGGAGGGCCGGAACGAAGGTCAGCAGGGCGATGACCACGACGACCGAGACCAGGACGACCCCGAAGGTCGGCGTGTCGGTCCGCAGCGTCCCCAGGCTCGGCGGGGTGACCCGCTTGCCGGCCAGCGAGCCGGCGATGGCCAGCGCGGCCAGGAGCGGGACGAAGCGGCCGCCGAGCATCGCCAGGCCGCCCACGACGTCCGCGAAGGAGATCCCGAAGGCGCCGTGGTTCGTGCCGTTGGGCTGCAGGTAGCCCGTGTAGCCGGCGAAGGCCGAGCCGTTGTTGTTGCTCTGCGACGTGTAGGCGTACAGCGTCTCGGAGAAGCCCTGCGGCCCCGGGTCGTAGATCGACGGCGTCCCCCACTTGGAGCCGATCGCGAAGGCGGTGGCGGCCAGGACCATCATCGGCACGGTGATCGAGCCGATGATCGTGAGCTTGACCTCCCGCGCCTCGATCTTCTTGCCCAGGAACTCCGGGGTCCGCCCGACCATCAGGCCGGAGATGAACACGCCGAGGATGACGAAGAGGAGCATCGAGTACAGGCCGGAGCCGACGCCGCCCCAGATGACCTCGCCGGTCATCATCTGCGCCATCGGGACTGCACCGCCGAGGCCGCTCAGCGACTCCATCGCGGCGTTCACCGCGCCGCAGGAGGCGGCGGTGGTGACGGCGACGAACAGCGACGTGGAGCCGATCCCGAAGCGCTGCTCCTTGCCCTCGAGGTTGTCGCCCGTCAGGCCGGCCGCGTGCATCGCCGGGGTCGAGCCCACCTCGTTGACGTAGACGATGACCACCGCGACGACGAAGAGGGCCATCATCGCGCCGAAGACCATCCAGCCCTGACGGCGGTTGTCGACCATGCGCCCGTAGGTCGCCGTGAGCGCCGCCGGGATCGAGAGGACCGACAGCATCACGACGAAGTTCGTCAGCCACGTCGGGTTCTCGTACGGCATCGCCGAGTTGACGTTGAAGGAGCCGCCGCCGTTGGTCCCGAGCATCTTGATCGACTCCTGGCTGGCGACGGGCCCGCGGGCGAACGTCTGCGCCAGGCCGGTCAGCCCGGTGGCGTGGACCGGACCGCCGAGGGTCTGCAGGGCCCCCTGGCTGACCAGGAACAGCCCGAGCAGGACCGAGATCGGCAGGAGGACGTAGAGGACGCAGCGCGTGAAGTCGACGTAGAAGACGCCGAGCTCCTTGCCCGACCGCGAGGCCAGCCCGCGGATGAAGGCGATGAGCACCGCGATGCCGACGCCGGCGGAGACGAAGTTCTGGACGGCCAGGCCGGCCATCTGCGAGAAGGAGGTCAGCGTCGTCTCGCCCGCGTAGAACTGCCAGTTCGTGTTCGTCAGGAACGCCGCAGTCGTGTTGAAGGAGACGTCCCAGGTCCCCGAGCCAGGTTCCCCGGGTTCCACGGGTGCAGCGTCTGCGTCCGCAGGATCACGTAGAGCAGCACGCCGAAGGCGGCGCTCAGGACGAGCACGGAGCGGGCGTAGGCCTTCCAGTCCTGGCCGCGCTCGGGGTCGACCCCGAGCACGCGGTAGAGGCCGCGCTCCACCGGCGCCATCACGCGGCTCAGGGCGACGTGCTCCCCCGCGAAGACGCGCGCCATGTAGCCCCCGAACACCGGGGTCAGGGCGGTCAGGAGCGCCAGGAAGAGGAGGATCTCGATCCAGCCGGAGACGGTCACGGCCTAGAAGCGCTCCGGGCGCAGGAGCGCGACGAGCAGGTAGGCGAACACGAGCGCCGACACGATCAGCCCGACGAGCTCGATGGTGCTCATACGCGATCGAGCCCCACGAGCAGGAGGAACAGGGCGGCGAAGGCGAGCACCCCGAACGCCAGGGACGACACGTCCTGAAGCGAGTCCAGCACCGAGGCGAGCACCGCTGGGAAGGGCATGGGCCCGACGCTAGGCGCGCCGTCGTCAAGGCCGCGTGGGGATCCGGCCCGCCGCCGTCAAGGACGCGTCAAGACCGCAACGGCGCGGCGTCCGTGGCGCACCACGGCGCGGCGCGTCACCCCGCCAGGCGGTAGCCGACGCCGGGGTCGGTGCGCAGTAGCCGCGGGCGCCGGGCGGCTCGACCTTGCGGCGCAGGTTGGCGATGTGCGTGCGCAGCGTCCCGACGTCGTCGGCGTAGGCCGGCCCCCAGACCTCGGTCAGCAGCGCGCGGTGCGTCATCAGCCGCCCGCGGTGGCGCATGCAGCGTCGTCAGCAGGTCGAACTCCTTCGGGGTGAGGTGCACGTCGCTCGCCGTCGCGACGCGCGACCGTGCGCGGCCAGGTCGAGCTCGAGGCCGTCGGCGCGCAGCACCGGCTCGTCCGGCGCCTGCGCCGCGCGGCGCAGGACCGCCTCCAGCCGCGCGACGAGCTCGCGCGGCCCGAACGGCTTGGTCACGTAGTCGTCGGCGCCGGCCTGCAGCGCGCGCACCTTCTCGTCCTCCTCGCCGATCGCCGACAGCACGATGATCGGCCGCCGCGTCCACTCGCGCAGCGGGCGGGTCACCTCGATCGCCGTCGCCGTCGGGCAGCACGAGGTCGACGATCGCGGCGTCGGGCGGGCGCAGCGCGGCGGCGTCGAGCGCCTCCTTCGCCGTCGTCGCCGGCACACCTCGAAGCCGGCCTCGCGCAGGACGATGCGCAGCGCCCGCAGGATCTGCGGCTCGTCGTCGACGACGAGGACGCGGCGGCTCACGCGCGGCGACCGGCTCGGGCGCGCCGCGTCGAGCGGGCAGCTCGACGACGAACGTGGTGCCCTGCCCGGGGAGCGACTCGACCGAGACCGTGCCGCCGTTGACCTCGACGAAGCCCCGCGTGATGGCCAGGCCGAGGCCGGAGCCGCGGTGGCCGGGCGGTCGGTGCCGAGCGGTAGAAGGGCTCGAAGACCCGCTCGCGCTGCGCCGGCGGGATGCCCGGCCCGCGGTCGACGACGCGGACGATCACGCGCCGGCCGACGGCGCGGGCCCGCACCGAGACCGGGTGGCCGCCGGCGTGGCGCGCGGCGTTCTCGAGCAGGTTCGCGAACGCGCGCTCGAGCTGCGCGGCGTCGGCCGCGGACTGCGGCAGGTCGGCGTCGATCGAGAGCTGGAAGCGTGCCCGCGCGGCAGGCCGAGGTCGTCGGCGGCGGCTCGAGCACCTCGCCCACCGACGCCCCTCGCGCCGCGGCTCGGCCGCGTCCGCCTCCAGCCGCGACAGGTCGAGCAGGTTGTCGATGAGGCGCGAGAGCCGCGTGGCCTCGGTGCCGACGTCGGCGACGAGCTCGCGCGCTCCGCCTCGGTGATCCCGGGCGAGCCGAGCGCGTCGACGGCGGCCAGGATGGCAGTCAGCGGCGAGCGCAGGTCGTGCGAGACGGCGCGCAGCAGCGCGGTCTTCAGGACGTCCGAGCGGCGGAGCGCCGCGGTCTCGACCGCGTCGCCGAGCAGCTCGTCGCGCTCGAGCGCCGCGGCCAGCAGCGCCTCGAGCTGGGGCACGACGCGGCGCTGGAGGCGATGCAGGACCGCCTCGGAGAGCGCGGCGGGCACGAGCAGCGTCCCGATCTGCCGCGTGTGCTCGCGCAGCGGGAAGGCGACGCGCCGGTCGTCGCCCTCGACGGAGCGCAGCTCCAGGGCGACCGACGGCAGCCCGAGCCCCTGGGCCAGGCGGTGGGCGACGAGCGGGAGCGCCTCCTCCAGGCGCCCGCCGCGCAGCAGCAGCCGCGCCATCTCGGCGGCGAGGTCCGCCTCCTGGCGGCGCTGGTCGGCCTCGCGGGCCCGTGCGCGCGCCTGCCCGGCCAGGGTGCTGGCCAGGACCGCGGCGATGAGGAAGACGACGAGCGCGACCCAGTTCTCGCCCTCGCGGATGGTGAACCGGCCCGTCGGCGGGATGTGGAAGAAGTTGAAGGCCAGCGCGCTGGCCAGCGCCGTCCCGACGCCCAGGGCCCAGCCCCAGACCGACGAGACGAGCAGCACCGCGACGAGGTAGACGACGCCGAGCGACACGACCGGGGCCACGTCGTCGAGCGCGTAGATCAGCAGCGTCGTCAGCGCGACCGCGCCGGCGGCGACCGCGAGCCCCAGCAGCAGCGGAGGCGCGTCGTCCTCGCGCAGGCGAAGGCGGGGATGGGTCGGCACGGCAGTAGCCTAGATCCCCGATGGCGCCCCAGTACATCTTCACCATGCACCGCGTCTCCAAGGTGCACCCGCCGGACAAGACCGTCCTCAACGACGTGACGCTGGCCTTCCTGCCCGGGGCCAAGATCGGCGTGCTCGGCTACAACGGCTCGGGCAAGTCGACGCTGCTGCGGATCATGGCCGGCCGCGACACCGACATCCGCGGCGACGCGATGCTCGCCCCCGGCGCGTCCGTCGGGCTCCTCGAGCAGGAGCCCCACCTCGACGAGGCCAAGGACGTGCGCGGCAACGTCATGGAGGGCGTCGCGGAGACTGCCGCGCTCGTCGAGCGCTTCAACGAGCTGGCCGCGAACTACTCCGAGGAGACGGCCGACGAGTTCGCGGACCTCCAGGCCCGGATCGACGCCGCCGACGCGTGGAACCTCGACACGAACGTCGAGTACGCGATGGACGCGCTGCGCCTGCCGCCCGCGGACGCCGACGTCACGACGCTCTCCGGCGGCGAGCGCCGCCGCGTGGCGCTGTGCCGGCTGCTGCTCAGCCAGCCCGACCTGCTGCTCCTCGACGAGCCGACGAACCACCTCGACGCCGAGTCGGTGGCCTGGCTCGAGCAGCACCTAGCCGAGTACAAGGGCACCGTCGTGGCCGTCACCCACGACCGGTACTTCCTCGACAACGTCGCGGGCTGGATCCTCGAGCTCGACCGTGGCCGCGGGCTGCCCTACGAGGGCAACTACTCGAGCTGGCTCGAGCAGAAGCAGGCCCGCCTGGCCATGGAGGAGAAGTCCGAGAAGGCGCGCCAGCGGACGATCGCGGCCGAGCTCGACTGGGTCCGCCAGAACCCCAAGGGGCGCCAGAAGAAGCAGAAGGCGCGCCTGGCGAACTTCGACGCGCTGGTCGCCCAGGAGCGCAACGTCAAGCTCGACGAGGTCCAGATCCACATCCCGACCGCGACGCACCTCGGCGGCGTCGTCGTCGAGGCCGAGGGCCTGCGCAAGGGCTTCGGCGACAAGCTGCTCATCGACGGCCTGGAGTTCTCGCTGCCGCCCGGGGGGATCGTCGGGATCATCGGCGCCAACGGCGCGGGCAAGACGACGCTGTTCCGGATGATCACCGGGTCCGAGCGACCCGACGGCGGCACGCTGCGCGTCGGCGAGACGGTCCAGATGTCCTATGTCGACCAGAGCCGCGACGCCCTCGAGGGCGACAAGACCGTCTGGGAGGAGATCTCGGGCGGCATGGAGCAGATCAAGGTCGGCGAGGCGTGGATGAACTCGCGCGCATACGTCGCCGGCTTCAACTTCAAGGGCTCCGACCAGCAGAAGAAGGTGGCCAAGCTCTCCGGCGGCGAGCGCAACCGGCTGCACCTGGCCAAGCTCCTGCGCTCGGGCGGCAACCTGCTGCTCCTCGACGAGCCGACGAACGACCTCGACGTCGACACGCTGCGCGCGCTCGAAGAGGCGCTCCTCGCCTACGCCGGGTGCGCGGTGGTCATCTCCCACGACCGCTGGTTCCTCGACCGCGTGGCCACGCACGTGCTGGCCTTCGAGGGCGACTCCCAGGTCACCTGGTTCGAGGGCAACTTCGAGGAGTACGAGCGCCACCGCCACGAGCTCCTGGGCGCCGAGGCCGACCGGCCGCACCGCCTGACGTACAAGCGCCTGACGCGCACCGCCTAGCGGACCGAGCGCGCGACCGCGAGCGCGCGCGCCAGCCGCGCGCGCGTCTCCAGGCGGTAGGCCACGCGCCCGCGCCGCCACCCGAGGACGTTCGCGTCCACGACCGCGGCCGTGCCGGGGACGACCCGCCCGTCGCGATCGACGACGACGAAGCCCCGCGGCGCACCGGTGAGCCACGTCGCGCGCGCCGCCCCCACGTGGGTGGGGCGCACGACGCTGCCGGGGCCCGCGAGCTTCGCGACGTACCGCGCCGCGGACCCCTCGAAGGCCCACAGGGCCGACGTGCGGCCGTAGGCGAGCACCACCGCGCCGCCGGGGACCCCGTCCCAGACGCGCACCTCGTCCGGCGCGCCGAGCGCCCGCGGCAGACGGACCGCGAACGCGACGCGGACCCGCGCGGCGGCCAGCGTCGTGGGCGCCCCGGGCGCGTCGGCGGACGACGCGCGGCGGGGCGCGGGCGGGACGCGGCGCACGGGCCGGACGCGCTCCCCGCGGCGGCGGTCGCGTCGCGGCCCCCCGGCCGGCCCGTGTAGGTCAGCCGCGCGGCGGGATCTCCTGCACGGCCCAGCGGTTGCCGTCGGGGTCGGCCAGGAAGAGGAAGCGGCCCCACGGGAACTCCTGCACGTCGCCCGGCTCGGCCCCGCGGGCGCGGAGCTCGGCCCGCGCCGCCTCGATGTCGTCGACGACGAGCTGCAGGCCGTGCACGGAGCCGGGCTCGGTGTCGACGACGCCCGTCCCGATGGCGATGGAGCACGCCGAGCCCGATGGCGTGAGCTGCACGAAGCGCACGTGCTCGTCGACCTGGTGGTCGTGGTCGGCGCTGAAGCCCAGCCGCTCGGTGTAGAAGGCCTTGGCCCGGTCCACGTCGCTGACGGGGACGGCCACGAGCTCGAGCTTGAAGTCCATGCGGAGCGCTCCTTGGGAGAGGGGAAGGTTGCGCTCATCCTATCAGAACGGAATGTTCCGTTCCAGCTACGATGACGGCATGCCGCAGCCCACGGGCGCGCGCCGCGCGCGCAACGACGAGCGCATCCTCGCCGCCGCCCGGGCGGTCTTCGTGGCCGACCCGTCCGCTCCGATCGCGGCCGTCGCCCGGCACGCCGGCGTCGGGATGAGCGCCCTCTACGCGCGCTACGCGAGCAAGGAGGACCTGCTGCGCGCGCTGTGCGCGGACGGCCTGCGGCGGTACATCGCGGCGGCGGAGTCGGCCCGCGCGGCCTCCGACGACCCGTGGGAGCGCTTCGTCGCCTTCATGCGCGCGGCGGTCGAGGCCGACGCCAGCACGCTGACCCAGCGCCTGGCCGGGACGTTCGTGCCGACGCCCGACCTCTACGCGGCCGCCGAGCGGGCGGGGCGGCTGAACGTCGAGCTCTTCGAGGCCGCCCAGCAGGCCGGCGCGATCCGCCCCGACGCCGACGTCAACGACCTCGCGCTCGTCTTCGAGCAGGTCGCCTCCGTCCGCCTCGGCGACGAGCACCGCACCCGCCAGCTCCGGCGCCGCTCGCTCGCGCTCGCGCTCGACGGCCTCCGCGCGACCGGCGACGAGCCCCTCCCCGGCCCACCCGCCACCGACGACGAGCTCACCGCGCGCTGGACGCCGCCCGCGCGGGGCTGACCCCCCGCGGGCCGACGACGAGCGACCAGGCGCCGCCGCGCGGGCGGGCGAGCACGAGGTCCCCGCGCACGCGAACCGACCGCAGGCCCCGTCCGTGGATCCGCGGCGCGGGCCCGCCCGCTCGGGGCCAGAACGCGACGAGGTCGCCGCCGCGCCGACGGGCGCCCGCCCCCGCGGCGCGCAGCGCGCGCGAGGCGGGGTCCCACGCGGTGCTCACCAGGCGCCCGGGCGCGGCACGGACGTAGCCGCGTGTCAGCGACGCGGCGAGCGCGGCGCGGACGCCGCGCACGGCGTTCGTGCGGCAGTCGACGTCGAAGAGCCCCCACACCTCCGGGATCCGGCCCGCGCGCAGGTCGCCCACCTTGTGCGGGTCGCCGCAGCTCTCGCGCCAGGTCCACAGCGTCGCCGAGATCCGGAAGCGGTCCTGCAGCGACTGGTGCGCGGCGAAGTAGTCGTCGGGCGTCCCGGCGCGCTCGGGGCCGGACCCCCACTCGCCCGAGAGCACCGGCGCGCCGCCGAAGCCGCGCGCCTCGTCGCGCGCGACCCGGAAGGCCGACGCGGTGATCGGCCCGTTCGTGAAGCCGCCGGTGTAAAGGTGCGGCGCGTAGACGACGTCCGCGTCGTGCCGGAAGGCCGGGGGCGCGCCGTGGCCCGTGGCCGACCAGGTGACCGACGGCTCGAAGAGGACGAGCTTCCGCGGGCCGGGGGCCCGCCGGATCGCGGCCAGCGCGTCCGCGTAGACGCCCGAGAGCGCCTGCTGGGCGCCCGCGTCCAGCGCGCCCGGCTCGTTGAGGAGGTCGTAGCCGACGACCGCGCCGACGCCGCGCATCCGCCGCGCGACGTGCCCCCACATCGCCACGAAGCGCCGCCGCACTCCGCCCTGGTCGGCGAAGAACGCCCGCCACGCGGCCAGCACCGCGGGCACCGCCTCGCGGACGCCGGGGTCGCAGCGCGACGCGCCGCTGTCCATGGTCGCCCAGGCGGGGGCCCCGTCCCAGCCCAGCGCCGGCGTGAGCCCCGGCGGGCAGGTCGTCCCCGGGGGCGCGGCGAGCGACGCGCCCCACGCGTCCTGGTGGGCGTCGACGACGACGGCCAGGCCCTCGCGCCCGAGCCGGCGCGCGGTCCGCGCGACGAGGTCGAGGTACCGCTCGTCGTAGCGGCCCGGGACCGGCTCCACGCGCGACCACGAGACGAGCAGGCGGACCGCGTTCCACCCGATGCGGCGCATCCGAGCCGGGTCCTGCGCGGCGAGCGGGAAGGTGGTCGGGAAGGGCGTGCCCTTCCAGTACTCGGCCAGGGCGTTGACGTTGACGCCGCGCAGGAGGACCTCGCGCCCGCGGTCGTCCACCAGGCGCCCGCCGGCCACCGGATCGGGCACGGCGTGCAGCGGGCGGACCGCCGCGGCGGCGGGGACGGCGGCCGAGGCGGTCGCCGGCACGACGGCGACGAGGAGCAGCGGGAGGAGCAGGACGACGGCGCGGCGCACGCGGGCGAGCCTACGCGGGGCGGCGCGCGCGGGCGCCGGGCCTGCCTAGGCCGGCGGCGTCCGGGCGGCGCGCCCGGTGTCGACGACCTCCAGGTCGTCGCCCGTCAGCCGCGCGAGCGCGTGGAGCGCGTCGTCGTCCCAGTGGCGGTCCGGCGCGCCGGACACGAACCAGGCCGAGCCGTTGTCGGCGACGATGCCGCCGTACTCGCGCAGGCCCCGGAGCACGACCCGGGCCTGCCGCGGGAACCGCCCCACGTCGACCGACGCCTTCAGGCGCAGCCGCTGGCCCATGGCCGGGAGGTCGGGGTCCGTCGACCCCGAGGCGACGTGCCGCGCCGGGGGGATCGCCGCCCGGCGCGTGCGCGGGACGGTGATCCGCAGCGCGTGGTCGATCCGGCCCGAGCGCACCTCCGGCCAGCGCGCCAGCCCGGGGAGGATCGGCAGCCCGGCGGCGTCGGCCGAGGTCCAGCCGAACGGCCGCAGCCGCGTCGAGCGCAGCGACCACGTCGCGCCGGACCCCGCGCGCCAGCGGCGCGGGCGCGCCGTGCTCCCGACGGGGTGGGCGTCGAAGAGCTCGAACAGCCGGCAGGTGCCGCGCTGGACGACGAGGACGTGGCGGTCGCCCGTCGCGGCGCGGCCACCCTCGACCGGGGCGCGGGGCGGGATCGGGTAGAGCCCCCGGTCGGACTCGTCCGCGTAGGCGAAGCGGACCGGGACGCGGCGCTGGCCCCGCGGCACGACGACGTACGGGATGCCGATCGGCCCTCCGGCGTAGCGGCCGGCGCCGAAGTCGGCGTGCAGCGGCGCGTGGCGCCCGACCGCGTCGACCATGCGGTCCGAGCCCGGCAGGACCGGGAGCCGGTCGACACGCTGGTGCCAGGGCGAGGAGCGCGGAAAGAGCGGGCAGCCGCCGACGCGCGAGCTCGCCCCGGCGACGGTCGCGTCGCCCGCCGCCCCGAGCACGAGCGCGAGTGCCGCCGGCACGACGGCCGCGGTGCCGCGGCGGGCCCTCATCCCGCGACGGGCAGCGCGCGCTCGTCGTCGGCCAGCGCGGCGACGAGGTCGTCGAAGGACGCCTGCTCGGCGATGTGACGCCGGTAGGCGGGCATGCGGCGGGCCGCGTTGAAGCCGATCGCCGCGATCACGCGCCCGTCGCGCTCACCGGCGGCCACGAAGCGGCGCTCGGCGATCGAGCCCTCGAGCACGCGGACGCGCTCGGCGTGGGTCGGGAAGCCCACGGACTGCACCTTGACGTCGTACTGGTCCGACCAGAACGCGGGCACCGCGTCGTACGGCTCCCGGTCGGCCGGCGCGCGCAGGAGGTTCGCGCCTGCGAGCGTGCCCTGCTCGGCGGCGTTGCTCCAGTGCTCGACGCGGACGAGGGCGCCGCCGGCGAGGGGGTGCGGCCAGGCGGCGACGTCGCCCGCCCCGACGACCTCCGGGTGGCCGACGGCCGCGCAGTGGACGTCGCAGACGAGCCCCTGGGAGACGTCCAGGCCTGAGCCCTCGAGCCAGCCGACGTTCGGCAGCGCCCCCAGCGCGACGAGCGCGGCCTCCGCCTCGACGGCCGCGCCGTCGGCCAGCACCACGCGCGCGAGCCGGCCGGAGCCGTCGGCCTCGAAGCGGTCCACCCCGCGCCCGAGGACGAGCTCGACGCCGTGGTCGAGCTGCAGCGCGGCGCAGGCCGCGCCGAGCTCGGGCCCGAGCACCGCCATGGGGGTGGCCGCGACGTCGCAGAGGACGACCTCCACCCCGCGGGCCCGGGCGGTGGCGGCCACCTCGCAGCCGATGAAGCCCGCGCCCACGATGACGATCCGGCCCGCCGTCCCCAGGGCCTCCCGCAGGGCGAGCGCGTCGTCGACGGCGCGCAGGGTGAAGACCCCGGCGGGCGGCGGATCGCCACCGGGCCAGGGCCGCGGCCGCGCCCCGGTGGCCACCACGAGCCCGTCGTAGCCGAGCTCGTCGCCGTCGGCGAGCGCCACGCGCCGGCGGGCGAGGTCCAGGCCGGTCGCCGCGACGCCGAGGCGCCACTCGGCGTCGACCTCGCGCCAGCGCAGGTCGACCTTCTCGCGCTCCCACGCACCGGCCAGGAGCTGCTTGGACAGCGGCGGGCGCGTGTAGGGCGCATGGGGCTCGTCGCCCACCACCAGGAGCGGCCCCTCGTGGCCGTGCTCGCGCACGGCCTCGGCGGCGCGCAGACCCGCGAGCGACGCGCCGACGACGACGACGCGGTCCATGGCGCCGGAGCCTACCCGGTGACCCGAATGGCCGAGACGGGGCAGACCTTCTCGGCCTGGTGGACCTTCTCGCGCAGCGACTCGTCGGGCTCGGCGACCCAGTGCAGCTGGTCGTCGTCGTCGAGCTCGAACACCTCCGGCGCGGCGAAGACGCACTCGCCGTGCGCCTGGCAGAGGTCCATGTCGACGTCGACCTTCAGCGCCATCAGGCTCCCTTCCGGTGGCTCGCGCCGGGCCGGGCGACCCGGTTGCGGACTGTCTTTGGATAATGTATCCATTTTTGGATGACGGTCAAGATCGGGCGGCGGGCCGGGACCGTGTGGGCCGAGGGGTACGGTTCGTCCCGCCGCGCGCCGGTCCCCGCGGCCCGCTGACCATGCCGCCCAAGGGCTACACCGCACCCCTCTCCCCCGACGGCCGCGCGAGCCTCGTCCCGCCCCCGCCGTGGCACTACTCGGGCGACTTCCTCATCGTCGAGTACCGCACGGACCCGGACGCGGTCGCCGCGCTGCTGCCGCCCGAGCTCGAGCCTGCCGCCGGGGACGGGCGGGAGGGCCTCGTCGCGGCGATCTTCGCCGACTGGCAGTCCTGCAGCGGCGACTTCCACGAGCTCGTCGACCCCGTCCAGAGCCAGTACAAGGAGTTCTTCCTCGTCGTGGGAGCGACGTTCCGCGGGCAGCCCGTGAGCCGCTGCGTCTACATCTGGGTGGACAAGGACTTCGCGATGTACCGCGGCTGGATCCAGGGCTTCCCGAAGAAGCTCGGCTCGATCCACCTGACCCGGACCTTCCCCGTCGGCCGCGCCGCGCCGCACGGCATGGCCCCGGGCGCGCGCTTCGGCGCGACCTGCGCGGCGAACGACCGCCAGGTCGCGCGCGCGGTCGTCACGCTCGAGCGCGTGTCCGAGACCGGCCCGACCGTCAACGACCCGCCGATGCACAACACCCGCCACTTCCCCGCCTACGACGGCGTCGTCCCGGCCGTGGCCGAGCTCGTCCGCGCGGGCGGGACCGACCGCGAGGCGACCGAGGTCTGGGAGGGCGGCGCCGAGCTGCGGCTCTACGACGACACGCTCGAGGACCTGCAGGCCATCGCGCCGCACGAGGTGCTGAAGGGCTTCCGCTTCTCCTTCGGGTACACGGTGGACGGCGGCGAGGTCGTCGCCCAGCACGACAAGGAGGCGATGCGGCCGTGAGGCGCGCGCGGATCGAGGTCGACGGCCAGGCCGTGGAGGGGACCGTCGAGGGCGACGTCATCACGCTGCCCGACGCGCGCACGGTGGCGACCGCCGGCGCGGTGTGGCTGCCCGCGGTCCCCGCGCCGTCGAAGATCGTGGCGACCCACCTGAGCTACCGCTCGCGCATGGACGAGTACGCGATGGCGCACCCGCTCGAGGCGCCCGCCTTCTTCCTCAAGCCGCCGTCGTCGGTGAGCGCCCACCGCGCGCCCGTGGCACGCCCGCGCGGCTGCCGCTACCTGAACTACGAGGGCGAGCTGGCCGTCGTCATCGGCGAGCGCTGCCTGGGGACCTCCGTCGCGGACGCGCTGCGCTACGTCCGCGGCTACACCGTGGCCAACGACTGGGGCGTCCACGACTTCCGCCACGCCGACCGCGGGGCGATGCTGCGCGTCAAGGGCCAGGACGGGTTCTGCCCGCTGGGCCCGGTGCTCGCCGACGCCGAGGACGTCGACCCCGACGACCTGTGGCTGCGGACCTACGTCGACGGCGAGCTCGTCCAGGAGGCCCACACGGGGACCGACCTCGTCTTCAGCGCGGCCTACCAGGTCGCCGACGCGGCGCGGCTCATGACGCTCGAGCCCGGCGACGTCCTGCTCACCGGGACCCCGGCCCACTCGCGCCCGGTGCAGCCGGGACAGGTCGTCGACGTGGAGATCGAGGGCATCGGCCGCCTGAGCAACCCGGTGGTGGAGCTCGACCGCGACCTCGAGCCCGTCGGCGAGCAGCCCCGGGTCACGGCGGCCACGCTCCACGTCGCGCTGGCCCTGCCCGAGGACGAGGCCGAGCGCGAGGCGGCGGCCGTCGCCCCGAGCCCGGGCGACGCCGGCCGCGACGGGTAGCCTCTGCGGCCCCGTGGCCGCGCACGAGGACATCCACCCCCAGGACGTCGTCCGCGTCGCCCGGCGCGGGCGCGTCTTCCACGCCCTGGTCCGCGGGCGCGTCGCCGGCGGCTTCCAGGTCCAGCCGCTGGAGGCGGGGCTGCGCGCGACCACGGTCAAGGCCGCCGACGTGACGTTCCACTGGCGCGCGGCCGGGGTCCCGGGACCGGCCGCCGACCCGGCGCAGCCGACGCTCGACCACCTGCTCGACCGCTAGCCTCGGCGCGCGATGCCGCGTTGTCTCGTCCTGCTCGGGGCCCTCACGGCCGCCACCGCCGCGGCCGCGGCCGGCTGCTCGGCCAGCTCGTCGGCCGACCGCGCGGCGGGATCGGGCGGCGGGCCCTTCGTGGGCTCGGTCCCGGGCCCGCGGGCGACGGTCTGGGCCGTCGGCGACGGCGACGCCCGCGCGGACGGGCGGGCCGTCGCGGCGCTCATCGCCCGCGGCCGGCCGGATCGCTTCGCCTACCTCGGCGACGTCTACGAGGACGGCACCGCCGCGGAGTTCCGGACGGGGTACGACCCGAGCTACGGGCGCTTGAAGCGCATCACCGCGCCGGTCTCGGGCAACCACGACGCGCGGAGCCAGAGCTCGGGCTACGACCCCTACTGGCGGCGGGCGCACGGCCGCACGCCGCCGGACTGGTACCGCTTCTCGGCGGGCGGGTGGACGCTGCTGGCGCTGGACTCCGAGGCGGCGCACCAGCGCGGCTCGGCGCAGGAGCGCTGGCTGCGCCGCCAGCTGCGCGGCCGCGGCACGTGCCGGATCGCGTTCTGGCACCGCGCGCGCCTGAGCGCCGGCAGCCACGGCGACCAGGACGACATGGCCCCGCTGTGGGACGCGCTGCGCGGGCACGCGACGATCGTCCTCAGCGGGCACGACCACGACCTGCAGCGCTTCCGGCCCGCGGGCGGCCTGACCCAGTTCGTGGCCGGAGCCGGCGGGCGCGGCCTCTACCCGCTGCGCGCCGACCATCGGCTGGCCTTCGGGAACGACTCGACCTTCGGCGCGCTGCGGCTGCAGCTGCGGCGCGGGAGCGCCCGCTGGGCCTTCGTCAGCGCGGCCGGGCGGACGCTCGACCGCGGGAGACTGCGCTGCCGGCCCTAGCCGGCGGCGCCGGTGCCCGGGCGGGCGGCGCGGCCGCCCACGCGCGGCTCCCTAGGCGATCGCGCAGGTGACGCCGGTGCCCTTCAGGCCGCAGTAGCCGTGGGGCACCTTGTGGAGGTACTGCTGGTGGTAGTCCTCGGCGTAGTAGAACGGGCCGGCCGGCGCGACCTCGGTGGTGATCGGCCCGTGGCCGGCGGCGCGCAGGCCCTCCTCGAAGGCGGCCCCGGTGCGCTCCACGTCGGCGGCCTGCGCCTCGGTCGTCGTGAAGATCGCCGAGCGGTACTGGGTCCCGACGTCGTTGCCCTGCCGGTCGCCCTGGGTCGGGTCGTGCTCCTCCCAGAAGACCTTCAGCAGGTCGGCGTAGGAGACCTCGGCCGGGTCGTAGACGACCTGCACGGTCTCGGTGTGGCCGGTGCGGCCGGTGCACGTCTCCTCGTAGGTGGGGAACGGCGTGCCGCCGCCGGCGTAGCCGACCGCGGTCGAGTAGACGCCGTCCAGGCCCCAGAAGAGGCGCTCGGCGCCCCAGAAGCAGCCCAGGGCGAAGTACGCGACCTCGAGCCCCTCGGGGAACGGCGGCTGGAGCGGCGTGCCGAGGACGGCGTGGCGCTCCGGGGCCGGGAACGGCGAGGCGTCGCGGCCGGGAAGCGTGGCCGCGGGACGCTCCTTGTCACGCGAGAAGAGCATGCCTCCATTCTAGGGGCGTCCTCGCACCTCGCCCGCGGGCCGGGGCGGCGCCGGAGCGCCGCCCCGCCGCCCGCGGTCAGCAGCTGGCGAGGACGTGGAACGGCCCGTCGGTGGCGACCCCGGACGAGTTGTAGGTCCTCACCACGACGTCGCTCGCCGGGCTCGTCGCCGGGGTGACCGTGACGCTCCCGGGCGCGGGCTCCTCGATCGTCGTCCCGCTCTTCACGCCGGCCGGCGTAGCCGCGTACGTGCACGCGCTGACGTCGTGGGCGAAGGTCACGGTGTAGGTGCCGGTCGCGGTGCGGGTGGCCAGCTTGGCGGTCCCGCCGCCGAGCGTGCCGCCCGAGGTCACCATCGCCCGGTCGGTCTGGGTCAGCGCCGTGCGCGCCTCCGTCGAGAGGTCGGCCAGGCCGACCTGGCCGTCGCGGAGCTCGTCGGTGCCGACCGAGCCCGGAGCCAGTTCCGAGGAGAAGATCGTGTCGACGCCGATCTCCGCGCGGCCGACGGCGCCCGCGCGGATCTCCGACTTGCCGACGGCGTTCGCCCGCAGCTCCGACGAGCCGATCGCGCTGCCGCGGACCTCGGAGGACCCGACGGCGTCGCGGCGGATCTCGGAGGCCCCGACCGCGTCAGTCCGGATCTCGGCGGAGCCGACGCTGACCGCGGCGTAGCTCGTGCCGCCGAGGGCGACGAAGAGGGCAAGGGCGGAGGTCACGTTGGCGAAGCTCAGGCGGGCGCGCAGGCGGGAGAGGCGGGAGGGCATGGGGGGGGCTGCTCCTTGGTCGGGGTACGCCGCCCCCAACCGGCGGCCCCGGCCCGGAGTTGCGGTCGCCGCCCGCCCGTCCGCCGCGTGCGCGGCGAGCGGCCGGTGGGACGCGCCCGGCGGCGGCCTAGACTGCGGCCCGTGAGCCTGCACCGTGGCCTCGGCGGCCCCGAGCCGGCCGGTCCCGATCGCGTCGGCGCCCTCGCCGGCGAGCACGAGCTGCGCCGCGTCGGCCGCGCCGCCCCGGTGGCCACGGGGACGCTCGCCTGCCCGGCCTGCGACGCGCCCGTCGCGCCGCCGCCGCGCGGCGCCGCGCCGGCCGATGCGATGGCGTGCCCCTTCTGCGCGTGCTCGGGGCGGGTGCGCGACTTCCTCACGCTCGGCGACCCGACGAGGCCCGCGCGCGTCGAGGTCCGCGTCGTGGCGCGGCGGCGCTAGCCCTCGCCGGTCGCCACCGGCCGCTCGGGATCGCGGCTCCACTCCGAGAAGGAGCCCGGGAACAGCCGTCCGCGACCCAGGCCCGCGTGCTCGAGCGCGAGGAGCGTGTGGCAGGCGGTCACGCCCGAGCCGCACGACGCGACGACCGCCGCCGCGTCGTCCACGCCCACCTCCGCGAAGCGGGCCCGCAGCGCCGCGGTCGCGAGCAGGCGACCCTCGTCATCGAGCAGCTCGCGGGCGGGCAGGCTCCGTGCGCCCGGGATGTGCCCCGCGCGCGGGTCGACGGGCTCCTCCCGGCCCAGGTGGCGCGCCCGCTCGCGCGCGTCGAGCAGGACGGCGGTCCCGCCGGCGACCTCGTCGATCGAGGCCAGCCGCCCGGCCGGCCACGGCACGGGCGTGAAGCGCGCGGGCGGCCGCGCCGGCGTGGCCGTCTCGAGCGGGCCGTCCCAGGCGGCGAGGCCGCCGTCCAGCAGCGCGGCGTCGTGGCCGGTGGCCCGCAGCATCCAGACGAGCCGGGCGGCGACGGTCCCGCCCGCGTCGTCGTAGGCGACGACGGGGTCGTCCTCGCCCACGCCGAGCCCGGCCAGCCCGCGCGCGAACGTGACGGGGTCGGGCAGCGGGTGGCGCCCGGCCGCGCCCGGCGGCGCGGCCAACCAGGCGTCGAGGTCGACGAAGGCGGCCCCGGGGAGGTGGCCGGCCTCGTAGGCCGCGCGGCCGGAGCGGCCGTCGAGGTACCAGCGCACGTCGGCGAGGACCACGTCCGCGCGCCGGCGCACCTGGGCGGCGTCGACGACCGGGGGGAGCACCGCCCCAACCTAGCCCGCCGGCGGGTCAGCCGGCGGCAGGGCGCGGCCCCGCCGGGCCACGAGCTCGACGACCTCGGCGTCGATCGTCGTCCGCCCGTGGTCCCGGGCCACGGAGACACGGTGGTGCCCGTCGCGCACGACGTGGCGGCCCTCGACGCGGAAGACGCTGATCGGCGGCAGCGGCGCGTCGTGGGCCTGCGCGAGCCAGAGCCGGACCCAGCGGGAGCGCGAGGACGGGTCGGGGCGGAAGGCGCCGTCGAAGCTCGCGGCCTTGGCGCCCTCGATGGTGCCCGTGATCGAGCGCAGCGGGATCGGGAGCACCCCGAGGTCGCGGCGCGCCGCGACCGAGAGCGGGCCGCGGCGGTCGTCGACGAGCTCGAGCGTCTCCGGTGGGCGCCCGCGCAGGCGCCGCCACCGGCGCGACCGGGCGCGCCGCCGCACGAGCCGCCAGAAGCGGTCGTCGGCCTCGCCGACCGTCGTCCCCGGCATGGGGATCAGCGCGTCGAGCGCGAGCACCCCCGCGGTCAGGCCGAGCAGCACCCCACCCGAGCCGCCCAGGACGACGCCGGCCACGAGTAGCGTGGCGCAGATCGCCCAGCGCCGGCGGCGCAGCGCCGAGCTGCGTCGCAGCGCCACCGCGAGGTGGCCGGCGGTCCTCCGCGGTCCGTGGCGCAGGGCGTCGGGCACGGGTCCTCCGTCCGAGCCTCCCACAGGCCGGGCGCCGGGCGCTCAGGCGGCGCCCGCCGCCGCGGCCGGCGACGACGCTCCGCCCACCGCGCTCAGGGGACCCGGCCGGGCCGGGGCGGCCGCGAGGTCGAGCTCGAGCTCGACGACGCCGCCGCCGCTGCCCACCGGCCGGAAGCCGAGGCGCCGCAGGAGGGCCCGCGCCGGGACGTTCTCCCACAGCGTGCTCGCGGTCAGGGTGTGCACGCCGTGGGCGCGCGCCGCGTCCACCGTCGCGGCGGCGAGGGCGGTCCCGATGCCGCGACGCTGGAGCTCGTCGGCCACGGTGACCGCGAGGTCGGCCACCCCCGCGCGGCCCGGCCACGGCGCGTAGCGCGCCTCGCCCACGATCGCGCCGGTGCGCGGGTCGATCGCGGCGAAGGCACCGTGGGTGACGCCGTCGACGTCGGTGAGGTAGGCGACCTCCCTGGCGGTCAGCCGGGGCTTGGGCCCGAGGAAGCGGCGACCGCGCGACTCGGCGCTCAGCCGGCCGACGAAGGTGGCGAACGCCGCGCCGTCGCGCGCGTCGATCGGGCGCAGGTGCACGAGGGCGGGACGGGTGAAGGGCATGTCCCGAGGCTGACACCGGGACTTGCCCGCCAGGGTGCGGCAGCCCCCCGGAGCGGGCGCCGGTCCACCGCCGCGCCCGGGGGCGGCTAGGCGGCGAGGGCGAGGGCGTCGCGCTCGCGCGCGACGGCGGGCTCGGGCAGGAAGCGCTCGGCCGCGGCAGGCTCGGGTGCGACGCGCTCGGGCGCGGCCGGCCCGGCGGCGGCCTCGTCCTCGCGGGCCCAGGCGGCGACGGTGCGGCGCAGCGGGCGCAGGGCCGCGAGGCCGATCGGCGCCGGCAGCCAGATCGCGATGGAGCGGTAGGCCAGCACCGACACGACGGCGAGGTCCGCGGGGACGCCGCAGGCGATGAGCACGCCGGCCATCCCGCCGCTCACGGCGCCCGGGATCGGCAGCGTGTTGCCGACCTGGCCGACGAAGTAGGCGAGGACGACCACGGCGAACGACGGGGCGGCGCCGAAGGCGTGGAGCATCGCCCACAGGACGCCCGCGTCGAAGGCCCAGTAGGCCGGGGCGCCCAGCAGGCGCAGGTCGCCGGACCGCAGCAGGATGATGCCGTCGCGCACGCCGGTGCCGACGACGCCGCGCGCCTCGCGCAGGCGGCCGCGGGCCCGGGTGGCGCGGGAGGCACCGGGGGCGAGCGCCGCCGCGGGCGCCGGACGCCGCGCCGCGAAGACGAGCGCGGTGACGATCGCGAGCGCCGCGGCGCCGGCGGGGACCGCGCTGACGCCGAGGGGCGCGTGGCCCGAGATGCCGAGGGCGAGCAGGCCGCCCGCGACGACGAGCGCGCCGAGGAACACGGCGTACTGCAGGACGAGGAAGCTCAGCAGCGTGCTCGTCGCGCCGCGGGTGCCCAGGCCGGCGCGGCGCAGGCTCCAGAGCGTCAGGGCCGCGCCGCCGACGCCGGCGGTCGGCAGCAGGCGCGTGGCGCCCGCGCCGCCGAGCGTGATGTAGGCGCTGGCGCGCACGCCGAGGCGCGACGTCGCGCGGGAGCCGACCATCCAGAACAGGCCGATGTAGCCGACGAAGGACAGCAGTTCGAACGCACCCGCGGCGACGACCCAGCGCGGGTCGGCCTGCACGGCGCGCTCGAGGGCGTGGAGGAAGGCCTGGAGCGGGCCGCCGGCGACCAGGAGCGCCGCCGCGGCCACCGCGACGAGCCCAGCCGGCACGGCCGCGCGCCGCGCCAGCGCCCGGACGTCGACGCCCTCGAAGGGCAGCGCCGGGGCGTCGGGGGCCGGGGCCAGGTGCGCGGATGCGACGGAGACCGCCATGCGGTGGAGTCTCACGACCCGGGGGCCCGCCGGCCCGGCCGGTACCCGGCGTCGGGGGGTGCGGCGAGCCGCACCGCGGGGCGGCGGTCGACCCCCGGCCCCGCGGTCCGGCGCCCCGCCTTCCGGTCCCGCCCGCTCGGCTGCGCGCACGCCCATGCCCCCTCAGACGGCGAGGCGGGGACGGACTCATCGGTCGCCGTCAGGCGTCGACGAGGAAGACCGCGACGAGGCCGAGCCCGGCCAGCGCGGCCAGCACGGTGAGCAGCACCAGCACCCGGCCGTCGGGCTCGGCGTAGTCGCCGCGCCGCACCGCCTCGTCGACCGCGCGCCGGCGCTGCTCGCCGTAGACGAGGCACACGACGCCCAGCGCCGCGAACAGCACGCCGATCGTGGTGTAGGGCCACTGCGCCCGCACCTGGCCCACGATCGGGATGATCCGCGCGCAGGCCAGCCCGACGGTCAGCGCGGCGAGGCCCGTGCGCCACCAGGCCAGGAAGGTGCGCTCGTTGGCCAGCAGCGTCCGCCGGCTGTAGTCGCGCGGGTCGAGCGGGCGCCGCGGGTCGTAGGGCCCGCCGCCGCCGACGTCGCCGCGCGGCTCGTCGTCGCTCATGCCGCCACCCGCACGGTGATCCGTCCCCAGGCGTTGCTGACGTAGCCCTTCGGGTTCCACACGGCGGCCGGGCTCTCGGGCTGCGTCGCCGCCGCGCTGTCCCAGGCGCGCACGACGAGCTCGTGCGCGCCCGGGGGGAGCGCGAGCTCGGCCCGCCACAGGCGCCAGGCCCACCGGCCGAGGTCCTCGAGCAGCTCGGCCTGCCGCCACGAGCGCCCGCCGTCGGCGGAGACGTCGACCCGGGCGACCGTGCGGTCCCCGCCCGCGTGGGCGTAGCCGCGCACCTCGAACGGCCCCGGCCCGACCGTCGCGCCGTCGGCCGGGACGAGCACGTCGGCGTTCAGGGCCACCTCGCCGAGGGCGATGCCGACGCCGGGCCCGGGCTCCTGGCCGGGAGCGAGCAGCCGGTAGGCCACGTCCTGGAACCAGCCGTCGAAGGGCCGGTCGCGCAGCACGATCCGCCGCAGCCACTTCACGCTGCGGGCCCCGATCCACCCCGGGACCACGAGGCGCAGCGGGGCGCCGTGCGCCGCGGGCAGCGGCGCCCCGTTCATCTCCCAGGCGAGCAGCACCTCGTCGCCGAGCGCCTTGCGCAGCGGGACGGAGGCGCCGAACGGCTGCGGCGGCCGGGCCTCCGGGGCGCGGTCGGCGCCCACGGCGGCCACGTGGCCCGCGGGCGCCTGCGGCCCGGCGGCGCGCAGCACGTCGGCGAGGGCGACGCCGCCCCAGACCGCGGTCCCGGTCGCGCCCGGGCCCCAGGGCGCCTCCCCCGGGATGTCCGCGACGGCCAGGAGCGCGGCGCGGCGGTTGCCGGCGCACTGCAGCGTCGCGGTCACCTCCTGACGCGCGAAGCGCCCGTCGCGCAGCTCGTCCAGGCCGAGCGACAGCGGGGCGTCGACGAGCCCGCCGACCTCCAGGCGCCAGTCGGGGCCGGCGTCGGGCACGGGGCCGTGATCGCGGACGAAGAACGCGTCGGCCGGCGTCAGCGACGCGGCGCCGAGCACCGCCCGGGGCGTCTCCAGGTTGAGCGGCTCGCGCTCGTGGACGAGCAGGTCGGGGCGCTTGCGGAGCTCGCTCATGCGGCGGCATCGTCGCCGATCGCCTCGAGGAGGACCCGCATGGCGACCGCGATGTGCTCGCGCATCCGCAGCTCGGCCTCGTCGGCGGCGCCCCGCGCCACCGCGTCGGCGATCGTCTCGTGCTCGTCGGCGTCGAGCGCGATGAGGTCCGGGGACTCGCGCTGGGCCTCGTAGATCCGCAGCCCGACGCGGCGCGCCCACAGGCCCTCGACGAACCGTCGCAGGAACGCGTTCCCCGCGCCGGCGACGAGCGCCAGGTGGAAGTCGCGGTTGGCGCCGAAGGCGGCCTGGACGTCGCCGGCCGAGGCGCGGTGGGCGGCCACCGCGGCGCGCATCGCCGCCAGCGCGCGCACGTCGCGGCGGGCGGCGGCGAGGCCGGCCGCGGCCGGCTCGACGACCAGGCGCGCCTCGTAGGAGGCGCGCATGTCCTCGGGGGTGACGTCGGCCACGCGCGCGCCCCGGTTCGGGAGCAGCTCGACCAGGCCGTCCGCGGCCAGGCGGCCGAGCGCCTCGCGGACCGGCGTGCGCGACACCCCGAGCTCGGCGGCGAGGTCCTCCTGGCGCAGCTTGGCGTGGTGCGACAGGTCGCCGGAGAGGATCCGCTCGCGCAGGGCCGCGTAGGCGCGGTCCACGACGGTGACGACGTCGAGGTCGTGCCTCAGGACCCCTCCACCCGCACGGGGAGCCGCTTGACGCCGTTGAAGAAGTTCGACCGCAGGCGCTCGTGCGGGCCGGCCGGCTCGACCGACCGGACCCGCGGGAGCAGCTCCTCGAAGGCGATGCGCACCTCGAGCCGCGCGAGGTGCGCGCCCATGCAGAAGTGCACGCCGCCCGGCCCGAAGGTGAGGTGCGGGTTCGGGGCGCGGGCGACGTCGAAGCGGTCGCCGTCGGGGAAGTAGTCCTCGTCGCGGTTGCCCGACGTGAACCACGTGACGACCTTGTCGCCGCGGCGGATGAGCTTCCCCCCGAACTGCACGTCCTTCGTGGCGGTGCGACGGAAGTGGTGCACGGGGGTCGCCCAGCGCAGCATCTCCTCGGCCGCGGTGGCCTGCAGGTCGGGCTCGCGCCGCAGCCGGTCGAGCTGGTCGGGGAACTCCATGAGCGCCAGCAGGCCGCTCGAGATCGTGTGGCGCGTCGTCTCGTTGCCGGCCGTGGCCAGCAGCAGGAAGTACACGTCGAACTCGCGCTGGGTGAGGGGCTCGCCGTCGATCTGCGCCTGCACGAGCTTCGTGACGATGTCGTCGCGCGGATGCTCGCGCCGGTCGGCGGCGAGCTTGCGCCCGTACTCGAACATCTCGAGCGCCACGGGCGACGAGAACGGCAGGTGGCGGTGGCGCTCGAGCTCCTCGGGCGTGGCGAACTCCGGGTCGGCGTTGCCCAGCAGCCGGTCGCCGAGGTCGACGATGTGCCGCCGGTCCTCCTGCGGCGCGCCGAGCATCTCCGCGAACACGCGCATCGGCAGCTCCGCCGCGACGTGCTCGACGAAGTCGAACTCGCCCAGCGGCAGCGCGTCGTCGAGGATCCCGTCGATGAGCTCGCGGATCTTCAGCTCGTAGGCCCGGACCGCCCGCGGGGTGAAGCCCTTGGCCACCAGCGCCCGCAGCTGGTTGTGGCGCGGGGGGTCCATGTCGATCATCGACTTGCGCGCCTCGATCTCGTCGGGGCGCAGGTCCTGCAGCGACGTCCCACCCGTCTCGGAGGAGAAGGTCTCCCAGTCGCGGTGGACGGCGTTGATGTCGTCGTAGCGCGTGATGCACCAGAACCCCGGCCCGTCGGGCTCGTGCTGGAAGAACACGGGGTCCTCGCGGCGCAGGAGCGCGAACATCTCGTGCGGCACGCGCTCCACGAAGTTGTCGTGGTCGGCGAGGTCGACGTCCTCGAGGCGCAGGTCGGCGGCGATGCCCATGGTCGTCCCCGCCCTAGAGGTGGTGGAGGTACTCCTCGAGCTCCCACTCGGACACGTGGGCCCGGTGGCGCTCGAGCTCGAAGCGCTTGACGGCGACGAACGTCTCGACGAGCTCGCGCCCCATCGCCTCGGCGATGACCCCGTCGGCCTCGAGCGCGTCGAGCGCGTCGCCGAGCGAGGTCGGCAGCCGCCCGCCGGCCCGGTCCTCGGGGGCCGTGTAGGCGTCGCCGGAGAGCGGCTCGCCGGGGTCCAGCCCGCGGCGCACGCCGTCGAGGCCGGCGAACAGCACCGCGGCGATCCCCAGGTACGGGTTCGACGAGCCGTCGCCCACGCGGACCTCCAGGCGCGTCGCGCCGCCGCGCTCGGGCGGGATGCGCACGTAGGTCGTGCGGTTGTCGAAGCCCCAGTTGGCGTGGGTGGGGGCGAGGGAGTCGGGGAGGATCCGCCGGTAGGCGTTGACGGTCGGGTTCAGGAAGGCCATGCAGGCCGGGGCGTGGGCCAGCACCCCGGCGGTGAAGTGCCGCAGGGTGGCGGCCACGCCGCGCTCGTCGTCCTCGTCGGGGAAGGCGTTCTCGCCGTCCTTGGCCAGGGAGAGGTGGATGTGGAAGCCCGACCCGCCCTGGTCGTTGAAGGGCTTGCCCATGAACGTGGCATGCAGACCGCGCTGCGCGGCGGCGTCCTTCACCGCGGACTTCAGTCGGAAGGCGCGGTCGGCCGCGTCGAGGGCCTCCGACTCGCGGAGGTTGATCTCGTACTGGCTGTTCATGAACTCGTGGTTGGCCGCGAAGGCGCCCAGCCCGAGCGCCGCGCAGCCCTCCAGCAGCGTGCGCACGACCCCGTTGGGGTCGGCCTGCGCGCCGACGGTGTAGACCATCGAGAGGTGGTCGACGTGCCGCTTGGCCGCTCCGCCGGGGGCGTCGACGTCGGGCTGCAGGAGGAAGAACTCGAGCTCGGGGCCGACCACGGGAACGAGCCCGAGGTCCGCGAACGCCGCCGCGGCGCGGCGCACCGCATGGCGAGGGTCGGTCGGCTCGGGCTCGTGCGTGATCGCCCGTTCGAGGTCGGCCAGGCCGACCGCGACGGACGGCTCCCACGGGACCTGGACGAGCGTCGCCGGGTCCAGGCGGGCGATCATGTCCGGGTAGCCGAGCTCGCCGCCGACGACGGGCGTGTGGCGCAGGTCGGTGCCCATGACCGCCCAGCAGAAGGCCAGGCCGGAGCGCAGCACGTGCTCGAGCTCGGCCACGGGGACGTCCTTGCCGCGCTGCACGCCGTGCAGGTCGGCGTAGGTCACGCGCACGGCCGTGACCTCGGGCGGCAGGGCGGCGCGGACGTCCTGCGCGCGGGGCTGCTCCGTGAGGGCCATCGTGGGCCTAGGCGAGCGAGGCCGCGGCCGGCGGGCCCGGCCGGGCGCGGATCGTGTCGGACATCTTCTCCCCTCCCAGGACGCGATGGATAATGTATCCAATCGGTGCGATGGTCTACCGGGAGCGGGAGGGCACGTCAAGGCGCGCACGGCGACGACGCGCCCCGGCCCGGCGCCGCGGCGCCGGCATCGGATCGCCCCGCCGCGGGCATGGGCCGACCGTGACCGACGCCGGACGCCTCGAGCCCCGCCTGGACCGCCCCGAGCTGGCCGACCGCGAGGCCGTGCTCGCGCTGCTGTCCCGCCGCATCGCCGAGGCCTGGCGGTCGTTCGACGAGCCCCGGCCCGAGGAGCCGCCCGTCGACGACGACCTGGCCCGCCGGTTGCGCGAGGGCCTCCCCGAGCACGGCAGCGCGCCCGAGGGCGTCCTCGACGACGCGGTGCGCGTGCTCGACGCCAGCGTCTCCCCCGCCCGCCCCCTGTACCTCGCCTACATCGGCTCGACCGGCCTGGAGGTCGGGGTGCTCGGCGAGGCGCTCGCCGCGACGTACGACGTCAACCTCGCCACGACGGCCGGCGGCGCCGACCTCGTCGAGCGCCAGGCGCTCGACTGGGTCGCGAGCTTCATCGGCTACCCGCACGCCTTCGGGGCCTTCACCAGCGGGGGCATGACGTCGAACCTCACCGCGCTGCTCGCGGCCCGCGAGCGCGCCCTCCCGGGCAGCCGCCACGAGGGCCTCGCCGGCCACCGCGGCGCGGTCTACTGCTCCGAGGAGGCCCACCACTCCGTCCTGCGCGCGGTCGAGGCCGCCGGGCTCGGCGGCGCCGCGGTCCGGCGGCTGGGCCTCGACGACCTGCGCCGGATGCGCCCGGCCGACCTCGACGCGGCGATCGCCGCCGACGTCGCCGGCGGCGTGACCCCCGTCGCCGTCGTGGCCACCGGCGGGACGACGCTCACCGGGGCGGTCGACCCGCTCGACGCCATCGCAGACGTCTGCGCCCGCCACGGCGTGTGGCTGCACGTCGACGGCGCCTACGGGCTGCCCGCCGCGGCCACCCCGACCGGCCGCCCGCTCTTCGCCGGCCTCGGCCGCGCCGACTCGCTGACGCTCGACGCCCACAAGTGGCTCGGGGTCCAGAAGAGCTGCTCGCTCGTCCTGCTGGCCGACGGCACCGCGCTGGAGGCGGCCTTCGGCCACGAGGAGCGCTACATGCTCCACCGCGACGGGACGACGAACGCGGTGGACCGCACGCTGGAGTACTCGCGGCCGTTCCGGTCGGTGAAGCTCTGGCTCGCCTTCCGCATCCACGGCGCGGCGGCGTACCGGGGGTGGATCGAGCACACGATCGGCCTGGCCCGGCGCCTGGAGGTGCTGATCGAGGCCGACGACGCCTTCGCCCTCCTGCACCGGCCGCAGCTCTCGACGGTCTGCTTCCGCCACGAGCCGCCGGGGCGGACGCCGGGCGAGCTCGACGCCCACAACCGCGAGCTCGCCCATGTCGTCCAGGCGGACGGGCGCGTCTACCTGGCCCCCGCCGTCGTCGACGAGCAGGTGTGCCTGCGCGTGTGCTTCGTGAACTTCCGCACGCGCGACGACGAGGTCGCCTCGATCCTCGAGGTCGTCCGCGAGCTGGGCGAGCGCCTGGCCGGGTGATGGCGCCGGCCGGCCGCCCCCGCGCCGTCACGCTGGCGACCCCGCGCCTGGTGCTCGACCCGCTGCGCGCCGACCACGCGGACGAGCTCGCGCCCGTCCTCGACGACCCCGCGCTGCACGCGTTCACGGGCGGGGCGCCCGCGAGCGCGCAGGAGCTGCGCGCCGCCTACGCGCGGCGCGAGGGGGGCGTGTCGCCCGACGGCCGCGCGGCGTGGCTGAACTGGGTCCTGCGCCCGGCGGCCGGCGGCCCGCCTGCGGGCACGGTGCAGGCGACCGTCACCGAGGCCGGCGACGGCCGACGGGCCGAGCTGGCCTGGGTCGTCGCGACCGCCCACCAGGGGCAGGGCCTGGCGACGGAGGCGGCCACCGCGGTCGCGGGCTGGCTGGCCAGGCAGGGCGTCGGGGAGCTCGTCGCGCACATCGCGCCCGGGCACGGCGCGTCGGAGGGGGTCGCGCGGCGCCTGGGGCTCGAGCCGGCCGGCGTGCGCGAGGACGGCGAGCGCCGGTGGGCGCGCAGCCTGGCCGACGGCGTCAGCGCGCGCTGAGGGCGGACCCGAGCGGCGCGAGCACGGCCGCGAAGACGGCCAGCGCGGCGTCGACGTCCTCCGTCGTCGTGGCCGGGCTCATGAGGGCCATCGCGTGGAACGGCGTGAGCAGGACGCCGCGGTTCAGCAGCGCGAGGTGGACGTAGCGGTCGAGGTCGTCGTCGAGGGCGGCGGCCGCCGCGGCGCCGTCGCGCGGCGGCGTCGCGGCGAACGCGAACTCCGCGCGCGCACCGAGCCCCACGACCGACCAGGCCAGGCCCGCCTCGGCCAGGACGCCGCGCAGCCCGGTGGCGTAGCGCTCGCCGAGCGCGACCATCCGCCCCATCGCCTCCGCCGTCAGCACCTCGGCGAGCGTGGCCCGGGCCGCGGCCAGCGACAGCGCGTTGCCCGCGAGCGTGCCCCCGACGCCGCCGGTGTCGACGAGGTCGGCGTCGGGCAGGGACGTGACGCGCGCGGCCAGCTCGGCCGTCAGCCCGAAGGCGCCGATGGGCACGCCGCCGGCGATGGCCTTGCCGATCGTGACCACGTCCGGGCGCAGCCCCCAGGCGCGCGTGCACCCGCCGTAGCCCGCGCTGAGCGTGTGCGTCTCGTCGAGCACCAGCAGCGTCCCCGCCCGCCGGCAGGCCGCCGCGAGCCCCTCCAGGAACCCCGGCTCGGGCAGGACGATCCCGATGTTCGTCAGCGCCGGCTCCGTGAGCACGCAGGCGACGTCGCCGTGGGCGAGCTCGCGCTCGACGGCGTCGAGGTCGTTGAACGCGCACACGCGGGTGGTGGTCGCGACGTCGGCCGGCGCGCCGACGTTGCCGTCCCGGGGCACGACGCGGCCGTCGCGCAGCACGGCGAAGGTCTCGTCGACCGTGCCGTGGTAGCACCCGTCGAACACGAGGACGCGGCGCCGGCGCGTGAGGTGGCGGGCGAGGCGCAGGACCCAGCGGTTGGCGTCGGTGGCCGAGAGGGCGAAGCTCCAGGTCGGCAGGCCGAAGCGGTCGGCCAGCAGGCCGGCCACGCGCGCGGCGTCCGCGGTCGGGAGCATCGTCGTGGCGCCGCCGCGCGTCGTCAGGCGGTCCGTCACCGCGTCGGCCACCGGCCGCGAGCTGTGGCCCGCCATCGCCCCGGTGTCGCCCAGGCAGAGGTCGACGTAGACGTGCCCGTCGACGTCCTCGAGCCGCGCGCCGCGCGCGCCTTCGAGGAAGACCGGGAAGGGCCCGGGCCGACTTGGCCATCCAGGTCATGGGCACGCCGCCGAGCAGCGACGCCGACGCCTCGGCGGCCAGGCGGGCGGACGTCGGGTGCGCCGCGACGAAGCGCGCCTCCTCCTCCCTGCGCAGCGCCGACAGGGCGTCCCGCGACGCCGCGGCGGTCACGCGACGCCCTCCGCGGGCGCGGCCCGCCCGGCTCCGGCCCGGGCCCGAGCCCGGCCCCACCAGGCGTCGAACAGGCGGGCGGCCTGCGCGGCCGCCCGGTCGGCGACGCCCCGGCCCTGGGCCAGCAGGCCGTCCGGCGTGAGGCCGAGGACGGCCAGGCGCGCGGCCTCCTTGCGCGCCCAGGCGTCGGCGACGTCGGGTCCCGTCTCGGGGTGGAACTGGACGCCGAGGTGCGGGCCGTGGGTGAAGGCCGCGGGGCCCACGGGCGAGCGGGCGACCTCGGTCGCGCCGGGCGGGACCGCGAAGACGTCCCAGTGGAACCAGAGCCAGGGCCCGGGCGGGACGAGCGCGGGGTCGTCCGTCTCAACGTCGGCCCACCCGACCTCGCCGCGCGCGGCCCGGCGCACGGGCGCGCCCAGCGCCGCGGCCAGGGCCTGGCCCCCGAAGCACAGGCCGAGCACGGGGACGTCGTCGGCCACCGCGCCGCGCAGCAGCTCGACCTCCTCGTCGACCCACGCCGGGCCGCCGCCGGCCGGGGAGTGCCGCGAGCCCAGCGAGGCGACGAAGGGCCGCCCGCGGACGTCCGCCGGGAGCGGGTCGCGGTCGGCGCGGTGCACGACGTAGGGCAGGCGGCGCGAGCGCAGCCAGCGCTCGAGCAGGTCGGGCGGCCCGGTCGCGCCGTGCTGGAGCACGAGCCCGGGGCGGCCGGTCGTCCGTCGCTCCCTTGACCGCATCTCGTTAGGAGCCTAACGTCTGCGGTCGTGGCCGTCCAGCGACCGCCCCAGGGCCCGGCCGAGCCGTTCGCGGCCGCCGAGTCCGAGCCGCTCGTGCCCGCCGAGGCCGACGTCCTCGCCCGCGTCGGCGACCTCCCGGTCGACCTCGCCGCGATGGCGGTCTGCGCGAACGTCTTCCGGGCCGCCCAAGCGGTGCGCTCGCACCTCGAGCGGACCGTCCTGCGCCGTCACGACCTGAGCTGGACCGGCTTCGCGACGCTCTTCACCACCTGGGTGTGGGGGCCGCAGGAGATCCGCGCGCTGGCGGACTCGACCGGCGTGGCCCGCCCGACGATCTCCGGCGTCGCGGACACGCTCGAGCGCCGCGGCTTCGTCCGTCGCGAGGGACACGAGACCGACCGGCGGCTGTGCCGCGTGGCCCTCACGGGCGAGGGCGAGCGGCTCATCGAGGCGCTCTTCCCGGAGTTCAACGCCGGCGAGTCCGCCCTGACGGCCGGCCTGGACCCGGACGAGCGGGCCACGCTGGCCCGGCTGCTGCGCCGGGTCGTCCGCGACGCCCAGGAGCTCCAGCAGCCGTGAGCAGCCCGGCCGCCACCGGGCGCACGGCCACGGTCGAGGGCGTCGCCGTGCCGACCGACCACCTCATCGGCGGCCGGCGCCTGCCCAGCGCCGACGGGCGAACCTTCGCGGTGCGCTCGCCGCTGGACTGGGACCGGCGCCTGGCCGACGTCGCGGCCGGCGGCCGGCCCGAGGTCGACGCGGCCGTGGCGGCCGCGCGCGCCGCCTTCCCGGCGTGGGCCGCGCTCGGTCCTGAGGGCCGGCACCCGATCCTCGCGCGCGTCGCCGACGCCGTGGCCGCCGCCGTGCCCGACCTGGCCGCGGTCGAGACGGTGGACAACGGCTCGCTGCTGGAGGCGATGCGGCTCCGGGTCCTCCCGCGCGGCGCGAGCAACCTGCGCTTCTTCGCCGACTTCGCCGTCGAGCGCCTGCCCCAGCCGCCCCGGACCCTGCGCGGCGGCGAGCGCAACACGGTCCGCCACGACCCCGCCGGCGTGGTCGCCGTCTCCACGCCCTGGAACGCGCCCTTCATGCTCGCCACCTGGCGCGTCGGGCCCGCCCTGGCCGCGGGGAACACCGTGGTCCTCAAGCCGCCGGAGTGGGCGCCGCTGACCTGCTCCATGCTCGGCGACCTCGCCCTGGAGGCGGGCCTCCCGCCCGGCGTGCTGAACGTCGTGCACGGCACCGGCGCCGAGGCGGGCGCGCCGCTCACCGGCCACCCCGACGTCGACCGCGTCGCCTTCACGGGCTCGCCGGCCACGGCGCGCACCGTCTACCGCGACGCCGCCGCCCAGCTGACGCCGGTGTCGTTCGAGCTCGGGGGCAAGTCGCCCTTCGTCGTCCTCGACGACGCCGACCTCGACGCGGCCGCCGCGACGGCCGCCTACCAGTACGACAACTCCGGCCAGGTGTGCCTGGCCGGCACGCGGCTGCTCGTCCAGCGCTCCGTCCTCGACGACTTCCTGGGCCGCCTCCGGGCGCGGGTCGACGCGATCCGCGTCGGCGACCCGCGCGAGGAGGGCACCACGTACGGCCCGCTCATCCACCCCGTCGCACTCGAGCGCGTGACGACCCACGTCCGCCGCGCGCTCGACGCGGGCGCCACGCTGGCCTTCGGCGGCGAGCCGCTCGGCGGCCTCTACTACCCGCCGACGCTCTTCACCGACGTGCCGGCGGGCGCCGAGCTCCTGCGCCAGGAGGTCTTCGGCCCCGTCCTGGCGCTGCAGCCCTTCGACGACGACGAGGAGGCCGTCCGGCTGGCCAACGCCACCGACTTCGGCCTGGCCGCCACGATCTACACGGGCTCCCCGGAGCGCGCCCGCGAGCTCAGCGCGCGGATCAGCGCCGGCACGGTGTGGGTCAACTGCTTCTACGTCCGCGACCTCGAGACCCCGTTCGGCGGGACGAAGGACTCGGGCATCGGCCGCGAGGGCGGCCACCACTCGTTCGACTTCTACTGCGACGTCAAGACGGTCTGCGAGCGCACGTCGCTCTACCGGGAGGGCCGCTGAGCCATGGTCGGGTCCATCCACCACGCCCGCGTGCGCACCGCCGACGTCGACGAGGCCGCGGGACGCTACCGGCGCCTGCTGGGCCTGACCGGCGGGCGCGAGGGCGACGCCGGGCGCGCCCTGCTGCGCTGCGCCTACGAGGACTTCTGCCTCGACCTCGTGCCGGCCGGCGCCGCCGCCCCCGGCGTCGAGTTCGTCGCCTACGAGCTGGAGCGCGGGACGACGCTGGCGCAGGCCGCCGACCGGCTGGCCGCGCACGGCGTCGACGCGCAGGAGATCGACGTCCCCGTGCGCGGCCGCGGCCTGCGCCTGCAGGACCCCGCGGGCAACGGCGTCGCGCTCCTCGAGCGCGTGCTCCCGGAGGACCGCACCCCGGCCGTCTTCCGCCGCACGGACGTGCTCCCCGCCTTCCACCCGCGCCGCTTCCAGCACGTGAACTACCTCACCGCGGACGTCGGCCCGCTCGTCGCCTTCTACGTCGACGTGCTCGGCTTCGCGGTGACCGACTGGATCGGCGACGGCGCGGTCTGGCTGCACTGCGACCGCGACCACCACGCGCTCGCCTTCCTGGACAAGGGCTACGAGCACCTCCACCACCTCGCCTTCGAGCTCGTCGACTGGGGGGAGATGCGCGTCGCGCTCGACCACCTCGCCCAGCACGGGCGCAACGTCGTGTGGGGCCCGGGGCGCCACTCGATGGCCCAGAACCTCTTCGCCTACTGGCGCATGGTCGAGGAGGAGCACTTCATCGAGCTCTTCTGCGACCTCGAGCAGCTCCAGGCCGACCACGAGCCGCGGCGGTTCCCGGACGACGCCCACGCCTCGAACGCGTGGGGCGTCCTCCCGCCGCGCTCGTACTTCCGCTTCGACCAGGAGGCCGTGCGCAGCGAGCTCGAGCAGCGCGAGGCGCTGCGCGGCTGAACGCCGTCAGCCGGCGGAGGGGAGCAGCTCGTCGCGCGGGACGGCGCGCAGCACGCGCGCGGGCAGGCCCAGGACGACCTGGCCGGCGGGCACGTCGCGCGTGACGACCGACCCGGCGGCGACGAACGCGTCGGCGCCGACCTCGACGCCCGGCACGAGGACGACGCCGCCGCCGACGCGGGATCCGCGGCGCAGCGTCGGGCCGCGCAGCTCGATCGGGCCGCGCGCCATCGCGTCGTCGTTCGTGGTGACGACGCCGGGACCGACGAACACGTCGTCCTCGACCAGCGCGTAGGCGGTCAGCCAGACGTTCGTCTGGATCCGCACGCGCGCCCCGACGCGCGCGTCGTTGCCCAGGGCCGAGCCGCGCCCGACGACGGAGCCGGGCCCGATCGTCGTGCGCTCCCGCACGTGGGCCTGGTCGCCGACGATCGTGCCGGCGCCGACCCGCGCGCCGGCGAACACGACCGCGCCCGCGCAGACGACCGCGCCGTCCTCGAGCACCGCGCCCCCGGCGGGCTCGCGCGACGCGCTGGACGCGGCGCCCAGGACCGCCGCCTTGCCCACCACCGCGCCGTCCTGGACGACGCAGCCGGCCCCGACGCGGGTGCCGTCGTGGAGCGTCACGTGCGCGCCGATCCGGGCGTCCGGCGCGACCTCGACGTCGTCGCCGAGCGCCAGGTAGAGGCCGCGGTCCGAGGCGCGCAGGGGCATCGGCGCGACGCTAGCGCGACCGGCCCCGCGGCCGTCGCGCCAGGTCGGCGGGCCGGGCCAGCGCCGTGGCCAGCCGGAAGCGGCGCGTCGCCCGGAAGGCCTCGGTCGCGGCCTCCCGCTCGAGCGCCAGGCGCAGGCGCTCGGCGACGTCGCGCTCGCGGTGGTCGAGCGCGGCCGCGGCCGCGGCGAGCGCCTCGGCGCGGTGGCCGTCGGCCCGCGCGCGCTCGAGCTGCCCTTCGAGCTCGGCGACGGCCGCGTGCGCGCGCTCGGCCTCGAGGCGGGCGCCCATGAGCGCCGCCTCCCGGGCCCAGGCGACGCGCACGAGCCGCGCGGCCTCGCGCAGGGCGGCGCGCTCGGGCGGCGCCGGGGGCGGAGCGGGACCGAGGCCCGCGAGCAGGGCGACGAGCGCCTCGGCGTGGTGGATCGCCGAGTGGTGACGGACGGCCAGGTCGCGGTTGTCGCGTCCCATCGACGGGCGGTAGGCGGCCAGGTCGGCGGCGAGGCGGTCGGCGTCGACGCGCAGGCCCGTGGCCTGGCCGCCGAAGTTGTCGGCCTCGAGCGTGGCGTAGGTCTCCGGCGTCACCCAGCCGTCTCCGCCGTTGTGGTCGTAGACGTAGGCGGCACGCCCGCACGCGAGCGCCTCGACCACCACGCGCCCCTTGCCGACGACGACGTCGGCCAGCGCGATCGCCTCCTCGGGACGGTCCGCCGACGTCGTGAGCGAGCCGGTGGTGACCGCCTCGGCGCCGGCGCGCCGGGCCGCCTCCTCCACCAGCGCGCGCCGGTCGCCGCGCGCGTAGTTGCCCAGGAGCAGCACCCGGCGCGCGCGCTCCCGCGTGGCCCCGCGCGGCGCGAAGCGGGCGAGGTCGACGGGCTGACGCAGGCGCACGACCTCGTGGCCCGCGGCGAGCGCCCCCGCCCAGCGCCCGGTCCGGTCGTGGAGGACCACGAGGGCGCCGACGACGCCGGGGAGCTGCGGGGGGACCTGGAGGTCGAAGACCTCGGCGTGGCAGACGTAGGCCTGCGGCACCCCCGGCCAGCGCGCCGCCAGGTCGTAGGCCACGTCGGCGCTGTTGGCCAGCACCCGGTCGGGCGCGGCCCCCAGCTCGTCCTCGGTCGCGGCGACGGCGAGGCCGCGCTCGCGCAGGAGCGCGGCGCAGCGACCCTGCACCGGAGCCCACACGACGACGTCGTGCCCCATCCGCCCGAGCTGCTCGGCCACGACCTCGACGTAGGTCTCGGTGCCGCCGAGCGCGGCGAGCTGGTGCGTGGCGACGACGACGCGCACGGACGGCTAGACGGCGGCCGCGAGGCGGTCGGGCACGGGGAGCCCGATGAGCGCCCGCGCCTGCGCCGGCGTCGCCGGCTCGCGCCCGTGCTCGCGGGCCAGGCGCACGACGCGCTCGACGAGCCGGGCGTTCGTGGCCGGCGTCCGCGTGCGGTTCTCGAGGTGCGGGCTGTCCTCCATCCCCACCCGGACGTGCCCACCCAGCGCGATGCCGAGCGCCTGGGCCGCGAGGGCGAAGCGGCCGATGCCGCCCAGCGACCACACCGTCCCCTCCGGGACCGCGGCCAGGAAGGCGGCCAGCGACGCCGCGCTGAGCTCCGCGGTGCCCAGCGAGCCGAGCAGGAGGTTCATGTAGAACGGGGGCCGCAGCACGCCGCGGGCCGCGAGGTACCGCGCGTAGGCGGCCATGCCGGGCTCGAAGGCCTCGAGCTCGGGGACGACGCCGCGCTCGGCCATCCGCTCCGCCAGCGCCGCGATCGTGTCGGGGGCGTTGACCGAGGGGCCGGTCGTGAAGTTGTTCGAGCCCAGCGTCAGCGACGCGAGCTCCGGGCGCAGCGGGCCGTCGAGGTCGAGCACCGCGGCCCGCCGCTCGACGTCGGGCCAGGTCCGGCCGCTGGTGGTCACGCACACGACCACCTCGGGGGCGGCGTCGACGACGGCAGCGACGACCTCGGCGAAGCGCTCCGGGCGCCAGGTGGGCTCCTCGTCGTCGTCGCGCGCGTGGAGGTGGACGATCGACGCCCCGGCGTCGCGGCAGCGTGCCGCGTCGGCGGCGATCGCCGCGGGCGTCACCGGGAGCGCGGGCGCGTCGCGCGTGCGCGGCACCATGCCGGTCGGGCAGAGGTTGACGATGAGGGGCACGTCGAGGTCCGTCACGGGCGCGCATCATGCCCGGCTCAGAGGACGTCGAGCAGCTCCGCGGCGCGGTCGACGACCGCGTCGGCCCCGGTCAGGTCGTCGCGGGCGAAGGGCCCGGTCGTGACGGCGACGACCCGCAGGCCGTCGGCCCGGGCGCAGGCGACGTCGCGCGGGGTGTCGCCCACGACGACGGTCCGGGACCGGGGCCAGGGGCGCTCGAGCCCGGCCCGCCGTCCGGCCCGGGCGCGGGCGATGGGCGGCAGCGCGGCGCGGTCCTCGTGGTCGGAGCCGAAGCCGCCCTCGCCGCGCGCGAAGAACCCGCCGAGGCCGGCGCGCTCGAGCTTCAGGCGCGCGATCGGCTCGAGGTTGCCCGTGACCAGGGCGAGGACCTCGCCGCGGTCGCGCAGGGCCTCGAGCACCGCGGGCACGCCCGGGGCGACCCGGTCGCGCAGGTCCGGCGGGCAGCGCCGGGCGTAGGCCTCCGTGGCGGCGTCGCGGAAGCTCGGCATCCCGTCGTCGATCCGCCGGGCGTCCACCCCGGCCAGGATCAGCAGGTCGCGCGCGATGTCGAGGTCGGTGCGCCCCGCCGCCTCCACGTGGAGGGCGTCGGGGTCGACGGCCGGCCAGACCGCCCGGATGGCGTCGTGGACCGCGTCACGGTGCTCGGCGCTCGCGCGCAGCAGCAGCGTCCCGTCGATGTCGAAGAGCAGAAGGCGGGCCACGGCGCCAGCATGCCCGAAGCGGCGCTGGCGGGCGAGCCCGGCGGTTGACACACTGTCAGGCCATGTCCCAGCCGCCGTTCGACGACCGACGGCGCGCCGTGCTGCGCGCGCTGTGCGACACCGTGGTGCCCAGCCTCCCCCGCGACCACGACCCGGACGGGCTGTGGGCGCGCAGCGCCACGAGCCTGGGGGTCGACGTGGCCGCCGAGCAGGCGCTCCTCGCCCTCGCGCCCGCCCAGCGGGACGGGCTGCTGGGGCTGCTCGACGCGCTCGACCAGCAGCGCTTCGCCGGCCGCTCGCAGCCTTCGCGCGAGCAGACGCTCCTGAACGTCGCGCTCCTCGGCGGCGGCCCGGCCGCGGCCGGGGTCGGCGCGCTGGTGTCGATGATCCTCTTCCTGGCCTACGGGATGGCGGACCCGTCGACCGGGCTGAACGCCAACTGGGCGGCGCTCGGCTACCCGGGCCCGCCCACCCCGCCGGCGGTCACGCCGCCGCCGCGGCAGGACCTGCGGCTCACCGTGCCCGAGGGCGACGAGCTGACGCTCGAGGCCGACGCGGTCGTCGTCGGCTCGGGCGCGGGCGGGGCCGTCGCGGCCGCCGTCCTGGCCGCGCGCGGGCTGCGCGTCGTCGTGCTCGAGGCGGGGCCGTACCGCAGCGAGGAGGACTTCACCGGGCTCGAGCTCGCGGCCTACCAGGACCTCTACTGGCGCGGCGGGCCGACGCCGAGCGCCGACCTGAACATCACGCTCATGGCCGGCGCGACCCTCGGCGGCGGGACGACCGTCAACTGGACGAACTGCCTGCGGACCCGGCCCTGGGTGCGCGACGAGTGGGCGGCGGCCGGGCTCGACGACGTCGCCACCGGCGCCTTCGACGCCCACCTGGACGCGGTCTGGTCGCGCCTGGGTGTGACCGACGCCTGCTCGGAGCCCAACGGCGTCCAGCGGCGGATGCGGGACGGCGCGCGCGCCCTGGGCTGGGCCCACCGCGTCGCCACGCGCAACGTCGACCCCGGGCGCTACGACCCCGCGACCGGAGGCCACCTCGGCTTCGGCGACCGCTCGGGGGCCAAGCGCTCGACGCTGCGCACCTACCTCCAGGACGCGCACGACGCGGGCGCGCGCATCGTCGCGGGCTGCACCGTCGACCGCGTGCTCGTCGGCCCGGACGGCCGCGCCGCGGGCGCGACGGGCACCTGGGCCGACCGCGACGACCCGGAGCGCGCGCCGGCGTCGGTCGAGATCCGGGCGCCGGTCGTCGTCGTCGCCGCCGGCGCGCTGGAGACGCCGGCCCTCCTGCTGCGCTCGGGGATCGGCGGCCCGGCCACGGGGCAGGGCCTGCACCTGCACCCGACCGTGGCCGCGCTCGGCGGCTACACCGAGGACCTCCAGGCCTGGTGGGGCGCGCCGCACGCGCTGCTCGTGGACGAGTTCGAGTCCGGCGCCGACGCGGAGGGCTTCGGGTTCCGCGTCGAGGGCACGCAGTACGCCCCCGGGCTCATCGGCTCGGCCGCGCCGTTCACGACCGCGGCCGCCCACAAGGAGCAGATGGAGCGCTTCCGCACCGGCGGCACGTTCCTCGGACGCATCCGGGACCGCGGCGCGGGCCGCGTCACCGTCGACGACGCCGGGCAGGCGGTCGTCACCTACGCACTCACCGACCCCGTCGACGTCGCCACGATGCACCGCGCCTTCGACGCGCTCGTGCGCCTCCACGAGGCGGCGGGCGCGAGCGACGCGGCGATCCTGGCCACAGGCGGCCCGACGTGGCACCGGGGCGACGACCTCGAGGCCTTCGTCGCGCGCCTGCGCCGGCTTCCGCTGCGCGCCGGTGGCGTGCGGCTCTTCACCGCCCACCAGATGGGCAGCGCGCGGATGGGCGCGGACCCGGCCACGTCGGTGGCCGACCCGCGCGGCGAGCTGCACGACACCCCCGGCGTGTGGGTCGGCGACGCCAGCGCGTTCCCGACCGCGTCGGGCACGAACCCGATGATCTCGGTCATGGCGCTCGCGCGCCGGACCGCCACCACGATCGCGGCCGAGGCCGGCGCCGGGCGCGCCACCACCGCCGCGCAGGCCTGACCAGGAGCGAGCCATGAGCGTCCTCACCCCCGTGCACGTCCGCGAGCACCTCTACGTCGGCGGGGCCTGGGTCGCGCCGTCGTCCGACCACGTCCTCGACGTCGTCAACCCGGCCACCGAGGAGGTCGCCGGCCGCATCCCGCTCGGGGCGCCGGCCGACGTGGACCGCGCCGTGGCGTCCGCCCGCGCGGCCTTCCCGGCCTGGTCGCAGGCGCCGCTCGAGGTCCGCCAGGAGGCGCTGACCCGCATCGCCGACGGGCTCGAGGCGCGCGCCGACGAGCTCACCGCGCTGATCGCGACCGAGCTGGGGATGCCGGCCCTGCAGGCGCGGCCCATTCAGGTCGGCCTGCCCCTGGCCACCTTCCGCACCGCGCCGGCGATCGTCGAGGAGGTGCCGTGGCGCACCGAGCTGGGCAACTCGCTCGTGCTGCGCGAGCCGGTCGGCGTCGTCGGCTGCATCACGCCGTGGAACTACCCCCTGCACCAGATCGCCGCGAAGGTCGCGGCGGCCCTGGCGGTCGGCTGCACCGTCGTGGTGAAGCCGAGCGAGGTCACCCCGCTCAACGCCTTCGTGCTGGCCGAGGTCGTCGAGGCGGCGGGCCTGCCGCCCGGCGTGTTCAACCTCGTCACCGGCACCGGGCCCGTCGTGGGCGAGGCCCTGGCCGGGCATCCCGACGTCGACCTCGTCTCCTTCACCGGATCGACCCGCGCCGGCCGGCGCGTCAGCGAGGTGGCGGCGGCGACCGTCAAGCCCGTCGCGCTGGAGCTGGGCGGCAAGTCGGCCAACGTCCTGCTCGACGACGCCGACCTCGCCGTCGCGGTCCCCGACGGCGTCGCGAAGTGCTTCCTCAACAGCGGGCAGACATGCAGCGCGCTGACCCGGATGCTCGTCCCCCGCGCGCGCGTCGCCGAGGCCGAGGCGATCGCCGCCGCGGTCGCGGCGGCCGTCGTCGTCGGCGACCCCTTTGACCCCGCGACCGACCTCGGGCCGCTCGTCAGCGCGGTGCAACGCGACCGCGTCCTCGGGCACCTGGCCGCCGGCGAGGCCGAGGGCGCGCGCCTGCTCACCGGCGGGTCCGAGCCGCCCGCCGGCCTCGAGCGCGGCTTCTTCGTGCGCCCCACGGTCTTCGGCGGCGTCGAGCCGGGCATGACGATCGCGCGCGAGGAGATCTTCGGGCCCGTGCTGTCGATCCTGCCCTACGACGACGAGGACGACGCGGTCCGGATCGCCAACGACTCGCCCTACGGGCTGGCCGGCGGCGTGTGGTCGGCCGACGAAGACCGCGCGCTGCGCGTCGCGCGGCGCCTGCGCACCGGCCAGGTCGAGCTCAACGGCGCCGCCCACAACCCGCTGGCGCCCTTCGGCGGGGTCAAGCAGTCGGGCCACGGCCGCGAGTACGGGCCGTGGGGCATGGTCGAGCTGACGACGGTCAAGAGCGTCCAGCGCTAGCGCGCGAACGTCGTCCCGGCCGTCAGGCGCTGCGCGAACGTGGCCGCGAGGCGGGCGGCCTGGTCGACGTCGGCGAGGTCGACCATCTCGACCGGGGAGTGCATGTAGCGCAGCGGAAGGCCCAGGCCGCCGCTCGGGATGCCGCCGCGGCTGATGTGGAAGGCGTCGAGGTCGGTGCCCGTGTGCCGGGCCGAGGCCTGGATCGTGTAGGGGATCGACGCGTCGGCGGCCGTCGCGGCCAGCGCCTCGAACACCGCCGGGTGCACGTTCGAGCCGCGCTCGATGACCGGGCCCGACCCGAACGGGTGCGCGCCGATCTCGGTCGGGTCGACCCCCGGCGCGTCGGTGGCGTGGGTGACGTCGACCACGAGGGCGACGTCGGGGCGCAGGCTGTAGGCCGTCGTCGTCGAGCCGCCGAACGTCGTCTCCTCCTGGACGGCGGCCACGGCCACGACGTCGCCCGGCGCGCCGCCGGCCTCGGCCACGAGGCGGGCGGCCTCGTAGGCGACGTAGCAGCCCAGGCGGTTGTCCATCGAGCGCGACACGGCCCGGCCGTGCGGGAGCTCGATCGGGTCGCCGGCGATCACGGCGACGTCGCCGGCGCGGACCATCCCGCGCGCCTCGTCGCCGTCCTTGGCGCCGATGTCGAGATGGAGCTCCTTGAGGTCGGGGACCTTCTTGCGGTCCTCCGGCGAGAGGACGTGGATCGGCTTCTTGCCGATGACGCCCGGGATCGGGCCGTCCTTCGTGCTGACCTCGACCCGCTGGCCGATGAGGATCTGCGGGTCCCAGCCGCCGACGCCGATGAAGCGCAGGAAGCCCGTGTCCTCGACGTGGGTGACGATGAGGCCGATCTCGTCGATGTGCCCGACGATGGCCAGCGTGGGGCCGCCCCCCGTGCCGGGCACCCGCGCCCACACGGAGCCCATGACGTCGGTCGTCACCTCCGCGAAGGCGGCGGCCGCGTCGGCGAAGGCGCGCGCGGGCGCGGTCTCGTAGCCCGACGGGCCGGTCGCGGTGAGCAGGCTGCGCAGGACGTCAGGGATCGGCATGGCCGCGGGAGGGTACTGCGGCGGCGGCGGCCACCGATCGGCACGGAGCGCGACGCGGGTGCGCCGGCGCCCGGCGGGGCCGCTCGCCGCTGCGTCGGGGGCTGGCCGTACCCGGCGCGCGCGGGCGACCTGGAAGGATCACGCCGTGATCCGGGTCCTCGTGGTCGACGACCACCCCGTGCTGCGGGCGGGGCTCGAGGCGGTCCTGCGCGCGGAGCCGGGCTTCGTCCCGGTGGGCGCCGCCGCCGACGGCGACGAGACGCTGCGCCTCCTGCGCCGGACCCGGCCCGACGTGGTCGTGCTGGACCGCCGCCTGGGCGACGAGGACGGGCTGGCCCTGTGCCGCACCCTTCGCGCCGAGCCCGACCCCCCGCAGGTCGTCGTCTACACCGCGGTCGACGACGACGGGCTGGCCTCCGCGGCCCACGCCGCCGGGGCCTTCGCGGCCGTGATCAAGTCCGCCGACGTCGACGCGCTGTTCGACACGGTGCGCCTCGCGGCGCGCCGAATCGCCCCCGGCGCGGAGGGGTAGCTCGGCGGCATGCCGACGAAGAAGGAGGACCTCCCGGGCACGCTGCGGCGCTCCCCGGCCAAGGTCCGGCGCACGTACGCCGAGACCCTCGACAGCGCTCACGAGCAGTACGACTCGGAGGAGCGCGCGCATCGCACCGCGTTCGCCGCGGTCAAGCACGTCGCCGAGAAGGTCGGCGACCACTGGGAGCTCAAGGACCGCAAGGGCCCCTCGGACCCGCAGGCCAAGCAGCACGGCCGGCGGGCGCGCGACGCCCCCAAGGCGACCTACGGCGGCGTCGACGCCGAGGGCAACTCCAAGCAGGACCTCTACGAGCGCGCCCGGCGCGCGGGCGTGCGGGGCCGATCGCGGATGACGAAGGCCGAGCTCGCGAAGGCGATCGCCCGCAGGCAGGGCTAGCCGTCCCGGCGGCGGCCCCGGACGGCCCCCGGTCCCGCTAGGGCCGCAGGCCGTCGGGCGCGGCCGCGGTCAGGTTCTCGACCCCGTCGTCGCCCACGAGGACCAGGTCCTCGACCCGCATCCCGCCCAGGCCCGGCACCACGAGCCCCGGCTCGACGGCCAGGACGTCGCCCGTCACGAGCTCGGTCGCCACCTTGCGGCTGAGGATCGGCGCCTCGTGCACCTCGAGGCCGACGCCGTGCCCGAGGCTGAAGAAGAAGCCGTGGGTCAGCGTCTCCCCGGGCCCGGCCGTCCGCTGGGTCGGGTGCCCGGCGGCCTCGAAGACGTCGCAGGCCGCGTCGTAGGGCGCCTCGGCCGTCGCGCCCGTCCGCAGCACCGCCAGCGAGCGCTCGTGGGCCTCCCGGACGAGCCGGTGCAGGTCGCCGACGGCGTCGCTGACCTCGCCCACGACATACGTCCGCGTCATGTCCGTCCAGCAGCCGGACGCGTCGTCCTGCGGCCACAGGTCGAAGCAGATCGGCGTGTCGGGCGTCAGGGGCCCCGCCCCCGACTCGTGCCCGATCGCGTCGCCGGGGCCCATGGTCGCGACGATGACGTCGGCGGGCAGCGTCGCGCCCCGCCGCCCGCACAGCTCGCCCAGCCGCGCGCGCAGCCGCTCGGAGGTCAGGACCTCGCCCTCCCACTCCAGGACGCCGGCCCGCGGGCGCGCCTCGCGCAGGACGCGGGCCGCCTCGGCCAGCGAGGCCAGGCCGGCCTCCGTGGCCCGGCGGATCCCGGCGAGCTCGGCGTCGGTCTTGTGGCGGCGCCGCCGGTCGAACCCCTCGTGGTCGACCGCGAGCTCCACGCCGCGGCCGCGCAGGCGGTCCGCGACCGCGACCGGGAAGCCGGGCGGCACGAGCGCCGAGCGCACGCCCACGCGCTCCACCGCGCGGGCGAGGAGCTCGAGCTCGACCTCGTGGCGGGGCAGGCCCTGCGCGATCAGCTCGCCGCGGCCGAGCTCCTCGCCCAGGATGCGCTCGACGTCGGGCGCGGCCGCCGCGAGGCGGTCGGCCTCCAGGACGTTCGTCAGCACGACCCGGCGGCCGTCGTGCTCGGCGTAGAGGAACGGGTCGCCGACGGCGACCGGGAGCTCGTGGCGCAGCTCGGGCGAGCGCAGCGTGTCGCCGACGATGAGGACGTCGGTCACGCGGTCACCCCGGCGAGCTGGCGCAGCACGTACGGCAGGATGCCGCCGTGGCGGTAGTAGTCCGCCTCCTTGGGCGTGTCGATCCGCACGCGTGCCTCGAACTCGACGTCGCCGGCCCGCACCGTGGACCGTCGCGCGGCAGCGTCGCCGGCGTTCAGCGCGTCGGCGAGGCCGTCGATCGTCGAACGTCCTCCTCGCCGGTCAGGCCGAGCGACTGCCGGCGCTCTCGCCCGTCGGGGAACTGGAGCGGCAGGATGCCCATGCCGACGAGGTTCGAGCGGTGGATGCGCTCGTAGCTCTCGGCGATCACGGCGCGGATGCCGAGCAGCTTCGGGCCCTTGGCGGCCCAGTCGCGCGACGAGCCCGAGCCGTACTCCTTGCCGGCGAGGACGATGAGCGGGACGCCCTCCGCCTGGTAGCGTCATCGGCGGCGTCGAAGATCGACATGCTCCTCGCCGTCGGGCAGGTGGCGGGTCACGCCGCCCTCGGTCCCGGGCGCGAGCTGGTTGCGGAGGCGGATGTTGGCGAACGTGCCGCGGACCATCACCTCGTGGTTGCCGCGGCGCGAGCCGTAGGAGTTGAAGTCGCGCGGCGTCGACGCCGTGCTCGATCAGGTAGTGGCCCGGCCGGGCTGTCCGGCTTGATCGAGCCGGCGGGCGAGATGTGGTCGGTCGTGATGCTGTCGCCGAGCACGGCCAGGACGCGGGCGCCCTCGATGTCGGTGACCGGCGGCGGCTCGCGCGGCATGCCGTCGAAGTACGGCGGGTTGCTGCACGTAGGTCGAGCCGTCGTCCCACGCGAAGAGGTCGCCCGTCGGCACCGGCGAGCGCCGTTCCAGCGCTCGTCGCCGTCGAAGACGTCGCCGTAGCTCGTTGCGGAACATCTCGGACTGGACCGCGTCGCGCGACCGTCGCGGCGACCTCCGCGCTGGTCGGCCAGATGTCCCTGCAGGTAGACCGGCTGGCCGTCGGTGTCCGTGCCGAGCGGCTCGGTGGCGAGGTCGATGTCCATCGTGCCGGCCAGGGCGTAGGCGACGACGAGCGGCGGCGACGCGAGGTAGTTCCGCCGCACGTCGGGGTTGATCCGGCCCTCGAAGTTGCGGTTGCCGCGAGAGCACCGGCGACGACCGCCAGGTCGTCCTCGTGGATCGCCTTGGAGATCTGCGTCGCGGCAGCGGGCCGGAGTTGCCGATGCAGGTCGTGCAGCCGTAGCCGACGAGGTTGAAGCCGAGCTCGTCGAGGTCGGCGTCGAGCCCGGCGCGCTCGCAGGTAGTCGGTCACGACCTTCGAGCCGGGGGCGAGGCTCGTCTTGACCCACGGCTTGCGCGTGAGGCCCGCGCTCGACGGCCTTCTTGGCGAGCAGGCCGGCGGCGAGCATGACCGACGGGTTCGACGTGTTCGTGCAGCTCGTGATCGCGGCGATCACGACGGAGCCGTGGTCGAGCGCGATCGTCGCGCCGTCGGCCGTCGTGACGCCGACGGCGCCTCGGGTCGTCGGCCACCGGCGCGCGGCGTGCTCGCGCGCTCGCTGGCCGGTCGAGCCGTCCTCGGCCGGCGGTCATCGTCGCGCGGCGGGTCGCTGGCCGGGAACGCTGGCCGCCGCGCGTCGGCGTCGGCGCCGTCCGCGTCGAGCGTAGCTCTGCAGCGCCTCGCGGAACGTCGCCTTGGCGTCGGCGAGCGGCGACGCGGTCCTGCGGCCGCTTCGGGCCGGCCAGGCTCGGCTCGACCGTCGCCGAGGTCGAGCTCGAGCGTGTCGGAGAACGTCGGCGCCTCGGCGTCGCCGCGTCGTGGAACAGGCCCTGCTCCTTGGCGTAGGCCTCGACCAGCGCGATCGAGCTCGGCCGGGCGGCCCGGAGAGCTCGAGGTAGCGGAGCGTCTCGGCGTCGATCGGGAAGATGCCGCAGGTCGCGCCGTACTCGGGGCCATGTTGGCGATCGTCGCGCGGTCGGCCAGCGGCAGCGTCGGCCAGGCCGTCGCCGTAGAACTCGACGAACTTGCCGACGACGCCCTTGCTGGCGGAGCATCTCGGTGACGGTGAGCACGAGGTCGGTCGCGGTCGCGCCCTCGGGCAGCGCGCCGTGCGAGCTTGAAGCCGACGACCTGCGGGATGAGCATCGAGACCGGCTGGCCGAGCATCGCCGCCTCGGCCTCGATCCCGCCGACGCCCCAGCCGAGGACGCCGAGGCCGTTGATCATCGTCGTGTGCGAGTCGGTGCCGACGAGCGTGTCGGGGTAGGCGACGCTGGCCCGTGCCGTCGCGCGTCGTCGACGAAGACGACGCGGGCGAGGTACTCGAGGTTGACCTGGTGGACGATGCCGGTGTCGGGCGGGACGACCGTGAAGTTCTCGAACGCGTCCTGGCCCCAGCGCAGGAACGCGTAGCGCTCGCGGTTGCGCTCGAACTCGAGCTCGGCGTTGCGTCGCGAAGGCGTCGGCGGTGCCGACTCGTCGACCTGGACCGAGTGGTCGATGACGAGCTCGACCGGCTGGAGCGGGTTGATCTTCGCCGGGTCGCCGCCCAGCTCGGCTCATGGCGTCGCGCATCGCGGCGAGGTCGACGACGGCCGGGCACGCCGGTGAAGTCCTGCAGCAGGACGCGGCTGGGCGTGAAGGCGATCTCCCGCGTCGGGCTCGGCGCCGGCGTCCCAGCGCGGCGAGCGCCGCGATGTCGGCGGCCGTGACCGAGCCGTCCTCGTTGCGCAGGAGGTTCTCGAGCAGGATCTTCAGCGAGAACGGCAGCCGGGCGACGTCGAAGCGGCCTGCAGCGCGTCGAGGCGGAAGATCTCGTAGGAGCGGCCGCCGACCTCGAGGGTCGAGCGGGCGCCGAAGCTGTCAGCGGACATGAGTCTCCTGGGCGAGGGGGTGGACGGGAGAGGCGGCTCGCGCGGGGAGCGGCTGCCCGCGCGCCCCGGCGATCCACCGCGACCGCGCCGACCTCAAGTCTGCGGGGCCGCGGCGACGATCGGGTCGAGCGCCTTCTTGATCGAGCCGTAGTCGGAGCCGGAGGCGTTGAGCGTCTTCAGCGTTCCCCCGGTCGGGCCGGCGACGAAGGTCGGCGTGGTCGACACGCCGTACTGCTTGGACAGGGCGCGCGGCTCGTCGAAGGCGTTCGTGGCGGGGGCGCGCTTGCGCGCGGCCTCGGCCTTGGCCACGTCGAGGCCGGGGATCGCCCCGTAGAGCTTCGCGATGAAGGCGTCGGTGACGTAGCCCGAGTTCTCCTCGCCCTGGTTCCAGTAGAAGAGGTTGGTGAAGTACTGCAGCTTGTCCTGCTGTGCGGCGGCCTCGGCCGCGGCCGCCGCCGTCTCCGAGTCGGGACCGATGAAGGCCATGTCCTGGTAGACGAGCTTCGCCTTCCCCGTCGCGACGTAGTCGCGGACGAGCAGCGGGAGGTTGTTCTTCGCGAACTCGGCGCAGAACGGGCACTGCAGGTCGGCGAACTCGTAGATCGTCACCGGGGCGTTCGGCTTGCCGAGCGTGTCGCCGCTCTGCGGCAGCCCGGCGAGCATCGCCTTCGTCTCCGACAGCCCGGCCAGGCCACCCCCGCTGGAGGCGTTCTTGGTCTTGCCCCCGCCGCCGCCGGTGGAGACCAGCACCGCGACCACGACGACCACCAGGGCCGCGCCGAGCGCCGCGAGGAGCTGGTAGGTGCGTCGCTTGCGCCGGGCCGCCGCGGCCTCCGCGGCCTCGCGCTCGAGCCGGGCCTGACGCGCGGTCTCCCGCCGCTCGCGCTTCGTCGGGGTGGTGCTCATGGGGCCACATTGTGGCAGCGACGAGCCCTGGGCGGCCCCGGCGCCGTACCCACGGTCATGGAGAGCGTCTGGGACTTCCCGCGACCGCCCCGCGTGGAGCGGTCCCTCCGGCGCGTGCGCGTGGAGCTCGGGGGCGTCGTCGTCGCCGACTCGGCCCGCGCGCTGCGCGTGCTGGAGACGAGCCACCCGCCGGTCCTGTACCTGCCCCCGGGCGACGTCCTCGACGGCGTCCTCCGCGAGGGCGCCCCGCGGACCTTCTGCGAGTTCAAGGGCGTCGCGACACACCTCGACGTCGTCGCCGGCGGGCGGACCGTGGCGGCGGGGGCCTGGACCTACCGCGATCCCGCGCCCGGGTACGAGTCGCTGCGCGACCACGTCGCCTTCTACCCCGGTCGCATGGACGCCTGCTGGCTCGACGACGAGCGCGTCCGGGCGCAGGCGGGCGACTTCTACGGGGGCTGGGTCACGGCCGGCCTGCGGGGGCCGTTCAAGGGCGGCCCCGGGACGGCCGGGTGGTGAGGCCGCGCTAGGGCGCCCCGGTGCCGAGGGCCCGGCGGAACTTCCGTGTCCGCCGGTCGACCTCGAACCAGACGCGGCAGCCCTGCGTGGCGTCCACGCCCCACGCGCTCGCGACCTTGTCGACGAGGCGCAGGCCGAAGCCGTGCTCGACCGCGTCGGGGTCGAAGCCGGCGCCGGGGTCGGCGACCTCGACGCGCGCGAAGTCCTCCTCGAGGTGGGCGAAGAACATGATCCGCCCGTCGTCCGGGATGTCCGCATGGCGCACCGCGTTGGCCACGACCTCGGTCGAGAGCAGGTCGACCGCGTGCGCGATGTCGTCCGCCAGTCCCGCGTCCACGAGCGCCCGGCGCGCGCGGCGCCCCGCCTCCGGCCGCGGATCGAGGGCGACCAGGACGTCGCCCGGCGCGCTGCGGGTGTCGTGGGCCATGGTGCGTGGCTGCCCGGTCCCGGTGGCGGCCCAAGCAGGGCGGTCCCGACGCGGACCGCCCTGCAGGACGACGTCCGCCGGCTTCCGGGCACCGGCGGATGCAAATCAGACCGGAATCCGGTGCTAGGAGCCCGAGGACGACGCCCCTTTGGGGCTCGTGCCCGTGCCGCCCGACGACGCCGAGCCGCCGCCCGACCCGCGCGAGGGCACGGACGCGCGGCCGGAGCCGGACTTGCGCGCCGCCGTCCCGCGCGAGGCCGAGCCGCTCCGCGCGGCGGTCCGGCGCGTGCCGCCGCCGCTCCGCGCCGACGAGCCGGTCGACGCGGCGCGCGAGCCCGAGCCACCCCCGCGCGACGACGACGAGCCGCCGCTGCGCGAGCCCGAGCTCCGCGAGCCCGAGCTCCGCGACGGGCTGCGGCCGGACGAGCCGGAGCCCGTCGCGGTGCGCCGCGGGGTGCTGCGGGCGCGGGCCGCCGTCCGGCGCGCGGTCGACGCGGCGCCCGCGGCCTTGCCCTCGGCGGCCTCCGCCGCGCTGCCGGCCTTGTCGCGGGCGGTGCGGGCCACGGCCCGGGCGGCGTCGGAGGCGCCGGTGGCGGACGAGTCGTACGTGTCGATCCCGAGGACGTCGGAGGCCACGACGGCCTCGGTCAGCGACGGGATGAGCTCGCGAAGCTGCTGCATCGCCCGCTCCTCCTGGGCGCGGTGGCGCCGGGCGAGGTCGGCGGTCCGCGGGTCGCCCACCGCCTCCGCCAGCGCCTCGAGGCCGTCGTACGTGGCGATCTCGAGCGCCTCCGAGGCCACCGCGTCCTTGGCGTTCTTCAGCAGCTTCTCCTCACCGCCGCTGCCGCGCAGGAGGTCCAGCGGCACCTTGCCGAAGGCCACGGCCTGGCCGATGACCGCCTCGAGGATGCCCAGGCCGAGCGCGAACGGGTGGCGGGTGACGCCGAGCTCGCCCAGGCGCTGCTCGAGCGCCTGCGCGTGGTCGCGGGTCTCGCGGAGATGACGCTCGAGCACGTCGCGGTAGGGCCCGTCCGGGGTGACGGCGAGGTGCACGGTCAGGGTCTGCACGAGGGCGCCTTCGAGGGCATGGGCCTCGCTCAGGTCCTGCAGGAGCTTGTCTTGCGCGGTCATGACCCGGCGCTACCCCCCGGACCGGCCGGGCCACCGCCGAGGCGTGGCATCCTGCCCACGTGGCGCGCATCGGCTCGCTCGCGGTGGTGCTGGTCGTCCTCGCGGCTGCGGCCTCGGGCTGCGCGCAGGACGGCTCGGGCTCGGGCCCGCCGGCCGCCCTGCACGCGTGGCCTACGGCCGCGCCGGCGCTGCCCCCGCCCGACCCGTCCGCCTTCGCGTCGGCCCGTCCGCAGGCCCCGAGCCCGCCGCCGGCGCCGGCCGCCCAGGCGCCCGCGGCCCCGACGGGCGCGCCGTCCGACGCCGAGGTCGCGCGCGAGCTGCGCCGCGCCCTGGGCGCGAGCGGGACCGCCTCCACGCGGGCCCTCGTCGACGCCGCCACCGTCCGCGCGGACGGCCTGGCCACGGTGCCACCGGGCGCGCCCGCGGTCGTGGCCCAGATCATCCGCGGCGGCAACGAGGTCGCCCGCAAGCCCTACGTCTACGGCGGCGGCCACGGTCGGCTGGCCGACGAGACGTGGATCGACAGCGCCTACGACTGCTCGGGGTCGGTCTCGTTCGCGCTCGCGACGGCCGGCCTGGTGGACCCGCCGATGGACTCGACCGCGCTCGCGCGCTGGGGCCGCCCGGGCCCGGGCCGCTGGGTGACGATCTTCGCCAACGCCGGCCACGCGTTCATGACCGTCGCCGGCCTGCGCTTCGACACGTCCGGCCGCCAGGGCACCGGGACGCGCTGGCAGACCGCGCTGCGCACGGTGTCCGGGTTCACCGTGCGCCACCCGCCCGGCCTGTGAGGACCTCGGCGGCGACGCCGACGATCCCCGCCGCGACCCGCGCGCAGCGCGCGCACCGAGTTCCAGTCGACCCGCGCGGGCACGTCGGTCGGATGGTGGTAGCCGGGGAAGTAGCCCGGCCCCATCGAGAGCAGCGACACCGCCCGCAGCCCGCGGTGGCGCGCGAGCAGCGGATCGGTCCAGCCGCCGATCCGCCACCGCTCCGGCGCCGGCTCCCCCGCGCGCGCGGCGCCCGCGTCGGCCAGCGCGAGGTCCGCCGCGGCGTACCGGTGGGTGCGCACCGCCCCCTCGCTCGCGGCGACGATCGGCCGGCCCGCGCCGAGGGTGTCGAGGCCGAGCACGAGGGTCGTGGCCGCGGTCGAGGTCCGGCGCCAGCGCGACGAGCGCCGCGTGGAAGCCCCCCATCCCCGCCTCCTCGCCGCCGGAGACGACCGCGAGCACCTCGACGCCGGCCGGCGGGTCGGCGGCCAACGCCCGGACGAGGTCGAGGAGCACGGCGACCCCCGTCGCGTTGTCGCTGGCCCCCGGCACCGTCGCGCCGCGCGCGACCTGCGCGTTGAGCGCGGCGGCGAGGGCCAGCACGGCCCCCGCGGTGACGCGCGCGACGCGCGCGCGGACGAGCGACCCGGCCGCCCCGAGCGCGAGCGCGGCGGCGACCGGGCCCAGGAACGGGTCCACCGACCGGCGGCGCAGGTGGCGGGCCGCGCCCAGCCGCACGACGCGCGGGTCCCAGACGAGCCCGGTCCGCGCCGCGTCGACGTGGGCGACGAGTACGATCGTCGCCCGCCGCTCGCCCGCCGCCGGAGGCACGCGCGCGAGCGCCACCGCCCCGGTCGGCCGCCCGACCGGCGGCCGGCGGCGCCAGGGCGCGCGCCCGCTGGCGTCGCGCTCGAGCGACCAGCCCGCGGCGAGCGCGAGCGCCGCCCCGCGGCGGCCGCCGCACGAGCACGCCCGCCAGGCCGCCCAGCGCGTGCGCGGCGAAGCTCCAGCCGTACGTCGTCCGGCCGCGGTAGGGCAGGACCCGGGCGTCCTGCGCGCCGGCGGCGGCCAGGCGGTCGCAGACCCACCGCGCGGCGGCGCGCTCGCCCGCCCGCGCCGACGTCCGGGCCGGGGCCCCCGCGCCGGCGAGCGCGTCGACGTCGGCCCGGATGGCCTCGAGGTCCGGCGCGCGGCCCATCGCCGCGACGCTACCGGTACGGTCCGCGTGTGGATCTCCACCCCAGCGAGCAGATGGTCTTCGAGGGGCACCCGAGCTGGCGCGCGCTGCTGGCCTTCTACCTCGCCGGCGCGCTGGGCATCGCCGTCGTGGCGGTGCTCGTCGCGCTCATCGCGTCGGTCGCGCTGGGCGTGCTGGTCGGCGTCCTCCTGCTGGCCGGGCTCGTGGTCGTCGGCTACGTCCGGCGGATGGCCACGCGCTACATCGTCACCTCGCAGCGCCTCTACATCCGCCGCGGCCTCCTGACCAAGCGGGAGCAGCAGACCCGCATCGAGCGCGTGCAGAACGTCAACACGAGCCAGAGCTTCTTCGAGCGCATCCTGGGCGTCGGGATCGTGGACTTCGACACGGCGGGGACCGACGACAGCGAGTTCCGCTTCGTCGGCATCGCGGACCCGGGCAGCGTCGTCGTCGCCGTCGACCGGGCCCAGCGCGAAGCGGGCGCGGCCGACGGCCTGGGCGCCGGCCGCCAGCCCGGCGGCGCAGCCGGCCGGTGACCGAAGGCGTCACGCAGAGCTCCGCCGCCGCTCGGCCGTCCCACAACGAGGCGGCCGGGTGGGGCGCGCGGCGCGGCGCCGGCCGGCTGGGCGGAGCGCCGCTTCTGGCCCGCGCTCGTCGTGCTCGCGGCGATCGGCTTCGGCCTCGCGCTGGCCTACGCGCGGAAGGTCTCGCCCGGGGAGATCCTGGCCGGCGACGCGTGGCAGTACCAGCTGCTCGGCGCCGGGATCGCGCACGGGGACGGCTACTCGACCGTCGCGAGCGTGCCGCAGGGCGCGCCGAGCCGACCTCGCAGCACCCTCCCCTGTTCCCCCTGATCATCGCGGGCCTGGACCGGATCGGGCTCGACGGGCTGCAGCACCAGCGCGACGCCTTCTGCGTCCTCCAGGCGACCACCGTCGTCCTCATCGGGCTCCTCGGGCGCCGGTTCGGAGGGCCGCGGGTGGGGCTGCTCACCGCCGGCCTGGCGGCCGTCTACCCGAACTTCCTCACCCTCGACGGCATGGCGATGGTCGAAGCGCTCGTACGTGCCCCTCGTGGTGCTGGTCCTCCTGGCCGCGGACTGCCTGGTCGAGCGGCCCACGGCCCTGCGGGCCGCCGCGCTGGGGGTCGCGGTCGGCCTCGCCACGCTGGCGCGGACGGAGGCCCTCCTGCTGCTCCCCCTCCTCGCCATCGCGGTGGTCGTGCACCAGCGCCGGGACCGCACGCGCGTCATCGCCGTCACGACGGTGGCGGCGGTGCTCGTCCTCAGCCCCTGGCTGGCCCGCAACTGGGCCGTCCAGGACACGTTCCCGCTCCTGTCGACGAACGGCGGCCTGACGGCGATGGTGGCGAACTGCCACAGCGCCTACTACGGCGAGGTCGGGTTCTTCGACGCGCGCTGCTCGCTCGTCTGCTATCGCGACCGCTTCGACGAGCTGCGCCACTCGCGCTGCGGGACCCGGGTGGCTCGGCGCTACGCGCTCGACCACAAGGGACGCGTCCCGGTGGTCGTCGCGGCGCGCATCGCGCGCACGTGGAGCGTGTACGCGCCGAACCACGACCTGACCTACGCGCAGTTCGGCGGCCGCAACTACACCGTCGGCCTCCTCGGCATGCTGCTGTTCTACGTCGTCGTCCTGCTGGCGGCCCTGGGCGGGGTCCTGCTCCGGCGCGAGCGCCGGCCCTTCCTCGTGCTCCTGCTCCCGCTCGTGGTGGTCACGTTCTCGGCGGCCGCGACGTTCGGGTTCAGCCGCTACCGCGTGGCGGCCGAGGTGCCGCTCGTGGTCCTCGCCGCCGTCGCCCTCGACGCCCTCGCGTTCCGCCGCCGGCGGATCGCTGCGCTGGTGCGGCGCGGGGGCACCGCCGACGCCTAGCCGACGGCGATGCTCGCCTCGTCGAGGTAGCCCTTGAAGTACTCCGAGCCCGGGCGCGCGCCCACCGCGATCGCCGTGCTGTTGGCGATGGAGCCGACGTTCGCCGACTTCGCGTAGGCCACACCGTCGACGACGACCTTGATCTGGCTGCTCGTCTTCACACATTGCACGAAGTGGAACTTCCCGTCCTTCAGCGACGGGCCGGCCTGGAGCTCCGCGTAGCCCGAGGAGCCCTTGAAGCCGCAGGACGCCTGCCCTGTCGGCTGGTACTCCATCTTCCACTCGCCCCCGGAGGTCGTGTAGAGCCCCTTGCGGATGAGGTCCCAGTCCGGCGAGGCCGGCGCCGACGTCGTCTTGAGGTGGATCCCGATCGTGATGGTCGCGCTGCCGGGGTTCAGGTCGGCGGCGGACGGGACGGACACGTAGCTCCCCGACCCACTGAAGAGGTAGCTGGCCGAGAGGCCGTGCCAGCCGGGCTGGAACAGCGTGATGCCCCCGTGCAGCGTGCCGGTGTGACCGCGCGCGCTGTCGAGCATCGACGTGCCCGAGCGCTCGTCCATGCGCCACAGCGCGACGGTCGTGGCGGCCAGCGCACCCGAGGCTCCCACCGCGCTCGCCGCGCCCGCGACGACCATCGCGGCGACGAGACGGCGCCCCCGTCGGCGCGCGGTCGACGGCAGCCCTCGGTGACGACGCGTGAGCATCGAGCTTCCCCCCAATGGACGGGGCCCGCCCCCCGAGCCCGTTGCGGCGACGCTACGCCCGTCGGCGCGCAGGGGTCAACGCGTGCGTAGGCGCGCGGGCCCGGTCGCGTTCGCGCGCGCACGGCGAGGTCGCACGGTCGCGGATCGGCGACGCGGTCGGGCGCCGGGCCGGCGTGACCTCAGACGCCCGGTTCGACGATGCTGAACGCGAGTCCCGGCGACGCGAAGACGTGGGCTCGAGCGTCGTCGCGCCTGCGTGCCTGTCCCGGCGAGTCGTGCTGCCCCGGTTCTCGGTGTGGGAGGCTGGTCGCCATGCCCGGGACGAGGGGGGACGATCGCGGTCTCCGGCACGCACGGACGCCGGACCGGCGACTGACGCCCGCCCAGGCGCCAGAGCTGCTGCTCCTTCTGGTCCTCGTGGGTGTTCTGACGACGCTCGCCATCCGCTGGGTGCAGGGCCCCGAACACCAGCGTTCCGACATCGCCGAGACGGTCAGCGACACACCGGGGACAATGAGGGTCCCGAGCACGCCGACGACCGTGCGGGCACGGTTCAGCATCTTGACCGGGACGACGGCAGAGGTCCGCGTGGCGCTCGACGCCCGCTACGCCGGGGCGCACAGGCCCGTGGGCGGGAGTGTCGTGCTCTCGGCTGCGACGTACGTCACCCGCGGCCGCGTTCAGTGCGTGCGCACGGGCTCCGACGCGGCGGTCGTCGGCGTGACGGCCACGACCGAGGAGCGCGCGAGCGGCCGGCGGGAACGACGCTCGGGGGTCCTCCTCCTCTCCGGGCGCCCGGGATCCCAGGCGAGCACCTTCCAGCTCGATCTGGGGCGCAGGCGGCCGGACTGCTCGTCGGCCCGCTTCGTGGAGCTGGTGCCGATCGTCGGCCGCTTCGCGGTCAGTCGGTAGTCGGCACACCATCTGCGCGGTTTCGCGCAGCGTCACGAAGGTCAGGGTCGCCAGGGCGCAAAGCGGCCCGTGCAGCCCCACGCCGACGCCTCGGCGGCGGCTGCTCGCCGCGAGACCGCGCCGGTCGAGGTCAGCCGGTGCTCGTCGCGCCGGGTTGCGCGGGCGCCTCGACTCGGAGTACAAGGCGTCATGGCCGGCTTCATGAAATCCATCCAGAAGTTCGCCCGCAGCCCGCAGGGCAAGAAGGCGATGTCCGAGGCGGAGCGTGCGGCGAAGGACCCCGCGACGAAGGAGAAGGTCCGTGGCGTGCGCGACCGGTTCGCCTCGCACCGCGGGGACTCCGGCGACGCGCGCCCGCCGGGGGGAGACGCCCCGCCGCGGTAGCGGCGCCCGGGCGGGATGTCCGAGGCGGCCCCGGGAACGGGACACCACGGCGGGGCCGCGGAGCGGGCCTTCTGGAGCGGGAGCGACGGGCTCGAACCCGCGACCTCCGGCCGCCTACGGGTTCGGTCCTCGCTCGACGAAGGCGACGCACTGGCCTTGGTTCGTGAACCCGTACTGCTTCCAGCCGTCGCGCTTGCATTGCTGCCGCGAGGTGGGGGACGGCGGTGCGTCGACGACGGAGAAGTCGCCGCTCGCGATCGGACCGCTGATCAGGAAGGGCGGGCCGACCAGCGGGCAGGTCGTGGGGACGGTGGCGGTGGGCTGCACCTCGAGGATGTCCGGTGCGCCGAGCGTTCGCGTGTCGATGATGCGCACGAGCTCGCCCGCGAACGGGAAGTCGCCCGCTCCGCGGCCTCCGATGACCGCCTGGTTGCCGCCGACCGACAGGCAGATGACGGGGAGCACCGTCCCCCCGACCGTTCCGTTGGTGAGGGTTCCGGCCGGCTGCTCGCCGGAGGGCCCGCTCTGGGCGTCGACCGCGAGGTCGAAGGTCAGATGCTGGCCCAGACCGAGGTCGATGACGAGATGCCCGCTGCCGGTGACGCTGTCACCGCCAGGCGCCGGCTGGGCCGCAACGGCGGCCGAAGCGGCCACCAGGCAGAGAACCGCGACCGTCAGGACCACGATCGGCGCTGCGCGTCGCATCGGCGACCGCCTTCACACACGCCCGGGGACAGGGAACGACAGAACCACCGTACGCTCGTAGGTCGCGCTGTCGCACCGCACGGAAAGCGGCGCGTCGTCAGCGGGCCCTCGGGTCAGCCGGGGCGTCGCTCATCGCTTCGGCACCAGGATCTGCGCGAGGGCTCCGCTCTGGAAGCGTTCCTCCTCGACGACGTCGAGCTTCAGGTGCTCTCTCAGCTCGGCGAATGGGCTGCGGCCCGCGCCGATCGCAATCGGGACCGTGGTCAGCTGGTACTCGTCGACGAGGCCCAGGCGGGTCAGCGACTTGGCGAAGTCGGGACCGCCGTGGACCAAGACCGTCCCTTCGTCGTCCCGAGCCTTCAGTTCTGCGATCGCTGCGGCCAGATCCCCGCCGAAGATCTCGGCCGGTCCCCATTCCGCCTTCTCCAGCGTGCGGGAGAAGACGGCCTTGGGCTTCTCGTTCATCGCGGTTGCGATCGGCCCCTCGGACGCGGCCCAGTGCGGCCCCATGATCTCGTAGCTGCGGCGCCCCATCGCGTGGACGCCGGCCTCGTCGAGCGCGCGGCGGTTCCACTCGCCCGAGTCGTCGCCGAACCATTCGAACATCCATTCATGAGTCCCGTCGGGGCTGGTGACGAAACCGTCGAGGGACATCACCATCTTGAGAACGACTTTTCGATCGGTCATGTCGGTAGAGACCTACCCGCTTGCCGAGATTCATCGGCCATCGATGCTCCATGTGAAGCGGAAGGTTCTGCCTGGACGAGGCCGACTTAGGGTGCTGCCGCCACTCGCAGATCGCAAACCACCTCCGAACGGACGCCGATGCCCGACACCACCTGCCACATGTCGATCTCGCTCGACGGTTTCGTCGCTGGGCCCGACCAGAGCCGCGAGGATCCACTCGGCAAGCGTGGGCGCGAGCTCCATGCCTGGCATCTCGGCGACGAGCGCGCCAACGACGCCGACGCGACGGCGGCCGGCTGGCTCATGCGCCCGCGCGGCGCGTACGTCATGGGGCGGAACATGTTCGGGCCGATCCGCGGCGAGTGGGATGAGGACTGGCGCGGCTGGTGGGGTCCCGAGCCGCCGTACCACGCGCCGGTGTTCGTGCTCACCCATCACGCTCACGAGCCGATCGAGATGGAAGGCGGGACGGTCTTCCACTTCGTCACCGGCGGCTTCGACGCCGCTTACGCACAAGCGCGTGAGACGGCCGGCGAGAGCGGCGTGGACATCGCGGGTGGCGCCTCGACCGTGCGCCAGGCCCTCATTGCCGGGGTCGTCGACGAGCTCACGCTCGACGTCGCGCCGGTCCTGCTCGGCTCCGGCGAGCGGATCTTCGACGGCGTCGAGTCGTTCGGGTTCGAGCCTGTGGAGGTCTTGCATTCGCCGCTGGCCACACACATCCGCTACCGCCGGGCGGGATGAGCCGACGAGGGGCGGTCCGGTGCCGCGGCTCCAGGCCTTCAGCGGGACGATGTCCGACTGAGCCGCCCCCGCCGCCCGCGCCTCGAGGGCGCATCTCGAGCACCTCGACGAACGGGGTCGGCGCCGTTCTCCTGCTGGATGACGGATGCCGCAGGGCGGCGGCGACGATCGGGGCGGCATGACGGTGCACGAGCCTCCAGGCGCGGTCTTCGCGGCGGAAGATGCTGGTCGCACGCAGCGCAACGTCCGTCAGCGCGTCGCTTCCCCCGACCTTGGCCTCGAACCGCTCGATTTCGAGCGTGTAGCGTCGCCGCCCTCGCTCCAGCGAGGCGCGGCTGAGCAGGATGCCGCTTGCGATACTGCGGCCATGCGGCGGCTGCTCCCCGGACTGGCGTGCGCCGGCGTGTGCGCCGCGACGTCGATCGCGGCGCCCGTCGCCTACGGTGCCGGCAACGAACGCTGCGGACCTCCGCTGGTCGCCGGCGGGCAGCCGGCGCTCGTCGCGATCGTCATGGACGGGATCTCGTCGGCCGAGCCGAACGCCGGAACGAGTCGGCCGTTGAAGATCCGCAACTGGTGTCCCGCGCGTCCGGACGGCAGCGAGCGCCGGATGCCGCCCGGGATCGAGGACGGCTACCGGACGTGGGCGGGGCTCGCGACCGCCAACGGCCAGCACCCGCAGACGACGACCTGCCGGCCCGAGGGCGGCCTGGACACCGACGTGTGCCTCGTCGCGCGCCTGGCGGACGCCGGAGCGGTCGTGCTCCCCTACAGCTACGCCGGCGCGACGGTCAGCCGGCGCGGCGCGTTCACGTTCACCCCGTACGACGCGCAGGACACCTACCAGGCCCCAGCCACCTCCATCGCCAACCTGGACCGGCTCATCCGGTCGATCGGGGTCGCGTGGCCGTCCGCGCGCGTCGTCCTCCTCGCGCACTCCTACGGCGGCACCGTCGCGAGCGGCTGGTGGGAGACGCGCGCGCCCGCGGCCATCGCGCCCGTCGAGCACGTCTTCACGCTGGACTCGCCCCTCAACGGCATCGGGCTGTGTGGCGCCGCCGCCGTCCTCTACTCCCCGGCGGTCGGCGACGAGCTCTGTCGCCGCTGGAACGATCGCGACGCCTACGACGCAACGCTCATCGCCCGCGACAAGCCCGTGACCCTGACGCCGATCGGCACGCTCGACGACCCGACCTATGCGGGCCCGATCGGCCAGCTGCGCGCGCAGGTCCTCTACCGGTGCGCCGACCCCGGCACCACCGCCACCTCGCCGTGCATCGCCGCGCCGAGCGTCGTCAACACCGATCCCGAATGCTCAGGCAGTGGAGCGGGCGTGATGGGTCGAACGGGGCACTTCGCCGTCATCGCCTGTCCGCAGACGACGCGGACGATCCTCGCCGGTGCATCGCCGGGCCTCGTCGTCAGCCGCGGGCGAAAGGCGCAACGACGCCCAGGCGCCCTGACGATCGGCCGCGACCAGGTGACCAAGGTGGACTGGACGAGCTGGGACAAGACCGTCGCCCGCGGGACCGGCCTGGTACGCGGCCGCAGACGGGCGATCAGGCTCAGCCGCCCGAGGCCGTGCGACGGCGTGCGCCGCTTCGCCTACACCAGCGCGCGCGTCGGCGGCCGGCGGACGCAGACGGTGAGCTGCCCGAGCCGGCGCTGACGCGGTGCCGCCCTCGAAGCCGCGCTGGCCGCGCTCGCGCGCGGCGCCACCTCGCGCTTCGACCAAGCGACGCGCCGCGTCAAGTGGGCGTCACCCCCGACCGGCCCGGGCCCTCACGGCGCAAGCCCCGACGGCATCGCGGCTTCCGGGGAGCGGGAGCGACGGGACTCGAACCCGCGACCTCCGGCGTGACAGGCCGGCGCTCTAACCAACTGAGCTACGCCCCCGGACTGCGGCCAGTATGGCAAAGGGCCCGCCGCGTGCGCAGCGCGCGCCTCGGCCTGGGGACGCGGGTGCCTCAGCCCCCCGTCGCGGCCGGGACCTGCTGGGTGATGCAGTGCACGTTGCCGCCCCCGAGCAGGATCTCGCGGGCGGCCACGCCGACGACGCGACGGCCCGGGAAGAGCCCCGCGATCGTCGCCAGCGCGTCGTCGTCGCGACGCTCGTCGAGCAGCGGCACGACGACCGCGTCGTTGGCGACGTAGAAGTTCACGTAGGACCCGGCGAGGCGGTCGCCGGCCCGCCGCGGCTTGGTCCCGTCGACCGGGTCGATGCCGCGGGCCTCGTCCTCGCCGAGGGCCAGCGGGCCGGGCTGGTGGAGGAGGTGCACCTCGAGCCCCCGCGCCTCCAGCCTCGAGCCGTCGTGCGTCAGCGGAGACCGCGTGCTGGGGGTCGTCGCGGTCGTCGGTCCAGGTCAGCGCGACGACGCCCGGCGCGGTGAAGCACGCGAGGTTGTCGACGTGGCCGTCGGTCTCGTCCCGCACGACGCCGGCCCCGAGCCACACGACGCGCTCCACGCCCAGGTGGTCGCGCAGGTGCGCCTCGACCTCCGCGCGGGCCAGCTGCGGGTTGCGGTTCGGGCTCAGCAAGCACTCCTCCGTCGTCAGGCAGGCGCCCGCGCCGTCGACGTGGATCGAGCCGCCCTCGAGCACGAGCGGGGCGCGGTAGCGGTCGGCGCCCTCCACCTCGGCGACCTTCTGGGCCACCTGGTCGTCGCGGTCCCAGGGGAAGTACAGGCCGCCCCGGAGCCCGCCCCAGGCGTTGAAGGGCCAGTCGATCGCGCGCCGCCCGCCGCGGCCGTCGACGACGAAGGTCGGGCCGACGTCGCGCATCCAGGCGTCGTCGCTCGAGAGCTCGACGACGCGGACCTCCGGCGGCAGCACGGCGCGCGCCGTCGCGTACTGGCCCGCGCCGACGCCCATCGTCACGGGGTCCCCGCCCGCGGCGACGGCGGCGGCCACCGCGGCGAACCCCTCCTGCGCAGGCTTGGCGCCCCAGCGCCACGTGTCGGGGCGCTGCGGCCAGAGCATCCAGCAGCCGGCGTGGGGCTCCCATTCGGCGGGCATCCGGAAGCCGTCGGCGGCCGGGGTCGACGTCAGCGTGCGGGCCATCGCGCACGGACCCTACGCACCCCACCGCACCGCCGGCGGGCTGGCGCGTGTTGACCTGGCATGAACACCAAGCGCAGGTCCACGGTGGGGCTTGCGGCGCTGGTCGCCGCCCTGTGCCTCATGAGCTCTGCCGCCCTCGCCGCCCAGATCACGGGCAGCGGGCGCGGCGAGCGCCTCCGCGGCACGAACGCCGCGGACACCATCGACGGCGCCGGTGGCGCCGACCGCGTCTTCGGCTACCGCGGGGCCGATGCCCTCGACGGCGGCGCCGGGCCGGACCGCCTGTTCGGCGGCCGCGGCGACGACCGCCTGTTCGGCAACGCGGGGAACGACTGGCTCAACGGCGGGCCGGGCGCCGACACGGTCATCGGCGACGCCGCCCGCGTGGGCGACCGGACGTCCTACGACCGGCTCTTCGGCGCGGCGGGCAACGACACCCTGCGGGGCGGCGACGCGCGCGACCGCATGTTCGGCGGCACGGGCGACGACCGGTCCTGGGGCCAGGGCGGGCGCGACCTGATGGCCGGCGGCGCCGGCGACGACGTCCAGGACGGCGGCCCCGGCGACGACCGGATCTTCGCCAACCGCGGCGTCGACGTGACCTACGGCGGCACCGGGGACGACGACCTGTGGGCGCTGGCCCAGGGCGACGTGAGCGGTCCCGGGGACACGACGGGCGACACCCTGCACGGAGGCCCCGGCGACGACACGCTGCGGACGCGCGACGGCGAGGTCGACCGCGTCGACTGCGGCCCGGGCACCGACGACGCCCGGCTGGACCTCGCCGACGTGATCGTCGGCGCGACGCCCGCGAATCCGAACGGGTCCTGCGAGCGCGTCGTGCGCGCGGCGCCCAGCGCGGCGGACTCGCGGTCCGAGGACGCGACCGAGGCGCCCGCGCAGGAGCGCCGGGCCTCCTGACGGCCGGCCCCCGCCGGGGCGTCGTCAGCGCAGCGTCGCGCGCTCGGGCGCGGCGACGGCGCGCTCGACGTCCCGGCGGGCCCGGGCGCGCACGTGCAGGTCGTCGACCAGCTCGAGGAGCTCGTCCCGGCGGACGCCGGTGCAGGTGGCGGCGATCTCCTCCAGGCCCTTGGCGGCGCGCAGCATCTGCGCCGCGGTCGCGTCCGCCCGCCAGTGCGCCGCCCCGATCATCCTCGTCCGCTCCCCGTCCATCGTGCCCCCGTGCCGTCCATCGCGCGGCGGCACGGTAACGCCCCCGAGGCTCGCGGCGCAAGGGCTCGGGGACTGCTTCTGGACCCTTCCTCGACCAACGTACGGGCACCGCCCCTCAAGGTGGAGCGTCGGCGCGCCGACAACGTGCCCATGGGGAAGGACCGCCTCTCCTGGCTGTGCCGTGACGAGCAGGCGCGCGAGCGGCTGCTGGACATGGATCGCCGCCTCCGCGGCGCGCGCTCGGCCGCCCTCGGCGTCCTGGCGATCGCGCTCGTCGCCGTCGGGCACTGGGAGGGCTGGTGGACCCTCGCCGTGCTGACCATCGCCTTCGCCGGGTTCGCCGCCACGGCGCCCTTCGTCCATCGCGTCAGCCACCCCGAGTACGTCATGGCCGGCGCCTGGGTCCTGTCCTCGGTCGCCATCGCCGTGTCCGTCGCGCTGACGGGCGGGCCCACCAGCCCGGCCGCCTCGTGGCTGGCCATCCCCGCCGTCACGCTCGCCGCCCGGTTCGACGGCCGGGGCGTCGCCGCGGGCCTCGCGCTCCTCGTGACGCTCATGGTCGCCTCGACGCTCGGGGTCGACGCCGGAGCGGTCGCCGACCGTCCCGCGCTGCTCATCCTGCCGCTCGCCGTCCTCATGGCCGCGACGCTCCTGACCACGCCGCTCATGTCCTCCGACCGCGAGCACCGCAGCGAGTCGGTCCTCGACGGCCTGACCGGCATGCTCAACCGCCGCTCGCTGGCCGCCCGCGCGGCGGAGCTCGACGAGCAGGCCGCGCTCACGGGCCAGTCGATCGGCGTGATCGTGGCCGACCTCGACCACTTCAAGGCCGTCAACGACGAGCACGGCCACCAGAAGGGCGACGCCGTCCTCGTCGACGTCGCCTACACGCTGCGCAAGGAGCTGCGCGCGTTCGACCTCGCCTACCGCCTGGGCGGCGAAGAGTTCCTCGTCCTGCTCCCCGGCGCGACCCTCGCGGACGCCGAGCTGCTGGCCGAGCGCCTGCGCGCGGCCGTGGAGTCCACGCCCGCGGGCGGCCTGCACGTGACGATGTCCTTCGGGGTGGCCAGCGCCAGCGGCGCCGATGCCCGCAACGCCGAGCTCCTGGCCCGGGCCGACGCCGCGCTCTACGCGGCCAAGCACGCGGGGCGCAACCGCGTGGCCGCGGGGCCGGACCTGGCCCGCCCGCTCGTCACGGCCTAGTCGCGCCCGCGAGGGGCCGGGCCGAACGCCGCCTCGCCGCGCCCGACCGCCTCGATGGCCGCGCAGACGGTGGCCGGCGCCGCGTCCTTGCCGACGAAGCCCGACGCGCCGGCGGAGAGCGCGTCCCACACCAGCGCGGCGTCCTCGAAGGCGCTGAGGATCAGGACCCGTGTCGGCGGCGGCGCCGGCCGAGCCCGGAGCTCCGCGCACACGTCGAGGCCCGTGAGGCGGGGCATGCGCAGATCGAGCACGGCGACGTCGGGCCGCAGGGCGTCGATGAGCTCGAGGGCCTGGCGGCCGTCGGCGGCCTCGGCCACGAGCTCGAGGCCGGCCCGGCGCTGGACCAGGCGCGCGACGCCGCGCCGGAACAGCGGGTGGTCGTCGGCGACGAGGACGCGGAGCGGCACGGACTCCCGCCGCGCGGCGTCGAGGTGCGGGTCGGCCCGCCACGCCGCGCCGGCCGGGGTCCCGCGACGCGCGATGATCGTCATGGCGCCAGGGTCGCCGACCGCCGCCCCGCCCGGGATCGGGCGGGCGCCTACTCCCGGCGTGAGGTGCCGGCGGCGACCGGCGGTCCGCCGATCGACCCGTCCCGGCCGGGCGCGTTCGCGGCGCCAGCCGTCGGGGCGGCCGGGACCGTCACCTGGACCACGGTCCCCCGGCCCCCCGTCCCCGGCCCGACGGTGAAGGCTCCGCCGACCGCCTCCGCCCGCTCGGCGGCGGAGGCGAGGCCGATGTGCCCTCGGCGCGGAGCGGCCTCGAGCGCCCCCGGCGCGATCCCGACCCCGTCGTCGGCGACGAGCAGCTCGACCTCGGGCGGCCGGGCGTCGCGGCGGCGGACGCGGACGCGGACGTGCTCGGCGCCGCTGTGACGCGCGGCGTTGGCCAGCAGCTCGCGGGCGACGGAGAAGACGAGGTCGTCGCGGAGGCCCTCGGCGCCGGGGTCGACCTCGACGTCGGGCGTGAAGCGCCCGCGGCGTCCGGCGCGCTCGGCCACGGCCTGCAGGGCGGCGCGCAGGCCGGCCTGGTCGAGCAGGTGCGGGTGCAGGTCGAACACCGCCTCGCGGAGCTGGACGACGGCTTGGTCGAGGCCCTCGCGCACGAGGTCGAGCGAGGCGTCGTCGCCCGCGCCGAGCTCCTGCCGGGCGGCGAGCAGGTTCTGCAGCGCGTCGTCGTGCAGCGCCTCGGCCAGCCGGCGGCGCGTCGTGTCCTCGGCCGCCAGCGCCTGGGCGACGAGCCGGCCGCGGCTGCGGGCGAGGTCCTCCACGTCGCGGTTGCGCCGGGTGAGCACCGCCGACAGGAGCGTCGCCGCGGCGCCCATCCAGAGCAGGAAGAGCGCCTGCGTGACCTCGAACGGCAGCGGGTCGGGCTGCCCGGGCACGCCGCCCGGGTACGCGGCGACGATGACGAGGTAGGCCAGGACGCACGCGCCCGAGGCGGCGGCGGTCAGCGCCGGGCGCAGCAGGAGCGCCGCGCCGACGGGCAGGATGAAGAACGCGAAGCGCAGCTGGGAGAACGGGCCGCCGCTCGTGTACACGAGCAGGCTGATGAGGGCGAGGTCGGCCACCGCTGTCGTCCAGGGCGGGATCCGAGCGGTCGCGCCGCGCACCTCGGCCACGAGCATCGCCACCGCGTAGACGAGCGCCAGCGCGGCCAGCAGGCCGAACGGGGTGCTGCGCGGCTCGGGGTGGTCGACGAGGCGCTCGGCCAATACGAGCAGCGGGATCGTCGCCAGGCGGATGACCGCCAGGACCGTCCCGGGCCGGCTGAGGACGGCGCCGCGGGTCACTCGAGCAGGCCGCGGCGCATGGCCTCGGCGACCGCGGCGGCCCGGTCGGAGACGCCCAGCTTCTCGTAGAGGGCCTGGAGGTGGCTCTTGATCGTCGCCGTGGAGAGGTAGAGCTCGCGCCCGATGTCCGGCGCGCTCTTGCCCTCGGCGATCATGGACAGCACCTGCCGCTCGCGGTCCGACAGTCCGGGGCGGTCCTTGGCGCCCCGCAGGCGGATCTCGGCGGCCAGGCCGGCCTGGACCTCGGGCGCGAGCACCGTCTGCCCGCGGCTCACGGCGGCGATCGTGTCGAGGATGCGCGTGCGGTCGGCGTCCTTGGAGAGGTAGGCCGCCGCGCCGGCCGCGACGGCCTCGAAGGCCATCGCGCCGTCGAGGAAGGCCGAGAGCAGGACGACCTTCGTCGCCAGGCGGTCGCGCGTGACGGCGTTGGCGACGCGGACGCCGTCGAGGCCCGGCATCTTGACGTCGAGGACGGCGACGTCCGGGGCGTGCTCGCGGATCGCCGCCAGCGCCTCGGTGCCGTCGGCGGCCTCGGCCACGAGCTCGAGGTCGGGACGGTCCTTGACGGCCCGCACGACGGCCTCGCGGAACAGCGGGTGGTCGTCGGCGACGAGCACCCGCACCCGGTCGGAGCGCTGGGCCATGGCGCCATGGTACGGCGCGCCCGCCCCGCCCCAGGACGGCCGATCGGCCGGGGCGGACGGGGTCCGGGCCATCCGGTCGATCCTCCGGGCGGAGGATGGCCGGCGCGCCGCCGGCGGGCCACCATGGGGGCACGCCGTCCGACCCTGAGCCCTCCCCCGAGCACGGCTGGAGGCGGGCGGCGTCCGGCGAGGGGCCGCGCGAACGCGGGGTCCTGCCAGAGCCGGCCCGGTGCCGCCGCGGCGGGTGGGGTGATGGCCCCCGCCCGTCGGCGGCGCGCCACCGCGGCGGCGCCTGAGCGCGGGCTGAACGCCCGCGCCGGACCTCGCCGGCGCGGCCTACGATCGCCCGGTAGCGCGTCCTCTCGCGCGCCCCGCGATGTCCTCCGTGCTCCCCAGGCCCGCGGCCCCTCCCCCGCCGCCGGGCCCCCTGCCGCGTCGTCGCGCCTCCCCGCGCGCCGTGCGGCTGCTCGTGCTCGCGGTCTGGCTGGGTGTCGGCCTGGTCGGGACGTACCGGTCCGTCCACGGCTACTGGCTCTTCCGCGGGTTCCCGCCGCCCCGCACCCCGGCGGGGGTGGCGCGCGGGACGCGGACGACCCTGCGCTTCTTCTCCCCGGCGCTGCATCGCGAGCGCAGCGCGGACGTCTACCTCCCGCCGGGCTACGCCCGCCTGGCCGCGGCCGGGCGGCGCTTCGGCGTGCTGTACCTCCTGCACGGCAACCCCGGGCAGCCCGTCCAGTTCTTCCGCATCGCGGCGGCGGCCACGGTGGCCGACACGCTCCTCGCGCAGCGGCGCATCGAGCCGCTGATCCTGGTGGCGCCCGACGGCCGCAGCGCGGGCTTCGGCGCCCGCACGGAGTGGGCCGACGCCGGCGCGGGCGCGTTCGAGCGGTACCTCCTCGACGTCGTGCGCGCGACGGACCGCCGCTTCGCGACGGTCCCCGACCGCGGGCACCGCACCCTGGCCGGGCTCTCGGAGGGCGGCTTCGGCGCGGCCAACGTGGCGCTCCACCACCTCTCGACCTTCGGCGCGTTCCAGAGCTGGTCGGGCTACTTCACCGCGACGGCGAAGGGCGCGTTCGCCGGGGCCCGGCCCGCGGAGCTCGACGCCAACAGCCCGGCCGCCTACGTGCCCCGGCTCGCGCCGGCCGTCCGCCGGCTGGGGCTGCGGGCGTTCCTCTACCAGGGCGTCGGCCAGCGCAGCGGCACCGGGGCGATCCGCGCGTTCGCCGCGCGGCTGCGGGCCGCGGGCGCCCGGGTCGGCCTCGGCCTCTACCGCGGGGGGCACGACTGGGGCCTCTGGCGCCGCCAGCTGCCGCACATGCTGCAGCTGGCCAGCCGGTGGTCCGCGACGCCCGTGCGCCCGGCGACCGGACGGCCGGCGCCGTGACGCGCGCGGACCGCACCGCCCCTTGGCGGGTGGCGTCCGCCCTCGTCACCGCGCTGGCCGCCGCGGTGACGATCGCCTCGTCGGTGACCCCGGACCTGTCGGCGCGGGCCCGGGTGTTGGACGCGATCGAGCCGACCGGGATCCAGGCGGTCGCCCACATCGCGGGCGCGCTGGCCGGGCTCGGGCTGCTCGCGCTGTGCCCCGCCCTCCTGCAGGGCGAGCGCCGGGCCGGACGCCGGGCGGTGGCGCTCCTGTGCGCCGTCGCCGTCGTCCACGCCGTCAAGGGGCTCGACGTCGAGGAGGCGGTCGTCGCGCTCGGGGCGGCGGCGGTCGTCGGGCTCGGCCTGCGGCGGACGGGGCCCGGTGCCTGGCCGGGCCGGGCGACGGCGGCCGCCGCGGCCGTCGGCGTCGCGCTGCTCGGCCTCTACGCGGGCTCGCTGGCGTGGGTGCTCGCCCGCGGGGTCCCGGAGGACCTCGGCGCCGCGGCGCTCCAGGCGGCCGGCGTGGCCTGGAGCCTGGCCGAGGGCGACGCGACGGCCGCGGTCCAGGGCGACTGGCGCCTGCTCCTGCACGTCCTCGGCAGCGCGGCCGTCGTCGCCGCGGCGCTCGGCCTGCGCGCGCTCGTGGCCCCGACCCGGGCCCGCGACGGCCACGATGCGTCGGCACACGGCTGGGCGGCGGAGCTCGTCGCCCGGCACGGGACCGACTCGCTGGCGCCGTTCGTGCTGCGGTCCGACAAGGCGTTCTTCTTCGCCGAGGGAGGCGTCCTGGCCTACCGGACGCTGGGCGGCACCGCGGTCGTCTCCGGCGACCCGGTCGGGCCCGCCGGTGCCGCGCCCGCGATCCTGTCCCGGTTCCTGACCTTCGCCGCGGATCACGGCTGGGATGTCGTCGTCATGGCTGCCGGCGACACGCATCTAAAGGCCTACCGGGCGCTCGGGCTGCGGACGCTGCAGATCGGGCTCGAGGCCGTGAGCGAGCCGGGGTCCCTCTCGCTCGCGGGCGGCCGCCACAAGTCGCTGCGCAAGGCCGTCGCGCGCGTGCAGCGCCGCGGGTGGACCGTCGAGGTGGTGCGGGCCGCGGACCTGGCGGCCGCGGCCCGCGCCGAGCTGGCCGCCGTCCAGCGCGCCTGGGCGGCCGAGCGACCGCGGGTGTCGGGCTTCTCCATGGCGATGGACCGGCTCTGGGGCGCCCCGGAGGACGCGCGCGACCTCTACGTCCTGGGGCGCGCGCCCGACGGCGCGCTCCACGGCTTCCTGCGCTTCCTGCCCTACGAGTGCGGGCTCTCGCTCGACGCCATGCGCCGGCTCGGCGAGGAGCCCAACGGCTTCACCGAGGCGCTGGTCGTCGCCGGCCTGCGCCACGCGGCGGAGGCCGGGTGCGCCGAGGTCTCGCTGAACTTCGCGGGCTTCGCCCACGTCATGGCCGCCGACGCCATCCTCGGTCGCCGCGGGCGGCTGCTGCGGCTCGTGCTGCGCGGGCTGCACCGGCGCTTCCAGCTCGAGCGCCTGGCGCGCTTCAACGAGCGCTTCGACCCGGTCTGGCGGCCGCGGCACCTCGTCTACACGTCGGCCACGCGGCTGCCGCTGGCCGCGCTGCGGGTCCTCCAGGCCGAGGCCTACGTCAAGCCGCCGCGGGCCCGGCCGAGGCGGGACGCGTGGCGTCCGGCGGACGTCGCCGTCCCCGGATGGCCGATGACGTCGGGGACGCGGCCATGAGCGCTCCGGCGGCGGCCAGGGCCGCGGCGACCCACAGCGCCGGGTGGGCGACCTGGCCGGTCACGTGCTGCGTGAGCCGCTCGTTCGCCGTCACCGCGTCCGCCGCCGCGCCCGTCGCGGCCAGGACGAGCCAGGTCGTGACGGCGGCGACCGCGGCGCGGGCCCACCGGCGCAGCCCGGTCAGGGCCGCGAGGGCGCAGCCCGCCGCCAGCCCGGCCGGGACCCAGGCCGTGACGAGGCGGGCGAGCGGTTGATCGTCGCCCCCGGCCAGCCGCTGCAGCGGGAGTGCGCCCCCCACGTGCGGGCCGAAGGCCAGCGCGCTCACGTCGCGCAGCAGGTAGAGCCAGCCGGCGCCCGCGACCGTGGCGACGACGCACAGGATCCCGGCGGTCGCGGGGCGGCGACGGCGGGCCGGCGGGTGCGGGGCGGGCGGGTCGGCCATGGTCGGGGCGATCGGGTGCGCGGGACCCGAGGGTACGCGCTCGGCGGGGGCCGGCCGTGACGTCGGCGGCGCCGGGCCTGCTGATGGCGCTGGCGGCGTCGGTCGCGCTGAGCACCTCCTACCTGCTGCAGCACGCCGGCTCCGCCTCCGCCGCCGCGGTGAGCGCCCGCCGCCCCTGGACGACGCTGCGGTCGCTGCTGCGCTCCCCGCGCTGGTCAGTGGGTGCGGCGGTCGGGATGGCGGGCTGGGCGCTGCACGTGGGCGCCCTGTCGCGTGCCCCGCTCTCGCTCGTCCAGGCGTTCGTGGCCGGCGGGCTGGCCCTGACGGTGCCGCTGGCCGTCGTCCTCGCGGGCCACCGCGCCGGGCGCGCGGAGCGGCGGGCGACGCTCGCGATGGTGGCGGCGCTCGTGCTGCTCAGCGCCGGGGCCCACGCGACCGGCACGGCCGGGGCTCCCCCGGCCGCCCTCCAGGGGGCGTACCTCCTCGGGCTCGCGCTGCTGGCCGGGCCGGCGCTCGTCCTCGCGCCCGGCGCCCGGCGCCCCCAGGCGCTCGCGGTGGCCGGCGGCCTCGCCTACGGCGCGGCCGACCTGGTCATCAAGGGCCTCACCGGGATCGGCCGCAGCGAGGGGACCGCCGCCGCGCTGGCGTCACCGTGGCTCGCCGTCGCCGTGACGCTCAGCGTCGCGGCGTTCTTCTGCTTCCAGCGCGCCCTGCAGGACGGGCGCCCCGTCGCGGTCATCGCGCTCATGACCGCCGCCACGAACGCGGCGTCGATCGGCGGCGGCTTCGTCGTCCTGGGCGATGTGCTGGGCCGGACGCCGGCGCTGGCCGCGGCACATGCCCTCGGCTTCGCGGTCATCGGCCTGGCGGCGTGGCGGCTCGCGCCGGCGCAGGCCGTCGGGCTCGACGACGGCCACTAGCCTCGATCGCGTGCGCCGGGTCCTCCTGCTGCTCGCCCCCGTCGCGCTGCTCGCGCTGGCGGCGGCGACCCAGGGCCGGTCCGGCCCCGGCGCCCGGGCGCCGGCGGCGACGACCACCGCCGTCGAGCGCTTCGCCTCGGTCGCGCTGCAAGGTCCGGAGCAGTTCGCGATCTCGCTGCCGCCGGGGTACGCCGGCACCCGGCGGCGGTACCCCGTCGTCTACCTCCTGCACGGCCTCCCGGACGACGGCACCGGCTTCGCGGCGGCCCGGGTCCGGCGCCTGGCCGCCGAGGCCGCGGCCCGCGGCCGCCCGGTCATCGTGGTGGCGCCGCAGGGCGCCCGGACGGGCGACACCGACCCGGAGTGGCACGACTGGGGGCCGGGGCGGAACTGGGAGACCGCCGTCGCCGAGGAGCTCGTCGCCCGCGTCGACGCAGGCTGGCGCACCATCCCCGACCGGCGCTCGCGGGCGCTCATCGGCATCTCCGCCGGCGGCTACGGCGCCGCCGCGATCGGCCTCCACCGCCCCGAGACGTTCTCGGTCCTCGAGTCCTGGAGCGGCTACTTCCGCCCCACGACCCCCGACGGCGGGGCGACGCTCCACGTCGGCACGCCGGCGGAGGACCGCGCGGCGAGCGCCCACAGCTTCGTCGGCTGCCTGGCGCGGATCGACCGGCGCTACCGGCCGCGGTACTTCGGCTTCTACGTGGGCAGCCAGGACCCCGACTTCGTCGACGACAACGAGCGCCTGCACGCCGAGCTGACACGCGCCGGGGTGCCGCACCGCTTCGCCGTCTACCCCGGCGGCCACCGCAGCGCGTTCTGGGCCGCCCACGAGCGGCGGTGGCTGGAGGCCGCGCTCGGGCGCCTCTCGTGGTCGCCGGCGCGCCGGGGCGACCCGGCGGCGGCGCGTGCCGCCGCGCGGGCCGCGCGCTGTCCCGGCGCCTAGGTCGTCGAGCCGCCGGCCGAGGAACCCCCGGTCGCCGGCGGGGTGCCCCCGGTCGGCGGCGCGGTGCCCGAGGGCGGGGTCCCCGAGGCGCCCGCGGGCGGGCCGCCCCGCCCCTGCTGGACGCCCGTCACCCGGAAGGCCTTGCTCACCGCGACGTGGAGCTCGCCGCCGGAGGTGATGACGTGCACGACGTAGGACCCGTCGCCGAGGCGCACGACGGCCTCGACGGTCCCGGGGTGCCGGGCCAGCGCCGAGGCCTTGGCCTTGGCGGCCGCCGCGCCGGTGACGGCCGTGCCCGGGCCGGGGGCGCCCGGGGGCGCCTGCCCGTTCGGGGCGACCTGCCCGGCCGCGGCCGCGCGACCACCGGCGGCCGCGGACGTGCTCGAGTCCTTCGAGCTGCCGGCGGCATAGGCGGCGACCGCCAGGACGACGGCCGCGACGCCGGCGCCGGCGCAGTTGAGGAGGTGCTTGGACATGCGCCCACGATCGCCGGGGGGCCTGAGCGGCGGCCCCGAGGACCCTGGGCGACGCCTGGGGACCACCGCGCCCGGGTAGCGTCGGAGGGTGCCCACCTCCGCCCCGCTGACCGTCGCCGTGACCGGCCCGACGGGCACCTTCGGCTTCGGCCTGGTGCCCATGCTCCAGGCCGACGAGCGCATCGGCCGGATCGTCGGCATCGCCCGCCGCCCCTTCGACCCGCTCGAGCACGGCTGGGCGAAGATGGCCTACCGCCGCGGCGACGTGCGCGACCCGGCCGCCTTGCAGGAGGCCTTCGCGGGCGCGGACGTGGTCGTCCACCTCGCCTTCATGATCACCGGCACGGCGTCGCGCGACACGATCCGCGCGATCAACGTGGAGGGGACGCTGAACACCTTCCGCGCGGCGGCCGCCGCCGGCGTGCGGCGGTTCGTCTACGCCTCGTCGGTCGCCGCCTACGGGTTCCACCGGGACAACCCGGTGCCGCTCACCGAGGACTGGCCGGCGCGCCCGGCGGCGCGGCTGTTCTACGCGCAGGAGAAGGCGGAGGTCGAGCGGCTGCTCGGCGACGAGGCGGCGCGCCATCCCGACCTCGGGCTCTACCTCCTGCGCCCGCCCATCGTGCTCGGGCCGCACGCGGTCGGCGCCAAGGACCTCGTCCCCGGCCCGCTGGCGGCGATCGGCCGCCCCCTGGCCGGCCTCGTGCGCCGCTGGCCGGTGCCGCTGCCCGCGCTCGCGCCGCGGCTGCCGCTCCAGGTCATCCACGAGGAGGACGTGGGCCAGGCGTTCCTGCGCTGCGTCGTCGCCGACGGGCCGCCGGGGCGCGTACAACATCGCCGCCGACGGGGTCCTGACCGCGGGCCAGATCGCCCGCGAGGTCGGGCTCGCGCCGGTGCCGATCCCGGGCCGTCCCGTGCAGGCGGCCGCGCGCGCGGCCGCCGCCCTGCCCTTCCTCCCTCCCATGGCCGAGTGGGTCGAGGCGGCCAGCCACCCGGCGATCATGGACTGCGCCAAGGCCAAGCGGGAGCTCGGCTGGCACCCGCGGTGGACCGGCGTCGCGACGGTGCGCGACACCGTGCGGCGCGACGGCTGAGGCGGGACGGCCGCGGGACGCCCCGCCCGGCACACTGCGCCCATGAGCACCGACGCGCCGGGCGAGGTCGCCCACGAGGACTGGGAGGGCCGCGACCTCTCCGACCGGCGCGACGAGGACGTGACGTTCGTCGGCGTCGACCTCACCGACGCCACGGGCCGAGGCGCATCGTTCTCCGGCTGCACCTTCCGCGACTGCCGCTTCAACGGCTCGGCGCACGTCGACGCCGCGTTCCTGACCTGCACGTTCACCCGCTGCCGCTTCTTCGACGCGTCGTTCACGGGCTGCAAGCTCGTCGGGAGCACGTTCGACCGCTGCACGTACGAGCTGCTGAAGGTCGACGGCGGCGACTGGTCCTTCGTCGCCCTGCGGGGCGCGGACCTCCGCCGAGCGTCGTTCGGCGGCGTGCGCCTGCGCGAGGCCGACCTCACCGAGGCGCGCTGCGACGGCGCGCGCCTGGAGGGCCTCGACCTCGCCGGCGCGTCGCTGCACGGGGCGTCGTTCGCGGGCGCCGACCTCCGCGGCTCCGACCTCTCCGCGCTGCGCCCGGCGACGGCGATCCTGGACGGCGCGATCGTGGACCCCGAGCAGGCGATCGAGATCGCGGTGGCGCTCGGGCTCGACGTCCGGCCGCGCCACGACGAGGCCGGCTGACCCACCGGGCCCGGGGACCGGGCGCCGCGCCGCGGTTCAGCCGCGCCCGGGCGGCGCCCCGTGGCCGCCGCCGCCCGGGGTCTCGATCGACACGACGTCGCCGGCGCGCGCCCATCCGCGCCACTTCGCCGGCAGCTCGTCGCCGTTGAGGCTGGTGCGCCCCGGGGCGCCGTCCGCGCCGCCGGCCCGCCCGGACGGGCCGCGGCGGCGGCGCTCGGCGATCACCGACACCTCGGCGTCGGCCAGGAGGCGCAGGCGCCGCTCGACCCCGTCGCCTCCGCGGTGCACGCCGGCGCCGCCGGAGCCGCGGCGCAGCCGGTACGCCTCCACGCGCAGGGGGTAGGCGGTCTCGAGCGCCTCGACCGGGGTGTTGAGCGTGTTGCTCATGGCCACGTGGACCCCGGACGGGCCGTCGGCCGTCGCGGAGGCGCCCTGGCCGCCGCCGATCGTCTCGTAGTACGTGAAGCCGGGCCCGCCGACCGTGAGGTTGTTCATGGTCCCCTGGCCCTGCGCCGGCACCTCCACCGCGTGGCCGAAGGCCGCGAAGACCGCGTCGACGATCCGGCTCGAGGTCTCGACGTTGCCGCCCGCCACGGCCGCCGGCGAGCGGGCGGCGACCAGGCTGCCCTCGGGGGCCACCACGCGCACCGGGGCAAAGGCGCCGGCCGAGGCCGGGATGTCGGGGTCGGTCAGCGCCCGCACCACGAAGAAGACGGCCGACCGCGTCACGGCCGGTGGGCAGTTGCAGTTGCCCGGGCCCGCGGGGTCGGTCCCGGTGAAGTCCACGGTGAGCGCGTCGCCGTCGATCGTGACGGCGACCCGGATCCAGAGGTCGTCGTCGGTCACGCCGTCGCCCTCGAGCGCCTCGGCGGCCTCGTGGCGGCCGTCGGGCATGGCGGCGATGGCCGCCCGGGTGCGGCGCTCGGCGTAGTCGTGCAGCGCCCCGAAGGCCTCGCGGACGAGCTCCGCCCCGTGGCGCTCGGCCACCTCGGCCAGGCGGCGCTCGGCCAGGCGGTGGGACGCGAGCTGGGCCCGCAGGTCGCCCTCGCGCTCCCCGGGCGTGCGGGTGTTGGCCAGGACGAGCCGCAGGACGTCCGCCACGGGGCGGCCCCCGGCCACGAGCCGGACGGGCGGGATGACGAGGCCCTCCTGCACGAGCTCGCGCGAGCCGGCCGGCATGCTGCCCGGCGCCATGCCGCCGACGTCGGCGTGGTGGGCGCGGGTCACCGCGTAGGCGGCCGTGGCGCCGCCGAGCGCCAGGGGCGAGATCATCGTCAGGTCCGGCAGGTGGGTCCCGCCGCGGTAGGGGTCGTTGACGAGCCACACCTCGCCGGGCTGGGCGCCGGCGGCGCGGACGGCGTCGACGGCCTCCGGCATCGCCCCCAGATGCACGGGGATCGAGGCCGACTGCACGACCATGCGCCCGTCCCCGTCGAAGAGGGCCGTGCTGCAGTCGCGGCGCTCCTTGATGTTGGGGCTGAAGGCGGCGCGGATGAGGCCGGCCTCCATCTCCTCGGCCACCCCGCGCAGCGCGTTGGCCATGACCTGGAGCGTCACGGGGTCCATCGCGCTCACCCCTCGCGCTCCAGGACGAGCTGGCCCGTCGGGTCGACGCGCGCCGACCAGGCCTCGCCCACCCAGCAGGTCGCCCCTTCCATGGGGACGACGGCCGGGCCGCGGACCGGCGCGCCCGCCTCGCCGGCCGGGAGCTCGGGGTCGGCGCCCGGGCGCTCGGCCGCCAGGCGCAGCGTCACCGCCTCGACCGGCCGCCCGGGGTCCGCGTCGCCGTAGCGGCCGCGGTGGGCCTCGTGGAAGGCGGCGACGAGCTCGGACTCGGGCGCCCGCGGGTCCCAGTCGACGGTCAGCGCGTGGCTCTGGCCGACGTAGCGGCAGTCGACCGCGGCGTGCCGCGCCGCGCCGGGCAGCGCGTCCTCGGCCTGCCGGGTGAGCGGCTCCAGCCGGGCCGCCAGGCGTGCTGCCTCGTCGACCGGCGCCAGGACGGTCTGCACGAAGTCCCGCCGCTCGCCGGCCACGACCAGGCCCAGGGCGGCCAGGACGCCGGCCGCGGGCGGGGCCACGACGCGGCGCACCCCGAGCTCGTCGGCGACCGGGCAGGCGTGCAGCGGGCCCGCCCCGCCGAAGGCGACGAGCGTGGCCTCGCGAGGGTCCTCGCCGCGCTCCACGCTGACGAGCCGCAGCGCCCGCACCATCTCCTGGACCGCCACGGTCACGATGCCCTCGGCGCAGGCCTCCACCTCCAGGCCGAGCTCGGCGGCGAGGCCGGCCACCGCCGAGCGCGCCGCGCCGGCATCGAGCCGGAGGCCGCCCAGCGGGCGGTCCGTGGGGATCCGCCCCAGGACGACGTCGGCGTCGGTGACCGTCGGCCGGTCGCCGCCGAGTCCGTAGGCGGCAGGACCCGGTCGCGCCCCGGCCGAGTGGGGGCCCACGCGGAGCGCACCGCCGGAGTCGGCCCACGCGATGCTCCCGCCGCCCGCGGAGACCGTCGCCACGTCGAGCATCGGGAGGTGCAGCGGGTGGCCCGCGATCACCGTCCCCGCCGCCCGGGCGGGGACGCCGTCGCGGACGAGCGCGACGTCGCACGACGTGCCGCCCATGTCGAACGTCAGGGCCAGCGGGCGGTCCTCCCGCGCGGCCACGCGCGCGGCGCCGACCACGCCGCCGGCCGGCCCGCTCAGGACGGTCCAGGCCGCGTGGTCGCGGCAGGCCTCGATCGGCAGCACGCCCCCGCTGGACTGCATGATCGCCGGGGCCGGGAGCCCGGCCTCGGCGGCCCGGCCGGCCAGCCGCTCGAGGTAGGCGCGCAGCACGGGGGTCAGGTAGGCGTCGACGGCGGTCGTCGAGAGGCGCTCGTACTCGCGGATCTCGGGGAGCACCTCGCAGGAGGCGCTGACGTGCACGCCGGGCAGCGCCGTGCGCAGGGCCTCGGCCACCCGCCGCTCGTGGGCGGGGTGCGCGAACGAGAACAGCAGTCCCACCGCCACCGCCTCCGACCCGTCGGCCCGCACCGCCTCGACCACGCGCGCGAGCGACGCTTCGTCGAGCGGCTCGAGCACGCCGTCCGGGCCGGCCCGCTCGCGCACCTCGTGCGTGCGCTCGTGCGGCACGAGCGGCGGGGGGTGGTGGTCGTCGAGGCGGTAGAGGTGCGCGCGCGTCTGGCGCCGCAGCTCGAGCAGGTCGCCGAAGCCCTCGGTCGCCACGAGCGACGTGCGCGCGCCGGTGGCCTCGAGCAGCGCGTTGGTGCCGACGGTCATCCCGTGGCCGAAGCGGCCGACGTCGGACGGGCCCAGCCCGGCGCGCCCGAGCGCCTCCAGCACGGCGGCGATCGCGGCCTCGCTCTGGTCTTGCGGCGTGGTCGGCACCTTGGCCGTGACCAGCCGGCCGGCGGCGAGGACGACCGCGTCGGTGAAGGTCCCGCCGACGTCCACGCCCACGAGCGCTCCGTCCGCCGCTGGAGGGCTCGCCGCCGCCATCGGCGCAGGACTCTACCCGCGGGGCGGGGCCCCCAGGCGGCCGCCAGACAGGCGGGCGTCGTCACGTCTCCGTGGCGAGACGCGGCGGCCCGGCCGGCTCAGCCGCAGACGATGCCGACGCACTGTGCCCCGCCGCCGTTGCCCCTCGCGACGTTGCCGCCGCCGTCGGTGACGCCGCCGGCGGCGAAGATCCCGACGCCGGCGTTGAACCGGGCGATGTTGCGCGTCACCGTCGTCGACGGTGCCTCGGCCCGGATGCCGTCGCGGCCGTTGTGGCGCACCGTGTTGTGGCGCACGAGCGCGTTCGCCGCGGCCAGGTCGCACGACCGCCCGCAGACCGCGGGCGGCAGCGCGATCCCGTCCCGAGCCGAGTACCCCACGATGTTGCCGAGGACGACGTCGTCGCTGGCGGTGACGCCCTGGGTGAACTCGTCGTTGCCGCCATGGATCACGATGCCGTCCGTCGAGCTCCCGATCACGCGGTTGCGCCACACGAGCGTCTGGGAGCCCTGGACCTCGATCCCGCCGCCCACCACGACGTTGCCCACGAGCGTCGCATGCGAGCTGAGGGGCAGGACCGTGATCCGGTTGACGCTGTTGTCGGCCACGAACGCTCCCCTGGACAGCACCAGAAGCGCGATCACGCCCACGCGGTTGTGCTCGATGCGCGTGCCGTTCCCGATCAGGGAGATCCCACCCCCGGTGAAGTGGTTGTAGGCGATCTCATCCCCCAAGGCGTCCGCGTACACGCCCGTGGCGCGGGCCGCGATCGTGTTGAACGCGATCACGTTGCCACCGGGGTTCAGGAGCTGCACGCCGACCGAGACGTCCGCGAGCGCCACTTCAAGCACGCGGTCGCCCCCACCGCCCGCGAACACGAACCCGTGCCTCATCTTGACGCCGTACGTGAAGCCGCGCAGGCGCCCGTTCCGGACGGTGACGTTCGGGTGGTCGCCGAGCAGCACGCCGACCGTGTCCGGCGAGGAGCCGCCGACACCGGCGACGGTATGCCCGTTCAGGTCGACCGTGATGCCGTCCGCCGCGGCGACCAGGCCGTCGCCCGGGCAGTTCGCGAGGTCGTTGTCCAGCACGACGTCGGTGGCGACGGCCTGCCCACAGGTCACGGTTGCCGCTGAGGCGGCGGGCGCGCCTGCGGTGGCCACGGCCACCGCCAGGACCGCGATGACCCCCAGGCGCGGGAACCGCGCGGCGGACGTCCTGCGACCCGGTTCCCGCACGGCCACACCTCCCTCGGAAGGGCCTGACGCGGATCCTCGTCCCCACGCTACGCGGTGCGGACGTACGCCGCAAACGCGACGAGGTGGGCCTCGGCAAGTCCCGGATGGCGGCGGAGGGGGGACGTGCCCCGCGCTAGGCGCCGGGCGCGGACGTTTCGTACGCGCCGTCCGCGAGCCGGGCCGTGCGGCGCCGGTAGGTGGTCCACAGCCACGGCCACTGGTTCGGGTCGTTGCCGTGCTCGTCGACGTACCAGTTCGTGCAGCCGGTGTGCCACACCGTCCCGCTCAGCGCGGTGCGCAGCGCACGATCGAAGGCTTCCGCCGCGGAGCGGCGGACCTCGATCCGCCGGGCGTTCGCGCGCTCGAGCTCGCGCAGCGCGGCGACCACGTGCCGGACGCCGGACTCGATCGTGTAGATGACCGAGCCCGTGCCGCCGTTCGTGTTCGGCCCGTAGAGGAGGAAGAGGTTCGGGAACCCGGGCACGCTCAGCCCGAGGTAGGCGCGCGGCACCGTCCCCCACTCCTCGGCGAGCGTCCGGCCGCCGTCCCCGACGACCTCCATCGGGGCGACGAACCCGTGCGTCCGGAAGCCGGTGGCGAGCACGAGCACGTCGGCCGGGCGCTCCGTCCCGTCCTCGGTGCGGATGCCGCCCGGTACGACCTCGGCGATGCGGTCGACGACGACGTCGACCTCGGGCTTCGTGAGCGTCGGGTACCAGTCGTCGGTGAGCATGATCCGCTTGCAGCCCATCTCGTCGGTCGGCGTGACCTTGCGCCGCAGCGCCGGGTCCGCGATCGCCTTGGTGATCTGACGCCGGGCCAGCGCGCGGAACACCCGTAGCAGCGAGCGGCGCTTGGTCATCGCGAGCGCGCCGAACTCCTGGAACGCCAGGATGGCGCCGCGGTCGAGGCGCTGGACCACCGGGAAGCGCTCGAACAGGCGCTGGGCCCGCTCGCTGTAGGGGCCGTCCATCTTCGGGAACGTCCAGCCCGGGGAGCGCTGGTAGACGTCGATGTGCCCGACGATCGGCTGGATGGCGGGCACGACCTGGATGGCGCTGCACCCGGTGCCGATCACCGCGACGCGCCGGCCGGCGAGGTCGACGTCGTGGCGCCACTGCGCCGTGTGGAAGACCGGGCCCGCGAACGTCTCGAGCCCGGGGATCGGAGGGACGCTGGGGACCGACAGCTGGCCGCAGGCGGTCAGGAGGACGTCGGCCTCGTGGGGGCCCGCGGTCGTCTCGAGCATCCACTTGGCGCGCGCCGCGTCCCAGCGCGCGTGTGTGACCTCGGTGCCGGTCCGGATCCGGTCCAGCACGCCGTGCTCGCGGGCCACGCCCTCGACGTAGGCCTGGATCTCGGCCTGCGGTGCGTAGCGCCGCGACCACCGGTGGTTCGGCGCGAACGAGAACTCGTACAGGTGCGATGGAATGTCGCAGGCGGCGCCGGGGTAGGTGTTGTGCTGCCACACGCCGCCGACGCGCTCGCCGCGCTCGAACACGACGACGTCCTCGTACCCGGCGCGCCGCAGCATCGCGGCCGCTCCGACGCCCCCGAAGCCCCCGCCGACGACGGCGACCGAGGTCATCGCAGCACCCCCTCCGACGCGACGGCGATCGTCCTCGAGCCCACATGCGTGGTCATCGCCGCCAGCCTAGTCCGCGCGGACGGCGCGCGTGGCCGGGCACCCCGCGGCCCCAGTGGGCGGTGCAGGGCTCGAACCTGCGACCCCCTGCTTGTAAGGCAGGTGCTCTGACCAGCTGAGCTAACCGCCCGGGCGCGACGAGGGTAGCCCGGGGCGGCGCGCCGGGGCGGCGGCCTGCCACCATGGGCCGGGATGAAGTGGCCCGTGTTCGTCCAGGCGGCGGTGGTGCAGGCGGCGTCGATCGCGGTGCTCGCCGTGGTCCTCGCGCTCGCGCTGCCGCGCTCGTTCTTCGAGAGCTGGGGCTGGCTCGCCGGGCCCGCAGCGTGGGCCGCGTGCGCGCTGCTCGTCGCGCGGGTGCTGCGCCTTCCGGTCGCCGGCGTGCTGGTCGGGGCGGCGCTCGCCGGCCTCCCGGCGGTCGTCGCGGTGCTGACGGGCGAGCACTGGCTCGGCACCGCGCTGGGCGTCCCGGTGTTCGCGCTCTGGTGCGCGCGGCTCGCGCGCGACCCCGAGCCGCCCGCCGAGGTCGTCGCGGCGCCCCCGGCCGGGTAGCGTCGGGCCATGGACCTCGGCCTCGGCGGGAAGGTCGCGCTCGTCACCGGCGCGTCGCAGGGCATCGGCAAGGCCATCGCGGCCGAGCTCGTGCGCGAGGGCGCGAGGGTGGCGATCAGCTCGCGCTCGGCCGAGCGGATCGAGGCGGCGGCCGCGGAGATCGGGGCGACCGGCCTGGTGCACGACTCCGAGGATCTCGACGGCACGCCGCGGTTCGTCGCGGCCGCGCAGGAGGCCCTCGGGGGCGGCCTCGACGTCGTCGTGACGAACACGGGCGGCCCGCCCGCCGGGCCCGACCCGCTCCGCTTCGGGCGCGACGCGTGGGAGGCCGCCTACCGGACGCTCGTGCTCGGCCCGCTCGAGCTCGTCGAGGCGGCCATGCCGGGCATGCGCGAGCGCGGCTGGGGCCGGGTGGTGAACGTGGGCTCGACCTCGGTGCGCGAGCCGCTCCCCCACCTCATGCTCTCGAACACCCACCGGGCCGGGCTCGTCGCCGCCTTCAAGACGATCGCCCGCGCCGTCGCCGCCGACGGCGTGACGCTCAACACGGTGCTTCCCGGTCAGATCGGCACCGACCGCCTGTACGCGCTCTACGGCGGGCGCGAGAACGCCGACGCCGGCGCGCGCGAGGGCATCCCGGCGGCGCGCGTCGGCACGCCCGCCGAGATGGCGGCCGCCGCGGTCTTCCTCTGCTCGGCCCGCGCGTCCTACATCACGGGCGAGGCGGTGCGCGTCGACGGCGGGCTGACCCGCTCGGTCTGAGGCGGGCGGGGTAGCATCGGCCGCCCCGCCCCCATGGTGTAGCGGCTAACACGTCGGCCTTTCGAGCCGGAGTCGCGGGTTCGATTCCCGCTGGGGGTACCTGGACGCGCCCGTCGCTCCGGCGTACGGTCGGCCGATCCGACCGAAAGGAGCACGTCCAATGTTCGCGCGCGTGACGAGGTGGGAGGGCGGCGACGCCGAGGCGATCCGCCGCAGCGGGTCCGAGATCCGTGAGCGGGGGGAGTCCGGGCCGCCGGAGGGCGTGCCGTCGGTGGGGTTCACGCTCCTCATCGACCCCGAGGGCGGCCGTGCCATCGGCATCGGCCTGTTCGAGACCGAGGAGGACCTCCGCCAGGGCGACCGGGTCCTCAACGAGATGGACCCGCCCGCCGACATGGGTCACCGCGGCGACGTGGAGGTCTACGAGGTCGCCTTCGACGTGCGAGTCGACGCCGCGCGCGAGAGCGCCCGCGGCTAGGGCACCCGGCCCGCACCGTCCCGTCCGCAGGCGCCGCGGGTGGTCGCCCGACCCGAGTCCGGGCGACCTCCCGCGCCGTGGCGGTTCGAGATCGTCGGGACGGCCTTCGGAGCGCCTGCCCGGGCCTGTGCTCCGATCATCGGGCCGGCCTGTGGACGCGGACCGACCGTGTGCGAGAGGATCGCCCCCATGGCCGCCCCCTCCCGCCCGGCGCGCGTCGTCGCGCTCGCCCTCGTCGTGCTCGGCCTGGCGCTCGGCGCCGGGCCCGCCGCCGCCGACCCGATCGCCCCCGGGGCGGCGACGTCGCTGCCGACCGCGACCGGCGGCCCGGTCCGGGCCCAGCCCGGACCGGCGACGCGCGTGCCCCAGAACCCGGGGCTCGCGCGCAACCCGCGCTCGAACATCCACGACGACACGTGGATGACCGACAGCTACCCCTTCTCGGGCCCCCTCGGCCGCGCCTCGGTGCTCGGCTCGGGCGCGATGCCCGCCGCGATCTGCGGCTCGCTGGCCTTCGACCGGCGCGGCCGGATGGTGTCGGTGTGCCCGTCGGCCGGGGCGCCGCCCCAGGCGCGCGTCATCGACCCCTCGACGCTCCGCATCCTGGCCAGCTACGTCCTGCCCCAGGCGCCGGACGCGCCGGGGACGAAGACGTTCCAGAACTTCACGGGCGGCGGCTACTTCTTCCTCGACCCCCGCGATCGCATCTGGAGCGCGAGCAAGACGAGCCACCTGCTCGTGATCGCCGAGGGCGCCGGCGGGACGTCACTGCGGAAGGTCGCCGACTACGACCTCACGGGCGTCCTGAACCCCGACGAGCGCGTGACCTCGGCCCTGCCCGACTTCCAGGGCCGCGTCTGGTTCGTGTCGAAGCGCAACGGCAAGGTCGGCGTCCTGGACCCGCGCACGCGCCGGATCCACGTCAAGCGCCTCGGCGAGGAGGTCGAGAACTCCTTCGCCGTCGACCGCGACGCGGTCTACATCGTGTCCGACCGCCGCATGTACCGGATGAGCGCCGGCCGCCGCGGGCGGCCGCGCATCGACTGGTCGGTGCGCTACCGCAACTCGGGCGTCGTCAAGCCGAGCCAGGTCGACGCGGGGTCGGGGACGACGCCCACGATCATGGCCGGCGGCTACGTCGCGATCACCGACAACGCCGACCCGATGAACGTCGTCGTGTACCGCACCGCGACCCGCCTGCGCCACGGTGCGCGCCGGATCGTATGCGAGGTCCCGGTCTTCCACCGGGGCGCCAGCGCGACCGAGAACTCGCTGCTGACGGCGGGGCGCACGCTCGTGGTCGAGAACAACTACGGCTACCAGGACCCGTTCGGCCCGACGACCGGCGCCCTGACCGAGCCGGGCTTCGCGCGCGTCGACGTCCGCCGGGGCGGGCGCGGGTGCCGCAAGGTGTGGGAGACCTTCACGGAGCGCGCCCCGAGCGTCGTGCCGAAGCTGTCGGCCCAGGCCGGCCTGATCTACACCTACACGCGCGATCCGGACCCGAACGGCACGCAGCCCTGGTTCTGGACCGCCATCAGCCTGCGCACCGGCCAGACCGCGTTCAAGCGCTACGCGGGGAACGGGCTGTCGTTCAACAACAACTACGCGGGGATCGGCATCGCGCGCGACGGGTCGGCCTACCTCGGGGTCATCGGCGGGATCGTGAGCCTGCGGGACGGGTGAGGCGCAGGACCCGGAGTACCCCCGGGCGGATTCGAACCGCCGTCGCGCAGATTAAAAGTCTGGCGCTCTGGACCGCTGAGCTACGGGGGCGCCGCGGAATCTAGCGAGGCGCGCATCAGGCGGATGGTCCTCCGCCGATGGCAGTTCGCGCAGCGGATCTCACAGCGCTCGATCTCGTGCCGCAGGAGGGCCAGGCCGGTGCCGCGCCACGCCAGCGCGGTGACCGCCGCCCGCTTGGGACCGACGTGGTCGAACTCGAGGACGACCAGGTCATCCTCGCCACAGTCCACGCAGGCACCCGCGCTGAGTACGCCGAACACGAACGCGAGTCCGAGCCCGACGGTGGTCCGGAACGCGAGCGCGTCGCTCGGCCGCCAGCCGAGTCGCCACCATCCCGCACGGCGAGCGGTGCGGCGCCGGTGACAGGAGCAGCACACGACCTCGCAGCGATCGAGCTCCTGCAGCAGCTGCGCGCGGGTGACGACGCTGGCCACCATCCGCGACACGTCGCGAGACTTCACGCCCACGTGGTCGAACTCCAGGACATCTGGATCCTGTTCGCGGCAGTCCTGGCAGCCCGACGCCCGACGTTCCGCGACCAGCTTGCGCAGATCCTCCCGGCGCGCCGCCTTGGAGCGAATGACCTGCCGACGATGCCGCTCGCCGCGTTCGCGGAAGTAGGCGCGGAAGCAGTCGCGGCACCACCACTGGTAGCCGGCGCCCGAACGGTTGAAGTCGGCCATCGGCTTCGTCGTCCCGCAGCGCCCGCACCGCCTGTTCATGGGGAACAGATGTTCGCACGCGCGCCGGACGAGCGCCGGTGCGCAAGGATGACGCGATGGCACGAGGCAGCAACCACTCCGCCACCGCCGGCTCCGCCATCGTCGCGGGCTCGGTGGCGACGGTCGGAAGCGCCGTGGTGGCCGGGTCGGCGGCCACCGTCGGCAGCGCCGTGGTGGCCGGGTCAGTCGCGACCGTCGGGAGCGCGGTCGTCGCGGGCTCGGCGGCGACGGTGCTGGGCGCCGGGATCGCCGGGTCGCTCGGGACGGTCGCCTGCGCCGGCTGCACGGGGTGCGTCGGATGCGTGGGATGTGTCGGGTGCAGCGGATGCGTGGGCTGTGTCGGGTGCGTGGGCTGCCACGGGCTGCGCGGCGTCGTCGGCGCGGTCGGGCGGAGCGCCTAGCGCGATGCCGAGCGCCGAGTTCGCCGCGGCCACGGCGGCGCTGCGCCGTGCCCGCCCCGACGACGGCGCCCAGGCCGAGGACCAGCTGCTCGAGCAGCTGCGCGCGGGCGAGGCGGCGCGCGTGACGCTCGCGGCGGCGCCCGACGGCGTCGCCGTGCAGGAGGTCGACGCGGGGGGCCGGCCGGCGCGCTGGCTCGTCCCCGACGGGGCGCCGGACACCTCGGCGGTGCTCCACCTCCACGGTGGCGGGTTCGCGGTCGAGGCGCTGGGCGCGCACGTGGCCCTCGCCGGGCATGTCGCCGCGGCGGCGGGCCGGCGCGTGCTGGCCCTCGACTACCGCCTCGCGCCCGAGCACCCGCACCCGGCCGCGCTCGACGACGCGCAGGCCGCCCACGCGTGGCTGCAGGAGCAGGGCCTGACGGCCGGGATCGCGCTCAGCGGCGAGTCCGCCGGCGGCGGGCTGGCCGTCGCGCTGCTGCTGCGCCTGCGCGACGCGGGCGCCGCGCTGCCGCTCGGCGCGGCGCTCCTGTGCCCCTGGCTCGACCTCGGCGCCGGCGCCGCCTGGCGGCGCCCTGGCAGCGACGACGGCGAGGCGGTCCTGCGGCGCGAGGCGCTGGCGCTGGCCGCGCGGCTCTACACCGGCGACACCTCCGCCGACGACCCCTCGGTCTCCCCCGCCCGCGCGGACCTGCGGGGCCTCCCGCCCCTCCTCGTCCAGCCCGGCGGGGCCGAGCTCCTGCGCGACGACGCCGTGGCCTTCGCGGAGCGCGCGCGGGCGGCCGGGGTCGAGCTCGAGCTCGACGAGGTCCCGGGAATGTGGCACGTCTTCCAGTCCGCCCCGGGGGCGTTCCCCGAGGCCGGCGCGGCCGTCGCCCGCGTGGGCGCCTTCCTGCGCGGCCGCCTGCGCGCGGGCTAGGCGGCCACGGGCTCCAGCGTGGCCGGGGCCGCGTCCGGGTTGCGGGCCCGGACGCGGCCGAGGGCCACGGCGCAGAGGCCCGCACCGAGCGCCGGGACGGCCATGAGCAGCCAGGCGCGGTGCGCGGTGGCCAGCGCGTCGGCGGGGGCCGGGGTGCCGAGCACCGCGACGAGGCCCGCGATGCCGAGCACCGCCCCGATCTGGCGCGAGCAGGCCGAGAGCGCGCTGCCGGTGGCGAAGCGCGCCGGCGGCAGCTGCGCGACCGCGGCCGAGCCCCAGGCCGCGTAGGACAGGCCGACGCCGGCCCCGGTCAGGAAGCTCGCGGGGAGGAACTCGCGGGCGTAGTGCGGCGACGCGCCCGTCGAGGTGGCGAAGACGACGCACCCGGCCGCGAACAGCAGCGCGCCCGGGAGCGCGACGACCCGCTGGCCGAAACGATCCGCCACCCGGCCTCCGAGCGCCGCCGTCGACGGCCGCCGTGAGCGGCCCCGGGGTGAGGGCCACGCCGGCCTGCAGCACCGACCAGCCCCAGACCGAGGTCAGGAACAGCACGTTGCCCAGGAGCAGCGCGTAGAAGCCGACGCTGAAGAGCAGGACGCCGACGTTCGCCACCGCGAAGGAGCGCACGGCGAAGAGCGCCGGGTCGACGACGGGCGAGGCGACGCGGCCGGACCGGATCCACAGCGCGACGAGGAGCAGCACCGCCCCGCCGAGGGAGCCGAGCACGGCCGCCGACCCCCAGCCCCAGTCGGCCGCCTTACGATGCCCAGCGACAGCAGGCCGACGCCGCCGACGAGCAGCGCGACCCCGGCCGCGTCGGGGAGCGGGCCGGGGGCCGGGTCGCGCGTCTCGCGCAGGAGGCGGCGCGCGGGTACGAGCGCGATCGCCCCGAACACGAGGTTGACGAAGAAGACCGAGCGCCAGCCCGTGGCGTCCACGAGCAGGCCGCCCAGCGACGGCCCGGTCGCCGCCGCGACGGCGCCCGTCGCGCCCCACAGGGCGGTGGCGGTCGCGCGCTGCTCGAGCGGGAACTCGGGCAGCAGCAGGGCGAGCGACGTCGGGATGAGCGCGGCGGCGCCGACGGCCTGCACGACGCGCGCCGCGACGAGGACGGGCACCGACGGCGCCAGGCCGCACGCCGCGCCGAGGCGGCCAGGAAGAGCCCCAGGCCGGCGAAGAACATCCGCCGCCGGCCGATGCGGTCGGCAAGCCGCCCGGCCGGGACGAGCAGCGCGGCGAAGACGATGTTGTAGGCGTTGAGCACCCACGACAGCTCGCCCAGCGAGGACGACGCGAAGTCGGCCCGCAGGTCGGGGAAGGCGATGTTCACGATGGTCACGTCGAGGAACGCCATGAAGACGGCGACGGCGGTGACGAGCAGGACCTTCCAGCGGCGAGCCATGGGAGCGCCCTCCAAGTTGCTTGACGCAACGCACCCTAGCGCCGTCGGTTGCCTCACGCAACCCGGTCGGGCTACACTCGGCGCGGAGGAGAGACATGCTGCCCCGGACCTACGACGCACCAGCACTGCTCGATCGCCCGCGCCCTGGAGGTGCTCGGCGACCGCTGGACGCTGCTGGTCATCCGCGACGCGTTCCTCGGCGTGCGCCGCTTCGACGACTTCCAGCGCGACCTCGGGGTCGCGCGCAACGTCCTCACCGACCGCCTCGGCCGGCTCGTCGAGGAGGGCGTGCTCGAGCGCGTGCGCTACCAGGAGCGCCCGGAGCGCTTCGAGTACCGGCTGACCGAGAAGGGCCGCGACCTATGGCCGGTGACGATGGCGCTCCTGCGCTGGGGCGACCGCCACTACGCGAGCGAGGGCCCGCCCCGGCTCATCCGCCACCGCGGCTGCGGCGGCAAGGTCACCGAGCGCCTGCGGTGCGATCGCTGCGGCGCCGACCTCGAGCTCCGCGACGTCGAGGCCGTGTTCGGCCCCGGGGCGCGTCACCACCGCGAGGGCGAGCCGGTCGACGGCCGGCCGGCCGCGGCCTAGCCCTCCGACCCCGGGCGGGCCGGCCGGCGGCCGGCGGCGGGACGACGGCCCTAGCGGTGCGCCGCCGGGCGGCGGCCGCCGCCCGCGAGCTCGGCCAGCAGCAGCTCGATCGAGCGCTCGAGCTGCTCGATGCGAGGCGTCGTTCACACGACGGATGCCGCCGCTGCGGTTGAGCCAGCCGTTGATCTCGGCGTGGCTGCGACCGTCGCGGCGGCGCAGGTCGGCGACGAGCCGGTGGCGCTTGTCGCGCAGCAGCGCGCGGCGCTCCCAGGCCGGGAGCGCCGCGTCGTCGCCGTCCTGGCCCGCGTCGGTGGCGCCCGGCGCCGTCAGGGCGCCGGGCGCGACCGCCGCGGGGGCGGGTGGGCCGCCGCCGAAGAGCGCGAGCTGCGGCGCCACGTCGGCGGCGACGGGCACGAAGGCCTCCCGCTCCGACCGCTCGCTCTCGCGTCGCTCGGGGGGCTCGTCGAGCGCGCACGGGTCCTCCTCGCCGGGCGGGCGCAGGACGTGGCGCAGCTCGCGTCTCGACGTCGCTCGCGTGCCGGCGCAGCACCGGGTCGGCGGGGAGGAAGAGCCAGCTGCGGTCGACGGGGCGGCCGGGGATCGTCCGGACGAAGCGCCCGACGACCTGGCGGAAGATCAGCGGCGTCTTGGCCGCCGTCGCGTAGACGCCGACGCGCAGCCGCGGGATGTCGACGCCCTCGGAGACCATGTTCACCGCGACGATCCAGGGCTCGCGGGAGGACGTGAACGCGGCCAGCTTCTCCGCCGCGCGCGCCTCCGTGTGCAGGACGACGACCGGCGGCGCGCCCGTGATGGCCCGGAGCACCTTCGCGACGGCCCGCGCGTGCTCGCCGTCGGCGGTGACGACGAGCCCGCCCGCGTCCCGGTGCCCACCGGCCCGCACGGCCTGCAGCCGCTCGTGCGCCGCCGCCAGGATCCGTGGCAGCCCGTCGGCGAGCTCGACGGAGATCGCGGTCCGGTAGCGGCGCGCGGCGTCGCGGCCGCTGAGCGCGTCCGCGAAGGAGGACTCGACCACGTCCTCCTCCCCCGCCCGCCACTGCAGGACGCCGTCGTAGGGGACGAAGGTCACGGGCCGGCAGATCCGGTCGCGGACCGCGTCGGCGTAGGAGTAGGAGACGTCCGGGACGACCACGCCGTCGTCGTAGCGGACGCCCGGGATCGGCGTCTGGTCGCTGCGGAAGGGCGTGCCCGAGAGCAGCAGCCGGCGCCTGGCGTCGCGGAAGGCGAGGTGGAACCCCAGGCCCCAGGCCAGGTCCTCGCCGAGGTGGTGCGCCTCGTCGGCGATGACGAGCGTCGGCGCCCCGCACTGGCGCGACCACCGCTCCGCGACCATCGCCACCCGCGCGTAGGTCACGGCGACGCCGTCGAAGTCCCGCGGCGGGCGCAGCTCGGGCGCGTCGGGGACGAGGTGCACGCCGAGGCGGCCGGCGGCCCCGGCCCACTGCCGGGTCAGCGGCGCCGTGGGGGCGACGACGACGATCCGCCGCACGGCGCCGGCCCGCAGCAGCTCGCGGGCGAAGACGAGCGCCGGCCTGGTCTTCCCCGCGCCGGGCGCGGCCGCGACGAGGAGGGCGCCCGAGCGCCAAGCGCGCATCGTCACGAGCGCCCGCTCCTGCCACCCCCGCAGCGGCGAGCGGGAAGGAGGCGGCGGGGCGGCGGGCACGGGGCCGGGCATGCTGCGCGACGCGCCGGACGGACCGCGGATACCGCTCAGGGAGCGCGATCCGCTCGCCGCGCCCCCGCGGCGACGTACGCGTCGGCCTCGACCTCGACGAGCATCCGCGCGTCGAGCAGCCCGGCCACGACGAGCAGCGCGGTCACGGGGCGCACGTCCCCGAGCACCTCGCCGTGGACGCGCGTCACCGCGTCGGCGTGCTGGCGGTCGGTGACGTACATCCGCGTCCGCACGACGTCGCCCAGGCCGGCGCCGGCCCGCTCGAGCGCCGCCGCGACGTTCGCGAAGGCCTGGCGCGCCTGGGCCCCGGGGTCGCCGAGCCCGGCCAGCGACCCGTCGGGCAGCGTCGCCGTGCACCCGGCCACCCAGACGTGCGCGCCCGCGCGCACCACGCGGCTGTAGCCCACCGCGTCCTCGTACGGGCCGCCCGAGCCGTGGCGCCGCACGCCGTCGCCGGGCGCGTCGCTCAATGGCGGAAGTGGCGCCGCCCGGTGAGGACCATCGCGACGCCCGCCTCCTGCGCCGCCGCGATGACCTGCTCGTCGCGGACGGAGCCGCCCGGCTGGATGATCGCCGTGACGCCGGCGGCGATCGCGAGCTCGGGCCCGTCGGCGAACGGGAAGAACGCGTCGGAGGCCAGCGCGGCGCCCTGCAGGTCGGACCGGGCCTTCTCGACGGCCAGGCGGACGCTGTCGACCCGGCTCATCTGGCCCGCGCCGACGCCGACGGTCGCGTGGTCGCGGGCCAGGACGATCGCGTTGGACTTCACGTGCGCGCAGACCGCCCAGGCGAAGAGCAGGTCGCGCCACTCGGCCTCGGTCGGGTGGCGCTCCGTGGCGACGTGCATGGTGGCCGGGTCCCGGACGGCCCGGTCGCGGTCCTGGACGAGCAGGCCGCCCTCGACCTGGCGGACCGCGCGCTCGCGCGGGTCGGGGCCCCGCCGCTCCTCGTCCTCCAGCAGGCGCACGTTGGGCTTGGCCTGGAGCGCCTCGAGCGCGCCCTCCCCGTAGCCGGGGGCCAGCAGGACCTCGACGAACTGCTCCGGGAGCGCCTCCGCCGTCGGGCGGTCGACCGGCCGGTTGAGCACGATGACCCCGCCGTAGGCGCTGACCGGGTCGCAGGCGAAGGCGCGGCGGTAGGCGTCCAGGGGGTCGCTGCCGACCGCGGCCCCGCAGGGGTTGTTGTGCTTGACGATGACGCAGGCGGGCCGTTCACCGAGGTCACGGGCGAGCGCGCGGGCGGCGTCGAGGTCGAGGAGGTTGTTGTACGAGATCGCCTTGCCGTGGTGCTGGCGCACGTGCGAGAGCACGTGGCGCCGCGCGCCGACCTGCTCGTAGAAGGCGGCGCGCTGGTGCGGGTTCTCGCCGTAGGGCAGCTCGAGCACGCGCTCGTAGGCGCGGACGTGGAGGCTCGGGAAGTCCTCCGCCCCCTCGGCGAACCAGCGCGAGATCGCCGTGTCGTAGCGGGCGGTGTAGGAGAACGCCTCGGCCGCGAGCCACCGGCGCGTCTCCATCGACAGGCGGGCGTCGTCGGTCCGCAGCTCCTCCAGCACGGCGTCGTAGGCCGCGGGCGAGGCGACGACGGCCGTGTAGGCGTGGTTCTTCGCCGCGGCGCGGAGCATCGTCGGGCCGCCGACGTCGATCTGCTCGATGACCTCCTCGGGCGCGGCGTCGCGGCGCCCGGCGGTGCGCTCGAACGGGTAGAGGTTCACGCAGACGAGGTCCACGAACTCGACGTCGTGCTCGGCGGCGGCCGCGAGGTGCGCCGGGTCGCTGCGGACCGCGAGGAGCCCGGCGTGGAGCTTCGGGTGCAGGGTCTTGACCCGGCCGTCCATGATCTCGGGGAAGCCGGTGAAGTCCTCGATCGGGCGGACGGCCAACCCCGCGGCCTGGAGCTCGCGGGCGGTCCCGCCGGTCGAGACGAGCTCGACGCCGAGCTCGGCCAGGCCGCGCGCGAAGTCGACGACCCCGGTCTTGTCGGACACCGAGAGCAGGGCGCGGCGGACCTGGACCGCGCCGGGCTGCGTCGGCGTGGGGGCGGCCGTCGACGAGGTGGCGGGCGGCTCGGCGATGGCGCCGAGCATAGTGGCCCGACCCGCGGAGCCGCCGACCGCTCGCCCGGGCCGGCCGCGGTCGGTCGCTTGGCGGAGGCCCCGCGCGGGCAGCTCGCGCCCATGGAGCACCCGCGATCGGGCGCCGAGGAGCAGCTCGAGAAGACCGGCGACGAGCTCGAGGAGCGCCTGGAGCGCCTCGACGAGCACCTCGGCGAGGCCCACCACGAGCTCGACGAGCGCCGCCAGGACGCCGACCAACCCGTGGAGGACGTCGCCGGGGACTGGGAGGACGAGTCCTCGGGCGCCCAGCGGGGCGGCTAGCCGCCCGCCCGCGCCGCCGACCCCGGCGGCTCAGCCCGTGAGCACCCGCCGGCTCAGTCCGTGAGCACCCGCCGGGGATGCGCCGGGTCGCGGCGCAGCCGGCCGGCCGCGGCGAGCCGCACGGCCTCGGGCAGGAGGCGGTGCTCGAGTGGGCGCAGCGCCGCGTGGACGGCCTCGGCGTCCGTCGCGCCGGGCAGCGCCACCGCCTCCTGGAGGACGATCGGCCCGGTGTCGACGCCCTCGTCGACGAGGTGGACGGTCACGCCGAAGACCTTCACCCCGTAGTCGAGCGCCTGCTCGATCGCGCGCACGCCGGTGAAGGCCGGCAGCAGCGACGGGTGGACGTTGAGCACCCGATCGCGGAAGCGCCCCAGGAAGGCGGCGTCGAGCAGCGCCATGTAGCCGGCCAGGACCACGAGCTCGACGCCGCGCTCCTGCAGCCAGTCCGCGATCGCGGCGTCGCGCTCGCGCGCGCGTCGCCGAAGGCGTCGCGCGCGAAGACGCGCGTGGGGACGCCCGCGTCGGCCGCGCGCCGCAGCGCCCGCGCCGCGGGCTGGTCCGAGGCCACGGCGACGACGTCGGCCTCGTGGCCGTGGACCGTCTCGAGCAGCGCCTGGAGGTTCGTGCCCTCGCCCGAGGCGAGCACCCCCACCCTCAAGCGGCCTCCCGCGCCAGGGCGAGCTTCGGGTAGGCGCCGCCGGTCGACCGCAGCCGCCCGGCCGACAGCAGCGCGTCCACGCGTTCGAGCACCTCGCCGTTCGTCAGGTGGGCGAACGCGCCGTACCCGGGCAGGCCGTCGTAGTCGTACTTCACGACGACCTTCGACCGGCCGCCGCGCAGGATCTCCACCGCGCGCGTGCGCCCGACCGACGGCTCCGCGCGCGTGACCACGTCGAGGATCGCGGTGTCGAGGTCGGTCCCCTCCGGGAGGCCGGCGGCGGCGACGCGCGCCGAGCCCACCGGCCCCGCCGGGACGAGCGACGGGTCGCAGACGTCGCAGCAGGGGCCGGACGGCGCGGGCGCGGCCGGGTCCCCGAAGTGGCGCAGGATCGTCGCGCGCCGGCAGTCGCCGCCTTCCACGAAGGCCCAGACCGCGTGGTACTGCCGCCAGCGCGCGTCCTTGGCCGCGCGCACGGAGGCGCGGCACGCGCCGCGGGCCCGCCCGTCGAAGGGCGCGAGCACCCGCCCGCGGAGGACGTCGACCGGCGCCGGCGCCGGCCGCAGGACGCCCGCGCGGGCGAGGTGGCCGACGATGGCCCGCACGCCGTCCGTGCCGTCGCGCCCGGAGGCCAGGGTCTCGGCGGCGACCTCGTAGCGGCCGTCGACCGCCCGCCCGAGCACGCCGGCCGCCACGCGCTCGAGGTCGGCGTCGCCCACCTCGTCGCGCTTGATGAACTGGACGTGCAGGCCCTTGTCCCGGCCCTCGGCGAAGAGCAGCGCCCGCGCCGGCCGCCCGTCGCGCCCGGCGCGCCCGGCCTCCTGGTAGTAGGCCTCGATCGACGACGGGACGCTCGCGTGGGCCACCGTGCGCACGTCGGCCTTGTCGACCCCCATCCCGAACGCGTTCGTGGCCACGACGACCTCGGCCTCGCCCGCCATGAAGCGCCGCTGGGCCTCCGCGCGCTCGTCGCGCCCGAGGCCGGCGTGGTAGGCGACGACCTCCACGCCGAGCGCGCCGCGCAGCGCGGTCGCGAGCTCCTCGGTCAGCGCCCGCGTCGCCCGCGTAGACGATCGCCGGCCGGGCGGAGGGGTCGGCCAGCGCCGCGGTCAGGCGGCGCCGCTCGTCGGCGCCGGTGCGGCAGGGCACGACGGCGAAGCTCAGGTTGGGGCGGTCGAAGCCGGTCGTCACGCGCTCGGGGTCGCGCAGGCCCAGGCGCGCGACGACGTCGTCCGCGACCTGCGGGGTCGCGGTGGCGGTCGAGGCCACGATCGACCGGGCGCCGAGCCAGCGCGCGGCGTCGCCCAGGCGGAAGTAGTCCGGGCGGAAGTCGTGGCCCCACTGCGAGACGCAATGCGCCTCGTCGACGACGAAGAGCCCGACCCGCGCGTCGCGGATCTGCTCCAGGAAGCGCGGCCGAGGAGAACCGCTCCGGCGCGAGGTAGAGCAGCCGGACCTCGCCCGCGCAGCGCGCGATCGACCGCGTCGCGGTTGGCGGCGGCGTCGCGCTGGCTGTTGACGAGCGCGGCCCGCCCCGGCGCCACGCGCTCGAGCGCGTCGACCTGGTCCTGCATGAGCGAGACGAGCGGCGAGACGACGAGCGTCAGGTCGTCGCGCAGGAGCGCCGGAAGCTGGTAGCAGAGCGACTTCCCGGCGCCCGTGGGCATGACCACGAGCACGTCGCGGTCGGCCAGGGCGGCGGCCACCGCCTGCTCCTGCCCGGGCCGGAAGCCCTCGAACCCGAAGTGCTCGCGCAGCGCGCGGCGGGCGTCGTCCATCAGCCCGCCCGACCATAGCGGCGCGCGCGGCCGGGACCGGGCGGCGCGACAGGGCCGTGACGGTCCCGCCGTTGATCGGGCTCACCCGCGCGCCGGCCCGTTGACCGACGCGATGCACTGGCCCTGGTTCCTGAACGCGAGCTCGCGCCACCCGTCGTCCTTGCAGTCGTCCTTGCTCAGGCGCCGCGCGCGCGGACTCACCGCCAGCCCCTCGGGGACGCGGCCGGCGAGCACGCGCGCGGGGCTCTTGGGCACCAGCGTCCCGCCCGCACCCAGGTCGTACTGCGACACGTCGTCGTGGCCGGCGTTGGCGACGTACAGGCTTCGTCCGTCGGGGCTCACCGCCAGCCCGTCCGCGGCAGGGCCGGCGGCCGCCGCGTCGACCTCGACGAGCGCCCCGCCCGGGCCGACGGCGAGGTGGCGCACCGAGGATCCGCTGCTGGCGTACACGTTCCGGCCGTCCGGGGTGACCGCGAGGAACCGGGCGCCGACGGTCACGATCGCGGGGCTCTTCGGCGACAGCGCCCCGCCGGGCGCGACGTCGTACTGGGCGATCGTGCCGTCCGCGCTGTTGGCGACGTAGACGCTTCGCCCGTCGGGGGTGATCGCCACGCCGATCGGTCCCCGGCCGGCGGTCACCAGCGCCGGGCGCTTCGGCGACAGCGCGCCGCCGGCGCCGACGTCGTACTGCGAGACGCCGCTGTCCGGCGGGATGCCGCTGACCTGGAGGCTGAAGTCGGTGACGTAGACGCTCCGGCCATCGGGGCTGACGGCCACCCCGAAGGGAAAGCCCCCCGCCGGTGCGGTCGGCGGGATCTTCGCCGACAGCGTCCCCCGCGGGCCGACGTCGTACTGCAGCACGCGGCCGTGGATGCCGAAGTCCGCGACGTAGACGCTCCTGCCGTCCGGGCTGATCGCCAGCCCGCGAGGGCTGTCCCCGGCCTGGACGGCCGGCGGGCTCTTGGGTGACAGCGCGCCGTTCACGCCCACGTCGTACTGGAGGACCTCGCCGCCGGTGAAGCCCGGGGCGAAGGCCGCGACGTAGACGCTGCGGCCGTCGGGGCTGACGGCGATCCCCTCCCCGGGGGCGTCCGCCGCGGGCACGGTCGGCGGCGCGAGCGCGGCGAGCAGGCCCCCGGGCCCGGCGTCGTACTGGGAGACGTCGTCGGTCACGGCGTTCGTCACGTAGACGAATGGCGCGGCCCGAGCCGGCGCTGCGGCGAGCAGGACCGCGGCCACCGCGGCGACGGCACACCAGATGCGGGCGACGCGCGACGCGTCCACCATGGCGCGAGTCTACTCGCGCACGAGCTGGCAGCAGGCGTGCAGCGGCGAGCGTGCCGCGCCTGGCCGCCGGCGAGCTCCCCGCCGCCTCGATCACACCCCCGCGCGCGCCCGGCGCGCGTCCACGGCGGCGCGGACGAGGGCCTCCGCCGCCGGCGGGGCCTTGCCCAGCGCCCCGGCGTCGAACGGCGGCTGGGGGTCGTACTCGATGACGAGCTGGATGGCCTGCGCGACCACGTCGCCGGCGATCCGGGCGGCCAGCGAGGAGCGCCATGTCGATGCCCGACGGACACGCCGGCCGCGGTGACGACCTTGCCGCGCTCGACGACGCGCTCGCTCGACGGGATCGCGCCCGAGCGCCGCGAGCGTCGTCGCGGTCGAGCCAGTGGGTCGTCGCCTCGACGCCGTCGAGCACGCCGGCGGCGGCCAGCAGCAGCGCGCCGGTGCACACCGACGTCGTCCACGTCGACGTCGCGTGCGCCGTGCGGATCCAGCGAGCGGTCGCGCTCGTCGTCGGCGAAGCGCGTCGGGTGCCGATGCCGCCGGGGACGACGAGGACGTCGGGGTGCGGGACGTCCTCGAGCGACGCCTCGGCGACGAGCTCGAGCATCCGGTTGTCGGTGCGGACCGCGGTCGGCGCCGCGCGGTCGCCGACGAAGCGACCCGCGCGCCCGGGCAGGCGGCTGAGGACCTCGTAGGGCCCGACGGCGTCGAGGGCGGTGAAGTCCGTCGTACAGGGGGATCGCGATCTCCATGGGTGCTCCTCAGGCGGCCGGGCGGAACCGGCTGCGGTAGGCGGCGGGCCCGACGCCCAGCCGGCGGTGGAAGGCGCGGCGCAGCGTCTCGACCGTGCCGAAGCCGCAGGCTCGGGCGACGACGCTCGACGCCGGCGTCGCTGTCCTCGAGCGCCATGCGGGCGCGCTCGACGCGCAGGCCCTCGACCTACGCGGCCGGGCGTGACGCCGATCTCGCGCCGGAAGGCGCGGGCGAAGGTGCCGCTCGCTCATCGCGACGCGGGCCGCGAGGCGGGCGACGGTCAGGTCGCGCGTCGAGGTGCCCGGCCACCCAGGCCTGCAGGTCGCGCAGCGGTCGCGCGCTCGGCGGCCTGGGCGACGAGCGTGCGCGGAGAACTGCGACTGGCCGCCCGGGCGCTGGAGGAAGACGACGAGCCAGCGGGCGACCTCGAGCGCCACCTCGGCGGCCGAGGTCCTCCTCGACGAGCGCCAGCGCGAGGTCCATGCCCGCGGTGACGCCGGCCGACGTCCAGACGTCGCCGTCGCGGACGAAGATCGGGTCGGGGTCGACCTCGACGCGCGGGGTGGCGCTCGGCCAGGGATCGGCACGAGGCCCAGTGCGTCGTGGCCCGGCGGCCGTCGAGCAGCCCCGCCGCGGCCAGCAGGAAGGCACCCGTGCAGACGGACGCGACGCGGCGCGAGCGCCCGGCCGCCCGGCGGACCGCGGCGACGACGGCGAGGTCCTCGGCGGCGGCCCTGGCGCCCTCGCCCCCCGCGACGAGCAGCGTGTCGACGTGGCCGCGGACGTCGGCCAGGGCGAGGTCCGGCAGGAGCGCGAGGCCGCTCGTGCTGCGCACGGGCGCGGTCCCGGCGGTCCCGGCGACCTCGATCCGGTAGGCGCCCGGGACCACCCGGCCGGCGGCGTGCAGGACCTCGAGCGGCCCCGTGAGGTCGAGCGACTGCAGGCCGTCGGCGGCGACGAGGACGATGCGGCGGGTGGGCACGCCGCCATGGTGCCCCGCCAGGCCCATGGCGGCAAGGACCACTACCGGGCGATTCCGGCCACCTCGTCGAGGAAGCCCAGCACGCGGCGCCAGGCGTCCTGCGAGGCCTCGGCGTGCTCGGCCGCCGAGCGGTCGAAGAACGAGTGGGGCGCGCCGGGGTAGAGCACGACCTCGTGCTCGACGCCGGCCTCGGCCAGGCCGCGGTCGAGCGCCTGCACCTGCTCGACCGGGATGGCCCGGTCGGCCTCGCCGAACAGCCCGAGGAGCGGTCCGCGCAGCTCGCCCACGTGGTCGAGCACGGGCGGCGCGCCGCTGCGGCCGCCGGCGAGGATCCCGTAGAAGCCGACCGTGCCGTCGAAGCCGATCCCCGGCTCCCGGGCGCTCAGGAAGGCCTGCATCCCGCCGAAGCAGAACCCGACGACGACGACGCTCGCCGCGCCGGTGCGAGCGGCCAGCGCCTCCCGGGCCGCGATCGCGTCGGCCTGCACCTGGGCGACGCGTGTCTGCATCACGTGGGGCCTGTGGTCGAAGCCCTCGCCGCGCACGCCCGTGCCCGCGGTGCGGCCGAACGGGTCCAGGGCGATCGCGTGGTGCCCGGCGTCCGCGAAGCGCTCCGCCAGCTCGACGTAGAACGGCGACAGGCCGCGGATGTCGGGCAGGACGACCACGCCCGCGCCGCCCGCACGGCCCGACGAGGCCAGCGCGGCCGAGAAGCGCGCGCCGTCGGCCGAGGTCAGCTCCAGGAGCTCGGCGGCGGCGCCGCCGCCCAGCCGCGGGAGCGCGAGGTCGGCGGGGAGGTCGGGCGGGCGGGCGTCGGGGGCGAAGCACATGGGCGCAGCTAAGCAGGCACCCGGTGCTCCCACATCCCGAGCCGGCCGAGGTCGCGGTACCCCAGGCGCCGGTAGACGCCTTCCCCCATCGCGGTCGCCTCGAGCGTCGTCGTCGTCGCCCCCGCCTCGTCGCGCGCGGTGCGCAGCGCCCGCCGCAGCAGCTCGCTCGCGAGGCCGCGCCCGCGGGCCGCGGGCGCGGTGGCCACGAGCCAGACGTAGGCGTCGCCGTCGTGGAGCGCGAGGCTGAGGGCGACCGCCGGCCGGCCGTCGGCGCGCGCCACCCAGGCGCGCGGTCCCGCGCCGTCGAGCCCGCCCACCGCCGCCGCGAAGGTCCCCCGCGGCGCGCCGTAGGCGGCGTCGTTGAGGTCGGCCAGGTCGGCGAACGACGGCCTGGGGTCGAGGTCGAGGCCAGCGCGCGGCTCGAGGTCCATGGCGTCGAGGTCGGCGGCCATGAGCAGCGGCCGGCCGTCGTGCGCGTGCCCGGCGGCCCGCAGCCCGGCGGCCACGGCGTCGTCGCCGGGCCGGACCCAGACCGTCCAGGCCCGGACGCCGGCCGCGTCGTAGACCGCGGCCAGCTCGTCGCGGACGCCCAGCAGCGCCGGCCCGTCGGCGTAGACCGCCGCGTTGAAGAGCGACACGCCGGGGACCGCCGGGGCGATCGCGGCCTGCACCGCGCCGCCCGCCAGCTCGAGGACCCGGCCGCCCGCCGTCGCCGGCGTCACGGCCGCGTAGAGCGCGCGCTGGCCGGCGGCGTGCCGGGCGCGCAGCGCGTCGTCGTCCATGCCGCCGACCCTAGCGGCGCCCCCGGGCGGGCGGGGGACTAGGCCTGCACGAGGGGCAGCGACCGCTCGAAGGCGAACTTGCCCTGGGCGTCGTCGGTGCCCGTGAGCGGGTAGGAGCCCGAGAAGCAGGCGTCGCAGTGCTGCGCGCGCGGGCGCCCGACGGCCTCGTAGACGCCGTCCAGCGACAGGTAGGCCAGCGAGTCGGCGCCCAGCTCCGCGGCGATCTCGTCGACCTCCTTGCCGTGGGCGACCATCTCCTCGCGCGAGGACATGTCGATCCCGTAGTGGCAGGGGTGGCGGATCGGCGGGGCCGAGATCCGCATGTGGACCTCGAGCGCGCCGGCGTCGCGCAGCATCTGGATGATCTGGCGCGTCGTGTTGCCGCGGACGATCGAGTCGTCGACGACGACGAGCCGGCGGCCGCCGACGATCTCCGGCAGCGGGTTGAACTTCAGCCGCAGGCCGTGCTTGCGCAGCTCCTGGCCGGGCTGGATGAACGTCCGCGCGACGTAGCGGTTCTTGATGAGCCCGTCGTCCTGCGAGAGGCCGCTGGCCCGCGCGAAGCCGCGCGCCGCGGGGACGCCGGAGTCCGGCACCGGGATCACGAGGTCGGCGCCCGGCGCCGGGGCCTCGCGGGCCAGGATCTCGCCCATCCGCCCGCGCACCGCCTGCAGCGAGTGGCCCGCCATCCGCGAGTCCGGCCGCGCGAAGTAGATGTACTCGAAGACGCAGAACGCCTCGCGCGCGTCGTCCACGACCATCCGCGAGCGCACGCCGTCCGGGCCCAGCGAGACGAGCTCGCCGGGCAGGACGTCGCGCAGGTGCTCGGCGCCGATGATGTCGAGCGCGCAGGTCTCCGACGCGACGCAGTAGCGCTCGCCGAGGCGCCCGAGGACGAGCGGCCGGACGCCGGCCGGGTCGCGGAAGGCGTAGACCCGGTCCTGGTCCATGACCACCGTCGAGAAGGCGCCCTGCAGCCGCGGGACGACGTCGGCGATCGCGTCGTGGAGGTCCTCGGCCGGGTGGGCCGCCAGGAGGGCCGCGATGATCTCCGAGTCCGAGGTGGACTGGAAGGTGATGCCGCGCTCGCGCAGCCCGGCGTGGAGCTCGACGGCGTTGATGAGGTTGCCGTTGTGGGCCAGGGCGAGGTCGCGCCGGTTCCCGCCCGACCCGGCGGACCGGTGGACGGGCTGGGAGTTCTCCCACTCGTTCGAGCCGGTCGTGGAGTAGCGGACGTGCCCGACGGCCAGGTCGCCGCGCAGCGCGCGCAGGTCGTGCTCCTTGAAGACCTGCGAGACGAGGCCGAGGGAGCGCTGCGTGATGATGGCGCCGCCGCGGTCGGCCGCGGCGATGCCCGCCGATTCCTGGCCCCGGTGCTGGAGCGCGTACAGCGCGAAGTACGCGAGGCGCGCGACGTCGTGCTCGGGGGCGAAGATCCCGAAGACGCCGCACTCGTCGCGAGGTCCGTCGCGGAGGGGGAGGTCGGTGGGCGAGGACATGGGTGAGCCCGCGGCGAGGGTAGCAGCGGGGGCGGCCACGACCCGGGCGGCCGGGGCGCCGCCGACCGGCCCCGACCCCGCACCGTCCGGGATCGTCAGCCGATCTGGACGCTGGCCTCGTCGAGCGCGCCCTTGAAGAACTCCGAGCCGGGGCGCGCCCCGATCGGCAGGGCGTCGGTGTTGGCGATCGTCCCGATCTTCGCGGACTTCGTGGTGGCGGCCCCGTCGATGACGACCTTGATGGCCGTGTCGGTCTTGACGCACTGGACCATGTGCCACTGGCCGTCGTTGATCGCCGGGCCGGCCGTCATCTCGCTGTAGCCGGACGAACCGTTGAACCCGCACGACGCCTGGCCCGAGGGCTGGTACTCCATCTTCCACTCGCCGCCCGCGGTCGTGTAGAGGCCCTTGCGGATGACGTCCCAGTCGGGCTTGGCCGGGGCCGAGGTCGTCTTGACGCGGATCGTCACGGTGATCGGGGACGCCCCGGGGTTGAGGTCGGCCTTCGTGGGCACGGACGCGTAGCCCGAGCTCCCGTTGAAGGTGTAGGCCTGGCCGAGGAAGCCGGCGGCGCCCAGGGTGACCGAGTGCAGGGTGCCGGTGTGCCCACCGACGGCGTCGGCCATCGTCGTGCCCGAGGTCTCGTCCATGTGCCACAGGGCGACGAGGCCGGGCTGCGTCTGGACGGCCTGCACGGCGGCCGTCGCGGCCGACGTGCCGGTCCCGCTGCCGGCCCCGTTGGTGGCGGTGACCACGACGCGCATCGTCTTGCCGAGGTCGGCCGCGACCAGGGTGTAGCTCGCCGTGGTGGCGCCGGAGATCGGCGAGCAGATCGCGCCGCCGCTGTCGCACCGCTGCCACGCGTAGGCGAAGGCCAGCGGCTGCGTCCCGTTCCAGTCGCCGGGACCCGCGGTCAGGACCTGCCCGACCTGGGGCGTGCCGGTGATCGTGGGCGGCACGGTGTTCACCGGCGCCGAGGACGCGCCCTGGACGACCGCGGTCGCGTTCGAGGTCGCGGTCGTCGGGCCGACGGAGTTCGTGGCCGTGACGGCGACGCGCAGGGTGGCGCCGACGTCGCCGGCGGTCACCGCGTAGCTCGCGGTCGTGGCCCCGGTGATCGCTCCGCAGGTGGCGCCGGCGCCGTCGCAGCGCTGCCACTGGTACGTGTAGGCGATCGGCTGGGTGCCGGTCCAGGTGCCCTGGCCCGCCGTGACCGTCTGCCCCGCCTGCGGCGTGCCGGCGACCGTCGGCAGCGTGACGTTGGCCGGAGCCGACGGGGTCGTGTCCCCCACGCCCTGGACGTCGATCGCGTCGGCCTGCAGCGTGAAGACCTGCGCGGCCGTGTCGTTGCCGATCTGGATGGCCTGGACGCCGGCCGTCCCGAGGCTCGCCGTCGTCGACGTGAAGACGAGCGCCCCGTTGACGCGCGCCTCGACGGTGCTGCTCGTCCCGGCGGTGATCACGTGCACGGAGATCGTGGCCCACGTGCTCAGGGCCAGCTTGCCCGTGGTCGTGAAGTTCGCGCCCGCGTAGCCGAGGCCGACCGTGCCGCTCGTGTTGTTCTGGCGGTAGACGCTGACCACCCGGGCGCCACTCGGGTCCAGCAGGCGGAAGAAGGGCACGTTGCCGCTGCTCGTGCCCGCCGTGGACACGCGGAAGTCGCCGCTCACGGTGAGCTCCTGCTGCGAGGCGGAGAGCGTCTTGCGCACGTAGGCCTTCGAGCCCGCCGTGGCGGACTCCGACAGCTGCGCCGAGACCGCGCCGGCGCGGACGACCGCGCTCTGGACGACGGCGGCGCCGTCGCCCGCCGTCTGGACCTGGCTCCAGGCGGAGAAGTCACCCGACTCGAAGCCGTCCGCGAAGAGCGAGGAGGCGCTCGCCGGGCCGGCGAGGACGAGGAGGGTCAGGCCGGTCAGGGCCGAGGTCGCGAGGAGCCGGGCCGCCCGGCGCCTGGGGACGGGGAGATGGCGTTCCACGACCGGGGTACGTCACCCCGATGTCCGCCCTTTCGGGTGATCGGGCGGAACGGCACGAATCCCCGACTAGGGGAAGAGGGCGGCCAGCGCGCCGTGGGCGTCCCGGAGCTCCCCGAGCGACCAGCGCAGCCCGGCGTCCTCGTCGAGGACGAGGGCGTCGCCGCCCGTCGTCCCGATGACGTCGAGCGGGATCTGCTCGCCGAGTCGCTCGAGCGCGGCGCGCGGCCCCGAGACGAGGAAGCCGCAGGCGTCCTCGCCGAAGAGCAGCTCGTCCGTCCGCAGGCCGGCCGCCGCCCCGGCGGACGCGGCGACCGCCCCGCGGCCGCCGAGCAGGCACGCCTCCGCCAGCGCCACGAGGAAGCCGCCCTCGGCGACGTCGTGGCAGGAGGCCAGGTCGCCGGAGCGCACCGCGTCGCGCACCGCGTCCAGGACGGCGAGGCAGTGCCCGAGGTCGACCGGCGGCAGGCCGTCGGGCAACGGCTCGCCGCGGAGCTTGGCCAGCTCCGACGCCGCCAGCGACGGCGCCCGGTTCCAGCCCGCGAGGCCCCAGGCGTCGCCGTCGCGGGCGAAGCCGGACCGCCCCGCGCGCGCCGCGTCGGGCAGGCGGCCCACCATGCCGACCACCGGCGTCGGGTAGATCGGCCCGTCGGCGCCCTCGTTGTAGAGCGAGACGTTGCCGCCGACGATCGGCGCCCGCAGGGCGCGGCACGCGTCGCCCAGGCCGCGGACGGCCTCGGTGAGCTGCCAGGCCACGTGCGGCTTCTCGGGGTTGCCGAAGTTGAGGTTGTTCGTGGTGCCGAGCGGCGCGGCCCCGACGCAGGCCAGGTTGGCCGCGCACTCCAGCGCGGCCAGGACGGTCCCCGTGTAGGGGTCGGCGGCCACCCGGCGGCCGTTGCCGTCGATCGACACGCCCAGGGCGCTGCCGTCCGGGAGCGCGAGCACCGCCGCGTCGGCCTCCTCGGGCCGGCGCACGGTCCGCGACTGCACGATCGGGTCGTACTGCTCGAAGAGCGGGCGGCGCGACGCGACGTTCGGCGCCGCCAGGAGCGCGAGCAGCGCGTCGCGGGGCGAGGCGCCCGGGTCGAGCGTCGCCGCGGGGGGCAGGTAGACGCCCGGCGCGCCCGCGGGTGGGCGCGCGGGCGCGAGGTCGTAGAGCGGGCAGTCGTCGACGAGCGCGGCGACCGGCATCTCGCCGACGGGCTCGCCGTCGCGCAGGACGCGGACGAGCCCGGTGTCGGTGACCGCGCCGATCGCCGTGCCGTGGACCTCCCAGCGGGCGCACACCTCGAGGACCTCGGCGACCCGGGACGGCTCGCAGACGCAGAGCATCCGCTCCTGCGACTCGGACACCATGACCTCGAAGGGCTCCATGTCGGCCTCGCGCAGCGGCACCCGGGCGACGTCGAGGTCGACCCCCACGCCGCCCTTGGAGGCCATCTCCGACGCGCTGGAGGTCAGCCCCGCCGCGCCGAGGTCCTGCAGCGCGACGAGGAGGCCGCGGTCGAGGAGCTCGAGCGAGCACTCCAGGAGCTTCTTCTCCTCGAAGGGGTCGCCGACCTGGACGGTGGGGCGCTTGTCGGCGTCGTCGGCGCCGAGCTCCGCGCTGGCCAGGACCGACGCGCCGCCGATGCCGTCGCGCCCGGTCGACGCGCCGAAGAGCACGACGACGTTGCCGATGCCGGCCGCCGCGGACCGGGTCAGGCGCCCGCGCGGCGCGAGCCCGAGCGCCATGGCGTTGACGAGGCAGTTCGTCTCGTAGGGTGCCTCGAAGTAGACCTCGCCGCCCACGGTCGGCACGCCGATCGAGTTGCCGTAGTGCCCGATGCCCATGACGGCGTGGTCGAGCAGGTAGCGCGAGCGCGCGCTGGACGGCTCCCCGAAGCGCAGCGAGTCGAGGACGGCGACGGGCCGGGCGCCGAGGGCGAAGATGTCGCGCAGGATGCCGCCGACGCCCGTCGCCGCGCCCTGGAAGGGCTCGACCGCGCTCGGGTGGTTGTGCGACTCCACCTTGAAGGCGCAGACGAGGCCCCCGCCCACGTCCACCGCGCCGGCGTTCTCCCCCGGCCCGAGCACGACGGCGTCCCCTTCGGTGGGCAGCGTGCGCAGGAGCTTCTTGGAGTGCTTGTACGCGCAGTGCTCGCTCCACATGAGCGAGAACATCGCCAGCTCGACCTGGTTCGGCGGCCGGCCGAGCTTGGCGACGACGAGGTCGTACTCGTCGCGCGTCAGGCCCAGGGCGACCGCGTCCTCGACGCCGGGCGGGGCGGCCACCTCAGGCGGGGACACGCGCCTCCACGGCGGCGGCCATCCCGGCGAAGAGCGCCAGCCCGTCGGCCGAGCCGCCCAGGAGCGCGTCCACGGCGTGCTCGGGGTGCGGCATCAGGCCGAGGACGTTGCGGCCCTCGTTGCAGACCCCGGCGATGGAGCGCGACGAGCCGTTGAAGGCCTGGCCCTCGGCGTAGCGCAGGACGACCTGGCCGTCGGCCTCGAGCGCGTCGAGCTGCTCGTCGGGGGCCCAGAAGCGGCCGGTGGTGTGCTTGGCCGGGATCGAGAGCCGCTCCCCCTCGACGCACGTCCGCGTGAACGGCGTGTCCGTGCGCACGACCTCGACGTCGACCTGGCGGCAGACGAAGCGCAGCGAGGTGTTCGGCAGCAGCGCTCCCGGCAGCAGCCCGGCCTCGCAGAGGACCTGGAAGCCGTTGCAGATCCCGAGCACGGGGCCGCCCGCGCTGGCGAACTCGGCGACGGCGCCCATGACCGGCGAGAACCGGGCGATCGCCCCGACGCGGAGGTAGTCGCCGTAGGAGAACCCGCCGGGCACGACGACCGCGTCGATGTCCTGCAGGTCCGCGTCGCCGTGCCAGAGGAGCACGGCCTCCCCGACGCGCCCGGCGGCCTGGAGGGCGTCGACGTCGTCGCAGGAGCCCGGGAAGCGGACGACGCCGGTCTTCACGCGCGCCCCGCCGCGGGGTCGTCGGCCGCGAGGACCTCGAAGTCCTCCACCAGGGGGTTGGCCAGGAGGCGGCGGCACATCTCCTCGAGCCGGGCCGGGTCGTCGACGTCGAGCTCGACGAGCCGGCCGACGTGGACGTTGCGCACGCCCTCGAAGCCGAGGGCGGGCAGCGCGCGCTCGACCGCGATGCCCTGCGGATCGAGGATCCCGGCCTTGGGCCGGATGAGGACCCGGGCCCTCACGGCGCCGTCCGCGCCAGCCACGCGTCGAAGGGCTCGCCCGCCAGCCGCTCGTAGGCCTCGACGTAGAGCTCGCGCGTGCGCGCGACCACGTCGTCGGGGATCGGCGGGGCGGGCGGCGCCTTGTCCCAGCCGCTGCCCGCGGCCCAGTCGCGCACGTACTGCTTGTCGAAGGACGGCTGCCCGTGGCCGGGCTCGTAGCCGTCGGCCGGCCAGTAGCGCGAGCTGTCCGGGGTCAGCACCTCGTCGCCCACGACGAGCTCGCCGTCCCCGTCGAGCCCGAACTCGAACTTCGTGTCGGCCAGGATCACCCCGCGCGAGCGCGCGTGCTCGGCGGCGAAGCGGTAGAGCTCGATCGACGCGTCGCGGACGCGGCCCATGAGGTCGCGGTCGCCGACGAGCTCGGCGGCCGCGTCGAAGTCGATCGCCTCGTCGTGGCCGACCTCGGCCTTCGTCGACGGGGTGAACACGGGCGTGGGCAGGCGCTCCGCCTCGCGCAGCCCGTGCGGGAGCGCGACGCCGGACACGGTGCCGGTGGCCTGGTAGTCCTTCCAGCCCGACCCCGTGATGTAGCCGCGCACCACGCACTCGACGGGCAGCATCCGCAGCTTGCGCACGACCTGCGCCCGCCCGCGGGCCTCGTCGGGCACGCCGTCGGTGTTCGAGAGCAGGTGGTTGGCCACGATGTGCCCGGTCTTGGCGAACCAGAAGGCCGACAGGCCCGTGAGGACCTTGCCCTTGTCCGGGATCGGCGTGGGGTGCACGACGTCGTAGGTCGAGATCCGGTCACTGGCGACGAGGAGCAGCCGGTCGCCCAGGTCGTAGATCTCGCGGACCTTCCCGCTCGCGAGGAGGGGCAGGTCGGAGAGCGTCCGGGTCACTGTTGGGATGGTACCCGGCGGCGTGGTCGCACCCCGGCCCGCCGGGCGCGCTAGGCGCCCGCGCGCTGCAGCCCCTCGGCCTCGGCGCCCAGCAGCGGGCGGCCCGCGATGAGGTCGGCGGCGCGCTCGGCGATGGCGATCGTCGGGGCGTTCGTGTTGCCGCGCACGACGCTCGGCATGACCGACGCGTCGACCACCCGCAGGCCCTCCACGCCGCGCACGCGCAGGTCGAGGTCGACGACCGCGTCGTCGCCGGGGCCCATCGCGCACGTGCTGGTGGGGTGGTAGATCGTCTGGGCGGTGTGGCGGATGTGGGCCACGAGGTCCTCCTCGGCGTCGGAGGCCGGCACGGTGTGGCCCTCCTGCGCGTAGCGCGCCAGGGGCTCGGTGCGGGCCAGCGCGAGCACGGTGCGCAGGCCCGCGACCGCGGAACGCAGGTCCTCGGGCTCGGCCAGGTAGTTGTGGACGATGAGCGGCTTCGTCGTCGGGTCGGGCGAGACGACCGCGACCTGGCCGCGGCTGCGCGGCTTCAGGACGCAGGCCGACAGCGAGAAGCCGTGCTCCGCGGGCGGCACGAGCCCCTCCTGCTCGAAGATCGCCGAGACCATGTGGAACTGGACGTCGGGCGCCTCCAGCCCGTCCCGCGTGCGCAGGAACCCGCCGCACTCGGCGACGTTCGAGCTCAGCGGGCCGCCGCCGTCGGCCGCCCACCGGGCGAGGTTGTCGTCGTCGAGGGCGTCCTTGAGCGACACCGGGTCGGCGCAGGCCCACGAGCAGCCCATCGCCGGGTGGTCCTGGAGGCCGAGCCCCATCCCGGGCGACTCGGCCACGAGCGGCACCTGGAGGAGCTCGAGCTCCTCGGGGCGGCCCAGGCCGGACAGCGTCAGCAGGTGCGGCGAGAGGTAGGACCCGGCGCAGACGAGCACCTCGCGCTGCGCGTCGAACGTCAGCAGCTCCCCCAGCCGCGAGCCCTCGACCCCCACCGCGCGCGTCCCCTCGAAGAGGACGCGGTGCGCGTGCAGCCACGTCTCCACCGTGAGGTTCGGGCGGTCGGCGACGGGATGCAGGTAGGAGACCGCGGTGGAGCCGCGCCGGCCGTCGCGCGTCGTGACCTGGTACCAGCCGAACCCGTCCTGGTTGGCGGCGTTGAAGTCCTCGCTCGCGGGCAGGCCGAGCGCGGCCGCGGCGTCGAGGAAGGCCTCGGAGAGCCCCGTGCGCGCGAGCGGGTCCGACACCCGCAGCGGGCCGCCCACCGCGTGGTGCGCGCCCGCGCCGCGGACGTTGTCCTCGGCGCGCAGGAAGTACGGCAGCAGGTCCTCCCAGCCCCAGCCCGCGCAGCCCTGGGCGGCCCACTCGTCGTAGTCACGCGGGTTGCCGCGGATGTAGATCATCGCGTTCAGCGACGACGAGCCGCCGAGGACCTTGCCGCGCGGGAGGTAGATGCGGCGGTCGTCGAGGTGCGGCTCGTACCCGGTCCCCAGGTCCCAGTCGTCCTTGCTGCGGTAGAGCGCCGGGAACGCGGCGGGGATGTGGATGAAGTCCGCCGTGTCGGGCCCCCCGGCCTCGAGCAGCAGGACCGACACGCCGGGGTCCTCCGACAGGCGGTGGGCCAGCACGCACCCGGCCGAGCCGGCGCCGACGATGACGTAGTCGTAGGAGGGCATGGCGCGACCCTCCTCCCGCCGGGCCGGTCAGGTCAAGCGCCCCTCAGGCGATGGCGTCGAGCCGCGCGACGACCTCGCGCGCGTGGCGCGTGAAGTGACGCAGGTCGAAGACGTCGTCGAGGTCGAGGTCGACGTCGTCGCGTGCGGCGAGGAGGTCGCGCAGCGGCGTGCCGGTGTCCCAGGCCTGCTGGGCGGCCTGCTGGGTGATGCGGTAGGCCTCGTCCCGCGCGCGCCCCTGGGCGACGAGCGCCAGCAGCACGCGCTGGGAGAAGAGCGCCCCGTGCGTGAGGTCGAGGTTCGCGCGCATGCGGTCGGGGTGCACGACCAGCCCCCGCGCCAGGCGCAGGCCGAGGTGCTGCACGTAGTCCAGGCCGATCGTGGCGTCGGGCAGGACGACGCGCTCGGCCGAGGAGTGCGAGATGTCGCGCTCGTGCCAGAGCGCGACGTCCTCGACGGCGACCTGAGCGTCGGCGCGCAGCACGCGGGCCAGGCCGCAGATCCGCTCGGACGTGATCGGGTTGCGCTTGTGGGGCATCGCGCTCGACCCCTTCTGGGCGCCGGCGCGGAAGGGCTCCTCGGCCTCGCGCACCTCGGTGCGCTGGAGGTGACGGACCTCGGTGGCGAAGCGCTCGAGCCCGGCGGCGGCCAGGGCGATCGCCTGCAGCAGCTCGGCGTGGCGGTCGCGGGGCACGACCTGGGTCGAGACCGGCTCGGCGCGCAGCGCGAGGCGGTGCAGGACCCGGCGCTCGAACTCGGGGCCCAGGCTCGCGTACGTCCCGACCGCCCCGCTCAGCGCGCCCGTCGAGGCCTGGTCGACGGCGCGCTCGAGGCGCACGAGGTTGCGGTGCGCCTCGAAGGCGAACCCGGCGAGCTTGAGCCCGAACGTCGTCGGCTCGGCGTGGATCCCGTGGGTGCGCCCGACGCAGACGGTGTCGACGTGCTCGCGCGCGCGGGCGGCCAGCGCGTCGACGAGCTCGCGCGCCCCGGCCACCAGCAGCGCGCCGGCGCGCGAGAGCTGCAGGGCCAGCGCGGTGTCGAGGACGTCGGAGGAGGTGAGCCCGAAGTGGATCCAGCGACCCGCGGGCCCGGCGGACTGCGCCAGGACGTCGACGAAGGCGGCGACGTCGTGGTCGGTGACGGCCTCGCGCTCCTGGACCGCCCCGACGGTGAACGTCGCGGCCCGGATCGCGCGCAGGTCCTCCTCGGTGGGCCCGTCGAGCTCCTCGGCGGCGGCCACCTCGACCAGGCGCCACGCCTCCATCCGCGCCTCGTCGGTCCAGAGGGCGCCCATCTCGGGGCGCGTGTAGCGGGCGATCACGGCCCGAGCGTAGTGGTCGGTCGCCGCGCGCCGACGTGCGACCATCCTCGCGCCCGTGCCTCGCCCGTCCTGCCCGTGCCCGCGGCCCGTCGCCGCCTTGGCGCTCCTCCTCGTCGCGCTCGCGGGCGCGGGCTGCGGCGGGCACGCGCCCGCGCGGCCTTCCGCCCGGCCGCGCTCCGACGCCGCCGCGACCGTCGTCGCCGAACGCCGGGTGGCGCCGCGCGTGGTGGACCTGACCGTCCGCTCGCGCGCGCTGGCGCGCACGGCGAAGGTCCGCCTGGTGACCCCGCGCGGGTGGTCGGCGCATCCGCGGCGGCACTGGCCGGTGCTGTGGCTGCTGGACGGGTGCTGCGACACCTACCGGGCCTGGACGCGCTCGACCGACGTCGCGCGCCTGAGGGCGCTGCGCGATCTGCTGGTCGTGCTGCCCGAGGGCGGCCCCGTGGGCTTCTACAGCGACTGGCGCAACGGCGGGCGGGGCGGGCCGCCGGCGTGGGAGACGTTCCACCTGCGCGAGCTGCGCGCCCTGCTCGAGCGCGACTTCGGCGCCGGGCGGCGCCGGGCGATCGCCGGGCTCTCCATGGGCGGGCTGGGCGCCATGGCCTACGCCGCGCACCACCCGGGCCTCTTCCGCGCCGCCGCCTCCTTCTCCGGCCTGGTCCACCCGCGGGCGGATGCGCCGTTCCTCCTCGGGCTCATGGGAGCCTTCACGCCCGACGCCCGCGCCGTGTGGGGCGACCCGGCGCGCGATCGCGCGACGTGGGCGGCGCACGACCCGACGACGCTCGCCCCGCGCCTGCGCGGCACGCGGCTCTTCGTCGCCTCCGGCGACGGGCGGCGGGGCCCGTTCGACCGCCCCGGGCGCCCCCGGGACGGCATCGAGGCGATGGTCGGGGCCGAGACGCGGTCCTTCGTCGCGCGGCTGCGCGCGCTGCGCCTTCCCGCCCGGACGGACCTCTACGGCTCCGGCACGCACACGTGGCCGTACTGGCAGCGCGAGCTGCACCGCGCGCTGCCGACGCTGCTGGGCGCGCTGCGCTAGGCGCCGAGGATGCGCGCGGCCAGGTGGCCGGCGTTCTTCGCGTTGTCCAGCCCGACGCAGGCCACGGGCACGCCGGGCGGCATCTGGGCGACGCTGAGCAGCGCGTCGAGGCCGCCCATGGCGCTGAGCCGGCTCGAGAGGGGCACGCCGACCACGGGCAGCTCGGTGTGGGCGGCGGCCACGCCGGGCAGCGCGGCCGAGAGGCCGGCGCCCGCGATGATCACGCGCAGACCGCGCATCTTCGCGTTGCGGCAGTAGTCGGCCACGGTGTCGGGCTCGCGGTGGGCGGACATGACGCGGATCTCGTACCGGATCCCGCGCTCCTGGAGGACCTTGCCGGCCTGCTCCATCGTCTCCAGGTCGCTCTTGGAGCCCATGATGATCCCGACGTGCGGGGTGTCGACGTCGAGGGTGGCCAGGTCGGCCTCGACCTCCTCGGCCGTGTCCGCGGCCTCGTCGGCCTCGGTCACGCTCGCGGTCCCACGTTGCACGTCCGGGTCTTCGCTCATGCGGGGTGCTCCACGGCCCGCAGCGCGATGTCGCGGCGCAGCTGGCGGCCCTCGAAGGTGATCAGGTCGGCGGCAGCATAGGCGGCGGCGCGGGCGTCCGCGGGGCCGTCGCCGAGCGCCGTGACGTTCAGGACGCGGCCGCCCGCGGTGACGACGTCCCCTCCGCCGGCCGCGCCGGCGCGGGCCGTCCCCGCATGCGTCACCTCGGCGCCGGTCGCGGCGGCCTCCTCGAGCCCCGCGATCGGGGTGCCCGTCCGCGGCGCCGCCGGGTACCCGGGCGCCGCCAGGACGAGCGTCACCGCTGTGCGCGGGTCCCAGTCGACCGCCGGCGCGTCCGCCAGTCCCCCGCCGCGGGCGCAGCGCTCGAGCAGGTCGAGCAGGTCGCTGCGCAGACGCGGCAGCACAGCCTGCGTCTCCGGGTCGCCGAAGCGCACGTTGAACTCCAGGACGCGCGGGCCGTCGGCGGTGAGCATGAGCCCCGCGTAGAGGACCCCCCGGAACGGGGCGCCACGGCGGCCCAGCTCGTCGACCACCGGCTGGTGGATCGCGGCGCAGAGCGCCTCCGCGCGCGCCTCGTCGACCCCCGGCACCGGCGAGTAGGAGCCCATGCCGCCGGTGTTCGGCCCGGTGTCGCCCTCGCCCAGGCGCTTGAAGTCCTGCGCGGGCGCGAGCGCGAGGGCGCGCTCGCCGTCGCAGAGGGCGAGCAGCGACAGCTCCTCGCCGTCGAGGAACTCCTCCACGACGACCGGGCCCGGGCCGTGGCGGCGCTCGACGAGGAAGGCCTCGAGCGCCGTCCGGGCCTGCGCCTCGTCCTCGGCCACGACGACCCCCTTGCCGGCGGCCAGGCCGTCGAACTTCACGACCGCCGGGTAGCGCCCGCCGATCGCCGCCAGGCCCGCGTCGACGTCCTCGACCGTCGCCCAGCCGCCCGTGGGCACCCCGGCCGCGGCCATGAGGTCCTTCGCGTGCGCCTTCGAGCCCTCCAGGCGGGCGCCCTCGGCGCCCGGCCCGAAGACCGCGATGCCCGCCGCCGCCACCGCATCCGCCAGCCCCGCGACCAGCGGGGCCTCGGGGCCGACGACGACGAGGTCGACCCCCTCGGCCCGGGCCAGCGCGACGAGCCCGTCGACGTCGGTCACGCCCACGTCGGCGCACCGGGCCTCCGCGGCGATGCCCGGGTTGCCCGGCGCGCACAGCACGTCGGGGGTCCGGGGCGAGCGCCGCAGCGCCCGGACGATCGCGTGCTCGCGACCGCCCCCGCCGACGACGAGGACCTTCACGCGGCTGGCCGTCCCAGGACGGGCGCTCGCTGCGACGGTGACGCACGGATCGTCGTGCGCTGGCGTCGCCGGCGGCCAGGGACAGTGCGCCAGCACGGACCTCGGCCGCAGCGACGACCGCCACGCGCGGCGAGGCGTCCGTCACCGTCACAGCGACGCGATGAAGTCGTCGATCGGGATCCCGATCAGCGTCTCGTAGGAGCCCGTGCCGCGGGAGCTCAGCTCGAGCGACACGCGCGCGATGGTGTGCTCGTCGGGCGCCTCCACGATGTTCACGAAGTCGAAGCGCCCGAGCGTCGCCCACTGCTGCTTGACGGTGGCCCCGAGCTGCTCGATCTCGCGGTTGACCTCGCGGATGCGCTGCGGGTTGTTCTTCACCGTCTGCACGCCCTCGGGGGTGAGGGTCGTCAGCAAGATGTAGGTCGGCATGGACGGGGTTCTACCTCATCTGCGCCCGGCTTCCCGCGCGCTGCTCGACGGCCCCGCGCCGCGTCGCTGGTCAGGGTCCGGCGCAGGCGTGGCCGGAGCCGGGCTGGTGAGGGAGGGTGGGAGGCCGGCCTGACGAGCGGTCCGCTCAGCCCGCAGCGCTCGGGGCGACCGGGCACGAACAGGCGTCTCGAACGTCATCTTCGGCACCTAGAACGGCGCAGAGATGACGCTCGATCCCGCGGACGCTCGAGGATTCGCCTGAACGCCCCGCGCCCGCGACCGCGAACGGGCCCGCGGCCTCCCTCACCAGCCGAGCGCCTCGCCGAGGCCGGTGAGCACCCCGTCCCCGGCTTCCCGTACGGGCGCGCTAGGCCGCGGCGCCCGCCCGCGTGGTCAGCACGAGCTCCCCGTCGACGGCGTCCACCGCGACGACGTCGCCCTCGCGGATCTCGCCCTGCAGGATCGAGAGGGCCAGGCGGTCGACGAGGTGCTTCTGCACGACCCGCTTGAGCGGGCGCGCGCCGTAGGTCGGGTCGTAGCCGAGGTTGCCCAGCAGCGTGCGCGCGTCGTCGGTGAGCTCGACCTCGATCCCGCGCTCGCGCACCCGCTGCGCGAGGCGCTCGACCTGCAGGTCGACGATCCGCGCGAGCTGCGCCCGGTCCAGGGTGTCGAACTCGACGATGTCGTCGAGGCGGTTGATGAACTCCGGCTTGAAGTGTGCCTCGGCGCCGGGGCGGCCGCCCGGGATGTTCGAGGTCATGATGAGCACGACGTTCTTGAAGTCGACCGTGCGGCCCTGGCCGTCGGTGAGCCGCCCGTCGTCCATGACCTGCAGCAGCACGCCGAAGACGTCGGGGTGGGCCTTCTCGACCTCGTCGAGCAGGACGACGGAGTAGGGGCGGCGGCGGACCGCCTCGGTGAGCTGGCCGCCCTCGTCGTAGCCCACGTAGCCGGGGGGCGCGCCCACGAGGCGCGACACCGCGTGCTTCTCCATGTACTCGGACATGTCGATGCGGACCATCGCGTCCTGCGTGTCGAAGAGGAACTCCGCCAGCGCGCGGGCCAGCTCGGTCTTGCCGACGCCGGTCGGGCCCGTGAAGAGGAAGGTGCCGATCGGGCGGTCCGGGTCCTGGAGCCCGGCGCGCGAGCGCCGGATCGCGTTCGAGACGGCCCCGATGGCCTCGTCCTGCCCGACGACGCGGTCGTGCAGGCGCTCCTCCATGTGGACGAGCTTCTCGATCTCAGCCTCCATCAGGCGGCTGACCGGGATGCCGGTCCAGCGCGCCACGACCTCGGCGACGTCCTCCGAGTCGACGACGTCCTTGAAGAACTTGAAGCCCGCCTGCGGCTGGTCGTCGCGCGCCTCGAGCTCGGCCAGGCGCGCCTCGAGCTCGGGGATGCGCCCGTACTGCAGCTCGGCCGCCCGGCCCAGGTCGGCCTCGCGCTGCGCGCGCTCGAGCTCGGTGCGGGCCTCGTCGAGCTCGCGCTTGACGTCGGAGACGCCGCGGACGGCCTCCTTCTCGCGCTCCCACTCGACGAGCATCGCGTCGAGCTCCTCGCGGCGCTCGGCCAGGTCGGACTCGATCGTGGCCAGGCGACGCTCCGACGCCTCGTCGGTCTCCTTCTTCAGCGCCTCCTGCTCGATCTCGAGCTGCATGATGCGGCGGCGGACCTCGTCGATCTCCGTCGGGACGGAGTCGACCTCGATCTTCAGCCGGGAGGCGGACTCGTCGATGAGGTCGATCGCCTTGTCGGGCAGGAAGCGGTCGGCGATGTAGCGCTGCGAGAGCGTGGCGGCCGCGACGATCGCCGAGTCGGCGATGCGGACGTCGTGGTGGGTCTCGTAGCGCTCCTTGAGCCCGCGGAGGATCGCGATGGCGTCCTCGACGGAGGGTTCGCCGACGACGACGGGCTGGAAGCGGCGCTCGAGCGCGGCGTCCTTCTCGATGTGCTTGCGGTACTCGTCGAGCGTCGTCGCGCCGACCGCGCGCAGCTCGCCGCGGGCGAGCATCGGCTTGAGGAGGTTCGCGGCGTCGACGGCGCCCTCGGCGGCGCCGGCCCCCACGATCGTGTGCAGCTCGTCCATGAAGAGGACGACCTCGCCCTCGGCGTCCTTGATCTCGCTCAGGACGGCCTTCAGGCGCTCCTCGAACTCGCCGCGGTACTTCGAGCCGGCCAGCAGCGCGCCGATGTCGAGCGCGATGACGCGGCGGCCCTTGAGCGACTCGGGGACGTCGCCCTTGACGATCCGCTGCGCGAGCCCCTCGACGATGGCGGTCTTGCCGACGCCGGGCTCGCCGATGAGGACGGGGTTGTTCTTCGTCCGGCGGGAGAGGACCTGGATGACCCGGCGGATCTCGTCGTCGCGGCCGATGACCGGGTCCAGCTTGCCGTCGTCGGCGAGCGCGGTGAGGTCGACGCCGAACTTCTCCAGCGCCTGGAACTTGCCCTCGGCCTCGGGGTCGGTGACGCGGCGCGATCCGCGGACCTCGCGGACCGCGGCCAGCAGCGTGTCGCGGGTGGCGCCCTGGGCGCGCAGCGCGTCGCCGGCCGGCGAGCGGTGACCCGAGAGGGCGAGCAGGACGTGGTCGGCCGCGACGTACTCGTCCTTGAGCTTCGTCATCTCCGAGGACGCCTCGCGCAGGACCTGCACGAGCTCGGACGAGGCGCTGGCGGTCTCGCCCCCCTCCCCCAGCGTGGGCAGGGCGGCGACCGCGCGGTCGAGCTCGGCCGCGATCGCGGTCGCATCGGCGCCGACCTTCGCGAGCACCGGGCCGACGAGCCCACCCTCGGTCCGCAGGAGCGCGAGCAGCAGGTGCTCGGGCGTGGCCTGGGGGTTGCGACGCTCGTGGGCGAGCTGCAGAGCGGCCTGGACGGCCTGCTGGGTCTGGGTCGTGAAGCGGTCGGGCTGCATGGTCAGATCTTAGTGTAGCTCACTGAGATTATTGCGCAATGCCCCAGACGGGTAGCGCGTGGGCATGAGCGAGCCGCGGCACGATCCTTCCCCACACCACGACGATGCGCAGGAGCCCCTGGGGCCGCTGACCCCGGACGACGGGACCGCGCTCGGCGACACGCCCGAGGCCCACGACGAGGTCAGTCCCCACGACCTGCCCAAGGACCACCCCGGCCGCGTCGCGGCCGAGCGGCAGGCCGAGGCCAACGTCGCCCGCGGCGGCGAGTACACGACGCAGGGCGACACGGACCCCTCCGAGGTCGACCGCTCCCAGGCCGGCGTGGCGCACGACGCCACCACCGCCCCGGGCGAGCGACCGGCCGGGCCGGCGCCCGGCGCGGGCGGGACGACGCCCGACCCGAACCGCGGCTCCTAGCCGCCGGCGGCGGCCTCGGCGGGGATCGCGGCGGCGGGCCCCTGGGGCAGCCGCGCGGCGACGCGCCAGCCGCCGTGCGGCGGTCGGGCCGGCGTCGAGCCGGCCGCCGCAGGCGCCGACCCGCTCGCGCAGCCCGCGCAGGCCGTTGCCGGTGCCCGTGCCCGGCCAGCGCCGTCGCCCGCGGCGCGGGGCCGTTGACGACCTCGACGCTCGAGCGTCCTGGGCTCGCCGCGGACGACGCACGCGGACCGCGGCGCCGGCCGCGTAGCGCAGGGCGTTGGTCAGGCTCTCCTGCACGACGCGGTAGGCGGCCTGCGCGACCGTGCGCCGGCAGGCCCTCGCGCTCGCCCTCGAGCCGCAGCGTCACGTCGAGGCCGCTGCCCGCGGCGCGCGCGACGAGCTCCTCGACGAGCGCCAGGTCGGGCGCCGGGCGCCGATCGCGTCGTCGTCGGCGAGCAGCGCGACGAGGCGCCCCATGTCCTCCTCGGCCTGGCGCGCGGCGCCGGCGATCGCCGCGAACGTCTCGGCCGTCAGCTCGGGGTCGTCGGCCGCGAGCCGCTGGCCGGCCGCCGGCCTGCACGACCATCACGCTGATCGCGTGGGCGACGATGTCGTGCAGCTCGGAGGCGATGCGCGCGCGCTCGTAGCGCACCGACAGCGCGGCGTAGGCCTCGCGCTCCTCCTCGAGCTCGCGCGCCCGCTCGGCCAGCGCGGCGGCGACGAGCTCGCGCTCGCGCAGCGCGCGGCCGGCGGCCCAGGCGGCGCCGGGCAGCATGAGGAACGGCACGAGCGCGTCGGCGTCCGCGACGATGCCGACGCACGAGGCCGAGCCCGCGAGCGCCACCAGCGCCGCAGCGCCGCCCCGCGGCGGTCGCCGCAGCGGGCGGCGGCGAACGCAGTGGGCGCCGAGCAGCGACGCGGCGCCGAAGGGCACGAGCGTGCCCGGGCGCGGTGACGAGCAGCCGCGGCCGACGGCCGATGACCCACGCCGCGCCGGGTGCCGCGGCGCGACCGGCAGCGACGCGCACCGGCGACGACCCGGCGCGCGATCCGCGAGCGGCGTGCGTCGCCGGCGAGCGACGCCGAGCGGCGCGCCGAGCGCCGCCGAGCGGCGACGCCCAGCACGACGCTCGCGCCGGCGGGCCGGCACCTCAGACCGCCCGCGAGCACCGGCAGGTGGACGATGGCCTCGGCGCGGCCGTCGCGTGATCGTCGCCTCGCAGCGTGCCGTGGTGCAGCTGCACGCGCTCGCGGGCGCGCTCGATGCGCCGCGTCGGCGCGCCGGCGCGGCGCGGCCCGGTGACGGCCAGCTCGAGCGCGTCGTCGCCGAAGCGGACGCGCACGTCGACGTCGGGCGCGTCCTCGAGCGCGTCGAGCAGGTGCTCGACGACCCGGTAGGCCGACAGCTCGACCCCGGCCGGGCAGCACGCGCGGGCTGCCCTCGACGCGTCAGCCGCGCGCCGGCGCCCTTGGCGCGCACGAGCAGCGCCTCGAGGTGGGTGAGCGTCGGCTGCGGCGCGGTCGGCGCCGCCGCGTCGTCGCTCGCGCAGCACGCCGACGACCGCGCGCATCTCCTCGAGCGTGCGGCGGCTCTCGCGCTCGATGTCGGCGAGCGTCGCCGTGGCGGCGTCGGCGTCCGCTCGGCGCGCGCCGGCGTCCGCCAGCGCGCGCCGAGCTCGCCGAGGCGGCGCTGCAGCAGCTCGTCGAGCTCGCGCCGACAGCCGCGCCCGGTCGGTCGCGACCTCGAGGCGGGCGCGCTCGTCGCGCGCCGCGCGCAGCTCGGCGGTGCGCGCCCGCAGCTCCGTCGACCATGCGGCCGCGCGAGCGCACGACGCGGCCCGATGCCCCAGACCGCGGCGGTCAGCGGGACGAACAGCGGCAGGACGTCGGCGCCGACCGCGCGTCGTCGAGCGTCACGACGCACGAGCCAGGTCGCGAGCCGAGCGCCGAGGCCGATGCAGCGCCTCGCGCGCGGTCGAGCCGCGGCGCCGGCGGAGAACGCGCAGCAGCGAACGTCGACCGGGAAGACGCACGCCGCAGCGGACGACGCGTGCCGAAGCAGCGCCGTGTGCAGCAGCGAGCGCGACCGAGGACGCCGACGAGCGCCGCCAGCGGCGCGGCGCGGCGCCACAGCAGCGGCAGGGTCACGAGCAGGAACGACCGGGACGGCGAGCCACGCGGCGCGTCCGCACCGTCGCGCTGGACCGACGTTCGCGACCATGAGGACGACGCCGAGCGCGCTGAAGACGACGCGATCAGCAGCAGGTCGCGACGCCGACGTCGATCGCGGCGGGCATCCATGGAGCGAATCATCGCGGCTTCGGCTCCGCTGCGGGGATCTGGTGGCGCATGCGGCCGATCCTGGGCCATGGTCGCGCCGCGCCGTCGTCACCCGCGCGGGTGAACCGCGCGGCTGGCCTCACCCCGGAGGGTGACGCGCGCGCCCGCGAGCGGCGATGATGCTCGCCGCGCATGGAGCCCGCGTTCGTCACGATCCTGTTCACCGACCTCGTCGGCTCGACGTCGCTGTTCGACCGCCACGGCGACGAGGCCGCCGACGCGCTGCGCCGCGACGCACTTCGACGCGCTGCGCGCGCGCGGTCGCCGAGCACGGCGGCCGCGAGGTCAAGTCGACCGGCGACGGGCTGATGGTCGCGTTCGCCAGCGCCGTCGCGGCCGTGCGCTGCGCGGTCGACGATGCAGCGCGCGACCGCGGCCGCGGCGACGGGCTCGCGCTGCGCGATCGGCCTCGACGCCGGCGAGCCGCTCGCCGACGGCGACGACCTCTACGGCACGCCGGTGATCGTCGCCAGCCGGCTGTGCGACGCGGCCGACGCCGGCGAGATCCTCGCCTCCGACGTCGTGCGCCAGGTCGCCGGGCGCCGCGCGTCGACGACGCTGATGCAGCCGCGCGGGCGCGCTGCGCCTGCAAGGGCATCGCGCGAGCCGGTCGGCGGTCGCGCCGTGCTGTGGCGCGAGGACGAGCCGCGACGACGCGCCGCCGAGCCGAGCCGCCGCCGGCCGCCCGATCACCGTCGTGATCGCCGACGACCAGCGCCTGCTGCGCACCGGCTTCCGCGTGATCCTCGACGCCGAGCCCGACATCGACCGTCGTCGGCGAGGCCGGCGACGGGCGCGCCGCGGTCGACGTCGTCCGCGGCGCCGCCCCGACGTCGTGCTGATGGACATCCGCATGCCCGAGCTCGACGGCCTGCAGGCGGCGGAGCGGATCCTCGCCGACCCCGACCTGGACACCGCGGTCGTGATGCTCACGACGTTCGACCGCGACGAGTACGTCTACGAGGCGCTGCGCATCGGCGCGAGCGGCTTCCTGCTCAAGGACACGCCCGCCGACCGGCTGCTCGACGCCGTGCGCGTCGCCGCCGCCGGCGACGCGCTGCTCGCGCCGTCGATCACCCGCCGGCTGATCGAGCACTTCGCCCACGGCCGCGCGGCCCGACGCCGGCGGCGTGCCGCGCCGCGCTGGCCGAGCTCACCGCGCGCGAGCTCGACGTGCTGCGCCTGCTGGCCCGCGGCCTCTCCAACGCCGAGATCGCCGCCGAGCTCGTGCTCGGCGAGAACACCGTCAAGACGCACGTCGCGCGCGTGCTGGGCAAGCTCGGGCTGCGCGACCGCGTGCAGGCGGTCGTCCTCGCCTACGAGACCGGGCTCGTCACGCCCGACCCCGCGGGCGGCGCGGCCTAGGCGTCGCTGGCGCCGCGGCCGGAGCCGTCGGGCCCCGCGTCGTCGCGGCGCACGGGGATGCGGCGGCTGACCGGCAGCACCTCGCCGCGGCGGTAGGGCACGAGCTCGCCGCGCAGCGACTGGCGGGCGCGCTCGACCTCGGCCTCGAGCTCCGCGCGCATGCGCCGGCTGCGCTCCTCGAGTGCCACGAGCCGGCGGGTCGTGCGCTCGAGCTCCAGCTCGAGCGCGAGCACGCGCTCGACGCCGGCCAGGTTGAGGCCGAGCTCGTTCGTCATCTCCTGGATGCGCCGGAGCTTCTCGACGTCCTCCTGGGAGTACAGCCGCGTGCCCTTGGGCGAGCGCTTGGGCTCGATGAGCCCGCGGGCCTCGTACATCCGCAGGGTCTGCGGGTGCATCTCGGCCAGCTCCGCGGCGACGCTGATCATGAACACGCCGCGCGACGTGCTGACCGTGACGCGGGTCGTGCGGCGGCCGGAGGCCATCAGGCGAAGAGCCTCGCGCGCGGGTCGCCGTCCATCACCTGCGACAGCTTCTCGACCGCCTCGGACTGCTCGGCGCTCAGCGTCGCGGGGACGTCGATGACGAACCGGTAGTGGATGTCGCCCCGCCCGGACGATCCCAGCCGCGGCGGTCCCTCGCCGCGCAGGCGCTGGACCGTGCCGTGCCGCGTGCCGGCGGGGACGCGCAGGCGCTTGCGGCCGTTGAGCGTGGGCACCTCGACCTCGGCCCCGCGGATCGCCTCGGGGATGGTGAGCGGGACCTCGACCTCGAGGTGGTCGCCCTTGCGCGCGAACACCGGCGAGGGCTTCACGCGCGTGACGACGTAGAGGTCGCCGGGGTCGCCGCCGTGGCGTCCGGGCTCGCCCTTGGCGGCCAGGCGCACGCGCGAGCCGTCCCGCACCCCGGCGGGGATGTTCACGCGGTACTTCTTGATCGTGCGGACGGCGCCGTTGCCGTGGCAGGTCGGGCACGGGTCCTCGATGACGACGCCGGCGCCGCCGCAGCGCGAGCAGGGCTGGCTGATCGAGAACAGGCCCTGCCCTTCGGACTCCACGCCGCGGCCCTGGCACCGGGGGCAGACGACGGGGCTCGTCCCCGGCTTGGCGCCCGTGCCGCGGCAGGTGCCGCACGGCGTGGCCGTGGGCACGCTGAGGGGGACCTGCGTGCCCTCGATGGCCTGGTCGAAGGAGACGGTGACCTCGGCCTCGAGGTCGCGGCCGCGCTCCGGGCGCGGGCCGCGCCGCGCGCCGCCGCCGGCCGGCCCGGCGCCGCCGCGCCCCGTCGCCCGGCCGAAGAGGTTGGAGAGGATGTCGCCGACGTCGCCCGGGTCGAAGCCGCCGCCGGCGCTGCCCGCGGGGCCGGAGCCGCCGAAGCCGAACAGGGAGCCGCGGTCGTACTGCTTGCGCTTCTCGGGGTCGCCGAGCACGTCGTAGGCGGCCTGGACCTCCTTGAAGCGCTCCTCGGCGCGCGTGTCGCCCGGGTTGCGGTCGGGGTGGAACCGCCGCGCGAGCTTGCGGTAGGCCTTCTTGATCTCGTCGTGCGACGCCTTCTTCTCGACGCCCAGCACCTTGTAGAGGTCCTGACCGGCCATGGCTACGCCGCGACGACCACCTTGGCGGGGCGCAGCACCTCGTCGCCGATGCGGTAGCCGGCCGAGTACACCTCGATGATCGTCCCGCTCTCGGCGCCCTCGGCCGGCTGCTGGGCCAGCGCCTCGTGGCGATGGGGGTCGAACCGCTCGCCCTTGGGGGCGTCGGGCTCGATCCCGACGCGCTTGAGCGCGCCGAGCAGCTGCGGCCTGGACCAGGCGGATCCCGTCGGTCAGGTGATGGTCCTGGTTCTCGGGCTGGGACTCGGCGGCCGCCAGCGCGCGCTCGAAGTCGTCGAGCGCGGGCAGCAGCTCCTTGGCCAGCCGCGCGACGCCTCGGCCCTCGGCCGCGGCCACGTCACGCCGCGCGCGCTTGCGCACGTTGTCGAGTTCGGCCGCCGCCCGCAGGTACTGGTCGCGGAAGTCCGGCTCGGGCTCGGGCTGGCCTCCGGCCGCCTCGGCCGGCGCCGGCTCCTGGGCCTCGGCCCGGGCGGTGAGCTCCTCGTCGGGCTCGACCGGGCCGGGCGCCGGTGCGGCCCCGTCCGCGGCGGCCGGGTCGGCCGCCGCGCGGCAGGGACCCTGCTCGGGGTCCTGCGCCCGCTGCTCGCTCACGACTTGCCCTCGTCCACGACCTCGGCGTCGACGACCTCCTCCTCGTCGGCGCGCCGCGCCGTTGGCGGAGCCGTTGCCGGAGCGGCTCGCGACGCGGCCTGCTGCTGCTGCGCGCGCTCGTACATCGCCTCGGAGACCTTGTGGAACGCGGTCTGCAGCGCCTCGGCCTTGGCGTTGATCGCGTCGGCGTCCTCGGAGGTCAGCACCTCGCGGACGTCCTTGATCGCGGCCTCGATCTCGGTGCTTGCGAGGCCTCGTCGACCTGGTCGCCGAGGTCCTTGAGCTGGCGCTCGGCCTGGTAGGCCGCGTTCTCGGCGTCGTTGCGGGCCTCGGCGAGCTCGCGTGCCTTGCGGTCGTCCTCGGCGTGCGTCTCGGCGTCGGAGACCATCCGCTTGATCTCGTCGTCGGACAGGCCGCCGCCGGCCTTGATCTCGATCTTCTGCTCCTTGCCGGTGCCGAGGTCCTTCGCCGACACGTTGAGGATGCCGTTGGCGTCGATGTCGAACGCGACCTCGATCTGCGGCATGCCGCGCGGCGCCGGCGGGATGCCCGTGAGCTGGAACTTGCCCAGCGACTTGTTGTACGTCGCCATCTCGCGCTCGCCCTGGAGCACGTGGATCTCGACCGACGGCTGGTTGTCCTCGGCGGTCGAGAACACCTCGCGACTTGCGCGTCGGGATCGTGGTGTTGCGCTCGATGAGCTTCGTCATGACGCCGCCCTTGGTCTCGATGCCGAGCGTCAGCGGGGTCACGTCGAGCAGCAGGACGTCCTTGACGTCGCCGGCCAGCACGCCGGCCTGGATGGCGGCGCCGACGGCGACGACCTCGTCGGGGTTGACGCCGCGGTGCGGCTCCTTGCCCGTGAGCTCCTTGACCTTCTCCTGCACGGCGGGCATGCGGGTCATGCCGCCGACGAGGACGACGTGGTCGATCTGCGCGACGCCCTTGTCCTTGGCGTCGTCGAGGGCCTGGCGGACCGGCGCGACGACGCGGTCGAGCAGGTCGGCTGGTCAGCTCGTTGAGCTTCGAGCGGGTGAGGCGCACGTCGAGGTGCTTGGGCCCGCTCTGGTCGGCGGTGATGAACGGCAGGTTGATCTGCGTCTCCTGGGCGGAGGACAGCTCGATCTTGGCCTTCTCGGCGGCCTCGTAGAGGCGCTGGAGCGCCATCGGGTCCTGCGTGAGGTCGATGCCCTGGTCGCGCTTGAACTCCGCGGCGAGCCAGTCGACGACCGCCTTGTCGAAGTTGTCGCCGCCGAGGTGGTTGTCGCCGGCGGTCGACTTGACCTCGAAGACGCCGTCGCCGATCTCGAGCACCGACACGTCGAACGTGCCGCCGCCGAGGTCGAAGACGAGGATCGTCTGGTCGGCTCTCCTTGTCGAGGCCGTAGGCCAGCGAGGCCGCGGTCGGCTCGTTGATGATGCGCTTGACGTCGAGGCCGGCGATGCGTGCCGGCGTCCTTGGTGGCCTGGCGCTGGTCGTCGTTGAAGTAGGCCGGGACGGTGATGACCGCGCTGTCGACCGTGCTCGCCGAGGTAGGCCTCGGCGTCGGCCTTGAGCTTGGCGAGGATCATCGCGCTGATCTCCGGCGGGCTGTACTGCTTGCCCTGCGCCTCGACGCGCGCGTCGCCGTTCTGGCCGCTGACGACCTTGTAGGGGACGATCGACTCCTCCTCGCGCACCTCGGCCTCCTTGCGGCCCATGAAGCGCTTGATGGAGAAGACGGTGTTCTGCGGGTTCGTGACGGCCTGGCGCTTGGCGACGGTGCCGACGAGGCGCTCGCCGCCGGTCGTGAAGGCGACGACGGACGGGGTGGTGCGCCCGCCCTCGGCGTTCTCGATGACGGTCGGCTCGCCGCCCTCGAGGACGGCCATGCACGAGTTCGTCGTGCCGAGGTCGATGCCGATGGTCTTGGCCATGTTGTCTTCGGGCTCCTTGACGCGGGAAATCTCAGTGACAACGTAGCAGATCTACGGCGCGGTCTCGCGCCGGTAGGGGCGCAGTCCGCGCGCGAGGTAGTTCGGCAGGGCGGCCGGGCCGTCGAGGGTGCAGGTGTGCAGCCAGACCCGGGTGCGAGCTCGAGCCCGCGCCGGAGCGCCCGCGTCAGGAGCAGGCCGCCCAGGCCCCGGCCCTGGAAGGCGGGGACGAGCCCGAAGTACGCCGACCTCGACGTCCGCTCCGCGGCCCGCGGCCGCTCCCGGGTCCGCCCCGGGGACGAGCTCGCCGTAGCCGGCCTCCGCGCCCGCGACCGTCAGCACCCAGGTCTCGGCGGCCTCGGCGTGCGCCTGCCACCAGGCGCCGTCCGCGTGGGCGTGGTCCGTCCAGCCGTGCGCCGCGCCGACCGCCGCGTAGAGGCGCCGGTTCCGCGCGCCGTCGGGCGGCCGGACGCGGCTGATCGCGACCCCGGGCACGCGCGGCGGCCGCGCCGGGCGCAGGGCCGGGCCGTCGAGCTCGAGCCACGTCGTCGTGACGGGCGCCGTCACGCCTGCCGGCTAGGGCACATCCGCCGCAGCGCGCAGGCCGCGCAGGCCGGGCCGCCGCGCGTGGCAGGTGCGACGCCCGTGGCGCAGCACGTTGACGTGGAGCTCGAGCTCGGCGCCGGGCGGCGTGAGCGCGAGCATCGCGTCGTGGAGCTCGTCCGAGCCGGCCCGCGGCCGCAGCAGGCCGAGCCGCGTGGCCACCCGGCCGACGTGCGTGTCGACCGGCACGTCGCGCAGGCCGTAGGCGAAGAGCAGCACGCAGGCGGCCGTCTTGCGCCCAACCCCGGGCAGCGCGGTCAGGAGCCGCGCGCGCCTCCGCGAGGGGCGCGTCGCGCAGCCAGCGCAGGTCGAGGTCGTGCGGCAGGGACCGCAGCTGCTCCTGGATGCGGCGGGACTTGACCTGCAGATGCCTCCGGGCTGGATCGCCTCCTCGACCTCCTCGACGGGGGCGTCGCGAACCGCCTCCCAGGACGGGAGCCGGTCGCGCAGGCGCAGATAGGCGACGTCGCGGTTGCGGTCGTTCGTCGACTGCGAGAGCACCGTCAGGACGAGCTCGCCGAGGGGGTCGCCGTGAGGCGCCATGACGCGGCACGCCGTAGACGTCGCGCAGGCGCCCGCGCACGGCGCCGACGCGGCGCGCCGGCGGTGGGGACCAGGCCGGGGGCGACGACGCGGGCGTCATCGGAGGGCGGCGCCGGAGCGGAGGGTCACCACGGCCCGTGAAGATAGGCTCTGGCCGGTGCCGGAGCCCAGCGAGCGCACCGCGACGGTCGGCGGCCAGCCCGTCTTCTGGCGCGACGCGGACCCGCCACCCGGGCCCGATCGGCCGCCGGTCCTCTACCTCCACGGCGTCCCGACGAGCTCGGACGACTGGGTGCCCTTCCTGCGCCGCACGGGCGGCCTGGCCCCCGACCTCCCGGGGTTCGGCCGCTCGGGCAAGCGCGGGCGACGGCGACTTCACGATGGCCGGCTACGACGCCTTCGTCGAGCGCTTCCTGGACCTCACCGGCGTCGATCGCGTCCGGCTCGTCGTCCACGACTGGGGCGCGGTCGGCCTGCTGTGGGCGCAGCGCCACCCCGACCGCGTCGAGCGGCTCGTCGTCCTCGACGCCGTCCCCTTCGTCGCCGGCTACCGCTGGCACCGGGTCGCGCGCGCGTGGCGCACGCGCGGGCTGGGCGAGGTCGTGATGGGGCGCCACGACGCGCTTCGCGCTGCGCCGGTCGCTGCCGCGCGAGCTGGCCGACGCCGCCTGGCCGCACTTCGACCAGGGGACCCAGCGCGCGATCCTGCAGCTCTACCGGAGCGAGCCCCGAGACGGCGCTGGCCGCCGCCGGCGCGCGGCTGGGCGACGTCGCCTGCCCGGCGCTCGTGGCCTGGGGCGAGGAGGACCCGTACCTGCCGCCGCGCTTCGCGCACGCCTTCGCGGCGGTGCTGGGCGGCCCGGTCGAGGTCGCGCTCACCCCCGGCGCCGGGCACTGGCCGTGGTGCGACCGCCCCGAGGTCGCCGACCGCATCGTCGCCTTCCTGGATGGCTGAGCGGAGCGGGTGGGCCCGACGTCCCCCGGCCTGGGCCGCGGCCGTCGCGCTGGCCGCCCTATACCTCCTGCTCGACCCGCACACGGCCGACCACGCCGCCCAGGAGTACCGCACGTGGCTCGGCCTCGTCGTATGGGACGGGGGCTGGTACGGCGGGCACCACGTCCCGGGCTACAGCCTGCTCTTCCCGCCCCTGGCCGGGGTCCTCGGCGTGCAGCTGACGGGCGCGCTGGCCGCGGTGGCGGCGGCCGTCCTGCTTCGGCCGCCTGGCGCGTGCGCACGCCGAGCCGGGCGGAGCCCGCGTGGCCACCCTGTGGTTCGCCGTCGGGCTCGGGGCCACGCTCGTCAGCGGCCGGCTGACGTTCGTCCTCGGCGTCGCCACCGGGCTCGCCGCGATCCTGGCCGCCACCCGCGGCCGCCGGTGGGCCGCGCCCGCGCTGGCGGTGGTCACGGCGTGCGCGAGCCCGGTCGCCGGCGCCTTCCTCGCCCTGGCCGGCGCGGCGTGGTGGCTGGCCGCGCGCGGGACGCCCGGACCGCGCGCGCGCGGCGAGCGGCGCGCGGCGGCCCTGCTCGCCGTCGCCGCCCTCGCCCCCGTCCTGGCCCTCGGCGTCCTGTTCCCGGAGGGCGGGGCCTTCCCGTTCGCGGCCACGAGCTTCTGGCCGGCGCTGGCGGTGGCCGTCGGGCTCGCGCTGGCGCTCGGGCCGCGGCAGCGCGTCCTGCGGGCCGGAGCGGTGCTCTACGCGCTCGCACTCGTGGCGAGCTTCGTCCTGCGGACGCCGATGGGCGGCAACGCGGTGCGCCTGGGCGCGCTCATGGCCGGCCCGGTGGCCGCGCTCGCCCTGTGGGACCACCGGCGGCGGCTGCTCGCGCTCGCCGCCGTCCCGCTGCTGTGGTTCGGCGTCGCGGCCGCGGTGGACGACTGGTACCGGGCCTCGCGCGACCCGTCGGTGCACGCGTCGTTCTACCGGCCGCTGCTGGCCGAGCTCCGGCGGCAGCCGGCCACCCCGGGGCGCCTCGAGGTCCCCTTCACCGACGACCACTGGGAGGCGCGCTGGCTGGCCCCGAGCATCGCCCTGGCGCGCGGCTGGGAGCGCCAGCTCGACCTCGCCCGCAACGGCCTGTTCTACGACGGGCGGCCGCTGACCGCGACGGCCTACCGGGGGTGGCTCGACGACAACGCCGTCCGCTGGGTCGCCCTCCCCGCGCGCCGATCGACTACTCGGCGGCGGCCGAGGCCAAGCTCGTCCGCGAGGGCCTGCCCTACCTGCGCGAGGTCTGGCGGGACCGGCGGTGGCGGCTGTTCGCCGTCCGCGACGCCGCGCCGCTGGCCACCGGCGCCGCCGTCGCGACCCGGCTCGACGGCCAGGGCGTGACGCTGCGCGCCAGCGGCCCCGGCGTGGTCGCGGTCCGGGTGCGCTGGACCCCGTACTGGGCGCTCCTGCGGGGCCGCGGATGCGTCGAGCGCTCGGCCGACGACCGCGTCCTGCTGCGGCTCCGCGGCGCCGGCGAGGTCCGCCTGGGGATCCGCTTCGCACTCGGCCGGGTCCGCGCACGGACGCCCCGCTGCACCCCCTGAGCAGCATGAAGACGTGTTAGCCCCACTGCGGATCGTCGGGACGCCCGATAGAGTCGCCCTGTTCCAATGGCCGGTCGCGCGTCCTCCCTCTCAGCGCGGCTCCTGCCCAACGGCCCTCTCGATGCCTTGCGGCAGGTGCTGCTCGTCGCCCTCGGGTACTACGCCTACCGGGTGACCCGCGGGCTCGTCGACGACCCGACGAGCGCGGTCGTCGCCTACGACCACGCGCGGGGGATCATCTCCGTCGAGCAGTCGCTGCACGTCTTCATCGAGCCGCACGTGCAGCACTTCGCGGAGACCGTGCCGGGCCTTGACGAGTTCACGAGCTGGATGTACGTCAACGCCCAGAGCACGGTGACGCTGGGCGCGCTGATCTTCCTCTACGTCGCGCACAACCGCAGCTTCTACTTCGTGCGCAACATGTTCATGGTCGCGTGGGCGCTGGCCATCGTCGGCTACATCGTCTTCCCGACCGCGCCGCCGCGGTTCCTGCCCGAGTGGGGCTTCGCGGACAGCGTCGCCCAGTTCACCGGCGTCGACGCCGGCAGCACCGCGGTGAACGCGCTCTTCAACCCCTACGCGGCGGTCCCGTCGATGCACGTCGGGTTCGCGCTCATGGTCGGCGTGCCGCTGGCCCGGTTGAGCCGCCATCGTGTAACCCGAGTGGCCTGGTCGCTGTACCCAGTGCTCGTGACCTTCGTGATCGTGGCCACCGCGAACCACTTCCTCGCCGACGCCGTGCTGGGCGCCCTCACGGTCGCCGCGGCGGCCTCGAGCGCCGCGTGGCTCGGCCGCGCCCGGCCCAGCGCCTGGGCCTTCAGCTCGGCGCGCGCCTGATGTCCGGCACCGGCACGCCGACCCGGCCCGCGCGGTCGGAGGCGCGATCGCGCGCGTACGCCGAGCGGCGCGACCGCGCCCGCAACCGCCTCATCGAGTCCCGGCTCACGCCGAACGCGATCTCGCTCACCGGGCTCGTCGGCTGCCTCGTCGCCGCGGTGCTCGTGTGGCAGGAGCACTTCGTGCTGGGCGGGATCGCCTTCGTGCTCGGCTCGGTGATGGACACCCTCGACGGCCGCTACTCGCGGATGTCGGGCAAGGGCACGCAGTTCGGGGCGTTCCTGGACTCGACCCTCGACCGGATCGAGGAGGGCCTCGTCCTCACCGCGGTCGCCTACGTCTTCTCCAAGCAGGGCCGCGACGTCGCCGCGGCCGCGGTGGTCGTCGCCGTCCTGGCCTCGCTCATGGTGAGCTACACGCGGGCCCGGGCCGAGGCCCTCGGCGTCGAGTGCAAGGTCGGCATCGCCAACCGCGCGGTCCGCGTCGCGATCCTATCCGCCGGCCTGCTGCTGGCCGACCTCGACCTGCTGGCCCCGGCCGTCTACGTCCTGGCCGGCCTCGGCACCATCACGGTCTTCCAGCGCATCTTCCACGTGCGGCGCCAGCTGCATCGCGGCGGCCGCTCCCAGCACCATCGAGAAGGAGTCCCCCCAGTGACCATCGGCAACGGCGCCTCGCGCTACCAGACGGACAAGGTCCGCGTCGCGATCATCGGCGTCGGCAACTGCGCGAACTCGTTCGTCCAGGGCGTCTACCACTACCAGGACGCCGACGCGTCGCACGACGTCCCGGGCCTCATGCACGTCGACCTGGGCGGCTACCACGTCCGCGACGTGGAGTTCACCTGCGCGTTCGACATCAACGCGACGAAGGTCGGCAAGGACCTCGGCGAGGCCATCTGGGCGGACCCGAACAACACGATCCGCTTCACGGACCGCGTGCCGGAGAAGATGGGCGTGCCGGTCCACCGCGGCATGACCCACGACGGGCTGGGCAAGTACCTCAAGGAGAAGATCACGAAGGCCGAGGGCGAGACCGCCGACCTCGTCCAGATCCTGAAGGACACCCACACGGACGTCGTCGTGTCCTACCTCCCCGTCGGCTCCGAGCAGGCCACGAAGTGGTACGTCGAGCAGGTCCTCGAGGCCGGCTGCGCGTTCGTGAACTGCATCCCGGTCTTCATCGCCCGCGAGGACTACTGGGACAAGCGCTTCGAGAAGGCCGGCCTGCCGATCATCGGCGACGACATCAAGAGCCAGGTGGGCGCGACGATCGTCCACCGCTCGCTGGCCCGGCTCTTCCACGAGCGCGGCGTGAAGATGCTGCGCACGTCGCAGCTCAACGTCGGCGGCAACATGGACTTCTACAACATGCTCGAGCGCGAGCGCCTGGAGTCCAAGAAGATCTCCAAGACGAACGCCGTGACGTCGATCATGGGCCACGAGCTGCCCGCCGACGACGTCTACATCGGCCCCTCGGACTACGTGCCGTGGCTGACGGACCGCAAGTGGGCCCACATCCGCCTCGAGGGGCAGGCCTTCGGCGACGTGCCGCTGACGGTCGAGACGAAGCTCGAGGTCTGGGACTCGCCGAACTCCGCCGGCATCGTCATCGACGCCGTGCGCCTGCTGAAGCTCGCGCTGAACCACGGCCTCAGCGGCCAGCTCGACGGCCCCAGCAGCTACCTCATGAAGTCGCCGCACACGCAGCGCCCGGACGCCGACGCACGCGAGCTCACCGAGGCGTTCATCGCCGAGCACGGCGGCAAACAGGGCCCGGGCACGGAGCCGGTCGCGGACCCGATCGACACCGCGCGGGCCTCGACGAACTAGCGCCCACGCGCCACCGACGCCGTGCCGAGCGGCCCGCGGAAGCGGGCCGCTCGTGGTGCGTGGGCCTATCCTGCCCACGGTGAGCAGCGCCCGGAGCCTGGCGATCGCCCAGGTCACGCCGTACCCGTGGGAGTCCGGCCACGAGGCCAACCGGTACGTCGCGGCGGTCGCCCGCGAGCTCGCCGGCCGCGGGCACCGCGTGGCCGTCGTGGCGCCCTCGTCGTCCTCGGCGCTCGTGCGCGAGGGTCGCCGGGCCGTCCGGGCGGGCGGGGACGGCCTCTTCCGGGCCGCCCGCGGGGACGAGGGGTTCCGGGTCCTGGCCGTCGGCGAGGCGCTGGGATTCGGATCCCGCCCGCCCGGTCGCGCCCGCGGCCGAGCGATCCCGATCGACGTGGCCCGCACGCTCGAGACCCTCTTCGAGCACGACGCGCTCGACCTGTGCCACGTCCACGACCCCTTCGCGCCGAGCGTGTCGAGCGTCGCGCTGCGCCACTCGCGCGCCCTGAACGTCGGTGGCTTCCACGCGCCGCCCGAGCGGCTCGTCGCCGCCCAGGTGGCGCCGAAGCTGGCGCGCCTGGTGCTGGGGCGCCTCGACGTCCGGCTGGCCGACTACGCGGCGACGCGGCGGCTCGTGGAGCGGGCCTTCCCGGGGTCCTACGACGTCCTCGCGCCGGCCGCCGCCGCCCCGGAGGGCGGCCCGGGCCGCGCCGACGACGGCGTGGTGCGCCTGCTCTACGTCGAGGAGGAGCGCGCGGCCCTGCGCCTCTTCCTGCGCGCGCTGCGCGCGCTCGACCCCGAGCTGCCCTGGGAGGCGACGGTCGTCTCCGCGCGCGGCCCGTCGTCCTCGACGCCGCTGCGCGCCTCGGTGCGCGGCCGGGTGCGCTTCGCCGACCCCGGCGAGGAGGACGTCGACGCTCTGCTGGGCACGGCCGACGTCCTGGTCGCCGCCTCCGAGGGGCTCGCGCCCGCGCCCGGCCTGCTGCGCCGCGCCGCCGCCGCGGGGGCCGTCCCCGTCGCCGCGCGCCTGGAGGTCTACGAGGACGCCCTCGACTATGGCCGTGGCGGCCTGCTCTTCGAGCCCCGCGACGAGGCGACCCTCGTCGCCCAGCTCACCCGTGCGGTCGCCGACCCGGCACTGCGCGCGCGGCTGCGCGCGCAGGCGCCGCGGCGCAGCTGGGCCGAGGTCGCCGACGACCTCGAGGCGGTCTACGCGGGGCTCGTGGCCCGGCGCCACGACGACCGGGCGCGGCCGGACCTGCGGGCCCGGCTGGCGCGCCGCCGGCGCATCCTCGTCGACCTCCACATGCACACGGACCACAGCTCGGACTGCGCGACGCCGGTCGAGGTGCTGCTGGCCACCGCCCGCGACCAGGGCCTGGGCGCGATCGCCGTCACCGACCACAACGAGGTCTCCGGCGCCTTCGACGCGCAACGCAAGGCGGACCGCTTCGGCGTGAAGGTCATCGTGGGCGAGGAGGTCAAGACGGCGGACCAGGGCGAGGTCATCGGCCTCTTCCTGACCGAGCGCATCCAGCGTGGGATGACGCTGCAGGAGACCGTGGCGGAGATCAGGCGCCAGGGCGGCGTCGTCTACGTCCCGCACCCGTTCGACCGCATGCACTCGGTCCCCGACTACGAGCATCTCCTGGCCGTCGTCGACGAGGTCGACGCGATCGAGGTCTACAACCCGCGCGTGGCCATCGGCTCCTTCAACGAGGAGGCGGCGCGGTTCGCGGCCAAGTACCGCATCCCAGCCGGCGCGGGCTCCGACGCGCACGTCGCGCAGGGCCTGGGGTCGGTGCGGATCGCCATGCCCGACTTCGACGGCCCCGAGGAGTTCCTGGAGGCGCTGCGCATGGCCGACATCACCACCAAGCCGTCGAGCCTGCTGTACGTCCAGGCGCTGAAGTTCCTCGAGACGAAGGCCACCCCGGCCGGCGTCCGGCGCGCGCGGCGGACGCGCCGGGTGGAGCGGGCGACGCGCAAGGCCTGATGCACGGGCAAGGACAAGCCCGCGGGCCGTCAAAGCCCGCAGGACCGATGCCCGCGACCGACGACGAGATCCGCGAGAAGTACCTCGAGCGGGCCATCCGCGAGCTGAACCAGCTCACCCACGAGGTGCAGGGCTGCCGCCACTGCCCCCGCGGCGACCTCATGCCCGTCCTCGGGTCCGGCCACCCGCAGGCCGACATCCTGCTCCTCAAGCACGCGCCGGTGCCCTCCGAGGTCGAGGAGGGCGTCGCCTTCTACGGGCGCTCTGGCACGGCGCTCATGAAGTCGCTCAAGCGCCTGTCCATCGACCCCCTGGCCGTCTACGGGACGCTGGCGGTCAAGTGCCCGGTCGGCGACCCGTCGCTGGCGGACCCCGCCTGCATCGCCCGCGTGGCCGAGGAGCTGGCCATCGTCCAGCCCCGGATCGTCGTCGCCATGGGCCCCGACGCGCTGGCCGTGCTGAACGACCTCGACGTCCCGCTGTCCCGCACGGTCGAGCCCGTCGAGGGCGTCGTGCAGCCCTTCACGCCCTCCATGGAGGCGCTCGTCGTCCCGAACATCGACGAGGCGCTCGACGAGGAGGCGGCCAAGCGCGCGTTCTGGTCGTCCTTCCGGGTGCTGGGCGAGTGGTACGCGGACCTGCCGCCCTGGTGATGGCGGCGGCGGGCGCGGCGGTTCTGTGGGCCGCGCCCGTCCTGCCCGACCTCGGGGGTGGGGACGCCGCGGCGCTCGTGGCCGGCGGCGCGGGCCTGCTCGGCGTCGTGGCCCTCGCGGCGCTGCCCGTGCCCGCCATGGCGGAGTCACGCGTGCTCTGGCTCGCGCTCCCCGCCGCCGCGCTGCTGGTCGTGGCCCTGGCGGTCGCCGGCGCCGGCCCGGCGGCGACGCCGGTCGAGGCGCTCGGCTACGCGACCGCGGGCGTCGCCTTCGCGGCCGTCCTGGACGCCGCCACGCTGGCGCTGGCCCTCCCCGTCTTCCTGGCCGTCGTCGACGTCGTCTCGATCGCCGGCGGGGCCCCGGGCGGCCTGCAGCTCACGACCACGGCCACCTCGCCCGACGCCCTGAACCTCGCCCTGCCGGCCTGGGGCGGCCATGCGACGGTGGCCCAGCTCAACGGGGTGGACGTGCTCTTCCCGGCCGCCTTCGCGGCCTACGCGGTGCGCTACGGGCTCCGCCCCCAGGCGACGCTCGCGGCGGCCGCCGCGGCGCTCGTCGCCGCGCTCGCGCTCACCCTCGGCTTCGACCACCCGATGCCCGTCCTGGCGCTCGTCGCCGCGGCGGCCGCGGTCGCCAACGCGGGCCGGCTGGGACCGCTGGTGGCGGCGGCCCGGGCGGGGTAACGTGGCCGCATGGACCTGGAGGAGCAGACCCTCGAGCACGCGGGCGACCGCTGCGAGGAGTGCGGCGCCCGGCTCACCGAGCGCGAGCAGCAGGTCGTCCTGGAGCGAGGCGGGCCGACGCTGTGCGCCATCCACCTGGCCGACGTCGTCCCGGTCGCCGAGGAGGCCGAGGCCGAGCCCGAGGGCTAGTCGCGCTCGGCCGGCGTGACCGGGTGCGCCGGGTGGGCGGGGCTCCAGTACTCCGTCGCGCTCGCGATGCGCCCGTCGCGCAGGTCGTAGAAGGCCGCGCACCGGCGCTCGAAGCCGCCGCGGGTGACGTGGACCTCGACGGCGATCGTGTTCGACTCGCGCACGGCGCGCTCGACTGCGACGACGGCCGCCCCCGCCGTCCGGTGGCGCGCGACGTACTCGGCCGCCGCGACCGCCGTGCCGCTGTCGGCCTCGAACACCAGCGCGCCGGCGGCGAACTGGTCGAGCATCCCGGCCCAGTCGCCGGCGGTCAGCGCGCGCCACAGGCGGTCGACGGCGGTCCTCACGGGAGCAGCACGACCTTGCCGACCTTGCCGCCGCCCGTGAAGCGCGCGTAGGCGTCCCCGACCGCGTCGAGCGGGAAGGTGTCGGCCACCGGCACCCGCACGCGCCCGTCGGCGACGAGGGGCAGCACGTGGCGCTCGAGGGCGCGGGCCGTGAGCGCCTTCTCCTCGAGCGGGCGGACGCGGAGGGTCGAGGCCATGAGGCGGGCCCGCTTGCCCATGAGCGCGAGCAGGTTCACCTCGGCTTTGAAGCCGCCGCCGACGCCGATCACGACGATCCGCCCGCCCGTGGCGAGCCCCCTGAGGTCGTCCGGGACGTTCGGGCCGCCCACGAGCTCGAGGACCACGTCGAACGGGCCGTGCTCGGCGAAGCCCTCGGGGTCGAGCACCTCGCCCGCACCGAGCCCGGCCACGGCGTCGCGGGACTCCGGTCGGCGCACCGTCGCCACCACGCGAGCCCCGGCGGCCGCGCCGAGCTGGACGGCGGCCGTCCCCACGCCGCCCGCCGCGCCGTGGACGAGCAAGCGCTCCCCGGGCCCCAGGCCGGCCTGGGTGAAGAGCGCGTCGTGGGCCGTGGTGAAGACCTCGGGCAGCCCGCCGGCCTCGGCCCAGGAGAGCCCCACCGGGACGGACACGAGCTGGCGCTCGTGGACCGTGGCCAGCTCGGCCTGCCCGCCGCCGCCCACGATGCCCATCACGCGGTCGCCGACGGCGAAGCGCTCGGCGCCGTCGCCGAGGGTGGCGACCTCGCCGGCCAGCTCGAGTCCGGGGATGTCCGGCGGCGACCCGGGAGGCGCCGGGTAGCCGCCCGCGCGCTGGTGGATGTCGGCGCCGTTGATCCCCGCGCCGCGGATGCGGACGAGGACCTCGCCCCGCCCGGGGACGGGGTCGGGGTGCTCCTCGACGGCGACCTCGCCGTCGCGGATGGTGGCGGCGCGCATGGCGGCGGAGTCTAGGTGCGCCAGGGCTGGTGCGACCCTCCCGCAGGCGGGAAGCCGGACCGCATGGCGACGAGCTTGAGGCCGGGCGACCGGGTCGAGTGGACCAGCCACGGCTCGGAGGCCGTCGGCACGGTCAAGCGCAAGATCACCGAGGAGACCGAGGCCGGCGGACGCCGGGTCAAGGCGTGCGAGGACGAGCCCCAGTACCTCGTCGAGAGCGAGGCGTCGGGCGGCACCGCGGTGCACAAGCCCGAGGCGCTGCGGCGCCGGTCGCGCTAGGCGCCGAGCTCGGCGCGCAGCGCCGCGAGCTCGGCGCGCAGGTCGGCGACCTCCTCCTCCAGCGCGGACAGGCGCCGCGGGAGGCCGTCGTCGGGCGCCGGCGGCGCGGTCGCGGCGGGCAGCGGCGCCACGGGCGCCGCCGGCGCGACCGGCCCCGCGGGCGCGGCGATCGGCGCGGCGACGCGCGCAGGAGCGTCCGCCTCGTCCGCGGCCTCGTCGCCCAGCAGGTGCGCGTAGCGGACCTCCTTCTGCCCCGGGCGGCGCTCGAGCCGGGCCACGAGGCCGCGTTCGATGAGCGACCCGAGCTGCGCCTCGACCTCGTCGAGCGAGGCGAACGGGTGCAGGCGCTCCGCGCGGCCCTTGAGCTCACCGGGGGTCTGGGGCCCGCGCAGCAGCAGGAGCGCCAGCACGGCCTGGTCGGCGCGGTCGACGCCGAGCGCCTCGTCGAGCAGGTGGCGGTACTTCGACGCGCGGCTGGTATGCCCGGAGGCCAGCCGGGTGAAGCGACGCCGGCCCAGCCCGTGCAGCGCCGCGCGGATCGCGTCCTCGTCGAGGTCGACGACCGGGTCGCGGTTCGTCGACTGGTTGCAGGCGAGCCGCAGCGCGTTGAGCGACAGCGGGTACTGGTCCGGCGTCGTCCGCTGCTTCTCCAGCAGGCAGCCCAGGACGCGCTGCTCGGCGAAGGTGAGCTCGGGCCCCATGCGGACCGACAGTCTAGGCTGGCGCACGGTGAGCCTTCCGGCCGACGCCTACAAGCTGCACGGGATCTCGCCCAGCGCCTTCCAGCACCCGGCGGACCGCGCCGCCACGGCGGCCCTCAAGCAGGTCCCCTACCTCGACCAGGTCGTCCGGCGACTCATCGACCTGGGCTACGAGAAGGCGCTTCGCGGCGCCTACCTGGGGTCGGGCGTGCGGCTCGGCGCCCACCAGCTCCCGCACGTCTGGGCCCTGCACCGCGAGGTGCTCAACGTGCTCGACGTCGAGCCCGTCCCCGCCCTCTACCTGACCCAGTGGCCGGTCGTGAACGCGGCGGTGATCGGCTCGAAGCAGCCGATCGTGGTGCTCAACAGCTCGACGGTGGAGCTGCTCGGCGACCAGGGGCTGCGGGTCGTGCTGGCGCACGAGGCGGCGCACATCCTCAGCGACCACGTCCTCTACGGGACGGCGCTGCAGATCCTGCTCGGGCTGGGCAGCGGCGTGCGCCTGCCGCTCCTGGCCGGCCTGCCCGTCCTCGCGATCCGGGCCGCGCTGCTGGAGTGGGCGCGCGCGGCCGAGCTGAGCTGCGACCGCGCGGCTGCGATCGTCACGCGCGACCCGCTCGCGGTCTGCCGCACGTTCATGGTCATCGCGGGCGGCGCGGCCGCCGAGCGGCTCGACCTCGACGCGTTCATGCAGCAGGGCATCGACTACGACGAGCACGCGAGCGGGTTCGACCGCGTCTCCAAGCTCCTCTACGACCTCAACCTCACCCACCCGCTGCCGGTCCGGCGGACCCACGAGCTCCTGACCTGGGTGCGGGGCGGCGACTACGACCGCGTCGTCGACGGCGCCTACCCGCGCCGCGGCGGCGAGCCCGGCCTGCGCGAGGAGGCCGACGCCGCGGCCGCCCACTACGCCGGGCGCGTCCAGGACGCCATCGGGACCGTCGGCCAGTCGATCAACGACGTGGGCGAGGCGCTCGGCGACTGGCTGCGCCGGCAGTCCGGCAAGCCCTGAGCCGCGCCGCCGTGCGCACGCTCGTCGTCTCGGACCTCCACCTCGGCACGCGGCTGGGCCGTGACGTCCTGCGCCGCCCCGAGCCGCTGGCCGCGCTCCTGGACGCGCTGGACGGCGTCGACCGGCTCGTGCTCCTGGGCGACGTCGTCGAGCTGCTCGAGGTCCGCGCCCGCCAGATGCGGCCCGTCGCGGCGCCGGTGCTGGGGGCGATCGGGGCGCGGCTGGGACCCGGCCGCGAGGTCGTCCTCGTGCCGGGCAACCACGACCGGGCGCTCGTGCAGCCGTGGCTGCGGGCGCGGCACATGCCGCTCACCGTCGACGCCGAGCTCCCGCCGGACGCCACGCCGCTCCTGACCGAGGTCACCGGCTGGCTGGCGCCCGCGCGGGTCGCCGTCGCACTACCCCGGCGTCTGGCTCTCGGGCCGGGTCTGGGCGACGCACGGCCACTACCTCGACCGGCACCTGCTGCCCGAGTCGGCCTACGGCCTCGCCCGCGGCCTGCTCGGCCGCAAGCCGCGCGACGGCGCCACGCCGGTCGACTACGAGGAGGCCGGCGGGCCGTCGGTCACCCGGGTCGAGGGGCTGCTGACGCGCTGGCTGCCGCGGCCCCTGGCCGTCCTCGCCGACGACCTGGCCGAGCTCGCTGCGGGCGTCGACCATGCCGGCCCTGCCGCGGGTGCCCAGCCGCCGCCTGGCGCCGGTGACCTCGCGCCTGCTCGGCCTCCAGATGCAGCGCGCGAGCGTCCCGGCGCTGGCGCGCGTGGCGCACCGCCTCGGGGTCGAGGCCGACTGGGTCCTCTTCGGCCACGTCCACCGCTCCGGCCCGCTCCCGGGCGACGACCCGGCGCGCTGGCGCGGCCCGGGCGGGACCCCGCGGATCGCGAACGCCGGCGCCTGGGTCTACGAGCCGCGCGCTCCTGCACCGCGCGCGCCCGCCGCACCCGTACTGGCCCGGCGGGGCGATCCTCCTCGACGACGACGGCGACCCGCGCGCGGTCCGGCTCCTGGACGGGCTGGACCCGGCCGCGCTGCGCTGAGCCTCAGCCCGCCAGCCTGAGCGCGGCCCGCACCTCGGCCGTCCCCAGGCCCTCGACGCGGACCGACCTTGTCGCGCGACCGCTCGCCGCGCACGACGGTGACGCGGCCGCGGGCGACCCTGGCGCGCTTGGCGATGAGCTTGCACAGCGCGGCGTTGGCCTGACCGTCGACCGGGGCGGCGGCGACGGTGACGCGCAGGACGCCGTCGCGCTCCTCGACGATGGCGTTGCGCCGGGCCCGCGGCTGCAGGCGGACGGTGAGCTCGGCGTCGGGCACCGGCCCAGTGTGGCGCGCTCCGGCGCGCGCTGGCCGGGGCGGCGGCGCGGTGGCAGGATCGGCGCGTGCGCGTCGTCCTCATCGCCTCGGCCCCGCCCCCGGCGCTCGGGTTCGCCGGGGTGCTGGCGGCGATGGGGCACGAGGTCCCCGCCGTCGTGGCCATCCGGGCGCCGGCCGGCCGCTACGGGCCCGGCTACCCCGACGCGCTGCACGACGCCGCGCCGGACGGCGACCTGCTCTTCGTCCGGTCGGGCGCGCGGCTCGGGGCGATCCTCGGCGCCTACGCTCCGGACCTCGCGCTCTGCGCGTCGTTCCCGGCGCGGATCCCCGACGACGCGCTCGCGGCGCCCGCGGCACGGGATCCTCAACGCGCACCCCGCGCTGCTGCCGCGCTACCGCGGCCCCAACCCGCTGGGCTGGGCGCTGCGCAACGACGACGGCGTGCTCGGCATGACGCTGCACCGGATGACGCGGGAGTTCGACGCCGGCCCGGTCTACGCCCAGGGCGCGGTCCCGTGGCCGACGACGACGACCCGGCCGTCGACGGGCCTCCAGCGGTTCGCGGGCCTTCGGCGCAGCTGCTGGCCCGGGCGCTGGAGCGGCTCGAGGCCGGCGACCCCGGCGACCCGCAGGACGAGGCGCAGGCCTCCTACGCGGGCGTCTTCGAGCCCGAGTACGTCGAGGTCGACTGGTCGCGCCCGGCACGCGAGGTGCACAACCAGACGCGGGCCTGGAAGCTGTCGCCGCCCGTGGGCGGCCGCCGCGGCGCCGCTCACCGAGCTCGACGGCGCGGCGTGCGGCTCGTGCGCACGAGCCTGCGCGGCGACCGCGGCGGGCGGCCGGTGGCCTGCGGGGACGGGCCGATCTGGGTGCTCGAGAGCGAGCCGGTGGCCGCCCGGGACTGACCGGGGCGGTGCGCGCCGGTTCAGGGGGATCCCCCGATGGCGGGCCGGGGTCGCACTGGGAGCGTGGCGGCATGGCTCCCGCGCGCGTCCCCGCCGCCATCGCCCTGCGCCGGGCGACCTCGCTGTTCCGGCTCGCGGCCGCCCTGCTGGCCGCCCACGTGCTGGACGACCGCGTCGTGCACCCCCAGCCCGGCACGACCGCCGCCGACCATCCCGTCAGCACGCTCGTGCCGCTCGGGCTCCTCGGGCTCGCGGCCTGGGCGTTCCCGCGGGTGGGCGCCGGGGCGCGCGGGTCGCTCGCCCTGCTGCTCGTCCTCCCGGCCGTCCTGAGCGGCTCGGAGGCCCTCTACTACGCCGGGAAGACCGGGCTGTCGGGGGACGACTGGACCGGGCTCCTCGCCCTGGCCACCGCGCCGCTCCTGCTCGGCCTGGGCTGCTGGACGCTGTGGACCTCGCGCCGGAAGGACGACCGCCCGGCCCGGCGCTACGGGCGGCGGGCGCTCAAGGCGGTCGGCGTCCTCGTCGTCGCCGCGATCGTGGCGGTGCCGCTCGCGGCCGCCTACGTCGGCGCGCACGTCGCGCGGGCCGGCGTGCCGGCCGCCCGGCTCGGCGCCCCGCACGCGGAGGTCACGCTGCGCACGAGCGACGGGCTGCAGCTCGCGGGCTGGTATGTCCCCTCGCGCAACCGCGCGGCCGTGCTCGTCTTCCCGGGCCGGACCAGTACCCGCCGGCAGGCGCGCATGCTCGTCCGCCACGGCTACGGCGTCCTCCTCCTCGACCGTCGAGGCGAAGGCCGAAGCCAGGGCGACCCGGACGGCTGGGGCTGGGACTTCGACCGCGACATCCGTGCCGGCCTGGCCTTCCTGGAGCACCGTCCGGACGTCGACCGCGGGCGCATCGGCGGCCTGGGCCTGTCGGTCGGCGGCGAGATGCTCCTGGAGACGGCCGCGAGCACGCCCTCCCTCCGGGCCGTCGTGGCGGAGGGCGCCGGCGCGCGCACGATGGGCGAGGAGCTCGACGACGCCTCGGGCGTCCTCGACGAGGTCGGCGTCGTCCTGTCCTACGGGACCCGCGACCTCGCCAACGCCGTCCTCCAGGACCGCCTGCCGCCCGAGAACCTCCTGGAGCTCATCCCGCGGATCGCGCCGCGAGCCGTGTTCTTCATCCACGCCGGCGCGGACGACGTCGGCCACCGGGCCCCCGCCTACTTCGCCGCGGCCGGCCGCCCCAAGCAGATCTGGGAGGCCCGCGGCGGCCACACCCAGGGCATCGTCGCGGAGCCCGCGGAGTACGAGCGCCGCGTGGTCGCGTTCTTCGACCGGTGGCTGTCGCCCCGATGACGCCCGGCCGGCGCCGCAGGGGCCCGGGCGTCCTCGCCGAACCTCACCCGCATGGGCGACGGTGCCTTCGAGGTCGTGCCGATCGGCTACGTGCGGTCGTCCCTGACCGACCCCGCACAGGCCCCCATGCAGGGCCACGAGGGGGCGCCGGCGGCCTGGCTCGAGTTCGCGCCGGCCGTCGCGGCGGGCCTCGACGGGCTCCGGCCGGGGGACGAGATCCTCGTCCTCACCTGGCTGCACCGCGCCCGCCGCGACGTGCTGCGGGTCCACCCGCGCAGCGATCCCACCGTGCCCGAGCAGGGCGTCTTCACGACCCGCTCGCCCGACCGCCCGAACCCGATCGGCCTGCACCCCGTCGAGGTCCTCGCCGTCGAGGGCCCGCGCGTGCGGGTCGGGCCGCTCGAGGCGCTCGACGGCACCCCGGTCGTCGACGTCAAGCCGGTCCTGCGGGCCGAGGGGCGGCGCTAGCCCCGCTCGAGCAGCGCGACGCACTCGATGTGCGGCGTCTGCGGGAACATGTCGACCGGGCGCACGCGGCGCAGGGCGTAGCCGGCCTCGACGAGCTGGGCCGCGTTCGGCGCCAGCGTCGTCGGGTTGCAGGACACGTAGACGATGCGCGTGGGCGCCGCCTCGATGATCGCGGCGCACGACCTTCTGGGAGAGGCCCGCGCGCGGCGGGTCGACGACGAGGACGTCGGGGCGGCCGGCCTCCTCGACGAGGTCGCGCAGCGCCGTGCGCACGTCGCCCGCGAAGAAGCGCGCGTTGCCGACCTCGTTGCGCCGGGCGTTGGCGATCGCGTCGGCGACCGCCTCCTCGACGATCTCCAGGCCCCACACCTCGCCGGCGCGCGCGGCCAGCGACAGCCCGATCGTGCCGATGCCGCAGAAGAGGTCGAAGACGCGCTCCCAGCCCTGCAGGCCCGCGTACTCGCGCGCGACGCCGTAGAGCCGCTCGGCCATCTCGGTGTTCGTCTGGAAGAACGCGTCGGCGCGATCGCGAAGCGCAGGCCGGCGAGCTCCTCCTCGATCGCCTCGCGCCCCGTGCAGCACCGGTCGACGCCGCCGGCCGTCGTCTCGGCGACGCCGGCGGCGCGCGTCCAGAACAGGCCGTCGGCGCCGACGGCCTCGGCCAGGCCGGTCGGGTCGAGCGGGGCGTCGGAGGTGACGAGGCGCACCTGCAGCTCGCCGGTGCGCCGGCCCTCGCGGACGACGAGGTTGCGCAGCAGGCCCTCGTGCGTGCGGCGGTCCCAGGCGCGCAGGCCCGCGGTCGCGGCACCAGGCGAGCACCGCCTCGCGCGCCGCGTTGCCGCGCTCGGAGACGAGCAGGCAGTCCGTCAGCGGGACGATCCGCTCCCACGAGCCGGGCGCGTGGAAGCCGCAGACGAGCCCGCCGTCGTCGCGTGCCGAAGGAGAACTCGACCTTGTTGCGGTAGCGCCACTCCTGCTCGGCGGGGACGATCGGCTCGAGCTCGAAGCCGTCGAGCTTGCCGATGCGCCGCAGCGCGTCGTCGACCTGCTCCTGCTTGACCTCGAGCTGGCGCTCGTAGGCGCAGCACCTGCCACGGCGCGCCCGGGTGGTCGGCGACGGGCGCGATGCGCTCCGGGCTGGGCTCGAGCACCTCGAGCGCCGCGCCTCGCCGTAGTCGCGCTTGCGCTTGGTGACCACCGCGCGCGACGCGGTCGCCGGGGACGGTCCCGCGACGAACAGGACGTAGCCGTCGAGGCGGGCGACGCCGTTCCCGCCGTGGGCGAGCGCGTCGACGCGCAGCTCGAGCTCCTCGCCCTTCTGCGGGCGGGTCGCGGTGGGCGGGCCGGTGGTGCTCACGGCGCCCAGTGTGGCAAGCGTCAGCCCAGGCGCCGCTCGATCGCCGCCAGCACCGACTTGCGGTTGCGGTGCCGGCGCTCGTAGTCGCGCACCTTGCGCAGCTCCGGCGCCGACGAGGTCCGCCAGACGGCGGGTGGCCTCGCGCGCGTCGAGGTCGTCGTAGCCGGCGATCGGGAACGACGACCCGAGCCCGGCCACGCGGCGCGCGCGGTCGACCCGGCGGCGCGGCGACCTCGGCGACCGAGCGCCCGCGGCCCAGGAGCGCGTCGAGGTCGGCCAGGAGGTCCTCGGCCTGCCGGCGGCCCCGGGCGACGAGGTCGTTGGCCATCGCCTCCGCGTCGTCGCGCGTCATGCGCCCGCGGCGCACCGCGTCGTCGAGCGACTCCTGGAGCGCTGTCGGAGGTCACGAGCAGCCCCCGGGTCAGGCGGTCGCGCAGGAGCGCGACGTGGTCGGCCGCCTCGTCGGGCTCGGGGGCGGGGCGGCGGGGCGACCGGGGCTTGGCCATGGCGCGACCCTAGTGCGCGCCATCGGGCGCCGCCAGGCCGGCGACGAGCCACTCCAGCAGCGCCTTCTGCGCGTGCCGGCGGTTCTCGGCCTGGTCCCAGATGCGCTGCGCGGTCGCCGTAGAGGACCTCGGCGGTGATCTCCTCGCCGGGGTGGGCCGGCAGGCAGTGCAGCGCGATGGCGCCGGGCGCGGCGCGGTCGAGCAGCGCGTCGTCGATCCGGTAGGGCGCGAGGCCGCGCGGCGGCGCGTCGGCGGTGTCCTCGTCGCCCATCGACACCCACACGTCGGTGTAGACCGCGTGCGCGCCGGCGACCGCCTCGGCCGGGTCGTCGACGAGCTCGGCGCCGGCGATCGGCTCGAGCTCGTAGCCGGTCGGCGAGGCACGACGACCTCGACGCCGGCGAGCGCGCCCGAGGAGCGCCAGCGAGCGCGCGACGTTGTTGCCGTCGCCGACGTAGGCGAGCCGCAGGCCCTCCAGGCGGCCGAACGCCTCGCGCAGCGTCAGCAGGTCGGCCAGCGCCTGGCACGGGATGGTGCCCGGCCGTGAGCATGTTGAAGACGGGGATCGACGCCTGGGCGGCGAGCTCCTCGAGCACCGCGTCGGGCCCGGTGCGCACGCCGACCGCCGCGACGTGGCGCGAGAGCACGAGCGCGGTGTCGCCGACCGACTCGCCGCGGGAGAGCTGCAGCTCGTCGGAGCGCAGGACCATCGGGTGGCCGCCGAGCTCGACGACCCCGGCCTCGAAGGACAGCCGCGTGCGCGTCGAGGGCTGCTCGAAGACCAGCGCGACGACGCGGCCCTCGAGCGCGCGGGAGGAGAGCGGCGCGGCCTTCAGCTCGACCGCGCGGTCGAGCAGCGCGCCGAGCTCGTCGGCGGTCCAGCTCGGCGCCGGTGAGGAAGTGGCGTGTCAGGAGGCGGGGAAGCATACGGGCGCATGCGCGTCCTGACCTGGAACCTCTTCCACGGCCGCGCGGTCCCGCCGGCCGGCCACGAGCTGCTGGGCGCGTTCGCCGCGACGCTCGCCGGCTGGAGCTGGGACGTCGCGCTGCTGCAGGAGGTCCCGCCGTGGTGGCCGCCCGCGCTGGCGCGCGGCAGCGGGCGCGAGCGCGCGCACCGCGCTGACGTCGCGCAACGAGCTGCTGCCGCTGCGCCGGGCGGTCGCCGTGCGCTGGCCCGACCTCATGAAGTCCAGCGGCGGCGGGCGCCAACGCGATCCTCGTGCGCGGCGCAGCGCATCGCCGAGCACCGCCGCGCGCCGGCTGCGCCGGCGGCCCGAGCGGCGCGTCGTGCACGCCGTGCGCCTGGCCGGACGGCACCTGGGTCGCCAACCTCCACGCGCAGGTGCACTCCGAGGAGCGCGCGCAGGCCGACATCGCGCGCGCCGGCGACGGCGCGTGCTCGGGCTGGGCCGGCGACGCGCCCGTCGTCCTCGGCGGCGACCTCAACGTGCGCCGGCCCGTGGTCGCCGGGGCTGCGCGCACGCCGGCGGCCACGGCGTCGACCACGTCCTCGTCCGCGGCTGGGTCGCCGCCGGGCCGCGGCGAGCTGCCCGAGCGCGGCGGCGCTGTCCGACCACGCGCCCGTCCTCGTCGAGCTCCGGAAGGACTCGGCCGTCCCGGCGTTGCGTCGAGGCATGGCCCGCGTCGCGACCCTACCCTCGCCCTGCTCGCCCGTCGCCGTGCGCCGGCTGCGGCGGCAGCAGCGACGACAACGGCTCGTCGAGCTGCAGCGTCGACTCGGCGTCGCCGGCGCACGACCTCGACGCAGCTCGAGCGGCGGCACCGCCGCGCCGCGGCGGGCGGCGCACCGTCGATCAAGATGAAGAACATCCAGTTCGCGCCCGCAAGACCCAGGCCGTCAAGGTCGGCCAGACGGTCACCTGGACCAACGAGGACACCGTCGACCACAACGTCATCGCCCAGTCCGGCGCCACCTTCAAGTCCAACGACTTCGGCAAGGGCGGGACGTTCGACGTTCACGCCGACGAAGGCCGGCACGATCGACTACGTCTGCACGATGCACCCGGGGATGAACGGCGACGATCACCGTGACGGGCTAGCCGCCGCCGACGGCGCGCGCAGCCCGAACCCGCGCAGCAGCAGGAGCGCCCGCTCGCCCGCGTGCCCGCGCGCGGGCAGCACGCCGAGCTGCACCGCCGCGTCGTAGACGTCGAAGAACGCCCGGACGCGCCACAGCCGCTCGCGCGGCGGGTCGAGCTCGGCGTAGCAGACGACGTGCACGACGAGCGAAGCGCCCGCTCGCGCGGGAGGCCGTCGAGCTCGCCGCGGTGCGTGCCGAGCGAGCCGTCATCGGCGCGGCGACGAAGCGGCCGTCGGTCAGCCGCTCGCCCGTCCGCTCGACCCGCGCGTCGGGGAACGCCGGCCCACAGGCGCGCGGCGTGGTCGGCGAGCGCGTCCGGGCCCGTCGCAGCGGCTCGCCGGCAGAGCGGGTCCTCGTAGTGGACGTCGGGCGCGCAGACGGCCGCGAAGGCGCGGCGCTGGCGCGACGCCCAGGCCGCCTGCCAGCGGTCGACGAGCTCGTCGACGGAGGGCCGGCCGGTCACGGGCGCGCCGCGGTCACGCCGTGGCGGCGTGGGCTGCAGCTCGGGCAGCCCCTCGTCCGGCGTCGAGGCCGCGCGCGTAGCGTGCGGCGCGGGATGCGGCCCGCCTCGCGGGCGAGCCGCCCGGCGTCGACCGCGGCGCGGATCGCGTGCGCCATCGCGCACCGGGTCCTCCGCGCGCGAGATCGCGCTGGCGCACAGCACGCCGTCGCAGCCGAGCTCCATGCGCGAGCGCCGCGTCGGAGGCCGTGCCGACGCCGGCGTCGAGGATCACCGGCACGCCGGCCTGCTCGCGGATGAGCGTCGAGGTTGTACGGGTTGCGGATGCCCATGCCGCGGCCGATCGGCGAGCCGAGCGGCATGACCGCCGCGCAGCCGACGTCCTCCAGGCGGCGCGCGAGGACGGGGTCGTCGGTCGTGTAGGGCAGCACGACGAAGCCGTCGTCGACGAGCTCCTCGGCGGCGAGCGAGCAGCTCGGGCGCGTCGGGCAGCAGCGTGCGCTCGTCGCCGATGACCTCGAGCTTGACCCAGTCGGTCCCGAACGCCTCGCGCGCGAGCTGCGCGGTGAGCACGGCGTCGCGCGCGGTGAAGCAGCCGGCGGTGTTCGGCAGCACGTCGACGCCGCGTCGCGTCGAGCACCGACATCGACCGAGCCCTGCGCGGCCGGATCGACGCGCCGCAGCGCGACGGTGACGAGCTCGGTCTCCGTCGCCGCGATCGCGTCGGCCAGCGTGCTCGAGCGCGGGAAGCCGCCGGTCCCGAGGATGCAGCCGGGAGCGCAGCTCGCGCCCGGCGATCGTCGAGCGGTCCGTCGCATCGTCAGCCTCCCTGCACCGCGGTCACGCCTCGACGCGACGCCGTCGGCCACGCGGCGTGCGCCTCCCAGCGCCGCGCGCGGGACGACCTCGCCGTCGACGGCGACCGCGACGCCGCGGGCGCGCGGCTCGACCCCGAGCGCCGCCAGCAGCTCGGCGACCGTCGCGCCGTCGCGGTCGCGTCGTCGGGGTCCCGTTGACGTGGATCACGCCGCGGCCCGCGTGGGCGACGAGGGCGGCGAAGCGGCCGGGCGCGAACGGGCGTGCCCGTGGGCCTCGCCGGCCAGCTCGCGCGGCGACGAGGTCGGCGGTCACGCGGCGCCAGCAGGATGCCGTTGCGGTGGTGGCCGGTGGCCCAGAACAGGCCGTCGAGCGCCGTCGCGGCGCCCGAGCAGCGGGCGCGTTGTCCGGGCGTCGCCGGGACGCAGCCCGGCCGACGAGCCTCGTCGACCTCGAGCTCGAGCACGCCGGGCACGAGCTCGGCCGCGTCGCGCAGCAGCTCGTGGACGCGCCCGCGGTGACCGTGGTGTCGAAGCCGCGCTCCTCCATCGTCGCGCCGAGGACGTAGCGCGCCGTCGCCGCGCGGGACGAGGTAGCCGCCCTCGCAGCGCAGGACGCGGTCGACGAGGCCGGGCGGGCCGTGCCGGGTCGCGCAGGCGCAGGATCTGGCCCTTGACCGGGCGCACGCGGACGCGCGCGCCGATCGGCAGGCCGTCGAGCGCGCCGGACCAGGCGCCGGCGGCGACGAGCACCGCGCCGGCGGGCACCGTCGTCGCCGTCCCGCAGCGCGACGCCGGTCGCGCGCGTGCCGTCGCCGGCCACGCCCGCCACGGCGGCGCCCGTGCGGACCTCGACCCCGGCCGCGGCGACGGCCGCGACCAGCGCGCGCGACGAGCGCGCGCGGGTCGACGGCGTGGTCGTCGGGCACGTCGAGCGCCAGGCGGACCGTCGGGCGCCAGCGCGGGCTCAGCGCGCCGGGCGCGCGCGCGGCAGCAGCCGGTGCGACCGTCAGCCCGAGCCGCTCGCGGAGCGCGAGCTCGCGGTCGAGCGCCTCGGCCTCGTCGCGGTCGCGCGCGACGACGAGCGTGCCGCGCGGGCGGTAGCCGACGTCGATGCCCGGGACGTCGCGCAGCTCGGCGGCGAACGACGGCCAGCGGCGGGCGCTGCTGCAGGCCGAGCGCGAGCAGCGGCGCGCTCGCCGGCGTCGGCCTCGGTGACGGGCGCGAGCATCCCGGCGGCGACGCTGCGACGCGCCGGCGCCGAGCTCGCCGCGCTCGAGGACGCAGCACGCGCAGGCCGCGCGCGCGGCGCGCGCCAGGCGACCGCGAGCCCGATGACGCCGCCGCCGACGACGGCGACGTCGGGTGCTGCGGTGTGGGTCGTGGACATGACGCTCCTCGCTTCGCCGGCATGACCCGGATCAGGTGCTGACGGTCGGCGGACGCGGCCGCCCTCTCAGCCCGTGCGACGGGCTCCCGTTGCTGGGACTGTCGTAGCCGGTGGCGGAAGGGTGCGCGCGGTGCCTGGCACAATCGACGGCGATGGACGCCCGCCGCGACCGCCTCGCCGCCGCCCGCCTGTACCTCGTCTGCGACCGCCGTCCCGGCGGGCGGCCGCTGGCCGACGTGCTCGAGCGCGGCGCTGCGCGGCGGCGTCGACGTCTTCCAGCTGCGCGACAAGCACGCGGGCGACGACGAGGTCCTCGCGGCGGCGCGCGACGCGCGCGCGCGCTGCGCGCGCGCCGGCGCGCTGTTCGTCGTCAACGACCGCCCCGACCTCGCCGCGGCGGCGGGCGCCGACGGCGTGCACGTCGGCCAGGACGACATGCCGGTCGGCCGCGCGCGCGCGCCGTCGTCGGGCCCGGGCGCCTGGTCGGCCTCTCGACCCACGGCGCCGGCCAGATCGACGCGGCCGCGGGCCCGACGTCGACTACATCGGCGTCGGCCCGGTCCACGCGACGCCGACGAAGCCCGGCCGCCCGGCCGTCGGCCTCGAGCTCGTGCGCCACGCCGCCGCCACGCGCGCGGCGTCCCGTGGTTCGCCATCGGCGGCATCGACGACGCGCAACGTCGGCGACGTCGTCGCCGCGGGCGCGCGGCGCATCGTCGGTCGTGCGCGCGATCGCCGAGGCGGCCGACCCCGAGCGCGCGGCCCGCGCGCTGCGCGCCGCGCTGGAGGGCCGGGCCGTCCCTCCCGGTCGAGCGTCGTCGCCCGCGCGCTCCTGCGTGCCGGAGACGACGCTCGACGGAACGGCCGGCCGTGGGCAGGCGGTCGCGCAAGGCGCGACCGGCGGCCCCGCCCGCGCCGCCGCCGGACCCCGCGGACGACGCCGTGCGCCGGGGCTACGCCCGCGGGCGCGAGCGCGACGAGGCGATCCGCGCGCACGCTGACGCCGCTCGCGCCCGGGCGAGCGCCCGGCGCCGCTGACGGTCGCCGTCGTGGTCGCGCTGCTCCTCGCCCTGGCGAACCTCGTCGCGGCGGTGGCCGGCGCGGGCGTCGACGGGCGACCGCCCGGCCCTCGCCGGGCTCGTCGTCGTCGAGCTGCTGCTGGTCGTCGCCGCGGTCGGCATGTGGCGCCGCCGCTACTGGGCGGTGCTCGGCTTCGAGGTGCTCCTGGGCTTCCAGATCGTCGATCGCCGCGCTGTCGCTCCTCGGTCGCGTCGAACGTGGTCGCGGTGGTCGTCTGCGTCGACCGTCGTGGCCCTCGGCGGATGGCTGTTCTGGAAGCTCGTGCGGCGTCATGGCGCGCATCCAGATGCCCGACCGCGGACCGCCGGACGCGAGGTTCGCTAGGCTCGAGGCCATGGCCGACCCCACCTACGACTGCATCGTCATCGGCTCGGGCCCCGGCGGCTACGTCGCCGCGATCCGGGCCGCCCAGCTCGGCATGAAGACCGCGGTCGTCGAGAACGACGCAGGTCGGCGGGCGCTGCCTGAACTACGCCTGCATCCCGGCCAAGGCGGTCCTGCGCGTCGGCCGACGTGCTGCAGGAGATCCGCGACGCCGGCGAGTTCGGCATCACAGGTCGCCGAGCCGACGGTCGACTTCGGCGCCGTGATCGGCGCGCCGCGCAGAAGGTCATCAAGACGCTGACCGGCGGCGTCGCCGGCCTGTTCAAGAAGAACGGCATCGACGTCATCGAGGGCGACGGCTCGCTGACCGCCGACGGCAACGTCAAGGTCGGCGGCACTTCGACGGCAGGAGATCGAGGCCGCAAGGCGGTCATCCTCGCCACCGGCTCGGTGAAGCGGCCGATCCCGGGCACGACGTTCGGCGGCCGCGTCATCGGCACCGAGGAGGCGTGGGCGCTCGACGAGCTGCCCGCGACGCTGGCCGTCGTCGGCGCCGGCGCGTCGGGCACCGAGATCGCCTCCGCGTACGCGCGCCTGGGCGTCGAGGTCCGGCTCTTCGAGGGCCTCGACCGCGTCCTGCCGACCGAGGACGCCGACATCTCCAAGCTCGCCGAGCGCGGCTTCAAGAAGCAGGGCATCGAGGTCCACACCGGCGACGTTCGTCGAGGACGTCCAGACGACCGACGACGAGCGTGCACCTTCACGTACGGCGGCGAGCCGGGCGAGGTCGACTGGCTCGTCATCGCCGCCGGCCGCGGCCCCGACGTCGAGGGGCTCGGGCTCGACGAGGCGGGCGTCAAGCTCGACGACGCACGGCCTGGTCGACGTCGACGGCGCGCTGCGCACGTCGACCGCCAGGCGTCTACGCGATCGGCGACCTCGTGCGCCGGCCCGGCGCTCGCGCACAAGGCCTCCGACGAGGGCATCATCGCCGTCGAGGACGCCGCCGGGCTGGAGACGCACCCGATCGACTACGTCGACATCCCGCGCGCGACGTTCTGCACGCCGAACGTCGGCGAGCTTCGGGCTGACCGAGCAGCAGGCGCGCGACGCCGGCCACGACGTCGTCGTCGGCAAGGTCCAGTACGGCGCCGTCGGCGCCGGCACCGTCTACGGCGACCGCACCGGCCTGGTGAAGATCGTCGGCGACAAGCGCTACGGCGAGCTGCTCGGCGGCCACATCGTCGGCGCGAGCGCGACCGAGCTCATCCAGGAGCTCGTCAACGTCCGCGCGCTCGAGGGCGGCTACCCCGAGGTCGCGCGCATCGTCCACGGCCACCCGACGCTGTCGGAGGCCGTCATGGAGGCCGCCCGCGCCGCCGACGGCTGGCTCATCCACGGCTAGGCGCGGTGGACGGCGCGGCGCGGCCCGCGTTCTACTTCGACCTCGGCAGCCCCGAGGCGTACCTCGCCGCCGAGCGCGTCCTGCAGGTGATGCCGGTGGCGGCCGAGTGGGTCCCGGTGCTCGCCGCGCGACCTGCCGCGGCGGCGACCCGTTCGAGGCCTTCCGCTGCGCCGACGGAGCGCGACGTCGCGCTGCGCGCGGATCGAGCGCACCGCCGCCGAGCGCGGCCTGCAGCCCGCTGCGCTGGCCCGACCCGTTCCCGTTCGACAGCGCGCTCGCGATGCGCGTCGCGACCTACGCGAGGCAGATCGGCCGCACCGTCGCGTTCGCGCTGGCCGCGTTCCGCCAGGCCTTCGCGGGCGGCCGCTCGCTCGAGGTCGCCGACAACGTCCTGATCGCCGCGGCGGCGTGCGAGATGCACCCGCGCGGCCGTGCTCAAGGCGGCCGGGACGCTGCGCTCGTCGCGGGCGCGCTGGACCGCGCGACCGCGCGAGGCGGCCGCGCGCGGCGTGCTGGCGACGCCCGCCGTGTGGCTGCCCGACGGGCGAGGTCTTCCACGGCGACGACCGGCTCGAGGAGGCGGCGGCGGCGCTCGCGCGCCCGCGCGCATGAGGCGCGCCCGGGACGCCTACCGCCTGATCGTGCACCGCCGCGGCGGCCGCGCGCCCGCCGCGCTGGCCGCCGGACCGCGTCGACCACGTCGAGATCGTCGACATCGACGAGGGCGAGGTCGTCCTCTTCTGGGACCTCCCGGCGCCCGACGCGCGCCGCGTGCTGAGGCTGCGCTCCGCGAGGACCTCGTCGCCCTCGACGCGGAGGAGTTCTGGGCGCGCTGGGCCGCCTTCGAGGGCGAGGACGACTTCGGGCGCTAGCCCGGGGCCGCCGCCTGCGGCCGCGGCGCGAAGCGGCGGCGCGGGAGCCGGGCCGCGGCCGTGGCGACGAGCGTGGGGACGCGCGGCGCGTCGCCGGGCGGCGCCGGGGCCGCGCTGGCGCGCCGCGGTCGCCGGGGCCGGCCGGCCCGGCCGCGCGGGGGGCGGATGCTCATGGGCCCACCCCACCAGCGGCGGCGACGGGCGACCACCGACCGCCGGTCCCGGGCCGGCCGCCTCACGGTCGAGCGGCGACGCGCGCGAGGTGGCGCACGAGCAGCGCCACGACCGGGCCGTAGGTCGCCGCGAGCGCCGGCTCGAGCGCGCGCCGGGGCCCGCAGCGTCGTGGCCACCTCGCAGCCGCCGCCGGCGAGCCGCTCGCACCTCGTGGTCGATCTCGACGGGGCCGACGCGCCACGTCCACGAGCGGCGGCGGGTCGACGCGCGTCACCGCCACGGGGATCGGCACGACGCCCAGCAGCCGCGCCGCGCCGCGCGCGCCGACGCGCACCTCGCCGGCGCCGAGCCCCCACGCGCCGCGCACGTGCGGCGCCCACTCGTGCCAGCGCGCCGGACGCGCCAGCAGGGCCCACGCCTCGGCGGCGCGGCCCGGCCGATCTCGACGCGTAGCGCAGCATCGTCGAACCATCCGGCCGAGCCGCCGGCGCCGGATCATCGCTGCGGTACCGTGCGGACGATGGCCGACCGCCCGCTCCCCGAGCCCGACGTCGCGCGCGAGTGGCTGCGCGACGATGATGCTCATCCGCCGCTTCGAGGAGCGCGCCGGCGAGATGTACGCGAAGGCGAAGGTCGGCGGCTTCCTGCACCTCGCGATCGGCGAGGAGGCGACGATCGTCGGCGCGGCGCGCGCGCTGCGCGACGACGACTACCTCATCTCGACCTACCGCTCGCACGGCCACGCGCTCGTGCGCGGCACGCGCGCCCGACGCGCGTCATGGCCGAGCTCTTCGGCCGCGTCGACGGCGTGCTGCCGCGGGCGCGGCGGCTCGATGCACATGTTCGACCTGCGAGCGGCGCTTCATGGGCGGCTACGGGATCGTCGGCGGCAACCTGCCGATCGCCGCCGGCTTCGGCCTCGCGTCGCGACTACCGCGGGCACCGACGACGTCGACGCTCTGCACGTTCGGCGACGGCGCGTCCAACCAGGGCACGTTCGGCGAGACGATGAACCTCGCCGCGCTGTGGAAGCTGCCGGTCGTCTTCATGGTCACCAACAACCAGTTCGGCATGGGCACGGCGCTCGAGCGCCACTCGGCCGTCACCGACCTGCAGGTCAAGGGCGAGGGCTTCGGCGTGCCCGGGCATGGAGTGCGACGGCATGGACGTGCTCGACACCTACGCCGTCACGCGCGAGGCGCTGCGCATCGCGCGCGAGGAGCGCCGGCCCGTGCTCGTCGAGGCGATCACCTACCGCTTCCGCGGCCACTCGATGGCCGACCCCGAGGAGTACCGCACGAAGGAGCAGGTCGCGGAGTGGCGCAAGCGCGACCCGATCGTCGACCTTCGGCGACCGCCTCGTGGCCGAGGGCGTCCTCGACGACGACGAGCGCGCGGCGCTCGACGACGAGGCGGTCGCGCGCGTCGACGAGGCCGTCGCCTTCGCCGACGCCTCGCCGCTCCCCGCCGCCCGAGTCGCTCTACGACGACGTCTACGTGCTCGGCGGCCAGGTGCGCGGCTGGTGGTCGCGTCGACGAGCGCTCGCCCGATCCGCACCGCGGCGAGGACGAGCGCGGCCGGGCCGGACGACGCCACGGCGGAGGTCCACGCACGCGCCGCGGGCGAGCGGTCGGAGGCGGCGAGATCGCCGCGCCAGATCAGCGGCGCGGTCGGCGGCACGGAGGACCGCTGAGCGTGGCCCTGCTGCGCTACCGCGACGCGCTCAACGAGGCGCTGCGCGAGGAGATGCGCGCGCGACGAGCGACGTCATCCTCATGGGCGAGGACATCGGCGTCTTCAACGGCGCCTTCAAGGTCACCGACGGGCCTGCTCGAGGAGTTCGGCGAGAAGCGCGTGCGCGACACGCCGATCTCCGAGAACACGATCGTCGGCATGGGCGTCGGCGCGGCGATGACCGGCCTGCGCCCGGTCGTCGAGCTGATGACGATCAACTTCTCGCTGCTGGCGATGGACCAGATCGTCAACCACGCCGCGCACATCCACTACATGTTCGGCGGCCAGGTCGCGCGTGCCGCTCGTCGTGCGCATGCCGCAGGGCGCCGGCCACCAGCTCGGGCCGACGCACTCGCACTCCTGGGAGGCGCTGTTCCTCCACGTGCCCGGCCTGCTCGTCGCCGTGCCGTCGACGCCGGCCGACGCGAAGGGCCTGCTGAAGGCCGCGATCCGCGACGACAACCCGGTCGTCTTCATCGAGCACGAGTACCTCTACGGCCAGCGCGGCGAGGTGCCCGACGACGACGACCACGCTCGTCGACTTCGGCCAGGCGGCGATCCGCCGCGAGGGCTCCGACGTGACGATCGTCGGCGATCTCGCGCATGGCGGTGACCGCCGAGACGCGCGGCCGGACGCTGGCCGACGAGCACGAGGTCGAGGCCGAGGTCATCGACCCGCGCACGCTGCGCCCGCTCGACCTCGACACGATCCTCGCGTCGGTGCGCAAGACGAACCGCTGCGTCATCGTCGAGGAGGGCTGGCCGCACGGCGGCGTCGGCGCGAACCTCGCCGCGCTGATCCAGGAGCAGGCCTTCGACGACCTCGACGCGCCCGTGCGGCGCGTCACCGGCGCCGACGTGCCGATGCCCTACGCCAAGCCGCTCGAGCAGATCGCCTTCCCGCACGAGCCGCAGGTCGTCGCAGGCCGTGCTGGCGACCTTCCGCGACCGCTAGGAGTCCCGACCGCATGCCCGACGTCGTCATGCCGCGCCTGTCCGACTCGATGGAGGAGGGCACGATCCTGCGCTGGCTGAAGGCCGACGGCGACGAGGTCGCAGCGCGGCGAGGAGCTCGTCGAGATCGAGACCGACAAGGCGACGATGACCTACGAGGCCGACGCCGACGGCGTGCTCGAGATCGTCGCGGCCGAGGGCGACACGCTGCCCGATCGGCGCAGGTGATCGCGCGGATCGGCGGCGGCGCGCAGCCGGCCGCCGTCGGCGCGGCGGCGCAGGCCGCGAGCGCCGCGGCCGCGGAGGCGGCGAGCCGCCCGCGGCGTCCGCCGACGCGGGCGCGCCCCGCGGCGCCGGCGCCGCCGGCGCCGACGTCGCGGGCGGCGCGGCCGCGCCCGCCGGGCAGGCCGCGCCGGCGCCCGCGGCCCGTCGCACGGCGAGCGGCGGACGGGCGCGTCAAGGCCTCGCCGCTGGCGCGCCGCATCGCGCGCGAGCGCGGCGTCGACCTGGCGCGCGCTGCGCGGCACCGGCCCCGGCGGGCGGATCGTCAAGGCCGACGTCGAGGCGCGCCGTGACGGGCGCCGCCGCGCCCGTCAGGCCGCGCCGGCCGCGACCCCGGCGGCGCCCGCCGCCCCCGCCGCACCGCCGCCCCCGCCGGCCGTCGCGGCCGAGACCGGCACCGCCAAGGGCGACGTCCAGGTCCAGGAGCTCACGCGCACGCAGCAGCTCATCGCGCGCCGCATGGCCGAGTCGAAGGCGACGGTCCCCGAGTTCACGCTCGCAGACCGACGGTCGACATGGAGGCGCTGCGTCGCGCTGCGCGCCGAGCTCAAGGCGGTCGCCGGCGACCGCGCGGTGCCGTCCTACAACGACATGGTCGTCAAGGCCGTGCGCGCTCGCGCTGCGCGAGTACCCGCGCGCGAACGGCGCCTACCGCGACGGGCGCTTCGAGCTCTACTCGCGCGTCAACGTCGGCGTCGCCGTCGCCGCGCAGGACGCGCTCGTCGTCCCGACGTCTTCGACGCCGACCGCAAGTCGCTCGGGCGAGATCGCCGCCGAGACGCGCGCGCTGGCCGAGCGCGTCCGCGCGAGCGCGATCACGCCGCCGGAGCTCAGCGGCGGCACGTTCACCGTCTCGAACCTCGGCATGTACGGCGTGACCGAGCTTCACGGCGGTCATCAACCCGCCGCAGGCCGCGATCCTCGCCGTCGGCGCGCTGGCGCCCCGCGCCGTGGTCCGCGACGGCGAGATCGTCGCGCGCCACACGATGGACGTCACGCTGGCCTGCGACCACCGCATCCTCTACGGCGCCGACGCGGCGCAGTTCCTCGCCCGCATCCGCGAGCTGCTCGAGCAGCCGATCGGCCTGGCGCTCTGAGGCTGGACCGCGCCGCCCGGCAGGCGTAGCGTCGCCCCGGATCGAGGTCGACCGGGAGGCACGAGGATGACGCAGACGACGGCGAAGATCGTGGGACCGAAGGACGGCAAGGCGGGCTTCCTCGGGAGCATCGGGGTGCGCTTCATGCTCGCGGGGCCCGAGGCGGGCGAGCGCTTCTCGCTCGTCGAGCACCCGATGGGCCCGCGCGCGCTGGCGGCCCCGCTGCACCGCCACCACCGCGAGGACGAGTACAGCTTCGTGATCGAGGGGCGCATGGGGGCGCTGCTGGGCGACGACGTCGTCGAGGCCGGCCCCGGGGACCTGGTCTTCAAGCCGCGCGGGCAGTGGCACACGTTCTGGAACGCGGGCGACGAGCCCTGCCGGGTCCTCGAGATCATCTCCCCGGCCGGGTTCGAGCGCTTCTTCGAGGAGCTCGTGGACCTGGGCGGCGCCGCCGAGGCCGACCCGGCCGACCTGGCAGGGCTGTCCGCGCGCTACGAGCTCGAGATGCAGCCCGACAGCGTCCCGGGGCTCGTCGAGCGCTTCGGCCTGCGCTTCCCGGGCGACCCCGTCTAGCGCCGGCGTCAGCCCCCGACCTGCCGGCCCGGGTTGTCCGGCCCGGCCACCACGGCGTTCGGGCGCTGGTCGGGGTCGCGCTGGACCGCCGGCGGCGACTGGTCGGTGAAGACCAGCAGGCACAGCGCGCGGCTCGCCTGGGGCCCGGGGACACAGGTGCGGTACAGGCCCGGCCCCTGCTTCCAGGTGTCCGCGCGCGCGACGTTGCTGCGGTAGGGCTCGCCGGCTCGGTGCGCGACCCAGGCGCGAACGGCCGTCGACTGCGCGCGGAAGTCGTCGCGCGCCTGCCCCATCGCCGGGCGGTGGGCGACGCCGAGGACGACGAGCAGGACCGTCAGCGCCCCGAGCAGCACCGTGCCCGCGCGGTCGTCGGCGACGAGGCGCGGGAGGGACGGGCGGCGGCGGCGCCACCACAGGCCGGCCAGCGGGCCCAGGACGGCGACCACGAGGAGGTTCGCGAAGCCCGCCAGCAGGAACGACCCGACGGGGTTGGGGCGCGTGTCGCCGGCGATCGGCAGCGCGACGAGCAGCGCGGTGTCGACGACGAGGGCGGCGACGAAGGCCGGCCACAGCGTCGCGCCCCGCAGCCGCCACTTCAGGCGCGCGCGCCACAGCCCGCTGACCTCAGGCTCGGCCATCCCCCCGGAAGGCTAGTCCGCGGGGGTCGCCGCGGCCGCGCCTTCGGGTACCCTCGCGCCAGGAGTGAGAGGTCCGCGCCGCGCCGGAGACCCCGACCGCGGCCGGACGCCAAGAGGACGGGTGCGGAGATCCTGCGCGCGTCCCCGACGCGAGGACGACCAGCACGATGGCCACGCAGACCGCCGGCCCGGCGGGCGCGCCCGAGGTCCCGGCCGACCCGAGCCGGCACCTGACGCCCGACGACCGCGTCGCGCTCCTGCGCCACATGCTGCTCATGCGGGGCATCGAGGAGCGTGCGATGAACCTCTACCGCCAGGGCAAGGTCCCCGGCTCGTTCTACGACGGGTTCGGCCAGGAGGCCGTGTGCGTGGGCTCCGCCTTCGCGATGAGCCCGCAGGACCGGCTGTGCATCCTGCACCGCGACCTCGGCGCGCACCTCGTGCGCGGCGTGGAGCCCGCCCGCATCCTCGGCCAGTACATGGGCCGCGCGGGCGGCGTGACGGGCGGCCGCGACGGCAACGTCCACTTCGGCGACCACCGCGTCGGCTGCGTCGGGATGGTCTCGATGCTGCCCGACATGATGCTCGTCGCCACCGGCATGGCGATGGCCTTCAAGCTGCGCGGCGAGGCGCGCTGCGCGATCACCTGGTTCGGCGACGGCTCGACGTCGCGCGGCGACTTCCACGAGGCGATGAACTGGGCCGGCGTGCAGCAGCTGCCGGTCGTCTTCGTGCTCGAGAACAACCAGTACGCCTACTCGACGCCGCTGGACCAGCAGTTCGCCGTCGACCCCGTCGAGCGGGCCGCGGCCTACGGCTTCCCCGGCGTGACCGTCGACGGCAACGACGCCGAGGCGATGTTCGAGGCCACGCGCATCGCGCGGGAGCGCGCGCTGGCCGGCGAGGGCCCGACGCTGCTCGAGGCGGTCACGATGCGGATGCACGGCCACGCCGCGCACGACGACATGAAGTACGTCCCCGTCGAGCAGGTCGAGGCGTGGAAGCGCAAGGACCCCGTCGACCGCCAGGCGGCCCGGCTGGCCGCGCTCGGCGTCGACGTCGACGCCGTCCGCGCGGAGGTCCAGCACGTCATCGACGCCGCCACCCAGGAGGCGCTGGCCATGCCGATGCCGGACCCGGCGACGGCGACCGACGGCGTGTTCTACGAGGGCGACGAGGACGTCCTGCTCGGCGACGGCGCCGTCGCCTGGTCCGGCTTCGCGGAGGGCGCGGCCTGATGCCCGCGATGACCTACCTGCAGGCCATCTCCGACGGCCTGCGCACCGAGATGCGCGAGGACGAGCGCGTCCTCGTGATGGGCGAGGACATCGGCGTCTTCGGCGGCGCCTTCAAGGTCACCGACGGCTTCATCGAGGAGTTCGGCGCGGGGCGCGTCATGGACACCCCGCTGGCGGAGTCCGGGATCATCGGGACCGCCGTGGGCGCGGCCGTCGTCGGGCTGCGGCCCGTGTGCGAGATGCAGTTCGCGGACTTCATCTCCTGCGGCTTCGACCAGCTCGTAAACGTCGCGGGGAAGATGCACTACCGCCAGGGGCTGCCGGTGAACATCACGGTGCGGCTGCCCTCCGGCGGCGGCTTCAGCGGCGGGCCGTTCCACTCGCAGAACCCGGAGGCGTGGTTCATGCACGCACCGGGGCTCAAGGTCGTGGCGCCGTCGACCGCCGAGGACGCCAAGGGGCTGCTCATCGCCGCGATCCGCGAGCGCAACCCGGTCGTCTTCCTCGAGCACAAGCACCTCTACCGCCGCGTGAAGGGCGAGGTCCCCGAGGGCGCGTGGACGACGCCCTTCACCGCCCGCGTGGCGCGCGAGGGCACCGACCTGACGGTCGTCGCCTACGGGGCGATGGTCCACACCGCGCTGGAGGCCACCGAGGACCTCGACGGCGCGTCCGTCGAGGTCCTCGACCTGCGCTCGCTCGTGCCGCTCGACGAGGAGGCGATCCTCGCCTCGGTGCGCAAGACGACCAAGGTCCTCGTCGTCGACGAGGCCAACCGGACGTGCGCCGCCGGCGCCCAGGTCGCCGCGCTCGTCGCCGACCGCGCCTTCGAGGACCTCGACGGCCCGGTGCGCCGCGTCGCGACGCCCGACGTGCCGATCCCGTTCTCGCCGCCGCTCGAGCAGGCCGTCCTGCCCACCGTCGACAAGGTCAAGGAGGCCGCGCGTGAGCTCCTCGAGTACTGAGACGCTCGTCGACCTCACGATGCCCCAGATGGGCGTCTCGGTGAGCGAGGGGACGCTCGTCGAGTGGCGCAAGCAGCTGGGCGACTGGGTCGCGTACGAGGAGACGATCTGCGAGATCTCGACGGACAAGATCGACACCGAGGTGCCGTCGCCCGCCGCCGGGCGCCTGGCCGAGATCCTCGTCGAGGTCGGCGCGACGGTCGAGGTGGGCACCGTGCTGGCGCGGATCGCCACCGACGCCCTGCCGGGCGAGGCGCACGCGAGCGAGGGCGCGGCGCCGCCGCCGCCGCCGACCACGAGCGAGGCGGCCGCCGCGACCGGCGACGCGCCCGCGCCGTCGACGCCGTCGGCGCCCGCGCCGGCGCGCAGCCGGGCCGCGCCGCGCGCGCGAACGGCGACGGCGGACGCGCTACAGCCCGGTCGTCCAGCGCATCGCCGCCGAGCACGGCATCGACCTCGACCGCGTCGAGGGCACCGGCCGCGGCGGGCGCGTGCGCAAGCAGGACGTGCTGGCCGTCGTGCGCGACGGCGCGGCCCCGCGCCGCGCCGCGAGCGCGCCGACGCGGCCGCGCGCGAGCCGCCGCTGCACATCGAGTCGCCCTACCGCCCCGACCCGCCGGCCCCGCCGCCGCGCGGCCGCCGGCGCCCGCAGCCGGCACGCTCTCGCGCATGCGCCGCTCGATCGGCGAGCACATGAAGCGCTCGCTGGAGACGGCGGCGCACTGCACGACTGGATCGAGGTCGACATGTCCGCGCGTCGAGGCGCGGCGCCGCGAGCTCGGCGTGACCTCCCTGGCGGTCGTCGCGCGCTGCGACGACCGACGCGCTGCGCGAGTACCCGGCGCTCAACGCGTGGCTGGAGGGCGACGCCTACACCCGCCACGACGAGGCCGTCCACCTCGGCATCGCCGTGTCGCTCGGCGACGACGGCCTGATCGTGCCCGGTCGTCCGCGACGCCCAGGACCTCAGCGCCGAGGGCCTCGCGCGGCGGATCCGCGACCTCGCGCGGCGGGCGCGCGCCGGCGAGCTGGTCCCCGACGAGGTCCGCGGCGGCACGTTCACGATCACGAACCCCGGGCCAGTTCGGGACGCTCATGGCCACCCCGATCATCAACCAGCCGCAGGTCGCGATCCTCGACCTCGAGGCCGTCGTCAAGCGCCCGGTCGTCGTCACCGACGCCGACGGGAACGACAGCATCGCGATCCGCCCGATGTGCGTGCTCGGGCCTGTCGTGGGACCACCGCGCGCTCGACGGCGTGGCGGCGGCGCGGTTCCTGGCCGACGGTCCGCGACCGGCTGCAGGCGGTCTAGGCGGCCGGGCCGCCCGCTGCCATCATGGGGTCGATGCCCGAGCTGTGGACCGTCCACCTGGGCGTCGTCCCGTACCGGGAGGCGCTCGACCTCCAGCACCGCGTGCGGGCGGCGCGGCAGGCGGACGCGGTGCCCGACGTCCTGCTCCTGCTCGAGCACCCGCGGACGTACACGCGTGGCCGGCGCAGCGCCCCCGGCGAGCTCGCGCGCGGCGAGGCCTGGTACCGCGACCAGGGGATCGAGGTCGTCGGCGTCGACCGCGGCGGCAAGGTGACCTACCACGGGCCCGGGCAGCTCGTCGGCTACCCGATCGTCCGCACCGACGACGTCATCGCCCACGTGCGGACGATCGAGGACGTGCTCATCGCGGCGCTCGAGCGCGAGGGCGTCGCCGCCCGCAGCCGGCCCGAGGACGGCCCCGACTACACCGGCGTCTGGGTGGCCGACCGCAAGATCGCCTCGATCGGCGTGCACGTCGCCCGCGGCGTCACCACGCACGGCTTCGCGGTCAACGTCGACAACGACCTCGACCCGTTCACCTGGGTCGTCGCCTGCGGGCTGCCCGACGTGACGATGACCTCGGTCGCGCGCGAGACGGCACGGACCGGGCGGCTGCCCTGCCTGCGCCGCGAGACGGCCTTCCGCTTCGCCCAGGCCCACGGCCTGCGCCAGCGGCTCGTGAGCACCGACCGTCTGCACGCGGCGCTCGGCGCCGCGCGGGTGCCCGCGGCGTCGGTCCCCGCCTAGGTCCGCCGCCGCCGGGGTAGCCCGGCCCGGCAACCGACGAGGGAGACCACCATGGGTGACGGCACGATCGACGACGCCAAGGGCCGCCTGAAGGAGGCCGCCGGCGACGTGACCGACGACCAGTCGCTGAAGGACGAGGGCAAGGTCGACCGCGCCTCGGGCACGGTCAAGGACAAGGTCGGCGACGCCGGCGACAAGGTCAAGGACGTCCTGCGCAAGGACTGAGCCGCGCCGCGCGCCCGGGTCGCCCGGCCCGGGCGCGCGAATCTTTCCCCACGGGGCCCTCGAGGAGGGCGACCATCGGGGCATGCGCGAGCACCCCGCCGTCTTCGAGTCCGACTTCGTCGAGCCGCGCAGCCGGCTGACGACGTTCTTCCGGGGCGTGCTCGTCCTCCCGCACCTCGTCGTGCTGTGGCTGTGGGGGATCGGCGCGGCCATCGCCGTCGTCCTCGCCTGGTTCGCGCTGGTCTTCACGGGCCGCTACCCGCCGGCGCTGTACGACTTCGTGGCCGGCTACGTGCGGTACATGACCTACGTCACCGGCTACTTCGACCTGCTCACGGACCGCTACCCGCCCTTCTCTGGCGACCCGGCCGCCGGCTACCCGGTGCGCCTGCTCGTCGGGCCGCCCCAGGAGCGCTACAGCCGGGCCAAGGCCGGGTTCCGCTTCATCCTCGCGATCCCGGTCCTCCTCATCGGCTACGTCATGAACCTCCTGGCCGGGGTCGGGGCGCTGCTGGCGTGGTTCGTCATCGTCGTCCTCGGCCGCCAGCCCGAGGGCCTGCAGGACCTCATCAAGCTCGGGCTGAGCTACCAGCAGCGCGCGTACGCCTACGTGCTCCTGCTCGACGAGGACTGGCCGCCGTTCAACGACGAGCAGCCGCAGCTCACGCCCGGACCGCCCGGGCCCGCCCTGCCGCCGGACGGCCCCGCGCCCGTGGCGCACTGAGGACCGCCCGTCAGGCCGGGCAGGCGCCGAGCGCGCGCAGCCGCGCACGGTAGGTCCGCATGGAGGTCGCGCTCCAGTCGCCGTGGGTCTGGCGGCGCAGGCGCGCGACCCGCTCGCGGTGGTAGGGCGAGCGCAGCGACTCGCTGTGGCCGATCACGTCGCGCACGCCGATCCCGAACCGGCAGCGCAGCCACCGCGTCAGCCGCAGCGACGCGCGCAGCTGGCGGCGGTCGCCCGAGCACGTCGCCGTCGCGGAAGCCGACGTGCTCGACGCCGATCGCCGTCCAGTTCAGCCCGACCGTGTGGCGGCACATCGTCCCGAGCGGCACGAGCTGCCACGTCGTGCCGTCGCGCGCCCACGACGAAGTGGCTGCACGTCCCGGGCCGCTCGTGGAGCTCGGGGTCGGCCACGTTCGGCGCGAAGGCCGCGTAGGTCGCCTGCAGCGACCCGTTGACGGTCAGGTGCTCGACGATGACGCGCGGGGACCGCAGCCGCCACGTGCGCAGCCCGTAGTGCCGGCGCGCGTAGGCCGCCATGTCCGCCCGCCGGCGGGCCCCGAACGGGATCGGGTGCTGCACGATCGGAGGTGGCGCGACGGCGGCGGGGAGCATGCGGAGAGGGTTGTAGCCTGTCCTGGCAGTGAGCGAGCAGCCTGCCGAGCGGACGCACAGGACGCGGTCGCGCGCCAACCCCGGGGGCATGGACGTCCTCAAGGTCCTCGGCAGCGACGTGCGCCCGCTGCGTGAGCGCAAGCCGCCCTGGTTCAAGGTCCCCGCGCCCGGCGGCAAGCGCTACGTCGAGCTGTCGCAGCTCATCAAGTCCGAGAACCTCCACACCGTCTGCCAGGAGGCGGCGTGCCCGAACGTCGGCGAGTGCTGGGAGCGCGGCACGGCGACGTTCATGATCCTCGGCGACACCTGCACCCGCCGCTGCGGCTTCTGCAACGTCCAGACGGGCAAGCCGACCTGGAACGACCCCCTCGAGCCCGCGCGCGTCGCCCGCTCCATCGCGCGCATGGGCCTGCGCCACGCGGTCATCACCTCGGTCGACCGCGACGACCTCCCCGACTACGGCGCCGGCATCTGGGCGGCGACGATCCGCCAGGTCCGCCGCCAGGCGCCCGACTGCCAGGTCGAGGTCCTGACGCCCGACTTCCGCGGCCAGGAGATGCCGCTGGCGAAGGTCGTCGCCGAGCGCCCCGACGTCTTCAACCACAACGTCGAGGTCGTGCCGCGCCTGTACCCGATCGCCCGGCGCGGCTCGCGCTGGGAGCGCTCGCTGCGCGTCCTGCAGAACGCCAAGCACCTCGGCGGCGACGAGGTGACGACGAAGTCCGGCCTCATGGTGGGGCTCGGCGAGACCCACGGCGAGGTCGTCGACGCGCTGGGCCACCTGCGCGCCCATGGCGTGCAGGTCATCACGATCGGCCAGTACCTGCGCCCGACCGAGCGCCACCTGCCGGTCGTGCGCTACTGGCACCCGGACGAGTTCAAGGCGCTGGAGGAGGCCGGGATGGCGCTCGGCTTCGACCACGTCGCCTCGGGGCCGCTGGTCCGCTCGAGCTACCACGCCGACCAGCACGTCCCCCAGCCCCGCGAGGGCATCGGGCCGCTGGCCGCCGCCGCGGCCTCCTAGCCGGCCGCCGGCCCGCTAGGTCCAGAAGGTCGCGGGCAGCCGGTCGTCGCGCACGGCCGCGTCCAGCGCCGCCCAGTCGGCCTCGGCCCGGTCCGCGTAGGCCTCGGCGAAGCCGGCCACGGCCCGGTCGAAGGCGTCGCCCTTGCCGAGGTAGGCGGCCAGCGCGACGCGGTCGCCGGACGCGGGCGTGCGCCCGGGCCAGGGTCCAGCCGCACGCGCCCGCGTAGCGCCGCAGCGTGGCGGGGCGGAGCGCCTCGGGCACGAACGCCCCGCGCCAGTCGCGCAGGCGCCCGACGACCGAGGTCGCGCGGGGCGCCGCCGGGCGCCGGGCGTCCGCACGTGCCCGAGGAGCCGGTCGCCGACGGCCTGCACGAGGCGCCGGCCCGCGACGACCCGTGCGCCCTGGTCGCCGACCGGGCCGCCGCCCGCCCAGCGCGCCGAGCACCGACGCGTGCGCCTCGCGCACGCCCAGGAAGAGCGGATCGCCCCCGTCGCGCCCGACGAGCAGGGCCACGAAGGACGGCGTGCCGACGCGGGCCACGCCGGCCGCCGTCCGCGCCACCTGGACGAGCCGGAAGCGCCCGAGCAGCTCGCGGTGGTCGGGCGGCAGGGCCGCCGCGTAGCCGGCCAGCGACGCCTCGAGGACGTCGAGCCCGTCCAGCGGCGCGACGAAGGGCGCCGAGGGCCGCAGGCGCGGCAACCCGTCGACGACGTCGCACAGCGCGCGCAGCACCTCGACGCCCTCGCGGGCGCGCGCGGGGTCGGCCTCGCGGCGCCGCCAGCCCGCCCCCTTGCGCTCGAGGTCGCGCTCGAGCCGGTCCTGGAGCCCGTCGACGGGCAGGCGCGCGTCCCACGCCTCGAGCTCCCCGCTGGCGGCGAGGTCGCGCAGCGCGCCCCGGTAGGCGCCGGCCGCGGCGGCGGCGAGGTCCCGGCCGGCGGCGGCGTCCCACCCGGCGCCGCGGGCGGCCACGACCAGGCTCGCCGCCAGCCGCTTGACGTCCCACTCCCACGGCCCGGGGAGGGTGTCGTCCAGCTCGTCGACGTCGAGGGCCAGCCGGCCACCGGGCGCGGCGACGAGCCCGAAGTTCGCCACGTGGGCGTCGCCGCAGAGCTGCACGCGCAGGCCGGTGGCCGGGGTCGCGGCCAGGTCGGCGGCCATGATCGCGGGCGCTCCACGCAGGAAGGCCAGCGGCGAGGCGAGCATCCGTCCGTGGCGCACGGGCACGAGGTCGGGGGCGCGCGACCTCGCCTCCTCGGCCAGGATCGCGACCGGGTCGACCCCGGCCGGCCGGGGCGGCAGCTCGGCGTGCGCCGAGCGCGGGACGTCGGCGCGCAACGCCCGCCCGCGGGCGGCGCGCTCCTCGGGCGTGGCGGACGGCACGGCGGGTAGCCTCCCTCGCCGGGTGTTCCCGCTCAAGGACAACATCCCCACGGAGCGGACGCCGTGGGTCACGATCGCGCTGATCGTGGCCAACGTCGTGGTGTTCCTGCTCGAGCTGCGGAGCGGCGGGACGCTCGGGTCGGGCCCGGACGCGACGCGACAGCGTCCGCTGGGGGTTCATCCCCTACGAGCTCACGCACCCCGGCAAGCACTGCGGCCTGACGCCGGCCGGCGCAGTGCTCTGCGAGGGCCGGGACGGCGTCCGCGTCGTCGGCAGCCAGCCCGCGACGGCCGTCACGGCCCTCAGCGCGATGTTCATGCACGGCGGGATCGTGCACCTGGGCGGCAACATGCTCTTCCTGTGGATCTTCGGCAACAACGTCGAGGACGCCATGGGCCGCGGGCGCTTCGTCGCTCTTCTACCTGCTGGGCGGCCTGGCGGCCACGGGTCTGCAGACGGCGATCGGGCCCGACTCGACGGTCCCGAACATCGGCGCCTCCGGCGCGATCGCCGCCGTGCTGGGCGGCTACCTCGTCCTCTACCCGCGCGCCCGCGTGCTGACGGTGGTCTTCCTCATCGTGTTCTTCACGTTCCTCCAGCTCCCCGCGCTGCTCTTCCTCGTGATCTGGTTCGCCCAGCAGGTCGTGTTCGGCCTGGCCGGCTTCACGGACCCCACGGGCGACGGCGGCGGCGTCGCCTACTTCGCGCACATCGGGGGCTTCGCCTTCGGCGCCCTGGCGATCCGGGCCTTCGCGCGACGCGTCAAGCCCGGCTTCGGCCGCGACGACCCCCGCCCCGGCCATCCCGTCTACTGAGCCCGTGCGCACCACGCTCCTCGTCGTGGTGCTCGTCTTCGTCGCGGCGCTGCTCGCCCTCACCGTCCACGCGCTCGTCGCCGGCGGGCCCGACGTGCTGACGCTGCTGTCGGTGGTCGTCCTCGTGCTGCTCGGGGTCGGCGTCGTCGGGGCCCTGCGCCAGCCTCCGCCCTCGTGAGGGTCCGCCATGCCATCGCCGTCGCCGGCATCGGCCTCACCGCGTCGACCGGGTGCGGCGGCGCGGGCGCCGGCCAGGCACGGGTCCGGGTCCCGGCGCCGGGCCAGCCGGGCGCGCCGCTCCTGCAGGCCGCCAACGGCCCGGTCGAGCCGGCGGCCCCGGGCGCCCGTCCGCTGCAGCTGCGCATCGCCGCCCGCGCGGACCAGATCGCGCTGCGCTTCCACCACCAGCCCAGGGCCGGCCTCCTCTTCGACCTCGACACCGGCGCCGTCCTGTGGCGGCGGCTGCCGGCCCGCGTGCTGCCCATCGCGAGCCTGACGAAGATGATGACGGCGCTGCTCGTGGTCGACCGCCTGCCGCCGCACGCGACGGCGCGGATCACGCGCGCGGCCGTCGACGCGCCGGGCTCGCGCGTCGGCGTGCTGCCCAAGGGGCGGCGCGTCCTCGTCGAGACGCTGCTCCACGGCCTGCTGCTGCCGTCCGGCAACGACGCCGCGGTCGCGCTGGCGCTGCGGGTGGCGGGATCGCAGCGCGCGTTCGTCGCGCTCATGAACGAGCGGGCCCGCGCCATGGGGCTGGGCTGCACCCGCTTCGCGTCGCCGAGCGGCTTCGTCGACGCCGGCAACCACTCCTGCGCGGCCGACCTGGCCCAGCTCGCCCGCGCGGTGCTCGACCAGCCGCGCCTGGCGCGGATCGTGCGCCGCCGCCAGTCCGTCCGCCCGCTCCCGATCAAGGGCGGTCGCGTCTGGCTCTGGAACAACAACCCGCTCCTGCGGACCCGGTACCCGGGCACGATCGGCGTGAAGACGGGCTTCACGGACGCCTCCGGGCACTGCCTCGTCGCCGCCGTCCGGCGCGGCGGCCGGCGCCTGGGCGTCGTCCTGCTGCACTCGCCGGACACCCTCACGCAGGCCCGGAAGCTGCTCGCGCGGACGCGTGGGTCAACCCAGGAGGCCCGACGTCCGTAGAGCGGTCAGATGGCCGCCACCGAGCCCCACGGCCGCAAGGCCGACCACCTGCGCATCGCCGCCGCCCCCGGTGTCCTGCACCGCCGCGGCGCGGGGCTCGACGGCGTGCGCCTGCGCCACCGCGCCCTGCCCGAGCGCGACCTGCTCGACGTCACGCTGGCCACGGAGCTCCTGGGCGCCCGGCTCGCCGCGCCGCTCGTCGTCTCGGCCATGACCGGCGGGACCGCCGACGCCGAGCGCGTCAACGCCCGTCTGGCCGAGGCCGCCGCCGAGCACGGCGTCGGGATGACGCTCGGCTCGGGGCGCGTGCTGCTCGAGGACCCCAGCCTGCTGGGGACCTACCGCCCGGCCCGGTCCCCGGCGCGTCCCCCGCTGCTGCTCGCCAACCTCGGCGGCGTCCAGCTCGTCGCCGACGGCGGCCCCGAGCGCGCCGAGGCGCTCGTCGACCTCCTCGACGCCGACGGGCTGACGGTCCACCTCAACCCGATCCAGGAGGCGGTGCAGCCCGAGGGAGAGCCGTCGTTCGGCGGCGTGGCCGAGCGCATCGCGGCGACCGTCGCCCGCCTGGCCCCGCGGCCGGTCGTCGTCAAGGAGGTCGGCTTCGGCATGGACGGCGCCGACGTGGCCCTCCTGCGCGACGCCGGCGTCGCCGCGGTCGACGTCGCCGGCGCCGGCGGGACGAACTGGGCGCTCGTCGAGGGCCGCCGCGACACGCGCGCCGGCGCGGTGGCGGAGGCCTTCGCCGACTGGGGCGTGGCCACCGTCGACGCGCTCGCGATGGCGCTCGCCGCGGCCCCGGGCCTCCCCGTCCTGGCCTCCGGCGGCGTGCGCGACGGCGTGGACGCCGCGAAGTGCCTGGCGCTCGGCGCGGTCGCGGTCGGGCTGGCCCGGCCCTTCCTGCAGGCCGCCCAGGAGGACCGCGCGGGCGAGGCGCTGGGCGCGGTCGTCGACCAGCTGCGGATCGCGACGTGGGCCGTGGGCGCCCCGTCGGCGGGCGCCCTCGGGACCGAGCACCTGGCGGTGACGGCGTGAGGGCGGTCGTCGTCGGGGCGGGGCTCGGCGGCCTCGGGGTCGCGCTGCGCCTCCAAGGGCAGGGCCACGAGGTCGTCGTCCTCGAGCAGCGCGAGCGCCCCGGCGGGCGCGCGTACCAGCTGCGCGACCAGGGCTTCACCTGGGACATGGGCCCGTCGCTCGTGACGATGCCGTGGGTCCTCGAGGAGACCTTCGCCGCCGGCGGCCTGGACCTGCACCGCGAGGTCGACCTCGTCCGCCTGGACCCCTTCTACCGCATCTTCTGGGACGGGGAGCGCGACCACCTCGACTTCGTCGCCGAGCCCGAGCGGATGAAGGCCGAGATCGCGAAGTTCTCGTCCGCCGACGCAGCGGCCTACGACGGGTTCATGGCCGCGCTGCGCCCGATCTACGAGGACGGGATCCTGGCCGCGGGCCGCCGCCCGTTCCTGCGGGCGCGCGACCTGGCCGCCTTCACGCCGAAGATGGTGGGCCTGGGGGCCGCGCTGCCGCTGCACGCGCTCGTCGCGCGCCACTTCCGCCACCCGCGCGTGCGCGAGGCGTTCTCGTTCCACTCGCTCTTCATCGGCGGCGACCCCTTCCGCGTGCCGGCGATCTACGCCGCGCTCGTCTACCTCCAGGTCCTGGACGAGGTCTGGTACGCCCGCGGCGGCACGTGGAGCCTCGTCGAGGCGATGGCGCGCCCGCTCGACGTCCGCTGCGGCGCCAAGGTGCAGCGGATCGAGCGCACCGGCGGGCGGGTCACCGGCGTCGTCCTCGAGGGCGGCGAGCGCCTGGCCGCCGACGTCGTCGTCTCGAACGCCGACGTCCTCCACCGGCGCGCCCTGCTGGGCGAGCCGCCCGGTGGCCTGCGCGGCCGCCAGAAGCCGACCATGTCGTGCTTCCTGCTCTACCTGGGCACGGACCGGGTCTTCGACCGCCTCCAGCACCACACGCTCCTCGTCGGCCGCGGCTACCGGCGCTTCATCGCCGACGTGACCCGCCGGGGACGGCTCGGGTCGACGTTCTCGACCTACCTCCACGCGCCGTCGCGGACCGAGCCGGGCATGGCGCGCCCGGGCGGCGACTCCATCGCGGTGCTGCTGCCGGTCCCGAACCTCCGAGGCCGGGTGGACTGGGCGCGCGAGGCCGACGGGCTGCGCGACGCGCTCGTGGGCGACCTGGAGCGGACCTTCGGGCTGGAGGGCCTCGGCGACAGCGTCGTGGTCGAGCACCGCATGACGCCGCTGGACTTCCGCGACGAGCTCGGGGCCGTCGACGGCAACGCCTTCTCGGTCGAGCCGACCCTGCACCAGAGCGCCTGGTTCCGGCTGCCCAACCGCGACCCGGCGGTCCGGGGGCTCTACCACGTCGGCGGCGGGACGCACCCGGGCGCGGGGATGCCCGGCGTCCTCCTCGGGGCCGAGGTCACGGCCGGCCTCGTCGCCCAGGACCACCCCCGGCCCGCCGGGACGCTCGGAGGACGGCCTCGTGCTGCTGCAACGGCCTGAGCCGGAGGCCGACGCGCTCCTGGCCGAGGCGCGGAGCACGACCCGCCGCGTCGGGCGGACGTTCGCGCTCGCCTGTCGCCTGCTCCCCGCCGACGTGCGCGACGACGTCTACCGCCTCTACCTCGTCTTCCGCACGCTCGACGACCTCGTCGACGAGCACGCCGCCCGCGCCCCGGCCGCCGTCGCCGCCGTCGAGGCGTGGTGCGAGGACGGCTCGGTGGGCTCGCGCGAGGCGGCCGTGCTCGCCGACCTGGCCACGCGGCACGACCTCCCCCGCCACGCCCTGCGCGACTTCTGCCACGGGATGCGCGACGACCTCGAGGGGCGGCCGGTCCGCACCGAGGCCGACGTGGACCGCTACTGCTACCGCGTCGCGGGCACGGTCGGGGTCGTCATGGCCGCGGTGCTCGGCACGAACCGCCCGGGCGCCGACCGCCAGGCCGCGGCGCTCGGGATGGCCATGCAGCGCACGAACATCCTGCGCGACCTCGACGAGGACCGCGCGCTCGGCCGCTGCTATGTCGCGCAGGAGACCCTCGGCCGGTTCGGCGGCGACCTGCGCCCCGGCGGGCGCGAGGCGCTCGTGCGCGACCAGATCGCCCGGGCCGACGCGCTCTACGACGAGGGCGTGGCGGGGATCGGCGCCCTCCGCCGGGGCCGCTTCGCGATCGCCGCGGCCGCCGCCATGTACCGCGAGATCCTGCGCCAGATCGAGCGCGAGGGCTACGGCGCGCGCGGGGGCCGCGCCGTGGTCTCGGCGCCCCGCAAGCTCCTCGTCGCCGCGCGGGCGCGGCCGCGCGCGGCCTGACCGCGGCGGCCCGGTGCGGACGAGGCGTACCGATGCGCCGGGGCGTCGCGGCCCCGGGAGCCGGCGCTAGGCTCGCCGTCCCCGCATGAGCCCGTCCCGCGCCCTCCTGGCCGCCGTCGTGGCCGTGCAGCTCGCCTTCCCGCAGGCCGTCCGCGGGCGCCCGCGCACGGTGCGCGACCGCGCGACGCGCGGCGTCGTCGCGCTCATGCTGGCCGCGTCGGTGGCCGAGACCGCGCAGGCCCGCGGCCCGCGTCGCGCGGCGGCACTCCACGGGGTCGCCGCGGCGCTGCCGTTCGCGGCCGAGGTCGCCGGGGTCGCGACCGGGGGCGTCTTCGGGCCCTACCGCTACGGCGACGGCCTCGGGCGGCGCGTGGCCGGCGTGCCGCTGCTGGCGGGCGCGGCCTGGTCGCTCATGGCGCGCCCGGCGTGGGCGGTGGGCGGGCTGCTGGCGCGGCGGCCCGTGCCCCGCGTGGCCGTCGCCGCCGGCGCGCTGACCGCCTGGGACGTCTTCCTCGACCCGCGGATGGCGCGCGACGGGTACTGGACCTGGGAGCGGCCCGGGCGCTACGAGGGCATCCCGGCCTCGAACTACGCCGGGTGGCTGGCGACGAGCGCCGCGCTGTTCGCGGTGTGGGCCCGGCTCGACGGCGACGAGGACGCGCGCGACGGCTCCGGCGGACGGCGCGCTGGCGCTCTACGTCTGGACCTGGGTCGGCGAGGCGGCCGCGCACGTCCTCTTCTGGCAGCGCCCGCGCGTCGCCGTGGCCGGGGGGGTGGCGATGGGGGCGTTCGCGATCCCCGCCCTGCGCGCGCGCCTCCGCGGCGGGGCATGAGGGTCGTCGTCGTCGGCGCCGGCGCGGGGGGCCTCGCCGCGGGCGTGCGCCTGGCCCACGCCGGGCACGACGTCGTCGTGCTCGAGCAGGGCGACGCGCCCGGCGGGAAGGCCGGGCGCCTCGAGCTCGCCGGCGGCTTCCGCTTCGACACCGGGCCCTCGCTGCTGACGATGCCCCGGGTCGTCGAGGACCTCTTCGCCCAGACGGGCGCGCCCGCCGTGGACGCCGGCGTCGAGCTCGTGCGCGTCGAGCCCGTCACCCGCTACCGCTTCGCGGACGGCACGGCGCTGGCGATGAGCGCCGACCTGCCGCCCGCGGTGGCGGCGCTCGAGGCGTGGTCGCCCGGCGCGGGCGCCGACTGGGTGCGCTTCCTGGGCGCCTGCGCCGCGATGTGGCCCGCGTCGGCGCGGGTCCTCGAGGGGCCGCCGCCGTGGCCTCCGCGTCGCCTCGCGCCCGGTGATCCGGCGCCGGATCCGCGCGACCTCGTCCGCGTCCGGCCCTGGATGACGCTGCGCGACCTCGCCCGCGTCACGTGCCGCGACCCGCGGCTGCGGACGCTCGTCGAGCGCTTCGCGACCTACGCGGGCGCCGATCCGCGTCGCGCGCCGGCGGTCCTGGCCGTCGCCGGGTACGTCGAGCACGCCTTCGGCGCCTGGCACGTCCGCGGCGGGCTGCACCGCATCGTCGCCGCCCTGGCGCAGCGGCTCGCCGAGCGCGGGGGGACGCTGCGCACCGGCGAGCGCGTCGCGGCGCTCGTGCGCGAGGGGCGCCGCGTGACCGCCGTCGTGACGGCCGCCGGCGAGGCCGTGCGCGCCGACGCCGTCGTCTGGGACGGCGACGCCCTCGCGCTCGACCGGCTCCTGCGGACCGGGCCGCGAGGGCGCCCGCGCGAGCGGTCGCTCTCCGGCCTGGCCGTCATGCTCGCGCTGCGGGGCCGCACGCCGGGGCTGGTCCACCACGAGGTGCGCTTCCCGGCCGACTACGACGCCGAGTTCGACGACGTCTTCGTCGCGCGCCGCCCGGTGCGCGACCCCACGCTCTACGTCAGCGCGTCGTGCGCGACCGACGCGGGTGAGGCGCCCGCCGACGGCGAGAACTGGTTCGTCCTCGTGAACGCGCCCAGCGGCGTGACCGCCGACTGGGGGGCCGAGGCGGACCGCGTCGTCGCGCGCCTGGGCGTCGGGGACCGCGTCGTCGCCCGGCACGTCCGCTCCCCCGCCGACCTCGAGCGCGAGACGGGCGCCGTGGGCGGCGCCATCTACGGCGACGCGCCCCACGGGCGCCTGGGCACGCTGCGGCGGCCCGGGCCGCGCGTGCGCGCCGCCCGCAACGTCGTCCGCGTGGGCGGGACGGCGCACCCCGGCGGCGGGCTGCCGCTCGCGTTCCTGTCGGGCGCGCTGGCGCTGCGGGAGATCGGACCGGCCCACGCGCCCGCCGGCGCCGCCGCCGGGCCGGCCGCCCGGCGCCGGCGGGCGCGCCGGTGACCGCCACGTGGCGGCCGTCGCCGGTCCGCCTCGCGAGCCTCCTCGCCGGCCTGTGGCTCTTCGGCGCCGGCGAGGGGCTCGTCGTCGCCGCCGGGCTCGGCAACTCGCCCTGGACCGTGCTCGCCGACGGGCTGCACCGGCAGGCGGCCGTGTCGATCGGGACCGCGACGATCCTCGTCAGCGTCGCGGTGCTGCTGGCCTGGATGCCGCTGCGCCAGCGCCCGGGGCTGGGCACGGTCTGCAACGTCGTCCTCGTCGGGGTGGCGCTCGACGTCACCCTCGCCCTCACCGGCCACCCCGGCGCCCCGGCCGTCCGCGCGGCGCTGCTGCTGGCCGGCATCGGCCTCGTCGGGGTGGGCAGCGGCTTCTACCTGGGGGCGGCGCTCGGTCCCGGTCCCCGCGACGGGCTCATGACGGGCCTGCACCGGCGCACGGGCCGCCCGGTCTTCGCGCTGCGCACCGGCCTCGAGCTGTCCGCCCTGGCCGCCGGCGTCGCGCTCGGCGGCGCGGCGGGCCTGGGGACGGTCGCCTTCGCGCTCCTGATCGGGCCCGCGGTGCACGCGGCGCTGCGCGCCGCCGCGACGGTCACCGCGACCTAGGCGGCGTCGCGCAGCGGGTCGCGCCCGTCCCAGGTGCCCTCCGAGCCGTGGGGCCGGAAGCGGGCGAAGAGCTCCTCGCGGTACCAGCGCTCCTCGCGCGTGCGGCGCACGACCTCGCGGTGGGCGGCGCCGTCGTAGGCGTAGGCGCGCGCGTCGCCCAGGCTGCGCCACAGCGAGAAGGTCGCCTGGCGCGCGACGGGCCACTCCCCCACGCCGACGGAGGCCAGCACGCCGGGCCGGGCCAGCAGGTCGCGTGCCGGCGACGCGATCGCGCGGGTGAAGGGCAGCAGGCGCGCCGGGCGCACCGCCGCGCGCGTGAGGATGGCGACCGGGCCGGTGCCCGCCGCCGCCCGCGGCGCGCCCGCCAGCGGGTCGCGCCCGCCCCAGGCGCCGTGCCAGCGCAGGGGCTCGAGGCGGACCGTGTACGCCTCCCGGGCGACGTCGCGCCAGCGCGCCGCGATCTCCGAGCCGGCCAGGAACGCGTCGAGCGCGGCCGCGTCGTCCCAGACGGCGAAGAGGGCCCAGCGCCGCAGGTCGGCCGAGAGCGTCATCGTCCGGCCGCGGCCCGTCCCGAGCAGGCGCCAGAACCGCAGCCCCGGGGTCGCCCGCAGCAGGGGACGGTCGAAGGCCATGCGGGAGACTGCCGCGGGCGCGGCGGCGCGCGGGTAGCGGACGAGGTGGAAGGAGGCGAGCACGGACATGGAGTACGTCGCGGCGTGCATGATCGGCTACCTGCTCGGGTCGGTGCCCGTCGCCCTGCTCGTCGCCCGTCGGCACGGCGTGGACCTGCGCGCGACCGGCGACGGCAACCCGGGCGCCTGGAACGCCCTCGAGCAGCTCGGGCCGCGCCGGGCCTGGCCGGCCTTCGCCGGCGACGCGCTCAAGGGCACCCTGGCCGGGCTGGCGGGTCTCGCGCTCGGGGGGACGTGGGTCGGCTACGCCGCCGTCGCGGCGGCCATGGTCGGCCACGCCTTCCCGCTCTTCGCCGGCTTCCGGGGCGGCAAGTCGGTCATGACCTTCGCCGGCGGGATGCTGGCGGTGGCCCCCGTCGCCGCGGCCCTGGCGGTCGCGCTGTGCGTCGCGGTCACGGTGGCGCGGCGCGACGTCGCGTGGGGCGCCCGCGCCGGCGTCTTCGCCTTCCCGGTCCTCCAGCTCGCGGTCGACGACGTCGGGCACGTCGCGGCGACCGGCGCGTGCATGACCATCATCGGGCTGCGGTTCCTCACCGCGCGGGCGGGTCCGCGGGGTCCCCTGGCCCCACGAGCGCGATCGTGAAGCCGTCGTAGCCCTTGGCCCCGACGGTCTGGATCGTCGTGGCCGTGAGGCGGGGCTCGGCGGCCAGGAGGTCGTGGAGCCGCCGGCCGCCCACGACGGCCGGCTCGTCGCTGGCGGCGTCGGCGAGGCGGCCGTCGCGCACGACGTTGTCGGCCACGATGACGCTCCCCGGCCGCGAGAGCCGCAGCGCCCACGTGACGTAGTCGGGCGTCCCGGCCTTGTCGGCGTCGATGAAGGTCAGGTCGAAGGGGCCCGCGCCCTCCTCGGCCAGGCGGGGCAGCGCGTCGAGCGCCGGCCCGACGCGGAGGTCCACGCGGTCCCCGACGCCGGCCCGCTCGAGGTTGGCCCGGGCGACCTCGGCGTGGTGGGGGTCGACCTCGAGCGTCACGAGGCTCCCGCCGGGGGGCAGGGCCCGGGCCAGCCAGATCGTGCTGTAGCCGCCCAGCGTGCCGACCTCGAGGATCCGCCGGGCGCCGCTGATGCGGGCCAGCAGCTCGAGGAGCCGGCCCTGCGGGGCGGAGACGTCGATCGCCGGCAGCCCGCCCTCCGCGTTCGCGCGCAGCGCGCCGTCGAGGGCCGGATCGGGCCCGACGAGCCGCTCCGTGACGTAGCGGTCGACGGCCTCCCACCGCTCGCGGCTCACGCGTCCGCCTCGAGGTGGCCCAGGAGCGACGGCAGCGCCGAGCGGAAGTTCTCCTCGACCACGATCGCGGCCGACTCGTGGTCGCCGCGCGCCAGGTGGTCGACGATCTCGTCGTGCATCGCGGCCGAGCGGCGCAGGACCGCGGCGTCGCCCATGTAGGCCCGCTCGTAGCGGATGAGCTGGCGCTTCATCGGCCGGACGGTCTCGAGCAGGTGCTCGTTGCCGCACGCCGCCACGAGCTCGTCGTGGAAGTCGAAGTCGCGCTCGGCGGCCAGGCGCGCGTCGGCCGGCCCGAGGACGCGGAGCTCGTCGTTGATCGCCCGCAGGCGGTCCAGCGCCCGCTCGGGCAGCGCCGGCGCGGAGCGGACGGCGAGGCCCTCCAGCAGCAGGGCGATCGGGTAGGCCTCGCGCAGCCACGCGCCGTCGAGCGGCGCGACGACGAAGCCGTCGCCGTCGGCCCGGGCCAGCCCGTCGCGCTCGAGGCCGGCGAGGGCCTCGCGGATCGCCGCCCGGTCGACCCCCAGGTCGCCGGCCAGGCGCTGCTCGTCCAGGCGTCGCGAGGCCGGCAGGTCGCCGCCGATGATCCGCCGCTCGAGCGCCTCCCGCGCGACGTCGCGCGGCTGTGCCCCCATGCCTGCACGGTACGTCAGTACGTGCGTCCGCGCCAGGTGCGGCTCGGGCGCAGCACCGACCAGGTCAGGCGGCCCATGACGGGCACGTCGGCCAGCGGGGAGAGCCAGAACGGCGCGCCCCGCGGGCGGTAGGACCGCGCGAGCGCGGCCGTGATGCCGAGCCGCACGGCGACCAGCAGCACGTCGAGCGGCGTCCCGCGACGCAGGAGCACCCGCGGCAGCGGCAGCGCCAGCGCGAGCCAGAGGACGGCGAGGTCCTCGGCCTGGCGCAGCGGCCCGTTGACGTCCGGCCCCATGAGCGACCGCCCCCAGCCCGACCACGTCCCGCGGGCGCTCTCGTACATGCGCACGTCGAGCAGGTCCGCGCCGTCGGCGAAGGCGACGCGGCGGCCGTCGCCGCGCAGCGCCCGCGCCAGCGCGACGTCCTCGGTCAGGTGCCCGCGCACGCGCTCCCACCCGCCCCAGGCGGCGAAGGCGCGGCGGCGCACGAGCAGGCACTGCCCGTTGACGATCGCCCGCGCCGGCGACGGCTGGCGTCCGGGCACGTCGCTCGGGCCGGTCCGGTAGGCGATCGTGGCCGCCATCGCCGGGTGCAGGAGGCGCTCGGCGGCGCCACGGCAGAGGAAGCGCGGCCCGGCCGACACGAGGTCCGCGTCCTCGGCGAGGGCGAGCGCCACGAGCGCCCGGGCCAGCCCCGGGCGGGGGCGCGTGTCGGCGTCGAGGAAGAGGACCCACTCGCCCGCCGCGGCCCGAGCGCCCTGGTGCAGCGCCCAGGCCTTGCCGGCCCACCCGGCCGGGAGCGGCGCGCCGGAGAGCACCCGGGCGCCCCCGGCTGCGGCCACCTCGGCCGTCGCGTCGGACGAGCGGTCGTCGACGACGAGCAGCTCCGCCACGTCGGGGTCTCCGCGCAGCCCCTCGAGGCAGGGCCCGAGGCGCGTCGCCTCGTCGCGCGCGGGGACGACGACCGAGATCGCGCCGTCCGGCGCCGGCAGCCCGGGACCGGCCGTGAGCGGCGCCCGGCGCCGGCGTCCACGGGCGAAGCGGGCCAGGACGACGGCCGCGGCGGCCGCCTGGGCGCTCGTGAAGGCTCGGCCCGCGCGCATGCCGGGCGTATGATCACGGATTGACTGACCAGTCAGCCAAAGGAGCGGCAGGGTGGATCTCAACGACAGCCCCGAGCAGGCGGAGTACCGCGACAAGGTCCGAGCGTGGCTCGAGGCGCACCGCCAGGACGCGCCCGCGAAGAGCGGGAACCTCGAGGACGGCTACCTGGACGCGCGGAAGCGCTGGCAGGGCGAGCTCGCCGAGGGCGGCCTGGCCGGGATCACCTGGCCGAGGGAGTACGGCGGCCAGGGGCTGGGCCCCATCGAGCAGGTCATCGCCAACCAGGAGATCGGCAAGGCCGGCGTGCCGGGGATCCTCGACGTCATCGGCGTCGGCATGCTCGGGCCGACGCTCATCGCCCACGGCACCGACGAGCAGAAGAGCCGCTACCTCGGGCCCATGCTCCACGGCGACGAGGTGTGGTGCCAGCTCTTCTCCGAGCCGGCCGCCGGCTCGGACCTCGCGGCGGTCCAGACGCGCGCGACGCGCCAGGACGACGGCTCGTGGCGGCTCACCGGCCAGAAGGTGTGGACGACGAACGCCCAGTTCGCCGCCCACGGGCTGCTGCTCGCGCGCACGAACCCCGACGTGCCCAAGCACAAGGGGCTGACGATGTTCATCGTGCCCATGGACGCCGAGGGCGTGACCGTCCGGGGGCTGCGCCAGATCTCCGGCGAGGCCGAGTTCAACGAGGTCTTCCTCGACGACGTCCACCTCTCCGCCGACAGCGTCTGCGGGCAGGTCGACGGCGGCTGGATGACGGCGCTGACCACGCTGATGTTCGAGCGCGTGACGATCGGCCTGGGCTCGGAGGGCCTCGGCTACCAGGAGGGGCGCTTCGCGCGCCTCCTGGCCGACGACGCCGCTGCGGCCGCCGACAGCGACGCGCGCAAGCGCCTGGGCGAGATCGGCACCGAGCTCCTCGCCATCCGCTTCTACGGCTACCGGACCCTGACCGCGCTCCAGCGCGGTCAGATCCCCGGCCCGGAGGCCGGCCTGGCCAAGATCACGACGGTCAACGCCGCGATCGCGGCCGGCGACCTGGCCGCCGACGTCGTCGGCCCGGACGCCCTGGCCGAGGACTCCGAGTGGGGCTACATGATCGCCTTCCTCCCTGGCCTGAAGTCGGCCGGCGGGACCGAGGAGATCCTGCGCAACACGGTCGGCGAGCGCGTGCTCGGCCTGCCGCCCGAGCCGCGCCTCGACAAGGGCATCCCCTTCAGCGAGCTGCGCGCCAAGGAGAAGGAGGCGGTGGCATGACCACGCGTCGGCGATCGACGGCCGCAGCATCGAACCCCGAAGGCAGGTGCCCTCGATGAACCTCGCGCTGAGCGACGAGCAGGAGTTCCTCCGCGAGGCCGCGCGCGGCACCCTCTCGCGGTTCAAGACCATCGAGGCCGCCCACGGCGCGCTCGAGGGCGGCGACCTGCCCGACCTGTGGCCCGCGGCCTGCGAGGCCGGCTGGCCGGGCCTGCTCGTCTCCGAGGAGCACGGCGGCGCCGGCCTCGGCGTCTTCGAGGCGATGCTCGTGGCCGAGGAGTGCGGCCGCGTCCTCGCGCCCGTGGCGCTGCTCGGCACGCTGCCGGCCACGGCGATCCTCGACGCGGCGGACGCCCCCGGGCTCGAGGCCGTCGCGTCGGGCGAGACGCGCGTGGCCTGGACGCCGGCGCGGCCGCCGGGCGACGTCCTGCCCGGCTGGACCGTCGAGGCCGAGCGCGGCAAGGCGCGCGCCGCCGCGCCGACGGTGCGCGGGGACGGCGACGACGTGACGGTCGACGGGACCGTCGCCTGGGTGCCCGACGCGCCCGAGGCGTCGCTTGCTCGTGGTCGTCGGCACCGACGGCGACGGGGTCCCCCGCGCGGTGGCCGTCGACGCCTCCGGCGCGGGCGTCGAGGTCGACTCGGTGACGCGGTTCGACGCGACCCGCTCCCTCGGCCACGTGCGCCTGCAGGGCGCGCGCGGCACGCTGCTGGCCGCCGGCCCCGACGTGCTCGAGCGGGCCTGGTACGTCAGCCAGGCGCTCGTGGCCGCCGAGTCGGTCGGCACGGTGCAGACGACGCTCGACATGGCCGTCCAGTACGCGAAGGAGCGCTTCACCTTCGGGCGCGCCATCGGGTCCTACCAGGCCGTCAAGCACGGGCTGACCGAGGTCCTGCGGCGGCTGGAGAACGCGCGGTCGCTGCTGTACTACGCCGGCTGGGCGGCCCGGGACGCGCCCGCGGAGTTCCCGCTGGCGGCCAGCGCGGCGCGGTCGGCGGCCGGCGGGGCGCTCGACTACGCCTCGCGCCAGAACATCCAGACGCACGGCGGCATCGGCGCGACGTGGGAGCACGACGCGCCGCTGTACTTCCGCCGCGCGCAGCTCGAGCGGCGCCTGGTCGGCGGCAGCGCCGACGCGACCGACCGCGTGGCCGAGCGCCTGCTCGCGCAGGCGCGGCAGGGCGCGGCCGCCTAGCCGCGCAGGCGGTCCGGCGGGCCCGCCGACCCAGGCCCGCCGGATCGTCACCCGTCGCTGGTGCGCCCCGCCGGCGCTCCGCGCGAGGTGGATGCGCCAGGTCGCGCGCCGTGTGTCGGGGGCGCCGAAGAGGAACCGCGGACCCGCGCAGCGGTAGCGCAGGCGCCGCCCGTGCGCCCGCGGAGCGGCGCCCTGGACGGCCAGGCAGCGCACCCCGGAGCTCAGGGTCAGCGCCCAGGGCGGGCTCCCCGGCCGCGCCCCGCCCTCGCCGTGCAGGTCGCGCGGGGCGACGCGCAGGCGCAGCACGTCCCGGCGCCATGGGGCGGCGAGGCACGCGACGACGGGCGCGGTCAGCGTGGTCGAGGCGAGGTCGAGCCAGCACGGGTCGTGGACGTCGACGCCGACCGTGCAGCGAAGGACGCCCGTCCCCGGGAGGAGGAAGGAGCCGGTCGCGCACGCCGCCCCCGCCGCCGCCGGGACGTCGCGCAGCCCGGGGCGCAGCGCCCCATCGGCGGCGAACGGCGTGAAGGCCACGACCGTCGTGCGGGCCTGCGCCCCGGCGACGGGCCCGACGGCGAGTCCCGCCGCGAGGGCCAGGCCGGTGGCGAGGCCGAGGACGGCGGCGGACGGCGCGCGGGCCATGGCGCGCATCCTCGCAGCGCCGGGCGACGCGCCCACCTCCCGCAGGGAACGCCCCGCCCGTGCAGAATCCGTCGTCGTGCCCCCGCGCGCGCGAGCTGCGGCGACGGCGGCGTCCGCGCTGCGGGCGCTGCACGCGCTGGGGCCCGCCCGCCGCGCCGCGCTGGGGCTCGCCGTCGCCGCCCTGCTGCTCGCCGTCGTGCTGGTCGTGCGCCACGAGACCGGCCGGCCCGCCGTCGCGACCGCCGCCGCGCTCCCGCCGGGGCAGACCTTCACGCTCGCCTGGGGCGGCGACTTCACCCCCGGGTCGGCCTACGGCCGGCCGCCGGACCGCGCGCGCGGGATGCTCGGGGCGGTCGCCGGCCGGCTGCGACGCGCGGACGTCGCGGCGCTGAACCTCGAGGGGACCTTCGGGCGCGGCGGGCCCGAGAAGTGCGCGCCCGGGCAGAGCCCGACGTGCTTCGCGTTCCAGGCGCCGGCGCGCAACGCGGTCGCCCTGGGCGACGCCGGCGTCGACGTCGTGAACCTCGCCAACAACCACGCCTGGGACTACGGCGCCGCCGGCATGGGCCAGACCGTCACCGCCGTGCGGCGGCACGGCGCGAAGGTCACGGGCCGCCCCGGGGAGATCACGCTCGTCGACCTCCCGCGCGCCCGCGTCGCCTTCCTGGGGTTCGCCGCCTACCGCTGGGCCTCCCCCATCCGTGACCTGCCGGCCGTCCGCGGGCTCGTCCAGCGTGCCGCCCAGCAGGCCAACGTCGTCGTCGCGCTCATGCACGCCGGCGCCGAGGGCGCCGGGCAGAGCCGCACGCCCGACCTCGACGAGGAGGCCTTCGGCGAGCAGCGCGGCAACCCCCGGGCGTTCGCCCACACCGCCGTCGACGCGGGCGCCGACCTCGTGCTCGGGTCCGGCCCGCACGTGCTGCGAGGCATGGAGCTCTACCGCGGGCGGCTCATCGCCTACTCGCTCGGCAACCTCGCCGGCTACCGGAACTTCTCGCTGCGCGGCGACTCCGCGCTCAGCGGGCTGCTGCGCGTCCGCGTCGGGCCGCGCGGCACCTTCGCCGCGGGGGCCTTCGCCCCGCTCGTCCTGCGCAGCCCGGGGATCCCGGCCCGCGACGCCTCGGGCGCCGCCTCGCGCCTGGTCACCCGCGTCGGCCGGCTGGACTTCGGATCCCGCGCCGTGGGCATCTCGTCGTCGGGACGGCTGCGAGCGCCCCGGTCGACCTAGACTCCGTGGGCCCCGGGGGCGTGGTGCTAACGGGAACACGCGGCCTTTGCAAGGCTGAGTTGGGGGTTCGATTCCCCCCGCCTCCACCTGGGCCCTCCCTGACGGAAGGCGCCCTCGTCCCGGCCGCGCTCGACGAGGGCTGGCAGGTGGCGCCCGAGCTCCCGCCGTCAGATCGCTGACCCCCGGCGCCCTCTGCCGGCCCTCATCCGATCGACGACTTGCAAGGACCCACCGGCACGCGGTTGAGTCGGGGCCTCACGAACGGCGGCGCGCCACGCGCCGCGAAGCGGGCCGGGGGCGGCCCGAAGACGAACTGGGGAGCCACATGCACACGGAGACCGGGCACCAGTTCACGCGCGCCACCGCAGGCCTCCCACGGGCCGGGGCGTCGCGCGTGATCGAGGTCGACGACGGCGGCCGCGTGGAGCTGCGGATCGCGCCGGCGACGAAGCGGATCGGTGACGCGACCGTACGGATGCTCGCGTACAACGGCGCGATCCCCGGACCGACGCTGCGCGTGCGCGAGGGGTCGGAGATCACGGTGGAGGTCGCCAACGACGGTGACCTGGAGGCGACCGTGCACTGGCACGGCCTCCGGCTGGAGAACCGCTACGACGGCACCCACGAGACCCAGGAGCCGATCCCCGTCGGCGGGCGCTTCACGTCCAAGGTGGCCTTCCCGGACCCCGGGATCTACTGGTACCACCCCCACATCCGGGAGGACTACGGCCAGGAGCTGGGGCTCTACGGCAACGTCCTCGTGGACCCTGCGGACCCCGACTACTGGCCGGCATGCCACCGCGAGGTGCTGCTGACGCTCGACGACGTGCTCATCGAGGACGGGCAGATCGCCCCATTCAGCCGCACGGAGACGAACTACGCGGCCATGGGGCGCTTCGGCGACGTGCTGCTCGTCGGCGGCGAGACGGCGCTGTCGCTCCCGGCGCGCAGCGGTGAGGTCGTGCGCTTCTATCTGACCAACACGGCCAACACGCGCGTCTTCAAGGTCCAGCTGCCAGGCGCGCAGATGAAGCTCGTCGGCGGCGACAGCGGCCGCGTCGAGCACGAGCAGTTCGTCGAGGACGTCGTGCTCGCGCCGTCTGAGCGCGTGGTCGTCGACGTGTTCTTCGACCAGCCCGGCGAGCTCGCCCTGGAGCACCGCACGCCCGAGCGCGTCCACCAGCTGGCGGCGGTCACGGTCGATGCGCAGCCCGCGGAACCGTCGCTGGGCGAGCAGTTCCAGGAGCTGCGCAGCGACCCGGAGCTCATGGCCGAGCGCAGACGCGCATCAGCCGCGATGGAGGCTGAGCCCGACAAGACGCTCGCCTTCATCGCCGAGATGGAGTTCGAGGCGCCCGAGGGGCCGGTCGTCTACCACTGCCCGATGCACGAGGACGTCGTCAGCGACGAACCCGGCCGCTGCCCGCGGTGCGGGATGGCGCTCCTCGCGGTCGCCGCCCCGACGACCTACGCCTGCCCGATGCACCCCGACGTCACCAGCCAGGAGCCCGACGCGCGCTGCCCGCAGTGCGGGATGAAGCTCCTGGCGGCCGGGGTCGTCGCTGCCCAGGGCGGCGGCGCGGACGAGCACGACCATGGCCACGAGGGGCACGACCACCACGGCGCCGATCACGCCGCGGCCGGCGGGATCGAGTGGGAGGACGACATGGTCGAGGTCAACAGGATCACGACCCCCGCGAACACTCGCTGGAAGCTCGTCGACCGCACGACCGGCGACGAGAACCACGCGATCACCTGGAGGTTCACGGTCGGTGACCGGGTGAAGATCCGGCTCGTCAACGAGATGGACTCCGACCACCCGATGCACCACCCCTTCCACGTCCATGGCGCCGGGCGCTTCCTCGTGCTCGCCCGTGACGGCGAGGTCGAGCCCAACCTCGTGTGGAAGGACACCGTCCTCGTCCGCACCGGCGAGGTGGTCGACATCCTGCTCGACGTCACGAACCCGGGCCGGTGGATGGCGCACTGCCACATCGCCGAGCACCACGAGAGCGGGATGATGTTCAGCTTCGACGTCGATCCAGCGTCGGCATGACCGACGTGCGCACCGCGACCACCAGGCGCGACGTCGTGGTCGTCGGCGGAGGCCAGGCCGGCCTGGCGATCGGCTACTACCTCAAGCGGCAGGGCCGTGACTTCGTGATCTTCGAAGCCGCCGACGGCCCCGCCGCCGCCTGGCGCGACCGCTGGGATTCGCTGCGGCTGTTCACGCCGGCGCGGCGCACCAGCCTGCCCGGCCGGCCCTTTCCCGGCGACCCCGGCGACTACCCCGGCCGCGACGCGGTCGTCGCCTACCTCACCGACTACGCCCGCGAGTTCGACCTCCCCGTCGAGCTGGGCAGCCGTGTGCGCGCCGTGCGCGCCGCCGATGGCGGCGGGTACGTCGTCGACCTCGACGCCGGGAGCGTCCGCGCGCAGCAGGTCGTGATCGCCACGGGCCCGTTCCAGGTGCCGTTCCGGCCGGCGATCGCCGAGCGCCTCGACCCCGGGGTCGTGCGCCTGCACAGCACCGACTACCGGCGGCCGCAGCAGATCCCCGAGGGCCCCGTGCTGATCGTCGGCGGGGGGAACACCGGCTACCAGATCGCCGAGGAGCTCGCCGACGCCGGCCGGGAGGTGCACCTGTCGATCGGGACCCGGCAGACCCCGCTGCCCCAACGGATCTTCGGCCGGGACCTCTTCGACTACCTCGAAGCCACGCGGCTGATGCGGACGCCGGTGACCTCTCGGCTCGGCGGCCGCCTCCAGCACCGGGAGACGCTCATCGGCTCGAGCCCGCGGGCGGCGCGACGCCGGGGCGTCCGCCTGCACGGCCGCGCCGCGCACGCCGCCGACCGCACGGTGACCTTCGCCGACGGCTCCTCGCTGACGCCGGCCGCCGTCATCTGGGCCACCGGCTTCCGCCTCGACCACTCCTTCGTCGAGGTCCCCGTCCTCGACGACGACGGACGGGTGGCGCACGAGCGCGGCGTCACGTCGTCTCCCGGCCTGTACGTGCTCGGGTTGCCCTGGCAGCACACGCGGGGGTCGGCACTTCTGGGGTGGGTCGAAGACGACGCCGAGTTCATCGCCGACCGCATCGCCGAGCGCGCGGCGCGACAGACCTCGCAGCCGGCGGTGAAGGCCGTGACCCGATGAAGATCGCCTGCGTCCTGTCCCGAGGTCACGGCACTGGACCTCGTCGGTCCCTGTCCCTCGCCTCCGTCGTCCCTCTCGCAGAGGGCCTCGAGACGACGCGGCGCCGCACGCCCGCGTAGTTCGGAGAAGTCGTTGTGCGGCGCCTCCGTGACGCGACCCGGCACCCCCGCGCCTACGTTCGTCGGCATGCCGGCCATCGACGTGCACCTCCCGCGCGGCGTGCAGCCCGCCGTCGCGCGCCATCGCAGCGCCCACCCGGAGCGCTGGTCGACGCAGCTGCGGTGGTTCGCGGCGGCGGCCGTCGCCGGCTTCGCCGTGCCCTTCCTCGGGTCGAGCACGCTCGACCTGCAGCACGACGTGTACCTGGGCATCTACTTCGTCGTCGTGCTCGGCCTCTGCACCGCCTACGCGGTCGAGACCCGGCTCGACGTCGGCGCGACCGTCCACCGCCACTGGAAGCTCGGCGTGCTGCTCGGCGTGCTGGTCGGCGTCGCGCTCGTGAGAAACGTCCTCGCCGACGACAGGACGCCCCACCCCAGCGGGTCCTACTACGTCTTCGAGCTGGTCTGGCGTGGCGCGATCTACGGGGTCGTGGACGCGCTGCTGCTGACCGTGCTGCCCTGCCTGGTCGTGCTGCGCTCGCTCGGGGGGACGCTCGGGACCTGGCGCCGTCGGCTCGCCTACGTCGGGTGCTCGCTCGTGCTCGTCATGGCGATCACCGCCGTCTACCACCTCGGCTTCTCGCAGTACCGCGAGGACGGCGTGCGCGCGCCGGAGACCGGCAACGCGATCATCTCCGTGCCGATGCTGCTGAGCACCAACCCGCTCGGCTCGATCGCCGATCACGCCGCGATGCACGTCTCGGCCGTCTCCCACTCATACGAGACCGACGTGCGGCTGCCGCCGGCGACGAAGGCGCGCTGAGCTGCGGGAAGTCCGCCCTCGCGGCGCGGGGCACGACGGATGGCATCCCAGCCGCCCGTGCCTAGGTTCGTCGCGTGACACGGCTGAGCACCCTGCAGGTCGCGAGCGGCGCGCTGGCCGCGCTCTGCGTCGCGGCGCTCCCGGCTCCGGCGCAGGCGTCGTTCCCGGGCCGCAACGGCGTGATCGCCTTCGCGAGCCCCCGGCACGGGTCGTACGACCTCTACGTGGTGTCGCCGGGCCACCCCGCCCGGCGACTCACGCGGACGCGGGCGGTCAACGAGACGTCCCCCGCGTGGTCGGCGGACGGGCGCCGGCTCGCCTTCGCCCGGCGCGACTTCCGCGACCCGCTCCACCCCGGCCCGTTCGAGGTCTGGGTCATGCGCGCCGACGGGTCGCACCCACGTCGCCTGGCGCGCGGCACCGAGCCGGCGTGGTCGCCGGACGGCCGCCGGATCGTCTTCACGGGCCCCAGGCAGGTGCGTGTGAGCCGGCCCGACCTCTGGGTCATGCGGTCGGACGGCGGCCACCGGCGGCGGCTCACCACGGACCGGCTGAGCGATCGCAGCCCGGACTGGTCGCCCGACGGGCGCTGGATCGCCTTCGCCAGCGACCGCGGGCACAGCCACGACGTCTGGAAGATGCACCCCGACGGGAGCGGCGCGGTCCGCGTCACCGCGGTCGGCCCCTACGACGACCGGCCGAGCTGGGCCCCGGACGGCCGGCGGATCGCGTTCGTGCGCCGCGCCGCCGGGCAGGGGTTCCGGCTGTGGACCGTCGGCGCCGACGGCTCCGGCAGCGCGCCGGTGGGCGACACGCCGGCCTTCGGCACCGCGTGGTCCCCGGACGGCCGCCGGATCGCCTTCGATCGGTCGAGCGCGCCGGGGGCGCCGACGGACCTCTTCACGCTCCCGCTGCCGGCGGGCCCGCCGCGCATCCTCACCCGGGACCCGGCTCCGGACGTGGACCCGGCCTGGCAGCCGCGCTGACGGTGCCACCTCACGTCCGGCGCGCGCCGGACGTCCTAGGGGCATGACTGCGACGACCCTCATCGACTCGCCCGTCGGCGAGCTGACCCTCGCCTCGGACGGCGAGGCGCTGACCCTGCTGCACTTCGGGCGCACCGCCGCCGGGACGGGGCCCGAGGACGCCGTGCTGCTCCGCGCGCGCACCGAGCTCGAGGAGTTCTTCGCCGGCGACCGGCGCGCCTTCGACGTCCCGGTGCGCCCGCGCGGCACGCCCTTCCAGGAGGCGGTGTGGACCGCACTGCTCGACATCCCCTACGGCGAGACGGAGGGCTACGGCGCGCTCGCCGAGCGCCTCGGGCGACCGGGCGCCGCCCGCGCGGTCGGGCTGGCCAACGGGCGCAACCCGATCGCCATCGTGGTCCCCTGTCACCGCGTCGTCGGGGCGTCGGGGGCCCTGACCGGCTACGGCGGCGGGCTCGAGCGCAAGCGCTGGCTCCTGGCCCTCGAGGCCGCGACCGCCCGCTGGTGAGCCCGCCCTACCGCCTGCTCGGCGCCGACCGGCGGCCGTACGCGTCCGCGACGCCAGGGCTGCTCGGCGGCCACCGCCGCAGCCACGGCTACGGGCGGATGGAGTGCCCGGCGGCGCGCGCGGCGATCGCGCGTGGCGGCTACGTGGCCCATCGCGTCTTCTTCGCCGACGAGGCGGCGGCCGTGGCGGCCGGGTACCGGCCGTGCGGGCGCTGCCTGCCCGACCGCTACGCGGCCTGGAAGGCGGGCGCCTGGCCGCCGCCCGGGCTCGCCGACGGCGAGGTGCGCCTGCGCCTGACGCCCCGCCCGCCGTTCGCGGCCGGGCGGCTCGTCGCCTACCTCGCCGCCCGGGCCGTGCCGGGCGTCGAGGTCGTGGCGGGCGCGACCTGCGCCCGCACGCTCGCGCTGCCCGGTGGGCCGGCCACGGTGGCGCTCGACGTCGGCGCCGACGGCGTCGACGTGCGCCTGCGCCTGACGGCCGCCGCCGACCTGCCGGAGGCGGTGCGCCGCTGCCGGGCCCTGCTCGACGAGGACGGCCCCTCCCCGGCCGCCGTCGAACGCGGGCTCGGCCGCGATCCCCTCCTCGGGCCCCTGGTCGCCGCCCATCCGGGGCTGCGGGCGGTCGGCACGCTCGACGCCGCCGACGTCGCGCTGCGCGCCGTCGTCCACCAGCAGGTCTCCCTCGCGGGGGCGCGGACGGTCCTCGGGCGACTGGCCGCCGCCCACGGCGTGCCATTGCCGCCGGCGCTGCGCGACGCGGCGGCCCCGGGCCTGACCCTCCTCGCGCCCGGCCCGGACGCGCTGGCCGCGGCGGACCCGGCGACGCTCGGGCTGCCGCGCGCCCGCGCGGCGGCCCTCGTCGGCCTGGCCGGCGCGCTCGCGCGCGGGGAGGCCGCCCCGGAGGACCCCGCCTCGCTCCTGACCCTCCCCGGGATCGGACCGTGGACGGCGCAGTACGTCGCCCTGCGGGCGGGCGATCGCGACGCCTTCCCCGCCACCGACCTCGGGCTGCGCCACGCCGCGCGCGGCGTCGACCTGGCCGCGACGGCCGAGCGCTGGCGGCCGCTGCGCGGCTACGGCGCCCACCACCTGTGGAACGCGCTGGCCGAGCGCGGGGCGGCGAGCGCGTCCCCTGCCGTCCGTGGCGGGGACGCGCCCGCCTGACCATGGCCCTCGCGCGGGCGCCGGCGCACCGCCCGTTCCCCAACACACGGTGCGTCGGCCCGCGCGGTCCTCATCGGCACCCGGGCGCTCCGGCTCCAGCGCGGCGGCGCGGGCGTGGACGCCCGTCCGACGGCGGAGCGCGCGACCCTAGAGCCGGACGACGCCCTGTCGGCGTCGTGGACGACGGCGACCGGGTTTGCCGGCCATCGGGGTGGACGTGACGACGTCGACCCAGGTCAGCGGGTGCCGCGTCACGGGAACCCGCCCACCCGCCCGTCCTCGGCCCGGCTAGAAGTCGAAGTCCTTCGGGGGCTTCTGCTCGAACCAGAGCCGGTCGTGCTCCGGCGTCTCCTGGAGGAACTCGGGCGTCGCCTCCAGCACGTCGTCGCCCTCGGGCTCCTCGTCGGCGGGGACGACGTCGCGCCGGTCCGCGCGCTCCGCCTCGGCGTGCTCGAGGGCGACGGCGCCGCCGCGCGCCTCGGGCGGCGGCGGGTCGGGCTCGCCCGTGAGGTCCTCGTCGTAGACGGGCTCCTCCTCGTCGGTCGTCTCGGCGACCTCGTCGCCGGGCCGCGGGTCGTACTCCTCCGGATCGTCCGGGCCGGGGCGCTCGGCGACCTCCGCGCCGGCGGGCTCCGCGGTGTCGCGGCGGACGGGCCCTAGCGCCTCGCGCTCCTGGCGGGCCACGTCGCCCGCGTCGGCGCCGTGGCGGCGCCGGAGCTCGAGATGGTCGCGGATCGCGTCGTCCAGCAGTCCCATCGCGCCCCAACCTTAGCGGGTGGGCGCGGATGCCTCGACCGCCCCGCGACCGGCGGTCAGGCCGCCAGCACGGTCCGGTTCTTGCCGGTCCGCTTGGCCCGGTAGAGGGCGTCGTCGGCGGCCTCCACGAGCGACGTCGCGTCGTAGGCCGACCCCGGCAGGGTCGCCACGCCGACCGACGTCGTGATGCGCAGGGCGTCGCCGTCCTCGCCCGCCGGGACGGTCGTCGCCTCGACTCCCTGGCGCACCCGCTCGGCGAAGCGCTGGGCGCCGTCGAGGTCGGTGCCGGGCAGGACGACCGCGAGCTCCTCGCCGCCGTAGCGGGCGGGCTCGTCGATCTCGCGGCAGGACTCGCGCAGGACCTGCGCGACCGCGCGCAGCACCTCGTCGCCGACCTGGTGGCCGTGCGTGTCGTTGACGAGCTTGAAGTCGTCGAGGTCCAGCAGGATGAGCCCCAGCGGCTGCCCGAAGCGGCGCGAGCGCTCGACCTCGTCCTGGAGCGCCTCGTCGAACCGGCGCCGGTTCGCCAGCCCCGTCAGCTCGTCGGTCACGGCCTGGCGCTCGACCGTCTCGTGCAGGCCGGCGTTCTCGATCGACACCGCCGCCTGGTCGGCGAGGTAGTGGAACAGCGTCCGGTCGCCGTCGTCGAAGGGCTTGCCGCGGCGGGCGACGGCGACGACGCCGGTGACCGCGCCGCCATCACGGCCGCGCAGCGGCGCGCCGAGCGCCTGGACCCCGTCGACGGTGACCTCGGTGGGCCCGCCGGCGTCGAGGGCCGCGCTCTCGGCCGCGTGGAGCGCCGCCTCGACGCCGTCGAGCGTCCCCGACACGGCAACCGCGTCCAGGCGGCTGCCGCCCTGGCTGCGCAGCGAGCCGCGGCCGGCGTCGGCCTCGACGCCATCGAGCATCGTGCCGACCGAGATCTCGAGCAGCCCCTCGCGGTCGAGGCTGCGCCCGAACGTCTCGCCCACGCGGGCGATCGCCCGCTCGAGGCGGTTGCGCTGCTGGTCGAGCTCGTGCAGGCGCGCCTCGAGCTGCGCCGACATGCGGTTGAACTCGACGCCGAGCGCGGCGAACTCGTCGTGGCCCTTCGTCGGCACGCGCGTGGAGAAGTCGCCGCGGCCCAGACGCTGGGCGGCGTCGAGCAGCTCCTGGATGCGCCGCTGCAGCGACTGCGACGTGACGACGGCGAAGGTCAGCGCGAGGATGAAGAAGCCGACCAGGATCGCGATCGCGAGCAGCCGCGTCCGCGACGCGCTCGTCGCGCGCAGGACCGTCGGGCCCAGGACGCCGATGCGCGCCTGGGACGCCTGGAAGTCGGGCGCGGGCTGCGTGCGCGCGAGCCGGTCGCTGCCGCCGACCTCCACCTTCCCGTCGCGCGGCAGGTCCGCCGGCGTGGCGGCGCCGAGCGTCGACGCGGCCACGCGGCCGTTGCGCAGGACGACGGCCTGGGCGCCGGTCAGGCGCCGGACTCGCGCGGCGAAGGCGTCGGCGGTCGTCGCCCCGACCTCGAGCCGGCCGACGTCCCGCCCGGCGGCGTCGAGCAGCTGGCGCGTCGCGGGAAGGATCGCCGCCGGGTCGCCCACGTCGCTGACCGTCGCGCGGTCGCGCGTCAGCAGGATGCGCGCGGCGCCATCGGCGCGGCGCAGCGCGTCGAGGCGCGCGCGCAGGGCGGCGCGGTCGCCGTCGCGGACCGCCGTGGCCACCTGGCGGTCCTGCGCGACGCGGGTGGCGACGCGGTCGCCCTGGGCGACGGTCTCCTGCACCAGGCCGGCCATCGTCCGCTGCTGCGCGGCGAGCTGCGTGCTGGCCTTGCCGGTCTCGCTCGTCCCGATGAGGGCGAAGACGATGAAGCCCACGGCCACCATCGGCACGAGGACGATCAGGAGGAAGAAGAGCGTGAGCCGGCCGCGGAAGCTCATCCGACGCCTGAATGTAGCCCTCCAGGCGGAGCGCACGCCGCGGCCTGGACGGACCGCGGGCTATGCTGTGCGGACCTTCGCGGGGCTATAGCTCAGTTGGGAGAGCGCCTGGATCGCACCCAGGAGGTCGGGGGTTCGAGTCCCCCTAGCTCCATTCGTCGCCCGGAGCCCGGCAGGACGCCACCCCGCGGGCACGGTGAGCGAGGGCCGGCCCGGGGCGGTCGGCTGCCCGCGCCGCAGACGGTCCGTCTGCGCTGACGCGCGGCGCCGGACCGCCACGCGGGCGGCCCGGCGCCGTGCGGGTCAGTCGTCGTGCGAGTGGTGGTGCGAGTCGCCGCAGAGCCCGTCGGGGTTCGACGTCTCACAGCGATTGCGCTTGATGACGTTGCCGCTCCCCGAGCCGTCCCAGAAGATGTCGGGCCGGTTCCCGAGGATCGTGTTCTTCTTGACCGTGTTGTCGGTCGGAGCCGCGCCGCCGTCGGCGGTCGTGTCGACGATGGCGATGCCGCCGGCGAGCGGCGACTCGATCGTCGCCACGTTGTCGGTGACGTCGTTGTGCTTCACCGTCACGTCGTGGCTCCCGGCGAGGCCGATGCCGATCCCGGACACGGGCGGCCCGCCCTCGTCACCGCCGCCGGGGCAGCCGCCGTTGTTCGCGGTCGCCTCGTTGTCCTTCACCGTCCAGTCGCTCACCGGGCCCGGCGCGCCCGTGTTGAGCAGCAGGATGCCGATGCAGTTCCCCGAGGCGACGTTGTCCTCGAGGGTGCCGTGGCTCGAGTCCCGGATGAAGATCCCGAAGCCCTCGCTCCCGCCGACGCCGTTGCGGTGCGCCGCGTTGCCCTCGACCACGGCGTTCGCCTCCGGCGAGTCGCCGATGTAGAAGCCGGGCTCGCCGTTGTCGTCGGCGACGTTGTCCTCGTACGTCACGTCCGACAGCCCGAAGCCGCTGATCCCGTACCCGCCGTTGTCGACGGCGACCGAGTCCTCCACGGTCAGCCCGTGCGCGTTGATGCCGATGAAGCCCTCGCCCGAGAACCCCTCGATCCGGAGCCGCTCGACCGTCACGCGGTGGACGGGCTCGCCGAGCGCGCCGCTCGCCGGGTCGACTGCGCCGCTGACGCAGACGCCGCTGATGCGCTCCGGGGCGGACGGGTCGATGCAGACGGTCTCGGTCGGCGTCGCCGCCGGCATGAGGACCGTCGCGTCCTCGCCGCCGTCGTCGTCGTCCCCGTCGTCGCCCGATCCCGCGCCGCGGAGCGTGATCCCGTCCTTGGTGATCGTCACGTTCTCGTGGAAGACGCCGGCGTCGACCTTGATCGTGTCGCCGGGGTCGGCGGCGTCGATGGCCGCCTGGATGGACTCGCCCGCGTGGACCTCGTGGGTGGCCGCCGATCCCGGCGCCACCAACAGCAGCGAGGTCGCGACAGAGGCGAGCAGGACAGAACCTGCCCTTGGTGCTAGGCGCATGAGCCCCCTCCGCGATGGATGTCCGCCGACCGTACGCCGGTGCCCGGGGCAGTGCAACTCCACGCGCGCATGGCCGGCACGAGGTCGTGGTGCGCCACGGCGACGACTCCCGACGCGCCATCCGGACGGGAGTGTCGATCCAGGCGCCTCCCGTTCGTCTCAGGGAGGACCATCCCCGAAGGAGGACGCCATGAAGTACCTGCTGCTGATCCACCAGGGCACGACCCCGCTGCCGGGCACGGACGCGTGGGAGCGCCTGTCCGAGGACGAGCGCGGCGCCGTCTACGCGGACTACAAGGCGCTCAACGAGACGCCGGGCGTGACGCCCGGCCTCCAGCTCCAGCCGCCGGAGACCGCCACCACCGTCCGGGTCCAGGACGGCCGAACGCTCACCACCGACGGCCCGTTCGTCGAGCTCAAGGAGGCCGTCGGCGGCTGGCTCATCTTCGAGGCCGAGGACCTCGACGCCGCGATCGAGCTCGCCGCGCGCATCCCGGCCGCGCGCCTGGGCGGCGCGATCGAGGTGCGCCCGATCGCGGAGTGGTGACGATCCTCGACCAGGCCTTCCGCGACCAGTGGGGACGCGTCCTCGCTGCCCTGATCGGCTTCCTCGGCGACTTCGACCTCGCCGAGGAGGCCGCGCAGGAGGCGTTCGCCGTGGCGGCGGAGCGCTGGCCGCGCGACGGCGCCCCGGCCCACCCGAGCGCCTGGCTCATCACGACGGCGCGCAACCGCGCCATCGACCGGCTGCGCCGCGACCGGACGCTGGCCGCGAAGACCCGCCTGCTGGAGGGGCCGGAGGCGAGGGAGGAGGACCCGATGGACGCCACGTCGTTCCCGGACGAGCGCCTCGAGCTCGTCTTCACCTGCTGTCACCCGGCCCTGGCCACCGACGCGCAGGTCGCCCTGACCCTGCGGACGCTCGGCGGGCTGACGACGCCCGAGATCGCGCGCGCCTTCCTCGTCGGCGAGGCGACGATGGCGCAGCGCATCGTGCGCGCCAAGCGGAAGATCAAGGCGGCCGGGATCCCCTTCCGGGTGCCGCCCGACCACCTGCTGCCCGACCGGCTCGCCGCCGTGCTCGCGGTCGTCTACCTCATCTTCAACGAGGGCTACTCCGCCCCGCCCGCGCGCGGCGAGCTCGTCGCCGAGGCGCTGCGGCTGGGGCGAGCGCTGGCCGGGCTCATGCCCGACGAGCCCGAGGTCCACGGCCTGCTGGCGATGATGCTGCTGCTCGACGCCCGCCGGGCCGCGCGCCTGCGCGACGGCGAGCTCGTGCTCCTCGACGAGCAGGACCGGTCGCTGTGGGACGCGGAGCGGATCGCCGCCGGGCGCGCCGTGCTCGACCGGGCGCTCGCGCTGCACGGTCGCGGCCCGTACGTCGTGCAGGCGGCGATCGCGTCGCTGCACGCCGACGAGCCGCGCGACCGCGCGCAGATCGCCGCGCTCTACGGCGAGCTCGCCCGGCTCACCGGCTCGCCGGTCGTGGAGCTCGGCCGGGCCGTCGCGGTCGCCGAGCACGAGGGCCCCGCGGCCGGGCTCGCGATCGTCGACCGGCTCGACCTCCCCGGCTACCGCTACCTCCACGCGACGCGCGCCGAGCTGCTGCGCCGCCTCGGACGCACCGGCGAGGCCGGCGAGGCCTACCGCCGCGCGCTGGAGCTGGCCCACGACGAGGCCGAGCGCCGCCTGCTCGGGCGCCGGCTGGCGGAGCTCACCGCAAGCGGACCTCAGAGCGCGAGCGCGACGTCCGAGAGCGGACGCGCGCAGCAGACCAGCGCGCGTCCGTCCTCGGGCGGATCGAGCGGGTCCGGGAGGTAGTCGACCTCGCCGTCGACCAGGCCGCACTCGCAGGTGTGGCAGACGCCGGTGCGGCAGGACCACGCCGCCGGGACGTCGCACGCCTCCGCCAGCTCGAGCAGGCTCCCGTAGGCCGGGTCCCAGCGCACGGTCAGGCCCGAGGTGGTGAAGGCGACCTCCGGGCCGGTGCCCGGCCCACCCGCCGGCGGGTGGGGCGGGCGCTCCGCCCCGGCGAGCGGCTCCGACCCGAAGACCTCGGTGTGCAGCCGCTCCGGCGCGACGCCCGCGGTGAGGAGCGCGGCGCCGAGGTCGCGCATCCACGCCGTCGGGCCGCACAGGAACCAGTCCGCGGCGAGCGGGACGCCGAGGTCCTCCACGCACCTCCGGGGTCACCCGGCCCGCGGCGTCGAAGTCCCGGCCCGGCAGGTCCGTCGCCGCGGGGCGGCTGAAGCGGATGTGCGACCGCGCGCGGGGCAGGGCCGCGAGGTGGCGACGGGCCTCGTCGGCGAACGCGTGCTCCGCGCGGTTGCGGGCGCCGTGGACCCACCAGACCTCGCGCTCGTCACCCGCCGCGGCGAGGCTCGCGAGCATGGCGAGCACGGGCGTCGCGCCGACGCCGGCGCTGAGGAGGGCGACCGGCCCCGTCCCCGCGGCGAGCGTGAAGGTCCCGCGCGGGGCGCCGGCCTCGAGCACGTCGCCGGGCGCGGCGTGGTCGTGCAGGTGCGAGCTCACCGCGCCGCCGGGCTCGCGCTTGACGCTGAGGCGGTAGCGGCGCGGGTCCGGCGCGGCCGAGAGCGAGAAGCTGCGCAGCAGCGCGCGCGGCGCCCCGGCCGGTCGCACGCGGACGGTCAGGAACTGCCCGGGGCGGAAGGGCGGCAGGCGGCGGCCGTCGACCGGCTCGAGCTCGAACGAGGCGATCGACGGCGTCTCGCGGTGGACCGCCGCGATCCGGAACGGCCGCAGCCCCGTCCACGCGGGCGGGCCGCCGCTCGGCGGCGCGAGGCCGCGGTTGCCGCTCGCGCCGTCCTCGAGCTGCTCGAGCAGCGCCCGGAACGAGTGCCGCCAGCCCTCCGGCAGCGCGGGGATCGCGAGCGCGCGCTCGAGCCCGCGCCGCGTCTTGCCGGGGAGGTAGAGGAGCGCGCTGACCTCGCGCACGGTCATCGCCCCGGGACCGACCGCCACGCGCTCGATCCGTCGCCGGCGCCGACCTCGCCCTCCTCGAGCACGCGCAGGTAGAAGCCGGGCCGGCCGTGCGCGTAGAGGAGCGCCGGCATCCGCGGCTCCCCCAGCCGGATCCCGACCTTGTGGCACGTCACCCGGGGCTGGGTGACCTCGACGAGCGCCCCGCCGATCCGGTAGCGGTCCCCGACGCACACCTCGTCGTCGGGCAGGCCCTCCACCGTGAAGTTCTCGCCGAACTGGCCGGGGACGAAGTCGTCGCGGCCGAGCTCCCGCTCCCAGTGGCGGTAGGCGGAGGTGTCGTAGACGTAGACCGCGCGGTGCTCGCCGCCGTGCGCGCGCAGGTCGGCCTGCGCGTCGCCTGCGACGTTGAGCGGGCCGACCCACCGGCGGTCGGCGACCGCCGACTTCCAGATCGACGTGCGGACCGTGCGTCCGCGCCAGTCGACCTCGCGGGGCCGACCGACGTTGACCGAGAGCAGCCGCATGACCGGAACAGTCTCCCGCTCCGGCGCAACGTCGTGGTCGGGCCGACGTCCGGGGCGGACCGCCGACAGCTCGAGGTCGCGCTCAGCCGGTCGCGGCGTCGTCGGCGAGCGCGTGCAGCGCGTCGCGCAGGGGCGCGTACAGCGCGTCGTAGAGCGCGTGCCGGTCGTGGTAGCGCCGGGCCCGGGCCGGGTCGGGCTCGGTGACCTCGTCGCGGAGGCGGACCCGGGACGTCGCGTCGCGCGCGTCGGCGAAGACGCCCGCGGCCACGCCCCCGAGCAGCGCGGCGCCGTAGGCGGGGCCCTCGTCGACGGTGGTGCGGCGGACCGGGCGGCCGAGCACGTCGGCCTGGAGCTGCCGCCACAGCTCCGAGCGCGCCCCGCCCCCGACGGCGCGCAGGTCCCGGTCGTCCGTGCCGAGCCCGCGCATGACCTCCAGGCCGTCGCGCAGCGAGAACGCGACGCCCTCCATGACCGCGCGCGTCAGGTGGCCGCGCGTGTGGTGGAGCGCGAGCCCGACGAACGCCCCGCGGGCGCGCGGGTCGAGGTGCGGCGTGCGCTCGCCGCTGAGGTAGGGCAGGAAGACGAGGCCCTCGGCGCCCGGCGGGACTGCGGCGGCCTCCGCGACGAGCTCGTCGTAGGACGCGCCGGCGCCGATCCGCGCGCGCCACCAGGCCAGCGACCCGCCGGCGGCCAGCGTCACCGCCATGAGGTGGAACGCCCCGGGCACCGCGTGGCAGAACGCGTGCACGCGGCCCGACGGATCGGGGGTGAAGGCGTCGCGGTGCGCGAACAGGACCCCGCTCGTGCCGATCGACGAGGACACGAGGCCCTCGGCCACGACGCCCACGCCGACCGCCGCGGCCGCGTTGTCGCCCCCGCCCGCGGCGACCGGGAGGCCGCGCCGGAGCCCGAGCGCGTCGGCCACGTCGTCGCGCAGTGCCCCGGCCTGCTCGGTGCCCTCGCGCACGTCGGGCAGCCACGCACGCGGGATCTCGAGCGCCTCCAGCAGCTCGCCGGACCAGTCCCGCGCCCGCACGTCGAGCAGCAGCGTCCCGGACGCGTCCGAGGCGTCCGTGGCGCGCTCGCCGGTCAGGCGCAGCCGCACGAAGTCCTTCGGCAGCAGCACGGTGCGGACGCGCGCCGCCACCGCGGGCTCCTCGTCGATGCAGCCAGCGCACCTTCGGCGCCTGGAAGCCGGTGAGGGCCGGGTTGCCCGCGACCTCGAGCAGGCGCGCCGCGCCGACGCGCTCGGTGATCCACGCGCACTGCGCGGCGGTGCGCTGGTCGTTCCACAGCAGCGCCGGGCGCAGGACCTCGTCGCGGTCGTCGAGGAAGACCGAGCCGTGCATCTGCCCGGTCAGGCCGAGCCCGGCGACCTCGTCGCGACCGACCTCGGCCGCGAGGCGACCGAGCACCTCCTGCGCCGCGGCCCACCAGGCGGCGGGGTCCTGCTCGGTCCAGCCGGGTCGCGGCGTCGCGAGCGGGTACGACGCCGTCGCCTCGGCGACGAGGTCGCCGTCCTCCCGCACCGCCACGGCCCGCGTCCCGCCGGTGCCGACGTCGAGGCCGAGGAGGACGCTCACGCGGCGTCCGGGCCGGCCTCGACGACCGCCTCGACCTCTGCGGCCGGCGGCTGCGGGCCCCAGCCCGTCAGGCACCAGGTCGCCCCGGCGGCGGCCCAGGGCGCGAGGTCGGTGCCCGGCCGGTTCGTGACGACGACGTCGAAGCCGTCGAGGGACCCGCCCCGCAGCTCGCGCAGCTCGCCGACGAGCTCGGCGAGGGCCGCCGGCTCGAGGTCGATGGGGAAGACGCCGTCCCAGCGCGCGGCGCGCGCCACCGGCCGGCGGTTGGGCCAGCGGGCGGCGAGCCAGACCGGGATGCGCGGGCGGGCCGCCGAGACGACCGGGCGCGGCTCGAAGCCGCCGCCCCACAGCTCGTCCAGCCGGGTCAGGCCGTCGTCGAGCAGCGCGGCGCGGGCCCTGGGGTCCTGCTCTTCGCCCCAGGCCGACAGCTCGCCGCCGCGGTCGCCGCCGAGCCCCGCGCCGAGGACGAGGCGGCCGCCGCTGAGCAGGTCGAGCGTGGCGGTCTCGCGCGCGAGCTTCTGGACGCGGCGGCGCGCCAGCGGGGTGACGAGCGGGCCGAGGACCACGCGCTCGGTCGCGACGGCGATCGCGGCCAGCGCGACCCACGGGTCGAGCACCGCGCGGACGGGGGCGTCGTAGGACACGTGGTCCCAGAGGAAGACGCCGTCCCAGCCGCGCGCCTCGGCGCGGGCCGCCAGCGCGGCGAGCCGCCGCGGATCGGCGAGCTCGTCGAAGGGGGCGACGAAGATCCCGCGGCGGACCGGCACGGGGCGAGCCTACCGGCGGACGCCGCGACCGCGGCCCGGCCGCGCAGCCCCGGGGCGGCGCCGAGCGCCGATCTGCTTCGCTGAGGGCGGTGGCCGCCTCCTCCCCGCCCTTCGCGCGCGCCCCGCGGCAGCGCCGCCTGGCGCTGGCGCTCCTCGCCCTGGGCGCGCTCGTCGCCGGCCTGCTGGCCGGGCGTGGCGGCGACCCGGCGACCCCGGCGCCCGTCCCGCGCGAGCTGCGCGCCGCCGGCCTGGAGGCGCTCGCGTACGCGCCCAGCCGGCAGGCCGAACTCACGGCGCGCGCCGCCGCCGGGCTGAGCCACGTCCTCTACGCGAAGAGCCCCGGCGGCGCGACCGCGTCCGCCCGGCGCACCGCCCGCTGGCGGCCCGTCGTCGACCGCGTGGCCGCCCGCCACCACGTCGACCCGGCGACGCTCGAGGCGCTCGTCCTGCTCGAGTCCGCCGGGCGCCCCGACGCGCGGGCGTCGAACGACCTGCACGGGGCGGTCGGCCTCACGCAGATCCTCGCCGAGACCGGCGGCAACCTCCTGGCGCTGAAGGTCGACGTCGCGGCGAGCACCCGCCTCACGCGCCGCCTGGACCGCGGCGTCCCGCCGCGGGCGGCCGCCCGCCTGCGGGCGCGGCGGCGGCAGGTCGACGAGCGCTTCGACCCGGCCAAGGCGCTCGAGGCGACGGGGCGCTACCTCGACTTCGCGCGCAGCCGGCTCGGCGGCCGCGACGACCTCGCGGTCGCCGCCTACCACATGGGCGTCGGCAACCTCCAGACGGCGCTGGACCGCTACGGCGACCGGGACGTCCCGTACGCGCAGCTCTTCTTCGACAGCTCCCCGCTGCGCCACGCGGCCGCCTGGCGCACGCTCGCCGCGCTGGGGGACGACTCCTCGACCTACCTGTGGCGCATCGGCGCCGCGCGCGACGTCCTGCGGCTGCTGCGCGACGACCCCGGCGAGCTGCTGCGCCTCGAGCGCCTGCACGTCCAGGCCGACTCGGGCGCGCTCGTCCTGCACCCGCCCGGCCGCAGCACGCCGACGTTCGACGACGCGAGCGCCGCCCGCGACGCGCTCGGCGCCGGCACGCTCGTGGCGGTCACCCGGCCGGACCTCGCCGCGCACGGCCTGCGCCAGGGCGGGCCGCCCGTCGCCGACGCCGGCCTGCGGGCGCTGCGCCCCGAGGCCCTCGCCGTGCTGCGGCTCATCGGCGACGGTGCGCGCGCCATCGGCCGCACCGCGCCGCTCACGGTCACGAGCAGCCTCGTGACCGAGCCGACGGGCTGGACCTTCGTGCTGGCCCGCCGCTACCGCACGCCCGCGCAGGCCCAGGCGCTGCAGTTCCTCCTCGACCGCCTGACCGCGCTCGACCTCGTGGCCTGGGAGCGCCATCGCGACACGCTCCGCGTCACCGTGGCCGCGCGGGCGGCCGAGCTCCTGCGCAGGTGACGCCAGGCGCCGCGCGGCGCGTCCGTGACGGAGCGCACACAACGGCCCGCACCCGGTTGAACGTGGTTCAATAACGACGCCCGGCGGGTACCGCCGCGACCCGACCACTGGAGGTCCCCATGTCCGAGACCGCCGCCCCCGAGCGCCCCCAGTCCCCTCCGGCGCCGCCCTCCCCGTTCGCCGAGACCGCCCCGTCGCCGTCGCCCGCCGGCCCCGCGCCCGACGACGGGGCGCCGGTGCGCCTCCCGCCCGCGGTCCCGTGGCCGCGCCCGGTCCAGACCGTGCGCTTCAGCACCAGGCAGCTCTCGTTCGTCTTCCGCGCCCAGCGCGAGCTCGGCGACCCGTTCCGGATGCGCACCATGCTGCGCGACGAGCACGTCGTCGTCACGAGCCACCCCGACCACGTCAAGTCGCTCTTCACGGCCAAGCCGGGGCACGCGCCCTCGCTCACCGGCGAGTCGCCGCTGCGGCCGATCGTCGGCCCGAACTCGGTCCTGACCGCGATCGGCCCGCGCCACCTGCGCCAGCGCAAGCTCCTCCTGCCGCCCTTCCACGGCGAGGCCGTCGCGCGGTACGCGCAGATGATCGCCGAGGCCGCCGACCGCGAGATCGACGGCTGGCCCGTCGGGAAGCCGTTCGCGCTCGCGCCGCGCATGCAGGCCATCACGCTCGACGTGATCATGGCCGGGATCTTCGGCATCGAGGCCAAGCCGACCCCGGGCACCCCGGAGTTCGACCTGCGCCGCGCGACCCGCCGCGTGCTGGCCCAGTCGATGCTGCCCGGCTCGAAGGTCGCCGAGCTCTTCAACCTCGGCAACGACGAGCCCGTCGGGATCGTCAAGGCCGTCCTCGCCCCGCTCGACCGCGCGACGTACGCCGTCATCGCGGAGCGCCGCGCGGACGCCGCGCACGACCAGCGCCACGACATCCTCTCCCTGCTGCTCGACGCCCGCACCGAGGAGGGCGAGGCGCTCACCGACCAGGAGCTCCGCGACGAGCTCCTGACGCTCGTCCTCGCCGGCCACGAGACGACGGCCAACTCGCTGGCGTGGACCTTCGAGCGCCTCCTGCGCACGCCGGAGGCCTACGACCGCCTGCGCGACGTCGCCCGCTCGGAGGACGACGCCGACGGCTACGTCGAGGCGACGGTCCACGAGGGCATGCGGGCGCGCCCGGTGATCCCGATCATCGGCCGGCGGGTCACGGTGCCGTGGCAGCTCGGCGAGTTCCGGCTTCCGCCCGACACGCCCGTGCTCATGTCCATCGCGCTGGTCCACCACCGCCCCGACGTCTACCCCGACCCGTTCGCGTTCCGGCCCGAGCGCTTCGTCGGCCACAAGCCGGGGACGTACACCTGGATCCCGTTCGGGGGCGGCATCCGCCGCTGCCTGGGCGCGGCGCTGGCCATGGCCGAGCAGCGCGTCGTGCTGCGCGCGATCGCGCGGCGCACCGACCTGCACGCGCCCGACCCCCGGCCCGAGCGTGCGCGCCACCGCAACGTGACGATGATCCCCCAGCACGGGACGAAGGTCGTCCTCGACGCCCGCACGCCGGCGACCGGCGACGGGTACGGCGTCTAGCGCTAGGCCTCCTGCCCCACCGCCAGCACCTCGCGGACGACGTCCGCGACGTGCTCGGGCGTGATGCCCAGCCGCTCGAGGACCTCGGTCCCGGGCGCGGAGGCCCCGAAGCGGTCGATCGCGACGCTGCGGTCGACCCAGCGGTCCCAGCCGAGCGAGATGCCGGCCTCGACCGACACGGAGGGCAGCGTCGGCAGCAGCACCTCGTCGCGGTAGGCCTCGTCCTGGGCCTCGAAGAGCTCCCAGCTCGGCATGGAGACGACGCGCGCGCGGACGCCGTCGCCGGCCAGCAGGTCGGCCGCGCCGAGCGCGGTGTGGACCTCGGCGCCGGTGCCGACCAGCACGACCTGCGGGTCGTCGGCGTCGCGCAGGACGTAGGCGCCGCGGGCGACGCCGTCGGCGTCGGCGTCGGCGAGGACCGGCAGGTCCTGGCGTGAGAGCGCGAAGGCCACGGGGCCCTCGACGTCGCGCAGCGTCGTGAGCCAGGCCGCCGCCGTCTCGTTCGCGTCGGCGGGTCGCAGCACGACGAGCTCCGGGATCGCCCGCAGCGCCATGACGTGCTCGACGGGCTGGTGCGTCGGTCCGTCCTCGCCCAGGGCCACGGAGTCGTGCGTGTAGACCCACGCGACCTGCAGGCCGGTCAGCGCCGACAGGCGCACCGACCCGCGCATGTAGTCGGCGAACTGCAGGAAGGTCGAGCCGTACGGGCGGACGATGCCGCCGTGGGCGGCCATGCCGTTGACCGCGCCGCCCATGCCGTGCTCGCGCACGCCGAAGAACACGTTGCGGCCGGCCTTCGCCCGGGTGTAGCGCTGGGCGTCGCCGCCCGGGAACTCCGTCTTCGTGGACTCGGAGAGGTCGGCGGCGCCGCCGACCATCGTCGGCACGCTGTCGGCGAAGGCGGCCATCGCCTTCTGGCCGGCGTTGCGGGTGGCGAGCTTGTCCTTCCCCCAGTCCACGTCCGTCAGGGCGTCGGCCAGCGAGGGGTAGGGCTTGCCGGCCCAGGCCAGGTCCCACTCCTCGGCCATCTTCCCGTGCGTCGAGCGCCAGGCGTCGAAGCGCAGGTTCCACTCGCTGTGCAGCGCGGCGCCGCGGGCATGCTGGTCGACGTGCTCGCGGACGTCGTCGGGGACGACGAAGTGCTCGTCCGGGTCCCAGCCCAGGCGCTCCTTCGTGGCGCGGACGTTCTCCTCGCCCAGCGCCTTGCCGTGCACGTCGGAGGTCCCCATCTCGGGCGAGGGCCAGCCGATGATGGAGCGGACGCGGACGAGCGTCGGGCGCTGCGTCTCCTTCATCCCGGCGTCGATGGCCCGCTCGAGCTCGGGCAGCTCGTTGGCGTCGCCGACCTCGACGACCTGCCAGCCGTAGGCCTGGAAGCGCTGCGTGACGTCGTCGGAGTACGACCACTCGGTCGGTCCGTCGAGCGAGATCGAGTTGTCGTCGTAGACGTAGACGATCTTGCCCAGCCCGAGGTGGCCGGCCAGCGCGGCGGCCTCGTGGGAGATGCCCTCCATGAGGTCGCCGTCGGAGCAGATCGCGAACGTGTGGTGGTCCATGACCTCCGCGCCGTAGCGCTCGCGCAGGAAGCGCTCCGCCATCGCCATCCCGACGCCGTTGGCGAAGCCCTGCCCGAGCGGGCCGGTCGTGACCTCGACGCCGGGCGTCACGTGGACCTTGTCGCGCTCGGGGTGGCCCGGGGTCAGCGACCCCCATTGGCGGAAGCGCTTGAGCTCGTCGAGCGGCAGGTCGTAGCCCGAGAGGTGCAGCGCGGCGTAGAGGAGCATGGACCCGTGGCCGGCGCTGAGCACGAAGCGATCGCGGTCCGGCCACTGGGGGTCGGCGGGGTCGTGCTCCATGATCCGCGCGAAGAGCAGGTACGCGGTCGGGGCCATCGCCAGCGGCAGGCCGGGGTGACCGCTGTTGGCGGCCTGCACCGCGTCCATCGCGAGGGTGCGGATCGTGTCGATCGAGCGCTGGTCGATGTCGGCGGCGGTCATGCGCCCGTACTATCACGATCCCCCCACCGCCGAAACTCCTCGGGCGACCCGCGGGTGACGCGGCTGCCCCGCGCCGGGGCGGGGATGCCCCCGCTGGACGCCCCGCCCGGCAGGGCAGACTGGCGGCGATGACCGTCCGCAGCCGCCCGGCGTCGAGCCCGACCACGTGGCGCGTGCCCCTGCGCCGGTCGGACGCCGACGACCCCGAGCTGCTGGCCGAGCTCCTGGCCGCCGTCGCCGCGACCGCCCAGGCCGGCGACTTCGCGCTCGGCCGCACGGTCGCGTCCTTCGAGGACGAGCTGGCCGCCGCGCTCGGCGCCGGCCACGCGGTCGGCGTCGGCTCGGGCACCGCCGCGGTCCGCCTCGCGCTCCAGGCGCTCGGCGTCGCGCGCGGCGACGTCGTCGTCGTCCCCGCGGCGACCCACGTGGGCGTCGCGGAGGCGGTCGTCCACCTCGGGGCGGAGGTCCGCCCGGCCGACGTCGACGAGGAGACCGGCCTGCTCACGGCCGCCACCCTGGCCCAGGTCATCGACGCGCGCGTCACCGCGGTCGTCGTCGTCCACCTCGCCGGCGCGACCGCTGACGTCGAGGCCATCGCCGAGGTGGCGCGCGCCGTCGGCGCCCGCGTCGTCGAGGACGCCTCGCACGCCCCCGGCGCCGTCGTCGCCGGCCGCCGCGCCGGCACGCTCGCCGACGCCGGGTGCCTCTCGCTCGGGCCGGCCGCGCCGCTCGGGGCCTGGGGCGACGCGGGTGCGGTCCTCACCGGCGACGCCGAGGTCGCCGATCGCCTGCGCCTGCTGCGGGCCCACGGCGAGCGCCCCGCGCTCCTGCACCGCGTCGTCGGCGACACGGCCGGCCTCGACGGCGTGCAGGCGGCGGTGCTGCGCTGCCGCCTGACGCGCCTGGAGGCCGACACCGCCGAGCGGCGCGCGCTCGCCGCGGCCCTGGCCGGCGAGCTGGGCCACGGCGCGACGCCGGCGGTCACGGTCCCGCCCGCGGCGGCGGCCGCCGGGCTCGCCGACCACGTCCACGGGTGGTTCACCGTGCAGGCCGAGCACCGCGACGAGCTGCGGCGCCACCTCGCCGACAGCCGCATCCAGACCACGATGCACTGGCCCGTCCCGCTGCACCTCACGCGCGCCTTCGCCGGCCTCGGGCTCGGGCTGGGCGCCTTCCCCGCCGCCGAGCGCCGGGCCTGGCGCACGCTCACGCTGCCGCTGCCGCGGGGCATGACCGACGAGGAGCGCGGGGCCGTCGTGCGCGCCGTGCGCACCTTCGAGCGGCCGTTCCGGCTGCGGCGCGCGACCGGCCGCCTGGCCTCCACGGTCCGCTGAGCGACCACGCCGACCCCAACGGGCGGCCGCGGCCTGTCCGATGGTCGGGGATCCGGGCCCGCGGCCCCCAACCGGCCGCGCGCCGCACCTAGGCTCGGCGCTGCACCCATGAGCGGCCCACAGTCCATCCGCCCCCCGGTGACGCTGCGCGTCGTGCCGGGCCCGTCCGAGCCGCACGAGGAGCGCCGGTCCCCGGTCGTCGTCCACGTCCTCAGCGGGCGCGCCGACGCGGTGCGCCTGGCGCCGGTCGTCGCCGCGCTGGCCGTCCACGGGGCCTTCCGCCAGGTCGTCGTGCACGCCGGCGCAGCCGAGGACCTCGCGCTCGTCGCGAGCGTCGAGGACGACCTCGGGCTGCCCGCCGCCGCCCACGTCGTCCGCGCGGCCTCCGCGTCGGCCGCCGCGCTCACCGCGACGACGCTGACCGGCTTCGACGACGTCCTGCGCGGCGTGCGGCCCGACCTCGTCGTGCTCTCCGGCGACACCAACCCGACGCTGGCCTGCGCGCTGGCGAGCGCGAAGCGCGGCGTCGCCGTGGCCCACCTCGAGTCGGGCCTGCGCTCGCTGGACTGGACGACGCCGGAGGAGATCAACCGCGTCGTCATCGACCGCCTCGCCGACACGCTGCTGGCCCCCGGCCGCGACGCCGCCGGCAACCTCCTGGCCGAGGGCGTGCCCGAGGGCCGCGTGCACGCGGTCGGCTCGACCGCCATCGACGCCCTGCGCACCGCTGACGCCCGCGCCCGGTCGCGCGCCGCGTGGACGGCCCACGAGCTGTCGCCGCGCGGCTACGTCCTGGTGACGCTGCACCGCCCGGCGACCGTCGGCGACCCGGGCCGCCTGGCGGCCGCCGCCACGGCGCTCGCGCGCCTGCAGGCACGCCACCCGGTGGTCTTCCCCCTGCACCCGCGCACGCGGGACCTCCTGGCCCGCTCCGGCGGGCTCGACCAGCTCCGGGCGGCGGGCGTGCGCTGCACCCCGCCGCTCGGCCACGTCGAGTTCCTCTCGCTCCAGCTCGGGGCGGGCGCGATCGTCACCGACTCCGGCGCGGTGCAGGAGGAGGCGTCGGCGCTCGGCGTCCCGTGCCACACCCTGCGCGCGCTGACCGAGCGCCCCGCGACGCTCCTGCACGGCACGAACGTGCTCCTGGGCGACGATCCCGAGGCGATCGCGGGCATCCGGCTGGCGACGACGCGGCCGGTGCCGTGCGCGGTGCCGCTGTGGGACGGGCGCGCCGCCGAGCGCACCGCCGACGTGCTCGTCGCGCACTACGCGCTGCGCGCCCCCTGGACCGTCAGCGGCTGAGGACGGCGCCGGCGCGCCGGGCGCGCACGGCGTCGTAGCAGCCGGCCAGCACCTCGGCCGCCGCGGCCCAGGTCAGCTCGCCCGCGCCCTCGACGCTCCGGTGCCGCAGCGCCTGGCGCAGCGCCACGTCGCGGTGCAGCGCGCCGAGGTGCTCCCGGAGCGCCGCGACGTCGCCCGCGGCGTGGACGAGCGCGTCGTGGCCGTGCGTGGCCGGCGCGCCGGTGCGGTCCGAGACGACCAGCACGCAGCCCGCGGCGCGGGCCTCGTAGGTCACCAGGGCGCTGCCCTCCTCGACCGAGGGCAGCACGAGGACGTCGGCGGCGCGCATGCACGCGGGGACGTCGTCGACGAAGCCGAGCTCGTGCACGCTGGGGTGCGCGAGCAGCCCGGCGAGCACGGGCCGGTAGGACGGGTCGATCGCGCCCGCGACGACGAAGCGGCCGCCCTCGTCGGCGGCGCCGCAGGCCATCCAGGCCCGCAGCGCGAGGTGCAGGCCCTTGCGGGGCTCGCCACGCCCGGCGAACAGCACGGTCAGGGGCGCTGGCCCCCCGCCCGGGGCGCGGTCGGCGTCCCCTGCGCGCGCGCCCGCGAAGCGCGCCGGGTCGCAGCCGTAGCGGTGGCGCAGCAGGCGGGCGGCGGGCACCCCGCGCTCCCGGAAGGTCCGCGCGACGAAGTCCGACGGGCACAGCAGCGCGTCGGCCAGCGCGTACTCGCGCTCCTCGCGCGCCAGGCGGGCGCGGTCGGGCCGGTGCGGGCTGCCGGGCTCGGGCTCGAGGCCGAGCTCGTCGAGCACCTCGGCGACGGCGGCGAAGGCGAAGGCGGTGTGCGCGTTGGGGCGCTCGAGGACCGACGCGACCCCGTGCTCTTGGGCGGCGGCCAGGGTCGCCTCGGCGCCCAGCGGCCAGGCGTGGACGACGTCGTGGCGGTCTGGCGCGGCGGCCAGCAGGCGGGCGACGCGACGGTCGTGGTGCGCGAGGGCGCGGTCCTTGCCCACGAGCCGGTAGGGAACGCGCGCGCTGGCCACGCGCATCGTCTCGCGGACCGCGACGCCGGCGGGCAGCGGGCGCTCGAGGCTCCCGCAGACGACGGTCACGTCGTGGCCGTCGCGCGCCAGGCCGGCGACCTGCTCGTACGCGGTCGTCCCGATCCCGGTCGTGCCGAGCCGGGTCGGGAACGAGTAGAGGACCCGGGTCACGCGCCCCCGGCGTCCTGCGGCTCGCCCGCGCCCCCGGCGTCCTGCGGCTCGCCCGCGGCCACGGCCTGCTGCGCCCTGGCGCGGCGACGGCGGCGCAGGTGCGCGAGCACGCGGCCCTCGCCGAGGACGCGCCGGGCGGCGCGGTCGGCGGTCGCGGCGACGGCGAGGGCCGCGCCGGCGGCCAGCGGCCGCGGCCGGGGGCCGAGCAGCGTGACGTCGACCTCCTCCCAGCGCTCGTCGCTGAAGCTCCGCTTGTACTCCGCGTCGCCGTAGCCGAAGTCGAACGCGTCGACCGCGGGGTCGGCGCAGAGGTCGGCGACGGCGCGCAGCATGACGGCGGTCCCGATCCGCAGCGCGCCGACCTCCGGGTCGAAGCCGGTGGCCATGCCGAAGAACGTGCGTCCGAAGACGTGGCCGAGCTCGTAGGCGACCGGCCGGCCGTCGAGGTGCAGGACCCAGGCGCGGGCCCGGCCCTGCTCGAGGCGCAGGCGCAGCAGCGCGACGTCCTCCGCCGTGCCGCCGAAGCCGCCGCCGAGGCCCCGCTGGTAGGACCGCGACGCGACGGCCTCGAGGTCGGCCACGAGCTCGTCGAGCTCCTCCGGCGCGCCGAAGCGCCGCAGGACGAGGCGGTCGCCGAGCTCGCGCTCCAGGCGCCGGTCCACCTTGCGCAGGCTCGAGCGCGTGCGCGACGAGCGCGCCTGCAGCCACGCCTCGTAGTCGCCGGGCAGCGCGGAGCGCCAGTGCGCCGCCGGCGGCGGCGACGCCGGGCGCAGGGCGCGTGGCCAGCGCGCCTCGACGGCACGGTGCAGCGGCGAGCCGAGGGGGACCTTGTGGAGGAAGACGGCGTCCGCCTCGCCGCGGCGCACCGCGGCCCAGAGCTCGTCGACGAGCGCCGCGAGCGCGTCGTCGTCGGTCGCGGCGGCGCCGCCGTGGACGACGGTCAGGCAGCGCAGCGCCGGACGCGCGAGCGCGCGGCCGCCGACCCTGGCGACGGCACGACGGCGCTCGAGCCGCGCCATGGCCATCGCGGCGACGGTCCCGTCGCGCTCGACGGCGACGACGTGCGGGCGCACGACGTCGTCGCGCAGCGCGGCGACCGCCAGCAGGAAGTCCGGGTCGGCCTCGAGGTCGGCCCAGGGCAGGCCGTCCCACGCCTCGCGGAGCTCGTCGAGCTCGTCGGGCGAGCGCGCGAGGCGCGTGCGCGAGGTGGGCGGCGCTGCGGTGAGGACGGACATGCGGCGCCCGACGCTACCGGCGGTCCGGGCGTCCGGGCCTGGACGGGCGGCCAGTCCGGGCCGGCGCTCAGCGGATCTCGTAGGCGCCCGCGTCGGGCTCGGGTCAGGAGGCCGACGGCGCGGAGCACCGGACGCGCAACGCTACCCGGTCGGCCAGGGCCGTCCCCGCCGCGGCGGACTACCGTCAGGCCATCGTGACGACCCGTGGCCTCACCTACGCGCTCGTGACGCCCGCGCGCGACGAGCGCGACAACCTGCCCCGGCTGGCCGCCTCGGTCCTGGGCCAGACGATCCTGCCCCAGGCCTGGGTCGTCGTCGACGACCACTCCCGGGACGGCAGCCTCGAGCTCGTGCAGGGGCTGGCCACCGAGCACCCGCTCGTGCGCGCCCGTGCCTGGGACGGCCCCGGCGGCGGCGCCCTCTCGGAGGGCCGGCGCGAGGGCCGCGACCTGCACGCCTTCCGCTTCGGGATCGGCTGCCTCGACGCGCCCGTCGACGTCGTCGTCAAGGTCGACGCCGACACGTCCTTCGACCCGGACTACTTCGAGCGCCTGCTGGCGCACTTCGCGGCCGACGCCCGCCTGGGCATCGCCGGCGGCGCCTGCCTCGAGCTCGAGGACGGCGCCTGGGTACGCCGCTCGACGACCGCGACGCACCCGCGCGGCGCCTCCCGCGCCTACCGCTGGGCCTGCGTGGCGGACCTCATGGCCCTCGAGCCGCGCATGGGCTGGGACGGCCTCGACGAGGTCAAGGTCGGCCTGCGCGGGTACCGCACGCGCCAGTTCGGCGACCTCGCCTTCCGCCACCACCGCGCCGAGGGCGGCCGCGAGCGCCACCGCCTGCGCGCGCGGGCGCTGTCCGGGCGCGCGTCCTGGTACATGGGCTACCGCCCGAGCTACCTCGTGCTGCGCGCGCTGCACCGGGCCCGCACGGACCCGGCCGCGCTGGCCATGGTCTGGGGCTACCTGGCCGAGGCCGTCCGCCGGTCGCCGCGCTGCGGCGACCCCGCGGTCGTGGCCGCCGTGCAGGAGCGCCAGGCGCTCACGTCGCTCCTGCGCCACGGCCTGCCCGCGCGGACGTGAAGGCCGACCGCGCCGTCCCGGCCGGCGCCGGCCCCTCGGCCGCCGGGCTGACCGCGGCCGCCGCCGCGGGGGCGATGGCGGGCGCCGCGACCGCCGCGCTCGCGGCCGAGCTGGCGGGGTACGCGGCCAAGCGGCGGGCCATCGCCAGCCTGCGCCGGCGCTGCCGCGAGCAGCGCACGCTCGTCCTGACCTACGACGACGGACCCGGTCCCACGCTCACGCCGCGCGTGCTGGCGCTCCTGGCCGAGCACGACGCGCACGCCACGTTCTTCCCGCTCGGCCGCCGCGCCCTCGTGGCGCCGGAGGTCCTCGACGCGGTCGCCGCCGGCGGCCACGAGGTCGGCACCCACTCGCTCGTGCACCGCAACGCCTGGCGCACGCCGCCGTGGGACACCCTGCGCGACGTCGCCGGCGGCTACGCGGCGCTCGCGCCGTGGGTGCCCGCCGACGGGACGTTCCGCCCGCCGCACGGGAAGCTCACGGTGCCCGTCCGCGCGGCGCTGCGCCGCCGTGGCGCCGCGGTCGCCTGGTGGACGCGCGACTCGGGGGACACCCACCCCGCGCTGCCGGACCCCGACGCGGTCGCGGCCGCGGTCGTCCGCGACGGGGGCGGCGTCGTGCTCCTGCACGACCACGACGAGGACCGCCCGGACGAGCGGCTCGACTTCGTCCTGGCGACGACGCGACACCTGCTGCGCACCGCCCACGCGCAGGGCCTGGCCGTTCGCCCGCTGCTGGCCCTGGCCTAGCGCCGGCCGGGTCGCCGTGACGGCTAGGCCGCCAGGCGCAGCGGCAGGCAGTCGACGACGGCGCCGCCGAGGTCGAGCGACCGCTGCAGCGCCTCGAGCACCTCGACGACGGCCAGGCCGTCCGCGGCCCCGCTGCGCGGGACCTCCAGGCCGCGCACGCAGCGCGCGAAGTGGCGGCCCTGCACGCGCAGCGGCTCCTCGCCCGAGAGCTGCGGGGCGTAGGTGTCGCCGTGGCGGACGGTGACGTACTCGCCGTAGGAGGCCGGCTCGGGGACGTGGTCGACGCCCTTGTCGAAGACCTTGACCTTCTCGGCCGGCTCCATGTCGTCGAAGACGGCCATCTTGTCCGACCCGACGATCGTGAGCTTGCGCGTCTTGTGGGGGTCCAGCCACGAGAGGTGCAGGTGGGCGATCTGCCCGCTGGGGAAGCGCAGCAGCCCGAAGACGACGTCCTCGATGCCCGCCTGGATGAAGCACTGGCCCTGCGCGGTCACGGAGACCGGGCGCTCGCCGACGAGGTGCAGGAGCACCGCGACGTCGTGCGCGCCGAGCGACCACAGCGCGTTCTCGTCGGAGCGGACCTTCCCCAGGTTGACGCGGTTCGTGTAGAGGTAGTGCACGCGCCCGAGCTCGCCGGCGTCGCAGAGCTGCTTGAGCGCGACGACGGCGGGGTGGTGGACGAGCAGGTGCCCGACCACGAGCAGCGCGCCGGCCTCGTCGGCGGCGGCCTTCATCGCCCGCGCGTCGGTGCTCGAGAGCGCCAGCGGCTTCTCGACGAAGACGTGCTTGCCGGCCTGCAGCGCGCGGACGGCGAGGGCGGCGTGCGTCGGAGCGCTCGTGGCGATGGAGACCGCCTCGACCGTGTCGTCGGCCAGGACCTCGTCGAAGCTCGTCGTCAGCCGCGCCTCCGGGAAGGCGCGCCCGTGGCGCTCGAGCGCCTCGGCGTCGAGGTCGCAGAGCCAGGCCAGCTCGGTCTCGGCCAGGCCGCTCCAGGCGCGGGCGAGGTTCGGTCCCCAGTAGCCCAGGCCGAGCGCGGCGATCCGGAGCGGGGTCATCGGCATGCTGTTCACGCCGACGATGGTCCTCGCCCGCCGCGCCGAGCGCACTCGCAGGGCGGTCAGGACGACCCTGGCCGATGGTCCAGGACGGCATCCAACCCCCCGCCGCACTGACCTAACGTCGCCCCCCGTGGACATCACCCAGCACCTCCGCGTCATCCGCCGGTGGCACAGGGTCCTCGTGGCCAGCGCCATCCTCGGCACCGTGCTCGCCGGCCTCTTCCTCGTCAAGGTCTCGCCCTCCGGCGTCGAGTTCCGCCGCCCGGAGAAGTGGGAGAGCACGTCCACCCTGCTGGTCACGCAGCGCGGCTTCCCGTGGGGACGGACGACGCTGCCGGGCACGGACGGCTCCGACGCGCCCGCGGCGACGGCCCCGGCCGCGGCGGCCAAGCCGGGCGAGGCCGGCACGTCCTTCGCCAACCCCGACCGCCTGTCGCTCCTGGCGATCATCTACTCCTTCATCTCGCAGAGCAACGCGATCGACCAGGTCGGGACGCCCCTGCCGCCCGGCGGCGAGGTCAGCGCGCAGGAGCTCTCGAACCAGAGCAGCGGCTCGCTCCCGCTCTTCAAGCTCACGACGGCGGCCCAGACCGGCCCGGCCGCCGACAAGCTCAACGGCGAGCGCACGCGCGCGCTGATCAAGTACCTGAGCGACCAGCAGGACGCCAACCGGGTGCCCGCCGGCCAGCGGGTCGAGATCAGCATCCTCAACCGTCCGGTCGCGGCGCGCATCGCCTCGCACGGGGCGATGCTGGGCGCGGCCATCCTGTTCCTGGCCCTGGCCGCCGGGATGGCCGCCTGCTACCTGCTCGAGAGCCTGCGGCTGAGCCGCGGCGGCGAGCAGGAGCCGGCCACGGTCGTCCAGCCGGAGGCGCGCCTGCGCCGCGCCCGGGCCTCGCGCTAGCGGCGACGCGGACGCCCCGAGCGCCCACGCGACGCGATGGCCACCGAAGCGCTCGCACCACCCGGCGGCCCGCCGCCGCGGAGCGTCGATCGCCTCGCCCGGGGCGGGCTCGGCGCCGCCGCCCTCGTCGCACTCGCGGCCGCGGCGCTCGACGTCCATCCGCTCGCCGTCCTGCTCGTGCTCGTGGGCACGATCGCGTTCGCCGCGACGCACCGCTGGCTGCTGTCGTGGCGCACGATGCTGGGCGGGATCGTCCTGGTCATCCTGTTCATCCCCATCAAGCGCTACGAGCTGCCGTTCAAGCTCCCGCTCCAGGTCGAGCCATACCGCCTGCTCGTCGGCGGCGTCGGCGCCGCGCTCGTCGCGTCGCTGCTCATCGACCCGCGGCTCAAGCTCCGCCGCACCGGCCTCGACGGCCCGCTGGCGATGCTCGTCGTCGCGATGCTCCTGTCGGTGCTCACGCGCGCCGGCCACGTCCTCGACTCGGGGCTGTCGAGCTACGTCGCGCGGAACGTCATGTTCTTCGCGAGCTACCTCGTCGTCTTCTACCTCGTGACGGTCGCGCTCACCCGGCGCTCGGAGGTCGAGTCGATCCTGCGCCTGCTCGTCGGCGGGGGCGCCGTCGTCGCCGTGGCGACGATCTACGAGAGCCGCTCCGGCTACAACGTCTTCGACCACCTCCAGCAGTGGATCCCGGTCCTGCACTTCAACGGCGCGCCCTACGTGACCGACCGCGGGGGCGGCGCCCGGGCCTACGCCTCCGGCCAGCACCCGATCGCGACGGGCGCCGCGCTCATGCTGCTCGTCCCACTCGGGATCTACCTCGTGCACAAGACCCATCAGCGCCGCTGGTGGCTGGCCACCGGCCTCCTGCTCATGGGCGCGCTGGCCACGAAGTCGCGCACGGCGATCGTGATGCTCGTCGTGATCCTCATCGCGATGCTCATCCTCAAGCCGCGCCAGACGCGGCGCATGCTGCCGCGGCTGCTGCCGCTGCTGCTCGTCGTGCACCTCGCGCTGCCCGGGACGATCGGGTCGATCAAGAACGCCTTCCTGCCCAGCGGCGGCATCGTCGCGCAGGAGACGAGCACCGAGGCGATGTGGCGCGTCAACTACGGGCGCGGACGCATCGGCGAGTGGGACCCCGCCCTGAAGGAGTGGTCGCGGACGCCGATGTTCGGGCAGGGCGCCGGGACGCGCGTCAACGACTTCCAGGACCCGAAGTTCAACTCGCCCATCACCGACGACCAGTGGCTCGCGTCCCTGCTCGAGCTCGGCGTCGTGGGGGTCGTCGCGCTCCTGTGGTTCTTCACCGCCTCGATCCGCCGGCTCGGGCGCCTGGCCCGCCGCGACGACTCCGACGACGGGTGGCTGCTCGCCGCGCTGGCCTCGGCGCTGGCGGCCTACGCGTTCGGGATGCTGACCTTCGACGCCTTCAACTTCGTGCAGACGACGATGCTCGCGTTCCTGCTCGCCGCGCTGGGCGTCGTGCTGCTGCGCCCGCAGCCGTCCGGGGAGCCCGCGTGAGCACGGCCGAGCTCGCCCCTCCGGCGGCTCCCGCGGCCGCCGCCGAGGCGCCGTCCGCCGCCGCGGCGGCGAACTCCCGGCTGCGCGGGCTCGTCGTGGCCGGGATGGTCTGGAAGCTCGTCTCGCAGGGCTTCCGCCAGACGTCGCGCCTGGTCGTCGCGCTCATCCTCGCGCGGCTGCTCAGCCCCGCGGACTTCGGCATCGCCGCCGAGGTCATCGTCTTCTCCTCCCTCGTCATCGTCTTCGCCGACCTGGCCTTCGGCGCTGCGCTCATCCAGCGCGAGGAGGTCAGCGACGACGACTGCTCGACCGCCTTCTGGGCCTGCGCGGCCACCGGCCTGGGCTTCACGCTGCTGGGCATCGCCCTCGCGGGGCCGATCGCCGGCTTCTACGGCGAGCCGCAGGTCAAGCCGCTCGTCATGGCGCTGTCGGTGACGTTCCTGCTGACGTCCGTCTCGACGATCCAGGAGTCGCTGCTGGCGCGCGACCTGGCCTTCCGCACGCTCGAGACCCGCCTCATGGCCGCGACGGTCGTCGGGGCGGTCGTCGGCATCGGCGCCGCGGCGCTGGGCTGGGGCGCGTGGGCCGTCATCCTGCAGTCGCTGACGCTCAGCCTGTGCTCGAGCGCGCTGCTCTGGGCGATGTCGCCCTGGCGCCCGCGGCGTCGCTTCTCGTGGGCGTCGCTGCGCTCCATGGCGTCCTTCAGCGGCTACCTCTTCGGGCATCGCCTCCTCTACTACCTGCACCGCAACTCCGACAACCTGCTCATCGGCAAGGCGATCGGGCCGGCGTCCCTGGGCGCCTACGCGATCGCCTACAACATCATCCTCGTCCCCTTCAGCAGGATCGCGGTCCCGCTGCAGGACGTGCTCTTCCCGGCCTTCTCGCGCATCCAGGGCGACCGGGGCCGCATCGCCGACGGCTGGATCCGCGTCACGCGCGCGGTGGCCGCGGTCTCCATCCCCGCCCTGGCGGGGCTCGCCCTCCTGGCCGACGACTTCGTCGCCGTCGTGCTCGGGCCCAAGTGGAGCGCCGCCGCGCCCGTCATCCAGATCCTGGCCTGGGTCGGCGCGCTGCAGGCGCTGCAGAGCCTCAACACCGGGATCCTGGAGGCGCTGGGCCGCGCCCGTGCCATCTTCCGCTGGACGATCGTCTTCTTCGCATGCCACCTCGCGGCCTTCGTCGTGGGCCTGCACTGGGGGATGCTCGGCGTCGCCGCCGGCTACGCGATCTCGACGACGGTCGTCGAGCCCTCCTACCTCCTGCTGACCTCCCGCGCCGTCGGGATCTCGCCCTGGCGCTTCCTGCGCGCGCTGACGGGCGTGGCCTGGGCGACGCTGGGGATGGCCGTCGTCGTCGCGGCCGCGCGCTGGGGGCTGGTCGAGGCCGGGGCGCCCGCCCTGGTGCGCCTGGTCCTCTGCACGCTCGCCGGCGTGGCCGCCTACGTGCCGCTGTGCGCCTGGCGCGCCCCCGAGGTCGCGGCCGAGGTGCGGACGGCGCGGGCGCGGCGCCGCGGGCGGGTGGGGCGGGCGGGCGCCGAGACCACGCCCGCCGGGGCCACGGCCTAGCCGGATGGGCGGGGACAGCGCCTCGCGCGCGCGGGACCATGGTCACGTGCCCAGGCTGTCCCGCCACCGCACCGCCGCCGGGCCGCTCCTGCTGGTGTGCTCGTCGGGCGGGCACCTGCTGCAGCTCGTCGGCCTGGCCGACGCGTTCGGGGCCTACGAGCGCCTCTGGGTGACCTTCGACAAGCCCGACGCCCGCGCGCTGCTGGAGGGCGAGCGCGTCGTGCACGCCCACGGGCCGACGAACCGGAACGTCCCGAACCTCCTGCGCAACCTGCGCCTGGCCCGCCGCCTGCTGGCCACGGAGCGCCCCTGCGCGCTGGTCTCGACCGGCGCCGGCGTCGCCGTGCCCTTCGCCTGGCTGGCGCGCATGACCGGCATCCCGGTGGTCTACGTCGAGAGCGTGACGCGCATCGACGGCCTCTCGCTCTCCGGGCGGCTCATCAAGCCGGTGGCCAGCGAGATCTTCGTCCAGTGGCCCGAGCTCGCGGCGTCGGTGGCCGGCGCGCGCTACGAGGGCGGCAACCTCGCCGCGGCGGCATGATCTTCGTCACCACCGGCACGAACGAGCAGGGCTTCGACCGCCTCACGCGCGCGGCGCGCGCGCTCGGCGGCCGGGAGGAGCTCGTCGTGCAGTACGGGTCCTCGCGCATCCAGGACGGTCCCGGAACCTGGGAGGCGTTCCTGCCCTTCGCCGACATGCGCGCGGCGATGGAGCGCGCGCGCGTCGTCGTCGCGCACGCCGGCGTCGGCTCCATCCTGCTCGCCCATCGCTGCGGCCGCCGGCCGGTCGTCATGCCGCGCCGGGTCGGGCTCGGCGAGGCCGTCGACGACCACCAGCTCGGGCTGGCCCGGCGCCTGGAGGGCCAGGGCCTCGTCACCGTCGTCCAGGACGCGGGCGAGCTCGCCCGCGCCGTCGCCCACGCCCCGACGTCGATCGTCGCCGGCCAGGGCGGCCTGACCGGCGGCCTCGTGGCCGAGCTGCGCGCGACGCTCGAGCGGCTCACCGCGCCCGTCCCCGTCGCCACGCGCTGATGCGGCGGCTGCTCACCCTCGCCTACCACTTCCCGCCCGTCGGCGGCGGCGGCGTGCAGCGCAACCGGCGCTTCGCCGAGCACCTGCCCGACCTCGGCTGGACGCCCGTCGTGGTGACCGGCACGGGCGGGCAGGTCGCCCGCTGGACGCCGCTGGACCCCACGCTGGCCGACGCCGGCCTCGCCCGCGCCGAGGTTCACCGGGTGCCGGGCCCGGAGCCGGCGCCCGCCGCCGGCGCGGCCCGCCTGGTCGGGGGCCTGCTCGAGCGGCCCGACGCGCTGCTGCGCTGGTGGCTCGACGGTGCCGTCGACGTCGGCCGCGAGGCCGGGCGCGACTGCGACGCGATCTTCGCCTCGCTCATCCCGTACCAGACCGCCGAGGCCGCCATCGCGCTCTCGCGCGAGCTCGGGATCCCGTGGATCGCCGACCTCCAGGACCCGTGGGCGCTCGACGAGATGTGGCTGTACCCGACGGGGCTGCACCACCGCGTCGACCGCCGTCGCATGCGCCGGCAGCTCGCGAGCGCGGCCGCGATCGTCATGAACACGCCCGAGGCCGCGCGCCGACTCGTCGACGCCTTCCCCGAGCTCGCGGCCCGCACCGTCGTCTCGATCACGAACGGCTTCGACGCCGCCGACTTCGCCGGCCCCCGGCCCGCGCGCGCCGAGGACGGCACCTTCCGCATCGTGCACACGGGCACGATGCACACGAGCACCGGGCCTGCGCCTGCGCCGGCGCCACCGGCTGCGCCGGATGCTCGGCGGGGTCACGCCCGGCGTGGACTTCCTGCCGCGCTCGCACGTGGTGCTGCTCGAGGCGCTGCGGCGCCTGGGCGAGACCGACGCGGACCTCGTCGCCGGCGTCGAGGTCCACCTCGCCGGCGTGCTGACCGAGGACGACCGCGAGGTCGGCGAGGCCTCGCCGCACGCGCGGCTGCTGGGCTACCGCTCGCACGAGCAGACGCTCGCCCTCATCCGCACCGCCGACCTGCTCTTCCTGCCGATGCACGACCTGCCGCCGGGGCGGCGCGCGGGCCTCGTCCCGGGCAAGGCCTACGAGTACGCCGCGTCGGGCCGCCCGATCCTCGCCGCCGTCCCCGACGGCGACGTCCGCGACATCCTCGGCGGCGCCGGGACCGCGCGCTTCTGCCGCCCGGCCGACGTGGAGACCATGGCGGCGATCCTCCGCGACGAGCTCCTGCGCCACCGCGCCGGCGTCCCGGACCGCACCCTGGACCGCACCGCGATCGCGCCCTACGAGCGCCGCGCGCTCACGGCCCGGCTGGCCGGCGTGCTCGACGGCGTCGCGGGCGCCGCCCCCGCCGCGGCCCTGCGCCACGCGGCCTGAGCGCCGACGGCGCGGCGACGCGGACGGTGCGCGGCGTCAGGCCGCGGCGGCCGCCGGCGGCTCGCCCGCGGAGGCGGCGGACGGCGGCTCGGGCCACGGCGGCCGGCCCGCCAGCGCCGCCGCTCGGTGCGGGCGCGCCGCGGCGCCGAGGGCGGCCGCGAGCCCGGCCCGGTGGCCGGCGGCCCACCCGGGACGGCGGGCCCGGGCCACGAGGTGCGTGACCTCCTCGAGCGCCTGGGCCAGGGCCGCGAGCCGCGCGGCGCGCGGCCCGTCGTGCTTGAGGACGTAGCGGACGTGGCTGCGGACGTCGGCCACGCGCAGGCCGCTGCGCGGCGCCGAGTGGCCGCCGGCGTGGACGGCGCGGGCCGCGGGCTCGAAGCGCACGCGCCAGCCCGCGTCCCACAGCCGGGCGCACAGGTCCGTGTCCTCGCTGTAGAGGAAGAAGCCCTCGTCGAGGCCCTCCAGCGCCTCCAGCGCCGAGCGCCGGACGAGCAGGCAGGCGCCCGAGACCCACTCGGCCGTCCCGGGCCGCCCGTAGGCGGCCGGATCGTGGACGAGGTCGTCGCTCCAGGCGGCCCGCGGCACGACGCGGTGCAGGAACAGGGCCTTGGACAGCGCCGAGCGCAGCCGCGGGAACCGGCGCTGGCTGCGGTGCAGGCCGCCGTGCTCGTCCTCGATGCGCGGCGCGACGAGGCCGGTCGCCGGCTCGGCGTCGAGCACGGCCGCCAGGCGCGCGAGGTCGTCCGGGGCGAGCGTCGCGTCGGGGTTCAGCAGCAGGACGTACGGCGCCCGCCCCTGCGCCGCGCCCAGGTTGCTGCCGTAGGCGAAGCCGCCGTTGCGCTCGGCGTGGACGAGCGCGACCGGCAGGTCGGCCACGGTGTCGAACCCGGGGTCGGCCGAGGCGGTGTCGACGACGACGACCCGGACGCCGGGCGCGCCCGCGAGGGGCGCGACGCAGGCCCGCAGCGTGTCGCGGCTGGCGTGCGCGACGACGACGACGTCGACGCGCCCGTCGTCGTGGCGCTCGGCGCTGGGCATGACCGGCCGCACGCTACCCGGCGGGCGCCCGGGTCGCGGTCGACGGCGGCAGGCCCGCGCGCGCGGCGGCGCGCACCGTCCCGTCCGGTCGCTGGGAGAAGCGCAGGCCGCGGACGCGGCGGTCGCTGGGCGAGCAGCGCTCGTCGCGCCAGACGTTGCGCTCGTAGCGGACGTAGGGCTCGCAGCCGGCCCCGGGCGCGACGTTGCCGACGTAGCGCACGCGACGCGCGTAGCGGGCGCCGCCGGCGGGCTGGAGGGCCTGGGCGGCGACGTTGCCGCGCACGAGCACGTCGACGCCGGTCCCGGCCTGGGCGGCGTAGTAGCAGCGCGAGACCGGCGTGTCGGCGCAGGCGCCGAAGGCGTTGCCCTCCACGAGCACGCGCCGGGGCGGCGCCTCGTTGCCGTCCGCGCCGAAGGAGAGGCGCAGCCCGGTGCTGCCACAGCGGGTGAAGCGGTTGCCGCGGATGACGAGGTCGAGGCCGTTCTCCACCTGCAGGCAGTCGACGTGCGCCGTCGGGCTCGTCGTCGCGACGTCGTGGAAGTGGATGCCCTCGAAGGTGATGCGCGTCGGCACGACGAGCGGGCGCGAGCCGTAGACGCGCTGGACCTCCGGGTGCGTGCCGTCGGGGGTCGTGAGCGGCCCCACCTCGCCGCCGCGGATGCCGACGTCGCGGCCGCCGGTCAGGTAGAGCAGCTTCATGCGCACGCCCCACAGCGCGACCTCGCGCGGCTGGTTGAGCGTGGTCCCCGCGGCGCGCAGCACGCGGTCCCTCCCGGCGACGACGGCCAGGCCGGCTGGACCGGGCCGGCTGTAGACGCGGCCGAGGAGCAGCTCGCCGACCCGGACGGTCGCCCCGGCGGCCGGGCGCAGGACGACGCACGCGCGCAGGCGCAGGCGGCTGGCGCACCCGCGGCCGCTGCGACCGGGGACCGGCGTGAGGACCTGGTCGCCGTAGGCGCCGCCGGCCAGCTCGACGACGGCGCCGGGTCGCGCGACGTGGAAGGCGCGATCGAAGCTGCGGCACGGGCGGGGGCGCGTGCACGGCCCCCAGTCGTCACCGCGCGGGCTGACGAAGCGCGTCGGGGGCGGCAGGCGGACGGGACGGACCATCCCGGCGAGGCGCACGACGTCGGGCGCCGCCGCCGCCGCGGCGGCGCGGGCCGCCGGTGCCGGAGGCCGACCGGGATCGTCCCGGCCGCAGCCGGCCAGGCCGCCCAGGCCGGCCGCCAGCAGCACGAGGAGCCCGGCGACGGCGCGGCGCGGCACCGGGCCTCAGCGCGCGCCGCGCGCCTCGCGCAGCGTCCCGCGCAGGCTGCCGGCGGCGATCGGGACCTGCAGGCACGCGTACTGCACGAGGCGCAGCTGCGCCCGGCGGGCGGCGGACGTCGCGTACCCGCGCGCCTGGAGCCGGTCGAGACCCCAGATCGTGCGCCACGGCAGCCAGTAGGTCGGGCGGGTCCACTCGGCGCGCCGGCCGCGGACAGCGCCCCGGCCGTTGTGGCCGAGCCAGGCCGCGCCCTGCCCGAGCCGGTAGGCGACGCGGGCCAGGTCGCGCGCGCGGTCGCGCGTCGGGTGCTGGACGACGACGTCGGCGCCGTAGACGAGCTCGAGGCCGGCCAGGCGGGCGCGCTCGCCGAAGTCGCGGTCGTGCGTCTGCCAGGCGGCGCCCGGGTCGAAGCCGCCGAGGCGCTCGAGCACGTCGCGGCGGACCCAGAGGTTGGCGGTCGCGCCGAAGCCGTCGGCGACGTAGCCGCGCTGGTCGAGGTAGCCGCGCCCGTAGTCCATGAGCGCCGCGGCGGTCGGCCGGCCGGCCAGGCGCAGCTCGACGTGGCCGGCGACGAGCCCGCTGGGCGACGCCGCGACCGCGCGCAGCCCGGCCTCGAGCCAGTCGGCCGCCGGGATCGTGTCATCGTCGGTGAAGGCCAGGACGTCGCCCGTGGCGGCGGCGATGCCGAGGTTCGTCGCGGCGCCCGGACCGAGGGTGCTCGGCGCGGACACGAGCCGGGCGATGCCGCTGGCGCGGACGACGTCGGCCGTGCGGTCCGTCGAGCCGTCGTCGACCACCAGGACCTCGAAGCAGGCGCGGGCCAGCGTCTGGCGGCGCAGCGCCTCCAGGAGCGCGGGCAGGCGCTCGGCGCCGTCCTTCGTCGGGACGACGACCGAGACCCTCATGCCGAGGCCTCCGGCGCGAGCGCCCGGCCGCGAGCGCGGGCCCCGCCGCGCGATCGCGCGCCATGGACGGCCAGGGCGAGCACGCAGAAGGCGGCGGCCGCGGCGAGCGCGGCGACGCAGAAGGCGAGGGCCACGCGGTGCAGCGGGTCGCCGGGCAGCGCGATCTCGAGCCCCACGAAGGCCGCCGCGCCGGCCACCCAGATCGCGGCCGCCGCCGCCGCCTGGCGGCTCGCGAGCGCCGCCTGCGAGAGCGTCGCGGCGACGAGGTAGCCGCCGGCTCCGGCCGCCAGGAGCGCGAGGTCGAGCCGCCCGGCCGAGAAGCCCTCGCCGTACAGGCGCGCCATGACCGCCGGCCCGGCGGTCAGCGCCCCCGCCACCATGAGGCCGGCGAAGGCCACGAGGATCGCGACCGTGCGCCCGACGGCGCGGCGGAAGGCCACGTCGTCGCGCTGGACGCGCAGGGTGGTGAGGTTGGGCAGCAGCGCGGCCGCCACGCCCTGGAAGAGGTACGCCGGCGCCCGGACGAGCATCGTGGCGGCGAAGACGATCCCGGCCGCGGCCGACGCGCCGTGGCCGCCGGCCAGCATGACGAGGACGGGCCCGCCGCTGAGCAGGACCTGGTCGGCCAGGGCGATGGCCGTCGCCGGACCGGCGAAGCGCAGCGCGCCGAGCGGCCGGAAGGCGGGACCCGGCGCGCCGTGCAGCGAGGGGCGGCGGCGCCAGCCGGGTACGAGCACGACGGCGAGCGCGCCGCCGAAGGCGGCCGCGGCGAGGGCGGCGCCCGCCACCGCCGTCGAGGCCACGACGAGGAGCGGCAGTGCGACGGCGAGGCGGACCCCGCCGTCGGCGAGCAGCAGCACGCCGTAGCCGGCGTACCAGCGCTGGCCGCCGACGAGGCCGCGCAGGAGGTACGACAGCCCGTAGCCGGCGATCCCGGCGACGAGCATCGCCGTCAGGACGTCCTCGCCGGCGAAGAGCCGATCGGTGATGGGTCCCCAGGCCAGGACGCAGGCCACCATGGCCAGCGCCGCGGCCGCGAGCGCCAGGCGGGCCACGCCCCGGACGACGGCGCGGGCGTCCTGCCCGGCGGCCAGGCGCTCGGCCACGCCGTGCGACAGCGTCTGCTCGACGGGGCGGAACAGCACGACCGCCACGAGGAACATCGCCGCCCACAGCACCGCGACGGGGCCGTAGGCGTCCGGACCGAGCGCGCGCGCCGCCAGGGCGTTGAACGCGTAGGCCAGGACGCCCGACGCCACCGTGCCGACGGAGAGGACGAGCGCGCCCGGCCGGCGACCGTCCCCACCCGGCTGAGCGGCACGGCCGGCTTCGCCGGCTTCCCGGCCGCTCATCGCACGACCGCGTCCACGAAGTAGTTGCTCGCGTTGTAGCTGCCCGTCGGGAAGACCCCGGCGGCGTCCGCGAACACCCCGTTGCGGCCGTCGGCGACGCTGCTCAGCGGACCGCTGACGAACCCGCTGCGCAGGCCCCCGTTCGTCATCACGAACGTCGTGTTCAGGCCGACCGAGACGACGTAGCTCGCGCCCGCCGACAGGTCCACCGGCGTGGCCAGCGTCGCCTGCTGCCAGCCCGACGCCGTCTCGCCGGTGAACGTGACCGACGCCAGGGGCTGCCCGCCGGCGGTCCAGACCCGGCCGACGTGGGTCCCCGTCTCGGCCGCGTCCTTGTAGAAGCGCACGGCCGTGAGCCTCACCGCCTGCGCGACCTGGACCTTCGTCCCCATCTCGTAGGTGAAGGGACCCGCGCCGCTGCGCCCGTCGCGCACCGGCAGGCCGGTCGTCGCCGGCGTGAGCGCGGCCATGAGCGAGCACGGGCAGGCCGAGGTCGTGAAGCCCCAGGTCCGCGCTGCGCCCAGCGCCTTGCCGTTCGTCCCCTTCACGCCGGTGCCCACCGTCGCGGTGTAGCTCGCCGACGGGCTGAGCGCCGACGTCGGCGTCAGCGTCGCCGTGCGCGTCGCGTCGTCGTAGGCCACGGCGGCCGGGACGGCGCCCGCGGGACCGGTCAGCGTGAACGTCTGCGGGGTCACCGTCGCAGGGTCGACCGAGGCGGAGAACGTCGCCTGGACCGTCGTGCCCACGGCGACCTGGGTCGCCGCGTCGGCCGGCGAGACGCCGGTCACGGTCGGCGCCGTGGCCGTGGTGGTCGAGAAGCCCCAGCTCACGGGCGCCGCCATCGGCGTCTCGTCGTCGGCGCGGACGCCGGTCGTCAGCGTCGCCGTGTAGGCGGTGCCGCCGGCCAGCGCCGAGCTCGCCGTGAGCGTCGCGGTGCGGGTGGGGCCGTCGTAGGCCACCGTCGCGGGCACCGCGGTGCCGGCCGCCGACTTCAGCGTGAACGTCGAGGCGTTCACGCTCGACGGCGAGAGCGCCGTGGAGAACGTCGCGGTGACCTTCGTGGCCGTGTCGACCTGGGTCGCCCCGGACACCGGCGTGCGCGCGGTGACCTGCGGGACCGTCGCCGAGCCGGGGTTCTTCACCACGGCGTCGACGAAGTAGTTGCTGTTGTGCCAGCTCGCGGTCGGGAACGTCCCCGCCGAGGCGCCGTAGACGCCGTTCGCGCCGACGACGCTGTGCAGCGGGCCGTTGTCGAGCGCGGACTGGAGCCCGTACTCCGTGGCCACGTAGCGGGTGTTCAGGCCGACCGAGACGGTGTAGGTCTGGCCCGCCTGGAGCGTGATGGGGCTGTCGAGGGCCTGGCGCTGCCAGCCCGACGCCGTCTCGCCCTGGTAGGTCACCGCGGCGAGCTGGGTCCCGGTCGAGCTCCAGACGCGGCCGACGTGCGTGCCGGTCTCGAGCGCGTGCCTGTAGAACCGCAGCGCCACGAGCGACATGGTCTTGTCGACCGTGATCTTCGTGCCGAGCTCGTAGCTGAACGGGCCCGTGCCGGCGCGGCCGTCGCGGACGTCCTCGTTGACGGCCGGCGTCGAGGTGCCCATGAGCGAGCACGGGCAGTCGGCGGTCGTGAAGCCGAAGCTCACGGCGTTGGCCATGGGCGTGCCGTCGGCGGCGCGGATGGCCGTCGTCAGCTGGGCCGTGTAGGCCTTGCCCGGGGCCAGGACGGCCGTCGGCGTCAGACGGGCCGTGGTCGTGCTCGCGTCGTAGGAGACGGTCGCCGAGACGGCCGTCCCGGCCGCGTCCTTGAGGACCACGGACTGCCCGGTCACCGAGGCGGGGTCGAGCGCGCGGTCGAACGTCGCGGACACCGCGGTGTCCGTGCCGACGCCCGTCGCCGCGTCCGCGGGCGTCGTGACGGTGACGGTCGGCGCGGTGGGCGCAGTCATCGCCGTGGAGAAGCTCCACGTGACGGCCGAGGACAGCGGCGTGCCGTCGGCGGCCGTGACCGCCGTGGTCACCGTCGCCGTGTACGTCGTCGCCAGCGCCAGGGCGCTCGTCGGGGTCAGCGTCGCGCTCGTGCTGCTCGCGTCGTAGCTCACGGACGCCGGCACGCTCGTGCCGTCGGAGGTCGCCAGGCGGAGGCTCGTCGTCGTGACGGTGGCCGGGTCCAGCGCGCGGGAGAACGTCGCCCGCACCAGGGCGCGCGGTGCGACCCCCGTCGCCAGCGGCGCCGGCGTGCGGCTCGTGACCTGGAGGGCGGCCGCGGTCGTGAACGTCCAGCTCACGTCGCCGTTCATCGCCGTGCCGTCGCTCGCCTTCGCCGCGGCCTTGACCGTGGCGACGTACTGCGTCGTCGGGTCGAGGGCGCCGGACGGCGTCAGCGTGACGGTGCGGCTCGTCGCGTCGTACGCGACGGCGCCGGCCACGGCGACGCCCGCGGCGCTGCGCAGGGTCACGTTGGCGGTCGTCAGCGTGGCCGGGTCCATGGCGCGGTCGAACGTCGCCTTGACCGCCGTGGCGGCGGAGACGCCGGTGGCGCCGTCGGCCGGGCTGGTCGAGGCGACCTGCGGCGGCGTGCCGGCACCGGTCGTGAACGCGCTGGTCGCGTCCGCGGCCAGCGGCGCCGACCAGCTGGCGACGCCGCCCGTGCCGCCCTTGAGGCGCAGGGTGTAGGACTGGAAGGCATCCAGGGCCGCGGTCGGCCTGACCGTGACCGACTGCGTCGCGTCGTCGTACGTGACCGTCGCGGCGACGGCGGCGCCGCCCGACGGCGTCAGGGTGACGGTCTGCGCGGTCACGGTCGCGGGGTCGAGGGCTCGGTCGAAGGTCGCCTTGACCGTGGCCCCGATCGGGACGCCGGTCGCGCCCGCCGCGGGCGACGTCGACGTCAGCACCGGGGCACCGGCCTGGTCCTGGACGAGCCCGGCCGCCGGCGTCGCCGGCTTGGCGTTCATGTCGGCCAGGACGTTGACGGTGGCCTGCTGGACGTTCGTGTCCAGCTCACCGGAGCCGAAGCCGTTGTTCGCGAGGCCGCGGCTCCAGAAGTTCGTGCCCGTGGAGACGACCCACGCGCCGCTCGCCGCCCGGTAGAGCGTGCCGGAGGCCGTGGCGTTGCCGGGCACGTAGCTGCGGCCGTTGCCCTGGATGAGCTCGCCGTCGACCGGCGAGCCCGTGAAGGCCTGCGTGCCGGCCGGCTCGAAGCCGTTCGCGACCCGGTCGTTCCACTCCCAGCCGACGAGCGAGGCGCCCAGCGACGTCGACGCGCCGGTCATCGACGCCAGGGGCGTGTGCCGCCAGACGCGGGTACGGCCCTGGGCGGCGGAGACGACGAGCGGGAAGCCCCTGTTGTCGTTGTCGCCGACGTACATCGAGCCGACGAGCCCGTTCTCGGGCGCGTTGGCGCCGGACGGGTCCCGCCACGTGCCCGTCGGGCTGACGGGGTCGGTCGCGCCGGACTGGGTCGTCTTGTAGCACGCCTCCACCCGGTTGGCCGCGCCGGTCGTGGGGCTGCTCTCGAAGCGGATGCGCCAGTAGACCTGGTTCGACCCGAGCCAGAAGAGCCCGGTGCCGCTGTCGCGCGCCGCGGTGACCGCGGAGCGCATCGGCGCCGACCAGTACTCGTCGTGGGCCGGCGACACGAACGCCTTGTGGCTCGCCACCTGAGCGCCGTTCGCGTGCAGGTCGGTGCTCGTCGTGTAGTCGAGGTCGTAGCCGTTGCGCTCGAGGAACGCGACGTTCGACTGGTCGGCGTACGGGAAGAAGTCGTTGGCGCCGTTGTAGGTCTGCGCGTAGGGACGGTCGTAGGAGACCTTCACCGCCCGCGTCGTGCCGCTGACCGTCGTCGCGCCGTTGGAGTTGAAGTCGTAGAGCGACTTGCCGCCGTACGGGTTGTAGGCCTGGTAGGTCGCGGTCGGCAACGTGTAGAGCACGTCGCCGGCATGGCCGTCGCGGCGGACCACGAGGAGGATCGCGTTGTCCGCGCCGTTGTCGTCGCGCACGAGGTGCAGCCAGTACACGCCCGTGGGCCAGTCCGCCGTGGTCGAGAGCGTGGTCGTGGTCGACCAGTCCCCGCAGTCGACGAGGCCGGTGGAGGTGTCGGGGCCGTCGCAGCCCTGCTGGCTGACGCCCCTCAGGCCGGGCAGGGTCGAGACGAGGCGGCCCTGCGAGCCGCCGTAGTAGCCCATCCGGTAGATGTCGATGTGGTACGGAGCGTTCGCGCCCGTCGGGCCGGTGTTGACCTTGAGGTCGACGCTCGAGCCCGCGTTGACGCTCGTCGCGGTGGCGAAGCCCTCGATGCCGTTGTCGTAGGCGCGGCCGGCGTTCGTCAGCTTCCACCCGGTGCTGCCGGGCGTGCAGTTCTCGACGACGACCGCGTTGCCGGTGGCGCAGGACCGCGCCAGCGGCTTGGCCTGCGCGAGCGACGCGGACTTGGCCGACTCGCCCGTGCCGTCGCGCGCGGTCACGGCGTAGAAGTACGTCGTCCCGTTGGCGGCGGTCGTGTCGACGAAGCTCGCGCCCGTCGGCGAGCCGACGAGCGTCGTGGCCGTGGCGGCCGACGTCCCGCGGTACACGCGGTAGCCGGACGCACCCGTGACGGCGGGCCAGGCCAGCGAGACCTTGCCGTCCAGCGCGATGGCGGTCACCCCCGACGGAGGCGTCGGGGCCGGCTCGGCCACGCCGGGCGCCGAGACGGCCAGGACGGCCACCAGGAGGAGGAGCAGGGTCGTGTGCCGCTTCATGACGTCGTGCCTTCTTCTTCGGTCGTTCGGGTGGGCCGGGCGCCGCTAGGCGACGCTGGCGACCTCGAGGTGGCTGTCGAGCTCGTCGCGCCGGTCGCGGTGCCAGGCGGCGGTGCGGGCCAGGCCCTCCTGCAGCCCGACGGTCGCGCGGAAGCCGAGCATCTCGGCCGCCTTGCGGGTGTCGGGGATGCGGCAGCGCACGTCCTGGTAGCGGCCGCCGATGTCCTCGTAGGGCACCATGCGCGCGCGCAGCGGGCCGGGCATGCCGAGCGCGACCTGGACCTCGTGGGCCAGGCGGTGGATCGTCGTCGGCTCGTCGCCGCCGATGTTCAGGATCTCGCCCTCCGCCGCGTCGCAGTCGAGCGCGCGCACGACGCCGTCGACCGTGTCGGCGACGTACGTGAACGTGCGGACCTGCCGGCCGTCGCCGTGGATGTCCATGAGCTCGCCGTCGAGGAGGACCTCGAAGAACGCGGCCTGCGGGCCGCCCCACCAGCTCGGGTGGTTGCGCGGGCCGTAGGAGCCGAAGAACCGCAGGATCTTGGGCCGCAGTCCCTGCTCGGCCGCCAGCGCCAGGGCGACGTGCTCGTCGTAGAGCTTCGACGTCGCGTAGGCCCAGCGCCGCGTCGTGGGCGGCCCGAGCGTGAGCGCGTCGTCCTCCGCGAAGGGCGGGGTCGCGTTGCCGTAGACGTCCGACGTCGAGGCGATCGTGACCGGCGCGTCGATCGCCAGCGCGGCCTCGTAGACCGACTCGGCGCCGGCGACGTTGGCCTGCAGCGTCTTGAGCGCGTTGCCGTAGCGCGGGATCTTCTCGGCCGCCAGGTGGACGATCGCGTCGCAGCCCGCGAACGTCCGGCGCACGCGCAGGGCGTCGCGGCAGTCGAGCTCGACGAACCGGAAGCCCGGCGCCTTGGCGAACGTCGCCAGGTTGCTCGGCGAGCCGTGCGAGAAGTCGTCGATGCCCACGACTTCGCGCCCCTCCGCGAGCAGGCGCTCGGTCAGGTGCGAGCCGATGAAGCCCGCCACCCCGGTCACGCCGATCTTCGTGGGTGCAGTCACTGCGTCCTCCTGAGCCAGACGTCGAGGGATCGTTCGTGCCCGGCGGCGTCCGTGCCGCGGAGCGTGGTCAAGCGGGTGAAGTCGCGGCGCAGCCAGGCGCCGAGCAGCCGGTCGTAGCCGACGCCGAAGGCGCCGCGGCGGTAGCGCGACAGCGGCGTCCGGTCCGTGATGGCCAGGCGCACGCGCCGCTCGTCGAGCGTGCGGATCGCCGCCCGCTCGTCGGCCGGCGTCGCGAGCGCGCCCGGGAGCAGCGAGAGCTGGTCGAGCACGTCCTGGCGGCCGCTGAGGACGTAGAGCGACGTCATCTGCGGCGCGAGGAGGATCGGCTCGGAGCGGCGGGTCCTCCGCAGCACGACGTCGATCGCCTGCTGGTAGGCCGAGGCGTCGGCCGGCGTCGCGCGGATCGTCCCGTGCGGGCCGCGGACGATGCCCGTCTCCTGGCGCGCGTCGTGCACGAGGAGCCCCAGGCAGCACACGACCAGGAGGGCGACCCACACCGTGCCGGCGAGGCGCACCGACGAGGCGCCGAGCGGCAGCACGCGCGGGGCGACGCGGACGTGCAGCCACACGAGCAGGATCGCGAGCACCGGCATCGCGTAGGCCGTGGCCTGCTGGAAGCCCGGGTTCGGATAGGGCGCGAAGCGCGCGTACGCGCTGTAGGAGAAGCCGACCGCCAGCAGCGCGAGCAGGAGCTGGACCTGCCCGGCCCGCGACCACGAGCGCGCCCGCAGGCGGATCGGCAGCCAGGCCAGGAGCACCGCGGCGAGCAGCGCGCCCGCCGGCATCCAGGCGAAGGCCCACTTGAGGTAGAAGCGCACGGTGTCCGGCCGCGCGACGAGCACGACGAGGACGCCGACGACCGCGAGGCCCGCCACGGCCAGCACGGTCCGTCGCCACGGAGCGCGCCCCGCGAGCGTCAGCCCGATGGCGATGAGCCCCGCCGTCCCCGTCAGGTACAGCGCGAGATCGGCGGCGAGCCCGAGGAAGCTCGCCGGCGTGCGCGGGGCCAGCACGTCGTAGATGACGGAGACCGACTCCCGCAGCAGCCCGGTCGGGAAGAGGTCGCGGTGGATGAGCGCGCCCAGCGTGAGCGGGTGGTCGACCACCGCGCCGGTGACGAAGAAGGCCGCGTACCCGCCGAGGCCGACGAGCAGGGCAGGCCCCAGGGCCAGGGCGATGTCGCCGAGCGCGCGCCGGCGACCGTCCGCGCCGGCGACGACCGCCCGCACGGCGAGCCAGCCGCCGAGCGCGAGGCCGAGCGCGATCGCGCTCTCGGGCTTCGTGAGCAGGCACAGGCCCAGGCACGCGCCCGTGGCGGCGACCCAGCGGCGGGCGCCGGTCGTCGCGTAGCGCGCGGCGGCGAGGACCGCGACGAGCGCGAGCAGCACCCCGAGCGGCGCGTCGAGCGCGTGCGGCTGGACGTAGGAGATGTTCGTGCTCGACAGCGCCGGCACGGCCGCGAGCGCGGCGGCGAGCGCCGCCGGCAGCGGCGCCAGCAGCAGGCGCCCGACGGCGTAGGTCAGCCCGATGCACGCCGCGGCCAGGAGGAGGCCGAGGCCGACGGCCGGGCCCATCGCGATCCCGGCGACCTCGAAGACGACGCCGAGCAGCATCGGCGCGAGCGGGCCGTACCAGTAGTCGAAGTCCAGGTAGGGCAGATGGGCGTGCGAGACCTTGGCGCCCGCCACGAGGTCGAGCCCGGTGTCGTAGGACGGGTCGCCCCACCGGTTCCACGTGATCGCGGCCAGCAGCACGGCGACGGTCGCCAGCGCCAGGACGGCGACGTGGTCGGCGCTCAGCGCCATGACCCGAGCGCGCGCGCCGGTGCCGTGGCGGCCGGCGGGCCGCGCGTCGCGATCGGAGGCGACGGGGGCGTGCACGGTGCTCACGCGGCCTGCGCCTCCGCGGCGGCCGCGCCGAGGCGGGCCTGCAGCCCCTCGGCCAGGCGCTCGGCCACGCCGAGGACGGCCTGGCCGTTGACGAGGTCCGGGTAGACGCCGGCCGAGGACACCGCGGCGAGGCCCGGGCGCCACGAAGGCGTCCTCGGGCCCGGGGCGCCGGCCGCCCAGGACGTGGACGGGCTCGGCGACCCGGGCGCGGGCGACCTGCGCGTGCAGGACGTCGGCCGGGTCGAAGGACGGGAACATCCGCGCGACGTGGCCGAGGTACTCCCGGCGGATCTCGCGCGAGGACCGCTCGAGCTCCGGGCTGTCCGGGTCGACGTACTTCGGGACGTAGAGCAGCGTGCCGCCGGCCGCGCTCGGGGTCGACGACGTGCGTCGTCTCCACGACCGTCGTCAGCGGCACCGAGCGGTCCGTGATGTTCACGGCGTAGAAGGGGCTGACCGAGCGGCGCGTGCGCGCGACGAGGCAGACGACGCCGAGGTAGCGCGTCGGGTCGGGGCCCATCGCGGCCAGCAGGTCGCGGGCCAGCAGGCCCTCGAGGCCGGGGCGCAGCTGCGTCGTCACGACCTGGTCGTGGGGGCGCATGCCCGTGTCGAGCACGACGCCGAAGGCGCGGCCTCGCGAGGACGGGACGAAGCGCACCGGCGTCGAGGTCAGGACCTCGCCGCCGGCGGCGCGGATCGCGTCCGCGAGGCGGTCGACGAGCACCTGGTAGCCGCCCTCGATCGTCCCCATGACCTCGCGGCGACGAGCGGTCGCGCGTGCCGGCCATCCGCCGGCTGCGCGCCCACAGGTAGGTCGCGGGCAGGTCGTCGAAGCGGCCGTCGAACTTCGAGTCCAGCAGCGGGCGCCAGAGCGTGTCCCACAGCCGCGCGCCGCAGCGTCGGCGCAGCCAGTCCTCGAGGCCGAGGCCCTCCAGGTCGTCGTAGGTGCCCTTGAGCTGGCAGCCGGCGGCGAAGGCGGCCAGGCGCGCCTTGTCGCGTGGCGCGCAGCCCCGGGAAGGTCAGCAGCTCGCGGGCCGACGACATCGACGCCAGACGGCCGTCCTGGAAGAAGCCCGTGCCGGTGCGGCGGAAGCGGAACGCGTCGTCGCCCAGCCCGACCTCCGCGGCCAGCGCGCGGACGCGGTCGTCCGTGGGCAGGACGACGTGGTAGTAGCGGTCGATCGGGATCCCGCCGAGCGGCGTCGTCCCGGCCAGGCCGCCGAGCTGCGCGTCGCGCTCGTAGACCGTCACCGCGCACGCCGGCCTTGACCAGGCGCAGCGCGGTGGCCAGGCCGACCAGGCCGCCGCCGATGATGCCGACGCTCGGCCGGGTCATGCGGGGCGCTCCCGGCGGTCGGCGAGCTGGCGCGCCATGAGGCGCGCGTAGCCGCCCATGGTGGGCAGGACCCGGAGCTTGCTCGCGCCGACGCGGCGCGAGGCGTCCAGGTCGACCGGGACCTCCTCGACGCGGGCGCCGAGGCGGTCGAGCTTGGCCAGGATCTCGGCCTTGCAGGCGAAGCCGCCCTCGCGGATGAACGAGCGCCCGTGGGCCTCGTAGCCGCGGCGCAGGATCCCCGCGCGGTAGACGCGGAAGAACGAGGAGACGGTGCGCGCGTCGAGCCCCGCGGCGCGGCGCACGGCGAAGGACGCGGCGCGCGAGAGCGCGACGCGGTGGCGGCCGGCGCCCACGAGCGCCCCGCCGCCGTGCACGCGAGGCCAGGACGACGTCGGCGCCCGCGCGGGCACGGGCCAGCATCGGCCCGACCGCGTCGAGGTCGCTCGTCGTGTCGGCCTCGAGCGTGACGATCAGGTCGTCGTCGCCGTCGCAGAGCTCGAGCGCCGCGCGGAAGCCGCGGTCGAACGCCCGGCCGGGACCGTGGTTGCGGCGCTGGCGGACGAGCAGGACCGGCAGCGGCCCGTCGTAGGTCGCCACGAGCGCGGCCGTGTCGTCGGTCGAGCCGTCGTCGACGACGACGACGTGACCGCCGGTCCACAGCTCGGGCCGCTCCTCGAGGTCGAGGAGCAGGCGCGGCAGGTTGGCCTCCTCGTTGAAGGCCGGCACCACGAAGATCTGCATCAGGACGCCCCCCGGCGCGCGAGGACCACCGGCACGGTCTGGAACAGGATCTTCATGTCCCACCAGAGCGACCAGTTGGTCACGTAGACGTAGTCGAGCTTCACCATCTCGTCGAACGGGATGTCGTTGCGGCCGAGCACCTGCCACAGCCCGGTGATGCCGGGCGTGGTCTCGAGCCGGCGGCCGGCCCAGCCGGTGATCTGGCGGGCCTCGTGCAGGACGAAGGGCCGCGGGCCGACGAGCGACATCTCGCCCCGGACGACGTTCCACAGCTGCGGGAGCTCGTCGAGGCTCCAGGCGCGCAGGACGCGCCCGACGCGGGTGACGCGCGGGTCGCAGCGGATCTTGAAGATCGGGCCGCTGAGCTCGTTGAGCCCGGCCAGCGACTCGCGCTGGTCCTCGGCGCCGTCGACCATCGTGCGGAACTTCACGATCTGGAAGGGCTCGCCCCCGCGGCCGCTGCGGCCCTGGCGGAAGAGCACCGGGCCGGCGCTGTCGAGCTTGACCAGCGACGGCCACGACGACCAGGACGGGCGCGAGCACGACGCAGCGCGGCCGCGGCGACGACGAGGTCGAACGTGCGCTTGAGCGCGCGGCGGCTGCGCGACAGCCGCATCGGCGGCAGGCTGACCATCGGCACGCCCTCGAGCTCCTCGAGCGTCGCGTTGGACGCGAAGAGCTCGAAGTACGTCGGGACGATCGACAGGTGGACGTCGGGGCGGCGCACGGCGCGGACGCGCTCGAGCAGCGCCTCGGAGACCTCGCCGTGCGACGCCGCGAGGATGACCCGGTCGACGTCGAGCTCGTCGACGATGCGCGTGAGCTCGGCCGTGGTGCCCAGCACCGCGGCGGCGGCGCGCGGATCGTCGTCGACGAAGCCCACGACCTCCAGGCCGTACTCCGGGTGGGCGGCGAGCTTGCGCTCGACCAGGCGGCCGGTCGTACCGGCGCCGATGATCACCGTGCGGCGCGGCTGGACGACGGCGGGGACGACCCAGGCGCGCGTGGCCCAGCGGGCCACCGCGACGACGCCGAGCCCGGCGGCCACGAAGAGGACCGCCTCCATGGGCGTGAACACCGCGTAGCCGGCCAGCCGGAACAGCGTCTGCGAGACGAGCAGCCAGAGGACCGAGGCGGTCAGCAGCGCGTGCAGCAGCGTCGTGACCTCGTCGAAGGTCTGCGGGGCGATCTCGCGCGACTGGCGCTCGTAGAGGCCGTGCAGCGCGAAGGAGCCCAGGAGCGTCACGACGGCCGCCAGCGCCAGCGGCGCGAGCGTCCAGCCCGGCGCGATGACGGCGGGCGCGGCGACGGCCTCGGCGACCGCGTAGGCGACCGCGCCGGCCGACACCAGCGCGAGCGCGTCGGCGACCAGCAGCGGGCGCACGCGACCGCGCAGCAGGCGGCGCCCACGCCGGCGGACGGCGAGGGAGGCGGCCGGACGGACCGGCGCCTGCGGCGGCTCGACGGCCGCCGCGACGGCGTCAGGCGGCGACGCGCTCATCGGCTCCGACGAGCCCGTGGACGTACGCGTAGCGGCTGGCCTCGGTGCGGTTGGCCACGCCGAGCTTGCGGTAGATGTTCGACAGGTGGAACTTCACCGTCTGCTCGGTGACCCACAGCCCGCGGGCGATCTGCCCGTTGGTGGAGCCGGCGGCGGCGAGCCCGAGGATCTCCCGCTCGCGCGGGGTCAGGGAGCAGGCCTCGGCCTCGGGCCGGGCGCGCCGGCTCTTGTGGCGTTGCACGACGTTGCCGGCGACGACCTCGCGCAGGAGCGTGCCCAGCGCGACCGGGTGCACCGCCTTGGAGAGGACGGTGTGGACGCCGGCGTCGAAGGCCTGGCCGAGCCACTCGTCCTCGAGGCGCAGCGTGAGCAGGATCGCGCGGGCCTCCGGCACCGTGGCCGCGACCTCGCCCAGGCGGGCGAGGGCGTGCTCGGGCACCTGCATGTCGTCGACGAGGACGACGTCCGGCTTGTGCGCGGCCAGCGTCGCGGCCACGCTCTGGCGGCCGTCGACGAAGCCGATGACCTGGAAGCCCGCCGTCTGGCGCAGGGCCAGGCGGATGGCCTGCACGACCAGCGAGTGGTCGGCGACGATGATGAGGCGCTTCATGGCTAGGCCGCCTCGGCGATCGGCGCGACGGGCGGGACCTCGGCGAGGACGCGCAGCCCGGTCGGGCGCAGCTCGGCGCGACGCGTGCGGGTGACGCCGCGCAGGTCGACGAACGGGACCCGGTCGGCGATCGCGTGGAAGTCGATGCCGGGCTGCGGGGTGACGAGGACCGCCACGTCGCAGTCGTCCAGGACGTCCTCGCAGCGAGCCGCTCTCCAGGCCGAGGCCCGGCAGCGCCGGCACCAGCTCGTCGTGGTAGGCCACCTCGGCCCCGAGCTCCTGCAGCCGCGCCAGGATCTTCAGCGCGGGCGACTCGCGGACGTCGGAGAGGCCGGGCTTGTAGGCGACGCCGAGGACCGCGACCTTCGCGCCGCGGACGGCCGTGCCGAGCTCGTTGAGCCGGCGCTGGACCTTGTCGACGGCGACGTAGGGCGCCTGCTGGTTGACCTTGCCGGCGAGCTCGATGAACTCGGTGCAGAACTCGAGCTCGCGTGCCTTCCAGCTGAGGTAGAACGGGTCGACGGGCAGGCAGTGGCCGCCCATCCCCGGGCCCGGGTCGAAGCGCATGAAGCCGTACGGCTTCGTCGCGGCGGCGTCGACGACCTCGTGGATCTCGATGCCCATGCGGTCGGCGAGCTCGGCGAGCTCGTTGACCAGCGCGATGTTCACCGACCGGAAGATGTTCTCCAGGAGCTTCGCCATCTCGGCGACCTCCGGCGAGGAGACGCGGACGACCGCCTCGACGACGCGCCCGTAGAGCGCCTCGGCGCGGTCGCCGCAGGTCGGCGGTCAGGCCGCCCACGACCTTCGGGGTCGTGTGGAAGCTCTCCTGGCCACGGCCCGGGTCGATGCGCTCGGGCGAGAAGGCCAGGGCGAAGTCGCGCCCGGCGGCGAGGCCGGACTCCTCCAGCAGCGGGCGCCAGGCGCTCGCGCGTGGTGCCCGGGTAGGTCGTGGACTCCAGGACCACGAGCTGGCCGGGCTGCAGGACCGAGGCGAGCGTGCGACCCGCGTCGAGCAGCGGCGTGAGGTCCGGCTCGCGGTTCGGCGTCAGCGGCGTCGGGACGCAGATGATCACCGCGTCGGCGAGCGCCAGCGCGGCCGGCCGCGTCGTGGCCGTGAAGCGGCCGGCGATGCCGGCCAGCCGCTCGTCGTCGATGTCCTCGACGAACGACCGGCCCTGGCGCAGCGCCTCGACCCTGCGGCCGTCGACGTCCACGCCGATGACCGTCTCGCCGGCCTCGGCGAACGCCACTGCCAGCGGCAGCCCGACGTACCCCAGGCCCATGATCCCGATCTGCATGTCCACCCCCCGGTGGGAACCGTGCTCGCGGGACATCCATGCCCACGAGCTCTCCGTCCATGGTCCCGGTCCGCCACCAGGGCGATCCGGGGATCTTCCAGCCTCCGTGCCGGGGGGTTCACGACCCCCACGGGCACCCCGCGCCTCCCCCGCGACGGGGGAGGGACCTCACCCGGTCCTGCTCGCGGACCCCCCGGCCGAGAGCAGGTCCTCACGCAGCCGGCGGGCGACCTCCACCGCCTCGCCGCGCGAGCGGACCCCGAGCTTGCGCAGGATCTTCTTGACGTGCGACCGCACCGTCTCGTCCGAGAGGAAGAGGCGGTCGGCGATCCCGTCGGTGGTCAGCCCGTCGCAGAGGAGGTCGAGGACCTCCCACTCGCGCGGGGTCAGCGGGCTGCGCACGGGCCGCAGCCCGGCGCCGTCCTCGCGCAGCCGGCGGACCGACTCCACGAGCGCCGTGGTCATGCGCCGCGAGACGACGGCCTCGCCGTTGCGCGCCGCGGCCAGCGCCGCCGGCAGCGACTCCGGCGGCAGCGACTTGGAGAGGTAGCCCACCGCGCCGGCGCGGAGGCCGACCAGGCCGACGTCCACGTCCTCGGTCGAGGTGAGCATGACGACCTTCACGTCGGCCGCGCGCTCGACGATGCGGCGCGTGGCCTCGAGCCCGTCCAGCACCGGCATGACGACGTCCATGACGACGACGTCGGGCCGGTAGTGGACCGCGAGCTCGACCGCCTCGCGCCCGTCGGGCGCCTCGGCGATGACGATGATCCCGGCGGCCTGGAGCGCGTCGCGCAGGACCCGGCGGGCCAGCGCGTCGTCGTCGGCGATGATGACCCGCAGCGGGTCGTTGCCCTCGTCCGGCTCGGTACCAGGATCCATCCTGGGCTCCATCGGCCTCAGCCCCCCATGGCCTCGTTCTGCGTCGCACCGTGGTGCGGCGTCTCCCTGACGCACGCCGCAAGATACGGCGAACGGCGGGGTTGTGGGGACGAGTGGACGAACGGTCGAGACGACCGGCCGGGACGGCGCGGTCCCGCGGCGCGCCGCCGGCGGGGTGGGACGCGGACGGCCCCCCGTGCAAGGGGGTGGGGAGGCCGTCCCGTCCCGAGCGCCACCCCGACGGGTGTCGGACGACGCCGCGCCATGCTGCCGCCCCGCCGCACCGCGGATGGGGCGTGTGTGCGCGGGCGGGTGGGGCCGCTCGTCCGGCGGCTGGGGCATGAAGCTCCCCTTCCGCGGGCCGCACGCGACCTCTAGAAGTCCCCGCAACGCAAGACGCGGGGGCACCGGGGCGCATGGGGGCGCGACCGGGCCCGCCGGGGGGTGAAGACCATGCAGGAGGTCGCGCGCGCCGTCCAGGGCGCGCCGGTCCGGCTCGAGGACGAGCTGGCCGATGCGGCACACGAGCTCAAGGCGCCGATCGCCGTGGTGCTCGCGCTGTGCGCGGGAGCGGCCGAGGCGACGAGCCTCGGCGCGCTGCAGGAGGACGTGGCCCGCATCGAGGCCCAGGTCCGCGCGCTGCGCGGCGACCTCGACGCGATGCTCGACACCGCGCGCACGGGGCACCTGCGCACGCCGCGGGCCGCGCCCGCCGACCTCGTCGCCCTGGTGCGCGAGGAGGCCGAGGCCGCGGCGGTCGTCGCCGGCCGCCGCGGCGTGGCCGTCCACGTCGACGAGGGCGGGGCGGGCGGGGTCCTCCACGGCGTCGTCGACGCCGATCGCGTCCGCTGCGCCGTGCGCAACCTGCTCGGCAACGCGGTCCGCCACGCCCGCCAGGACGGCGTCGTGCGCGTCGCCCTGCTCCGCCAGGGGGCCTGGGCGCGCATCGAGGTGGCCGACGACGGCCCGGGCGTGCCCGAGGCCGATCGCGAGGACGTCTTCGACCGCTTCCGACGGCTCGAGCGGGACGCCCGCGCGCACGCGGGGACGGGCCTCGGCCTGGCCATCGTGCGCGACGTGGCCGGCGAGCACGGCGGCGAGGTCGACGTGGCGCGCGCGCCCGAGGGCGGGGCGCTCTTCGCCCTGCGCCTCCCGCTCGTCAGCGAGCTCCCGGCGGGCCCCGCCCGGCGCTTTCGCCAGCGAGGCCCGCGCCTGCGGCCGGTCTGAGCGGCCGGCCGGAGGCCCCGCGCCTAGGGCGTCTGCTCGCTGAGCTGGCGCTGGTCGGCGCCCGGCTCCAAGCCGGGCTCGGAGCGCGCCGCGCGCAGCTCGTAGCCCGCACGCGCGGTGCGGTCGAAGTCGGAGAGCACGCGGTCGGCCTTCAGCGCGCGCGCCATGAGCTCGCGCCCGGAGCGCGGCAGCACGCCGAGCACCTGGTTGAGCGCGCCGACCGACCGCGGGACGAAGACGTCGAACCGTGGGGTCTTCAGCGCGCTGACGATCTCATCGGCCACGTCCTCGGGCGTCACCTGCTTGACCCCCCGCGTCTGCGGCAGGCCCGCGGCCAACTCGGTCTGGACCACGACGGGCATGACGCAGGAGACCTCGACGCCGGTTCCGCGCAGCTCCGCGCGCACCGCCTCGCTGACCCCGACGACGAAGTGCTTCGTCCCGCAGTACGTCGCGCCGCCGGCGTAGCCGCCCTTGCCGGCGGTCGAGGCGACGTTGACGAGGTGCCCGCGGCCGCGGCCCGCGAACCCGGGCAGGACGGCCTTCATCCCGTGCAGGACGCCGTGGACGTTGATGTCGACCATCCGCTGGGTCGTCGCGTCGTCCTCCTCCACGAACGGGCCGAGCTGCATGATCCCGGCGTTGTTGACGAGAACGTCGACGGGCCCGAGCGCCGCCTCGGCGTCGGCCACGAAGCGGTCGAAGGAGGCGCGGTCGGTCACGTTGAGCGGGAAGGCGACGGTGCCGCCGCCGAGCTCCTGCGCCGCCGCCTGCGCGGCCTCGTGGTCGAGGTCGCCGATCGCGACCTTCACGCCCTCGCGCACGAGGGCCCGGGCGGTCGCCTTGCCGATGCCGCGGGCGCCGCCGGTGACGAGCGCGACCTGGCCGACGAGGATGCGGGGCTGCTTGGCCATGGGCGGGAACCTACCCCCTGCCGACGCCTGGCGCTGAGCTAGGCTCAGGAGGTCATGGCCACCTTCGTGCACGACGGCCACCGGCTCGCCTACACGGAGTTCGGTGCGGGCGAGCGGACCGTCGTCCTGCTGCACGGGCTGCTGCTGAGCCAGAAGATGCACCGGCCGCTGGCCAAGGAGCTCGCCGCCCGCGGCCACCGCGTCGTGACGCTCGACCTGCTCGGCCACGGGGCCTCCGACCGGCCCGTCGACATGCGCGAGTACGGGATGCCGGCCTTCGCGGGCCAGGTCGCCGGCCTGCTCGACCACCTCGGCGTGGACGAGGCCGTCGTCGCCGGGACGTCGCTCGGCGCGAACGTCACGCTCGAGCTGGCGGCCGCCGCGCCGGAGCGCCTGCGCGGCATGGTCGTGGAGATGCCGGTGCTCGACAACGCGCTGCTGGGATGCGCGATCGCCTTCACGCCGCTCATGGTCGCCCTGACCTTCGGCGAGCCCGGCATGAAGCTGCTGCAGCGCGGCGCCCGGGCGCTGCCGACGGGCGGCCTGTGGCTCGCCGACGTCCTGCTCGACACGGTCCGCCAGGACCCGGCGCCGAGCGCGGCGGTGCTGCAGGGCATCTTCTTCCAGCGGGTCGCCCCGCCCGCCGCCGTGCGCCGCACGCTCACCGCGCCGGCGCTCGTGATCGGCCACCGCCGCGACCCGGTGCACCCGTTCTCGGACTCGGGCGCGCTCGTCGAGGAGCTCCCCGACGCGCGGCTGCTCGAGGCCGACTCGATCCTCGAGCTGCGCGTCCGGCCGGACCGGCTGACCGCCGAGATCGCCGCCTTCGTGGCCGAGTGCTGGCCGCTGCGCGGGACCGCGCGGCGCGCCGTCGCCTGACCCCGCCGCGCCGGCGCCGGCTCAGTCGCGCCAGGCCGGCGCGTCGCCGCGGTAGAGGCCGCGGCCGCCCACGACCATGACGACCGTCCGGCGCAGGATCTCGAGGTCCAGCCGCCAGGAGCGGTGCTCGACGTAGAAGAGATCGAGCTCGATCCGGTCGGCCCACGGCAGCGACGTCCGCCCGTGGACCTGCGCCCAGCCCGTGATGCCCGGCTTGACCGACAGGCGGCCGCGCTGGCGCTCGGTGTAGCGCTCGACCTGGACCGGGACCGTCGGCCGCGGGCCGATGACCGACATGTCCCCGCGCAGGACGTTGACGAGGTTCGGGAGCTCGTCGATCGACGTCCGGCGCAGCAGGCGTCCGACGCGGGTGATGCGCGGGTCGCCCTCGACGACCGCCAGCCCGCGGCCGAGGCCCTCGGCGCCGGCGACCATCGTGCGGAGCTTGAGCAGGTCGAAGGGCTCGCCGTCGCGCCCGACGCGCCGCTGGCGGAAGACCGCGGGCCCGCGCGACTCGAGGCGGATGGCGACGACCGCCGCCAGCAGGATCGGGCTCGCCAGGACGAGCGCGACCGCGGCGGCAGCGACGTCGAACGCGCGGCGGCTCACCGCGTGCCCTCGGGCGGCGCCCAGCCCGCGGGGGTGCCGTGGCGCAGGTGATCCCACAGCCCCGCGGCGATGCTCGCCTGCGTCAGCACGTAGTAGCGGGCGATCAGCCCGGGGCGGCCCGCGCGGCCCCCGGCCGCCGCGGCCGCGAGGACGGCGCCCTGGGCGACCGCGGCCGCGCGGGCGGTGCGCCGCGCGGGCGTCCGCCGCGGCGGCGGGCGTCGCGGCGAGCAGGACGAGGTGCAGGAACGGCGCGGCGTAGCGCAGCCAGCGGTGCGAGACGACCATCCAGGCGTAGCGCGGCGGCAGGCCGCGCAGGTCCAGCAGCCCGCCGCGCAGGACGATCGGCCACGCGTGGGACATCATCCGCCGCTTGCGCCGCCACTCGCCCTCGACCGTGGGGACCATCTTCTCGGTGGCCCGGGCCGCGGGGGCGTAGACCGCCCGCCACCCGCGGCGGACGAGCGTGAAGGGGAACGAGAGGTCGTGGCCCATGACCGGGTCGACGCGGGCGTAGGCCGTGCGCCGCACCGCGTAGATCGCCCCGTTGCCGCCGGTGACCGAGGCCAGCGCCGACTCGCGGGCCCGGATCGCCATCTCGTAGCGCCAGTAGAGGCCCTCCTGGTTCGTGCCGCCCTGCCTGTGCCCGGACGGGTGCGCCGCGAAGCTCACGCTGCCGCAGGCGTAGCCGACGCCGTCCTCCTCCAGCGCCGCCACGAGCGCGCGCAGCGCGCCGGGCTCCCACAGGGCGTTGGCGTCCGAGAAGGCCAGCAGCGGCGCGTCCGTCGCGTCGACGGCGGCGTCCTGGGCGCGGACCTTGCCGCCCCACGGCAGCTCGAGGACGAGGTCGGCGCCCGCCTCGCGGGCCCGTCGCGGCGTCGCGTCGGGTGACCCGTCGCACGCCACGACGACGGTCAGCCGGTCGGCGGGCCAGTCCAGCGCGCGGGCGTTGGCCACCTTGGCGGCGATGACGTCCTCCTCCGCGTGCGCCGCCACGACGAGCGCGACGTCGGGAAGCTCGGTCGCCGCCGGCGCGGGGACCGGCGGGGGCGTCCCCCGCGCGCGCAGCCGGGCCAGCGCGGCCAGGGCCAGCGGGTAGCCGGCCTGGGCGTACACGAGCGCCGCCGCCGGAGCCCAGAACGCGACGGTCCGCCCCTTCACGCGACGAGCGTGCCATAGAGGTGCAGGTGCCGTCGGGCGACCGTGTCCCAGCTGTAGGGCCCGGTCGCCGCGGCCCGGGCGGCGGCGGCGAGGCGCCCGCGCGCCGCCGGGTCGCCCAGCAGCCGGCTCAGCGCGCCGGCCAGGGCCGCGGGGTCGCCCGGCGCGACGAGCTCGGCCGCACCCTCGCCCGCGACCTCGGGGAAGCCGCCCACGGCCGTCAGGACGAGCGGCTTGCCGAAGGCCAGCGCGGTGAAGAGGACGCCGGACTGGTCGATCTCGCGGTAGGGCAGGACGACGAGGTCCGCGCGGTCGAAGAACGCCGGCAGCTCGGCGTCGGGCACGAAGCGCTCGACGAAGCGGACCGTCCGGGGCGCGGCGGCGCGCAGCGGCGCGAGGTCCATGCGCGGCAGCCCGACGACCCACAGCTCGGCGCCGTCGACCGCGCGCCAGGCCTCGAGCAGGACGTCGAGCCCCTTGTAGGGCCGCACGAGCCCGAAGAGCAGGACGACCGGCAGCTCGACCGCCGCCAGCTCGGGCGGCAGCGGCACCGGGTCGGCGACCTCGGTCAGGTGCGTGAAGGCGCCGTGCGGGATGACGTGGACGCGGCCGGGGTCCAGCCCCGCCTCGGCGACGAGGCGGTCGCGCCCGTGGGCGGAGTGGACGACGACCGCGTCGAAGCGCCGCAGCAGCCGCCGCTGGGCGCCGGCCTGGCCGGGGCGCGGCTCGCGCGGCAGGACGTCGTGCGCGGTCACGACGAGCGGCCGGCCGCGCGGCAGCAGCGGGCCGTCGACCTGCGGCAGCGTCAGCCACTGGACGTGGACGACGTCGGCGTCCCGGGCGGCGCGCCGGTAGCCGAGCATGTCGGGGACGTGCTCGGCCAGCCGGGCGGCCCGCCGGGCCGCCGACCCGGCACGCCCCGTCGCCGCCGCCCGGCGGTAGAAGCGCTCCTGCAGGACGTAGCCGTCGGGCCGCGGCACCGTCCCGTAGCCGAAGGGCGAGGTCACGAGGCGCACGGCCGCCCCGGCCCGCGCCAGCGCGGCCGCCAGCGCGTGGTCGTAGGGCGGCGTGTACGCGGGCGGGTCGACGAGGTCGACCCGGACGCGATCCCGCCCGCTCGCGCGCGTCACCCGCCGAGGGCGGGCAGGCCGTCGAGGCTGCGCGCGCCGCGGGTGCGCTGCCCTGCCTCGTAGGCCGCGGGCCCCTGGGTGCGGAGCTTCTTGGCGCTCGCGAGCGCGTGGTGCTCGCGCTCGCCCTCGAAGCGCATGAGCGGCACGCCGTAGCCGCACGAGTCGCTGATGCGCGTCACGTCGACGACGACGACCGAGCGCCGCGCCTCGGGGATCGAGGCGTCCGCGAAGGCCCCGCGGCGGAGGAGGTCCGGGAAGCGGGGGTCGTCGTTGAGGACGGCCTCGCCGCGACCGTGCAGGCGGACGATCCGCGGCGGCCCGTCGAAGGCGCAGAACATGACGCAGATGCGGCCGTTCTCGCGCAGGTGCGCGATCGTCTCGGCGCCGCTGCCGTGGACGTCGAGGTACGCGACCGTGTGCGCGTCCAGGACGGCGAAGGACCCGATCGGCCCCTTCGGCGAGACGTTCACGTGGCCCTCGCCGTCGAGGGGCGCCGAGGCCACGAAGAACAGCGGCTGGCGCGCGATCCAGTCGCGCTGGTGGTCGGTGAGCTCGTCGTAGACCTTCGCCACGGCCCGGCACAGCCTACGCGCCGGACGGGGCGGGGTACGCTGCGCGCCGATGCCCCGCCGCCGCGCGGCCCTCGCCGCCCTCGTCGTCCTGGCCGCCGCCGTCGCGGGCCCCGCCCTCCACCCGCCCGGCGCCACGGCGGCGGCGCTGTGGCCCTCGATGCGCCACGACGTCCGCAACACCGGGGCCGGCGACGTCCGGCCGCGGGTCGACCGCCGGGCACGCCCGTGGGCGTTCCACACCGCCCGTGGCGTGTTCTCGACCCCGGTGCTCGACGACGCCGGGAACGTCTACGTGGGCTCGGCGGACCGGTCCTTCGTCGCGCTCTCCCCGACCGGGCGCCTGCGCTGGCGGATCCGGACCGGCGGGCTCATCGACGCCGCGGCGGTGCTCGGCCCCGGGCCCGTCGTCACGTTCGGCGCGGGCGACGAGGTCCTGCGCCGCGTCGCGACGGCCCGCCCGCCGTCGGAGCAGTGGCGCGCCGTCCCGACGCTCCCGGCCGCCCCCGGGCAGCTCGTGCGCTGGTGGGAGGGCAACCCGCAGCTGGGCGCGGACGGCACGACGTACGTCGGCAACACGGGCGGCGGCGCCTACGCGTTCGACGCCGACGGGCACGTGCGCTGGGCGCACCAGCGCGGGAACTCGGTGTGGACCACGCCGGCGGTCGGCCCCGACGGGACGACGTACTGGGGCTCGCTGGACCTGGCGACGTTCGCGCTGGACCGCGACGGGCGCGAACGCTGGAGCGCCCCCGCGGGCGGCTACGTCGTCGCGTCGCCGGCGCTCGGCGCGGACGGCCGCACGCTCTACACGGCCTCCTTCGACGGGTCGGTGTCCGCGCTCGACGCGGCGACCGGCGCCGTGCGGTGGCGCTTCCGGACGCCGATGCACCTCTACGCCTCCCCGGCGCTGCGCGAGGACGCCGCGGGCCGCGTGACGGGCGTGGCCATCGCGTCGACCGACGGCACGATCCGCATGCTCGGCCCCGGTGGTCACGAGCGCTGGCGCTACGACACCGGCGCGCCCGTGCGCTCGTCGCCCGTGCTCGGGCGCGTCCCGGGCGCGCCCGCGCGCTCGCGGCGGCGCGTCGTCTACGCCGGCTCGGGCGACGGGCGGCTCTACGCCCTCGACGCCGACACGGGCCGGCGGCGCTGGTCCTACGACACGACGCCGCGCCGCGGCGAGGGCCGCGAGCGCAACGACCTCAACGCCTCCCCGGCGCTGGGCCGCACGGGCGTCGTCATCGCCGGCGAGCACGGCGACGTGGTCGCGGTCCCCTACGACTGGTGCCTTCGGCACCGGCGCGCCGCGCGCTGCGACGTCCGACCGGCCGAGCCGCTGCCGCGCGACGCGCGCCGGCTCGTGGGCGTGACGCCCGGCGGCCAGCTCGAGGCACGCGGCTTCGGCCGGCGGGCGCTGCCGGCGACGGCGGCGCTGCCCGTGCACCTCCTCGTGCGCCGCCGGGGCCGGACGATCCCCGTCGGCCTGGACGCGCCGCACGCCACCCTGCGGCTGCTGCCGCTCACCTCGGCGCCGCCGTCGGGGGCACCGCAGGCCACGGTCGACCCGCCCGTGCCGGTCCGGCTGCAGCCGTCCGCCGACGGGCGGGAGCTCGTCGTCGTCCCCCGGCGCGCCCTGCGGCCGGGGCGGCGCTACGCGCTGCGCGTCACGGCACGCGTCGGCCGCACGGGGTTCGCCCGGACGCTGCGCCTGCGCACCGCGCCGGCGCGACGCGGGCCCGCGCGGCTCGGGGCCTTCGAGCTCACCCGCCTGGCCGTCCCCGAGCCGGCCTTCCTGGCGAGCGTCAACCAGATCGGCTTCGACCAGACCGAGCTGCTCCTCGGGCCCGTCGCGAGCGACCCGGCGCACCCCGGCGAGCTGACGCTCTGGGCGATCGGGGCGACCCGCGGCGCGGACGGCGTCCTGCGCCCCGATCCGACCGCCGCGACCGCGTTCGCCCTGCGCGCCTCGTGGCGGGGGGACCGCCTGGTGGCCTCCGCCCGCCGGGCCCGGGTGCGGTTCTCCTTCGGCGACGTCCCGACCCGGCGCCTGGAGCTCCGGACCCTCTTGGGCCCGCACCTGCGCCCGCGCGGCGCGCCGAGCCTCGTGACCGAGACCGCGTGCGGCGGGGTGCCCGTCTACGGGCCGCTCCTGCGGGCGATCCGGCTCTGCAACGACGACGACGTCCTCGTCACCTCGGGCACGGCGACGACCCGCCCCCACACCGGTCCGGGCACGCGCGCGCCGGCGGGCGTCCGGGTCGCCGGCCCCGAGCTGCGCCGCCCGACGGCCGCCGCGCCGGGGGCGGTCACGGCGCGCCTGGCCGGGACGGCGCTGCCCGCGGCCCGCCACGTCGTCGCGATCCTGCTCACCGACGCCGACACCGGCGCCCCCGTCGACCTCGACCTCGCGTCGCTGACGACGGTGGCCGCCGACCCCGACGGTCGCGTGACCGGGGTCTCCCTGCGGCTGCCGGCCGGGACGAAGCTGCCCGGCCGGGTCGCCGCCCAGGTCCTCGTCGACCTCGCGCCCGTGGCGCGGACGGTCCGCTGATCGGCCCCGCCCACCAGGACGAGCCGCCGCTCGCCGTCCTCCTGCTGCCCCGCGTCCTGGAGGAGCTCGAGGGACACGACGTCGTCGCCGACCTGCGCCGGGCCGAGGGCGTCGTCGCGGTCGACCCGCCCCGGCTCTCCTACCGCAGGGCGGGGCGGCTGCCCGACCTGCTGGGCGATGCGCTGGCGGCACGCCAGGCCCGCCGGCTCGTGCGCGCGCTGCTCCGCCGGCGCGGGCGGCCGCGCGTGGTGGTCCTGTTCGACCCGCTGCAGTACCCGCTGGCGCGGGCGATCCTGGCCGCCGCGGGCGAACCGTGCGAGCTGTGGTACCGCCGCGGCGAGCGGGCGGAGGCCGACCCCGCCGTCGGCGCCGCCCTGCGCGCGCGGTCCGAGCGCCTGCACGAGCGGGCCGCCGAGCGCGCGTCGCTGACCTTCGCGGCCTCGGCCGAGCTCGTCCGCCAGGAGGGGCTGGCCGGGCACCGGGCGCTCCTGGTGCCGCCGGCCGCCGATGCCTTCCCGGCGCCCGATCCGCACGCGGAGGCGGGCGGGCCGGTCGTCGCCGTCGCGCTCGGGCCGTTCGGGCGCCACACGGACTGGGCGCTCCTGCGCGGCGTCGCGGAGGCGCTCGGGGACCGGCTCGTGCTGCTGCTCGTGGGCGAGCGCGACGACCGCGCGGTCCGCGCCGACGAGGACCACGCCGCCGCCCTGGAGCACCCGAGCCTCGTCTGGCTCGGCCCGCGCGACGACGCCGGCACGGCCCGCCTGCTGCTCGCGGCCGACGTCGCGCTGGCGCCGCTGCGGCGCGACCCGTTCACCGAGGCGTCCGCCCCGGTGGCCGTCCTCCGGGCCGCGCGGCTCGGCCGTCGCACCGTGACGCCCGACCTGGCCGGCGCGCGGACGTGGGAGCGCGCGATCGTGCCCGCCGAGGGCCCGGCCGCCGTCGCGCAGGCGCTCGCGGGGTTCGCCGGAGCGCGCGCGCGGCCGGACGCCGAGCTGCGGGCGTGGGCGCTCGCGCAGACGGCGCGCGCCCACGACGCGCCGCTGTGGGAGCGCCTCGCCGAGGCCGGGATCGACGTCCGGGTGACGGGCTAGCGGCGCGAGGGCCGGGCGCGCCGGGTCAGGCCGGCGTGGCGACCCGCTCCTCGCTTGCCGGCTGCGCGACTTCCGCGGGCACCCGGCGGCGCGGGCGCCGGCGGCGGTCGGCGAAGGCCAGCGCGCTCCCGGCGCCGAGGACCGCCCACGTCATGGGGTCCTCGAGCAGCGCGCCGTGGAGCAGCGCGTCGACGACGAGGGCCACGAGCGCCGCCCCGAGACCCGCGCGGGCGGGCGACCGGCCGGCGCCGGCCAGCAGGCGCCGCGCGGCGAACCACAGGAGGGCCAGCCACGCGGCGAGACCGAGCGCGCCCTGCTCGACGGCGACCGCGAGCGGCGTCGTGCGCGCCGCGGCGCGGGCCTGCGGCAGCGACGGTCCCGCGCTCGCGCCGCAGCGCGGCCACGACGGTTCCCGAGCCCCAGCCCGCCAAGGGCCGGCGCAGCGCGAGCGCGGCGCCGTCCCGCACCGGCGCCGAGCGGGCGCTGGTGACCTGGTCGGCCGCCGCGACCGGGTCACGGTCGAGCCTGAGCGGCCCCGGGCGCGAGCAGGACGGCCGCCAGGCCGGCGACGACGAGGCCGGCGGCCAGGCCGGCCGCGGCCCGGGGCCCCCACCGCAGCGCCGCGAGGACGACCAGGCCGGCCAGGAGGGCGACCGCCGCCCCGGAGGAGCGCGTGAGGGCCAGGCCGCCGCCGAGCACGACGAGCACCACGCCCGCGAGGGCGAGGTCGCGCCCGCGGCGCGCCCACAGCAGCCCCGCCGTCACCACGAGCGCGGCCACGGCCAGGACGCGGCCCAGCGCGTCCGGGTCGAAGAGGAGCGACGAGGCGCGGAAGGCGTCGGCGAGGCGATCGTCGGTGACGACCCGCGGCGCGGGCAGCAGCCGCGCCGTCGCGGCCTCGCCGACCGCCACCGCGACGAGGACCACGGCGACGCCCACGAACGTCGCCGCACAGGTCCGCACGAGCCGCGGCGTCCAGTCGGCGCGCCGCAGGAGGACGAAGAGCAGGGCGAAGGGCACGAGCGCGGTGACGAGCGTGCCCGCCGCCGCGTCGGGCCCGGGCGCGCCGGTCGCCTGGGCCGCGTACAGCACGAGCCCGGCCGCGAGGGCCCACTCGAGTCCGCGGGTCGGGCGGGTCGGGGCGCGTCAGGAGCTCGTCGTCGAGCGAGCGCACCGGCCGCAGTCGAACCGCCGCGTAGGCGACCGCGCCGGCGAGGACGACGACGTGCACCGCGAGCGCCAGCGCCTCCGGGCCGACCGGCCCCGCCACCGGGAGGCGGAAGGGCAGCACGCCCACGGCCAGCACGGGCAGCGCGCCCGGGCGCCGGGCGACGAGGAGCGCGAGCGCGGCGACGGCCGCCGCGACGGCGAGGACGCCCCCGGCGAGGACCGCCGGGTGGTCGCGCAGCCAGCGACCGTCGGCGAGCCCCCAGCGCTGGACGACCAGCGCGACCGGGAGGAGCGCGGCGACCGCCAGGACGGCCCACGCCTTCGCCCGCGGCCGCTCAAGCACGAGCGCCGCGGCGGTCACGGACGCGAGCGCGATCAGCGCGACAGCAGCGCCCATGTCCGTCCCATCAGCGCCTGGGCGTCGGGGTCCGCGGTGGGACCGCCGAGCCGGCCGGGCAGCTCGGGCAGGCCGAGGTGGATCGTCAGGCCGCGCCCGGAGCGGACCGCCGCCACGACGACGGTCTCGTCGTCGCCGGTCACCGCCGAGCTCAGCACGCGGCCGTCCTGCACGCCGCGCAGCGGCTCGGCGACGCGGAAGCCGCGCAGCTCGCCGCTCGAGCCCGCGAACAGGCGCAGGTCGTCGCGGAGGTTCGTCAGCGTGAGCGTGTCGGCGCGCAGGAGCGGCCCGGGTCGCAACCCGAGCGCGCTCGCCGGGGCGGCCGGCGTCGGGTCGGCGAGCCGGTCGTCCGCGGTCAGCCGGACCTGGCGGCGGAGGTCGTCGGTCCCGGCGGCCGCGAGCGTCCCGCCCGCGGTGACGAAGCGCCGGAGTGCGCGCTGCAGCCCGGCGGGCAGCCAGCGCACGTCGCCGGCGAGGAGCACGCCGGCGTGCCCCTCCAGGCGCGGGCCGTGGCCCTGGGCGAGGGCGACGTCGGTCGTGAGGTCGTAGCGACGGCCGGTGTCGTCGAGCCAGGCCAGCAGCGGCGCGGTCGTCCCGGCGACGCCGGCGGGCAGCGCGCCCCCGGCGAGGACCCGGTGGACGCCGACGGGCCGGCCGCGGTCGAGGAGGTCGGGCTCGCCGTCGCCGTCGTCATCGAGGCGGTTGCGCCCCTGCCACGTCATCACCGGCAGCACGACGAGCACCCGCTGCGGGCCGCCGGCCTGGACCGCGACCGGGACCCGCGCGACGGCGCCGCCCGCGTCGACCTCGAGGAGGTGCAGCCCGGACGGCCCGGACGGGGCGCGGACGCGCAGCGCCGGCGCGCCCGCGCCGTGGCCGCCGCGGGCCTCCACCCGGCCGGACCCGACGCGCCGCAGCGCCCAGCGATACGGGCGCTGGCGGGTGTCGACGCCGAGCGTGACGACCTGGCCGCCGGTCACCGGCTCGGCGGGCGGCGCGACGCCCACGGCGCGGACGGTGACGCCCGCCCGGCCGGGGAGGGACCGGCCGTAGGGGGCCAGCGGCAGGGCCCGCGGCCCGAGCGGCGCCGAGCGCCCGAGGTTCCCGGCCGCGTCGCGGACCTCGGCGACCGCCACGTACGTCCCGGCGGGTGCGGGTCGGCCACCGACGGTGCCGTCCCAGCGCACCGCGACCGGCCCGGCCCAGCGACCGCCGGGACGGTCCGGGGCCGGGACGTCCAGGGTGCGCACGAGCGCCGGGGCCGGATCGGTGCGGTACAGCGCCACGCGGAGGGCGGTGCCCCGCGCGCGGACGGCCAGCGTCGTCGCCCCGCCGCCCGGGACCGGCAGCAGCCGCGGGGAGGCGGCCGTCACGAGCGGGCGCGGCGCCGTCGTGTCCAGGCGCACCGTGCGACGGTCGTCGAGCCCGCGCCCCTGACGGGCGAACGCGAGCCGGACGCGGTACGTCCCGTCGGGCGCTCGCCGGCCGTCCTCGTCGCGGCCGTCCCACGTCGCGGCGACGGCCTCGCCGGCGCGGTGGGTCGTCACGCGCCGCAGCGTGCGGACGCGGTCGCCCCCGTCGTCGACGACCGCCACGGCGACCGTGTCCGGCGTCGCGACCGTGAAGCGGACGGCCGCCTGCTCGAGGCGGCCGTCGCCGTTCGGCGAGAAGACGCGCGTGGCGGCGAGGCCGCGGACGACGGCGGGCCCGTGGCGCAGCCGCTGCGCGGCCAGCAGCGCGCCGAAGGTGGCCGCCACGAGCAGCGCGAAGAGGACCGGGGCGACCCGCGTCACCCCTGCCGCACCCCGCACGTCACCGTTCCACCAGGTCCGTTCACAGCCTCACCAGGGCGGTGTTCGGCAAGGGGACCGTCCGGGCCTGCTCGTCACCGTGAGCGGCGAGCAGGGCGAGGCGGATGGTGACGCCGTGGCAGACCACGAGCGCGGGGTGGTCCTGCGGGCGGTCCCGCAGGTCGGCGACCGCATCGGCGACGCGGGCCTGGTGGGCGGCGAACGACTCGCCACCGGGGAAGGAGAAGCCCGGGTCCACGGCCACGAAGGCCGCGAAGCGGTCCGGGTCCTCGGCGTGGACGTCGGCGAAGGAGCGGTCGGTCCAGTCGCCGGCGTCGGTCTCGGCCCACCGGGCGTCCTCGCGGGGCTCGAGCCCGGTGGCCGCGGCGACGGCCTCGGCGGTCTGGCGTGCGCGCAGGAGCGGGCTGCACCAGAGCGACACGAGCCCGAGGTCCGCGCAGGCGCTGCGCGAGCTCTGCGGCCTGCTCGCGGCCGGTGGCGTCGAGCGGGACCGGCAGGTGGCCCTGGAAGCGGTGGGTCGCGTTGTAGGCCGTCTGCCCGTGCCGGGCCAGACGGATCACCCGGACTGCTGCGCCTTGTCCTGGCCCAGGACGACGACGACGTCGGAGTCCTGGCGCGCCTGCAGGCGGATCCCCTGGCCGTCGGGCTCGGCGTCGTACGCCTTGACCCGGGTGCGCGGGACCTTCAGGACGCTCGCCACGGCCTGGGCCGCGGTGCGCTGGCCCGGCGCGGAGAAGACGATGGTCTGGCTGCGGCTCTGGTTCGTCCGGTCGGTGTTCACGCCGCCGTCCTGGAAGCCCGCGGCGGTCAGGCGGTCCAGCGCGCCGCGGGCGAGCCCCTGGATCGTCGTCCCGTTGAGGACCGTGACCGTGACCTGGCCGCGGTCGACCTTCGGCGCGGTGGCCGACCCGGAGCCCGAGCCGGTCGCGGTCGACGTGCTGCCGCCGACGGTGTTGGGCGCCGACGGCGTGCTGTCGTCGCCGCCTCCGGCGATGAGGAGCGCGGCGCCGACCGCCACCACCGCCGCGGCGGCGACGACCGCGGCGACGATGAGCGCCACCGGGCGGCGGCGCGACGGGCTCACGTCGTCGTCGTAGGCCGGGACGTAGCGGCCCGCGCCGCCCGACGCCGAGGCGGCCGCGGCGGCCGGTCGGGGCGCCGGGCGGGACGGCGGCGGTCGACGGGCCGGTGGCGCCGGTCGCCGCGGCCGCGCCGGCCGCCGTGCTGGCCGCCGGGAGGCCGCCCGGGCGCGACGGCTGGTCGGCCTGGCCGGGGGCGGCCGGCCGGGGCGGCGAGGCGCCGGGGGGCAACGGCACCGACCCGGTCCCCGGGCCGGCCTGCTCGCCGGCGGGGCGGGCCCCCGGCGGGACGGGTCCGCGCATCGGGGCGGGCCGGCCCCCCGGACCGGGGGCGGATGGAGGCTGCGACGGGCCGGCGGACGAGCCGCCCGGCGCGGAGGGCGACGGCGACGGCGAACCCGGCGCGCCCTCGGAGCCCTTCGGGGGCTGCGCGCCGCCGGGCTGCGCCGCGGGGGCGCCCGGAGCCTGCGCCGGACGCAGCGCGGTGGTCTGCTGGCCGGGGCCCGCGGCGCCACCGGCGGTCGGCTGGCCGGGCCCGTCCGGGGCAGTGGGGCTCGCCGGCGGGGCGCTCGCCGCGGCGGGGCCGGGGGTCGCACCGGGGGCGCCGGCCTGGCCCGGCGACGCCTGCCCGGGCGGCGGCGGGGCGCTGCCGGGCGTCGGCGGGGCGCTGCCGGGCGTCGCGCCAGGGGTCGCCGCCCCGGGAGCAGGCGGCCCGGACGTCGCGGCGCCGGCGGCGGCGGCCTGGCCCGGCTGCGCCGCACCGCCGGCGGGCGCCTGCCCGGAGGACGCGGCGACGGCGCCGGCCGGAGCGCCGGCCGGGCCGGGCTTCGCCTGCGCCGGCGCTGCCGCGGCCGCGCCCGCTGCGCCGGCCGCCGCGCCGGCCGCGGTCGCCGCCGCGGTGGCGGGCGCGGGCTGGGGGGCGCCGGGCGGGGTGCGGCCGGCGGCGGCGGCCGCACCGGCGGGCGTCCCGCTGCCGTTGCCCGCGGGCGTGACGGCCCCGGGCGGCCGGACGGGGACGGGGGCCGCCGCGCGGCGCTGGGCCTCGGCCGCCACGCGCGCCTCCTCCTCGGCCGCGCGCTCGGGCGCGCGGCCGGCCCAGTCGCGCAGGCGCTTGACCTCGCGCGCCTGGGCGAAGTACAGCAGCGAGAGCACGGCGAGGCCGAGGATCGAGGCGAACCCCGCGTACGCGCCGTACTCCTGGGCACGGCTGGACAGCGAGAAGGCGGCAGGCAGCGCGGCCGTCATGAACGGGCCATGCTAGGGAAGGCTCCGGGCGCCCGAGGCGCCGCCCGGCTCGGCCGGGGTACCGCGCAGCGACGAGAGGGCACCGACCTTCGCCGCGAGCGCCGCCGCGTCGCCCTCCAGCGCGAGCAGCCCGATCTCGTCGAAGACGGACGCGACCGCGTCGCGGTCGAGCGGCTCGCGCTCGGCCTTCGTGATCCGCTCGGCGGGCGTCGGCTGGGGGCGCTCGTAGGGGTTGAAGAGCTCCTCGTGGAGCTTCTCGCCCGGCCGGCGGCCCACGACCTCGATCGCGATGTCCTCGTCCGGGCGCAGCCCCGAGAGCTCGATCATGTCGCGGGCGAGCTGGAGGATCGACACGGGCTCGCCCATCTCGAGGACGAAGACGTCGCCGTCGCGGCCGAGCGAGCCGGAGCGGATGACGAGCTGGACCGCCTCCGGGATCGTCATGAAGTAGCGCGTCATGCGCGGGTCGGTCACCGTGACCGGGCCGCCGCGGGCGATCTGGCGGCGGAAGATCGGGACGACCGAGCCGGACGACCCGAGCACGTTGCCGAAGCGCACCGAGCAGCACCGCATCGACGGCCAGCGCTGCGCGCCCTCCTCCACCGCCCACTCCGCCAGCGCCTTCGAGGCGCCCATGACCGTCGCCGGCTCGACCGCCTTGTCGGTGGAGACGAGGACGAAGGTGCCGACGCCGTGCTCGCCCGCGACCCGGACGAGCAGCCGCGTGGCCAGCGCGTTGTTCCGGACGGCCTCCACCGGGTTGGCCTCCATGAGCCCGACGTGCTTGTAGGCGGCCGCGTGGAAGACGACGGTCGGGCGCGCGGCCGCGAAGACCTCGCGCATCCGCTCGCCCTCCTTGCAGTCGGCGAGCACCGCCTCGAGCGTCGACGGGTGGACGTGGCGGTCGTCCTCGAGCTCGCGCTGGATCTTGAAGAGGTTGTCCTCGGCGTGGTCGACGAGGAAGAGCCGGCGCGGTGCCACGCGGGCGATCTGGCGGCAGAGCTCGGAGCCGATCGACCCGCCCGCGCCCGTGACGAGGACGACCTGGCCGCTGAGGTACGCGCCGAGCCGGTCGACCTCCATGCGCACGGGCTCGCGACCCAGGATGTCCTCGACCTGCACGTCGCGGACCTGGCGGACGACGGTGCCCTGCCCGGCCTGGAGCAGCTCGAACACGGTCGGCAGCGTCCGGACCGGGATGCCGCGGGCGCGGGCCGCGCGGACGACGCTCGCGCGCAGCGAGCCGGGCGCGGACGGGATCGCGATCGTCAGCTCGTCGGGCTCGGCCTCGTCGAGGATGCGCGGCAGGTCGGCGGTCGCGCCGAGCACGGTGACGCCGTCGATCCGCGTGCGCCGCTTGAGCGGGTCGTCGTCGACGAAGCCGACCGGTGTGAGGCCCAGGGACGGGTTGCGCAGGATCTCCCGCAGGACGAGGCGGCCGCCGTCGCCGGCGCCCACGATGAGGACCCGGCGCGCGTCGCGACGCGCGCGGAACCCGTGGCGCGGGCGCTCGTAGACGAGCCGCGCGACGAACCGCGCGCCGCCCACGAACAGCAGCATGAGCAGGAAGAACAGCGCGAGCACGCCGGTCGGCGCCGTGACCGTGACGTCGCCGCTCGTGGGCGACGGCACGGTGACGGGGTGGGTCAGGCCGATGAGCGCGGCCGTCGCGATCGTCGTGACGAGGACGGCCTGGAGGAGCGCGACCGAGTCGCGGTGGCCCGTGTAGCGCCACTGCCGTTGCTCGAGGCGGAAGACCACGAACACCACGAGCGCGAGCGGGACGACCCAGGGGATCGTGGCCGCGAGCAGGTCGTCGTAGCGGGTCGGGAGGTTGCCGTTGTCGAACCGCAGGCGGAACGCGAGGAGGTAGGCCGCGGCGACGAGCGCCGCGTCGATCGCCAGCTGGAAGAGCGAGTGGCGGTGGAGCGGGGACGTCGCCGAGCGCACCCAGCCGGGCACAGGCAGGCGTCGGCGCATCCGAGGATCGTAGCCGCGCGCGCGGCCGTCAGCGGTGTCGCACGGGCGCGGTCAGCAGCTCGACGAGCAGCGCGGGGTCGCGGCGCACGCGCACGGACCCCGCCCGCCCGCCCCTGCCGGTCCCCGCGTCGCTGCGCTCGAGCGTGAGGTCCTCCGCGCGCTCGAGGCGCCGCAGGCGGCCCTCGGCGATGAGGCGCTCGTCCACCGCCCCGAGGCGGCCCTCGAACGTCGTCCACACGGGCGTGCCCAGCGCGACGGCCTCGCGGTTCATCGTGCCGCCGGCGCTCACGACGAGGTCGGCGTGGGCGACGAGCGACGGGCCGTCGATCGCGTGGGCGGGGATGGTGAAGCCGCCGTGCGCCCGCAGCTCGACGGCCTGCTCGGGCGTGCGCGGCAGCACCACGACCTGGCCCTGGTCGCGCAGCCGGTCGAGCACCTGCGCGAACAGCGGGTGCTCGAAGCGGTGGTACAGCGACACCGCGGGCGGGGTGCGCACGACGGCCAGCGGCGCGGCGCGGTCGAGGCCGAGCTCGTCGAGCACGGCCGGGTCGGGCTCGAAGTCGGCGAGGTAGTACTCCTCCTTGAGGCCCGGGTAGCCGCTGCAGCTTGCCGGCGGCGCCGTAGCGCGCCAGGCGCTCGGGCGGGATCGCGTCGGGCACGACGACGGCCCGGGCCAGGCGCCCGTTGATCGTGTGCTGCACGGTCGCCCACTCGTAGTCGAACATCGTCGACGAGGGGACGCCGAGCAGCCGCGCGGCGACGGTGACGTCGTTGGACCCGTGCCCGAGCGCGAGGTCGAACCGCCGCCCGCGCCCCCAGCGCACGAGCGCGGCGGACCGCGAGAGCAGCCCCAGGCCCTTGGCCGCCAGGCGTCCGCCGCGGTGGCGCCCGATGACCGTCGCCCCGAGCCCGTGGCGCTCGGCCAGCTCGACGGTCTGCGCGAAGTCGCGCGCCGTGACCTCGCACCTCGTGCCCCGCCGCGCGCAGCCGCTCGACGACCGGGCGCAGGACGAGGACGTGGGGGCTGTTCGTCAGGTCGACCCAGACGCGCATCGCCGCACGGCGGAGACGACCTCGTCGACCTGCTCGCGCGTGAGCACGGCGGAGATCGGCAGCGCCAGGTGCGTCCGCGCGGCCTCCTCGGTGCCCGGCAGGTCGGGCTCGCCGTCCTGCACGTAGGGCGCCATCGCGGGCTGGCGGTGGATCGGCACGCGGTAGTACGGGCGGGCGCCGATGCCGTCGGCCTGCAGGCCCGCCAGGAGCTCGTCCGCGCGCTCCGAGCGCGGCACGTAGAGGTGCCACGACGGCGTGGCGCCCGCCGTCGGCTCGGGGAGCGCGACGAGGTCGCCCAGCCCGGCCTCGGCGTACCAGCGGCCGACCTGCGCCCGGTGGGCGGCCCAGTCGTCGAGGTGCGGGAGCTGCACGCGGAGGATCGCCGCCTGGAGCTCGTCCAGGCGCGAGTTGTAGCCCACCTGCTGGTAGGTGACCTTGTCGCGGGAGCCGTGGAAGCGCAGCGTGCGGACGCGGTCGGCGACGTCGTCGTCGCTCGTCGTGATGGCGCCGCCGTCGCCGAAGGCGCCGAGGTTCTTGGACGGGTAGAAGGAGAAGGTCGCGACGGTGCCCAGCGCGCCGGGCCGCCCGTCCGGCCCCTGCGAGCCGGCCGCCTGCGCGGCGTCCTCGACGACCGGGACGCCGAGCGCCTCGATCTCGCGCACCGGCGCGACGTTGCCGAAGAGGTGGACGACGATGACCGCCTTCGTGCGCGGGGTGAGCACCGCGCGGACCATCTCGGGCGTGGACACCGACGTCGCGGGGTCGACGTCGCAGAAGACCGGCCGGGCGCCCGTGTGGCGGGATCGCCTCGGCGCTGGCGTAGAACGTGAACGACGGCACGACGACCTCGTCGCCCGGCCCCACCCCGAGCGCCCGCAGGGCGACCGTCAGCGCCTCCGTGCCGTTGGCGACGCCGACGGCCTGGCGCGCCCCGACCTTCGCCGCGAACTCCTCCTCGAAGGCCCGACCTCGGGGCCCAGGATGAACGCGCCGCCGTCCAGCACCCGCCCCACGGCGGCGCGGAGCTCGGCGTCGAGCGGCTGCAGGGGCGTGCGCGGGTCGAACAGCGGGACGGGCATGGCGCGGAACGCTACCCGGTACCCTCGACCGCTCCATGCTCGCGACGCTCCTCGTGCACGCCGCGGTCACCGACAGGCTCGTCGACTTCGCGACGAACGTCGTCGACGACCTCGGGCTCCCCGGCATCTTCATCCTGATGGTCGCTGGAGAGCGCCTGCATCCCGATCCCCAGCGAGGCGACGATGCTCTTCGCGGGCTTCAACGTCTCCGACGGCGAGTACGCCCTGTGGGCGCCGGTGCTCGTCGCCACCGCGGCCAACGTGGTCGGCTCCTGGATCGCCTACGCCGTCGGCTACTTCGGCCGGATCGACCTCATCGAGAAGCACGGCGGGAAGCTCCTGATCCGCAAGCATCACCTCGACGTCGCCGACCGCTGGTTCGCCCGCCACGGCGAGGCCACGGTGTTCTTCTCCCGCCTCCTGCCGGTCGTGCGCACGTTCATCTCGCTGCCCGCGGGCGTCGCGAAGATGCCGTTCTGGCGCTTCACCGTCTTCACCGCGCTGGGCTGCCTGCCGTGGATGCTGCTGCTGACCGTCATCGGGCGCGAGGCCGGCGACAACTGGGAGTCGTGGAAGGACTCGCTGCACTACGTCGACTACGCGGTCGTCGCCCTGATCGTCGTCGGGATCGCCTACCTCGTCGTGCGCCGCGTCCGGCGCGGCCCGCGCGCCGGCCAGGCGGCGCCCGCGCCCGATGCGTCGAGCTCCTAGCGCGCTCCCGCTCCACCACGCCGTCGCCCTCGGGCTCCTCCACGGCCCGGCCGAGCTCCTGCCGGTGTCGTCCTCCGCGCACGTGGGCGCCGTGCCGCTCCTCCTGGGCTGGCCCTACCCGGAGCTCGACGGGGAGCTCCGCAAGGCCTTCGAGGTCGCGCTGCACGCCGGGACCGCCGCCGCGCTGCTCGTCGCCCTGCGCCACGAGGTCGCCCAGGCCCTCCTCGGGCCCGGCCGCCACCGGGCGCGGACGGCCGGCCTGACCGCCGGGTCGTTCCTCCCGCCCGCCCTCGCCGGCCTGGCCTTCGAGCGACCGATCGAGCAGCGCCTCGGCACCATCGCGACCCTGCCCGTCGGGCTGCTGGCCGGCGCCGGCGCCCTCGCGTGGTCCGACGCGCGTCGCCGCGCGGGCGGGCGCGCGGCGACGCCGCGAGGACGCCGGGATGGCCGACGCCCTCTGGCTCGGTCTGGCCCAGGCCTGCGCGCTCGTCCCCGGCGCCTCGCGCAACGGCATGACCCTGGCCGCCGCGCGCCTGCGCGGCTTCCGGCGCCCGGACGCGAGCGTCCTCTCGCGCCACACCGCGCTGCCGGTCATCGTCGGCGCGACCGCGCTGAAGGGCGTCCGCCTGGCCCGGCGGGGCCTGCCGGCGCCGGTCCGCCCGGCCTTCGCGGCCGGCACCGCGGCCGCCTTCGCCTCCACGCTGGCGGCCGCGCGGGTGCTCCCGCTCGACGCCGACCGCCCGCTCTGGCCCTTCGCGGCCTACCGCGCCGGGCTGGCCGGGGCCCTGGTGCTCCGCCTCCTACGGCAGAATGGCCGGCGATGAGCGACGCCTACGCCGCCGCCGGCGTCGACACGGGCTCGGCCGACCGCGCCGTCGGGGCGCTCGTGGCGGTCCTGCGGACGATCGAGCCCGGCCGGCCCTCGGCCACCGTGCCGCTGCCCGGCCACTACGCCTCGGTGCTCCGCGTGACGCCGGAGCTCGGCATCGCCCTGACGACCGACGGCGTCGGCTCCAAGCTCGTCGTCGCCGAGCAGGCGGGGCGGCTCGAGACGGTCGGCATCGACTGCATCGCGATGAACGTCAACGACCTGGTCTGCGTCGGCGCCGAGCCGATCGCGATGGTCGACTACCTCGCCGTCGAGCAGGCCGACCCCGATGCGCTCGAGCGCATCGGCCAGGGCCTCAAGGTCGGAGCCGAGGCGGCGGGGATCGAGATCCCGGGCGGCGAGCTCGCCGTCCTGCCCGAGCTCATCCGCGGCCACCCGTCCCCGCACGGCTTCGACCTGTGCGGGACGGCCATCGGCACGGTCGCCCTCGACGCGGTCCTGACCGGCGCCGACGTGACGGCGGGCGACGCGCTCGTCGGCGTCCCCTCGTCGGGCCTGCACTCCAACGGCTACACGCTCGCGCGCCGCGCGCTGCTCCAGGACGGCGGACTCGGCCTCGACGACCGCCCGCCCGAGCTGGGCGGCGCGAGCGTCGCCGACGCGCTGCTCGAGCCGACCGTGGTCTACGTCCGGGCGGCGCTCGCGCTCCTGCGCTCCGGCCTCGACGTCCACGGGCTGGCCCACATCACCGGCGGCGGCCTGCTGAACCTCCTGCGGCTGGGCGGCGACCGCGTCGGCTACGCCGTCGAGGACCCGCTCCCCGTGCCCGCCGTCGTGGAGCTCATCGCCCGGGCCGCGGACGTGCCGGCGGCGGAGCTGTGGGAGGTCTTCAACATGGGCTGCGGCCTCGTGGCCGTCGTGCCCGAGGCCCACGCGGCCGACGCGGCGGCGCTCCTGGCCGGCCACCACCCCGGCGCCCGGCGCATCGGCACGGTCACCGACCGGGCCGGCACGGCGAGCGCCCCCGGGGTCGTGCTCCGCGCCGGCTGACCACGCTGGACGCATGTCCCCTGCGCCCGGGCGGCGCCGATGCCGATGCAGGACGGGAGCCTTGGCCCCGCCCCAGCCCCGCACCGACCAGGACGCGACCCTCGCCCTGTGGCACGCCTGGCGCGCGACGCGGGACCCGGCGCTGCGCGACCGGCTCGTGCTCGGGTACGCGCCGATGGTCAAGTGGATCGCGTACCGCAAGGTCCGCGAGCTTCCCGCCTGGTGCGACATGGACGACTTCATCTCGGCCGGCGTGGAGGCGATCCTCCGCTCGCTGGACCGCTTCGACCCGGCCAAGGGCGCGACGCTCGAGCAGTTCCTGTGGACGCGCGTCCACGGCGCCGTCCTCGACGAGCTGCGCAAGCACGACTGGGCGCCGCGCTCGGTCCGCCGCGGCCTGCGCGCCGCCGGCGACGCCGCCGACCAGTTCACCGCGATCCACGGCCGGCACCCCACCCGCGAGGAGCTCGCCGACGCGACGGGCATGACGGTCGCGGAGCTGCGCGCGCTGCACGACGACGCCGCCCGGGCCGAGGTCGGGTCGCTGAACGTCCCCGTCCGGGCCGACGACCACCAGGTCGTCGAGCGCATCGACACGCTCGAGGACCGCGCCCCCGGCGACGACCCGCTCGACGTCGCCGCCGGCGAGCAGGCGCAGGACACGTTCCGCGCCGCGTTCACGCGGCTGCCCGAGCGCGAGCAGGTCCTCGCCGTCCTGCTCTACGTCGAGGGGCTGACGCTGCGCGAGGCCGGCCAGGCGATCGGGATCTCCGAGAGCCGCGCCTCGCAGCTCCACACGCGGCTCCGCACCCGGCTGCGCGCCGAGCTCGCCGACGCGCGCGAGCTCTTCGCGACCGCCTAGGCCGCGGTCCAGAGCTCGCCGCCCAGCACGACCTCGGGCCGCACCCGCCACTCGGACGCCAGCCGCCAGAGCTCCGCGGGCGCCCGCGGGCCGGGCAGGTCGCAGGCCGCCGCCACCTCGGCGGTCGCCACGCGCCCGAGCCGCCGGACCGCCTCCTCGGCCGTCGGCAGCGCGCCCACGGGCGCGGCGCCCGCCGCGAGGGCGGCCTCCCGCAGGGCCGCGACGCCGGTCTCGCCCTCCAGCCACCGGTCGCCGACGCGCCAGGACGGCAGCGGCCGCTCGCGCTCCCGGGCGACGTCGAGGTCCGCGCCGAACGCCTCGACGATCGCGTTCGAGCGCAGGTCCACCGCGAAGCGGTCGAGGTCCAGGCCGGGGACGCCGCGGACGGCCGCCAGCAGCGCGTCGGTCGTGTCCTGCGCCCGGCGGTCGACGAGGAAGCCCTCGCGCAGGCGCCGCAGCACCGGCCCGTCCAGGCCCTGCTCGGCGGCCGCCTTGACGGCCAGGCAGGCCGGGTAGGACGAGGTGGGCGCCCGGCCGCCCGCGCCGCCGAGCCACAGCCGGGCGTCGGCCGGCATCCCGGAGGACGCGGCCGCGTCGAGGACCGCCCGCGCGTGCGCCGTCGGGTCGGCGACCTCGCGCGCGAGCCCGGACATGACGTAGGTGATCCGGACCTCGTCGCCGAACTCCACCTCGAGGCGCCGACGGGCGGGCTCGGCGGCCCACGAGGCCGCGTCCGCCGGGTCCGTCAGGCAGATGACGCGCACCACCGCCACAGCAGGCCGCACAATAGGGACGATGAGGACGCCGGTCGGCACCCTGCTCTCCGGGCGCTACCGCCTCGACGCCCAGGTGGGCGCCGGGGGGATGTCGACCGTCTACCGCGCCTTCGACACCGTGCTGGAGCGGCAGGTCGCGATCAAGCTCATGCACCGGGAGATCGCGCAGGACTCCGACCAGCTCGAGCGCTTCCGGCGCGAGGCGCGGGCGGTGGCGCAGCTGAACCACCCGCACATCGTCGGCGTCATCGACGCCTCCGAAGACGACGGCATGCCGTACATCGTCCTGGAGTACGTCGAGGGCGAGACGCTGAAGGACCGCATCCGCCGGCACGGCCGCCTGCCGATCCCGGACGCCGTCGCGTACGCGATCGAGGTCGCCCGGGCCCTCGGCGCCGCGCACGAACGCCAGATCGTCCACCGCGACGTCAAGCCGCAGAACGTCCTGCTCGACGAGGAGGGCACGGCCAAGGTCACCGACTTCGGCATCGCCCGGTCCCTGGCCGACCAGGGCCTGACCGCCGACGGCCGCGTCCTCGGCACGACGGACTACGTCTCGCCCGAGCAGGCCCTCGGGCACGCGGTGACCGGCCAGAGCGACCTGTACTCGCTCGGCGTCGTCCTCTTCGAGATGCTGACCGGCGACGTGCCCTTCCACGGCGAGAACCAGGTCGCCGTCGCCATGAAGCACGTCCGCGAGGAGCTGCCCGACGTCCAGGTCCGGCGGCCCGAGATCTCCAGCGCCCTGGCCGCCGTCGTCGACCGGGCCACGGCGCGCGACCTCAGCGTCCGCTACGCCACGGCGGAGGCCATGGTGGACGACCTCGAGGACGTGCTCGGCATCGAGACGGCGCGCTCGGGCCAGACCTCGGGCGAGGTCACGACGGTCCTGCGCTCCCTGCCCAAGGACGCCCAGCGGCGCGTGCCCTTGCGGGCGCGCACCTCGTGGCGCGTCGCGGCCGCCGTGGTCGCCCTGCTCGTCGCGATGACCGTCACGGGCTTCTACCTCCTGGTCGGCCGCACCGAGCGCGGCACGGGAACCCAGAACTTCGGCAAGGCCCCGGCGCCCGGGCTCAAGGGCGTCTCGCTCAAGCAGAGCGGCGCGCGCGACTTCGACCCGCTCGGCGACAACCGGGCCGAGCACCCCGACGAGGCGAAGGCCGTCGTCGACGGCGACGCGCGCACGACGTGGTCGACCGAGTCCTACACCGGCGGCCAGCTCGGCAAGGACGGCGTCGGGATCTACGTCGACGCCGAGCCCGGGGTGGCCGCCGCGGCGATGCAGGTCATCACACCGACGAAGGGCTTCACCGCGGACGTCTACGGGGCGCCGCCGGGCGGCCGGCCGCAGGCGCTGGACGACTTCACCAAGGTCGGCTCGTTCAGCTCCGAGAAGGGCAAGAACCGCATCGACCTCCGCCCGGACGGGCGGCGCTACCGCTACTACCTCGTGTGGATCACGGCGCTGCCGCCGGAGGCCAGCGTGGCGAAGATCGGCGAGATCCGGCTCTTCCGCCGCACGGGCTGAGGCGCCTCAGAACGCGTAGGCGCGCTCCTCGCGGTGACGCTCGACCGCGAGCGCCGCGAGGCGGTCGACGAGGTCGGGGTAGGGCAGTCCGCTCCGGACCCAGAGCTCGCCGTAGACGCTCGTCTCGGTGAAGCCGGGCATCGTGTTGAGCTCGTTGAGGAGGACCGCGTCGCCGTCGACGAAGAAGTCCGCGCGGGCCAGGCCCTCCACGCCGACGTGGCGGAAGGCGCGCACGGCGAGCCCGCGGACGCGCTCCCGGGTGGCGGGCGTGATGCGCGCGGGGACGACGAGCTCCATCCCGCCCTCGGCGTACTTGGCCTCGTAGTCGTACCACCCGGACCCCTTGAGCGGGACGATCTCGCCGGGCTGGCTGGCCTCGGCCGACCGCGCCCGGCCCAGGACGGAGCACTCGACCTCGAGCCCGGGCGCCGAGGCCTCGACGATCACGCGCGGGTCGTGGGCCAGCGCCTGCGCGACGGCGGCGTCGACCTCGCCGGGTTCGGCGACGCGGACGATGCCCACCGACGAGCCCAGTCGGGCCGGCTTGACCCAGCACGGGAAGCCGAGGCCGGCGACGTCGTCGCGCACGGCCTGCGGCTCGCGCCCCCAGCGCTCCGCGTCCAGGCCGACGTGTCGGACCTGCGGGACCCCCGCGGCGGCCATGAGCTCCTTGAAGACGAGCTTGTCCAGGCAGGCCGCGCTCGCGAGCACGCCCGCTCCCGCGTACGGGACGTCGAGGAGCTCGAGCAGGCCCTGGACCGTGCCGTCCTCGCCGAACGGCCCGTGGAGGACCGGGAAGGCGACGTCGCAGCCCAGCAGCCCGCGCCCGGGCTGCAGGACGACCTCCTCGCCGTCGGCCTCCCACGTCCCGTCGCGCGCCAGGAGCACGTCGACGACCTCGTGCCCGGCGTCACGCAGGCCACGGGCGACGGAGGCGGCCGACGCGAGCGAGACCTCGTGCTCCGACGAGCGGCCGCCGCCAAGGACGGCGACCCTCACGGCGTCGTCCCCGTCCCGCCGTCGGTCGTCGTCGGCGCGGTCGTCGTCCCGGTCCCGCCCGTCGTCCCCGTGCCGGGCTCGGGGCTGCCGGCCTCGAACTTGCCGATCGTGATCGTGACCTTCGAGCCCTTGTCGGCCTTGCCGCCCGAGGGGTTCTGGTCGAGCACCACGCCGTCGCCCTCCTCGCTGTCGACGACGCGCTGCTTCGTGACGACCTCGAAGCCCGCGCCTGACAGTCGCTGGGTCGCGACGTCCTGGGTCTCGCCCGTGATGTCCGGGACGTCGACCTGGCTCGGCGCCTTGGCGACGGTCAGGTCGACCGCGGAGCCCTTGGCGGCCTGGGTCCCCGGCGCCGGGCTCTGGCTGAGCACCGTCCCGGGGTCCTGGTCGGAGGACTCCTTGCGCGTGATCGTCCCCACGGCGAAGCCGGCCTTCTCGAGCGTCGCGCGCGCGTTGTCCTCGGACTGGCCGACGACCGACGGCAGCGCGACCTCCTGCGGGCCGGTGGAGACGGTCAGCTCGACGGTGTCGCCGACCTTGGCCTGGCTGCCCTGCCCGGGGTTGGCGGAGACGACGCGCCCGGCCTTCACCGTGTCGCTCGGCTCGTTCGTCCTGCGGACCTTGAAGCCGGCCGCGCGCAGACGCGCCGCGGCCGACTTGTAGGTCAGGCCCTCCACGGTCGGCACCGCCCGGCTCTCGGGGCCGTCGGAGACGGTCAGGGTCACCGTGGAGCCCTCGTCGGCCTTCTCGCCCCCCGGCGGGTCCTGGCCCAGGACGATCCCCTTGGTCTTCGGCGACGTCCGGGTCACGCTGTCGACCTCGAAGCCGGCCGCGCGCAGCGTCGTCTCCGCCGACGCCTGGTCGGCCCCGACGACGCTCGGCACGACCTTCTGGTCCTTGTTCGTGAGCAGCAGCGCGCCGGCGATGAGGGCCACCACGAGCAGGATCCCGAGCACCCACAGCCACCACCGCGAGCGGTCGGGCTCGGGGTCCTCGGCGACCGCCGGGAACGGGCCCGTGGGAGCCGGCGGCGCGGGGTGGGTGGGATCCCAGTCCCCCGGCGCGAGCGCCGTGACCGCCGTCGCCTGCGGCGCGCGGCGCGCGTCCTCGAGCGCCGCGGTGAAGGCATCGGCGTCGGCGAAGCGGTCGGCGGGGTCCTTGGCCAGGGCCCTCAGCACGACCGCGTCGAGCTCGGGCGTCACCGCCGCGTTGTAGGCGCTCGGCGGCACGGGCGCCTCGTTGACCTGCTTGAGCGCGATCGTCACGGCGCTGTCGCCGTCGAAGGGCACGCGCCCGGTCAGCAGCTCGTAGAGCGTGATCCCGATGGAGTAGAGGTCCGAGCGGGCGTCGACGGGCGCCCCCTGCGCCTGCTCCGGGGAGAGGTACTGCGCCGTGCCCATGATCGAGCCGGTCTGCGTCATGTCCGACGCTCCCGCGCGGGCGATGCCGAAGTCCGTGACCTTGGCCCGGTCCTCGTCGTCGACGATGACGTTGTGGGGCTTGAGGTCGCGGTGGATGATCCCCCGGCGGTGCGCGAAGCGCGCGGCGCGCAGGATCTGCTCGACCAGGCCGATCGCGCGGCCCGCGTCCAGCGGCGCCTCCTCGGTGACGAGCTGCTTGAGCGTGCGCCCCCGCACGTGCTCCATCGCGATGTACGACGTCCCGTCCCATTCCCCGCGGTCGTAGACCGCGACGACGTTCGGGTGCTGGAGCCCCGCGGCGGAGGACGCCTCGCGGCGGAAGCGCTCCACGAACTCGCCGTCGGCCGCGAAGCGGTCGTGCAGGAGCTTCAGCGCGACGTTGCGCCCGAGCTGCAGGTCCTCCGCGCAGTAGACGTCGGCCATCCCGCCCGATCCGATGCGGCTGACGACCCGGTAGCGGCCGTCCACGATCGTCTCGGCGGTGATCGGGGCCTCGCTCACCGCAGCACCTCCTCCATGACACGCTTGGCGATCGGGGCGGCGACCTCGCCGCCGGTGCCTCCGATCGAGGTCTCGACGGTCACCGCGACGGCGACCTTCGGGTCGTTCGCCGGCGCGAAGCCGATGAACCAGGGCTGGTTGATGCGCAGGGCGATGTTCTTCTCCGCCGTGCCGGTCTTCCCCGCCACGTCGATGCCCTGCAGCGCCGCGGCGGTCGCCGTGCCCTCGCGAACGACCTGCTGCATCATCGCGTTGACCTGGCGGGCGGCCTCCGGGGACGTGACCTGGGCCTTCTCCGTGCCGCGGATGCGCCGTACGACGCGCCCGTCGGGGTCGATGATCCGGTCACCGAGGTGCGGGGTGACGAGCACGCCGTCGTTCGCGACGGTCGCCGCCACCATCGCCATCTGCAGCGGCGTGACGCGCAGCTTGTCCTGGCCGATGGCCATGCGCCCCACGTCGACGGCGCCGTTCGTCGCGGGGACGAAGTGACCCCGGACGAACTCGCCCGACGGCGCGCGCTCGTCGGACGGCAGGTCGACGCTGACCTGCTTGCCGAAGCCCAGCCGCCCCATGTACTTCTGCATCGTCGCTCCGCCGAGCTGCTCGCCGACCTCGGCCCACACGGTGTTGACCGAGTTCGTCAGCGCGTCGGTGAGCGTGATCGGCCCGAAGTCCTCCGACCCGAAGTTGTTCAGCGGCACGCCCGAGATGACCTTGCCGTTGCGGCCGCTCACCGTGCTGTTCGGGGTGTAGCGCCCGGAGTCGATCGCGGCCAGCGCGGTGACGACCTTGAACGTCGAGCCAGGTGGATAGCCGGACTGCGTCACGCGGTCCAGCAGCGGCGCGTCCGGGTCGGAGTTCAGGCGGCTGAAGAGGCGGCCCGAGGGCAGCTCCCCGGGGTCGAAGCCCGGGTCCGAGGCGAAGGCCTTGATCGCGCCCGTGCGCGGGTCGAGCGCGACGACCGCGCCCTTGCGGGCGGCCAGGCCGTCGAGCGCCGCGCGCTGGGCGCTCGGGTCGAGCGTCGTGCGCAGGTCGTCGCCGTCGGGCGTCGTCGAGAGCACCTCGTCCAGCAGCGAGCCGAACTCGCCGCGGTCGCCCACGAGCGCCTTGTCGTACTGCTTCTCCAGCCCGGAGCGGCCGAAGCGGACGTAGCTGTAGCCGACCGCGTGGGCGAACAGCCCGCCGGCCGGGTACCGGCGCGTGTAGGTCCCGTCGGGGCGCTTGAGCGACCGGGCGAGCACCGTGCCGTCCGCGGCGCGGATCGTCCCGCGGCGGATCCGCTGCTGGGCGAGGACCTCGCGCTGGTTGCGGGTGTTGGCCTGCAGGTCCTCGGCGCCGAAGACGGCGTTGTAGGACGTCTTGGCCACGAGCGCGGCGAAGAGCAGCAGGACCACGACGAACAGGCGGGAGATGGGCACGTTCACCGCGCGTACTCCCGGCGGGCGCGGTCGGACACCATGAGCAGCAGCGCGAGCAGGACGAAGTTCGCGACGATCGACGAGCCGCCGTAGGAGACGAAGGGGAGCGTCACGCCCGTCAGGGGGATGAGCTTGGTGACCCCGCCGACGATGACGAAGACCTGCAGGCCGAAGACCGCCGTCAACCCCGCCGCCAGCAGCTTGGAGAACGAGTCCCCGGCCAGCGTCGCGGTCTTGAACCCGCGCTCGACGACGAGGAGGTAGACGCAGATGACGGCGGCCGCGCCGACGAGCCCGAGCTCGTTGACGATGACCGCGTAGATGAGGTCCGTCTGCGCGGCGGGCAGGAGCGGCAGCGGGTGGCCGCCGGCCCCGGTGATCGTCAGGGTGGCCTGCCCGAAGCCCTTCCCGAACAGCCCCCCGTCGGCCTGCGAGAAGAGCGACTGCGCCACCTGGTAGCTGCCGCCGGGCTCGTCGTAGAGCTTGCCGAACGGGTGCAGCCAGGCGTCCACGCGGTGCTGGATCGTGGGCCGGACCTGGTAGAGCGCCCACGCGCCGAAGGAGAACATCGCCAGCCCGACGACGGGGAAGAGCAGGCGGTTCGTGGCCACGTAGAGCAGGGCGAGGAACCCGCCGAAGAACATGAGCGACGAGCCGATGTCCTGGATCACGAACAGGAACAGCATCGCCGCGCCCCACACGACGAGCAGCGGGCCGAGGTACTTCAGGGGCGGGATCGCGACGCCGAGGACCTGGCGCCCGCTGACGAGGAGCTGCCGCGTGTCGCGCAGGTAGCTCGCCAGGAAGATGATGATCCCGATCTTGGCGAACTCGGCCGGCTGGAAGGACACCGAGCCGATCCCGACCCCGAGGTAGGCGCCGTTGACCTGCTGGCCGATCCCGGGCACGCGCGGGAGCAGCAGGAGCAGCAGCGAGGCGGCCGCGATCGTCCAGCGGTAGCGCTCGAGCACGCGGTAGTCGCGCAGGAGGATGATCGTCGCCGCGAAGAGCACGAGGCCGATGACGAACCACTCCGCCTGCTGGCGGGCCAGCGTGTCGTCGATCCGGTAGACCATGACCAGGCCGAAGCAGGCCAGGACGGCGACGAGCGGGAAGAGGTAGGGGTCGGCGTCGGGGAGGGTCGCGCGCAGCACGAGGTGCGCGGCCAGGCACAGGCCCAGGAACACCGCGCCGTACGTCAGGGAGACGTTCGACACGAGGTTGCTGCGCTCGATGAAGAGGGCGGTGAACCCCGCGGTCAGCAGCAGCGACGGCGCCAGCAGGGCGACGAGCTCGCGGTTGCGCGCGCTCACGGCTGGACCCGTCCCTGCTCGAGGCGGCGCACGTAGTCCTGCGCGTCGCCCTTCGAGCGCAGCTTGTGGCCGGTGACCGTGTCGCGCTGGCGCGCGGCCAGCGACGCCGCGGGCACGCCGGACTCGTAGTTGACCGAGTAGAGGTCCAGGCCGGCCGGCAGCTCGTAGGGCAGCCCGCGGAAGACCGTGACGAAGCCGTCGCGGCTCGCCCCCACGAAGTAGACGGTCTGCGAGGCGAAGTAGAAGCCGACGAGCACGCAGCCGACGAGGAACGTCGCCAGGACCAGGCCGACCGGCACGCGCAGCCGGCGGCGGCGCCCGCCGTCCTGCGCCGGGGGCCGGTCCGGCGCGCGCGGCGGCAGCGGCGCGCGCGGGACGACCCCCGTGGGCTCGACCGGCGCGTCGCTGGGGCGCCAGACCTCGTGGACCGCCGTCGAAGGCGGCCGGTCCGAGGTGGCCGTGGCCGCGGCGGCCGGAGCGACGTCGGCGACCGCCTCGCCCGTCGAGGTGGGCTGCTCGGCCGGGGCGGCGGCCGCGGTCGGGACCTCCTCGAGGCGGAACAGCACGACCGTGATGTTGTCCCGGCCGCCCGCGGCGTTCGCCGCGTCGACCAGCGCCCGCGCGACGTCCGTCAGCGGGCGGTCCCCGGCGACGAGGCGCGCGACGTGGTCCTCGGCCACCATCGAGGTCAGGCCGTCGGAGCAGATGAGGTACACGTCGCCGGCCCGCGCCGGGAACGTGTGCGTGTCCGGCCGGACGCCGAGCTCGGGACCCAGCGCGCGCGTGATGATCGACCGCTGCGGGTGCGCGCCGGCCTCCTCGGGCGTGAGCTTGCCCTGGCGGACGAGCTCCTCCACGAGCGTGTGGTCCTCGGTCAGCCGCTCGAGGACCCCGTCGCGCAGCCGGTACAGGCGGCTGTCGCCGACGTGGGCGATCGTGATCTCGTCCTCGCCGACGTGGACGGCGGTGAGCGTGGTGCCCATCCCCGCCAGCTCCTGGTCGCTGCGGGAGAGGTCGTTGATGCGCGCGTTGGCCTCGGACACCCTCCGGGCCAGGCGCTCCTCGACCGAGCCGCCGTCCGTCGGCAGCCCCTGCTCGAGCACCTCGACCGCGACGGTCGACGCGACCTCGCCGGCCTGGGCCCCGCCCATCCCGTCGGCGATCGCGAAGAGCGGCGAGCGGGCGAAGTACGAGTCCTCGTTGGCGCTCCGGGCGCGACCGGTGTCGGTGCGCTCGACGTGCTCGGCGACGCGGAGCATCAGCGGTCCTCGTACTGGAACTCGCTGTCGCCGATGCGCACCAGGTCGCCGGGGTGCAGCGGCTGGGGCCCGCGGACGAGCTCCTCGTTGAGGTACGTCCCGTTCGTCGAGCCCAGGTCCTCGAGCACGACGATGCCGCCCTGGCGGACCAGGCGCGCGTGGCGGCTGGAGGCGAAGGGGTCCTCGAGGCGGATCTCGGCCTGGTCGCCGCGCCCCATCACCGCCCCCTCCCCGATGTCGTACTCCATGCCGCTGGCGTGGCCGGGCGCGCGGCGCACGACGAGGCGGGCGTCGGCCGCGTCGTGGGACACCGGGGCGTCCGAGGCGCGGTGCAGCCCGGTCGCGTCGGCAGGAGGGCCGGCCTGCGCGGCGGCGGTCGCAGTGCGGTGGTCCGTCCGTCGCAGGTCGCGCAGCGCGCTGCGGCACACCCAGACGAGGAAGAGGTACAGGACGGCCAGGAAGCCGAACTGGAGCGCGACGGAGACCGGGTCCAGCGACACCTCACTGCACCTCGAAGCGCACGTCGACGGTCCCGATGTCGAGGTGGTCCCCCGGCGCGATCGCGACGCCGCGCCCCGAGGCCACCGGGCGACCGTTGACCTTGACGCCGTTCGTCGACCCGAGGTCCGTCAGCGTCCACCCGTCGCGGCCGTCGGGCCGCAGCTCGGCGTGGCGGCGGGAGACGTTCGAGTCGGCGAGGACGATGTCGCACTCCCGGCTGCGGCCGATGACGCCGCCGTGGGGGCCGAGCGGCATGCGCTTGCCCTCGGCGACGAGGACGGCGCGGCCGCGGCGCTCGGCCCGCGCCTCGGAGAGCTCCTCCTGGGCCCGGGCCGCCGTCGAGTAGACCATCGTGTGGCCGTGACCGGCCTGCTCCATGGGCGGTGCCTCGGCCGCCGCGGCGGCCGCCGCCGGCGCCGCCGGCCGGACCAGGCGCGCCTGGATGCCGAACTCGCCGAGGTGCAGCGCGTCGTCGGTGCGGAACTCGACCTGCGGGCGGCTCACGAGCGCGAGGCGCTCGCGGCGCGCGTGCTCGAGCAGGTAGGCCGCGAGCTCGTCGGCGACGTCCTGCTCGACGCCCTCGAAGCGCGCGCGGTCCTCCGCGCCCAGCCAGACGACGTACTCGTTGGGGACGTAGGTGCGGGAGACCGAGACGGTGCGGTGCTCGTCCATCTCGCGCGCGAGCTTGCGGGCGATCTCGACCGGCCGCACCTGGGTGCGGAAGACGCGGCCGAACGTCCCTTCGACGAGGTCGGCCAGCTTGCTCTCGAGGTTGCGCAGGACGCTCATGGGCGTGCGGGCGCCGCGCGGAGGGGGCCGCGGCGTCCGCCAATGGTAGGGACGGCGCCGGGGCTCACGCCCGCTCGGCCCCGCCCGCACGGGCGGCGCGGGCCCCGACGGCGACGACGGCCGCGAGGACCGAGCCGGCCACGAGGCCGCGGACGTCGGAGGCTGCCTGCTCGCCGCCGACGCCGGCGGCGAGCGCCTGGACCGCCGCGGCGGTGCCCGCGGCCCAGGTCACGGCGGCGACCACGTCGAGCACGAAGGACCGTCCGCGCACGAGCAGCGGCAGCACCGCGGCCGCCGCCCGCCCACGCGAGCCCCGGCAGCAGCGCGCCGCCGGTCAGCGCCGGCCCGACGGCGTCCTCCAGGGCCCGGCGGGCGGAGCCGGTCCACGCCTCCGGGTCGGCCGCACGGCCGCCCGCGCCGGAGGCGGCGCCGAGGAGGAGCCGGTCCCCCGTGGCCAGCTCGGCCAGGACGAGCCACCAGCAGCCCAGCAGCCCGAGGGCCGCGCGGTCGAGGACCCGCGGGGCCTGACCGGCGAACGCGGGCCAGGCCGGGGCCAGCGCGGCGAGGCCCAGGAGCGGCGCCCCGGCCGGGGCCGACCGCAGCACGGCGGCGCGGCCGCGGAGGAGCGCCACGGCGGGCAGCGCGGCGGCGAGCACGACGACGGCCAGGCCGGGCGCGCCGCCGGCCGTCAGCACCACCGCGAGGGCGAGCGCGACGGCCGTCCAGCCCAGCGCGGGGAGCAGCAGCACCGTGGCGGCCGCCACCGAGGCCGCCACGACCGGGGCCACGGCGGGCGCCCCGGTCGCGGTCGCCGGTGCCGGCCAGCCCAGGACGGCGGCGACGACGCCCGCAGCGCCGGCGGCCGCCAGGAACCGCGCGAGGACCGGCGTCGGCGCCGGCTGGGTCGCGGGGGCCGGGACCGCCGCCACGGCCTCGAGCGGGCTGCCGGCGATCGTCCCCGCCTCGTCGGCGACCTCGGGCGCGGCCGCGGCCAGCGCGCCGCGCAGCGTCCGCAGGTCCGGGTCGCTCGGCGGGGTCGGGGCGCACCGCGGCGTCGACGGCCGCGCAGAGGTCGAGCGGGAGGTCGCGGCGCAGCCGGCCCAGCGACGGCAGCCGTGCGCCGACCCGCCGCGCGGTCGCGGCCGCGCCCCGCGCCCGGACCGGGTTGACCCCCGCGAGCGCCTCGAAGAGGACGAGGCCGAGGGCGTAGACGTCGGCGCGGGCGTCGACCGGCCCGCCGGCCGCCTGCTCGGGGGCCATGTAGGCGAGCGTCCCGACCACGTCGCCAGGGGCGGTGAGCGCGTCGTCGTCCCCCATCGAGGCGACGCCGAAGTCCGTGAGCTTCGCCACGCCGGAGCCCTGCGCCGGGGCGTCGGGGACGAGCACGTTGGCCGGCTTGACGTCGCGGTGCACGACGCCGCGGCGGTGCGCGTGGGCCAGCGCGTCGCAGAGGGCGACGCCGGCGCGCAGCACGTCGCGGTCCGAGAGCAGGCCCTCGCGCTCGAGCTCGGCCAGCGAGCGCCCCTCGACGAGCTCGGAGACGAGGTAGACCGCCTCGTCGTCGCGCGCGGCCTCGTACAGGGCGACGATCCCCGGGTGCGCCAGCCGCGCCGCGGCGCGCGCCTCGCGCTCGGCGCGACGGGCGGCAGTCGCGTCGGCGCAGACGATCCGCTTGACCGCGACCTCGCGGTCGAGCTGCTCGTCGTGGGCGGCGTAGACCACCCCGAAGCCGCCCGCCCCGAGGCGGCGCGTGAGGCGGTAGCGCCCCAGGACGGTCCCCGGGACGGCCGCCGTGGGCTGCTCGCCGAGGGTCCGCACCGACTCCGTCGTTCGCCCCCGGACGGCCCGTCCCTGCGGGTGCACGCGCCGTCCCAGCCGGCACGCCCCGTGCGGCGCGGCGGGCGGTCCGCCCCGCGCGGCATACTGAGGCCCGCCGCGCCTCCCCGCCTCCCGCCCAGGAGCAGCCAGTTGTCGTTCTTCGACGAGGGTGACGAGCCCACACGCGCCACCGCCCGTCCGGCCCGACCCCGCCGGCCGTCCACCGGCGCCCGCTCCCGTCCGCGACGCCCGGGCGGTGGTGGCGGCTCCCGCGGCGGGGGCAGCGACGCGCAGGCCGTCCGCATCCGTCAGGCCGTCGCCCTCGGCGTCGGCCTCCTGCTGCTCATCCTCATCGTCCTCGGCGTCCGCAGCTGCAGCAACGCCCGCACCGACAACGCGCTGAAGAGCTACAACCGCGACGCGTCGACGATCATCAAGAGCTCCGACCAGGACGTGATGGCGCCGTTCTTCCGGCTCATGTCCAACGGCGCGCGCGAGGCCCAGGACCTCCAGGTCCAGGTCAACCAGCTCCGCCAGGCCGCCGACGACGACGCCTCGCGGGCGGAGGGCTTCGACGTGCCCGGCGACATGGCCGACGCCCAGCACGACCTCCTGATGACGCTGAACTTCCGCCGCCAGGGCCTGGCCCGGATCGCCGGGGCCATCCCGCAGGCACAGGGCCGCGGGCAGGCCTCCGAGCAGGGCACGCGCACGATCGCGGCCAACATGCAGCTCTTCCTGGCCTCCGACATCGTCTACAACCAGCGCGTCGCGCCCCTGATCAAGGACGCGCTGGACGAGAACGGCGTCTCCGGGCAGACGGTCGCGACGACGAAGTCGCTGCCCTCGCTGGAGTGGCTCTCGCCTGCGGTCGTCTGCGACCGGATCGGGGGCCAGGGGTGCGGCGGGACCGGCAGCGCCGGCACCGGCGGCGTCGCGCCCGGCCTGCACGGCCACGGGATCGTGAGCGTCTCCGTCGGCGGCGTCACGCTCCAGCCCGGGCAGGTCGTCAACCGCGTGCCCGCCGCGACGCCGACGTTCCGGGTGACGATCGCCAACCAGGGCGACAGCAACGAGCGCAACGTGCCCATCACCGTGACGGTGCGCGGCGGTCCCAAGCCGATCACGGTCCGCCGCAACGCCGCCGCGACGACCTCGAAGCAGAACGCCACGGTCGACATCCCGCTCGGGCAGACGCCGCCGACGGGCCAGGCCGTGACGGTCGAGGTCGTGGCCGGCAAGGTGCCGGGCGAGAAGAACACCGAGAACAACCGCCAGAGCTACACGGTCCTCTTCACGCAGTGACGGCGACCTCGTCGGACCTGACCTCGACGCCCGGGCTCGTGGCGCTCGGCGCCGTCGCGCTGGCGCTCGTGGCGCTCGCCCTTGCCGCCGCGCTGGCCCGGCGCCTGCGGCGCGTCCGCGAGGACCAGCGCGCGGTGCTCGGCGAGAGCGGCCGCGAGGACCTCGTCGCGCACGCGGCAGGCCTGCAGGCGGAGTTCCGGGCGCTGCACGCGTTCGTCGAGGACGCCGCGACGCGGCTCGACGGGCGCCTGGGCGCCGCCGAGGAGCGCCTCGACGGCGCCCTCGCCCACCGCGGGCTCGTGCGCTACGACGCCTACAACGAGATGAGCGGGCGCCAGTCGACGTCGCTGGCGCTGCTCGACGCGCGCGGGTCGGGCGTCGTCCTCTCGACGATCCACCACCGCGACCAGGCCCGGTTCTACGTCAAGCAGGTCGTCCAGGGCCACGGCACGCTCCAGCTCTCCCCCGAGGAGGCGGAGGCGGTGCGCGTCGCGCTGGCCGGCGAGACGGCCGACGGCGCCGGGCCCGGCGCCTGATGCGCGCGGCCTTCCTCGGCCCCGAGGGGACCTTCAGCGACGAGGCGCTCCGCGCGGCCACCGCGGGGCCGGAGGGTGCGGACGGGCCGGTCGAGCGGGTCCCGTACCCGACGATCCCCGCCGCGCTGGCGGCGGTGCGCGACGGCGACGTCCAGCGGGCGCTCGTGCCGATCGAGAACGCGCTGGAGGGCGCGGTCAACGCGACCCTCGACGGCCTCGTCGCCGCCGATGCGGGCGTGACGGTCGTGGGCGAGACGGTCCTGCGCATCAGGACCTGCCTGGTCGCGCGCCGGGCGCTCTCGCTCGCCGACGTGGCCGTCGTCGTCTCGCACCCGCAGCCGCTCGGGCAGTGCGCCGCCTTCCTGCGCCGCGAGCTGCCGCAGGCCGACGTGCGCGCCGCCACCTCGACGGCGGAGGCCGTCCGCGAGGTCGTCGCCGCGGACGCGCCCTGGGCCGCGCTGGGCCCGCGCGCGGCGGCCGACCTCCACCGCGGGGTCGTGCTGCGCGAGGGCGTGGACGACGACCCCGACAACGCGACGCGGTTCGTGTGGGTCGCCCGTCCCGGTGCGCCGCCGGCGGGCCGGACCGGCGGGGCGTGGAAGACGTCGCTGGCCTTCGCCGGCGCGGGCGACCGCTCCCCGGGGTGGCTCGTGCGCTGCCTGTCGGAGTTCGCCTTCCGCGGCGTGAACCTCGTGAAGATCGAGTCGCGGCCGCGCCGGTCCGGGCTCGGGCACTACGTCTTCCTGGTCGACGCGGAGGGCCGCGCCGACGAGGCGGCCGTCGCCGACGCGGTCGCGGCGCTGCACGCGCACTGCGAGGACGTCCGGCTCCTGGGCAGCTACCCGGCCGCATCCTGACGCGCCCGTCCGTACCCGTCGCGGGTACACTCACCGCCGAGCGCGCCATGGGGAGCTCGACGCCACCAGGCCACGTAGGGTCCGCGCCGGTCTCCGAGCACCGGCCGCGCGGACGTGCTGCTGGCCGGGTGCTCGTCCTCAACGCGACCTTCGAGCCGATCAACGTCTGCTCCGTGCGCCGCGCCGCGGTGCTCCTGCTCAAGGCCAAGGCCGAGGTGCTCGAGCACGCGTCGTGGGAGCTGCGGTCCGAGCACACGGCGATGCCCCGCCCGGTCGTGATCCGCCTCGTGACGTACGTCCGCGTCCCGCGCGACACCCACCGGCGCAAGATCACCCGCCGCGCGGTCTTCGCGCGCGACGGGTGGGCGTGCCAGTACTGCGGCGCGAAGGCGAACCTCACCGTCGACCACGTCATCCCGCGGTCCAAGGGCGGCTCGTCCGACTGGGACAACATCGTCGCCTCCTGCGCACCCTGCAACCGCCGCAAGGGCGACCACCTCCCGGCCCAGGCCGGGATGCATCCCAGGCGCCGCCCGTCGGCGCCGAGCCCGAACGTCTTCATCCACGTCGCGAGCCCGACCATCCCGGCCGCCTGGCGCATGTGGTTGCCGGACCTCGGCGAGGCCTTCGCCGAGGCGGCGTAGGCCACCACCCTCGGCGGCCTAGCCGACCGCCCCGAGGCACCGCCCGCTACGGCTTCCCGCACCTCGGCGGGCGAGCCACCTCCCTGGTCCCCGGGCCGCCGCCCGACGACGCTGCTCGGATGACGACCTTCGCCGCGACCGGCGCGCTGGCCCGCGACCTCCGAGCCACCATGCGGGGCTCCGTCATCGCGGCCGGCGACCCGGGCTACGACGAGGCGCGAGCACCCCACACCGTCAACGTCGACCAGCGACCCGCCGCGGTCGTCGTCCCGAAGGACGCCGCCGACGTGGCCGCCGTCGTGCGCGCCGCCGCGGCCGCCGGCCTCCGGGTCACGGCGCAGGCGGGCGGCCACGGCGCGACCTCGGCCATGGAGGACTGCGTCCTGATCCGCACGCACGAGCTGCGCGACGTCGAGGTCGACGTCCGGGCCGCCTCGGCCCGCGTCGGCGCCGGGGTGCGCTGGGGCGAGCTGCACGAGGTCACCGCCCGCCACGGGCTCCACGGTGTGTGCGGCAGCGCGCCCGACATCAGCATCGCCGGCTACTGCCTCGGCGGTGGCATCAGCTGGTTCGCGCGCGCCCTCGGCTCGGGCGCCGGGTCGGTCCTCGCGATCGAGGTCGTCGACGGCGACGGCACGCGGTCGCGACTCACGCCCGACCGCGACCCCGAGGCCTTCTGGGCCCTGCGCGGCGGCGCGGGCAGCCTTGCCGTCGTGACCGCGCTGGAGGTGCGCCTGCACCGCGCGCCGGCCATCTTCGGCGGCCTGCTCACGTGGTCGGGCGAGCACGCCCGCGACGTCCTGGGCGCCTGGCGCCGCTGGGTCGAGACCGTCGGCGAAGAGGTCACGTCGATGGCGACCGTCATGCACGTCCCGCCGCTGCCGACCGTCCCGCCCGAGCTCCGCGGCCGGTGCGTCGTCCGCGTCGGCGTGTCCGTCCTCGGCGACGAGACGTGGGGCCGCGAGGTCGTCGCCCCGCTGCGCGCCGCCGCGCCGGTCCTGATCGACGACCTGCGGCCCACCGGCATCGACGAGCTCGGGACGCTCGCCCAGGAGCCGCCGATGCCGCTGCCCGCCCAGCTCGACGGGACGCTCCTCACCGACGTCGACGAGGCGACGCTCGACCGCCTGGTCGCGCTGGCCGGCCCCGAGTCGGGCACGCCGCTCGCCTTCGTGCAGCTCCGCCACCTCGGCGGCGCCCTGGCCCGCGACCCCGAGACGCCGTCGGTCTTCGGGGCCGGTGCCCGAGCCCTTCTTCGCGTACGCCCTCGGCGCGCCCCTGGGCGGGCCGGAGCACGCCGAGGCGATCGGCGGAGCGCTGCTCGACTTCCGCACCGCCGTGGCCCCGACGTCGACCGACCGGTGCCCGCTGACCTTCCTCGCCGGCGGCCAGGACCCTGGACGGGCCTTCCGCCCGGGCGACGCGGCGCGCCTGGCCGCGGTGAAGGAGCGGCTCGATCCCGCCGACGTCGTGATCGGCAACCACCGCCTGCCGGCGGTCGGACCGTAGCCCGCGCCACCCCCACCGCCCGCGGCGCTGCCCGCGCCGCCGCACACCGGCCCGGAACGCAGAGAGGGCCCCGTCGACACGGGGCCCTCTCCTCACATCATGACTGGACATGCACCGACGGTCCTACGGCGCCGGGGGGACCAGATCCCAGCGGACCCTCGGCGGGTGGCCCGGGTTGGACTCCGCTAGGAGTTCCAGCCTGACTCGACCTAGCGGCCGGTCACCTCCAGGGTCCCGCAAGAACTGTGACTACAGATGTGGACCACCTCCTTTCTCTGGTGAGGCGATCCTAGCATCGGGTCCGACGGATCCCTACGCCTCGCCGTCCTCCTCGGGGGCCTCGTCCGAGGACCCCAGGTCGGTGGTCGGCGCGGCCCCGTCGACCCCCTCCGGGACGTCCTCGTCGACCACGCCGTCCGGCAGCGTGTCGCCGCTGTCGGCCGACAGGTCGAGCGGCCCGTCGGCCAGCGCCTCGTCGCTCACGACGGCCGCCGTCGCGCCGTCGGACTCGACCACGAGCGCCACCGCGGAGACGTGGTCCTCCTCGCGGACGTTCATGAGCGTGACGCCCTGGGCCGCGCGGCCGGTGGCGCGGATCCCGCGCACGTTGGTGCGCTGGACCATGCCCTCCTGGGAGATGAAGACGAGCTCCTGGTGCGGCCGCACCACGAGCGCCGCCGCCAATCCGCCGCGCCGCTCGGAGAACTTGATCGTCTGGACGCCCTTGGCCCCGCGCGAGGTCTTGCGGTACTCGCTGACCGGGGTGCGCTTGCCGAACCCGTTCTCGGTGACGACGAGGAGCTCCTGGTCGTCGCGCGCGACGTCCATGGCCAGCACCTCGTTGTCGGCGCCGGTGATGTTCATGCCGCGCACGCCGGCCGACGGGCGGCCCATCGCGCGCACGCCGCGCTCCTCGAACCGCACGGCCAGCCCGTCGCGCGAGACCATGAGGATCTCGTCGCCCGGATCGACCCGGCGCACCGCGACGAGCTCGTCGTCGTCGCGGATGTTGATGGCGATGATCCCGTCGGCCTTGATCGGCGTGTTGTAGGCGAGGAACTCGGTCTTCTTGACCGTCCCCTGCTTCGTCGCGAACACGAGGAACTCCGCCTCGTGGAAGTCGCGGGTGGAGAGGACGGACTGGACCCGCTCGCCCTCGCGCAGCGGCAGGATGTTCACCAGCGCGCGGCCCTTCGCCGTGCGCGACGCCTCGGGCAGCTCGTAGACCTTCGAGCGGTACACCTTGCCGCGGTTGGAGAAGAAGAGCAGGAAGTCGTGCGACGAGCACACGAAGAGGTGCTCGATGTAGTCGCCGTCCTTCATGTCCATCCCGGTCACGCCGACGCCGCCGCGTCGCTGCTGGCGGTACGTCGCGAGCGGGAGGGACTTGATGTAGCCGCTCTTCGTGATCGTGATGACCATCTGCTGGTCGGCGATCAGGTCCTCGATGTCGAGCTCGTCCTCGCTCGCCGTGATCTCGGTGCGGCGCTCGTCGGCGAAGCGCGCGGCGATCTCCTCGAGCTCCTCCTTGATGATGCTCAGCACGCGCAGCTCGTCGCCGAGGATCGCCCGCAGCTCGCGGATGCGCTCCGTGACGTCGGCGTGCTCGTTCTTGATGGCGTCCGCCTCGAGCGCGGTGAGCTGAGCCAGGCGGAGGTCGAGGATCGCCGAGGCCTGGATCGCCGAGAGCCCGAAGCGCTCCATGAGCTGCGTCCGGGCCGAGTCGCGGTCGCGGCTGCCGCGGATGAGCTCGATGATCGCGTCGAGGTGGTCGAGCGCGATGAGCAGGCCCTCGAGGACGTGGGCGCGCGCCTCCTTCTGGGCCAGCTCGAACTTCGTGCGGCGGACGACGACCTCGCGCTGGTGGGCGACGTAGGCGCCGAGGACCTCGCGCAGCGACAGCGTCCTCGGGACGCCGTCGACCAGGGCGACGGTGTTGACCCCGAAGGTCGTCTGCATCGCCGTGTGCTTGTAGAGGTTGTTCAGCACGACCTTGGGCAGGGCGTCGCGCTTGAGCTCGATGACCAGGCGCATGCCGTGGCGGTCGGACTCGTCCCGCAGGTCGGTGATGTCCGGGATCTTCTTGTCGTTGACGAGCTGGGCGATCTTCTGGATGAGCGCGCCCTCGCCGCCCTTCTTGACCATGAAGGGCAGCTCCGTGACGACGATCGCCTCCTTGCCCTGGGTCAGGGGCTCGGTGTGGGCGCGCGCACGCACGCGGACGCGACCGCGGCCGGTCTCGTAGGCGTCGCGGATGCCCTGCCGGCCGAGGATGATCCCGCCCGTCGGGAAGTCGGGCCCCTTGACGTGCTGCATCAGCTCCTCGACGGTGATCGCCGGGTTGTCGATGAGCGCGACGACCGCGTCGGTGACCTCGCGGAGGTTGTGCGGCGGGATGTTCGTGGCCATGCCGACGGCGATGCCCGACGAGCCGTTGACGAGGAGGTTCGGGAACCGCGCCGGCAGGACGAGCGGCTCCTGCTTGCGCCCGTCGTAGTTCGGCACGAAGTCGACCGTGTCCATGTCGATGTCGCGCAGCATCTCGGTGGCCAGCCGGGTCAGCCGGGCCTCCGTGTACCGCATCGCCGCCGCGGGGTCGTCGTCGATCGAGCCGAAGTTCCCCTGGCCGTCGACCAGCGGGTGGCGCATGGAGAACTCCTGCGCCATCCGGACGAGCGTGTCGTAGATCGCCGAGTCGCCGTGCGGGTGGTAGTTGCCCATCACGTCGCCGACGATGCGGGCGCACTTCGAGTACGGCCGGGTGGGGCCCATCCCGCTCTCGGACATCGAGAACAGGACGCGCCGGTGGACCGGCTTGAGCCCGTCGCGGACGTCGGGCAGCGCCCGGCCCACGATGACGGACATCGCGTAGTCGAGGTAGGCCGAGCGCATCTCGTCCTCGAGGGCGCGCGGCTCGATGTTCCCTCCGCCGATGACGTCGGTGGAAGCCATGCTCTAGGTCACTCCTGACTGGTCAGACGTCGAGGTTCGCGACGGCTCGGGCGTTGTCCTCGATGAACTCGCGGCGGGGCTCGACCTGGTCCCCCATGAGCATCGAGAAGAGCCGGTCCGAGGCGGCCGCGTCCTCCACCCCGACCTGCTGCAGCGTGCGGCTGGCCGGGTCCATCGTGGTCTCGCGGAGCTGCTCCGCGTTCATCTCGCCCAGGCCCTTGAACCGGTTGAGCGTCACCCGGTGCTGAGCGACGGTCATGACCGCGTCGCGGAGGGCCTCGAACGACAGGGCGTCGTCGGACTTCTCGCCCAGCACGACGTGGAAGGGCGGCGTGCCGGCGAGCTCGACGAGCTGCCGGTGCACCTTCACGAAGCTGCGGTACTCGGGCGAGTCGAACAGGCTCGTCCTCAGCCGGTGGGTCTGCGCGAGCCCGGTGTTCTTCTCGATCGCCTTGACGACGATGAGGTCGTCCTCGCGGTCGAGCACCTCGGTCGAGTAGACCTCGTCCTCGGCGCGGCCGTCGAGGAGCTCGAGCGCCGTCGCCGAGTCCATGACCTCACGGTCGAGGATCCAGGACTCCTCCAGGAAGCGGACGAGCTCGTGGCCGTGCTCCGCGCGCAGCGCGTGGGCCCAGCCCTCGTACTGCTTGCGCAGGCGCGTGTACTTCTGCCAGCGCGCCTCGGTGAGCTTGAAGGGGTTGCCGTCGCGGTCGAGCACCTCGATGCGGTCGAACTTGTCGGAGAGCAGCACCTCCTCGAGCTCGACCTCCTTCTCGATGTAGCGCTCGCTGGAGCCCTGCTTGAGCTTGTACAGCGGCGGCTTGGCGATGTAGACGTAGCCCGCCTCGATGAGCTCGCGCATCTCGCGGAAGAGCAGCGTGAGCACGAGCGTGCGGATGTGCGCGCCGTCCACATCGGCGTCCGTCATGAGGATCACCTTGTGGTACCGGGCGCGCTCGAGGTCGAACTCGTCGCGCACGCCGGTGCCGATCGCAGTGATCAGCGCCTGGATCTCCTGGTTCTGCAGGACGCGGTCGATCCGCGCCTTCTCCACGTTGAGGATCTTGCCGCGCAGCGGCAGGACGGCCTGCGTGTTGCGGTCCCGGCCCTGCTTGGCCGAGCCGCCGGCGGAGTCGCCCTCGACGATGAAGATCTCGCTCAGCGCCGGGTCCTTGATGGAGCAGTCGGCCAGCTTGCCCGGGAGACGGGAGTTCTCCAGCGCGCTCTTGCGGCGCGTCAGATCGCGCGCCTTGCGGGCGGCGCTGCGGGCCTGGGCGGCCTGCACGGCCTTCCGGATGACGGCGTTGCCCTCCTGGGGGTTCTCCTCCAGGAACTCGGCCAGCCGCGCGTTGACCACGGTGGCCACGAAGCCCTCCATCCCGGGGTTGCCGAGCTTCGTCTTCGTCTGGCCCTCGAACTGCGGGTCGGCGAGCTTGGCCGAGATGACGGCGGTCAGGCCCTCGCGCACGTCCTCGCCGCTGAGGTTGTCGTCCTTCTCCTTCAGCAGGCCCTTGTCGCGCGCGTACTTGTTGAGCGTGCGCGTCAGCGCCGAGCGGAAGCCCGACATGTGCGAGCCGCCCTCGTGGGTGTTGATGTTGTTCGCGAACGAGAAGACCGACTCCTGGTAGGAGCCGTTCCACTGCATCGCGACCTCGACGGCGCCCTCGTCGCTCTCGCCCTCGAAGAAGACGATCTTCTTCTGGATCGGCTCCTTGCCCTCGTTGAGGTACGCGACGAAGTCCTCGATCCCGCCCTCGTAGTGGAACTGGGTGCGCTTGCCCTCGCCGCGCTCGTCGGTCAGGGAGATGTGCAGTCCACGGGTGAGGAAGGCCGTCTCGCGCAGGCGCTGCTCGAGCGTCTGGAAGTCGAGCTCGATGCTCTCGAAGACCTCGGCGTCGGGGCGGAACGTGATCGTCGTGCCGGTGATCTTCGTGGGCTCGCCCTGGGCGAGCGGGCCCTGCGGGACGCCGCGCACGTAGTCCTGCGACCACGTGGAGCCGTCGCGCCGGACCTCGACGTGGAGCTCCTCGCTGAGGGCGTTGACGACCGAGACGCCGACGCCGTGCAGGCCGCCGGAGACCTTGTAGCCGCCGCCGTCGCCGAACTTGCCGCCGGCGTGGAGGACCGTGAGCACCACCTCGACGGCCGGCTTGCCCTCCTTCTCCATGATCGCCACGGGGATGCCGGCGCCGTCGTCGACGACGGTGACCGAGCCGTCGGGGTGAAGGGTGACGTCGACCCCCGTCGCGCGGCCGGCGAGGGCCTCGTCGACGGAGTTGTCGACGACCTCGTAGACAAGGTGGTGCAGACCGCGCACGCCGGTCGAGCCGATGTACATGCCCGGCCGCTTGCGCACGGCCTCGAGTCCCTCGAGGACGGTGATGTCCTGGGCGTCGTACGAGCCCTGCCGCCCGTTGGTGCGGTCGCTGTCGCTCATGTGCCTCCGGCTGACGTGAAACGCCCCGGCGACGGGTCGGTCGGACCCGGCCGGGGCGGCTGCATCTGGTTGACAGAAGTATACCAAAGGACCGGGGGTTCCCCGGGCCGCTGAGCGACGCGAAAGTGCTGCAAAATTGCTACTTCTCAGCCCTCCAGACCCCAGCTTCGCGGGGCCACCGCCTGGCAGCGCAGCCCTCGGACGACGTCGGCGCCGAGCGCGGCGTTGAGCCGGCTCACGAGGTCGGGGGCCATGAGGTCGAGCTCCTGGGCCCAGACCGCCGCGTCGCACGTCACGACGAGGGTGCCGCCGCGGTCGGCGGTCGGGGTGGCGTGCGCGGCCACGAGCTCGCCGACGGCCGACGGCCAGGCCCGCTGGACGTCGGCCAGCAGGGTCTGCGGCGCGAGCGCGTCCGCCAGCGCCTGGACCGCGCCGCCGGCCGTCCGCGGCGCGTGGCGTCGGCGCGTCACGACGCCGCCGCCACGGGCTCGGATGCGCGCTCCACAAGGCCTCCCTCGACCCGCAGGCGCGTGGCGTCGGCCGCGCGGTCTCCCGGCACGTGGCCCAGGTCGGTCGTCGTCACGAGGGCTTGACCGGGGGCGTCGAGATGCGCGAAGAGCCGCTCGCGTCGGGTCGCGTCGAGCTCGGACAGGACGTCGTCGAGGAGGAGCAGCGGGGGCGAGCCCCGCTCCGCGGTCAGCGCGTCGCGCTCGGCCAGGAGGAGCGCGAGGAGCGCGAGGCGCTGCTCGCCCTGCGACCCGTAGGCGCGTAGCTCGCGCCCGTCGCGCAGCAGGGCGAGGTCGTCGCGGTGCGGGCCGTGGCCGGTGAAGCCCCGCTCGAGGTCCGTCGGCAGCCGCTCGGCCAGCTCGTCGGCGAGCTCCTCGGGGGACGTGGCGCGCGTCCGCGGTCGGTAGCGGAGCTCCGCGGCGCCGGCCAGCCCGAGGTCCGCCGCGAGCGTGGCGAAGCGCTCCTCCAGGAGCGCCACGGCGCTCGCGCGGTCGTCGCGCAGGGCGAGGGCGTGGCGGGCGAGCTGGAGGTCCCAGGCGCGCAGCGCGTCCTGGCCGGCGGCGCCCGTGCGCAGGCGGACGAGCAGCGCGTTGCGCTGGGCCAGCGCCTGCCCGTAGGCGCGGCGGGGGGCGCTCCGCGCCGGCCAGAGACCGGTCACGACCTGGTCGAGGTGGGCGCGACGCACCGCCGGGGCACCCTTCACGAGCTCGAGGCGGTCGGGCAGGAAGACCGCGACCAGCGGCCGGGACGGTGCCTCGAGGAGGCGCTCGACGGGGGCGCCGTCGGCCTTCAGGCGCTTGGGCTCGCCCGGCTGGAAGCCGACGCTCAGCCCGTGGGGGCCGTCCCCGTCCTGCAGGTCGACCTCCACCCGGGTCGCCCCGGCGCCGAACCGCACGACCTCGCGCTCGTTCGTCGTCCGGCACGAGCGCCCGGTGCAGCCGAAGTACAGCGCCTCGAGGAGGTTCGTCTTGCCGGCGCCGTTGGGGCCGTGCACGATCGTCAGCCGGTCGCCGAGGGCGACGTCCGCCGCGGCGTAGGTCCGGAAGTCCCGGAGACGGAGGCGGGTGACGACCACGGCCGGGGCGGCGGCCTCAGACGTTGAGCCGGATGGGCATGATCAGGTAGAGGAACCCGCTGCCGTCGCCGGCCTCCAACAGTCCGGGCCGCAGGGGCGAGATGAGCTTGAGGACGACGTCGCCGGACTCGATCGACTCCAGGCCGTCGCGCAGGAAGTCCGGGTTGAACCCGATCTCGAACTCCTCGCCGTGGAACGGCACCGGGAGCGGCTCGCTGGCCTCGCCGACGTCGGGCGTCTGGGCCGACACGGTGAGCTCGCCCTCGCGGAAGCTCAGGCGCAGCGGCGCGTTCTTCTGCGCCATGAGGCTGATGCGCCGCACGACGCCCGTGAGCTCCTCGCCCGGCAAGTGCAGCTCGTGCTCGAACGCGTCCGGCAGGAGCTGTCGGTAGTTCGGGAACTGACCATCGATGAGCCGTGACGAGAGGGTCACGCCGCCGGCCCGGAACACGACCTGGTTCGAGCGGACGGCGATGTCGATCGTCTCGGCGCTGGCCTGCCCGACGACGCGGGCGAGCTCCTCGAGCGCCCGGGCCGGGACGTTGGCCTCGAACCCGCCGTCCAGCGGCTCGTCGAGCGTCGTCTCCTTGACGCTGAGGCGGTAGGAATCCGTCGCCACCATGCGCAGGTCGCTGCCCTGGGCCGAGACCAGGATGCCGGTGAGGATCGGGCGCGTCTCGTCGCGCGAGGCGGAGCGGGACACCTTGGCGACCGTCTCCACGAAGGCCTGGGCGGGGACGGTGACGACGGTGTCGCCCTCGGGGTCGGGCAGCGGCGGGAAGTCCTCGGCCCGGAGCGTCCGGAGGTGGAAGCGCGCGGTGCCGGAGACGACCTCCACGTCCTGCTCGGCGGGGCGCAGCTCGAGCGTCACGTCGGTGCCGGGGAGCTGCCGGACGACGTCCAGGAGCAGGCGTGCGGGGAGGACGGCCTCGCCGGGCCGGACGACCTCGGCCCGCAGCGGGTCGCGGAGGCCGACCTCCATGTCCGTCGCGCGGAGCTCGACGCCGTCGTCGCCGGCGACGATCTGGACGCCGGAGAGGGCCTGGACGGCACTGCGCGTCGACGCGACGCGAGCGACGGTCTGCAGCTGCGCGAGGAGCTCCTGCGAGGACGTCGACAACTTCACGATGGAGGTTCCTTGGAAGGGGAAGGGGTCATAGGGGCTGTTCAGGTGTGCACCGAGGGGAGAAGCCCTGCTCGGTGCGGGTTCCGCGTGCACACGCGGACGTGGACAGGACCCATGGAGTCTGTCAGGGACGGCGGTCGGGTCCGGTCCCGTGCACATCGGCGCCGGGCGGTGCACAGGCGGGCCCGGGATCCTCGGCGGGGACGGGGAGCACGCGGGTGAGGTCGAGCTCGATGGCCCGCACGAGGTCGTGGGCCTCGGGGTCGGCGGCGAGGCGTTCGGCGACGCGCCGGCACGCGTGGAGGACGGTCGTGTGGTTGCGCCCGCCGAAGGCGCGGCCGACGGCCGGGAGCGTGGCGTCGGTGTGCTCGCGCACGAGGAACATCGCGACCTGCCGCGCCCATGCGACGTGGGCGGTGCGGCAGGTCGAGACGAGCTCCTCGCGCCGCAGGCCGAAGGCGGCGGCGGTGAGGTCCTGGATCCGCTCGGGCGTGGGCGGCCTGACGGTGCCGCTGCCGACGCCGCCGGGTTCGGGCGCCGATCCGGCGCCGGCTGGGTAGAGGCCGTCGAGCACCTCACCGGCGACGGCCGAGTCGAGGGCCCGGCCGGTGAGCGACGCGAAGGCGACGACGCGGATGAGGGCCCCCTCGAGCGCACGGACGTTCGTCGTCACGCGGTCCGCGATGAGGTCGAGGACCGTCTGGTCGTGCAGCGCGATGCGGTCGTGGGCGACGCGCTTGCGCAGCACCGTCATCCGCGTCCGACGGTCGGGGGGCTCGATGTCGGTCACGAGGCCCGCCTCGAAACGCTCGCGCAGACGGTCGTGGACGCCGTCGAGGTCCCGCGGCACCCGGTCCGAGGTTAAGACGAGTTGGCTGCCGGTGGCCTGGAGCGCGTTGAAGGTGTGGAAGAACTCCTCCTCGGTCTTCGCCTTCTGTGCGAGGAACTGGATGTCGTCGATGAGGAGCACGCCGACCTGGCGGTAGAGCGCCTTGAAACGCTCGATGCCGCCCTGGCGCAGCGCGGCGACGAACTCGTTCGTGAACGTCTCGACCGTGACGCAGCGGACGGTCGGCCCGCCGCCGTGCGACCGGACGTAGTTCCCGATCGAGTGGAGCAGGTGGGTCTTGCCGACACCCGGCGGCCCGTAGACGAAGAGCGGGTTGTAGGCCTGCCCCGGCAGCTCGGCGACGGCCAGCGCGGCGGCGTGGGCGAAGCGGTTGGCCGGGCCGATCACGAACTGGTCGAAGGTGTACTTCGGGTTGAGCCCGTCGTCGTGCCCGCCGGGAGGGGTCGCAGCCGGGTCGTCCGGGTTCCCCGTCCGCCCTCGCTCGCGGCCGGCCCAGGCGTGGTCGTCACGGGGGCTCTCCCGCGACGTCGCGCTGCGAGAGCCGCGACGGCCGGCGCGCGCTGGAGGAGCGGGTCGACCGGCGTCCGGGCCGTCGCGGCCGGGCGACCCGGCGGAGCGCCTGCCGGCGTCGGCGCCGGGCTCGAGCCGGACCCCGGCGGACGGCCCGAGGACCGCCGCGACCGAGCTCTGCAGGACGCGCCCGAATCGCTCGGCCACCCAGTGATGCAGGGCGGTGGGCACCTGGAGCACGAGCTCGTCCTCGTCCAGCGCGACGGGGTGCAGCGGGGCGAGCCAGATCTCGTAGGAGGAGGCCGGCACCGCGCGGCGCAGCTCGTCCTGGATGCGAGGCCAGACTGTGGCGGGGTCCTGGGTCACGACAGGGGTCGTCGGCCTCCTGGGGAGGACGTCGTGCGGGGGGCGGCGATGCAGGCCCCGGAAGGGGCCGGAGGGCGGCGAACATAGCATCTCGGTCGCCCCGCCTTCGGGCCCCCAGCGCGGGGTTCCCGGGCGACGCCGCAAATCGCGGAGGTTTCCGTCCGGCGCCTGTGCACGACCCGGTGCGGCCGGCCTCGGGCGGCCGTCGGGGCCCGCCCTGGCGCTACACTCCGCCCCCGCCGTCCACCCGACGACCCCAGTCCGCCAGCCATGAAGCGCACCTACCAGCCCAAGAAGCGCAAGCGCGCCCGCACCCACGGGTTCCGGCAGCGCATGCAGACGCGCGCCGGGCGGCTGACGCTCAAGCGGCGCCGCGACAAGGGCCGCAAGCGGCTGACGGTCTGAGCGTGGCCGAGGACGAGGGTCGGGCCCGGCCGCCGGAGCACCCCGGCGCTCGGCCTGATGCGCCCGAGGACCCCGCCGCCCCGTCGCCCCGCCGGGCCAAGCGCGGCCGCCTGTCCCGCAGCGCGGAGTTCGAGCGCGTCTACCGCCAGGGCCGCTCCGTCGCCAACCGCTGGCTGGTCGTCTACGCGTTCCCCCGGGATGACGCCGGCCGAGGCGATGACGACGCGCCGCACCTCGACGAGGGACGCCCGCGCCTCGGCCTGTCCGTGTCGCGAAAGGTCGGGGGCGCCGTGCCGCGCAACCTCGTCAAGCGGCTGGTCCGCGAGGCCTTCGACGCCGCGGCGGCGAGCCTCCCGTCGGGTCAGGACGTCGTCGTGGTCGCCCGCCCGCCCGCGCGCGAGCTGGCGGAGCAGGAGGGCCTCGCGGGCATCCGGCGCGCGCTCGACGAGCTGCTCGAGAAGGCGCTCGCCGCCGCACCGGCGCGATGAGCGTGCTCGCCCGGAGGGTCGTGCTCGCTCCGATCCGCGTCTATCAACAGCTCATCTCGCCGGCGCTCCCGCGCCGCTGCAAGTACGAGCCCACGTGCTCGCGCTACGCCGTACAGGCCATCACGCGGTACGGCATACTGCGCGGCGTCGTCCTGGCCGCGTGGCGCGTCTTGCGCTGCAACCCCTTCAGCCACGGCGGCTACGACCCGGTCGAGGCGCAGCGGCTCTTCCGCCACGCCGGAGCGCCGGCCGACCAGAGCCCAGCATGACCCCCTCCGCGAACGTCCTCCAGCCGATCATCGACGTCTTCGATGCGGTGCTCGTGTTCTTCCACGACACCGTCGGCCTGCAGTGGGGGATGTCGATCATCGCGCTGACCGTCACGGTCCGCGCGCTCCTGATCCCGCTGACGCTCAAGCAGTTCAAGTCGATGCAGTCCCTGCAGCAGCTCGCGCCCGAGATCAAGCAGCTGCAGGAGAAGTACAAGGACGACAAGCAGCGCCTCAACCAGGAGATGATGCGCTTCTACCAGGAGAACAAGGTCAACCCGTTCGGGTCGTGCCTGCCCCTGGTCGCGCAGCTCCCGGTCTTCTTCTCGCTTTTCTACATGCTCCGCAAGGACCTGCGGTTGGACATCTGCGGGCAGATCGCGAAGCCGTGCAGCGAGGTGGCGCCAGGGAACTGGGGCGAGGGCTTCCTGTTCATCCCGGACATCACGGACAGCGCCACGGGCGCGGTCCTGGTCGTTCTCCTGGTCCTCTACGTCGGCTCGCAGCTGCTGTCGAGCGTGCTCATGTCGGTCACCGCGGACCGCAACCAGCGCATGCTCATGATCGCGCTGCCCTTCGTCTTCGTGCCCTTCATCACCGGCTTCCCGGCGGGCCTGATCCTCTACTGGATCACGACGAACCTCTGGACGGTCGGCCAGCAGACGTTCATCCGCCGAAGGGCGGGGATGCCGGTCGGCTTCCGCAGCCAGCCGGCACCGACGCCACCGGTGCGCGAGGCGAGCAAGGGCCGCGCCCGCGAAGGCGACGGCAAGGGCGCGAAGGAGGCCGTCAGCGGCAAGCGTGCCACGAACGGCGCGGCCACCGAGGGCGCGACGAACGGGAAGGCATCGCCACAGCGCGCGAGCGGGCCGCCTCCGCCGCCCCCTCGGCAGCGCAAGAAGAAGAAGACGGGGCGCCGTCGCTGATGGCCGAGCCGACGCCAGCGGAGCGCGCGCGCGAGCTCGTCGAGCTCGTCGCGGGCGCCCTCGGCTTCCCGGGTCCGGTCGACGTGCAGGAGCACGACGAGGACGTCGTCGTGACGGTGCACGGCGATGACCTCGGGCTGTTCATCGGCCGTCACGGACAGACGATCGACGCCGTCCAGCACCTCGCCTACCGCGTCGCGCTGGACGCGGGCCTCGAGGGACGCCGCGTGGCCGTCGACGCCGAGGGCTACCGCGCACGCCGACGGGAGGCGCTCGAGCGCCAGGCCGCGGACGCCGCAGACGAGGCCCTCAGCTACCAGCGCCCGGTGGCCCTGGACGCGATGACCGCGTCTGAGCGCAAGCTCGTCCACGAGTTCCTGCGCGATCGCGGGAACGTGACGACGCACAGCGAGGGCGAAGAGCCCGAGCGGCACCTCGTCGTCACGCCCTCGACCGACTGACGCGCGGTCGGGAACGGTCAGGCACGCGAAGCCCGGGCCGTTCGCGCCCAGGCGGCGTCGGTGGATGGCGTTTCACGTGAAACGCCATCCTGTCTTTGCGACGCCACCGTGTTCTGGCTTGGACCCCCACAACATGGGGACGCTGCGCCTCCGGCCGTGCACGCCCGCAGGGCGGGCGAGTCACTGAGTGGCCCGTCGTGCGACCCACGCCGCGAGCCGGCCCTGGAGGCGAGGCGCGACTGCCGTCCGCACCGGGTCTCACGTGAAACCTTTGTCGGCTCGGTTTCCAAGGAGCTGGCAGTCTTCGCCAGGCGCACGAGGCGTCGCAGCAGCGGGCCGGCCCGCCCATCACGGACATCGGGCCGATGCACCGCGGCGCGCTGGCCGCCCGACGGCTCGGAAGTCGCGGCCGGCGTGGCGGGCCCGTCGACGCAGTTCGTAGGCGCCTGATGAAGTGCCGCCGATGGATGTTTCACGTGAAACGCGCGCACGGCTTGAGGAGCTGGCGGCGGCGTGGGGTCTGCCAGTCGGGGCGCGCGCCAGATCGAGCAGGTGCTCCGGGCCGTCTCCGAGGAGCCGTCCGCGATCACGACCGTGAGGGATCCGGCGGCTGCGGTGGAGGTCCACGTGGCCGACAGCCTCGCCGGGCTCGCGGTGCGCGAGGTTCGAAGCGCACGACGTGTCGCCGATCTCGGGAGCGGCGGCGGGTTCCCGGGCCTCGTGCTCGCGGCGGCGAGACCCGACGCCGCGGTCAGCCTCGTGGAGAGCGCCGGGCGGAAGTGCGTCTTCCTCCGCGAGGCCGCGGCGAGGGCCGGGCTCGCGAACGTCGAGGTGGTCCATTCGCGCGCGGAGGCGTGGACCGCCGGTCTGGGTGCGATGGACGTCGTCACCGCGCGTGCGGTCGCTCCGACCGCTGTCCTGGCCGAGTACGCCGCACCCCTGCTCGTGGACGGCGGGGTCCTCGTCGCCTGGAAGGGTCGTCGCGATGCGGACGAGGAGCACGACGCCGCCGCGGCGGCGGAGGTGCTCGGCCTCGACGTCGAAGCCGCCGTGCCCGTCGCGCCGCGCCCGGGCGCCGACGAGCGGCACCTGGTCGTGCTGCGCAAGGTGGCCCCGACGCCCGCCGGCTACCCCAGGCGCCCGGGCATGGCGCGGAAGCGGCCGCTCGGTGTGCGTCGTCCCGGCCGCCGAACGGTCACAGACCCGTGACGGCGGCGGCTGCCGACCGCCGTCCCCGCTACCTTCGCCCTCGAATGGGCACGGTCTACGCCATCGCGAACCAGAAGGGCGGGGTCGGGAAGACGACCACCGCGGTCAACGTCGCAGCCTGCATCGCGGAGGCCGGCTACCCGACGCTGCTCGTCGACGTCGATCCCCAGGCGAACGCCACAGTGGCGCTCGGCCGCTCGAAGCACCTGGACCCGAACCTCTACGACGTCCTGCGCGGGGAGGCGACGGCCGACGAGACGATCGTGCCCACCGAAGTGGAGGGCCTGTCGCTCCTGCCGGCGTCACCGGACCTCGCGGCGTCGTCGGTCGAGCTCCCCCGGGAGGGCGCGTCGGAGGGGCGGCTGCGTGACGCGCTCGCGCCCGTGCGCGAGCGCTTCGAGTACGTCCTGCTCGACTGCCCACCCGCGCTCGGACCCTTGACGCTCAACGCCCTCGTGGCGGCGGACCGCGTGATCGTCCCGGTCCAGACGGAGTACTTCGCGCTCGAGGGGCTCGCCGGCCTCCTCGACACGCTGGCCCTCGTGCAGCGCGAGCTGAACCCGCGCCTCGCGGTCGCCGGCATGCTCTTGACGATGCACGACGGGCGTACGCGCCTCGCGCGCGACGTCGAGCACGAGGTGCGCGAGCACTTCCCCGACCTCGTCTTCGACACCGTGATCCCGCGCAACGTGCGCATCAGCGAGGCGCCGTCCTTCGGTCGCCCCGTGATCCATCACGACCCGCACTCGTCCGGTGCGGGCGCGTACTTCGAGCTCGCCAAGGAGGTGGCGCAGCGTGGCTGAAGCCCGCCGCGGCATGGGTCGCGGCCTGGCCGCGATCCTGGCCGTGTCCGACGAGGGGGCCGAGGAGCGACCCGAGCTGCGGGAGCTCTCCGTCGAGCTGATCGCCGCGAACCCGTCGCAGCCCCGCCGCCGCTTCGACGACGAGACGCTCGACGCGCTCGCCGACTCGGTCCGCGAGCGCGGGCTGCTGCAGCCCATCCTGGTTCGGCCGCGAACCGGCGGGCGCTACGAGCTCGTCGCCGGCGAGCGCCGGTGGCGGGCCGCGCAGCGCGCCGGCCTCGACACGGTCCCGGCGCTCGTGCAGGCGCGCGACGATGCGCAGACCCTCGAGGCGGCGCTGGTCGAGAACATGGCCCGCGAGGACCTCAACCCGGTGGAGGAGGCGCGCGCCGTCGCCGCCCTCGTCGAGGAGCTGGGGCTCACGCGCGAGGACGCCGGGCGGCGCATCGGCCGCAGCCGGGTGGCGGTGTCGAACCTCCTGCGCCTCCTCGACCTCCCCGACGAGGTCCTCGAGCACCTCGAGGAGGGCCGGCTCACCGAGGGCCACGGCCGCGCGTTGCTGCTGACCGACGACCACGCGGCCCGCCGGTCGCTGGCCGGCGACGCCGCGCGCGAGGGCTGGTCGGTGCGTGTCCTCGAGGCGCGTGCGCGCGAGGCCGGACGGGTCGCCCACCGCCGCGCGGGCCAGCGCACCGCGGTCCACCCCGACCAGGCCGCCGCGGCCGGTGAGATCGCCGACGCGCTCGCCGGGGCGCTCGGCCGGGAGGTCACCGTCCGGCCCCGGGGCACGGGCTACAAGGTCGAGCTGGCCTTCGCCGACGTCGACGAGGCGATGGCGCTCGTCGACCGCGTGCGCTCCGCCGCCGGGGCCTGAGCGCGCGCTACACTGCCCGCTCTTCGCGGGCGATTAGCTCAGTCGGTTAGAGCGCTTCTCTGATAAGGAAGAGGTCCCAGGTTCGAGTCCTGGATCGCCCACCTCTCCCGGCGCGCGGCCGGCTCCCGCGAGGCGGTCCGGCCCCCTGTCGGGTTGCGCCCGACCGGGCTACGGCGTCGTGACGTCGCCCTCGGCGGTGCCCGACTCGAGCAGCGTCTGCACGATGTAGGCCTCCAGCCGTTCGACCGTCTCGGCATCGCACTGCAGGCCGAAGCCGCGGCAGAACCACCGCAGCAACGCGTCCCCCCCGTAGCCCGCGGCGAGCACGAGGCCCGCCGCGTACGTCAAGCGCCTATCCATGGCACCGTCCATCATGCCTGCGCGCGGCGCGCCGAGTGGCGGTTCTGGACGGATGGGCGGCATCCTGCGCCGACGAACGGCCAGGCTCGCTGCCCGGCCGGCGTCTATTCGGTCCCGAACAACCGGTCGCCGGCGTCGCCGAGGCCGGGGCGGATGTAGCCGCGTTCGTCGAGCTCGCGGTCGAGCGCCGCGACGGTGATCGGCACGCCGGGGTGGGCGTCGTGGATGGCGCGGATGCCCTCGGGCGCCGCCACGAGGCCGACCAGGTGCAGGCGGTGCGCTCCCGCCTGGCGCAGCCGCCCGATCGCGGCGGTGGCGCTGCCGCCGGTGGCCAGCATCGGGTCGACGACGAAGACCGCGGCGTCCGGGAGGCTCGCGGGCAGGCTCTCGTAGTAGGGGACCGGCCGCAGGCTCTCCTCGTCGCGGTACATGCCGAGGTGCCCGATGTCGGCCTCCGGGACCTGGCGCAGGAAGCCGTCCACCATGCCGAGACCCGCCCGGAGGATGGCGACCACGGCGACGGGCAGCACGGGCCGGCGGACCTGCGTCTCCTCGAGCGGCGTCGCGATCGTGACGGGCACCGTCGCGAGGTTTCGCATCGCCTCGTAGGCCAGCACCGCCGACGCCTCGCCGAGCGCCCGGCGGAAGGCCTCCCGCGACGTCCCCGCCGCCCGCAGCTCGGCCACGTGATGCGAGAGCAGCGGGTGGTCGACGACGTGCAGCCCCTCCATGCGGGCGGACCCTATCCGGCCGGCGGCCCGCGATAGCGTCCCTGCGAGCGCCATGGACGTCCTGCGCTGCAACCTCGAGCTCAAGGCCCGCGACCCCGATCCCGCCGCCTCGCTGGCCGCCGCCCTGGCGCTCGGCGCCCGCGACGAGGGCGTCCTGCGCCAGTGCGACACGTACTTCGCGGCCCCTCGCTGCCGGCTCAAGCTCCGCGAGCAGGAGCCGGGCGGTGCGCAGCTCATCGCCTACGACCGGGCCGACGTCGGGGCGGCCCGCGAGAGCCGCTACCGCCTCGTCGAGGTCCCCGATCCCGAGGCGCTGCGGGCGGCGCTCGACGCGGCGCTCGGCACCACCGACGTCGTGCGCAAGCGCCGCCACCTGCTGCTGAGCGACAACGTCCGCATCCACCTCGACGACGTCGACGGGCTCGGCGCCTTCGTCGAGCTCGAGGCGGTCGTCCCGGACGGCGGTGCCACGGCGGACGAGGCGACGCGGGTGCGGGCGCTCCGCGACGCGCTCGGGCTGGGGGACGACCGGCTCGAGCCGCGCGGGTACGCGGCGTTGCTGCGCGACGGCGACGGTCGCGAGGAGCCGGTCGCGGACGGCCGGGGCGAGCACGAAGGGCCGGACGACGCGGCCGCACGCGCCGCCCTCGTGGACGCCGCGCGCACCGCGATGGGCCGGGCGCACGCGCCCTTCTCGGGCTTCGCCGTGGGCGCGGCCCTGCGCGACGAGCGCGGCGACGTCCACGCCGGCGCCAACGTCGAGAACACCGCCTCCCCGCAGGGCCAGTGCGCGGAGGCCTCCGCCCTCGGCGTGCTCGTCGCGGCCGGTGGCACGGCCGTGCGCGAGGTCGCCGTGATGGCCGACGCGGAGCTCGTCACTCCCTGCGGCGGGTGCCGCCAGCGGCTCGCCGACTTCGCGACCGCGGCGACGCCGGTGCACCTCTGCGGGCCGGAGGGCGTCCGGCGCACGGTGACGCTCGGCGACCTGCTCCCGCTGAGCTTCGGCGCCGCGGATCTCCCCGCATGACCGCCGCGGCCCGCCTCCTGCGCGAGCGCCTGGGCGACGAGGCCCAACCCCGTGTCGGGCTGGTCCTCGGCTCGGGCCTGGGCGGGGTGGCCGACGACCTCGCCGAGGAGCACGCGATCCCCTACGCGGAGCTTCCCGGCTTCCCCGTCGGCGCGGTCAGCGGCCACGCCGGCCGCCTCGTGCTCGGCACGCTGGCCGGCGTGCGCGTGGCGGTGCTCCAAGGGCGCGCGCACCTCTTCGAGGGCATCGAGCCGACCGCCGTGCGCGAGCCGATCCGGACGCTGGCCTCCCTGGGCGCCCAGAGCGTGCTGCTCACGAATGCGGCGGGCTCCCTGCGGCCGGCGGTCGGCCCCGGGCGCCTCATGGTGCTCACCGACCACATCAACCTCATGGGCGCCAACCCGCTCACGGGCCCCAACGACGACGACATCGGACCGCGGTTCCCCAGCCTGCTGGACGCCTACGACCCGGCGCTGCGCGGCCTGCTGCACGAGGCCGCGGCGGCGGCCACCGTCGCGCTCGCCGAGGGCGTCTACCTCGCCGTGACCGGGCCCACGTTCGAGACGCCCGCGGAGATCCGCGCGTTCCGGACGCTCGGTGCCGACGCCGTGGGCATGTCGACGGTCCCGGAGACGATCGTCGCGCGGCACGCCGGGCTGCGCGTCGCGGCCGTCTCCGTCATCACGAACCTCGCCGAGGGGCTGTCCGACGTCCCGCTGTCGCACGACCAGACCCTCGACGCCGCGGCGGGCGCCGCCGCCGACCTGCGCCGCCTCGTGCACGCCGCCCTGCCCCGGTTCGCCGCCGTGACGTGACCGACCCCGCCACCGACCCCACGCCCGACCCAGGCGAGCTGGCCGCCGTCGCCCGGCGTGCGCTCGCGCTCGTGGACCTCACGAGCCTGAACCCCGACGACGACGCGGGGGTGGTCCGCGACCTCTGCGACGCGCGCCACGACCCCGGCCGGACGCGTCGCCGCGGTCTGCGTCATGCCCGCCTTCACCGCGCTCGCCGCCGAGCGGCTGCGCGGGACGACGATCCGCGTGGCCACCGTCGCGAACTTCCCGGCCGGCGATCCCGACCCGGCCTCCGCCGCGCGGGAGGTGGAGGCCGCGGTCGCGGCCGGCGCCGACGAGGTCGACGTCGTCGCGCCCTGGCGGGCCTGGGTCGACGGCGACCGCGAGATCGCCGTCGCGCTCGTCCGCGCGTGCCGCCAGGCGATCGGTGACGCGCGCCTGAAGGTCATCCTCGAGGCCGGCGAGCTGCCCGGCCCGGACGCGGTCCGCGCGCTGGCGGCCGACGCGCTGCAGGCGGGCGCGCACTTCGTCAAGACCTCGACCGGCAAGGTCGGCGTGGGCGCCACGCCGGAGGCCGCCCGGGCGATGCTCGAGGCGATCCGCGACGCGGGCCGTACGGCGGGCTTCAAGGCCGCCGGCGGGGTGCGCACGACCGAGCAGGCCGCCGTCTACCTGGCGCTCGCCGACGAGGTCCTCGGCGCCGGCTGGGCGATGCCCGAGACGTTCCGGATCGGGGCCAGCAGCCTGGTCGACGACCTGGTCCGCCACCTCGCCGGGTAGGGCGCCGGCGATGCTGCCCAAGGCCGAGCTGCACGTCCACCTCGAGGGCACCGCCCGGCCCGAGCTCATCCGCCGGATCGCGGCGCGCAACGGGGTGCCCCTGCCGGACGGCCTCTTCGCCGGGCCCGACCGCTTCGCGTGGACGGACTTCGCCGGCTTCCTGCGGGCCTACGACCTCGCGTCCTCGGTCATCCGCACCGCGGAGGACTACCGGGACATCACGGCGGACTACCTCGCGGGCGCGGCGGCGGAGGGCGCCGTGTACGTCGAGGTCATCGCGTCGCCCGACCACGCCGCCGCCGTCGGCCTCTCCGACGACGAGCACTGGGACGGCATCGCGCGCGGCATCGACGACGCCCGGGCGTCGCACGGCATCGAGGGCCGCATCCTCTCGAGCTGCGTCCGGAACTTCGGGGTCGACGCGGCCGAGGCGGTCGCGCGACGCACGGTCGAGCACCCGCACCCGTACCTCGTGGGGTTCAACATGGGCGGCGACGAGGCCGGGTACCCGGCGAGCGACTTCATCCGCACCTACGCGATCGTCGCCGAGGCCGGCCTCGGCTGCTCGGTCCACGCCGGCGAGCACGCAGGCCCGGAGTCCGTTCGCCAGGGCCTCGCGCTGCCGGGCGTCACGCGCATCAGCCACGGTGTGCGCGCGGTGGAGGACCCCGCGCTGGTCGCCGAGCTCGCCGAGAAGCAGGTCGTCCTCGAGGTCTGCCCGACCTCGAACGTCGCCCTCGGGGTGGTCCCCGACCTCGAGCACCACCCGCTGCCGGCGCTGCGGGCGGCCGGCGTCGCCGTCACGCTCGGGTCCGACGACCCACCGTACTTCGGTGCATCGATCGGCGGCGAGTACGCGCTGGCCGGCGCGCGGTTCGGCCTCGACGACGAGGCCCTGCGCGCGGTCACGGCCACCGCGCTGCGCGCGAGCTTCGCCCCGCCGGAGCTCCGGGAGCGGCTCTTGGCGGCGGTGCATGCCGATCGGGTGGCTCGCTAGTCCCGCCGCCGCCGTCGTTCCCGCTCCTGAGGAGGAAGTCCTTGATCGCCACTCGCCCGGCTTCATCGCGCCGGCGGCGGCGATCTCCGGGCGCTGGCGGCCGTTCGGGCTCCCCGGCGCCACGCTCCTGTCTCCTGCGCGCTCGCTCAGCGCCTCCCAGCGTCCTCGGAGTCCACGGGATCGTCGGGCGATCGATCCCGCCCGCCGCCGCCGGCAAGCCCTCCTCGCGCGAGGGCCGAGCCGTGATGGTGATCGGTCCCACCGGGACTACACTGGGCGGCCCCACGAACCGGGAGCTGCTCAGGTGCAGGAGATGGTCATCTACGGCGTGAGCTTCGACATGGTCGGCAAGCAGCCGATCGTGCTGCTCAAGACCGTGGACAGCAACAAGTTCCTGCCGATCTGGATCGGCCACCCCGAGGCTGCCGCCATCCTGATGAAGCTCCAGGGCGCGACGACGCCGCGGCCGATGACCCACGACCTCGTCGTCGACATGCTCGGCGAGCTCGAGGTCAAGTGCTCGCAGGTCGCCGTCACCGAGCTGCGCGACAACACCTTCTTCGCCGCGATCACCCTGGCCGTCGACGGCCGGGAGATCGAGATCGACTCCCGCCCCAGCGACGCGCTCGCCCTCGCGGTCCGCTCGGGCGCCCCGATCTTCGCGGCCGAGGAGGTCATCGCGGAGTCGGCGATCGAGTTCGAGCACGAGGTCGAGGACACGGAGGAGGTCGTCGACCGCTTCAAGGAGTTCCTCGACCAGGTCTCGCCCGAGGACTTCGCGGGCGGCAGCGACTAGCGCTCAGCGCGCGCCGGCCCGCGGCGCCGCGCGCGCCAGGGCCAGCTCGAGCACGCGCGCGACGAAGGCCTCGACGTCCAGCCCCGCGGCCTCGGCCGCCTGGGGGACCAGGCTCGTCTCGGTCAGGCCGGGCACCGCGTTGGCCTCGAGCACGAAGAGCTCGCCGGTCGCCTGCTCGAGCATGAGGTCGACGCGGGCGAAGCCCTCGAGGCCGAGCAGCCGCCGCACCTCGACCGCCAGCGCCCGCGCCGCGGCGGTGCCCTCGGTCCCCAGGTCGGCCGGGCAGACGAACCGCGTGCGCCCGATCGTGTAACGCGCGCTGAAGTCGTAGAAGTCCTCGTCGCGGGGGATGGCCTCGACGACCGGCAGCGCCTCGTCGCCGAGCAGCGCCACCGCCAGCTCGCGCCCGTGCACGTGGCGCTCGAGCAGGACCTTGGCCGAGTAGGAGAAGGCCGCGACGAGGGCCCCGGGGACGTCGGCGGGCGTGCGGGCGAACCGGATGCCCAGGGCGCTGCCCTGGTCCGCCGGCTTGACGACGATCGGGAAGGCGAGGCGCTCCTCGATCGCCCCCAGCGCGTCGGCCGCGCCGAGCTCCTTGAAGGCCGTCTCCGTGAACGAGAACCAGTCCGGGGTGGCGACCCCGGCGTCGCGCAGCAGGTGCTTGGCCGTGACCTTGTCGAGCGACCGCATGCACGCGGCCACGCCCGAGCCGGTGTAGGGGATGCCGAGCGCCTCGAGGAGCTCCTGCACGGTCCCGTCCTCGCCGTCGCGCCCGTGCAGGGCGACGAAGGCGACGTCCGGCGCGGCCGCGCGCAGGCGGGCGACGAGGTCCGGCCCGGCATCGATGGCCACGACGTCGTGGCCCAGGCGCTCCAGCGCGTCCTGGACCCGCGCGCCGGACCGCAGGGACACCTGGCGCTCGAGCGAGCGGCCGCCCTGCAGGACCGCGACGCGCATCAGGCCCCGTCCCCGGCCTGGTGGCCGCCGCGGCCGCCCGGCGCGTCGCGCCGCGGCAGCTCGACGACGTCGGCCAGCGGCGGCCCGCTGATGGACCGCAGCAGCCCGAGCTGCTCGTGGACGACCTCGCCGATGCGCCGGACGCCCTCGCGGATCGTCGGCTCGTCGACCCCGCTGAAGTTCACGCGCAGCGCGTCGCCCCCGCGGCCGTCCACGAACGCCGCGCGGCCCGGCACGAAGGCGACGTTGCGCGACAGCGCCCGGGCCAGCAGGTCGGTCGTGTCGACCTCGGGCGGCAGCGTCGCCCACACGAACAGGCCGCCCTGCGGCCGCGTCGTGCGGGCCTCGGGCGGCAGGTGCTCGGCCAGCGCGTCGAGCATGACGTCGCGCCGGCGGCGGTAGAGGTCCTTGAGCTTGGCGACGTACCCCTGCCAGTCGCCGTGGGCGAAGAACGCGGCGACGAAGCTCTGGCTGAAGGCCGACGAGCACAGGTCCGTCGCCTGCTTGCCGAGGTTGAGCTTCTCGAGGACCGGCCCGGGGGCGGCGGCCCAGCCCAGGCGCACGCCGGGGGACAGGATCTTCGAGAACGTGCCGAGGTAGATCACGAACCGCCCGCCGTCGAGCTCGCGCAGCGTCGGGAGCGGCTCGCCCTCGTAGCGCAGCAGCCCGTACGGGTTGTCCTCGAGGACGAGGAGCTCCCGCTCGGCGGCGACCTCCACGAGCCGGCGGCGGCGCTCGAGCGACAGCGTCACGCCCGCCGGGTTCTGGAAGGTCGGGATCGTGTAGATGAACTTCGGCCGCCGGCCCTCCGCCTCCAGCCGGTCGAGCGTCACCTCGAGCTCGTCGACGCGCAGGCCGTCGTCGTCCATGGCGATCTGCACGACGTCGGCCTGGTAGCTCGTGAAGGCCGGGACCGCCCCGGGATAGGTGGGCGCCTCGGCGACGATGACGTCGCCGGGGTCGACGAGCGTCTTGCAGACGAGGTCGATGACCTGTTGCCCGCCCGTGGTGACCAGGAGCTCGTCGCGGTCCACCTCGGTGCCCTCGGCGGCCATGACCTCGACGATGCAGTCCTTCAGCGAGGCCAGCCCGTCGGTGGGCCCGTACTGCAGGGCGCGCGCCGCGCCCTCGGCGGCCATCTTCGCCGCGAAGGCGGCCACGTCCTCGGCCGGGAAGGTCGACGTGTCCGGCAGCCCGCCGGCCAGCGAGATGACCTCCGGCCGCTCCGTGATGGCCATCAGGTCGCGCATGGCCGAGGAGGTCATGACCTGCGTCCGCGCGGCGAACAGCGCCGCGTAGCGCTCGAGGTCGCGCGCCGTCATGCGCGAAGACTAGAGCGCCGGTCCGACCGTCTACCCTGCGGCCTCCCGTGCACACCGCCCTCGACTACCTCCAGGCGTTCGGGCTCGGCCTCGCCGTCGGCGTGCGGCCGTTCCTGGCCGTCCTCGTCGCCGGCGCGCTGGCCACCGCCAACGCCGGCATCGACTTCGACGGGACGGCCTTCTCGTTCCTCGAGCAGCCCTGGTGGCTCGTCGCGATGGCGGCGGCGCTCCTCCTGTCCTTCCTCGTCCGCGCGCGGCTGGAGTCCCCGCCCTGGCCGGCCGCCCTCGCCGGCCTGTCCATCGGCCTGGGGGGCGTGCTGGGCGGCGGGACCCTCGACGACCACCTGAGCACCTGGTGGCCGGGCGTGGTGGTGGGGATCGCGGGCGCCGTGCTGTCCAGCGCCGCCACCCGCGACCTGCTGGCGCGCACCGCGCGGCGCCTCGACGCGCAGGCCCGCGCCGCGCTGCCCGTGTACGCCGAGGGCACCGCGGCGCTGGTCGCGCTGGTCGCCGTCCTCCTGCCGCCGCTGGCGCTCGTCGTGGCCGGCTTCTTCGCGTGGCTGCTCGCCGGCGGTCGCCGCCGCGAGGGCGAGAAGTACGCCGGCCTGCGCATCCTGCGCTAGATGAGCGGTCCGGACGTGGCGCGCGGCCTCGTCCTGGCGGTGATCGACGGCCTCAAGCCGTCGATGCTCCAGCGCGCCGTCGCGTCCGGGCGGGCGCCCGCGCTGGCGGCCGTCCTCGAGCGCGGGACGAGCACCGAGGCGTGCGCGTCGTTCCCGTCCGTGACCCCGGTCTGCGCGGCGTCGATCGCCACCGGGACGCGCAACGACCGCCACCACATCCCGTCGATGAACTGGTTCCACCGGGCCGAGGACCGCTACGTCGAGTACGGGTCGTCCTTCAGCGCGGCACGGCGCTTCGGGGTGGTGCAGCAGCTCACCGACACGGTGTTCAACATGAACGCCGAGCACCTGCCGGCCGACTGCGAGACGGTCTTCGAGTCCCTCGACGACGTCGACGTGCGGACGGCCGGGACGACCTACCTCATGTACCGCGGCCGTCACGAGCACGAGCTTTCGCGCTCAAGCGCGATCACCCGCCTGGCCTCCCAGGTGGTGCGACGGACGGTCATGGGCCCGCGCGAGCTCTTCTACGCGGACCTCTTCGCCAGCCGCGACACGGGCTGCCGCGGCCAGTTCGGCCTGCCCGGGGTGCGCGACCAGCACACGGGCTGCGTCGGCTCCTACCTCGTCGAGCACGACCTGTGCGACTTCCTGCTGTTCTCGCTGCCCGACAACGACACGCACTCGCACGCGCGCGGCCCGCACGCCCAGGTCCAGTCCATCGCGACCGCCGACCGCCAGCTCGAGCGCCTCTTCCACGCCGGCGGGGGCACGGAGCGCTTCCTCGACGAGTGGGCGGTCGTCGTCATGGCCGACCACTCCCACGCCGCGGTCGAGCGCAGCGTCGACCTGCTCGACGCGTTCGAGGACTGGCACGTCCTGCCGCCGAACGGCGCCCGGCGCGACGAGGCCGAGCTCGCGGTCTGCCCCGCGCAACGCGCCGCGATGGTCTACGCGCTCGTCCCCGAGGCGCGCGAGGACACGGTGCCGCGGGTCGTGGCCTCGGCGCGCGCGCTCGAGGGCGTCGACCTGGCGCTCTGGCGCCCGGCGCCCCGCGAGGGGTCGATCGCGTCGGCCCGGGCCGAGCTGCGCTTCAGCCCCGGCGGGGACCTGCGCGATCCCCGCGGGCGGCGCTGGTCGGTCGAGGGCGACCTCGGCGTGCTCGACCTCGTCGTGCGCGACGGCGTGCTGACCGGCGACACCTACCCCGACGCGCTGGCCCGGGCCTGGGCGGCGCTGACCTGCCCGACGTCGGGCGACGTCCTGCTGTCCGCCTCGCCCGGCTACGAGTTCGCCGACTGGGGCGGGGTCGACCACGTCGGCGGCGGCAGCCACGGCTCGCTGCACCACAGCGACTCGCTCGGGGCGCTGGCCTTCTGCGGCGTCGGCGCCGAGCCGGACCCGGCGACGCAGGGCGGCTGGTCGATCGTCGACGTCGCCCCGCTCGTGCGCCGCCACTTCGGCCTCGGCGGGTGATGCGCGGCGCAGTCGCGGTCGCGCTGGTGGCGGTGGCCCTCGCGGCCCTGCCCGCGCCCGCGGGCGCGGCGGGGGCCCCGTCGACGACGCTGACGACCGTGGCCCCGCCCGGCATCGACACGCCGGTCCAGGGCCTGCGCCGCGTCGAGGAGCTCGACGCCCGCCAGCCGGGGCTGGCCCTGACCGGCCGCGCCGCCCTCCGTGCGGTGCTGGGCGACGGCCGGTACGCCGGGGCGCTGCGGGCCCACCCCGGCGCCCGCTCGAGCGTCTTCGTCAAGGACGGCATCCGCTGGCAGGTCTCGCTCTTCAGCGGCGGGCGCCCGGCCCGCGAGGTCGCCGTCGCCTACGTCGACGACGCGACCGGCCGGGTGACCGAGTCGTGGACGGGCTGGCAGGTCTCCTGGACGATGGCCCGCGGCTACCCCGGGGCCTTCGGCCGCAAGGCGACCGCGCTGTGGGTCTGGCTGCCGCTCACGTTGCTCTTCGTCGTCCCGTTCCTCGACCGGCGCCGGCCGTGGCGCGGGCCGGCCCTCGACCTCGCGGCGCTGGCGCTGCTCGGCGTCTCCTTCGCCTGCTTCAGCCACGCGCGCGTCGACCTGTCGGTCCCGCTGTCGCTGCCGCCGCTGCTCTACCTCCTGGGCCGGCTGCTGTGGCTCGGCCTGCGCCGGCGCCCGGACCCGGCCGCGGTGCGCGAGCTGCCGCTGCTCGTGCCGGTCCGCTGGCTCGCCGTCGGCCTGCTGTTCCTCGTCGGGTTCCGCGCCGGGCTCGACATCGCCAACGCGAACGTCATCGACGTCGGCTACTCGGGGGTGCTCGGCGCCGACGCCCTGGCCGACGGCCGGCAGCTGTGGGGGAACTTCCCGGGCGACAACCTCCACGGCGACACCTACGGGCCGATCGGGTACCTCGCCTACGTCCCCTTCGAGCAGCTGCTGCCGTGGAGTGGCCACTGGGACGACCTGCCTGCGGCCAAGGGCGTGTCGTTGACGGCCGACCTCGCCTGCATCGTCCTGCTCTTCCTGCTCGGGCGCCGGATGCGCGGCCCCGAGCTCGGCGTCGTCCTGGCCTACGCGTGGGCCGCCTGCCCCTTCACGCTGCTGACGCTGGCCAGCAACAGCAACGACACGCTCATCGGCGCGTTCGTCCTCGGCGCGCTGCTGGCGGTGGACCGCCCGGCCACGCGGGGCGCGATGGTGGGCCTCGCGGGGTGGGCGAAGTTCGCCCCCCTGGCGCTCGCCCCGCTCCTGGCGACGGCCGGGGAGCGCGTGCCCGGCCGCCCCCGGGCCCGGCGCTTCCTCCTGGGCCTCGGCCTCGTGACCGCGGTGAGCCTCGCGATCGCCCTGGCCTACGGCGGGCTGCCCGCGTTCTGGCACCGCACGCTCGGCTACCAGGACACGCGCAGCGCGCCGTTCTCGATCTGGGGTCAGTTCCCGGGCTGGCGCCCGTTCCAGGGCGTCGTGCAGGCGGCGGGCATCCTGCTGGCCGTCGCCGTCGCGGTCGTGCCGCGCCGGCGGGACCTCGTCGGGCTGGCCGCGCTCTCCGCCGCCGTGCTCCTCGGCCTGCAGCTCGGCGTGACCTACTGGTTCTACCTCTACCTGTCCTGGCTGCTGGGCCCGCTGCTCGTCGCCGTGCTCGGCCGGTACGGGATGAGCACCTGGTCGATCGAGTCGGCGCGGCCCGACGAGGAGGCCCGCACGACGACGGCGTTGACCCAGGGGTCCTCCTCCGACGGCTCGAACCGCACGGACATCTGGGTGCGCAGGCTCTCGATGGCCTGCTCGCGCACGACGCCGAGCACGCCGCCCCGCGCGCCGGTCATCCCCACGTCGGTGACGTAGGCGGTCCCGCCCGGCAGGACGCGGGCGTCGGCCGTCGGGACGTGGGTGTGGGTCCCCACGACCGCCGTGGCCCGGCCGTCGAGGAACCAGCCCATCGCGACCTTCTCGCTCGTCGCCTCGGCGTGCACGTCGACGAGGACGTGGTCGACGCGGCCCTCGAGTCGCGCCAGGGCCGCCTCGGCCTCCTGGAAGAGGGGGTAGGCGGCGTGGACGTAGAGGTTGCCCTGCAGGCTCACGACCCCCAGGCGGACGCCGTCGCGCTCGACGACCGTCTCGCCGCGCCCGGGCTGCGAGCGCAGGAAGTTGGCGGGCCGCACGACCCGGTCCGTGCGCCCGAGGTAGGGGATGATCTCGCGCCGGCGGAAGCTGTGGTTGCCGAGCGTGATCACGTCGACGCCGGCCTCGAGCAGCTCGTCGGCGATGCGCGGCGTGATCCCCAGGCCGCCCGCGACGTTCTCGGCGTTGACGACGACGAACGTCGGCTCGTACCGGCGCCGGAGCTCGGGCAGCAGCCCGAGCAGCGCCCGCCGCCCCGCGCTGCCGACCAGATCGCCGGCGAAGAGGATGGTCGCAGGGGCGTCGGCCACGGCGCATACTCTCGCGCACGCCCGCCCATGAGCGCCGTCCCGCCCGACACGCCGCCGCAGCTGCCGCCGGACGGCCCTCGCCCGCCGGCCCCGGTCGTCGTGCCCCGGTGGGTGCAGCTCGTCGCCCTGCCGCTGCTCGTGCTCGGCCTCTACACGATCGCGCGCGCGGCCGGCAACGTCCTGCTGATCTTCTCGATCGCCGGCGTGGTGGCGCTCATCCTGCAGCCGCTCGTCGCCGCGCTGCAGGCCGCGCGGCTCCCGCGCGGGGTCGCCATCGCGGTCGTCTACGTCGGGCTGCTCTGCGTGCTCGTCGTCCTCGGCCTGCTGCTCGCGAACCCGGTGGCCAGCCAGGTCGACGCGTTCCGCAAGGACGTGCCGTCGCTCGTCGACGACGCCAACCGCTCGCTGGCCGACCTCCAGCGGACCTTCGACGACAAGGGCATCGACATCGAGGTCAAGCGCCAGGGCGAGACGGCGCTCGAGACCCTGCAGAGCAAGGTCACGACCGGGACCGGGGACATCGTCTCCTTCGGCACGGGCCTGCTGGAGACCATCGTCACGGCGGGCTTCGCGCTCATCCTCGTCGTCGTCCTGTCGATCTACCTCCTGCTCTACGGGCCGCGCATCGGCGCCGGGGTGCGCGCGGTCATGCCGCCGGGCGCCGGCACGCCCGACGACGACTTCCCGACGCGGGTCATCGGCGCCGTGGCGGGCTACGTCCGCGGGCAGCTGCTCTTCAGCCTCGCCATGGGCGCGGGCGCCGGCCTCGGGCTCTGGCTCTTCGGGGTGCTCGGGATCTTCCCGGACGGGCAGCGCTACGCGCTCGTCTTCGGCGCGTTCTTCGGGCTCATGGAGCTCATCCCGTACCTCGGGCCCTTCCTCGGCGCGACCCCGCCCGTCCTCGTCGCCCTGCTCGGCGACCCGCTCACCGGGCTCTGGGTCGCGCTGCTCTTCGTCGCCATCCAGCAGCTCGAAGGGCACGTCGTCGCACCGCTCGTCTTCGGCCACGCGCTGCGGATCAACCCGATCCTCGTGATCCTCGCGCTCCTGCTCGGCGGCGAGCTCGCCGGCATCGTGGGCGCGCTCGTCGCGCTGCCGATCCTGGCCGTCCTGCGCGAGACCGTCGTCTACCTGCGCCAGCACCTCGTGCTCGAGCCCTGGGGGCCGGCCGACGCCGTGGTGCTCGACGGGGCCGCGCACGGCCCGGCGGTCGAGGACGAGCGGGAGCGGGAGCACGTGGGGTGAGGGCCGCCCGCGTCCGCCTGGACCACGACGCCACCGCGATCCGGCCCACCGACCCGCGCGACGCCGAGGCCTACCTCGCCCTGCGGCACGCCAACCGCGAGCACACGACCCCGTGGGAGCCCTCGCGCGACCCGTCCTTCTTCACGCTCGCGGGCCAGGCGCTCGAGCTCGACCTCGACGCCCAGGCCTGGGCGGCCGGGAGCGCCTACGCCTTCGCGATCCTCGATGCCGGGCGCGGCGACCGGCTCGTCGGGCGGATCGCGCTGGCCAACGTCGTCCGCGGCGCGTGGCAGAACGCGACGCTCGGCTACTGGGTCGACGAGGCCAGCGGCGGCCGCGGCCACGCGACCCGGGCCGTTCGCCTGACGCTCGCGTTCGCCTTCGAGCACGCCGGGCTGCACCGCGTCCAGCCCGCGGTCATCCCGCGCAACGCCCGGTCGACCCGCGTCGTCCGGAAGGCGGGCTTCCGCCTCGAGGGCCGCGCCGCGCGCTACCTGCGGATCGCGGGCGTCTGGGAGGACCACGACATCTACGCGATGACCGTCGAGGAGTGGACCGGCCTCGCCCCCGGGTAGCGCCCGGCGATGGAGACCGACCCGCGCCGCGAGACGCCCCACGACCCGCCCGGGGTCGCGAACGAGGACGAGCCGCAGCACGACCCGGCCGAGGACGCCGCCGCCACGGGTGGGCGGGACGAGGTCGAGGGCGTCGAGCCGCGCCCCGGCGAGGGCACGGCGGGCGACGACGTCGTCTAGCGCACCCGCGCGTCCCCGGGCGCGGCGCGGCCCGCGGGTACCATGGCCGCGAGGCATGCCCTTCCCCCAGACCCGCCTGCGCCGCCTGCGTCGCACCCCGGTCCTCCGCGACCTCGTGCGCGAGACGCGGCTGGACGCCGCCGACCTCGTCCTCCCGCTCTTCGTCGAGGAGGGCCTCGAGGGCCGCGCGCCCGTCGAGGCCATGCCCGGCGTCGATCGCCTGTCCCTGACGGCGGCGGTCGACGAGGCGGCCGAGGCGGCCGCGCTCGGCGTGCCCGCGGTGCTGCTCTTCGGGATCCCGGCCGAGAAGGACGACGTGGGCTCGGGGGCGTGGGACGACGAGGGCGCCGTCCAGCTCGCCACCCGCGCGATCAAGGCCGCGCACCCGGACCTGCTCGTGCTCGCCGACCTCTGCCTGTGCGAGTACACCGACCACGGCCACTGCGGGCTGCTGCGCGCCGACGGCCAGGTCGACAACGACGCCACGCTCGAGCTGCTCGCACGCGCCGCGGCGCAGCCAGGTCCGCGCCGGCGCCGACGTCGTCGCCCCGAGCGACATGATGGACGGGCGCGTCGCCCACCTCCGCGCGGCGCTCGACGACGAGGGCTTCGCCGACACGCCGATCATGGCCTACAGCGCGAAGTTCGCCTCCGCCTTCTACGGGCCGTTCCGCGACGCGGCGGACTCGACGCCGGCCTTCGGCGACCGCCGCGGCTACCAGATGGACCCCGGCAACGGGGACGAGGCGGTGCGCGAGGCGCTGCTCGACGTCGAGGAGGGCGCCGACCTCGTCATGGTCAAGCCCGCGCTGCCCTACCTCGACGTGGTCCGCCGCGTGAAGGACGCGACCCGCGTCCCCGTCGCGGCCTACCACGTCAGCGGCGAGTACGCCATGGTCAAGGCGGCAGCCGCGGCCGGGATGCTCGACGAGCGCGCCGCCGTGCTCGAGACGCTGACGTCGATCCGCCGCGCCGGGGCCGACATCGTCATCACCTACCACGCGAAGGACGCCGCCCGATGGCTGCAGGCGATGTGACCGCCACCCCCAAGGTCCGCTCGCGCAAGGACGGCGCCGCCGTCCCGCTGAGCGACCTCGACCGCAAGCTCGCTGAACCTCCTCCAGGGCCACTTCCCGCTGGACCCGCGCCCGTACGCGCGCGTGGCCGAGCAGGCGGGCGTGACCGAGGAGGAGGTCCTCGCGGCCACGCAGGCGGCTGCTCGCCGACCGCATCATCCGCCAGGTCACCCCGATCTACGACACTCGCGCGTTCGGCTACGGCTCGATGCTCGTCGCGGCCAAGGTCGATCCCGAGCACCCGTGGCGCGCCGCGAAGGTCATCAACGACCACCCCGGCGTGAGCCACAACTACCTGCGCAACCACGAGTTCAACATGTGGTTCACGATCGCCGTGGAGGAGGACTCCGCCCTCGGGCTGCAGGGGACGCTCGACGTCCTCCAGGACCTCACGGGCGCGGAGTCGATCCGGCAGCTGCCGACGCTCAAGCTCTTCAAGATCCGCATGGACCTCGAGATGGAGGGGTCGACCCGCGACCTCGCCGCCCGCGGCGTCGTCGAGGAGCCGCGCGAGCTCGAGAAGCAGCCCTTCGACGACCTCGACCGCGCCGTCGTGCGGGCCACGCAGGGCGACCTGCCGGTTGTCGCCGAGCCCTTCGCCCCGGCCGCCCGCGAGCTCGGGATGGACGTCGGCGCGCTGCTCGACCACCTCGCCGGGATGCGCGACCGCGGCCTGCTGCGGCGGGTGGCGGCGATCCTGTTCCACCGCCGCGCCGGCTTCTCGGCCAACGGGATGGGCGTCTGGAAGGTCCCCGAGGAGCGGATCTTCGAGATCGGCCCCCGCATGGCCGCCTTCCGCGGCATCAGCCACTGCTACCAGCGGCCGACCTACGCCGACTGGCCCTACCAGATCTTCACCATGGCCCACGGCCGCTCCAAGGAGGAGTGCGACGCGATCCTCGACGCCATCGCCGACGAGATCGGCTGCATCGAGGAGCGCGCGACGCTCTACTCCTCCACGGAGTTCAAGAAGGTCCGGCTGCTGTACTTCACCGACGCGTTCCGGAACTGGGAGCGCGAGCACGCCGGCGGCTGACGCCGGGGCGCGGCTCGGGATCATGGAGGCCTCCTCGCTGACGGACACCCGGTCGGCCGCGCTGTACGCCCGCGCGCAGGCGGTGCTGCCCGGTGGCGTCAACTCGCCGGTGCGCGCGATGCGCGCGATCGGGCGCGACCCGATCTTCGTCGAGCGGGCGCAGGGCGCCGAGCTCACCGACGTCGACGGCAACCGCTACGTCGACTGGGTCTGCTCGTGGGGCCCGCTCGTGCACGGCCACGCCCACCCCGAGGTCCTGGCCGCCGTCCGTGACGCCGCCGGCCAGGGCACGACGTTCGGCGCGCCCACGGCGGGCGAGGTCGAGCTCGCCGAGGAGGTCGCCCGGCGGGTGCCGTCGGTCCAGATGCTGCGCATGACCTCGTCGGGGACCGAGGCGGCCATGTCGGCCATCCGCCTCGCCCGCGCGGTCACGGGGCGCGAGAAGCTCCTGAAGTTCGCGGGGGCCTACCACGGCCACGTCGACGGCCTGCTGGCGCAGGCCGGAAGCGGCCTGGCCACCCAGGCGCTCCCCGCCAGCCCCGGCGTGCCGCAGGCCGCCACCGCCGGCACCGTCATCGTCGGATGGAACGATCCGGACGCGGTGCGGGCGGCGCTCGCCGAGCACCGGTTCGCCGCGATCCTGGCCGAGCCCTACCCGGCGAACATGGGGCTCGTCCCGCCCGACGGCGGGTTCCTCGAGCTCCTGCGCGAGAGCGCGACGGCCAACGGCGCGCTGCTCGTCTTCGACGAGGTCATCACGGGCTTCCGCGTCGCGCCCGGCGGGGCCCAGGACCTCACGGGCGTGACCCCCGACCTGACGGTCATGGGGAAGGTCATCGGCGGCGGGCTGCCGGCCGCCGCCTTCGGCGGGCGCCGCGAGCACCTCGAGCGGCTGGCCCCGGCCGGCGACGTCTACCAGGCCGGGACGCTCAGCGGGAACCCGCTGGCCGTGGCCGCCGGCCTGACGACGCTGCGCCTGCTCGACGAGCAGGCCCACCTGCGCCTGAGCGCCACGACCGAAGCGCTGGCCGAGGGGCTGCGCGAGGCCGCCGCCGCGGCCGGCCGCGCCGTGCAGGTCGCCACGGCGCCCGGCCTGCTGACCGTCTTCTTCAGCGCCGAGCCGGTGCGCGACTACGCCGGGGCGCAGGCGTGCGACCTCGAGGGCTACGGCGCCTGGTGCCGCGCCCTGCTGGCGCGCGGCGTCTACCCGCCGCCGTCGCAGTTCGAAGCCTGGTTCCCCTCGCTGGCCCACACCCCCGAGCACGTCGAGCGCACGATCGAGGCGGCGGCGGCCGCGTTCGCGGAGGTCGCGGCGTGACGGCGGGGGGCGAGCCGGTCCTGCGCCGGCTCGTCGCGGTGCTGCGCGACGAGGGCGGTCTGCTGGCCGGAGCCCTGGCCGACCCCGACGGCGCCGCGGCCCCCCACGGGGCGCTCGCGGCCGCCGGGCCGCGCTCGGCCGGCCACGAGGAGGAGCTGGCGCTCGTCGTCGAGGCGATCCGCGAGGGCTACCTCCTGCACTACGGCCGGGCGCGGGTGGTCCGCGCCGACGACCGCGACCTGGCCCTGCTCGCCGGTGACCGGCTCTACGCCCTCGGGCTCGCCCGCCTGGCCGCCCTGGGCGACCTCCACGCCGTCGGCGAGCTGGCCGACGTCATCGCGCTGAGCGCGCAGGGGCACGCCGAGGGCCGCGAGGATCTCGCCGAGGCGGTCTGGGAGGCGGGGGTGGCCTCGGTCGGCTGGGGGCCGACCGACGACCTGCGGGCGGCCAAGGAGCACGCGCGCGCGGGCGCGCGAGACGCCGCGGGCGCGCTGAGAGCCGCCGCGCGCCAGGCTCGGGGTGACGTGGCGCCCGTGCGGTAGCGGACCGGCGTGGCGGCCCGGGACCGCTCCTAGACTTGTCCCGGAGTAAGGTTCCTCGCCGCAGATGGCCGATCGCCGACAGACCAAGTCCAAGTACACGACCGAGCGGCGGATCCCGGGCGCCTTCGACGGCGAGACCGTGACCCGCCGCCGGTTCATGACCGGCGCCGCCAACGTCACCGGGATCGTCGCGGTGTCGGCGATCGCGCTCCCCGCGGTGGGCTTCGCGCTGGGGCCGCTCTTCGAGAAGCACGAGCAGCCCTGGAACGACGTCGGCCCGGTCGACCAGTTCACGGCGGACACCTACATCCCGAAGGTCATCACCCTCGTCAGCGGCATCGGTCAGGCCGGCAAGACGACGGTCTACCTGCGCAAGCGCAACCCGAGGATCGACACGAAGGGGCCCCAGGACGAGTGGAGCCAGTACGTGGCGATCTCCACCCGGTGCATGCACCTCGGCTGCCCCGTGCGCTTCGTGGAGGCGGCCGGCCGGTTCATCTGCCCGTGCCACGGCGGGGTCTACGGCTTCCAGGGGCAGGTCGACGGCGGTCCGCCCGTGCGCCCGCTCGACCGCTTCTACACGCGCGTGCGCGCCGGCCGGCTCGAGGTCGGCCCGCGCTACTCCGTGAACCGCGAGCTCGAGCGGTTCTCGCCGCGCGACCCCGCCGAGCCGCTCGACGGGGTCGGCCAGTACCTCTACCCCTCGCGACCGACGATCCGCAACGGACCGAACCAGTAGCCATGCCGAAGCTCAAGGTCCCCGCTCCCCCTGTCCCGGCCGCGCTGAAGCCGGCGCCGCGCCGGCCCGGCTCGACCCGCAACGGCGGGGCGCTCGACGTCGCCAAGGACGCCGGCGCCAGCGCGGTCGACTGGGTCGACGAGCGCACGTCGCTGTCGGGCGGCGCCCGGTGGCTGATGTTCCGGAAGATCCCCAAGGGGACCAACTGGTTCTACACCCTGGGCTCGGCGACGATGTTCGCCTTCCTCAACCAGGCCATCACCGGCGTCTTCCTGGCGATGTACTACGACCCGTCGCCCACGCGGGCGTACGAGTCGATGCGGTTCATCACCAACGAGGCCTTCCTCGGCGAGTTCGTGCGCGGCATGCACAAGTGGGGCTCGACCGTGATGATCGTCCTCATCTTCCTGCACATGGCGCGGACGTTCTTCTTCGGCGCCTACAAGTACCCGCGCGAGCTCAACTGGGTCATCGGCGTCGCGCTCGCTGATCCTGACCTTCGTCATGGGCCTGACGGGCTACCTGCTGCCCTTCGACCAGCGCTCCTACTGGGCCACGATCGTCGCGAACAACATCACCGCCACCGGCCCGCTGGTCGGCCCCTACCTGGCCGACTTCCTGCGCGCCGGCCCGGACTTCGGCGCCACGACGCTCTCGCGCTTCTACGCGATCCACATGCTGCTGGTCCCGGGCGCTCATCGGCGCGCTCATCGGCGCGCACCTGTACCTCGTCGCCAAGCTCGGCACGACCGCGCCGCCGTGGCTCGAGGCCGAGGACCCGGAGCCGCTGCGGCAGGAAGTCGCATGAACAAGCGCGAGAAGGAGGAGTACCTCCGCGGCTACTCGCTGCTGAAGGCCAAGGGGAAGCCGTTCTTCCCCTACGCGGTCGCCAAGGACGGGGCGATGGCGTGCGTGGTCCTGGCCGTCATCATCACGATGTCGATCGTGCTCGGCGCCGAGCTCGGCCCGAAGGCCGACCCGACGACGACGACCTACACGCCGCGGCCGGAGTGGTACTTCTTCTTCCTCTTCGAGCTGCTGCGCGTCATCAAGCCGCCCGCGCTCGTCCAGCTCGCGACCATCGGCATCCCGACGGTCTGCATGATCCTGCTGTTCCTGCTGCCGTTCTACGACCGCGGTCCGGAGCGGCGGCCCGAGCGACGCCCGATCGCGACCACGGCGGGCATCTTCACGATCGCGGCCATGGGCTACCTCACCTACCTCGGCGCCTCGGCGGGCCCGCCGACGCAGATCGACATGGCCACGCCGACGGCGGTCAAGCAGGAGGGCCCGCGATGGTGGCCCAGTTCGACCGCGGCAAGCAGGTCGTCGCGCAGTCGGGCTGCCTGGCCTGCCACAAGATCGGCGAGAACGGCAACGCCGGTCCGGGCCCGGAGCTCACCGAGATCGCCGTCGCGCCTGCCCGGCCAGGCCATCGCCCGCACGCTGGTCAACCCGACCGCGCCGATGCCGTCCTTCGCCTCGCTGAAGTCGCAGAGCCCGGAGAAGTTCGACGACCTCGTGGCCTTCCTGTCGCAGCTCAAGGGCGGCAGCTGAGCAGCACCCCGCAGCCCGGGACGCTCCCGGAGCAGCAGGTCAGGGCGATGTTCGACCGCATCGCGTCGTTCTACGACGTGATGAACTCGGTCATGACGGCGGGGCTGCACCACCGCTGGCGCGCGCGCGCGGCCGACCTGGCGCGCGTCGGGCCCGGCGACCACGTCCTCGACGTCGCCACGGGGACCGGCGACCTGGCCGTGGAGCTGGCCCGGCGCGTGGCGCCGGGCGGCGAGGTCGTCGGGTCGGACTTCTCGGAGGGGATGCTCGCCCTGGCGCGCCGCAAGGCGCCGGAGCTGCGCTTCGAATGGGGGGACGCGCTGGACCTGCCCTACCCGGACGGAGCCTTCGCGGCGGCCACGGTCGGCTTCGGGGCGCGGAACTTCAGCGACCTCGACCGGGGGCTGGCCGAGATGGCGCGGGTCGTGCGCCCCGGCGGCCGCGTCGTCGTGCTCGAGATCACGACGCCGCAGACACCGCCCCTGTCCACGTTCTTCCGGGTGTGGTTCGATCGCGTCGTGCCGCTCATCGGCCGCCTCGCGGGCGATCCGGACGCCTACACCTACCTCCCGAGCTCGGTGCGGCGCTTCCCGCCGCCGGAGGGCGTCGCCGCCGCGATGGCGCGCGCCGGGCTGGTCGACGTCCGGTGGATCCTGACGGCCGGCGGGATCATCGCCCTGCACGCGGGGACGCGGGCGGGATGAGCGCGGTCGCGGACGTCGTGGCGGCCGGGGGCGGGCACCTCCCCGCCCTGCTCGCGCGCGTCGAGGACCGGCTGGCCGTGATGGCCGGCGAGGACGGCGCGCCGCTGGCCGATCACGCCGGGGCGACGATCGCCGCGGGCGGCAAGCGGCTGCGCCCGCTGCTCGTCCTGCTGGCGGCCGGCGGGGCCGATGGCGAGGGGCTCGTGCGCGCCGCGACGGCCGTCGAGCTCGTGCACTCCGCCACGCTCGTCCACGACGACGTCCTGGACGCGGCCGACCTGCGTCGCGGCGCGCCGACCGTCGTCGCCAGCGCGGGACGGCCGATGGCGGTCGCCACGGGCGACCTGCTCTTCGCGCGGGCCATGGGCGAGCTCGTCCGCAACGGCCGTGCCGACGAGGTGCGCGTCCTGAGCGACGCGAGCTCCGCGCTCGCCCGCGGCGAGCTGCTGCAGCGCGCCGACGCCTGGGACGCGACGATCGGCGTCGAGCGCTACCTGCACCGCTGCGAGCTGAAGACCGCGCGGCTGTTCGAGGCCGCCTGCCGCCTCGGCGCCCTGGAGGGCGGCGCGGACGAGGCGACGGCCGAGCGCCTGGGGCGCTTCGGGCGCCGCATCGGGCTGGCCTTCCAGCTCCTCGACGACGTCCTCGACGTCAGCGGGCCGGCCGAGCGCACCGGCAAGCACCGGGGCACCGACCTCCTCGACGGGACGGTGACCCTGCCCTTCCTGCTCGCGCGCGAGCGCGACCCCGAGCTGGCGGCGCTCGACCTGCGCGGCGTGCGCACCCCGGCGGAGGCCGAGGCGCTGTGCGACCGCATCGCGGCCACGGGCGCGCTGGAGGAGGCGCGGTCGCGGGCCCTGGCCATCGTGGCCGAGGCCAAGCTGGGGCTGCCCGACGACCTGCCCGAGGGGCAGCGGCGCGCGCTGGACCTCGTCGCCGACGGCGTCGTGGCGCGGTACGCCTGACCCGCCGGCCGGGAACGGCGCGCGTGAGCGGGCGGCGTTCCGGGGAAACGACGCTGGTCCACCCCGGGTCGAGGAGAGAGACGAGTGCCCACACGCGCCCACCGTCGCCGCAGCCGCATCACCCGACTCGCCGTCGCGTGTGCGATCGCCACCGTCGCAGCGGTCGCGACGCCCGCGGCCCGGGCAGCCACGCCGCCGCTGCGGTACGTCGCGCTCGGCGACTCCTACAGCGCCGCCTCCGGCGTCCTGCCGCCCGACCCGTCCGCGCCGCCGCAGTGCCTCCGGTCGCTCCTGAACTACCCGCACGTGATCGCTGGCGGGATCGGCGCGCAGCTGACCGACGTCACGTGCGGTGCCGCCGAGACGAAGGACTTCTCCACCTCCCAGTCCCCCGGCGTCGCCCCGCAGCTCGACGCGCTGACGCCGGACACCCAGCTCGTCACCATGACGATCGGGGGCAACGACAGCGGCGTCTTCATCTCCACGATCCTCGAGTGCGGTGCTGCCGGCCTGTCCACCCTCGGCCAGGGCAGCCCCTGCAAGGACCGCTACGGATCGTCCTTCGAGGACACGATCCGCACGACGACCTACCCCGCGCTCGTCACCGCGCTCCGGGCCGTCAGGTCCAAGGCCCCGCGGGCGAAGGTCGGCATCCTCGGCTACCCGTGGATCATGCCGGCGACCGGTGGGTGCTTCGACAAGATGCCGGTCGCGCAGGGCGACGTCCCCTACGTGCGCGGGATCCAGGCGACGCTCAACGACGCCGTCCGGCGCGCGGCCGCGGCGACCGGGGTGACCTACGTGGACCTGGACACGGCGTCGAACGGCCACGACGCGTGCCAGCCCATCGGCGTCCGCTGGGTCGAGCCGGTGCTGCAGGGCACGAACGCGGTGATCGTCCACCCGAACGCGCTCGGCGAGTCCGAGATGGCCGCGCAGGCGACGGCGGTGCTGCGCCTTCGCTGAGGCCCCGCCGGGGGCCGGTCCGCGGTCTAGAAGTCCTCGGGGAGGATGGCCCCGGCGTGCAGCGCGGCGGAGAAGCGCTCGACCTCGTCCTCCATGTTCGCGCGCATGAGGCGTTTGAGGTCGCGCACGAGGGCGTCGGTGCCGTCGTCGAGGATCTCGTCGAACCGGTCGACCGTCGCCTGGTCGTACGTGCCGGCCGCGAGGTGCTCGCACTCGGGGCAGCGGAGGGTGACCTCCCAGTGGCGGGGGCCCGCCTCGTCCCACTCGACGGGGTAGACGAGGTGCGAGCCGCAGCCGGGGCACTGGCTGAGGTCGACGGCCGGGGTGGCCGGGTCGGCGAGCGGCACCTCGTGGTGCTCCTCGAAGTAGACCACCTCGATGGTCTTCCCCGAGGGGAGGACGACGCGGCGGACGTGCTGGGTGGAGTGCTGTTCGGGGGTCATGTCGGTGGCCTCTGATCCACTCGTCGGCACGGCACGCAGAGACCTTGAGCGGTGTCGTGGGGATCTCGGCCCCGGTACCCTCGGACGCACCCCATGCCCAACATCGGACCACTCGAGCTCATCATCGTCCTGGCCGTCGTGCTGCTCATCTTCGGGCCCAAGCGCCTGCCGGGGCTCGGGCGCCAGCTCGGGCGTGGCATGCGCGAGTTCAAGGACAGTGTGACGGGCAAGGACGAGGAGGCGCAGGAGCGCGAGGCGCTGCCGCCCGCCGCGCCCCCCGTACCGCCCGCCGACCCGGTCCGGCACGCCGACCCGGCGGACGAGCAGCCCGCGGCCCGCGCGTTCGGCGAGCGCCGCGAGGACTAGGACCGCGTGGCCCGTCTGCGGCCCGTCGGGTACGAGGACCGTCTCAGCCTCGTCGACCACCTCGACGAGCTCCGCACCCGCCTGATCTGGTGCCTGCTCGTCCTCGTGGCGTGCTTCACGGTGACCTACTGGCAGCACGATGCGCTGCTCAACGCGGTCAACAAGCCGTTCTACGCCTCGCAGCACGGCAGCAGCCACTCGTCGGACCCGCTCGCGCAGGCCAACGCCCGCGACCGCGAGCAGACGCTGTTCTACCGGCGGCTGGAGCCCGTCCTGGCGGGCCAGCAGGACGCCCTGCGCCGCCTGGCGCGGCTGCCCTCGCTCAGCGCCGCCGACCGCGCGGCCCTCGCCGCGCAGGTCCGCCGGACGGCCGAGCTGCAGCGCGTCGTCGCCGACGCGGCCGGGCTGCCGATCCCCGACCAGAAGCGACGCCCGGTGACGCTGGGCGTGACGGAGCCGTTCGTGACGACGTTCACGGTGGCGGGCTACGCCGCGCTGCTGCTCGCGCTGCCCTTCATCCTCTTCCAGGCCTACGCCTTCGTCCTGCCGGCCTTCACCCCGCAGGAGCGCCGCGCCGCGCTGCCGCTCATGCTCATGGTGCCGTTCCTCTTCGTGGCGGGCGTGGCCTTCGGCTACTTCGTGGCGCTGCCACGGGCCGTCGACTTCCTGCAGAACTTCAACCAGGACTCGTTCGACGTCCTGCTGCAGGCCAAGGACTACTACCGCTTCTCGGTCGTCCTGCTGGCCGTCATCGGCCTGCTGTTCCAGATCCCGGTGGGCGTCCTGGCCATCACGCGGCTCGGCGTCGTCTCCGCCCGGCAGCTCGCGCGCAGCCGCGGCTACGTGATCCTGGCCATCGCGGTCGTCGCGGCGGTCGCGACGCCCACACCGGACCCGGTGACGATGCTCGTCGCGATGGCGCCGCTCGTCGTCCTGTGGGAGCTCAGCGTCGGGTTCGCCCGCATCGTCGAGCGCCGCGCCGAGCGGGCCGCCGACCGGGCCGAGGAGGACGGGCCCGACGACGACGAGATCGGCCACCTCGGGGTGGACGACCACGTTTCCCTATCCTGAAACGGCATGCTGTTCGACCTCCGCGGCCGTGGCCGACGCCGGACCATCCAGGTGATCTACGCCTCGCTGGCGCTGCTCATGGGCGGCGGCCTGATCTTCTTCGGGATCGGGGGCTCGACCTCGGGCGGCCTCTTCGACGCGCTCGGCGGCAGCAGCAACAGCTCCAGCTCCAGCGACGTCGTCCAGAAGCGCGTCGACGCGCTGGAGCAGCGCGTCGAGCGCAACCCGCGCGACGCCGCCGGCTGGGCGGCGCTGACGACCGTCCATTTCCAGATCGCCAACAGCGAGGGCTACGACCAGGCGACGCAGCAGTACACCGACAAGGGTCGCGAGCGCCTCGGTCAGGCCGCGTCGGCGTGGGATCGCTACCTCGCGCTGAACCCGCCCAAGGTGGATCCCAACGTCGCGCGCCAGATGGTGCAGGCCTACGGCCCGACCGGGCTGCAGCGCTACGACAAGGCGACGGCGGCGCAGGAGGTCGTCATCGACGCCGAGAAGTCGCCGCCGGCGGCGCTCTACGCACAGCTCTCGATCTTCGCCCACGGCGCCGGGCAGACCCGCAAGGCGACGCTCGCCCGGGACAAGGCGGTCGCCCTGACCCCGGCCGCCCAGCGCAAGCAGATCAAGGACACGATCCAGCAGAACTGGACCGCGCTGGACCAGGCCAAGAGCGGCGCCACGAGCGGCGCGCAGGGCACGACCTCCACGGGCTAGTCGCTACAGTCCAGCGGCCCGCCCCTGTAGCTCAACTGGCAGAGCAGCGGACTCTTAATCCGAAGGTTGAAGGTTCGATTCCTTCCGGGGGCACTTAAGAACTCCGAGCGGCCACCCGTGATTTCGCCCCGTTGGATCTCGGAGGCGGGCGCAGCGCTTGGGCGGCGCGAACGAAACTGCGAACGTGCCGGGGCCGCTCTTCCGCCTCTCCCTTCGTGTTGGCACGTCGATCCATGGCCTGGACCCAGAGCCTTCGAGCGGGTTTCCTGCTGCCGCTCGACGCTGAGCGCCGACGCGGGGCTGTGATCCGACCTGAGAATGTGCGGCGCACAGTCCTGCCCTTCGCGCAACAGGCCGATGTCCGATGGACCGGGTTCACGGGTTCGGTCACGCATTTGCCAGCATCCTCATCGAGGACGGGCGGAACATCGTGCAGGTGTCGCGCCTGCTCGGCCACCATTCGCCGAGCTGCACGCTGTCGAGGTACGCGCACCTGATGGATGACGGGTCGGCGGACCGGTCGAGCTGACCTTCGCGGATCGGCTCCTCCCGGGGCACGCGCGGTGAAGGACGAGCCCAGGCGACCTTCAGACCCTCAGCCCTGACGTGCTAACGGATGACCCCGGAAGCGGGTCGGGCGGCCGAGTGCCGCCGAGGGGGATCCCCCCAAACGACGGGTTCAGCATCCCGCTTGGAACGCCACATCGACGCGACCTCCGGCATCTGTACGAGCGCGATCCGCCGACTCATCCCAACTGGGCGATGCTCCGGAGATGGTCCCCGCCCTAGCGTCGGTCACGAGACAAGGCGTGCCCAGCATGTGGACGTCTGAGAACGAGAGGACGTAGCCCCATGCCCCGCGCAGCGATCGACCGCAGCAGCCTTCCGATCCGGCGACCGCGGTTCGCCGGCGGCATCGGGCGGACGCTCGCCGATTCGACGCCTGACTGGGACCAGGCCAGCCACGTCGAGCCACCCGAGGGGGCGCCGAACGTCCTTCTCGTGCTGATCGACGACGCCGGCTTCGGCAATCCGAGCACGTTCGGCGGTCCGATCCAAACGCCGAACTACACCCGTCTCGCACAGGACGGCCTGCGCTACAACCGCTTCCATGTGACCGCGCTGTGCTCGCCGACCCGCGCGGCGCTGATGACCGGTCGCAATCATCACCGGGTCGGCTTCGGCATGGTCGGCGAGTTCTCGGGCCCATTCCCCGGCTACAACGCGACGATCCCCCACGACTGTGCGCCGTTTGCCCGCATCCTGCAGGAGAACGGCTATCTGACGGGCGGATTCGGGAAGTGGCATCTGACCCCGGACGACCAGCAGGGGTTCTCGGGGCCGTTCGACCGCTGGCCGACCCGGCTCGGATTCGACTACTTCTGGGGCTTCCTCGGTGGCGAGGCCGGGCAGTACGACCCGCTGATCGCCGAGAACCAGAAGATCATCGGCGTCCCCGAGGCGAGGGACGACGAGCAGTACTACTTCCAGGACGACCTCGCCGACAAGACGATCGGCTGGCTTCACCGGGTTCGGTCGGAACAGCCGAAGACGCCGTGGTTCGCCTACGTCGCGACGGGCTGCAGTCACGCACCTCACCACGTCCCGCGCAAGTGGTCCGACAAGTACCGCGGCGCGTTCGACCAGGGCTGGGACGTGATGCGCGAGGAGATCTTCGAGCGGCAGAAGAGGCTCGGCGTCGTCCCCGAGAACGCGGAACTGCCGCCGCGGAACGGTGCATTCCCGACGTGGGACTCGCTCGACGAGACGCACAAGCGCCTCTACGCCCGCCAGATGGAGGTCTATGCGGGCTACTCCGAGAACGCCGACTGGAACATCGGCCGAATCATCGACGCAGTCGACGACATGGGCGAGCTCGAGAACACGGTCGTGATGTGGGTTTGGGGCGACAACGGCGCGAGCATGGAGGGCACACTCACGGGCACGTTCAACGAGCTGACCACGCTCAACGGCATCCCGCTCACGCCAGAGGAGCAGATCGGCCTGATCTTCAAGCACGGCGGACTCGAGGCCTGGGGCGACGAGCAGCTCGCGCCGCATTACTCCGCCGGGTGGGCGTGGGCCGGCAACACCCCGTTCGACTGGGGCAAGCAGGTCGCCTCGCATCTCGGAGGCACGCGAAACCCGCTCGTCGTGCACTGGCCAGCGGGAATTAGCGACCCGGGCGCCGTCCGCGATCACTACACGCACGTGACGGACATCGGGGCGACGGTCCTGGATCTCGCCGGGATCCCGATGCCCGACTCGATCGACGGTGTCGCGCAGCAACCGTTTGACGGCGCCACCTTCGCCGACTCCTTTTCGAGCGCGGCTGCGCCTGAGCGGCACACCCAGCAGTACTACGAGATCCTCGGCAACCGGGGAATGTACAAGGACGGCTGGCTGTTCAGCCAGCGGCTGCAGCGGATCCCCTGGTCGCTCGACCCGGACGCACTCCGTCAGTTCGGGCCGGGCTGGGATCCCGAGGCTGACCCCGTCGAGCTCTACTACCTGCCCGACGACTTCACGCAGTCGACCAACGTCGCTGCGGACCATCCCGAGAAGGTCAAGGAGCTCTCCGAGCTGTTCTGGTCGGAGGCGAAGAGCAACAACGTCCTGCCGTTGCTCGGCGGGCTCACGTCCTTCTTCGGCATGGTGCCGCCGGTCCCGAAGGACTCGAAGTTCGTCTTCCGCGGCGGCGACATCCAGAACGTCTGCAGTGGGATGATTCCGCGGATCTACAACCACTCCTACACGATCAGCGCCGACTTGGTCATCCCGGACGGCGGCGCCGAAGGCGTGATCGTCGCCGAGGCCGACCATCTCGGCGGCTTCACGCTCTTCGTGCAGGATGGAAAGCTCAAGCACACCTACTCGATGCTTGGCGTGCTCGAGTACACCCAGGTAGCCGAGGAGCCTCTGCCGAGCGGCGACGTCAGTGTCGAGCTCGCCTTCACCGCCGACGAGTCCAAGCCGGCGACCGGCGGTGAGATCACGCTGCTGGTGAACGGCAGACCCGTCGCGAACGGTCGGATGGAGCACACGGTGCCGGCTCGCTTCTCGGGTTACTCCGGCATGGACATCGGCCGCGACAACGGTCTGGTCGTCGACCGCAGCTACGCCGACAAGGCGCCGTTCGCCTTCACCGGCGAGATCAAGCAAGTCGTCTTCGACGTCGCCCCCCACCTCAGCGATGAGGAAGCGAGCGCGCTGAACAAGCATGCGGCCCAGGCCCTGGCGGCACACGCCGCGAGCGCCTGAGGTCCCGAGAGGAGCACCATGAGCGACACCGAACAGCTGGACGTCCTAATTGCGGTCTACCTCATTCCCGACCTGGCCCAGCAGGACTTCGACGCCTACGCCAAACTCGCGGCGGACGGTGACATCGCGACCGACGGTGTGGCGCTGGTCATCAAGGACGCCAAGGGTGAGATTCACGTGCAGGAGACCGGCGACCACCTCGGACGCAAGGGCGCCGAGGTCGGCGCGGGGGCTGGCCTCGTGCTCGGCCTCTTCGCCCCGCCCCTTCTCGCGGCGACCGCCCAGCGCGTTTCGGCGCCGCGCCACCCCACCCGGTGGTAGAAGACAGTCGGGCCCGGCCCGCACAAAGGAGTCCGAAATGCGACGGGCCGACGGGCCCTTCCGTACGCCGCGGTCTCCGAGGACGCAACGGCACGGCCCGTATGCACAACATCGCGGACGCCGAGACCGACTACGAAGCCGTGTTCGACCTCCATGCCGCCGGGGCGATCGGGACCTTCGACTCCGCGGTCATCCGAAAGGAAGCCGACGGCAAGGTCCGTGTGACAAAGACCAGAAGCCGACCCAGCACGGCGCCTGGACCGGGGCCGCGGTCCGGGCGCTGGTCGGGATCATCTTCCCGCCCGCGATCATCGGCAGCGCAATTGTCGGCGCTGGCGCAGGCGGCCTCACCGGGCACCTCACGCGGGGCATCTCGCGCGGCGACCTCAAGGATCTTGGCGACGGGCTCGACGATGGCAGCGCCGCCGTGATCGTGCTCGGCGAGTCGAAGATCGAGGAGCAGCTCGAACGGGCGACCAAGCGGGCCAACAAGCTGATCGAGAAGCAGATCGACACCGACGCCGACGAGCTCAAGCGCGAGATCGAGGCGGCGGCCGAAGGTCGCCGCGTCCTCTGAGACCTCCCTCCGCAGGCTCGTAACCGTCGCCTGCTGTGTTCTTCGCGGAGGCTCCGTGAGCTCAGGGGTGTGCAGGCACCCAGCTCAACCTCGTGCGCGCCGCATTGCGGCGCCGACGCGACGCACGTCAAGCTGCGGCCGGTGTCGACAGCTGACGCATCCGATGGTGGTTCGCGGCCCGGCGCCGAGGAGTCCGGAGATGGCGGCGAGCCGCCGGCGGGCGGGCGCAGAAATCCGTGGATCTGGGTGAGCGTGGTCCTGGCACTCGTCAGCATCGGGCTGCTCGTGTGGGGCATGAACAAGCAGTCGGACCTCGATGATGCCAATAAGCAGGTCGAGGATCTGCAGTCGCAGCTCAGCAAAGGCAAAGCAGCGGGCGGAGCCGCGACGGTGACGTTCAAGACGGTGTACGAGGATCTCGAACAGCAGCTCGGCAGGGCAACCAAGGATCTTGCCGCCACTCAGCAGAACCTCAAGGATGCCGAGCAGGCCAGCGCAAAGGCACAGCAAGACGCGGCAGCGGCACAGCAGAAGGCCTCACAGACCAACAACGCGACCGACAAGGCCAACGCCGAGGCGGAGCAGGCCAAGGCGGAGGCCAAGGCAGCTGAATCTCAGACGGCGATCGTCACCGATTGTGCCAACGCCTACCTGTCGGCACTTGGGTCGGTCGTGCAGAGCGACAACCCCAGCGAGCAGGCATCGGCCGTGAAGAAGGATCTGCAGGGCATGTCGGACACCTGCAAGAAGGCCCTCGAAGGAACGTAGACCTGCCCAACTTCCTAGGTAGCACTGTCTCGCCGGTCCGGTACAGCCCGCGGGAGATCGATGCAGACCCCGCCGCGACACGGGGAGTCAACCGAAGCGGCTAGGCCCCAGGCCAACGGCGAGAACCGCGGTCAGACGGGGCAGGGGACCCCGCTCCCGTGCCGTCCGTCGCGGCGTGCGGAACACAACGAGCGCACGCCTTCCAACGCCAGACGGCGCGTCAACCCGGTCTCAAGGTGCCGTGCTCACACGCGGCATGAACGACGTCATCGACCTTCACGCGGGCAGCCGCGTCGAGATGGCTCGCGTCCTAAGAGGTTCGCTGTTCTGACGTGCATCCGCATCCCTACGGCTGCGACCGCCTATTCCGTGCCAAGGGGGAGGTACGACCGTCGCTGGGCTACTCCTGAGGCCGACGTCCCGCAGGTGTTTCGCCCTGTGCGGCGAATGACCCGCCCGACGCTTCGTGCCCCAACAGAAGGGAGCCTCATGACGGACCAGCAACATCGTCGCCGTGAGTCATCGGACTGGGAGACCACCGGCATCGTCTTCGCCGCTGCGCTCCTGCTCCTGATCGGCTGCTTCCACTTCATCGCCGGGCTGGTCGCGCTCTTCAACGACGACTTCTACGTCGTCACGCGCCACTACACGTTCGATCTCGACGTCACGGCGTGGGGATGGATCCATCTGCTGTTCGGCATCCTGCTCGTCGGCACGGCTTGGGGCCTGGGCACCGGACAGACGTGGGCGCGCATCACCGCGATCGTGCTCGCGATCCTCAGCGCGATCGCGAACTTCTTCTTCATCCCGTACTACCCGTTCTGGTCGCTCCTCCTGATCGCGTTCGACGCGTGGGTGATCTGGGCGCTCACCCGTCCCGACGCAATGGACGCCTTCAAGCGCAGCCAAAGGGGCTGACCACAAACGAAGGGGCTGCCCCCGACTGTCGAAGTGGTCCGGGCTGGGCCTGATCAGCGCCTACGGGTTCCTCGCCGCGCGGCTCGCGGGCGCGCCCGTCCGCCGGGCGCTCCTCCGAGCGGCGGCGATGGGACTCATCGCCGGCGCGCTGATCGGGCTCAAGGCGCTTCTCCGCTGATCGGGCCGGTCCGGAGCCGTTCGCGGGGGATGTCCCAGACGACGCGCCGTCCCCGGGGCCCCCGCACGAGCGCGATGGTCTGAGAGTGGAGCGCCGCCGCGGCGCTGATCGTCCAGTAGGCCAGGGGGTACACGGCCGCGAGGAGGAAGCTGCGCAGGCACGTCGGGTCGTAGCCATGCTCGAGCCGGAGGGCGACGAGGAGCTGGACCGTCGCGACGGCGGCGATCGCGATCCCCCAGGCGAAGGCGAACTCGAGCGGGTCTCGATCGCTCAGCGCGAGGCCGAGCGCGGCCATCACGAGCGATGCGGCGAGCGCGATGACCCACAGCAGCGATGCCAACGCCTCGGTGCTCAAGAGCCACATGCGGTGGTTGCGCCATCGGGTCACATCGCCGAGGTGGGCGTGCAGCACCTCGCCCTGACCGCGGGCCCAGCGCGTCCGCTGCGCCCACAGCGCGCGCAGCGTCGAAGGGACCTGCATGCCGACGAGCGCGCGCGGCTCGTACACCGTCTCCCACCCCGCGAGCAGGAGCTTCCAGGTCAGGTCGATGTCCTCGGTCGCCATCCGCGGGTCGTAGCCTCCGACGGCCAGCACGCGGTCGCGCCGAAACAGCCCCAGGACGCCGGCGACGACGCCGACCCGGCCGGTCAGCGACTGCGTACGGCGGTTCAGGCCGATGATCGTCGCTGCTTCGAGGACCTGCATGGCGAGCAGCAGGCGCCCGCGGTTCGTGACGTGCGGCGCCCCTGCGACGGCGGCGACCATGCGTGAACTGGAGATGCGCGCGACGAGCAGCTTGAGCGCCTGCGGGTGCACGTGGGTGTCCGCGTCGATCACGGCCACGAGGTCGTGGCGCGCGTGGTGGAAGCCAAAGTTGAGCCGGTCGGCCTTGCCGCGGTTGACCGCGTCGTGGATCACCCGGCAGCGCGCGTCCCCCGCGCACGCCTCTCGCGCGGCCGTCGCGGTGGCGTCGGTGGAGCCGTCGTCGAGGACGAGCACCTCCAGCGCCGGGTAGTCCGACGCCAGCGCCGCCGTGATGCTGATGGCGATCACCTCCGCCTCGTTGTAGGCGGGGATGAGCACGGACACCGCCGGCCACCCGCCGTCCGGCTCCTCGGCCGCGGCCGGCTCGTCCAGCACGCGGAAGAGCAGGCCCCCCGCCATCCACATCGCGGCGGTGCAGACCGGGTACAGCGCGACGAACGCCAGCAGCAGGTCAGCCGCGGTGCGCATACCGCCGCTCCTGGCGTCGGCGCGCGGCGTGGAGCAGGCCAAGGGTGAGCAGCGAGACGACGAAGGCCGCCACGGTCACGAGCAGGCCGAGCGCGATCGCCGCGCTCTCCTCGAACAGGGCGGCGGCGAGGATGAGCGCCGCCAACCACAGGATCGGGCCGAGCACGAAGCCCGCGACCAGCCGGCCGCGCGACGCCGGGCGAAGCGGGACGAAGCGCACCGGCTGCCGTTCACCCTCGCTGCTCACGACCCGCTCCGATCAGTCGTCCGCGCGCGACCCTACTGCCGCGCCACGGCCGTCCCGGACGGATGTTCGAGTCGCGTCGCGCAGAACGCGTCAAGAGTCCAGCTCGTCGAGCGCGCCTCAGCGCACCGGAAGCCTCGCTGCAGAGCCAAGCGTTCCGGACCCCGCACCGCACGGAGCGCACTCTTCTTCCGAAGGTTGAAGGTTCGATTCCTTCCGGGGGCACTCGCGGAGCCGGCCGGCGTGCCGTCCGCCGCAGGGGCTCGAGCACCTCGGTCACCGGTCACCCCGCGGCGCGGGCCGCGGCGCGGAAGGCGCTCAGCGCGGGCTTCGGCGTGAACCTCCTGCGCGACGGGTCCCAGCGGGTGAGACCGGAGAGGCCGAACGCGTCGCCCGAGGGCCCCTCGAGGCTCGCCCACGTGTGCCAGAGCACCGAGGCGATGCCCAGCCGCCGCCGCTCGGCGAACAGCCGGCCCAGGGTGTCCCGGAGCCAGGCCGGCTGCTCCGCGAGCAGGCGCCGGGCGCCGACCTGGGCGACGAGCGCGTTGAACGGCGGGTACCCGATCTCCGTCACCAGGATGGGCTTGCGGTCGTCGCCGTGGTCGCGCAGGACGCCGCGGACGAGCCCGACGATGCGGACGACGTCGGCGGGGCGCCGGGTGTACGGGTGCAGCGACACCGCGTCGAAGGAGCCCCGCGCGCCGGCCCGGTACAGGATCGGCAGCGTCTCCCAGCTGCGCCCGGTCAGGCCCGCGAGGACGACCTGCGCCGCGGGGTCGGCGCGGCGCAGGGCCGGCGCGGTCGCGCGGAGCAGGGCCGCGTAGGCGGGCAGGGCGGGCCGGTCGTCGACCCAGAACTCGCTGCGACCAGCCGCCGTGCTCCCGCCGACCGGCTCGTTCCAGACCTGCCACACGCGGATGGGGCGCTTCGGGACGCCGGGGTGCTCGCGCCAGAACGTGCCGCGGGTGCCGTAGCGGGCGGCCGCGGCGCCGGCCCAGGCGGCGAACGTGCCCGGCGACCGTGGCGGCGACCAGGGCTCGCTCGGCCTGCGACGCGCCCAGCCCGGGGCCTGGCCGAGGACCGCCTGCACGTCGAGGCCCGCCTGCGACGCGGCGGCCACGGCGCGGTCGTCGAAGCCCCAGTCGTAGCGGCGTGCGGGAGTCGGCTGCACGGTGGACCAGGTGAAGGGGAGCGAGATCGCGCCCGCGCCGTTGCCGCGGACGGCGCGCAGCACCGCCCTCGGGGGGAGCCGGCCGTCCAGGACGGTGCGCTCGACGGTGAGGCCGAAGAAGCGCGTCGCGGGCGTCGTCCTGGGCCCGGGCTCCGTCGTGGGTCGCTCGGCGGGCGACCGCAGGACCGTGAGGAAGAGGACGAGGGCGAGGCTCAGCCCGGCCGCCGCGGCGAGCGCGCCGAGGCGCATCCGGGAGGCACGCATCCGGACGCAGGCTACCTCCTCGGCGCGCACCGCCCGAGGGTCGGCAGACGGCGTGCGGAGCTTGATCGTCGCCGCGGCTGATGCGAACGTCTGTTCGTGGCAGCCGAGCCGACCATCCTCCACGCGGACCTCGATGCGTTCTTCGCCGCCGTGGAGCAGCGCGACGACCCCGCGCTCCGCGGCCGGCCGGTCATCGTGGGCGGCGGCGTCGTCCTGGCGGCGAGCTACGAGGCCCGCGCCCGGGGCATCCGCTCGGCCATGGGCGGGGCGGAGGCCCGGCGGCGCTGCCCGCAGGCCGTCGTCGTGCCGGCCCGGTGGTCGGCCTACTCGGAGGCCAGCCGGGCGGTGTTCGACGTCTTCGACCGCACCGCGCCCGTGGTCGAGCGCCTGTCCATCGACGAGGCGTTCCTCGACGTCCGGGGGCTGGGGGAGATCGCCGGCGCGCCCGCCGAGGTCGCGGCCGCGCTGCGGCGGGCGGTGCGCGAGGACGTCGGGCTGCCCATCACCGTCGGGGTCGCCCGCACGCGGGTGCTGGCCAAGGTCGCCAGCGGCGTGGCCAAGCCCGACGGGCTCCTCGTGGTCCCGCCCGGCGGCGAGCGCGCGTTCCTGGACCCGCTCGCGGTCGAGTGCCTGTGGGGCGTCGGCCCGGCGACCGCCCGGCGGCTGCACGCCCTCGGGATCGCCCGGGTCGGCCAGCTCGCGCGGCTGGGGGAGGCGACGCTCGTCACGCTCCTCGGGCGCTCGGCGGGTCGTCAGGTCCACGCGCTGGCCCACGGCGGCGATCCGCGGCCGGTCCGGCGCGGGCGCGGCCGGCGCTCGGTGGGGTCGCAGTGCGCGCTCGGCCGCGGCGCCCGCCCGCCCGAGGCCGTCGACGCCGTCCTCGTCGGGCTCGTGGACCGGGTCACGCGCCGGCTGCGCGCCGGCGGGCGCGCGGGCCGCACCGTCGTCCTGCGGCTGCGCTTCGACGACTTCTCGCGCGCGACCCGGTCGCACACGCTGCCCGCCGCGACGGCGGCCTCCCGGCCCGTCCTCGCCGCGGCGCGGGCGCTGCTGGCCGCCGCGCGGCCGGCGATCGAGCGGCGCGGGCTGACCCTCGTCGGCATCGCCGTGACCGGGCTCGAGCGCGACCGCGGCGCCGTCCAGCTCTCCCTGCCGCTCGACGGCCCTGGGGGGCGCGCGCTCGACGACGTCCTCGACGACGTGCGCGAGCGCTTCGGCCCGGCGGCGGTCACCCGGGCGACGCTGCTCGGCCGCGAGCGCCTCGCGCCCCGCCTCGGCCCGGAGTGACGGTGGGCGCGCCACGATCGGCTCATGCGAACGCGGGCGTTCGGGTACGCCGCCGCGGGACGCGGTGCTACCGGGAGGAGCGGTCATGCGGGCGTGGGCACGACGGGTCGCGCACGGAGGTCTGGCGGCGGTGGCGGCAGTGGCGCTGCTCCTGGCGGCCCTCGCCGTGCCGGCGAGCGCGACGGACCGCTACGCGCTCGTGCACGGCTGCTACGTGCTGCGCGCCCCGAACGGGGCGTACGTCGTCAAGGACGCGCTGGGCTACCGGGCCGGCCGCGGCGACCCCGGCCGCGGCCACGCCGGTGCGGATGCAGGCGACCGCCCTCGGCCGCTACCTGCTCTACGGCCCCGACGCGACGATGCCCGCCGCCGCGCCGCTCGGCGCCGTCGCATCGACCACGGCGCCCGGCCCGGCCGCGGACTGGACCCTGACCGCGACGGGCGGTGGGTTCACGCTGACGTCGATCTCCACCGGCCTCGGCCTCGGGGTCGGCCTCGGCGCGCGCCTGGCGCAGGTGCCGGTCGCGTCGGCGACCGTGTTCGGGTTCGTCCCCGCGCAGGGCTGCGCGACGTTCCCGGAGGTCCAGGTCAACGCGACCGGCACGCCGTTCACGGGCGCGAGCCCCGGCGCGCCGGTGCGCGGCTTCCTCGACGACCACATCCACATCAGCGCCTTCGACTTCCTCGGCGGCCGCTTCCACTGCGGGCGGCCGTGGAGCCCGTACGGCGTCACGGTGGCCCTGCGGGACTGCCCCGACCACCAGCCGAACGGCGCCGGCGCCACCTTCGAGAACTTCCTCGCCTCGGGCAGCCCGGTCGGCACCCACAGCACCGACGGCTGGCCCACGTTCGCCGGCTGGCCGCGCGCGGAGTCGCTGACCCACGAGGGCAGCTACTGGAAGTGGCTCGAGCGGGCCTGGCGCGGCGGCGTGCGGATCATGGTGGCCGACCTCGTCGAGAACCGCGCGCTGTGCGAGCTCTACCCCCTCAAGCAGAACGCGTGCGACGAGATGGCCAGCGCCCGCAAGCAGGCGCAGGACCTCCACGGGCTCGTCGACTACGTCGACGCGCAGTTCGGCGGTCCGGGCAAGGGCTTCCTGCGGTTCGCGACGAGCCCGCCGCAGGCGCGCGCGATCATCAACAGCGGCAAGGTCGCGCTCATCCTCGGCATGGAGACCTCGGAGGTCTTCGGCTGCGGCCAGGACAACGGCGTGCCGGCGTGCGACGCCGCGCAGATCGACCGCCAGCTCGACGAGTTCCACGCGCTCGGCGTCCAGTCGGTCTTCCCGGTGCACAAGTTCGACAACGCGCTGGGGGGCACGCACTTCGACTCGGGCACGACCGGCGTCGTCGTCAACGCCGGCAACAAGTACGCCACGGGGCAGTTCTGGCAGGCGGACCACTGCGACACGCCCGACCACGACAACGAGCCGACGAACGTCGCCGCGTTCGCGGCGCCCGTCGCGAGCCTCTTCGACCCGGTCACGTCGGCCGGGCTGCTGAGCGGGCAGCTGCCCGTCTACCCCCCGGGCCCGCTGTGCAACCCGAAGGGCCTGACCGCGCTCGGCGCGCACCTCGTCCGCCGGATGATGGCCAAGGGCATGATCGTCGAGACCGACCACATGAGCGTGCTGGCGCGCCAGCAGACGCTCGCGATCCTCGAGGCCGCCCGCTACTCCGGCGTGATCTCCAGTCACAGCTGGGGCGACGCCGGCAGCCTCGAGCGCATCCTGCGGCTGGGCGGGGTCGTGGGACCCTACGCCGGCGACTCGACGACGTTCGTGGCCGACTGGCGCCAGGCCCGGGCCGCCCGCGACCCGCGCTACCTCTTCGGCGTCGGCTACGGGTCCGACATCAACGGGCTCGGGGCGCAGGGCCAGCCGCGGCCCGGCGCCGCGCAGGACCCGGTCCGCTACCCGTTCCGGTCCTTCGACGGCGGCACGGTGCTCGGCAAGCAGATCTCGGGCTGGCGCGCGTACGACATCAACACCGACGGCGTCGACCACTACGGGCTCTACCCCGACTGGGTCGAGGACGTCCGGAAGGTCGGAGGCCAGCAGGTCGTCGACGACCTCGCCAACGGGGCGGAGGCGTACCTCCAGATGTGGCAGCGCGCCCGGGCGGCCGCCACCTCTGGTTGAATCGCGGCGTGCTCGCGATCGTCGACGGCGCCCTCGTGCCGGTGGAGGAGGCGACGGTCCCCGCGACCGACGAGGGGCTGCTGCGGGGTGACGGCGTCTTCGAGGTGATGCGGCTCTACGCCGGCCGGCCGTACGCCTTCGAGGACCACCTCGCGCGGATGAGGCGCTCGGCGCGCAACCTGCGGCTGCCGCTGGACGTCGACGCCGTGCGCGCCGACGCGCTCGCGCTCCTCGAGGCCGTCGACGTCCCGGCCGAGGCGCAGCTGCGCCTCGTGGTCACCCGCGGCGGGCGCCGCCTCGGCTTCGTGGAGGCGCTGACGACCCACCCCGAGACCGTGGCGCTGGCCAGCGTGACCTACGCGCCGACGCGCATCCTCGACGGCATCAAGTCCCTCTCCTACGCCTCGAACATGCTGGCCACGCGCCTGGCCAAGGAGCGCGGCGGCGAGGAGGCGCTGCTCGTCACGCCGCACGGCCGCGTGCTCGAGGCGCCGACGAGCACCCTGTTCTGCGCCCTGGACGCGACGACGCTCGTCACCCCGCCGCTCGACGACCACGTCCTGGACTCGATCACCCGTCGCCGGGTCATCGAGCTCGTCTCGGCCGTCGAGCGCCCGGTCACGCTCGACGAGCTGCTCGGCGCGCAGGAGGCCTTCCTGGCCTCGACGACGCGCGAGGTGCAGGCCGTCAGCGCCGTCGACGGGACGGCGCTGCCGCGGGCTCCCGGGCCGCTGACGCGCGCTGCGCAGGAGGCCTTCGCCGCCTCCGTCGCGCGCGAGGTGGCCGGGATCGCCGGGTGAAGGTCCTCACGGTCATCGGGAACCGGCCGCAGTTCGTCAAGGCCGCCGCCGTGTCGCGCCCCCTGCGCGAGCGCCACGAGGAGCTGCTCGTGCACACCGGCCAGCACTACGACGACGAGCTCTCGGCGGTGTTCTTCCGCGAGCTGGGCGTCCCGCGCCCGGACCGCGAGCTCGACCTCGGCACCGGGACGAACACCGAGCAGACCGCGCGCATGCTGTCCGCGCTCGGTCCGCTCGTGGCGGAGATGCGGCCCGACGTAGTGCTCGTCTACGGAGACACGAACTCGACGCTCGCGGGCGGCCTGGCCGCCGCCCAGGCCGGCGTCCCGGTCGCGCACGTCGAGGCGGGGATGCGCTCGTTCGACCGGCGCATGCCCGAGGAGCTCAACCGCGTCCTGACCGACCACCTGTCGGCGCTCCTGCTGACGCCGTCCGCCGGCGCCCGTCGCGAACCTCGAGCGCGAGGGCGTGGCCGGCGCCGTCGAGGTCGTCGGCGACGTCATGGTCGACGTGGCCCTGCTCGTGCAGCCCCGGGCGCGCGAGGATCGACGCGCCGCTGAGGGCGGCGGGCGTGCAGGCGGGCGGCTACGTCCTGGTCACCGCCCATCGCGCCGGCAACGTCGACGACCCCGCGCGGCTGCGCCGGCTGGTCGACCTGCTCCTGGCGCTGCCCCTGCCCGCCGTCGTGCCGGTGCACCCGCGCACGCGGGCGCGCCTGGAGGCGAGCGGGATGCTGGCCGAGCTCGAGGCGGCCGAGCACGTGCGGCTGCAGCCCCCGCTGGGCTACCTCGCCTTCACCGCGCTGCTCGTCCGCGCGCGGGCGATGCTCACCGACTCCGGCGGGGTGCAGAAGGAGGCGTACCTCGCGGGCGTCCCGTGCGTGACGATGCGCGACACGACCGAGTGGGTCGAGACGGTCGAGGCCGGGTGGAACGTGCTCGTGGACCTCGACCGCGACGCCGCCCTGGCCGCCCTGGCCCGGCCCGTGCCGGCCGAGCGCCCGGAGCTCTACGGCGACGGCCGCGCCGGGGAGCACGTCGTGGCCGCGCTCGAGCGGGCCTTCGCGCCCGGCTAGCCGCCGCCGAGGCGCAGCAGCCGGACGCCCGCGGCCGCGAACGGCGCCGGGTCCAGCACGCCGCGGCCGTCGACGACGACCTCGGCGCCGGGCAGCGCGTCCGGTCCCAGCGCGCGGTAGACCGCGTGGTCGGCCTGCAGGACCGCCCCGGCGACGGGCCCGCCGTCCCAGGCGGCGAAGCCGAGCGCGCGCAGCTCGCCGGCGTCGTAGAGCGGGTCGGCCGCGACGACCTCGGCCCCGTGGCCCTCGAGCGCGTCGCGCAGCGGGAACGCGCCCGAGAACGCGGTCTCCTTGACGTCGCCCCGGTAGGCGACGCCGAGCACGAGCACGCGGCGCCCGGTCAGGTCGCCGCGCCCCAGCGCGACCGCCAGGCGGTGCGCGGCGTACGCGGGCATGCCCTCGTTGACCTCGCGCGCGACGAGCGGGAGCCGCGCGTCGGCGTCCCCGGCCAGCAGGAAGCGCGGGTAGACCGGGATGCAGTGGCCGCCGACGGCGACGCCGGGGCGGTGGATGTGGCTGAAGGGCTGGGAGTTCGCGGCGTCGATCACCGGGCCGACCTCGAGGCCGAGGGTGTCGGCGAAGCGGGCGAGCTCGTTGGCGAAGGCGATGTTCACGTCGCGGTAGGTCGTCTCGGCGAGCTTCGTCAGCTCGGCCGCCTCGGCCGACCCCAGGCGGCGCACCTCGGCGGTCAGGAAGGCGGCGTAGAGGTCGGCGGCGCGCGCCTCGCCGTCCTCGGAGAGCCCGCCCACGAGCTTCGGGTACGTCTCGAGATCGCGGAAGACGCGGCCGCTGAAGACGCGCTCCGGGCTGTGGACGGTCCAGAAGTCCCGCTCGCCCCGCAGCCCGCTCCCGGCGGCGAGCGCGGGGGCGACGCGCCCGCGGGTGGTCCCGACCGGCAGCGTCGTCTCGACCGACACGACCGTCCCCGCGCGCAGCCCGCGGGCGACGTCGGCGACGACCGCGTCCAGGACGCGGAAGTCCGGCGCCGCGTGCGCGTCGACGACGAGCGGCGGGACCGCGACGACGAGCTCGGCCCCCTCGGCCACCGCCGCGGTGGTGTCGGCCTGGGCCCGCAGCCGCCCGGCGGCGACGACGTCGGCGAGGGCCTCGGGCAGGTCGGCCTCGCCGGGGAAGGGCGGCTCGCCGGCGTTGACGCGGTCGACGACCCGGGGGTCGACGTCGCATCCGACCACCTCGTGCCCGGCGCGGGCGATCGCCACCGCGAGGGGCAGGCCGATCTTCCCGAGCGCGACGACGACGGCCTTCACGCGACGGCCCCGCGGACGACCGTCTCGCCCGCGGCCGCGCTGGCCAGCACGGCCTCCGCGCACTCGACCGTCTCGAGGCCCTCGATCAGCGTCACCGTCGGCGCTCCGCGGTCGCCCTCGAGGCGGTCCACGAACGTCTCGAGCTCGACCAGGAGCGGCTCGCGACGGGGCAGGGCGTAGCGCGTCATGTCGCCCTCGCTGACGCCGCGCAACGACTGCGTCGCCGCCCACTCCGAGGTCACGTCCCCGTTGGCGTAGAAGGCGAGGTCGGCGGTCAGGGTGTCGGCCAGGAGCATCCCGCGCTCGCCCAGGACACGCGTCCGGCGGACCTTGGCGGGCGAGAGCCAGTCGACGATGCAGTTGAACGAGATGTCGTTGGTCAGGCGCCCGGTGGCCAGCACGAGGTCCTCGTGCTCACGGCCCATCCGGTGCTGGGTCTGGGCGGCGACGCGCTCGATGGCCGCGCCGCCGAGCCAGCGCACGAGGTCGAGGTCGTGGGTGGCGAGGTCCTTGACCACGCCGACGTCGCGCACGCGGTCCGGGAACGGGCCGATGCGCTCGGTGGCCAGGAGGAAGACCTGGCCGAGCTGCCCGTCGGCGACGCGGCGGCGCAGCTCGAGCAGCGCGGGGTTGAAGCGCTCCACGTGGCCGACGGCGGCCGGCACGCCGGCCGCCTCGACGGCGTCGATCAGGCGCCGCGCCTCGGCCGCGGTGGCGGCCAGCGGCTTCTCGACCAGCACGGCCACCCCGTGGGCCACGAGCTCCTCGACCGCCGTGACGTGCTCCTCGGTGGGCACCGCGACGACCGCGAAGTCGAGCGGCCCGGCCGCGAGGAGCGCGCCGATCGAGCCGAAGACGAGGTCCTGGTCGCGGACGGCGGCGAACCGGTCCCCGTCGGGATCGACGGCGCCGGCGAACGTCGTCCGCGGCGAGGCCTGCAGCAGCCGCGCGTGGTGGCGGCCGATCATGCCCAGCCCGAGGACGGCGCCGCGCGGGGGGCTCTGGGACGGGGGCGCCGGCACGACGGGCACTAGGGTATCCGCCATGGCCGATCCGACCGCTCCGGGCCTCGTCCTGAGCCCGACGGCCTCCGTCGGGCGCGACGTGGTCTTCGGGGCCAACGTCGTCGTGCACGACGGGGTCGTGCTCGGCGACGGGGTCGTCGTCCAGGACGCCGCGATCCTCGGCAAGCCCCCGCGGCTGAGCAGCCGCTCGCAGGCCGCGCGGACCCCGCTGCAGCCGCTCGAGGTCGAGGCCGGCGCGGTCGTCTGCGCGCAGGCGATCCTCTTCGCGGGCGCCCACGTCGGGCGCGACTCGATCGTCGGGGACCAGGCCGTCGTCCGCGAGCGGGCCCGCGTGGGCGTCGACACCGTGGTCGGCCGCGGGACGCTCATCGACAACGACGTCGTCGTGGGCGACCGGGTGCGCCTGCAGTCGAACGTCTACCTGACCGCGCAGAGCGTCGTCGAGGACGACGTCTTCGTCGGTCCCTGCGCGATGACGACGAACGACCACACGATGTCCCGCCACGCGCCGGGGGAGCCCCTGCAGCGGCGCCGTGCTCCGGCGGGCGTGCCGCATCGGCGGCGCCGCCGTGCTCGTCCCCGGCGTCGAGGTCGGCGAGGAGGCCTTCGTGGCCGCCGGCGCCGTCGTCACCAACGACGTCGCCCCGCGCGCGGTCGTCCTGGGCGTCCCGGCGCGCCAGGTGCGGCAGGTGCCCGACGAGGACCTCCTCGAGCGATGGACCTGAGGCGCCGCAGCCGCCGCCGGCGGCTGCGCCGGCTCGCCGCGCCGCGGGTGGACCGCACCGACGTGCTGGGCGGCGTCGCCCTGGCCCTGGCCGGCACCGTGGCGGGCGGGGAGCTCGCGAAGGTCTGGCGGCGGACACCGGCCGAGCTGCCGGCCGAGGCGCTCGGGCAGACGCTCGAGGTCGCGGTGGCGGGGTACCGCGGCGGCACCCGGCGCGAGCACGCGCTGCTGAACCTGCTGGGGGCGTTCACGGCGACCTGGGGCGGGGCGCGGCTGTCGGCGCACTGCGATCCGCCACCACCGTGGCGGCGTCGGCCCGTTCCGCAACGTCGTCCTGGGCGGCCGGCACATCCACCACTTCATCCCGGGCATCCTGCTCGCCTTCGGGGCGGGCGGCGCCGCGATCGTGACGCGCAGCGAGCACCTCGAGCCGTGGCTGGCGCTGCCGTTCGGCGCCGGCGTGGCGCTCACGCTCGACGAGTCCGCGCTGCTGCTGCAGCTCGACGACGTCTACTGGACCGAGGAGGGCGTCGTGAGCGTCCAGATCACCTTCACGACGCTGGCGATCCTCTCGGCGCTGCTGCTGGCCCTCCGGGTGCTGCGCCGCGGCGAGGCGGAGGTGCTCCCCGGTGGCGGCGACCCTCAGGCCGTGGCGGCGATGAGCCCGTCGACGCCGTCGCGCACGCCGTCGCCCCACAGCACCTGATCGCGGCCCGGCCCGACGCCCACGAGGACGACCGGCGCGCCGAGGCGGTCCGCGATGAACCGCAAGTAGTCCTGGGCGTTGACGGGCAGGTCGGAGAAGGAGCGCGCCTCCGTGATGTCCTCGCGCCAGCCCGGCAGCTCGGTGTAGCTCGCGCGGGCGCGGTGCAGGACGCTCTGGTGGTAGGGGAACGTCTCGAACTCGGCGTCGTCCTCGCCGCGGTAGCTCGTGCCGACCAGGAGCTTGTCGAAGCCGCTGAGGACGTCGAGCTTCGTGATGACCAGGCCGGTCAGGCCGTTGATGCGGGCCGCGTAGCGCAGCGCGACGAGGTCCATCCACCCCGTCCGCCGCGCGCGGCCCGTCGTCGTCCCGAACTCGCCGCCGCGCTCGCGGATCTGCCGGCCGAGGTCGTCGTCGAGCTCCGTCGGGAACGGGCCGGCGCCGACGCGCGTCGTGTAGGCCTTGGCCACGCCCCAGACGACGTCGATGTCCTTCGGGCCGACCCCGGTGCCGACGCAGGCCGCCCCGGCCACCGGGTTCGACGAGGTCACGAACGGATACGTCCCGTGGTCGATGTCGAGCATCGCCGCCTGGGCGCCCTCGAAGACGACCAGGCGCCCGTCGTCGAGCGCGCGGTGCAGGATGCTCGCGGTGTCGGCGATGTGCTGCTCGAGGCGGTGCCCGAGCGTGAGCAGCTCGTCCGTCATGGCCTGGAGGTCCAGGCGCGGGTCGCGCGCGTAGGGCCGCAGGAGCAGCTTCTTGGGCTCGAGCGCGGCGGCGATCTTCTTCTTGAGGATCTTCTCGTCGAGCATGTCCTGCACGCGGATGCCGAGCCGCGCCGCCTTGTCGGCGTAGCAGGGCCCGATGCCGCGCTTCGTGGTCCCGATCTCGTTGCGCCCCAGCCGCGCCTCGCCCGCGGTGTCCAGGAGCAGGTGGTAGGGCATGATCAGGTGGGCGTTGGCGCTCACCCGGAGGTTCGACGGGTCGATGCCGCGGGCGCGCAGGCCCTCGAGCTCCTCGACCAGCACCCGCGGGTCCACGACGACGCCGTTGCCGATGACGCAGGTGCACGCCGGGTAGAGGATCCCGCTCGGGATGAGGTGGAACTTGAACGTCTCCTCACCCCGGACGATCGTGTGCCCGGCGTTGTTGCCGCCCTGGAAGCGCGCGACGACGTCCGCGCGCTCGGCGAGCAGGTCGACGACCTTGCCCTTGCCCTCGTCGCCCCACTGGGCGCCGACGATCGCGATCCCTGGCATCGGTCCTGAGTCTACGCGGAGCGTAGGGACGCCCTGGCGTCCTCGCCGTACAGCGGGAGCACCTCGCACATCTCCTTCAGCCGCGACACCGTGCGGAACCCGATCTGGTCGGCGAGCTCGTCCTGCGGCAGGTTCGTCGTGATGACGATGGCCTTCTCGTCCTCGTAGCGGGCGTTGACGATGGCGTAGAGCTGCTCGAGCACCCAGGGGCTCGTCTTCTCGGCGCCGACGTCGTCGACGTGCAGGAGGTCCACCGCGGCCAGCCGCTCGAGGAAGTCGACGTACGAGCCCTCGGTGTCGGCCTCGAAGGTCGCCCGGATCTCGGCGAGCAGGCGCGGCAGCGAGTAGATCGCCACGGAGCGCCCGGCGTCGAGCGCCGCCCGCGAGACGAGCATGGCCAGCGTCGTCTTCCCGGTGCCGACGTCGCCCTCGAACCAGAGCCCGTCGCCCTCGTCGAGGTGCGTGTCGATCGAGCGCACGTAGCCGCGCAGGGCGCGGACGATCGGGTCCGGGAGGTGGGTGACCGGCGGCCGGTCGAAGGACACGCCGCGGTACTTGCGCGGGATGACCGCGCTGAGCGACCGCGCGCGGCGGCGCTCGACCTGCTGGGGCCGGCACCGGCACGGCGTGGCCGTCCGGCGCTCCTCGTCCACGAGGAAGCCGCTGCCGTCGCAGAGGCCGAAGGGGCAGCCGTCGCGCCCGCCGCCCGGGCTCCTCGCGCCGTCCGTCGTCCCGTCCGCCATCACGCGGCCCGCTGGAGGCTGAGGAAGCGCGGGTACTCGTTCTGGAAGCTCAGGGGGACGTCGCCCAGGCCGCCGTTGCGGTGCTTGGCGATGATGAGCTCGGCCTCGCCGGGGCGGTCGGTGGTCTCCGGGTTGTAGTACTCGTCGCGGTAGATGAACATCACGAGGTCGGCGTCCTGCTCGATCTGCCCGGACTCGCGCAGGTCGGAGAGCATCGGCCGCTTGTCCGTGCGCGACTCGACGCCACGCGAGAGCTGCGAGAGCGCGATGACCGGGCAGCGCAGCTCGCGGGCGAGGATCTTCAGCCCGCGCGACATCTCGCCGACCTGCTGGACGCGGTTCTCGATGCGCGAGTCCGCGCGCAGGAGCTGCAGGTAGTCGACGATGATCAGCCCCAGGCCGCCGTGGTCGGCGAGCGTCTGCTGATGGAGCCGCCGGGCCTTCGCGCGCACGTCGAGGATGCCGATGTCCGAGCTGTCGTCGATGAAGAGCGGCGCGGAGTCGTACTCGCCGGCGACCTTCAGCACGCGCTTCCACTTCGACTCGTCCTTCAGCCGGCCCTTGCGGAGGTCGTCGCCCTTGATCGACGCCTGGCTGGCGATGAAGCGCTGCGCGAGCTCGGCCTCGCTCATCTCGAGGCTGAAGAGGGCCACGGGCCGCGGGCGCTCGCGGTCGAGCGCGACGTTCTCGGCCATGTTCGTGACGAGGGCCGACTTCCCCATCGACGGCCGCGCGGCGATGATGACGAGGTTGCCCGGCTGGAAGCCGCCGGTGATCGTGTCGAGGTCCGAGAAGCCGGAGGGCGTCCCGGTGAGAGAGCGGCCCTCGGCCGAGAGCGCCTGCCACTTGGCGATCTCGACGTGGAGGACCTCGCCGACCTTCTGGAAGTCCTTCTGGCGGTCGTCGTGGGCGACCTCGAGCATGACGCGCTCGGCCCGCTCGACGAGCTCGCGCGGCTGCGCCTCGTGGCCGGCCACGGCGGCCTGGATCTCGTAGGTGGCGCCGAGCAGGCGGCGCAGGAGCGAGTGCTCCTTGACGATGGCCCCGTAGCGGCGCAGGTTGCCGACCGCGGGCACGGCGGCGGACAGGCTGTCGATCTCCGCGGTCCCGCCGGCGTCCTCGAGCTTGCCGCGCGAGCGCAGGTGCTCGGTGACCGTGAGGACGTCGATGGGCTCGCTGGCCTCGTAGAGCGCGAGCATCGACTCGTAGATCGTGCGGTGGCGCTCGCGGTAGAAGTCCTCGGGCTTCAGGCCCTCCTCGATGACGAACGCGTAGTGGACGCGCTCGGAGAGCAGGACGGCGCCGAGCACCGACTGCTCGGCCTCGATCGAGTGCGGCGGGGCGCCCATGCCGGTCGCCGGACCGGAGGGGCCGCCGTTGCCGTTGCCGTTGCCGTGGGTGGGGGTCGCGGTGCTCATCGGGGCCGGGCGACCGTAGCGCTCGGCTCGGCCGTCCTGCAGGCGTCCTTGCCGCTCCTTCCGGAAGTTGCCGCCGAGCCGTCGCAGAGGCGTTGCCGGTCGACGCGGGGATGTCGCGAAGGGGCCGTCTGGCGACGACCGCCGAGGACGGTCGGCCACGACGACGGACGGGCCCGCGCGGGCCCGTCCGGGAAGCGTGCGCGGCCGGGTGGCCGGGCTAGCGCTCGGAGACGATCGTCTTGACCGTCGCCGTGACGCCGTCGGCGACCTCGACGACCACCATGTAGGTGCCCACGTGGCGGATGGGCTCCTCGAGGTGGACCTTGCGGCGGTCGACGTCGAGGCCGCGCGCCTCCTTGATGGCGTCGGCGACGTCCTGGGACGTGACCGAGCCGAAGAGGCGCCCGTCCTCGCCGGCCTGGTGGCTCAGCGTGAGGACCGTCTTGTTCAGGAGCTCGGCACCCTCGCGGGCCTGGCTCGTCGCCTGCTCGGCGGCGCGCTCCTGGGCCTCGGCGGCGCGGCGGGCCGCCTCGAGCGCGCCCTTCGTCGCCGGCTGGGCGAGGTGGCGCGGGATGAGGAAGTTCCGGAGGTAGCCCTTCGAGACGTCGACGACGGTGCCCTTGGGCCCGAGCTGGTCGACGTCCTGGAGCAGGATGGCCTCGGGCATCGGCTAGCGGTCGCGGTCCTCGCCGCGCCGGCCACGCCCGCGGTCGTCGCGCTCGTCGCGGGCCTCCGCGACGTACGGCAGCAGCGCGAGCTCGCGTGCCCGCTTGACGGCCGTCGCCACCTGGCTCTGGTGCCGGCGGCAGGCGCCCGTGATCCGGCGCGAGCGGATCTTGCCGCGCTCGGAGATGAACTTGCGCAGGGTCGCCGTGTCCTTGTAGTCGACCTGCTCGATCTTGTCCTTGCAGAACAGGCAGGGCTTGCGGCGGTTGCTGCCGGCCCCGGCCTTCTTGTCCCGCCGGCGGACCGGCTTGCGAGAGCGCTGCTTCGCCACGTGGAGGTTCCTTCGCTGCTGTGCTGTCGTCTGGGCAGTGCGACGCGCGCCGGGCGGCGCGCGACCGACCCATTGTGGCAGCTTCCGTCCGGACCCCGCGGTACGGCGCCCGGGACGAGCGACGGCCCGCCGAGGCGGGCCGTCTGCGCGGTCCTCCGCGGCCCACGGGGCCGCCGCGGCCTAGAACGGGATGTCGTCGTCCGCGGGCGCGGACGGGCTGCGCGTGCCGTTGCCGGCCGGCGCGGCGGCGAAGTCGCCCGTGTCGACCGGGATGTCGGAGCGCGGCGTGAAGCCGCCGCCCCCGCCCGGCGCGTCGTCGCGGCCGCCGAGGAACTGCACGGCGTCGGCGATGATGTCGACGGACTGGCGCTTGTTGCCGTCCTTGTCCTCCCACTCACGCCACTCGAGGCGCCCGTCGATCGCGACGGGTCGGCCCTTCGAGAGGTACCGCGCCGAGTTCTCGCCCTGGGCGCCCCAGACGGTGACGTCGAAGAAGTTCGGCTTGTCGACCCACTCGCCCGTCGAGTTGTCCTTGCGCCGCGTGTTGCAGGCGACGCGCAGCTTGCAGACCGACGTCCCGCTGGGCAGCGAGCGCAGCTCGGGATCGGACGTCAGGTTCCCGGTGATGATCACCCGGTTGATGTTCGTGGCCGCCATCGGCGGTGGCTCCTTTCGGGGGCGAACGACGCGGAAGCTCGGTGTCGGCGGCGAGTGTAGAGGCGCCCTGGGACGCCACCCGCACTCAGGCCGGAACGTGCGCTCTTTCGTTGCAGGGTCGACGCGCGGGCGGCGCGTCTGACACGTGCGGCGCGACTAGGCGGCCGCGTCGGCCGTCTCGACGGCCGGGCGGTCGGCCCGCGCCGGCTCGGGCGGCTCGGGGGTCCCGGGGGCGAGCTTGATGATGCGGAAGCGCACCACGCCGTCGGTGATGCGCAGGGTGCGCTCGAGGCTCGCCAGCAGCTCGCGCGACGGGTGGAACTGCAGGAGGTGGTACTCGGACTGCGCCTGGTGGCGGATCTCGTAGGCCATCGGGCGCGTGCCCCAGTCCTGCTCGTTGACGATCTCGCCGCCCGCCGCGACCATCGCGCGCACGTCCGACAGGATCTTCTGGCGGCGGTCGTCCTCGGCCTGCGGGTCGAGGAGGAGGACGAGGTCGTAGGTCGCGGGGGGCTTGGCCATGAGCGCGGCCGAGGGTAGCAGGGGGCGAATCGCGCCCGCCGCGCCCCTGGAGGGGTCATGCGACCGCTCCCGACGGGCCTCCTGGGCCGGATCCGGTGGGCCAACCTCGCCCGCGTGCTCGCCCTCCCGGCGGTGCTCGCGCTCGTCGTCGTCTGGCCGCACCTGCGCGGCGAGCCGCCCCGGCTGCCGGCGTCCGACCCGCGGCCGGTCGTGGCCGACGCGCGGGTGGAGGGGCGAGGGGCCGCGCCGCGGCCGCCGGTGGCGGAGCGCCCGGCCGCGGGGCGGCGCCGCCCCGTGGCGCACCGCGACACGACGCGGGGGCGGCCGGCTGCGCGCGATCGCCGGACCGCGAAGCACCGCGCCGCGCGGACAGGCCGTGGCGCGGGCACCCACCGCGCCGCAGCAGCCCACCGCGAAGCGGAGGTGCATCGCGCGCGCCGCCCGCCCCCGCCACGCCGGCCCCGGGCCGGCCCGGCTCCGCCGCCGACCGCGACCCCGCCGCCCGTCGCGCGCCGCCTCTCCTCGCGCGCGCCCACCGCAGCACCGCCCCCGCCCGACGGGCTCGCCGCGGAGTTCGGCCTGCCGTGAGGGGGCGGAGTTCGGCCTGCGCGCTGCCAGGGGGCGGAGTTCGGCCTGCCGTGAGGGGGCTAGGTCCGCCCGGCCTTCGCGCGGATGTCCGCGAGCTGCTCGTCGATCCAGTCGCCCGGGTCGCGGGCGGTGACGATGCGCTGCAGGCCCTCGGCGCGGCGGGCCCGCTCGTCGTCGGGCATCGTCAGCGCGGCGTGGATCGAGTCGGCCAGCTCCTGGATGTCGAACGGGTTGACCGACAGCGCGCACTCGCCGAGCTCCTCGTGCGCGCCCGTGTTCTCCGACAGGATCGAGACGCCACGGCGCTCGTTGACGAGCGGCCCCTCCTTCGCGACGAGGTTCATCCCGTCGAACATCGCGTTGACCAGCAGGACGTCGTAGTGCTTGTAGGAGGCGATGGCCTCCTCGAGGTCGTCGCGGAGCTTGAGCTGGATCGGCATCCAGTCCGGCGTGCCGTGGCGGTGGTTGACGACCGCGACGAGCGCCTCGATGCGCTCGAGGTACTCGGCGTACTCGGGCACGTCGGTCCGCGACGGCATGAGCTGCGCGACGAACGTGACCCGCTCGCGCCACTCCGGGTGCTGCTCGAGGAAGAGGTCGAAGGCGCTGAAGCCGCGCAGGACGTTCTTCGAGAGGTCGGCGCGGTCGACGCGCAGGATCATCGCGTCGCGCCGGCGGCGCAGCAGCTCGCGCTCGAACTCCTGCGTGCGCTCGCCGGCCGCCACGCGGCGGGTCGCCCGCGCGTCGATCGGCAGCGGGTAGGAGCGCACCCACACCTCGCGGTCCTCGTAGCGCACCGACCCCGCGTCGAAGTCGACCTCCAGGCCCATGAGGTCGCGGCAGCACTGCAGGAAGTTCCGCCGGTAGGCCATCGTGTGGAAGCCGATGATGTCGTTGGCCAGCAGGCCCGCGTACAGCTCCTCGCGGATGCGCCCGGGGAGCACGCGCCAGGCGTCGCTCTGCGTCCACGGGATGTGGATGAAGTGGTGCAGGAAGACGTCGGGCCGGGCGCGGCGCACGAGGCCGGGCAGCGTGTAGAGGTGGTAGTCGTGGACCATCACCATCGGGTCGTCGACGCCGTCGATCTCCTCGACCACGGCCTGGGCGAGGTCCTCGTTGACGACGTTGTAGCCGTACTCGAAGGCCTCGATCTCGTTGCGCCGCACGTCCGGGGCGTTGCTGAGGTCCCACAGGTAGTGCTGGATGAACCACAGCATCGGGTTGGCGAAGACGTTGTAGAAGCGGTCGTAGGCGTCGGGGTCGGAGGCCACGAGGCGCACCTGGTACTCGCCCCCGCCCGGCGACTCGACCGAGAACGGCCGACCGCCCGCCTCGTCGGCGCGGCGCACGTCGGCGTCGCTGAGCGCACTGGCGATCCACGTCGCGTCGCGGTGGGAGGCCAGGCCGGTGAGCGCCGTGACCAGGCCGCCCGTCCCGCGCTTGACCGACCCGTCGTCCTGGAAGGTCACCGGCCCGCGGTTGGAGACCAGGACCAGGCGGCCGGCGGCGGTGCCCGTCCCCGCGCGCGGCTCGCTCATGCCGCCGCCGCGGAGCGCTCGGCCTCGTCGAGGACCTCGCCGAAGATGCGCAGGTAGTCGCGCAGGTACCGCGGCATGAGGAACTCCTGGCGCACGTGCGCCTTGCCCGCCAGCCCGAGGCGCTTGCCCAGCCCGGGGTCGGCCAGGATCTCCAGCGCGCGGGCGGCGCACGCCTCGACGGTCTCGACGAGGAAGCCCGACACGCCGTCCTGCACCTGCAGCGGGATGCCGCCGACGTTGCCGCCGATGAAGGGCCGGCCCTTCCAGATCGCCTCGGTGACGGTCAGGCCGAAGCCCTCGCGCGTCGACTTCTGGATGAGCACGTCGGACTGCGACTGGAAGGCGTTGACCTCGATCGACCCGACGTTGTTGAAGTTGTTGAGGATGTGGATGTCCGGGTCGCCGTCGGCGTGCGCGACGGTCGCGTTGAAGTAGTCCCAGCCCTCCGGGTCGTCGCTGGCCATCGAGCCGACCAGCGCGAGCTGCACCTCGGGCCGCTCCTCCTTGATCAGACGGTACGCGTCGATGACGCCGAGCGGGTCCTTCCACGGGTCGAAGCGCGAGACCTGGGTCAGCAGCGGCCGGTCCACGTCGATGCCGAACTGCTGGCAGACGTAGGCCGCGTCCTCGGGCGAGAGCGCCATGTTCTTCGGCGCGAGCGGGTCGATGGCCGGCGGCACGATCTCCACGGTCCCGTGCATGCCCTCCGGCACGTAGTCCGCCACGTGGAAGACCGCGCGCGGGTAGTCGGCGAGGAAGGGGAGCAGCCGGTCGATCGTGGCGCGGTTGGGCCGCGAGAGGTCGATGTGGCAGCGCCACACCCAGGCCGCGGCCTTCTCGGGGACGAGCGAGTGCAGCGCCGCCGGCTGCGGGTCGTGGATGAGCGCGACGTCCCAGCCCCCGACGAGCTCGCGCGCGTTCATCTCGTTGTAGCGGCGCCAGACCTCCCACTGCTCGTCGCTGAGGTCCTCCGGCGCCCCCTGCAGCGCGTTGTGCATGAGCTTGGTGGCGTTGAAGAACTCCTCACGGCCGTAGATGACCTGCCACTCGGCCTCGAGCCCGACGTCCTTCATGAGCGGGACGAGGGCGTAGAGGATCTCGCTGACGCCGCCGCCGAACGCGGTCGCGGAGACGTGCACGACGCGACGGCCCTGGAGGGGCTCCGCCAGCGCGCGGATCTCCTCCACGAGCGGACGACCCACGATGTGCGTGTAGTCCGCCAGCGACTTCGTCCCCACGGCGACAGGCTGGAGCACCGCCGGAACCTACCCGCTAGCGCGGCGCGTCGAGCGGGCGTTCGCCGAGTTTCACGCGGATCTCGCGCGGGCGGCCGTCGCGCAGCACCCGCAGCAGCACCGTCTCGCCGGGCTCGAAGCGCTGCAGCGCGCGCGAGACGTCGGACTCCAGGCGGACCTTCGAGCCCTGCACGGCCGTGATGACGTCGCCCCCGGGGGTGTACGGGCGGCCCTGGAACGTGGCGCGCCCGTCGCCGCCCCCGCGCAGCCCTGCGCGGTCGGCCGGGCCGCCCGGCGTGACCTCCTGGACCCAGGCTCCGGTGTCGGTGCCCAGGTCGAAGCGCTGCGCCAGCTGCGGGTAGACGCCCGCGGTCGCCAGCCCGAGGTAGGCGTAGCGGGCCTTGCCGTCGCGGCGCAGCTGGTCGAGCGATCGGCGGACGAGGTCGACGGGCACCGCGAACCCCACGCCCGAGCCCTCGCCGGTCGCGGTCCGGATCTGGGAGTTGATGCCGAGCACACGGCCGTCGGCGTCGAGCAGCGGGCCGCCCGAGTTGCCCTGGTTGATGGCCGCGTCGGTCTGCACCGCGCCGGCCGTCTCGAAGCCCGTCAGCGACTCGATCGACCGGTCCGTGGCCGAGATGACGCCCGTCGAGAGCGACTGCTCCTCGCCGAACGGCGAGCCGATGGCGGCGACCGGGGAGCCGACGACCAGGCGCTCGGTGGAGCCCAGCGGCAGCGGGCGCAGCGTCAGCCCCGCCGGGTCGACCTTCAGCAGCGCGACGTCGGCGAAGGGGTCGAACCCGACGATCTTCGCGGCGACCTGGTTGCGGTCCTGGAAGCGCACGAACACCTGGCCGGCGGCCTCGATCGAACTGCCCTTCCCGCGGGTCACGACGTGGGCGTTCGTCGCGACCTCGCCGTCGCCGTCGAGCACGAAGCCCGAGCCCAGGCCGCCCCCGCCGCCCGACGCGTCGCGCGCGATGACGGTCACGACGCCCGGCGACTCGCGCTCGTAGATCGCCTGCGGGTCGAAGCGGCCGGCCGTCACGGTGGCGTCGGGCCGCGTGACCTCGACGCGGGTCTCGCGCTGGACCGTCTGCGTCTGCGTCGTGGTCGTGTCGCGGCCGCAGGCGGCGAGGGCCGCGGACGCGAGCAGGGCCGCCGCGGTGGTCGCGGCAGCGGCCGCGCGGGACGTCACGCCGGGAGCTCCAGGGCGAAGGTGGTGCGGCCGGGGCGGCTGTCGGCGGTGAGCTCGCCGTCCATGCGCTCGGCCAGCTCGTGCGCGATGGTCAGGCCCAGGCCGGAGCCGCGGACGGCGTCGGCGGAGAAGAAGGGCTCGAAGATGCGGGGGAGGTCCTTGCGGCGGATGCCGGAGCCGAAGTCGGTGACCGTCAGCCGCACGCGCCCGTCGCGGCGCGCCGCCGTGACGACGACGTCGGTGCCCGGCGGCGTGTGGCTGAGGGCGTTGTCGAGGAGGATGCGCAGGATCTGGGCCACCCGTTCGGGGTCGACGTCGGCGTCGGGGCCGCTCGTCCCCGTCCGCAGCTCGAGGTGGGACCCGTGCGCCGCGAGCGTGGGGGTGAACTCCCCGGCCACGTCGTGGGCCAAGCGTCCCACGTCGGTGGGCTCGGGGCGCAGCTCGAGCGATCCCGCCTCCAGGCGCGAGAGGTCGAGGAGGTCGGTGGCGAGCTTCGTCAGGCGGTCGACCTGCTCGCGCAGCTGCTGGGTGAAGCGCAGGCGCTCGTCCTCGCTGAGCTCCTCGTCCTCGAGCAGCTCGAGGAAGCCCCCGAGGGAGAAGATCGGCGTGCGCAGCTCGTGCGAGGCGGTGGCGATGAAGCCGCGCCGCGCGCGGTCGAGCTCGGCGAGCTGGCGCTGCATGTCGTCGAGCGCGCGCGCCAGGCGCGCGAGCTCGTCGCTCTCCCCGCCGACGAAGCGCCCCGAGAAGTCCCCCGCGGCGACGCGGCGCGCGGCCGCCTCCATCCCCGTGATCCGGCGGCTCAGCCGGCGCGCGGCGAACCACGACGCCGCGAGCGCCAGCAGCAGCGCGGCGGCGCCGGCGACGAGGATCCGGCGCGAGATGAGGGCGACGGCGTCCTCGACGTCGCTGAGCGGGGTGGAGAACACGACGACCGACCCGACGATCCGGCGCCCGTCGGGGCGGCGGAAGAACAGGGGCTTGGCCGCCTCGGCCACGGTGCCCTCGTTCCCGGCCTCCGTCCCGCGGACCGTCCGGCCCCTGATCGCCGCGTCGGTCGCCACGGCGAAGCTCAGGTCGCGGATCTCGGTCGCCTCGGTCGAGTCGGACTTGATGTAGGCCTGGACCGTGGGCGGCGTCCGGCTGACGTCCCGGGTCACGCCCAGGAGCGTCACGCGGTCGCCCGAGGCGTCGGCCGCCTGCCGGACCGCGCGGTCGAGCGAGCGGACGTCGGCGCTCGTGAAGATGCGGTCCTCGATCGGCCGGGTGTAGCGGTCGGCGTCGCGCGCGAGGCCCGCGAGCTGCTGGTCGCGCAGGCTGGACTCCAGGGTCGGGACCACGCCGAGCCAGACGACCGCGATGGCCGCCAGCGTGATGGCGCTCGACAGGAGCGCCAGGCGGTTCGTGAGGGAGCGCAGCAGCGCCGCTAGGCCTCCGTGTCGCGGAAGCGGTAGCCGACCCCGCGCACGGTGAACAGGTACTCGGGCTGCTTGGCGTCGTGCTCGAGCTTCTCGCGCAGGTGGCGGATGTGCACGTCGATCGTGCGCGGGTCGCGGTAGGCGCTGTCGCCCCAGATCCGCGTCAGGAGCATGTCGCGCGTCCAGACCCGGCCCGGGCTCGTGGCGAGCGCGTGCAGGATCTCGAACTCGACGAACGTCGTCCGCACGCCTTCGCCCCGGACCTCCACCGAGCGCTTGGCGGGGTCGATGCGCAGCCCGAGCGCCTCGACCGGCTTGAGCTCGTCGTCGTCCCCCGTGCGCGCCATCCCGGCCCGCCGCAGCGCGGCCTTGACCCGGCTGCGGAACTCGCGCACCGAGAACGGCTTCGTGATGTAGTCGTCGGCGCCGAGCTCGAGCCCGAGGACCTTGTCGATCTCCTCGGTCTTGGCCGTGAGCATGATGATCGGCACCGAGCTGCGCGCCCGCAGGCGCCGGCACACCTCGAGGCCGTCGAGGCGGGGCATCATCACGTCGAGGACGACGAGGTCGAAGGCGAGCTCGGCGAACCGCGCCAGCGCCTCGCGCCCGTCGTGGGCCTGGACCACCTCGTAGCCGTCCTTGCGCAGCGGGAACGACAAGAGCGTCTGGATCGACTGCTCGTCGTCGACGAGGAGGATGCGCGGCGCCCGGTCGAGCATGGGGGTGGTCCGAGGGTAGGGGGTCTACGCTGCGCGGACCGCATGCTCGATCCGCGGATCTACCGGGGCGCCCTGCTCCCCGTCCTGCTGGCCGCCATCGTCTTCGCCTTCTCGTTGGAGAACCGGCCCGCCCCCGCGACGACGACGCTGGCGCCCGACGCCTTCGTCGGGGCCCGCGCCGCGCAGGACCTCGTGCGCCTGGCGGCGCTCGCCCCCGAGCGCCGGCCGGGCTCGCCCGGCGACGCGGCCGTGGCGCGGCGGGTGGCGGCGGGCTTCCGCGCCGCCTCGCCGACCTGGGTCGTCAGCACCTCGCGCGCACCGGGCGACACGATCGACGGCGAGCGCACGCTGACCACCGTGCTCGCGCGGCAGGCCGGCCAGCCCGGGCCGCAGCTCGTCGTGCTCGCCCACCGCGACGCGGCCGGGCCCGGCGCGCGCGCCGAGCTGTCGGGGACCGCCGGGCTGCTCGAGCTCGCCCGCGCGCTGGGCGGCGGGCGGCTGCGCCGCACGGTGACGCTCGCCTCGGTCAGCGGCGGCAGCGGCGGCGCCGCGGGCGCGGCGGACCTCCTGCGCCGCCTCGACGGGCCGGTGGGCGCGGTCATCGCGCTCGGCGACCTGGGCGGGCGCACGGAGGACCGCCCGCTGCTGGCGAGCTGGGCCGACGACGGTGGCCAGAGCTCGCTGGTCCTGCGGCGAACGCTCGAGGCCGCGCTGCGGACCGAGGCCGGGGCGCGGGTCGGCGCCGAGCGCGCCTCGACCCAGTGGGCGCGGCTCGCCGCGCCGTTCGCGCTGGGCGACCAGGGCCCGATCGCGGACGCCGGGGTGCCGTCCGTGCTCGTGTCGCTGACGGGCGAGCGGCCGCCGCCCTCGGGTGACCCCGTGTCGGCCGGGCGGCTGCAGGGCGTCGGCCGCGCGGCGCTGCGGGCGCTCAACGCGCTCGACGCGGCGCCCCTCCCGGCGCCCGGGACGCGGCACGACCTCGTGACGCTCCGCAAGGTCGTGCCCGCCTGGGCGGTGCGGCTCCTGGTCGGCTCGCTGCTGCTGGCCCCGCTGCTCGTCGGCATCGACGGGCTCGCCCGCGCCCGGCGCCGGCGGCGGGCCGTGCGGCCCTGGCTGGGCTGGGTCGCCGCCACCGCGGCCGTCGTCCTGGGCACGCTGCTCTTCGCCCGCCTCCTCGGCCTGACCGGCCTGCTCGGGTCGGCCACGGCCCAGCCCGCGCCGCCCGGCGTCGTCCCCTTCGACGGCACGGCGGCGGCCGGCGTGGCGGCGATCGCGCTCGCCGGGACGCTGCTCGGCCTCGTCCTGCGCCCCGCGCTCCTCGCGCTGGCCGGCGCGCGGCGGCGCGCACCCGACGACGGAGCCGGGGTCGCGCTCGTCCTCGCCACGGCGGGCACCGCGACGGCGCTCTGGGTCGTCAACCCGTACGCCGCGGCGCTGCTCGTGCCCGCCGCGCACCTGTGGCTGCTCGTCGCGGCCCCCGAGGCGCCCCTCCCGCGCGCGGCCCGGATCGCCCTGGTCGGCGTCGCGCTGCTGCCCGCGCTCGCGCTCTCCGCGATCCTGGCCGGCGTGCTCGGGACGGGCCCGGGCGGCCTGGCCTGGTGGAGCGTCCTCGCGCTGGCGGGCGGGCAGGGGGGTGCGGTGGCCTGGGTGCTCTGGTCGCTGGCCGCCGCGAGCACCGCCCTGGCCGCCCTGCTGGCGCTGCGCTCGCGCCCCGTCGCGCCGCACGGGCCCCCGGCGGGCGACGGGGTCCGCGTGCGCGGGCCGCTGAGCTACGCCGGGCCCGGGTCGCTCGGCGGCACGGAGTCCGCCCTACGATGAGCCGGATGCGCCGCGTCCTCGCCGGCCTCCTGATCGCCGCGGGCGTCCTCCTCCTCGCCGACGCCGGGGTGACGCTCGTCTGGCAGGAGCCACTCGGCGCGCTGCGCGAGCACCACACCCAGCGGCGCCTGGCGCGCGACCTGCAGCGCCTCGAGGCCGCCCCGCTGCCGCCGGAGGGCCTCGCGGCGGCCGCGCGCGTGAAGGGGACCCGGCGCAAGGTGGCCGTGCTCGCCCGCGCCTACGACCGCCGCACGGCGCCCGGGGCGGCGATCGGCCGCCTGGACGTCCCGCGCCTGCACCTCCGCGCGGTCGTCGTGCACGGCTCCGACCTCGCGGACCTCGCGCGCGGGCCCGGCACCATCGACGGCTCACCGCTGCCCGGCGCCCGGGGCACCGCGGCGATCGCCGGGCACAGGACGACCCACGGCGCGCCCTTCGGCGGGATCGACCAGCTCCGTCCGGGCGACCCCGTCACGGCGCGGATGCCCTACGCGACCCTGAGCTACCGCGTCACGGGCAGCCGCATCGTCGAGCCTGGCGACGTCGGCGTCCTGCGGCGCACCGGGCGCGAGCAGCTCGTCCTCGTCGCCTGCCACCCGCGCTTCAGCGCGGCCCACCGGATCGTCGTCTTCGCGCGCCTGGAGGCCGTGCACCGGACCCCCGTCCGACGTTCGTCCGACTTGTTCAAGCGGACGACCGCGCGGCCCGATGCACGGACAGACGGCACGACGGGACGGCACTGAGCCGGCCCCCGCGCCCCCCGCCGTGACCCCCCAGGACCCCAGCCCCATGCGTCTCCAGGACCTCAAGGCCCGCGTCGCCAGCGAGCAGTACGTCGTGGACCCCGGCGCCGTCGCCGAGGCGCTGCTCAGCGCCGCCGACGCCCGGGCCATCCTCGCGCTGCCCCCGCTCGAGCGCCGGATCATCCGAGCCGGTGCTCGAACCCGGCCGCGCGGACCGGCGCTCCGCCTGCCCTGAGCCCGAGCCCCGCGGGGCCCTCGGCGACGCGACCGACCACGGTCAGCCCATGGGCGGCGGCGACCGTCGCCGGCAGGCAGGCGCACAGCTCGAAGTCCTCGCCCCCGGCGGCGGCGAGCTCCCACACCGGGACGCCGAGCCGCGCCGCCACCTCCGCGACCCCCGGCGCGGCCGGCACCGCGTCGAGGTCGACGTCGAGCCGCACCCCGCTGCGGTCGGCCAGATGCCCGGCGTCCGTGGCCAGCCCGTCGGAGAGGTCGATGAGCGCGTGGGCGCCGCCGCGCGCCAGGGCACGGCCCTCGGCCAGGCGGGGCTCCGGGCGCAGGTGGGCCCGGACGAGCGCCTCGGGGCCGGTCGCCCGGCCCTCGAGCACGGCCAGGCCCGCCGCCGACGCGCCGAGGGTGCCCGTGACCGCGACGACGTCGCCGGGACGCGCCCCGTCGCGGCCGCAGAGCTCATCGGGGTCGTCGGCCCAGCCCACGACGGTGACGGCGAGGGTCAGCGCGGGGGCGCGGACGAGGTCGCCGCCGGCGACCGACGTGCCGGTGCGGGCGGCGAGGGCCTCCATGCCCGCCACGACCTCGACGACGGCGTCGGCCCCGAGCCCGGGCGGCACGCCCAGCGCGACGTAGGCCTCGCCGGCGTCGGCGCCCATGGCGGCGAGGTCCGACAGCGCGGCCGCGAGCGCCCGGTGGCCGACGTCGGCCGGCCCGACCCGCGGGTGGTCGAGCCGGAAGTGGACGCCGTCGACCATCGCGTCGACCGACGTCACCTGCACGGGCCGCGCCCGCACGACGGCCGCGTCGTCGCCGACCCAGCGCAGGATCCGCGGGGAGCGCGGCGCCAGCAGCCGCTCGAAGGCGGCGATCAGCCCGAGCTCGTCCACCTCAGCGATGGCGGTAGACGATCCGGGCGCGGTCGAGGTCGTAGGGCGAGAGCTCGACCCGGACCCGGTCACCCGGGAGGATGCGGATGCGGAAGCGGCGCAGCTTGCCGGCGACGTGCCCGAGGACCCGGTGGCCGTTGTCGAGCTCGACGCGGAACATCGCGTTCGGGAGGGCTTCCAGGACCTCGCCCTCGAGCTCGACCTTGTCCTCCTTGGCCATCCCGCGCGGACGCTACCAGCCGGGCTGGAGCGCCCTGGGACCCTCCTGGGACGGGGCTAGCCCGGCGCCTTCGCGCCGCCGCCGGGAGCGGCCTGCGGGGGCGACTCGTACTGGTCGGGCGGGTACTTCCCGTTCGCGGCGCCCCCGCCGGTCGTCGTGTCGGGCGTGCCGGTGCCGGTGCCGGTGGAGGTGCCGGTGGACGTGCCGTCGGCGGCCGGCCCGCTCGCGCCGGGCGCCGCCCCGGGCGTCGTCGAGCTCTGGTCCGTGGACGTCGACGAGCCCGAGAGCCCGCGGCCGCCCGCGTACTTGCCGAAGAAGGGCCGGCCCACGAACGGCGTCGTCGGCTGGGCGAACTCCCCGCAGTAGGACCCGCGCGCGACCTTCATGTACTGGCCCCAGATGTGCGCCGGGATCGTGCCGCCGGTGATGCCCGGCATGGGGATGCGCGACTTCGCGTGGCCGAGCCAGACGGCGGTGGCCAGGCGGGGCGTGAAGCCGACGAACCAGGCGTCGACGTTGTTGTCGACCGTGCCGGTCTTGCCGGCGGCGGGGCAGCCGATCGCGGTGGCGTTGGGGAACCCGGTGCCGGCCTTGACGTTCTGCTCGAGGATCTTCGTCGCCTCGTAGGCCTCGCCGTCGGTGAAGACGCGCTTCTTCTTCGGCTTGCCGAGCCGCTCGACGTGGCCGTCGGGGAACGTGACCTTGCGGATCGCCGTGACGTTGTAGCGGTAGCCGCCCGAGGCGATCGTCGCGTACGCGCGCGCCATCTCGAGCGGCGAGACGCCGTCGGTGAGGCCGCCCAGGCCCTCGGCCGGGTAGCTGTGGAGCGGGCTGGTGATGCCCATCATCCGGGCCGTCTTCGTGACCTGCTCGGGCCCGACGTCGGCGTCGAGCTGGGCATAGACGGAGTTGTCGGAGCGCAGCGTCGCCCGGACGAGGGTCATCGAACCCGGGTAGTCGTTCGCGTACGTCTTGACGGAGTAGGTCGGCGCCGTCGCCAGCCACCCGGCCTGCAGCGGGCGCGACACGTAGGTCGTCGACTCGGGGTTCACCCCGAGCCGGATCGCCGTCATGAGCACCATGACCTTGAAGGTCGACCCGGCCTGGCGGTGGCCCTGCGCGGCGAGGTTGAACTTCGAGTCGCCGTAGCGCGAGGAGGACGCCATCGCCTTGATCCAGCCCGTGCGGGGGTCGATCGTGACGATGGCCGCGGCGCGGTCCGGGGCGCCGAGCTGGCCCTCCATGTTCGCGCGCGCCAGGCGCTGGAGGTGCAGGTCGATCGTCGTGTCGACGCGCAGGCCGCCCTTGCGGACCGCGTCCAGGCCGTAGCGCTCGATGAGCTTGGACTTGACGTAGTCGAAGAAGTAGCCCTCGCGCCGCTCGGTGAAGAACCGGTTGCGCCGGACGCCGAGCCCCCGGCGCATCGTCGCCTGCGCCGTCGCCTGGCTGATGTAGCCCTGGTCGGCCATCTTCTGCAGGACCTCGTCGCGGCGCCGCTTGGCGCGCTGCGGGTCCAGGAACGGGTTGTAGGCCGACGGCGCCTGCGGGAGGCCGGCCAGGAGCGCCGCCTGGCGCAGCGTGAGCTTGCTCGCGGGCTTGTCGAAGAACATCCGCGACGCGGCCTGGAGGCCGACGGCGGTCTGGCCGCCGACCGTGCCGTAGGGCACGGAGTTCAGGTACTTGTCGAGGATCCAGATCTTGCCCGGGCGCCCGGGGTGGCGGTTCTCGAGGTCCTCGGCGAGCTTGGCCTCGCGGATCTTGCGCTTGTAGCCGGCGACGCCGGTGCGCGCCCGCTCGCCCGTGTAGAGGTTGCGGACGAGCTGCATCGTCAGCGTCGAGCCGCCCTGGATGTCGCCGCCTTCGACGTTCTTGACCGCGGCGCGCAGGATGCCCTCGAAGTCGACGCCCTTGTGCTTGAAGAAGCGGCGGTCCTCGATCGCGACGGTCGCCTGCCGGGCCACGGGTGGGATGTCCTCCTCGGCGATCGGCACGCGCAGCGTCGCGCCGGAGATGAAGCCCAGCCGCGTGCCGTCGTCGGCGTAGACCGCGGAGGTGGCGCCGAGGTCGATCGGCTTGCGCGTGTCGAGCGTCGGGCCCGTCGTCGCGACGTGCACGACCCAGCCCACCGCGGCGACCGCGCCGATGGCGAGCCCGGTGACGGCGAGGCCCAGGAGCATGAAGAGCACCCTGGAGGCGCCGCCACCCGCCGCACGGCGGCGTCGTTGTCGAGCGAGGCGGGACATGCGGGGTCAGGCGATGGTAGGGGGTTCGCCGCGGGGGCGGACCCCCCTGCTCAGGCCGTGTCCATCCCGGCGCGCGGGACCCCGGCCGCCCGCAGCGCGGCGAGCACGGCCCCGCGCAGGTCGGCCTCCCGGCGCAGGCGCTCGGGCGGTGCGACGGGCTCGCCGGCGACCAGCAGCTCGATCGCGCCGGACTCGGCGACGCCGTCGACGCGCGCCGACGTGACGTGCTCGATGGCCCCGATCGCGCGCAGCGCGGCGCCCTCGTCGGCCGTCGGCGCGAGGTAGGCCGTCACCTCGAGCGCGACGGTGGGCGAGCGGATCGAGTCGTTGCGCAGCGTGGACTGGGCCAGCCGCTCGTTCGGCACGACGATGCGCGCGTCGCTGCCGCTGCGCAGCCACGTGTAGGTCAGCGTGATGTCCTCGACGACCCCGGTCTGTCCGTCGACCGTGACGACGTCGCCGAGGCGCAGGGGCTGGGTGACGGCCAGGACGACGCCGGCGATGGCGTTGGCCAGGACCTGCCGCGAGGCGAAGCCGACCACTGCGGCCACGATGGCGGTGGAGGCGAGGACGGTGCTGGCCAGCCGGTGCAGGTCGCCGAACTGGGCCACGGCCAGGGTCACCCCGACGAGCACGAGGACCGCGACGACGACCCGCCGCAGGAAGCGCAGGCGCGTGTCGGCCTGTGGGCTGAGGTCGACCGCGCGGGCCGCGCTCCGCAGCACGCGCAGCGCGGCGACGGCCAGGACGACGGTGATGCCGAGGACGATCGCCGCGCCCGTGATCCCGCCGGTGTCGGCTGCGAGGATGGCGCCGGGCATGGGCGCGGAACGTAGCCGAGACGCCGCCCCCGCGGCCGTCCTCCTCGACGCGATGGGGACGCTCGTCGAGCTCCTCCCGCCGGGCCCGGGCCTGGCCGCCGAGCTCGCGGCGCGCGGGGTGACCGTGACGCAGGAGGAGGCCCGCGCCGCGATGCGGGCCGAGATCGCCTTCTACCGCGCGCACCTCCACGAGGCCCGGGACGACGCGTCGCTGGCGGTCCTGCGCCGGCGCTGCGCCGCCGTGCTCGGCGACGCGCTGCCGCCGCCCGCGAGGGCGCTCGGCCCCGGCGGCCTCCACGACGTGCTGCTGGGCGCCCTGCGCTTCCGCGCGTTCGGGGAGGTGCCGGACGTCCTGCGCGCCCTCCGGACCCGCGGGGCCCGGCTCGTCGTCGTGTCGAACTGGGACGCCTCGCTCCCCGAGGTGCTGCAGCGCACCGGGCTGGCCGAGCTCGTCGACGGCGCCGTGGCGTCCGCCGTGCTGGGCGCGGCCAAGCCCGACCCGGCCATCTTCGTCGCCGGGCTCGCGCTGGCCGGCGTGCCCGCGGCCCGGGCGGTGCACGCGGGCGACGACCTGCGGGCCGACGTCGCGGGGGCCCGGGCCGCGGGCCTGCGGGCGGTGCTCGTGGCCCGCGAGGGCGGCGTCGAGCCGCCCCCGGGCGTGCCCGCCGTCGCGACGCTGCGCGGCCTGTTGGACCTCGACGCCTGACGTGGGGCCGACGGGCCGCTGGGTAACGTCCAGGCCCGATGGCCGTCGAGGGCTTCCCCCACCCCCACCCGCGCCCGGTCGGCGCGGCGCCCGAGCGGCCCGACGGCGCGCCTCCGGGCGGGGCCCGGCCCGGCTGGCGTCCGTGGACCGGGATCCTGGCGCTCGTCAGCGGCCTGGCGGGCGCGCTCATGGGCGCGCTCGTGCTGGGCGTCGTCGCGGCGGCCGGCGGCGCGAGCCTCAGCGACCTGCCCGGGTGGGTCAACGTCGCGAGCACCATCGTCCAGGACGTCGCCTTCATCGCGGCCGCCCTCCTGTTCGCGCGCACGTGGGCCACGCCGACGCCCGCGCAGTTCGGGCTGCGCCCCGCGCCGGTCCGGCGGTCGCTGGGGCTGGCCGTGCTGGCCTGGATCGCGTTCTACGCGTTCACGGCGATCTTCGTGGCGGCGCTCGGTCTGCACCCGTCCGAGGAGGACCTCCAGGACCAGCTCGGCGTCCACGGCACCGTGGGGCTGGCGGCCCTCGCCGTCCTCGTGACCGTCGTCGCCCCGGTCGCCGAGGAGTTCCTCTTCCGCGGCTACGTCTTCACCGCCCTGCGCAACTGGCGCGGGATCTGGCCCGCGGCCGTCATCACCGGCCTGCTCTTCGGCGCCGTCCACGCCGGTGGGTCCGACCCGTCCTACCTCGTCCCGCTGGCCTTCTTCGGCTTCGTGCTGTGCCTCCTGTACGCGCGCACGGGCTCGCTGTGGCCGTGCATCGCGCTGCACTGCGCGAACAACAGCGTCGCGTTCGGGGTGTCGCAGGGCTGGAGCTGGCAGGTGCCCCTGCTCTTCGCGGGCGCGCTGGCGCTCATCGCGGTCCTCGCGCGCGCGGCCGTGCGGGCGTGGGCGAACCGGACCACCCGTCCAGCGGCTGCGACGGCCGCCTGACCCTGCACTAGAGTGCCGCGCGCCATGGCGCGCCCGGCTCTCCGCATCGCGATCCTGACGGCGGCCCTGGCGGCCGCGCTCCCCGCCGCGGCCCGGGCGCAGGACCCGGTGCCGCCGCCCGCCCCGCCGCCCGCCCCGCCGCCCCCGCAGCAGCCCGGCAAGGCCCGTCTCAAGGTGCAGCGCCTGCGCTCCGGCCCCGTGCTGCCGGGCGACGGCCTGCGCGTCCGCGTCGTCGTCCGGCCCTACGTCGGCTTCCAGGAGGTCGCCGTCCGCATCCTGCGCGGCGGCCGCCGCCGGGCCGAGCTCAGGGCGCCGGTGGTCCCCGGCCCGGGGGGCCGGGGGGTGGCCACGGTGACGTACCGGACGACCCGCGCCGGGCGGCTCGCCGTTCGCGCGGTGCACGCCGCGACGCCGCTCCAGGCGGGCTTCCGCGCGGGCACGCGCCACGTGACGGTCCGCGCGCTCGAGGCGCGGCTGGGCGATCACGGCCGCCCCGTCCGCATCCTGCAGCGCGGGCTCGCGCGCCGGCGCTACGCCGTCGGCCGGCGCGGGCGCTACGACGACCGCACGGCCCGCGCGGTGACGGCCTTCCGCAAGGTCGTCGGCCTGGCGCGCACCGACGTCGCCACGCCCGAGGTCTTCCGCCGCCTGGCGCGCGGCCAGGGTGCCTTCCGCGTCCGCTTCCCGCGGCACGGCAGGCACGTCGAGGCCGACCTCTCGCGCCAGGTCCTCGCGCTCGTGCGCGGTCGCCGGGTGCAGCGCATCTACCCGACCTCGTCGGGCGCGCCCGCCACCCCGACGGTCGTGGGGCACTTCCGCGTGTACCTCAAGACGCCGGGGACGAACGCCAAGGGCATGGTCGACTCGAACTACTTCATCCGCGGGTACGCGATCCACGGGTACGCCCAGGTGCCGGTCTTCAACGCCAGCCACGGGTGCCTGCGGGTGCCGGTGCCCGACGCCGCGTCGATCTTCGGGTGGCTGCAGGTCGGCGACCGGGTCGACGTCTACCCGTAGCGGGGCGACGGGCCGCCGGCCGGGCGGCCGCTACGTCGCGCGGCCGTTGGTGAAGCGCGCCACGTACGCCAGGCCGAACCCGTAGACGAGGAGCGCGAGCACGGTCGGCACGAGGAGGGCGTGCCACGCGCCGCTGCCGGCCGGGACCGCCCACGAGAACGGCTGGCGCAGGTGCTGGGCCGCGTCGTCGACCTTCGCCCGGACGCCGTGCTCCCCCGCGGCGGTGCCCGGCGCGGGGGCCGTGGTCGCGACGACCGTCGGATCGCCCTCGCCGGCGCGCGCGCTCCGCGAGCCGTGGCCGGCCTGGTCGCTCGCGAACAGGCCGAAGCTCAGCACGACCACGGCGCAGAGCACGAGGCTGAGAAGGCGGAGCGCGCGTCCGAGCACGCTCATAGCATCGGCAACGATGACCGCCCGCTCGCGTCTCGTGGACGAACTACGGAGGCACGCGCTCGTCGTGGGCGAGGTCACGCTCACCTCGGGGGCCACCGCGCAGTACTACGTCGACGCCAAGCGGGCGATCCTCCGGCCCGCCGGGTTCCTCGCCCTGGCCGAGCTCGTGGCCGCCGCGGCGCGCGAGCACGGGGCGACCGCGGTGGGCGGCACGACGATGGGCGCCGACCCGATCGCCTGCGCCGCCCTGGCGGGCGGCGCCGACGTCAAGGCGTTCTTCGTGCGCAAGGAGACCAAGGCCCATGGGCTGCAGCGCCGGGTCGAAGGCCCCCCGCTGGAGCCGGGCGACCGGTGCCTGGTCGTCGAGGACGTCGTCACGTCCGGGGGCTCGACGCTGCTGACCGTCGACGCCCTGCGCGAGGCCGGTCACGACGTCGTCGGCGTCGTCGCCGTGCTGGACCGGCTGGCCGGCGGCGCCGAGCGCATCCGGGCCGCGGTCGGGGGCGCGCCGTACGAGGCCCTGACGACGATCGACGAGGTCTACCCGGACCGCCCGGACCGCCCCACGGCGTCGCCCTAACCGAACAGCAACAGAGGTAACGGCCACATAAGGGCGTCCGTCCGCCCGCGCCGGCGGCCCGCGTGCCGCCGTGGGCCACCGCCCGTCGCCCTGCTGCCGCCGGGCGACGCAAGCGCTCCGTTTGCAGCGCTTTCCGGCCGGAGTGCCCCGAGCAGGAGTCGAACCTGCGGCCTACTCCTTAGGAGGGAGTCGCTCTATCCGGCTGAGCTATCGGGGCCCAGGATCGCAGGATACGGGTCCCGTCCGGCGAACCCCTCAGCGCGGGGCGCGCCCGGCGATGAGTATCTTGCGCGACCCCGGGGAATCAGACCTCGGCCCGGCCCCCGCCGCGAGGGGCCGCCACACTTGGGAGAGGGACCCATCCACAGCAGCATCTTCCGCACGCGAGGCACGCGGCCGTGAGCACGGGCGCCGCCGAGCTGCTCCAGGACACCGGTGGGACGGTCGGCGGGCCCCAGGCCGGCGAAGGCCCCCGTGAGATCGCCGCCCGCTCGCCGCTGCAGCTCTTCTGGCGTCGGCTGCGGGCCGACAAGGTCGCCCTCGTCGCGCTCGGCTTCATCGTGCTGCTGCTGGTCTGCGCGGTCTTCGCGAACCAGGTCATCAACCTCACCGGGCAGCGCCCCCCGAACCAGCAGTCGACGAAGTACCTCGACAGCTTCGGCTCGGCCTCGGGCCCGTCGTCGGCGAACTGGTTCGGGACCGACGGCCTCGGCCGCAGCGTCTTCAGCCGGGTCGTGATCGGCGCGCAGGTCTCGCTCAAGGTCGCGCTGATCGCCACGGCGATCATCGTCGTCGTCGGCGTGACCCTCGGCATGGTGGCCGGCTTCTACCGAGGGGCGGTGGACACCGTGCTCTCGCGGACGATGGACGTCATCCTCGCCTTCCCGGTGCTCCTGCTCGCGCTCGGCCTGGGGGCGGCCTGCTCGTTCGGCGGCGGCTGCATCCAGATGAACTACGACCGCGTCGGCCTGATCGTCCTCGCGGTGGGGCTCGTGGGCGCCGCCGTCAGCGTGATCTGGCGCGTCACGCGCCCGGTCCCCGAGGGCAGCCAGCGCGAGCGGGTCTCCGACCTCCTGATGGGCGCGGCGCCCTGGCTCGTGCTCATCCTCCCCGGCCTCGTCATGCTGATGCTGCTGCCGCACCGCGCCGCGCTCATCCAGCCCGGGCTGTCGGTCGTCATCTTCATCATCGCGCTGGCGGGCGTGCCCTACATGGCGCGCATCATCCGCGGGCAGGTCCTCTCGCTGCGCGAGAAGGAGTTCATCGAGGCGGCCCGCTCGCTCGGCGCCTCGGACACGCGGATCATCTTCCGGCACGTCCTGCCGAACCTCGTCGCGCCGATCATCGTCTACACGACGCTGATCATCCCGACGAACGTCCTCTTCGAGGCGGCCCTGTCGTTCCTGGGCGTCGGCGTCCAGCCCCCGACCGCGTCGTGGGGCTCCATGATCGCCGACGCCATCGAGATCTTCGACACCGCCTGGTGGTACATGACCTTCCCGGGCCTGGCCCTCCTGCTGACCGTGCTGGCGTTCAACCTCGTCGGCGACGGCCTGCAGGACGCGCTCAACCCGAGGGGCGGGCGCTGATGGCGCCCGTTGGGAGAGCAGTGCAAGTGCACAACAAGGAGGAGCAGCACATGAGGCAGCGGTCCATCCGCTGGACCCTGTTCGCGGCGGTGCTGGCCGCGCTCGCGTTGGTCGTGTCCGCCTGTGGCGGGAACGACAACAACAGCGGCAGCAGCAACACGAACAGCAGCAACCCGACGGAGCAGGGCAAGAAGGGTGGCACGATCACCTACCTCGCCGCCTCCGACATCGACTACCTCGATCCGGGTCAGACGTACTACACCTTCGGCTCGATGGTCGCCTACGCGACCAACCGGCCGCTCTACTCGTTCAAGCCCGACAACTCGCAGACGCCGATCCCCGACCTCGCCGACGGCGACCCGCAGATCTCGGCGGACAACAAGACGATCACGGTCAAGATCAAGCCGGGCATCAAGTTCGCCCCGCCGGTCAACCGCGAGGTCACGACGGCCGACATCAAGTACGCCATCGAGCGGGCCTTCACCAAGCAGGTCCCGTCGGGTTACGCCGGCACGTACTTCAGCTCGATCGTCGGCACGCCTGCGAAGTCCAACACCGGCAGCTACAAGCCGATCTCGGGCCTGCAGACGCCGGACAAGTCGACGCTGGTCATCAAGCTCAAGACCGCGTCGGCGCCGCTGGTGTCCCAGGCGCTGGTGATGCCGATCACCATCCCGGTGCCGAAGAGCTACGCGTTCAAGTACGACCAGAAGAACCCGTCGACCTACGACTCCTACGTCGCCTTCACCGGTCCGTACATGGTGAAGAACAACTCGTCGGGCAAGGTCGTCGGCCGCGTGCCGGGCAAGCAGATCCAGATCGTCCGCAACCCGAACTGGGACGCGAAGACGGACTACCGGCCCGCCTACCTCGACGCCGTCAACATCGACGAGGGCAACAGCGACCTGACCGTCGCCTCGCGGCGCACGCTGCAGGGCAACGCGACGCTCTGCTGCGACGCCGGCTCGCCGCCGGCGCCGGTGCTCAAGCAGGCGCTGTCCCGGAGCAAGGACCAGGTCATCTTCGTCCCGTCCGGCGGCACCCGCTACATCGGCATCAACAACACGATCAAGCCGTTCGACAACCTCAACGTCCGCAAGGCGCTCATCGCCGGCACGGACCGCAGCGCGCTCCGCCTGACCCGCGGTGGCGCGACGCTCGGGGACATCGCCACGGGCTGGATCCCGCCGGGCATCCCCGGCTTCGAGGAGGCCGGCGGCCTCAAGCAGAACACCGACCTGGACTACTTCTCCAAGCCGGAGGGCGACCAGGCGCTGTTCAAGAAGTACATGCTGGCCGCCAAGCAGGAGGACCCGAGCCTCTCCATCGACCCGAACACGGGCAAGTGGACCGGCTCGGAGAAGTTCCTGACCATCGCGACCAACGCGGACCCCGGCAAGAAGACCGCCGAGGTCATGCAGGGCCAGCTGGAGAACATGGGCTTCAAGCTCAACTTCCGCATCGTGCCCCAGGACACGCTCTACACGAAGTTCTGCGGCGTGCCCAAGATCAAGGTCGCGATCTGCCCGAACGTCGGGTGGTTCAAGGACTTCACCGACCCGCAGTCCATGCTGGACGCCACGTTCAACGGCAACAACATCCTCCAGCAGGGCAACGTCAACTGGCCGCAGCTCAACGACAAGGCGATCAACGACGCGATGGCGAAGGCCGCGCTCGAGCCCGTCGGCAAGAGCCGGAACGACGCGTGGGCGAAGATCAACCACCAGATCGCCGAGCAGGCGCCGTCGATCCCGTGGATCTGGGACAAGACGGCCCTGATCAACTCCAAGGACGTGAACGCCGTGGGGAGTGACTACTTCACGACGCACGACCTCAGCTACACCTCGCTGAAGTAGGAGCAGCCGGAGTCAGACCACCAAGGGCCTGCCGGCCCCGTCGTCCGCACCGGACGGCGGGGCCGACGGCTCTAGGACCCGCCCCCTCGCATGATCCCCTTCATCGTCCGCCGGCTGCTCTGGATGGTGGTGCTGCTGCTGGTCATCAGCCTCATCACCTTCATCATCTTCTACACCCTGCCCTCCGCCGACCCGGCGGTCCTGCGCGCAGGGCGCAACCCGTCGCCGGAGCTCGTGGAGTCGATCCGCAAGACCCTCGGCCTCGACAAGCCGTGGTACGTGCAGTACTGGAAGTACCTCGACCGGCTCGTCTTCCACTTCGACTTCGGCTACACGTACCAGAACAACGTGTCGGTCCGGTCGCAGATCTTCGACCGCCTGCCGGCGACCGCGACGCTCGCCGTCGGCGCCATGGTGTGCTGGCTGCTCATCGGGATCCCGATCGGCATCCTGGCCGCCCGCAAGCACGGGACGTGGATCGACAAGGCGGCCATGGGCACCGCCCTCGTGGCCATCTCCGCGCCGGTCTACTGGCTCGGCCTCGTGTCGCTGTACCTCTTCTCCGAGGACCTCGGGAAGTTCCCGCTGCTGAAGGGCTCGGGCGCGTACCCGTCGAGCGGCAACATCTTCACCGACCCGGGGCAGGTCATCCCGGCGCTGATCATGCCGTGGCTCGTGCTCGCCGCCTCGTTCGCGGCGATCTACGCCCGCTTCCTGCGCGGCAACCTCATCGAGACGATGGGCGAGGACTACATCCGCACCGCGCGCGCCAAGGGCCTGCGCGAGCGCCGCGTCGTCTTCAAGCACGGGGTGCGATCGGCCATCACGCCGATCGTCACGATCCTGGGGCTGGACCTCGGGATCCTGCTCGGCGGCGCCATCCTCACCGAGTCGGTCTTCAACATCCCCGGCATCGGGCGGCTGGCCTACGACGCGATCCAGAAGAGCGACCTGCCGACGGTGCAGGGGACGGTCATCCTGGGCGCGTTCTTCATCATCCTGCTGAACCTGGTCGTGGACGTCGTCTACGCGTTCCTCGATCCGCGCGTGAGGTACTAGGTCGTGGCCCTGCTCGAGGTCAAGGACCTGAAGGTCCACTTCCAGACCGACGACGGGATCGTCAAGGCCGTCGACGGCGTCTCCTACGAGGTCGAGAAGGGCCAGGCGCTCGGCATCGTCGGCGAGTCCGGCTCGGGCAAGAGCGTGTCGTCGCTGACCGTGATGGGCCTGACGCGCTTCTCGGGCAACGCGCGCATCAGCGGGTCGATCGTCTTCGACGGGCGCGACCTGCTGCAGCTCTCCGACGAGGACCTGCGGCACCTGCGCGGCAACGAGATCTCGATGATCTTCCAGGACCCGCTGTCGTCGCTGCACCCCTTCTACAAGATCGGCGACCAGCTCGTGGAGGCGATGCGGGCCCACCGCGACGTCACCAAGGCGCAGGCGCTGGACCGCGCCGTGGAGATGCTCGGCCTCGTCGGGATCCCGGAGCCGCGCCGGAGGGTCGACGCCTACCCGCACGAGTTCTCGGGCGGCATGCGCCAGCGCGTGATGATCGCGATGGCGCTCATGAACGATCCCAAGCTCCTGATCGCCGACGAGCCGACGACGGCCCTCGACGTGACGGTGCAGGCCCAGATCCTCGAGGTCCTCCAGCGCTTGCAGCAGGAGCTCGACACGGCCATCGTGATGATCACCCACGACCTCGGCGTGGTCGCCGAGATCGCCGACGAGATCGCCGTGATGTACGCCGGCCGCATCGTCGAGCACGCGCCCAAGGACGCGATGTTCGCCGCGCCCGAGCACCCGTACACGTGGGGCCTGCTGCGGTCCATCCCGCGCCTGGACCTGCCGCGCGACGAGCCGCTCGTGCCGATCCCGGGTCGGCCGCCGTCCCTCATCAACCCGCCCTCAGGGTGCGCGTTCCACCCGCGCTGCCCCTACGTGCGCGAGTCCCACAAGCGGGTCGACCCGAAGCTCGCCGAGAGCGCCGCGGGCGACCACCACCGCGTCGCCTGCCTCCTGCCAAGCGAGACGCGGCGCGCGCTCTGGCAGCAGCTGCACGCCGGGGCCACGCCGGACGCGGCCAAGCAGGCCGTGCCCATCCCGGAGGACGTCGTCGACCAGGAGGTGGCGCGCTCGTGAGCGACACCGCGCTCTTCGAGATCCGCGATCTCGTCAAGCACTTCCCGCTGACGCGGGGCATCGTCTTCCAGCGCCAGGTCGGCGCCGTGCAGGCCGTCGACGGCGTCTCCTTCGACGTCATCGAGGGGGAGACGCTCGGCCTCGTGGGCGAGTCCGGCTGCGGCAAGTCGACGACGGCGCGCCTGCTGATGCGCCTGCTCGAGCCGACCAGCGGCGAGATCCGCTACCGCGGGCAGGACATCGCGCACCTGTCGCGCCGCGAGCTCAAGCCGCTGCGCCGCGACATGCAGATGATCTTCCAGGACCCGTACTCGTCGCTGAACCCGCGCAAGACGGTCGGCACGATCATCGGCGAGCCGTTCGTCATCCACGACCTCGAGCGCGACGAGGGCAAGCGCAAGCGGATCGTCCAGGCGCTCATGGAGCGCGTCGGGCTCAACCCCGAGCACTACAACCGCTACCCCCACGAGTTCTCCGGCGGCCAGCGCCAGCGGATCGGCGTAGCGCGGGCGATCGCGCTCAAGCCGAAGCTCGTCGTCGCCGACGAGCCGGTCTCCGCCCTGGACGTCTCGATCCAGGCGCAGATCATCAACCTCCTCGAGGAGCTCCAGCGCGACCTCGGCCTGACGATCATCTTCATCGCCCACGACCTCAGCGTCGTGCGGCACGTGTGCGACCGCGTGGCGGTCATGTACCTCGGCAAGATCGTCGAGATCGCCGACGCCGACCAGCTCTTCGAGCACCCGCGCCACCCGTACACGGGCGCGCTGATGTCCGCGGTGCCGGTCCCGGACCCGCGACTCGCGGCGGGCAAGCAGCGCGTCGTGCTGGGCGGAGACGTGCCCTCGCCGACGAACCCACCCCACGCCTGCCGCTTCCACACGCGGTGCCCGAAGTTCGTGGAGGGCAAGTGCGACGTCGACGAGCCGCTCCTGGACGTCAAGCAGGGCGGCAACGTCGCCGCGTGCCACTTCCCGCTGACGGACGAGGAGATCCAGCGCCGCGTGCCCACCGCCGCCGCGTAGCGTGGAGGACCAGGACCGCTTCGCCGCCTTCGGACCCGTCCGGAGCTTCCCGCAGGGGACGCGCACCGCGCAGGACGCGGCCGACGCGATCGGGTGCACCGTCGGTCAGATCTGCAAGTCGCTCGTGTTCCGCCTCGCGGGCGAGGCCGGCGGCCCGCTGCTCGTGGTCACCAGCGGCGCCAACCGCGTCGACCCCGGCCGCGTCGGCGCGATGGTCGGCGCCCGCCTGGAGCGGGCCGATGCCGCCTTCGTCCGCCACCACTCCGGCTTCGCCATCGGCGGGGTGCCGCCCTTCGGCTGGACGGGCGCCACGCCGGTCGTGCCCACCCTCGTCGACGAGGACCTCCTGGCCCACGACGAGGTCTGGGCCGCCGCCGGGACGCCGACCGAGGTCTTCCCGCTCAGCCCGGCCGAGCTCGTGCGGCGCACGGGCGGGCGGGTGGCCGGCGTGCGTGCCTAGGCAGCTCTTCCCGGCACCTTCCGGGCGGGCGTAGGGTCGGCCGGAGTCCAGCAGCCGTCGACGGGGGGGCCGTCAATGCCCAGCAGGAACCTCGCCCAGCGGGCCGCTCGCTGGAGCGCGCGCCACCGCCGCATCGCCATCTTCGGCTGGCTCGCGCTCGTCGTCGTGTGCCTCGGCCTGGCCGGCAACGTCGGGCTGCAGGAGATCAAGGACGAGGACTCCGGCAACGGGGAGTCCCGCCGCGCCGACCAAGCCCTGGCCGACGCCGGCTTCGCCGATCGTGCCAGCGAGCAGGTCCTCGTGCAGTCCGAGGACGGCAGCCTGCAGATCAGCGACCCCCGGTTCACCGCCGGCGTCCGCGACGTCGTCCGGCGACTGCGCGTGACGCCGAACGTCGTCGACGTGCAGTCGCCCCTGGCGCCCGCGAACGAGGGGCAGATCTCGCGCGACCGGCGCTCCGCCCTGGTGACGTTCGACCTTCGTGGTGATGCCGACCTCGCCGAGAAGCGGGTCGGGCCCGTCCTCGACGTCGTCGCCGCGCTCGACCGCGCGCACCCGGGGCTGCGGATCGAGGAGTTCGGCGACGCCAGCGCGGCCAAGGCGCTGAACAAGGCCTTCGAGGACGACTTCCGCAAGGCCGAGCTGCTCTCGCTGCCGATCACGCTGCTCATCCTCGTGGTCGCCTTCGGGGCGCTCGTCGCGGCGGGGATCCCGCTCCTGCTGGGCCTCTCGTCGGTGATCATCACCCTCGGACTGCTGGCGCCGATCAGCCAGCTCTGGCCCGTCGACCAGTCGATCTCGTCGGTGATCCTGCTCGTGGGCCTCGCCGTCGGGGTGGACTACTCGATGTTCTACCTGCGCCGCGAGCGCGACGAGCGCGCGCTCGGCCGCGGCCCGGACGACGCGCTCGACGTGGCGGCGGCGACCTCCGGCCGGGCCGTGCTCGTCTCCGGCGGCACCGTCATGATCGCGATGGCCGGGATGTACCTCACCGGCAACGCGACGTTCCAGTCCTTCGCGACCGGGACGATCCTCGTGGTGGCCGTCGCGGTGTGCGGCTCCCTGACGGTGCTGCCCGCGGTCCTGTCCAAGCTCGGCGACCGGGTCGAGAAGGGCCGCCTGCCCTTCCGGCGCGACCGCGACCCGAACGCGGAGTCCGGGTTCTGGGCGGCCGTCGTGGGCACCGTGCTGCGCCACCCGTGGATCTCGGCGCTCACGTCCGGGGCGGTGCTCGTCGTCCTGGCGCTGCCGGCACTGCACCTCCACACGGCGAACTCCGGCGTGCAGGGGCTTCCGCGCGACCTGCCGGTCATGAAGACGTACGACCGCATCAACGCCGCCTTCCCGGGCGGCCCCATCCCGGCCGTCGTGGCCGTCCGCGCGCCCGACGTCCGCGCGCTGGAGGTCACCGCCGCGATCCGGGCGATGCGCGACCGCGCCGTGGCCAGCGGGGAGTTCCGCGACCCGCTCACGGTGGTCAACAGCGCGAACGGCCGCGTCGCCTCGGTCTCGATCGCCATCACCGGCGACGGCACCGACGACGCGTCGAACGCCGCCATGCTGGCGCTGCGCGACCGCTTCATCCCGGCGACCCTCGGCCGGCTGCCGGGCGTGCAGGCCGACGTCACGGGCCTGACCGCGGGGTCCTACGACTTCAACCAGCTCATGAAGCAGCGCGCGCCGTGGGTCTTCCTCTTCGTCCTCGCGCTCGCCTTCGTGCTGCTCATGACGACGTTCCGCTCGATCGTCATCCCGGTGAAGGCGATCCTCCTCAACCTGCTCTCGGTCTTCGCCGCCTACGGCGTGCTCGTCTGGATCTTCCAGGACGGGCACCTGGAGTCGCTCATCGGCTTCCAGTCGATCGGCGGGATCACCTCGTGGCTGCCGCTCTTCCTGTTCGTGATCCTGTTCGGCCTCTCGATGGACTACCACGTCTTCATCCTCAGCCGCGTCAAGGAGGGCCACGACGGCGGGATGTCCACCGACGAGGCGGTGGCGCACGGCATCAAGGCCACCGCCGGCGTGGTGACGAGCGCGGCGATCGTCATGGTCGGCGTCTTCTCGATCTTCGCGACGCTGAGCTCGATCGACTTCAAGGAGATGGGCGTCGGGCTCGCGCTGGCCGTCCTCATCGACGCGACGATCGTGCGCGCCGTGCTGCTCCCGGCGACGATGAAGCTCCTCGGCGACCTGAACTGGTACCTGCCGTCGTGGCTGGGGTGGCTGCCGCGCGTCGAGCTGGAGACGGCGGCGCCGCCCGCACCTGCGGCGGCGGGCGCCGCGGCGGCCCCCGCGCCGGCCGGCGACGGCGCCGGGGAGCGGGCCCGCAGCGTGCGCGTGGCCTTCAGCGGCGAGGTCGACCTCAACTCGGCGCCCGAGCTCCACCGCCGCCTGGTCGAGGCCGAGGCCGACGCGGGCACGGCGACGCTCGTCGTCGACCTGCGCGAGGTGACGCTCCTGGACTCGACCGGGATCGGCGAGCTCGTGCGGGCCCAGCAGCGCGCCCGCCGCGCCGGCCGGCGGCTCGTCGTCGTGCGCGGCCGCGGGACGCCGATCGCCCAGGTCCTGGCGGCGACGGCGATGGACCGCGTGCTCGAGCTCGCCGACGACCCCGCCGCGGCGGACGAGCCCGCGACGCCGGCCTAGGGCGCGCCCTCGCGCTCGCCGGCGTCCCGGTCCTCGCCGTCGCCGTCAGCGTCGCCGTCGCCGTCCTCGGCGTAGAGCGACTCGCGGGCGAGCTGGCTGCCGCGCCGGTCGAAGACGGCGACCTCGAGCGTGTCGCCCCGGTAGTCGTCGGGGGCCAGCAGCGTGAAGCGGCCGTCCGCGAGCGTGCACTGGTCGACCGCCAGGCGCGCGAGCTCGGCGGTCACCACCGCGCCCCCGCCGCGCAGGGGGCGGCCCCACACGAGCGTCATGGCGGCGACCGCGCCCTCCTCGCCGCGCCAGGCGCCGACGACCTCGTCGCACAGGTCGATCGTCCAGTCCGGGTTGGCCTCGGCGACGTCGGCCGTGAAGTCCGCGACCGCGTGGACGTCGCCGACCTCGTCCTCCTCGGTCGCCGGCAGGAAGCTCACGTAGCCGTAGAGCTCGTAACCGGCGTCCGTGCGCGTCGTGGCCGGGACGAACGTGCGCCCGTGCCAGCTGCGGTCGGGGTACCAGACGACCTCGCCCGGCTCGCCCAGGTCCTCGCCGTCGGCCTCGACGCGCAGGCAGGCGGCCAGGAACTCCTCCGTCAGGCGCTCGGCCCAGCGCCCGTAGGGCAGCAGCTCCTGCGGGGGCTCGGCGGCGAAGCGGGGGACGACGCGCTCTTCGGGCGGCATGCGCCGGACCCTAGAGGGGGTGGCGGATCGGGGGCGGGGCGGGTGGGGTCTCCGTCGCGGCGGGCGGGCAGCAGGCGTAGCTCAGCTGCTCGTCCCACCCGGTCCCCCGGCCGTCGGGGGTGAGGTCGAAGAGGTTCCAGAGCGGCTCGAGGGTCCCCACGTGCCGCGGATCCTGGCCCGGCTCCGTCGGCGCGTAGAGCAGCTCGGAGCCCCAGAAGTGGCGGACCGCCGCGCCGTCGCGGTGGAAGACGTTGAGCATCGGGCGCTGCTCGCCCCGCGCCGTCTCGCCGTGGTAGTCGCGGTTGTAGGTCGTGCCGGCCGACGACACCAGCCGCAGGTGCCGCCACCCGCGCTCGCGGGCGAAGGTCAGCAGCCGGGGCAGCGGCGCCTTGGCGACGACGGCGAAGCCCACCCGCTGGCCGACGTGCTCCGCCGCCCCGTCGAGCTGGTCCAGCAGCGCCGTGCACGACGGGCACGGCCCCTCCGCGAGGGGCAGCAGCGCGCTGTCGCCGCCGTCGGGCCCGGGTCGCTCGTCGCCCGGGTCGCGGGGGAACATGAAGCTGTAGAGCGCCAGTGACGCCTGACCGGGCCCGAAGAGCTCGGACAGGCGCACGTCGCCCGCCTCGCCGTCGGCGCGCAGGCCCTGGAAGGCGTAGTCCTCGGGCACGATCCCGCCGGGGGGCAGCTCGCGGCGGGCCGCGGCGACCGCCTCCGTGGCCTGGCGCAGCCGCGCCTCCTGTGCGAGGAGCGCGTCGCGCGCGGCGCGGTACGCGGCCGACTCCCCGGGGAACGCGATGCTCGTCATGACCCTCGGACGCGCCGGAAGGCCGGGACTCATCGGTGCTCGTGCCCGGGACGGAGGACCCGCCGGGCGTCGTGCTCGGCGGCGACCTCGAGCCCGTGCAGGCGCCGCAGGCGCGGCGCCTTCGAGGTGCGCCCGCTGCGCAGCGTGGCCACCGCGCAGGCGAGGAAGCACGCGGCGCCGAGCGCGGTGTTCCAGTTCGCGGCCGCGAGGTGCAGCATCGAGCCGGTCGAGGGGACGACGTACCCGGCGACGGCCGAGATGGCGAAGAACACGCAGCCGAGCAGGTTGACGAGCGGCTCCCACCACCCGGGGCGGCCGCGGAGCGGGCGCGCGCCGCGCCGCGGCGAGGCGCGATACGCGATGGCGCCCGAGACGAGGAAGCAGACCGACCCGAACGCGTCCGGGCGCCAGACGAGGCGGTCGTACTGCGGGTCGCCGAGGGACGTGTGCAGGGCCTGGTACGTCGTGACGTTGAAGAACAGGGTGCCCGCCGACTGGACGACCGCGGCCCACCACGCGGCCCGTCCGGCGCCGTCCGAGCGGCGACCCGGCGCCGCGAGCCACGTCTGCAGCGCGCCGCCCGCCGTGAAGAGGATCGAGCCGGCGAAGAACGTCGCCGCGTCGGCGCCCGGGCCGACGAGGTCGACGTAGCCGGGGAACGGGCCGACGAAGAAGCACGTCGATCCGAGCGCGAAGCAGAGCGCCATCCAGCGCTCGCGGCTCATGCCCGCCCCGGGCGCGGTCGGCTGCGGCCGGGGGCCGGGACGAGCGTCGTCACGGGGCGATTCCAGCGTCCGCCCGGCCCCGTGGCATCACCCGAACGAGGCGACGGGCCGCAGCCCGGCGCAACCGCGCGGCTAGCGTCCGAGCAGGCGCTGCACCTGCCGCGCCCGTCCCGGGACCTCGCCGAGCAGCGTGCGGACCTCGGCCAGTCCGGCGCGCAGCTCGGCGTCGCCGACCTCGACCGGCCGCATCGAGTCCTGCAGGCGGACGAGCACGGCGTCGGCCTCGATCACCGCGCCCACGGCGGTGTCGAGGAGCTCCCGCACGCTGTGCGGCGACGCGCTCGGGACGCCGGGGACGAACGCCCGCCCCGCCAGCCCGTAGCGCTCGGCGAAGCCGGCGTGGGTGCGCTGCGCGCGCCCGTAGGCGACCTGCACGGGCCGGAACAGCTCGGCCTCCAGCACGTCCGCGGTGGGCTCGTCGAGCTGCTCGTAGGCGGTGCCCAGGGCGCCGAGCGCGACGTCGAGCTCGTCGATGGCCTCGGCGACGTCCGCGAGCAGCTCCTGCCTGGCTTCTGCGGTGACGTACGCCATGCCCCCAGGCTAGTGGCGGTGTGGCGGGCCGGTGCCCTGCCGGCCCGGCGCGGGACGCGCGGCCTCCAGGATCGACCTCAGCCGCGCGAGGTCCTTGCGGTTCGCGCGGGCCACCGCCCGGCCCACCAGTGGCGCCGCAAGCCGGGCCGGACCGCCCGGCACGCCGCGGTTGCGCAGCGCCATCCGGGTGCCACCGGACGGCGTGTCGGTCCAGGTGTAGGTGGTCTCCATCGGGAACGGGCCCTCCGCGGTGCGCATGACGAAGCGCTCGCCGGGCAGGTGCTCCCGGACCTCGTAGGTGTACGCGAGGCGACGGCCCAGGAAGCGCGCCACGAAGGCCACGCGCGACCCGACGGCGAGCGGCCGCGGGGTCTGCCACGCGACCGCCTCGAGGTTCTCGTACCACGACGTCGCGGCGTCGGGATCGGCGGCGTAGGCGGCCACCTCGGCCCGCGGCCGGTCGATCTCGACCTCGCTGACGACGTCGACCGCCACCCGTGCCCGGCCCTACGGCCGGTTGCGGCCGTAGATGTCATGCGCCGCGACCCACTCCTCGGCGACGATCGCCGAGCCGAGGGAGAGCTCCCCGCAGAGCACGGTCGCGGCCACGATCTCCGCGAGCTTGCGGACCTTCCCGGCGCCGTAGCAGCCGAGCACCTCCAGGCACTCGCGCTGCGTGGCCAGGCCCGTCCCGCCGCCGTAGGTCGCGACGATGAGCGACGGGATCGTGACCGAGTAGTAGTAGTCGCCGTTGTCGCGGCGCTCGGCGTGGACGAAGGCGGCGGAGGACTCGGCCACGTTCGCGACGTCCTGGCCGGTCGCGATGAACATCGCCGTGATCCCGTTGGCCGAGTGGGCGCCGTTGTTGTTGACGCCCGACATGAAGCCGCCCAGGTTCGAGACCTGGCGGGCGCGGAACATGAGGTCGGTCGTCGAGTTCATGACCTCCCGGAAGAGCTCGTCGGGGATCGTCGCCTCGGCCACCACGCGCTTGCCGCGCGTGTGCAGCATGTTGACCTGCGAGCTCTTCTTGTCCGTCGCGAAGTTCGACTCCAGGAACCACTGCTCGATGCCGTCGTACTGCGACGCGATCCACGAGGCCGCCGCCTGCGTCGCCTTGCCGGTGAGGTTCTGGCCCGCGGCGTCCCCGGTCGTGTAGTTGAAGCGCGTGTAGAGGATGCGGCTGGCCGAGTACTGCTCGATGTCCTGCAGGCGCCCGGAGCGCGTCGTGGACTCGGCCACCTCCTTGATCTCGTCGAAGTGCTCGTCGAGCCACACGCCGAACGCCCGCGACTCGCGCGCGCTGGGGAAGACGAAGGCCGGCGCGCGCTGCATGCGGTCGTCGAGCACGGTGGTCTTCACGCCGCCCGCCTCGTAGAGGAGCTTCATGCCCCGGTTGTAGGAGGCCACGAGCGTCCCCTCGGCCGTCGCCAGCGGCACGTAGAACTCGCCCTGGGCCTCCTCGCCGTCGACGAGCAGGGGCCCGGCGAGCCCGATCGGGACCTGGGCCACGCCGGCGAACTGCTCGACGTTGCCGGGCAGGATCGCGGGGTCGAACGAGTAGGAGCCGACGTGCTCGAGCTCCGCGCCCGTGCGCTCGCGCAGGAACTCGCGGCGGCGCCGCGCCGCCTCGGGCGTGTAGTCGTCCTCGCGGTCGCGCGGGACCGGCACCCGATCCCGCTCACCCGTGCGCTCCGTCGTGCTCATGCCCCCCCACTACCCGATCGCGGCCCGTCGAGCAGCGCGATCACGGCAGCTCCAGCAGCAGCGTGACGGGCCCGTCGTTGACGAGCTCGACGGCCATGTGGGCCCCGAAGGCCCCGCCCCGGGCGCCGAGCCGCGCCCGGAAGCGCTCGTAGAGCGGCTCGGCCCGCTCGGGGCGCGCCGCGGCGACGAACGACGGCCGCGCGCCCCGGCGGGCGTCGCCGTAGAGCGTGAACTGGCTGACGACGAGCGCCTCGCGGTCGCCCAGCGGCTCGTTCATGCGACCGTCGGCGTCCTCGAAGACGCGCAGGGCGCGGACCTTGTCGGCGAGGCGGTCGGCGGCGGCGGCGTCGTCGTCGTGGGTGACCCCGAGGAGCACGAGCAGCCCCGGGCCGATGGCGGCCACGGGAGCCCCGTCGACGCGGACCTCGGCCCGGCTGACGCGCTGGACGAGCGCGCGCATGGCCTTCAGGCCTCCTTCTTGCCGGGGTTCATCAGGCCGTCGGGGTCGATCGCCCGCTTCACCGCGCGGTGCAGCGCGACCGTCGGCGCGTCCCACTGCCGCGCGAGCCCGCCGCGCTTGACGAGGCCGATGCCGTGCTCGCCCGTGACCGTCCCGCCCTGGGCGGCGGCCCACGCCAGCAGCTCGTCCGCGGCCGCCCCGGCGCGCCGCAGCGCCGCGGCGTCGGCGCGGTCGAGGAGGAAGGTCGCGTGGAGGTTCCCGTCACCGGCGTGGCCCCAGGCGGCGGTGGGCAGGTCGTAGCGGGCGCCGAGCGTGCGCGTCTCGCGCACGAGGTCCGCCACGCGCTCGACCGGGACGGCGACGTCCTCGCCCAGCTTGCCGCCGTGCTGCGCGGCGACGGCGAGCGAGACCCCGTCGCGCCAGCGCCACAGCGCCCGCGTCTCGGCGGGCGTCCCGGCCACCGCGACGGCCCGGGCGTGCTGGGCGAGCACCTCACGCAGGGCCTCGGCACCGCGCGCGGCCTCCGCGCTGGCGCCCTCGGACTCGGCCAGGACGACGAAGGGCGCCGGCGTCCCGAGGTCGCCCAGCGGGAAGGTGCCGGCCGCCGCGGCCGTGGCGGCCTCGTCGAGCACGTCGAGCACGGTGGGGCGCAGGCCGGCGGCCAGGACGTCGAGCACCGCCGCGCACCCTGCCGCCGCGTCCGCGCACGCGGCGACGACCGCCACGGCGGCCTCGGGCGCCGGCTCCAGACGCAGCCAGGCCGCGGTCACGATCCCCAGCGTCCCCTCCGAGCCCACGAGCAGCCCGACTAAGTCGTAGCCGGCGACGTCCTTGCGGGACGGGCCGCCGGCGCGGACCACGTCGCCGGGGGGCACGACGGCCTCGAGCCCGGTGACCCAGTCCCGCATGACGCCGAGCCCGAAGGCGTGGGGGCCGCCGGCGTTCGTGGCGACCATCCCGCCGACCTGCGACTGCTCGGCCGCCCCCGGGTCGGGCCCGAAGCGCAGTCCGTGCTCGCGCGCCAGGCGGTGCAGGTGGGCCGTCGGCAGGCCGGCCTCGACCTCGATGCGCCACAGCCCGGGGTCGAACCGCCGCACGGCGCGCAGCCGCCCCAGCTCGACGACGACCTCGCCCCCGATGGGGACCGCCCCGCCGGCCAGCCCGGTCGCCCCGCCGCGCGGGACGAGCGCGAGCCCGGCCGCGCAGCAGTGGCGCACGACCGCGGCGACCTCCGCCGTCGACCCAGGGCGCACGACCGCGGCGGGGCGACCGGGCACGAGCCCGCGGGCCTCCGTCGCGTCGGCCAGCGGCCCGGCGTCGGCCCCGTCGACGACGTGCTCGGCGCCGGCGATCCGCGCCAGGTCGGCGATGAGGCGTCCTGCGGGCTGTCGTCTCGGGCCCATGGTCGTGGCAGGAGGACCCCGGTGGGGTCTCACGCGTCGCGCAGCTCGGCGGCGGCCTGCTCGGGCGGCACGACGTTGAGGTGGACCCCGGTCCCGAGCTCGAGCCCGGCCAGGTGCGTCAACCGCGGGACGATGTCGATGCGCCAGGCGAACCGCTCGGCGTCGCGCGGGGCCGTCCGCACCCAGAGGTTCAGCGGCGGCTGGGCGCCGAGGCGCCGCCCGAGTCGCCGCAGGGCGTCGTGCAGGAGCGCCGCGCCGGTCGGGCCGTCGTCCTCGAAGCGCGCCCTGGGCCGCCGCGGCGCGAGCATGAGCTGATAGGGCAACCGGGCCGCGTAGGGCGCGAGGAGGACCGCCTCGTCGTCGACGGCGACCAGGCGCACCCGGCGCTTGACCTCCTCCTGCACGAGGTCGCCGAGCAGGTCGCCGCCCATGGTCCGCACCGCATGGGCGCCGAAGCGCTCGCGCTCCCGCGCGACCTGCGCGGGGACGAAGTCCAGCCCGTAGACCTGGGCGTGGGTGTGGGGCAGCGAGGCGCCGCCCTCCCGGCGCTCGTTGACGATGAGGTGGACGTGCGCGGCACCCGCCTCGGCGTGGTGGCGCATCCGCCGCCGCCACATCTCCATCGCCGCGGCCACCTGCGACGGCTCCAGGTCGGCGAGCGAGGTGACGGGCTGCGGGGCGTTGACGACGACCTCGTGCGCGCCGTGGGCCGGCAGCGCGGTGTAGAGCTCGGGGCGCGCGTCGGGGGCCGGGGCGGGGGCGTCGGCGGCGAGGGCGGGGAAGAGGTTGGGGACCACCCGGACCGTCCAGCCCGGCGTGTCGGGGGCGCTGCCGTCGGGCCGGAAGGCGTCGACCTCGGGCGGCGTGCGGTCCTCGTGGCCCTCGAGGAAGGGGTCGGTCCCGGGATCGATCGGGTCCGGCGGCGTGGCCCGCAGGCCCGCGCCGGGGCGCGTCGCGCGGTCGCCCGCGATGATCGCGCGCAGCCCCGTGAGCGGATCGACGCGGACCTCAGGCACCGAGCGCGTAGCGCCGGATGTCCTGCTCGAGGGACTGCTGGTCGGGATAGGCCCCGGAGTGCACGAAGGTCTGCTTCCCGGTCCGGTCGTAGAAGACGGTGGTGGGCGGCCCGAGCAGCTTGTACTTCGCCTTGGTCGCACCCTTGGGGTCCTCGACGCTGGGGTACGTGAGCGGCACCCGCCGGAGCTGGCGCACGGCCCGGTCGCGGTTGTCCTGGTAGTCGACGCCGAGGAAGGCGACCTGCTTGCCGAACCTCAGCGACGCCTGCTGGACGGCGGGGAACTCGACGAGGCAGGGCCCGCACCACGCCGCCCAGACGTTCACGACGGCCGGGTGCCCCTTGACCGCGGCGAGCTGGCGGTCGAGCTCCCCCGTCGACCCCGGGAGCAGGACGTTCGCGCGGCGGTGCAGCGACGCCAGCGGGGGCGGCGCGCCGGCGAGCTTCGAGCGCACCGCGGCCGCGTCGAGCGGGTGGGACTCGCCGCCGGTCGACGCCTGCTTCGTCTCCGGCGCCTGGCGCAGGCCGACCACGACGACCGCGACGAGCGCGAGCGCGGCCAGCGTGGAGGCGAGCGCCTTGCGGGACACGCCCTGATCGTAGTCGGGGCGCTCGCGGGGCGCGGACGGTCGCCAAGGACGGGGCGGACGCCCGGGTCGGGCAGCGCGACGTCCCGACCGTCCCAGGTGCGGTAGACTTGACCACGGATCGGAGGCAGGATCGCCTCGCCGCTCCACGGGAGGCCCTTCGCCACCTCCGGCTACTACGCCGGGTCCAGGCCGCAAGCGACATCCGTCGCACCACGCGGTTCCTTGTCCAGATCCGCACCCGAGCATGGCTGAGCTCACGTCGGCGGCCGCCGCGGCCGCGCCCCTTCCCGTCCCGAGCGCCATCGAGCGCGCGGAGGCCTTCACGCGCGAGCGCTTCGTCCACGAGGGCGAGGACGCCGCGACGGCGCTCGCCCCCGGCTCGGCCCGCCGCCGGGCCCTGGACGCGGCCCTGGCCGAGCTCGACCGGGGCGCCACAGGCGCCCTCCACGCGGTGGCGGCGCCGCTACGCGCTGCTCCTCGGCCTCGAGCGCCTGCTCTCGCAGGACACGCCGACGCTCGCCGACGGCACGACGCTCAACCCGCACCAGGTCGACGCGCTCTCCGGCACGCTCACGGCGCTGCTCGCCGCGGCCCAGAACGGCCACGCCGAGACGCCCGCCGAGGCCTCCGGTCCCGCCCCGGTCCTGGCCGTCGACGAGCCGGCGGACGCGGAGCCGGACGACGCCGACGACGACGACTTGGAGCTCGACCTCGACCTCGACCTCGACGAGGAGGAGGAGGACGAGATCGCCGAGGCGGCCGGCGAGCCGCTGGGCGAGGACGACCTCCCGTCCGACGAGGACGACGACGCCGAGGAGGACGACGTCGACGACGACGTCGCGGAGGGAGCCGCGGACGATCCCAACGCCCACAAGCGCTTCTGGTTCGAGCACGCGACGGGCGCCGGCAAGACCGTCGCCGCGATGGGCTTCGTCGAGGCCTCGCGCACCGGCGGCATCCTGATCCTCACCCACCGCCGCAACCTCGTCGACCAGTTCCTCGGCGAGCTCCACGACCGCGGCTACGGCGCGCGCGAGTCCCCGCCGCTCCTGGAGGGCGACGGCACCCAGCGGACCGACGGGCCGGTCACCGTCGAGACCTACCAGTGGTTCGTCCGCAACGCGGGGCGGATCTCCGACGCCTACACGATCGTCATCTGCGACGAGGCGCACACGGCCCTCGGCGACAAGACGTCCGCCGCCATCCGCGCCTGGACGGGCCCGATCTTCATCGGCATGACGGCGACGGGCGCGCTCATCGCGCGCCACGTCACCGACCTCTTCCCGACGCAGACGTCGCGGTTCGACCTGGCGCAGGCCGCGCGCCGCGGCGTCATCGCGCCGTTGCGCTGCATCCGGATCCCGCCGGGCCCGGGTGTGCGGACGATCGCCAAGGTCCCGCTGCGCAAGGGCGAGGTCGACGTCGAGTTCGACCAGGAGATGCTGGCCGAGCTCCTGGACCAGGCGCCGTTCAACCTGGCCATCGCCGACCTCTACAAGACGCGCTTCAACGGCGTGCCCGGCGTCGTCTACGCCGCGGGCGTCAAGCACGCGTACAACGTCGCCGAGGCCTTCCGCGCCCTCGACATCAAGGCCGAGGCCGTGTCGGGCGAGACGCCCAAGCGCGAGCTCGCCGAGATCCTGGCCCGCTACGAGCGCGGCGACATCGACGTCCTCGTCAACGCGCAGCTGCTGGCCGAGGGCTGGAACTCGCCGCGGGCGACGATCTGCATGCACCTCGCGCCGACGGCGTCGAAGCGCATCTACCAGCAGCGCGTCGGCCGCGTGACCCGGCGCCACCCGGGCAAGGAGTCGGGCATCGTCGTCGACTTCGTCCACCCGGCGACGAAGCACGACGACCCGGTCGTCACGCTGCACTCGCTCCTGGACCGCGACGTCTACCGCGGGGGCGCCATCGTCATCGGCCCGGTGCGCCGCGGCCGCGGCCGCCGCGTGCGCGTCGAGCGCCGGGTCATCCCGGTGACGGCGGAGGAGGAGCGGCGGCACGAGGTCTTCGAGCGCGAGCTCTGGCGGATCGCCGTCGAGCACCTCGACTACGGCGAGCAGCACATGTGGGCCGCGCTCGCCGGCGCCCGCGTCGCCCCCAGCGGCTGGCGCCGCGCCCGGGCGATGCTGCACTTCGACCGCACGGGCGAGCTCAAGCGCCGGTTCCTGCTCACCGCGGTCGAGCGCAACAAGAGCTCCCAGCTGCGGCTCCGGGCCCTCCAGGAGATCGCCGCCGGCAAGGACCCCGAGGCGGTCGACCTCTCCATCGACGTCGTGCAGACCTGGTCGCGCGAGGAGCGCCGCGAGGCGGCGAAGATCATGCTCCAGGCGCTTGCCGAGAAGCGCATCGGCCGCCGCGACCAGGCCAACGCCTGGATCTGGCGGCTGGCCGAGGACACGCGCGAGGTCCACGAGGAGTACGCGGTCCAGCGGCTCCCCGAGACCAAGCGGCTGCTCGGCCTGCTCGTGAACTCCAGCGGGCACGCGCACGCGCGCAACGCGCGCCGCCTCGTGCACGCCTCCCGCAAGCACGACCGCCGGCTGCAGGCGGCGCTGCTGGCCGCCGCGGTCGCCCACACGCCCGAGGCCGAGGAGGTGCTCCGCGGCGCCCGCACGCGCCTGGCCCGCAAGCCGAGCGCGCTCTCCCGCGAGCTCCTGCGCAACTTCCCGAAGGGCCGTCGCGGCCGCAACCGCCGGCGCCGGAAGAAGGGCGGCGAGGCGGAGGCCGCGGTGCCGATGGACGAGGCACTCGCCGGGCACACGACGGACCTCCCGGACGAGGACGACGACGGGGTCGCCGAGGCGCCCGCGACCGAGGAGGCCGCGCGGCCGACCGCCGTCGGGACGACCGCCGACGAGACGGCCGGCGACGGGACGGCCGGCGACGGGACGGCCGGCGCGGACGACGCCGATGGCGGGTCCCGCGCGGCCCCGCCGAGGCGCCGCCGCCGCTCGCGCCGGCGCGCCGCGCCGGTCGAGGCGACGAACGGCGTCCTGTCCGACGCCGCCGACCGGGTGGCCGAGGCCGTGGCCGCGGCGGCGGCGGCGGTGCCGTCGACCGCGGCGGGACAGGCGGACGAGGGCGGTGCGCCGGAGCCGGCGCCCAAGCCCCGGCGGACGCGGGCGAAGGCCGCGCCGGCGGAGGCGAGCGGTGGGACGGGCGGCGAGGCCGGCGGCGAGGAGCCCGCGCCCAAGCCGCGGCGGACGCGGGCGAAGGCCGCGCCGGCGGAGGGGAGCGGAGGGTCGGGTGGCGACGCCGGTGCCGAGTCGGGCGGCGACGAGCCGGCCCCCAAGCCCCGGCGCACGCGGGCCAAGGCGGCCGTCAAGCGGACCGGCGACGACGCCGACGCGCCCGGGAACCGGCCGATGGGCTCGACCTCCTCGCGGCGCTCGCGCACCGGTGACGGCCCCAGCGAGGGCGCCGTGGCCGACGCGCTGCGCGCGCACGACCGGTCGTCGGAGGAGCGGGTCGAGGAGGATCGCCTCGAGGAGCACGTCGCCGACACGCTCGGCGACCGCCCCGCGGGCGAGGCCGCGTAGCGCGCCCCTCGTGACGGCCGCGGACGACCTCGCCTTCGCCCACGAGCTCGCCGACCTGGCCCGGCCGCTGGCCCGGCGCTGGTTCCGCGCCGACCTCGCGGTCGAGCACAAGGCCGACGAGTCGCCGGTCACGCACGCCGACCGAGCGATCGAGCAGGCGCTGCGCGACCGCATCGCGGAGCGCCGCCCGGACGACGGCATCCTGGGGGAGGAGCACGGCCGCGAGGGGCTCGACCGCGAGCGCGTCTGGGTCGTCGACCCGATCGACGGAACGCGGTCGTTCGTCACCGGCTCGCCGCTGTTCGGCACCCTCGTGGCGCTGGCCGAGGCGGGTCGCCCCGTCGTCGGCGTCATCGAGGTGCCGGTCCTCGGCGAGCGCTTCGCCGGCCGGGCCGGCGAGCGGGCCCGGCTGGGCGACCGCCCGCTGCGCACCCGCGCATGCCGCCGGCTCGAGGACGCCTACCTCGCGACGGCTCCGCCGTCGTCCAAGCAGTCGCTGCGGGGCGGCGGCGACGCGCTCGAGGCGCGCGTGGCCGCCCGGCGCTGGGGCGGCGACTGCTACATGTACGCCCAGCTCGCCCTGGGCTGCGTCGACCTCGTCCTGGAGGCCGACCTCGAGCCCTACGACTTCGCCGCGGTGGTCCCCGTCGTCGAGGGCGCCGGCGGCGTCATCTCCGACTGGTCGGGCGCGCCGCTCACGACCTCCTCGGCCGGCGACGTGCTCGCGGCCGCCACGCCCGAGCTCCACGCGCGGGCGCTGGCCGTCCTGCCCGGCTGACGGCGGGCGGCCTCAGCCGCCGCCGCGCCGCCGTCGCAGCGCGGCCAGGACCGCCGTGCGCGCCGGTCGCGGGAGGGCGCGCACGACGGCGACGGCGCGGCGGCGCACCCAGCCGGGCTGCCGGACGGGCACGAGCTCGACGCGCCGCGGATCGTAGGGGCGCTCGGCGAGCGCGGGCTCCCCGGGCCGGCGCAGATCGAGGTCGGCGAAGCGCTCGATCCGCGCGTCGAGGTCCGCCGCGGCGATGAGCGGGGAGCCGTCGGCGGTCAGCGGCTCGAGCGCCGTGGGGTCGTCCATCGTGTAGCCGAGGAAGGCCCCGAGCCGGCTGAGATCGCGCGCGATGCGCCGGCGCCGGCGCCGGCCGAGCGTCCGCGTCCAGCGCGCGATCCGACGGACGTCGACGGGGTCGTCGACCATCGTGCGGCCCTCGGCCCGGGTCGGGCCGCCCCGCGACGCCTGCACGTCGTGGTGGCGCAGCACGGCGTCCGACCACGGCTCGCCGAGCCAGTCCAGCAGCGCGCGCAGGACCGGCTCGGGGTCGAGCACGAGCTCCTCGTAGCGCACGAGCACGAACCGGCCGGGATGGCGGACCGCCTGCCGGACGAGCTCGCGCGTGTAGCGCTCGTAGTGCGAGACGGCGACCTGCGTCGGCTGGTCCCAGCGGCCGACGTTCGAGCCGATGCTTCCGCCGGGGTGGCGGACGATGCCGACGAAGACGGCGTCGCCGAACAGGCGCAGGATCTGGTCGACGTGCCACGTGTGCAGCGGCGTCTTCTCGCCCCAGCGCCGCTTGCCGTGCCGCTCCGCGTAGCGCCGGAAGAGCGTGTCGTAGAAGCGCCCGAGCTGCTCGTCGAGCTCCCGTCGCGACCAGCCCAGGCGCCGGGCCCAGTGGCGGCCGGACCACTTGAAGGGGATGAAGCGGTGCGCGGCGTAGGCGCGCATGAAGCCCGTCTCGGGCGGGATCGCGAGGTGCTCGTGGCTGTCGAGCATCAGGCGCAGGAGGGTCGTGCCCGAGCCCATGGCCCCGACGAGGAAGATCGGTCCGCCGCCGCCGGCCACGTCGCCGCCACCGGCCCCGGCGCTCACGCGCCCGCCTCCGCGTCCGCGGCGGCTGCGGGGACGAGGTGCACCTCGCCGGCGTCGAGCTCGGTGCGCCCGCCGCCCGGCAGCCGGACGACCAGGCGCCCCGCGCCGTCCAGGCCCGCCGCCGTGCCCCGCCCGCCGGCCCACCGCACCTCGCGGCCCCGGAGCGCGTCGCGCGCCCGCCAGGCGTCGAGCACCGCGGACGCCGGCAGGGCCAGTGCGCGGTCGAGGGCCGCGAGGAGGTCCGCCAGGAAGGGCTCGACGCCGGCCGGCGCGCGGCCGAGCGTCGCCGCGGTCGCCCGCAGCTCGGGCGGCAGGTCGGCCGGGTCGACGGCCACGTTGACGCCGATCCCGAGGACGGCCCAGCCCTCCTGCGGGCGCCCCTCGGCGAGGATCCCCGCGACCTTGCGCCCGTCGAGCAGCACGTCGTTGGGCCACTTGATCCGCGCCGCGGGCCCGCACGCCTCCGCGACGGCGACGGCGGCGACGAGCGGCAGGAACGGCGCCGCCGCCGCGTCGCGCAGGACGAGCGAGCACAGCAGGGCGCGGCCCGGGGGCGCGGACCACGTGCGGCCCTGGCGCCCGCGCCCGGCCGTCTGCGCCGCGGCGGTGACGAGCGTCCCGTGCGGAGCGCCGCCCGCCGCGAGCGCGCGGGCGCGGTCGTTCGTCGACGTCGTCGCCCGCAGGTGCAGGCGAGGGCGGCCCAGCCGCGGGCCGCTGGGCGCGGGCGCGCTCACGCCGGGCGGATGCGGACCTCGTCGTCGAGCTCGAGCCCGAGGCGGTGCGCGGCCGACCCGCGGTTGACGGCGAGCGCGAGCGTCCGGTACGCGTCCTCGTACAGGAGCAGCTCGCCGGGAGGGACGTCCGCGAACGTCGTCGTGTAGGTCGCGGGCTCGTCGTTGACGACGACCGGGTGGCCGAGGCGCAGGCCGAGGTCGGTCAGCTCGTCGTGCTCGACGTCGAGCATGACGTTGCCGAAGCGGTCGAAGGTCAGCGCGTGGGCCACGAGGTCGCCGCCGTCGGCCTGGGCCAGCGGCATCGACAGCGGCGTCAGGTCGTCGGGGTCCAGCGGGTCGCCCGCCTCGGCCAGCGGGGCGCCGGAGGCGAGCGCGGCGGCCACCGGGGCGAAGATGTCGCGCCCGTGGAACGTCGCGGCCACCGGCTCGAGCCGGTGCGGCGAGCGCACCAGGTCGACGGCCTGCACGGGACCGCCGAACCGCAGCGCCGCCAGGGCCAGGAGGCCGTTGTCGGGGCCGACGAGGACCCGGTCCTCCTCGGCGGTGCGCAGGGCGACCGCCCGGCGCTCCGCGCCGACCTCGGGGTCGACGACGGCCAGGTGCACGCCCGGGGGGAGGTAGGGCAGTGCCCGGCGCAGGACGAGCGCGCCGCTGCGGACGTCGTGGCGCGGGATGCCGTGGGTGACGTCGATGACGCGCGCGTCGGGGGCGACGCCCGCGATGACGCCGTGGCAGACGCCGACGAAGTCGTCGTCGAGGCCGTAGTCCGAGAGGAACGAGATGACGGGCGCCATGGCGGCGAGCCTACCTCCGGCCCGCGGCGGGTAGCGCCTCCGCCATGGCCGCCAGCGAGCACCCCCGTCCCGACGACGACGTCCCCACCGGGCTGCCCGACGACGGCCCCGAGGCCGATCCGCTCGGGGTGCCCGACGCGCGGCCGGAGGGCGAGGGCGAGCCCGAGCGCGGGCCCGGGGCGATGCCCGGCGTGCCCGAGGAGGGCGAGCCGCCGACCGCCGGCTGACCGACCGCCCGCAGGGCCCTAGCGGCGGGCGGCCACGTCCGCCAGCAGCGCCGCCACCAGGCCGTCGGGCGTGTGCTCGGCCGCCTCGACGTCGGGCTCGCGGCCGAGCGCTCGCAGCGCCTCGCTGGTGACGGGGCCGATCGACACCAGACGAGGTCCGTCGAGGGTGCCGGCCGCGTCGGCGAAGAAGCGCACGGCCGAGCCCGAGGCGAAGGTCAGGTAGTCCGCGCCGAGGGCCGCGGCCCGCAGCTCGTCGTCGAGCGGCGCCCGGACGGTCCGGTAGAGCGCGACCTCGTCGACCGCCGCCCCGCGGTCGCGCAGGGCGCGGGGCAGGACGTCGCGAGCCTCCTGCGCCCCCGCCACGAGCGCCCGCCGCACGTCGAGCCCGGCGAGCGCGGCGACGAGCGACTCGGCCACGGACCGCTCCGGGACGACGTCGGCGACGACGCCCCGGTCCCGCAGCGCGCGCGCCGTCCCCGGGCCGATCGCCGCGACGCGCGCCCCCGCCAGCGCGCGGGCGTCGGGGACGGCGGCCAGCAGCAGCTCGGCGCCGTTGGGGCTCGTCACGCAGACGAGGTCGTAGGCGGCGAGGTCCGGCAGCGGCGGGTCGAGCGGCTCGATGCGGATCGCCGGCGCCTCGACGACGTCGGCCCCGAGCGCGCGCAGCCGGGACGCCAGGTCGCTGGCCTGGGGCCGCGCCCGCGTCACGGCGACGGCCACGCCGCCCAGCGGCCGTCCGTCGCCGAGCCAGTCGAGCTCGGCGTGAAGCGCGGCCACGGGCCCGACGACGGTGATCGACGGCGGCTGGATCGCCGCCGCCGTGGCCGCGTCGGCGATCGTCGCGAGGGTCGCCAGCACGGTCCGCTGGCCGGGCAGCGTGCCCTGCTGGACGACGGCCGCGGGCTCGTCGGGGGACCGCCCCGCGGCGACGAGCTGCTCCGCGATGCGCCCGAGCCGGCGCACGCCCATGTAGAAGACGAGCGTCCCGGGGAAGGCGGCGAGCGCCGGCCAGTCGATGGCGGTGCCCTCCTTGCCCGGGTCCTCGTGCCCGGTGACGAAGGCGACGGCGCTGGCCACGCCCCGCTGGGTGACCGGGATCCCGGCGTAGGCCGGCGCGGCCACGCCGGCGGTCACGCCCGGGACCACCTCGAAGGCCAGCCCCGCGGCGCGCAGCGCCTGCGCCTCCTCGCCGCCGCGCCCGAAGACGAAGGGGTCGCCGCCCTTGAGGCGGACGACGCGGCGACCGGCGCGGACGTGGTCGACCAGCAGGCGCAGGGTCTCCTCCTGGGGGACCTGCTCGCCGCCGCCGACCTTGCCCACGTCGACGAGGTCGGCGTCCGCCGGGGCGTAGGCCAGCGCCTCGGCCGGCGCGAGCTTGTCGAAGAGGACGACGTCGGCCTCGCGCAGGACCTCGACCGCCCGCAGCGTGAGGAGCCCCGGGTCCCCCGGGCCGCCCCCGACGAGGTAGGCCCGCCCGCTCATCGGGTCCCGCCCGCCCCGGCGCCGCGCCCCAGGACCTCGTCCGCGCCCGCGGCCCGCAGCCGGCGCGCGACCTCGGCCCCCAGCGCCTCAGGGTCGCCGGCGGGGCCGTCGAGGTCGTCGCGCACCCAGGCCGCCCCGTCCTCGCGGCCGACGAAGGCGCGCAGCGCGAGGGCCCGCCCGTCCGCGGAGGGCACGGCGTGGGCGCCGACCGGCGTGGCGCAGTCGGCCTCGAGGTCGCGGACGACGGCGCGCTCGGCGCGCAGGCAGGTCATCGTCGCGGCGTCGGAGATCGCCGCTGCCGCCGCCTGCGCCCGCTCGTCGCCGGTGCGCGCGGTGAGCACGAGCACGCCCTGGCCGGCCGCGGGCACGAGCGCGTCGAGGGTGCCGCCGGCCTCCCCGGCGCGCCCGAGCCGCTGCAGCCCGGCGAGGGCCAGGACGATCGCGTCGTAGCCGCCCTCGGCCAGGCGGCGCAGGCGCGTGTCGACGTTCCCCCGCAGCTCGGCCACCTCGAGGTCGTCGCGCAGGGCGCGCAGCTGGGCCGCGCGGCGGACCGAGCTCGTCCCCACCCGCGCGCCCGCGGGCAGCTCGTCCAGCGACGCGTGCCCGCACAGGGCGTCGCGCGGGTCGGCCCGCGGTGGCGCGGCGACGAGCTCGAGACCGTCGGGCAGCTCGGCGGGCACGTCCTTGGCGGAGTGCACGGCGAGGTCGACGTCGCCGCGCAGGAGCGCCTCGTCGAGCTCCTTGACCCAGCGGCCCTTGTCCTGGGTGGGTGGGATCGCGCTCTCGCGGTCGCCCGTCGTGGTGATCGGCACGAGCTCGGCGCCCCCGAGCGCCTCGGCCACCGCGCCGGCCTGCGCGAGCGCCAGGGCGCTGCCGCGCGTGCCGAGCCTCACGGGTGCCGGCGGCGGAGCTGGCGGACCTCCGCGGGCGCCTCGGCCGGCGCGGCCTGGGCGTCCGTCCCCTCCTGGAGGCCGAACAGCTCGCGGACGACCTGCTGGCGGGCGTGGTCCCCGGACTCCTGCAGCGCCTTGAGGCGGATGGTGGGCTCGTGCAGCAGCCGCTGCATGACCGCGCGCGCCACGGCCTCGACGCGGGCCACGTCGCGGGGCGACGCGGTCTCCCAGCGCGCGGCGTTCTCGGCCAGGACCTGCTCGACGATCGTGGTGCCGTGCTCGCGCAGCGCCGCGACGGTCGGGGCGACGTCGCGCTGCCCGAGCCAGGTGGCGAAGCGCCGCAGCTCCTCCTCGACGATGACCTCCGCGCTCGAGCGCTCGCCCTCGCGCACCTCGAGGTGCGCGGCCACGACGCCCTGCAGGTCGTCCATGTCGAAGCGGTGCACGCCCGGGAGGTCGCCGCAGGCCGGCTCGACGTCGCGCGGCACGGCGATGTCGATGAGGACGAGCGGCCCGCCGCCGCGCTCGCTGCGGCGGCGCAGGACGACGTCGAGCTCCTCGGCGCCGATGATCGCGTGCGGCGAGGCCGTCGAGGTCACGACGATGTCGGCGCGCTCGAGCAGCGCGGGCAGCTCGTCGAGCGCGGCCACCGAGCCGCCGAAGCGCTGGGCCAGCGCGAGCGCGCGGTGGGCGCGGCGGTTGGCGACGAACATCGTCCGCACGCCCTGCTCGGCCAGCGCGCGGGCGGTCAGCTCGGCCGTCTCGCCCGCGCCGACGACGACGACGTCGCGGTCGCGCAGGTCGCCGACGGCGTCGCGCGCGAGGTCGACGGCGACGGTGGAGACCGACGTCCGGCTGGCGCCGAGCGCCGTCTCGGTGCGAACGCGCTTCCCGGTCTGCAGCGCGGCGCGGAAGAGCTGGTTGAGCATCGGGCCGGTCGTGCCCGCGGCCAGCGCGGCCTCGTAGGCCCGGCGCACCTGGCCCTGGACCTCGGCCTCGCCCACGATCATCGACTCCAGCCCGCCCGTGACCCGGAAGAGCTGGCGGGCCGCGTCGCAGTTGCGGGGCGAGTACGTGATGGCGGCCAGCTCGGTGGGGCGGATCGCCGCACGGCGCGCGAGGCGCCCGAGCAGGTCGGTCTCCGCGGCGACCGGGTCGTCGACGGCGAGGTAGACCTCGGTGCGGTTGCAGGTCGAGATCGCGACCGCCTCGGCGACGTCGTCGCCGCTGACGAGGTCGGCCAGCAGCGCCCGGCGCTCGCGGTCGCCCAGCGCCAGGCGCTCGCGCAGGGCGACCGGAGCCGTCTTGTGCGAGATGCCGAAGGCCAGGAGCTCGGTCATGCCGGCTCCCGCTCGCGCACGGGCTCGTCGCGCCGCGCGAGGGCCTCGTCGGCGAGCTCGTCGAGCTCGGCCAGGTCGCGCTCGTGGCGGCTCAGGCGAACGGCCATGATCACGACGTAGATCAGCAGCAGCGCGAAGAAGACGAGGTAGGCCGCGGCGACGTAGCCGACGTTGTCGGGCAGCGTGTCGGTCATGCGGGGACGCTCGGCGCCGCGGAGCGCCCGCGCGCGGGCACGGCCTCGTCCCCGCCGAGCTTGCGCTTGAGGGCGCGGAGGCGGAAGCCCGCGTTCTTGGACGCCATCTCGTAGCGCCAGAGGGTGACGTAGAGCAGCGCGATGCCGAGGAAGCAGACGTAGAAGGCGACCTTCATGCGCGGGGGCAGGCCGCCGTCGGCGGTCGCGAAGACGCGCGGGTGCACGACGGCGCTGGCCAGCCGCACGGCGAGGAAGTTCAGCGGCACGAAGGCCCCGGCCACGACCGCGAACACGGACGCGTAGCGGGCCTGCTTCTCCGGGTCCTCGATCGAGAAGCGCAGCGGCTGGTAGCAGGCGTAGAGCAGGAAGACGATGAGGAACGAGACGAGCGTCGGCTCGTCCCAGACCCACCAGGACCCCCAGGACGCCTTGGCCCAGATCGACCCGGTGACGAGGACGGCCACGCCGAGGACGAGCGACAGGTGGATCGCGACGTAGCTCTTGAGGTCGTAGGACCGGTCGTCGGTGCGCAGGTGCTGCACGGCCATGATCCCGCCCCAGACGAACCCGCACAGCGCCACGATGCCGAGCGGGACGTGCACGTAGAAGATCTTCTGCATGAAGCCCTGGTCGGCGTCCATCGGCGCGTAGAAGAAGGCGAGGGCGAACCCGGCCGTCAGCGTGATGGCGGTCGTCAGGGCGAGGGCGGTGAGGCGCTTGCCGTACATGGGGACCGTCGGGCCCTCTAATCCTCGACCAGGAAGTCGAACAGCCCGTAGGCGAGGAGCCCGAAGACCAGATCGTACAGCCCGAGGACCGCCATCCACCGGCCCGGGAGCGACCCCGCGCCCGCTTCCGCGAGGAGCGGCGTGCCGGCCTTGGCCAGGCCGATGACGATCGGCAGGAGCAGGGGGAGCGCGAGCAGCGGGACGAGGAGGTCGCGGGCGCGGGTCTGAACTGCGAGCGCGCCCACGAGCGTGCCCACGACGGCGATCCCGACGTCGGCGACGGCCAGGAGGAGAGCGAGCCGCGCGAAGCCCGCGACGTCCGGCGTGGGGGCCAGGAGCAGGACCACGAAGGCCGGGACCAGCACGAGCTCGAGCAGGACGAGGTAGCCCAGCAGCGCCAGCACCTTGGCCACGAGCAGCGCCGTGCGGTCGACCGGGGCCAGGAGGAAGCCGTCCAGGCCGCCCTCCTCGTGGTCGGCCACGAAGAGGCGGCTGATCCCGAGCATCGCCGCGAACAGGAGGGTCACGCACAGCACCCCGGCGGCCAGGTCGCCCTCGACGGCGCGGCGCTGAAGCGCGAAGTGGAAGACCACGAGCGTCATCACCGCGAAGGTCGCCATGGCGGGGACGATCTGCGGCGCACGCAGCTCGAGGCGCAGGTCCTTGCGGACGAGGGCGCCGACGGCGCGGCGCATCAGCGGTACAGCGCCCCGATCGCGACCGTGTCGACCGCGCCCGCGGCCGCCAGGAGCTCGGGGCGCCCGCCGCGCAGCCCGAGCGCGAGGTCCGCCTCCGCGAGCCCACCCGCCGGGTCGTGCGAGGTGACGACCCGCGTCCGGCCGCTCGCGGCGCCCACGAGCGGCTCGACGAGCGCGGCGGCGGCCGGGTCGAGGTTGGCGCGCGGCTCGTCGAGCAGGAGCAGCTCGGGGTCGTGCAGGACGGCGCGGGCCACCGCCAGCCGCTGGACCATCCCGCGCGAGAACGTGTGGACGGCGTCGTCGGCGCGGCGGCTCAGGCCGACGGCCTCCAGGAGCTCGCCGACGCGCGCGGCGGGGACGTCGTGCAGGCGCGCGTGGAAGCGCAGGTTCTCGCGCGCGCTGAGGTCGCGGTAGAGGAGCGGGTCGTGCCCGAGCAGCCCGACGCGCCCGCGCACCGCCCACCCCTCGCGCGGGAGCGCGTGGCCCAGGACGCGCACCGAGCCGCCGTGCGGGCGCAGCAGCGTGGCCAGGACGCGCAGGAGCGTCGACTTGCCCGCCCCGTTCGGCCCGAAGACGACGAGCGTCGCCCCGGCCGGCAGGGCCAGGGTCACGCCGTCGAGCGCGGGCCGGTCGCCGTAGCGCCGGACGAGGCCCTCGAGCTCAATGGCCGGCGCCGTGCCCACCCTCGCGACCCAGCAACGCGGCGGCGTGGGCCAGCACCGGCGTCAGGACGCCGAAGGTCTGCTCGAGGGCCCGCGGGCTGCCCGGGAAGTTCACGATGAGCGTGCGGCCGCGCACGCCCGCGACGCCGCGCGACAGGAGCGCCATCGGGGTGTGCGCCAGCGAGGCGGCGCGCAGCGCCTCCGCGATGCCCGGGACGTCGCGCTCGACCGCCGCCTTCGTCGCCTCGGGCGTGACGTCGTCCGGGGTCAGGCCCGTCCCGCCCGTCGTCAGGACGAGCGCGTAGCCGGCGTCGGCGAAGTGGTGCAGGCGGTCCTCGATGAGGCCGAAGTCGTCCGGCACGACCTCCATCGCGTCGACGTCGGCGCCGGCCTCCTCGGCCAGGCGGGCCAGCAGCGGGCCGCCCTCGTCCTCGCGCTCGCGGCGGCTGACGGACGTCGAGATCGTGAGGATGGCGGTGCGCACCGCGGCGCAGCGTAGCCGCGGCCGCCGGTGGGGCGCCTAGCCGTCGCGGCGCCAGACGCCGCTGCGGCCGCCGGACTTCTCGAGCAGCACGACCTGCTCGACGGCGACGCCGCGCTCGAGGCCCTTGACCATGTCGTAGACCGTCAGGGCGGCGACGGCGGCCGCCGTCATCGCCTCCATCTCCACGCCGGTCCGCGCGGTGAGGGAGGCCTGGGCGGTGAGGGTCACCGTGCCCGCGCCGGCGTCGAGCTCGGCCACCACGTCGACGTGGTCGAGCCCGAGCGGGTGGCAGAGCGGGATGAGCTCGGCCGTGCGCTTGGCCGCCTGGATCCCGGCGAGCCGGGCGGTGCCGAGGACGTCGCCCTTGGGCGCGTCGCCGGCCGCGACGACGGCCGCGGTGGCCGGGCTCATGCGCACGACGGCCCGCGCGACGGCGCGGCGCGTGGTCTCGGGCTTGGCGCCGACGTCGACCATCGAGGCGCGGCCCTCGGCGTCGAGGTGGCTCAGGCCGCCGTCGGGCACGGCGTCAGGCCGCGACGGCCGCGCCGTGGCGGCGCTGGGCCTCGGCGATGATGGCCCGCACGCGCTCCGCGTCGCCCGCGCGCAGCAGCGCGATGGGATCCTCCTCGCCGTTGACGATCTCCTCGAAGAACGCCTTGCGGTCCTGGTAGGTCGGCAGCGTGCCCTTCGCCCACCCGCGCACGTCGTTGAGCATCACGGCGAGCGTCGCGTAGGCCTCGCCGAAGAGCTCGGTGACCTCGTGCTTCATGCGCTTGGCCAGCGCGGGGGAGGCGCCGGCGGTCGAGATCGCGATGGCCAGCGGGCCGGTCCGGACGATCGCGGGGAGGATGAAGTTGCACAGCGGCGGGACGTCGACGACGTTGACGAGCATCGCGCGGCGCTCGGCGTCCTCGTAGATCCGGATGTTCACGTCGGTGTCGTCGGTGCCGGCGATCACCATGAAGACGCCCTCCAGGTCCTCGGCGCCGCCGTAGTCGCGCCGCTCCCAGGTGATCGAGCCCTCCCGGGCGAGGTCCTCGAGCTCCGGGCCGGCCTCGGGCGCGATGAGCGTGACGTCGCCGTCGCAGGCGAGCAGGCCCTCGACCTTCTCGAGCCCGATCGCGCCCCCGCCGACGACGAGGCAGCGCCGGCCGCGGAGCTTCAGGCAGGCGATGTAGAAGGGCGTCGCCAGCATGTCCTGCACGCAGGTCTGGTCGCAGATCCCGCGCCTGAACTGGCAGACGCACTCCTTCCCGGCGTAGGCGGCGGCAGGCATGGTCCTCCTAGGGTAGACCGACGTACCTGGTACGCATGACCCGCCGCGCCCGGACCTCCGCCTTCGACGACGACAGCATGGTGCGCCGCGTGCACCGCGAGCAGGTCATGGGCTTCGCCGGCCCGCGCGCGCTGCTGCTCATGGCCGCGCACCCCGTCGCGTTCGAGGGGTTCTTCCTGTCCACGGGCTCGCTCGACGACCCCTACGCGCGGCTGCGCCGCACCGGCGACGTCCTCGACGCGATCGCGTGGGGCCCGGCCGATCGCGCCGAGCGCCTCACGGCCCGCGTGCGCGCCGTGCACGCGCGCGTGCGGGGCACGCTCACGGAGGCCGCGGGCCCGTTCCCGGCCGGCACGCCCTACCGGGCCGACGACCCCGCGCTGCTGCTGTGGATCCTCGCGTGCATCGTCGACTCGTCCGTCCTGGTCTACGACCAGTACGTCGCGTCGATGGACGACGACGACCGCGAGCGCTACTGGCAGGACTACAAGGTCATCGGGCGCCACTTCGGGCTGGCCGACGCCGACCTCCCGGCCACCTGGGCCGACTTCCGCGCCTACGTCGACGGCGTGGTCGCCTCCGGGGACCTCGTGGTCACGCCGCGGGCGCGCGAGCTCGGCCTCGAGATCGTCATGCACCCGCCGGTCCCCGTGCACCTGCGGCCCCTGGTGGAGGTCGCGAACTTCGTGACGGTCGGGCTGCTGCCGCCCGGCGTGCGCCGCCAGTACGGGTTCTCGTGGGACCCCGCGCGGGCGCTGGCCCGCCGCGGCGGCGCCGAGTACCTCAAGCGGGTCGTCGTGCCGCTGCTGCCCCAGGGCGTGCGCTACGTGCCCAGCGCGCGCCGGGCCGCGGCGGCCTGACCCCGCACCGCACCGCCTCAGCGCCCGGCCCGCAGGCCGCGCAGCCAGCGCCCGGTGACGCGCGCGATGGGCAGCGCGTCCTCGCGCCAGGCGCGCTCGCGGTCGGCGTCGCGGGCCGACCGCAGGCCGGCGACGCCGCGGATCGCGCGGGCCAGCGCGCCGTCGTAGGGGAACCACCAGGCCGGGTGGCCGACGGGCGGGTCCCAGGTCACGACCTTGGGCTCGGCGCAGGTGCGCAGCGCGATGGCCCCGCGCGCCCGGCCCAGGCCCGAGCCGCCGACGCCGCCCCACGGCACCTGGGGGGCGCTGCGGGTCGGGAGGTGGTCGTTCATCCAGACCATGCCCGCCCGCAGCTCGCGCGCGATGCGCTCGCCCCGGAAGCGGTCGGACGTCCAGACCGACGCGCCGAGCGCGAGCTCGGCGTCGTTGGCCGCGGCGATCGCGGCCGCCTCGTCGGGGACGGCCTCGACGACGAGGACCGGGCCGGGCACCGCCTCGCGGGCCAGCCGGACGCCGGCGGGCACGCCGGTCAGGACCGCCGGCGCGAAGGCCGGCGGGTGGTGCGAGGCGCCGGGCACGGCGAGGTCGACCGGTCCGCCGCAGTGCAGGGTGGCGCCGGCCGCCACGGCCTCGTCGACGAGCTCACGCACCCGGGCCAGCCGCTCGTGCGTCAGCAGCGGGCCCACGTCGACGTCGGGGCGGCGCGGGTCGCCCACGCGCAGGGCGGCGGCGTGGCCGACGACCGCGGCGAGGAAGCGGTCGGCCACCTCCGGCAGCGCGTAGGCGCGCTCGATGCTGCCGCCGCACTGGCCCGCGTTCGCGAACGCGCACCAGACGGCGCCGCGCGCCGAGCGCGCGACGTTCGCGTCGCCGAGGACGAGCATCGGGTCCCTGCCGCCGAGCTCGAGCACGCTGCGCTTGAGGCCGCGGGCGCACGCCTCGCCGACCGCGCGCCCGGCGCCCGCCGAGCCGGTGAAGCGCACCTGGTCGACGGCGGGCGCCTCGACGAGCGCCCCCCCGACGTCGGCGTGGCCGTGCACGACGCGCAGGAGGCCCTCCGGCAGCCCGGCGCGCGCGAAGATGCGGGCGATGCGCTCGCCGGCCAGCGCCGCGTGCGGCGACGGCTTGAGGACGACGCCGTTGCCGGCCGTCAGCGCGACCGCGACGTCGCCGAGCGGCGTGGCGAACGGCTCGGCCGCCGGCCCGAGCACCGCGACGACCCCGAGCGGCTCGTAGGACCACCGCCCGCGCTTGATCGGGTGCTGGGTGCGGGAGAAGCCGATCCGCTCGCCGGCGAGGATCCTCGGGCCCTCCTCGGCCAGCCACTGCAGCGTCTCCACGGCCGCGAGGAGCTCCATGACCTCGGCCTCGGCGCGGGGGCGGCCCTGCTCGAGGGCGAGGAGGTCGGCGAGCTCGTCGAACTCGTCGATGACGGCCTGGGCCGCGCGGGCCATGTAGCGGGCGCGGTCGCCGGGGCGCAGCGTGGCCCAGAGGCGCTGGACCGCGCGCGCCTCGCGGGCCGCGTCGGCCACGGCGCGCGGGGCGGTGGCGGGCACCGCGCCGAGGCGCTGGCCGGTGACGGGGCTGACCGCCTCGACGGGCGGTGGGGCGTCGGCGGCCTCCATGCCCGCGAGCCTACGCGACGCGCCGCGGGCGGCTCTGCTCGGCCAGCGCCGCGCGCAGGAGCGGCCCGACGCCCGGCGCCACGGCCTCGTCGACGAGGAGGACGTCGGGCTCGGCGTCGCCGTCGCGGCTCGTCGCCGCGTAGCCGGCCAGGACCTCGCGACCGTCGAGCCAGGCGGTGGCGCACACGGCCAGGCGCGCCCGGGGGTCGACCGCGACCAGGCGGCGGCGCTCGAGGTCGGAGGCGTGCAGCCCGAGGCGCGCGAGCAGGCCGCTGAGGGCCGCGTGGTCGCGGCTGAGCGGGAGCCGCAGCCGCAGCGGGGCCCCGTCCGCCGCCCCGAGGGGGCGGTGGGTGGCGGAGATCAGCACCGTTCCAGGGTGGCAGGGACCCCGTTGGGGCCTGTTACGAGTCCGGGATCCCGCGCGCTCGTCTGATCTGCGACAGACGGTCGCGCATCGTCGCCTCGGCGTCGTCGGGCTCGTAGAAGCGCTCGCCGACGAGCGCGTCCGGCATGAGCTCCTGGCCGCTGACGTGGCCGGGGTGGTCGTGGGGGTAGTCGTAGTCCTGGCCGCGGCCCAGCGCGCGGGCGCCGAGGCCGCCCGCGGCGGTCTGCAGCGCCGGCGGCGGGGCCTTGGCGCCGTGCGCGCGGACGTGCTCGCGGGCCGCGGCGATGGCCCGGTAGGCCGCGTTGGACTTCGGGGCGAGCGCGAGGTAGACGGCCGCCTGGGCCAGCGCGTGCTGGGCCTCCGGCATCCCGACGTGCTCGACGGCCGACGCAGCGGCGGTGGCCACGACGATGGCCTGCGGGTCGGCGTTGCCGATGTCCTCGCTGGCCAGGATGACCATGCGCCGGGCGATGAAGCGGGCGTCCTCGCCGCCCTCGAGCATGACGGCCAGGTAGTAGAGCGAGGCGTCGGGGTCCGACCCGCGCGTCGCCTTGATCCAGGCCGAGATCGTGTTGTAGTGCTGGTCGCCGGCGCGGTCGTAGCGCAGGGCGCGCCGCTGCAGCGCGTCCTCGGCCCGCTCGAGCGTCACCGGCTCGCCGGCCGGCGTCGTCTCGGCCGCGAGCTCGAGCGCGGCCAGCGCGGTGCGGGCGTCGCCCCCGCTGCGCTCCGCCAGGAACGACAGCGCCTCGCCGGGGACCTCGTGGTCCGTCGCCGCCCCGCCGTCGAGCGCGCGCCGGAGCAGGCCCTCGACGTCCTCGGCCGTGAGCTCGTGCAGCTCGTAGACCTGGGTGCGCGAGAGGAGGGCGGCGTTGACCTCGAAGTAGGGGTTCTCCGTCGTCGCCCCGATGAGCGTCACGAGCCCGTCCTCGACGGCCGGCAGGAGCGCGTCCTGCTGGGCCTTGTTGAAGCGGTGGATCTCGTCGAGGAACAGGATCGTCGGCTCGCCGGTGGCCTGCCGGCGGTGGGCGGCCCGGTCGAGCACCTTCCGGACCTCGGGGCGGCCGGCCTCGACCGCGCTGAGCTCCTCGAAGGCCGCGCTGGCGGCCGTCGCGACGATCCGCGCCAGCGTGGTCTTGCCCGTCCCGGGCGGCCCGTAGAGGACCATCGAGTGCGGCCGGCCCTGCTCGATGGCCGTCCGCAGCGCGCTGCCGGGAGCGAGGAGGTGCTCCTGGCCGACGACCTCGTCGAGCGTCCGCGGCCGCATGCGGGCCGCCAGCGGCGCCTCGGACTCGGGCACGACCGCCGGCCGGCCGCCCGGGGTGGCGCCGCGCGTCGGCCCGTCCGGGTCGCGGCCGCTGCCGGCGTCGAAGAGCTGGTCCATCGCCCTCCCAGGATGGCAGCGCCGCAGGCGTCCGCCGCCGTCCAGGTCCTCCAGGTCGTCGTGCTCGGACCACAGGATCCGGTCGTGCGACTCCTACTTGTGGCGGTACACGATGCGCCCGCGCGTCAGGTCGTACGGGCTGAGCTCCACGCGCACGCGGTCGCCCGGGAGCACGCGGATGCGGTAGCGGCGCATCTTGCCGGCGAGGTGCGCCAGCACCTCGTGGCCCATGTCGAGCTTGACCCGGAAGTTGAGGCTGGGCAGGGCCTCGACGACTTCGCCTTCGACGTCGATCTTCTCTTCGACGGCCATGTGTACGTCCTTTCTCCTGCTTGGTCAGACGCCGCGGGGGCGGCGCGCGCCTTTCGGTCCCGCAGGCGACTGGCGGGTGCGAGGCCCCGCGGCGAACGGCGTCCGAGGAGCGTCCGGCGGCGGGGCAGCGCCACTCACAGTGTACCCCCTCCCACCCCGACGACGAACCCCACCAGCGCCGCCGCGACGAGCACGGCGACGACGCCGACACGGCCGATGAGCAGGGCGATCGCCGCCGCCGCGAGCACGACCCACTGCCACCAGGCGTGGACCCCGTCGAGGAGGGTGACGCCGGCCCCCGCGATCGCGCCGATGGCGGCCGGCCCCGCCCCGTCGAGGAAGGCGCGGGCCGACGGCGCGTCGCGCAGGCGCTCGAACTGCCGGAAGAGCGCCAGGACGAGCACGAAGGAGGGTCCGAACGCGAAGACGGCGGCGACGATCGCGCCCACGAGCCCGTCGGCGGCCCAGCCGACCGCGCTGACCGTCTGCGTCACCGGCCCCGGGGTGAGCTGCCCGAGGGCGACCGCGTTGAGGAACTGGGCGTCCGTCATCCAGCCGTGGGCATCGACGGCGTCGCCCTGCAGCAGGGGGACGATCACGAAGCCGCCGCCGTAGCTCAGCGCGCCGACCTTGAGGGCCGTCCAGGCGAGCGCGGGCAGGGGCGCGAGCGACAGCAGCGGGAGGCCGGGCAGCCCGCGCCGCACCGCGAGCTCGAGCAGCCCGCAGCCGAGCAGCACGAGCACGACCCAGGCGCCCCCGGCGAGCACGACGACGGCGCCGGCGACGAGGTAGGCGACGGCGCGCGCCAGCCGGCCGCCGCGCAGCGGGGCCAGCCCGGCGCGCGCGAGGTCCCATGCGGCCTGCGCCACCACCGCGACGGCGGCGGCGCCCGCGCCCTCGGCCAGGCCGCGCACCCATCGGGGCGGCTCGTCCTGGAGGGTCAGGGCCGCCAGCGCGACGAGCAGCACGAGCCCGGGCAGGATGAAGGCCAGGCCGCCCGCGAGGGCGCCCCGGACCCCACCGACGCGCCGCGCGCAGTAGATCGCCAGCTGCGTCGACGCGGGGCCGGGCAGCAGGCCGCACGCGGCGTTGGCGTCCTCGAACTCCCGCGCCCCGATCCACCCGCGCCGCGTGACGCACAGGTCCCGGAGCAGCGCGATGTGCGCCGGCGGGCCGCCGAACCCGACGACGCCGATCCGGCCCCACTCCCGCACGACCTCGCGCACCGGCGCCATGGGCCGGAGGTCCTACCAGGCCGGACGTAGGATGCGGGGCTCGATGCCGGACCTCCAGCAGGGCACGACGGCCCTCCAGCAGGACGCGACCGACCTCCTCGCCCGGCTCGTCCGGTTCGACACCGTCAACCCGCCCGGCGACGAGCGTCCCGCCCAGGAGGTCCTGGCCGGCCTGCTGCGCGACGCCGGCTTCGAGGTGACGCTCGTCGGTCGGACGGAGGCGCGGCCCAACCTCGTCGCCCGCCTGCGCGGCGCCGGGGAAGGGCCGGTGCTGTGCCTGCTGTCGCACGTCGACACCGTCCTCGCCGACCCGGAGGAGTGGACCCACGACCCCTGGTCCGGCGACGTCGCGGACGGCTTCCTCTGGGGCCGCGGGGCGATCGACATGAAGTCCCAGACGGCCGCGGAGGTCGCCGCCGCGCTGAGCCTGGCCCGCGCTGGTTGGCGCCCGTCACGCGGCGACCTGCTCGTCGTGGTGGTCGTGGACGAGGAGGTCGGCGGCACGGACGGGGCGATCTGGCTCTGCGACCACCACCCCGACCTGGTGCGGTGCGACGAGCTGCTCAACGAGGGCGCCGGCGCGGTCATCCCCTACGGCGGCGAGCGCCTGCACGGCGTGTGCGTGGCAGAGAAGGGCGTCTTCCGCTTCACCCTGGCCACGGACGGCGCCGCGGGGCACGCCTCCATGCCGCACCTGGGCGACAACGCGCTGCTGAAGCTCGCGCCGCTGCTGACGGCCATGCGCGACGAGCGGCCGGGCTACGACGTCACCCCCGGCGCGGCGCTCCTGCTCGAGGGCCTGGGCGTCCCGCTCGACGGCGACCCGGGCGCCGCGGTCGAGGCCGTCCGCGCGGTCGAGCCGCGGCTGGCCGCGCTGCTCGTGCCCATGCTCGGCGTGACGCTCGCGCCGACGATCGTCCGCGCCGGCCGGAAGATCAACGTCCTTCCGTCGACGGCCGAGCTGCAGGTCGACTGCCGCGTGCCGCCGGGGCTGGACCGCGAGGCGATCCTGGCGCGCATCCACGGCGTCCTCGGCGGCGAGGGGTACCGCCTGACGGTCGACGAGGAGGTCGTCGGCAACGCGTCGCCGGTCGACACGGAGCTCTACGCCTCGATCGAGCGCTGGGTCGACGTCCACGACGCGGGCGCCCGGACCGTGCCCTACGTCCTGCCCGCCTTCACCGATTCGCGGACGTTCCGCGCCGCCTTCCCGGAGTGCGTGGCCTACGGGTTCTTCCCGCACCGCCACATGGACGTCTTCACACAGACCGGCCTCCTGCACGCCAAGGACGAGCGGATCGACGTCCGCGACCTCGGCTTCGCGGCCACGTGCTACCGCGACCTCGTCCGGGAGCGGCTCGGTGGCTGAGCCGCTGCGCCTCGGCGGCATGGCCCTCGGCAACGGCCTGCTCGTCCACGGGCCGACGACGTGGGCGGCGGCGGTGCGCCGCCGCGACGGCTCGATCGGGGTGGCCTCGGGGCGCAGGCCGCGCCTGCGCGGCGGCGTCGCGGACGCCCCCGGGCTGCGCGGCGTGGCCCGGCTGGCCGAGGCGCTCGCCGTCGTGCCGCTCGTCAAGCGCGCGCTGCCCGAGGCGCGGCTGCCCTTCGAGGACCCGCGCGTGGCGCTCGCCGCCGTCGCGGCCTCGGCGGGCGGCGCGGCCGTGCGCCGGCGCCGCGCGGGGGCCGGGGCCGAGGTCGCGGTGGCCGCCCTGTCGCTCGTGCCCTCCCTCCTCGTGCTGCGCGGCGGCGAGGTGGCGGCCTACCACGGCGTCGAGCACAAGGCGATCGCCGCCTACGAGCAGGGCGACGGCGACGCGCGCGCGGCCGCCAAGGAGCACGACCGCTGCGGCTCGCACCTCCTGGCCCCGCTGCTCGCGGCGAACGTGGCCGGCGCGGCGCTCCTGCGCCGGGCCGTCGAGCGACCCGGGAAGGCGGCGCAGCTCGGCGTCCAGCTCGCCGCCGCGGGGGCCGCGGTGGAGGTCTTCGCCTGGTCCGAGCGCCACCGCGCGACGCGCGTCGCCCGCGCGCTGCGGCGGCCAGGCCACGAGCTCCAGCGCGCCGTGGGGACGCGCGAGCCCAGCGACGCCCAGCTCGACGTCGGCCGCGCGGCGCTGGAAGAGGTCCTGCGCGCGGAGCGCGCCGCTTGAGTTCGGGCTCCCCGGTGCCGATGCTGGGCGCGTGGCCCTCGCGAGCGTGACCCAGTCGATCCAGGACTTCACGAACCAGTGGAGCGGCGCCTTCGGGATCCTCTTCATGGGCGCCCTCGTCTTCGTGCTCTTCCGGACGCTGAAGCTCATGCCGAAGACGAAGCCGGTGCAGATCAAGCCCCAGGCCAACCAGGAGATCGGCTGGGAGGAGATCGCCGGCGTCGACGAGGCCAAGGCGGAGCTGCGCGAGGTCGTCGAGTTCCTGCGCGCGCCGAAGGAGTTCTCCCGGCTCGGCGCCCGCGTCCCCAAGGGCATCCTGCTCCACGGGCCGCCCGGCACCGGCAAGACGCTGCTGGCCAAGGCGGTCGCGCACGAGTCGGGCGCGCAGTTCTTCAGCCAGTCGGCGTCGTCGTTCGTCGAGATGTTCGCCGGTCTCGGCGCGGCGCGGATCCGGCGCCTCTTCGACGAGGCCCGCAAGCACGAGCCCGCCATCCTCTTCATCGACGAGCTCGACGCCGTCGGCGCGCGCCGTGGCTCGGACAACAACTCCGAGCGCGAGCAGACGCTCAACCAGCTGCTCGTCGAGATGGACGGCTTCTCGTCCTCCGGCCGGCTGGTCGTGATGGCCGCGTCGAACCTGCTCGAGAAGCTCGACCCGGCGCTGCTGCGCCCCGGGCGCTTCGACCGCCAGGTCTTCGTCTCGCCCCCCGACGTCAAGGGGCGCGAGCGGATCCTCCGCGTCCACACGCGCGACAAGCCGCTGCGCGAGGACGTCGACCTGGGGCTCGTCGCCGCCCAGACGAGCGGCCTGACCGGGGCCGACCTGGCGAACATCTGCAACGAGGCCGCGATCTTCTGCGCCCGGCGCAAGGGCCAGGCGCTGTCGAGCCGCGACTTCGACGACGCCCTCGAGCGCGTCATCGCGGGCGTGCAGTCCTCCACGACGCTCAACGATCACGAGCGCCGCGTCGTCGCCTACCACGAGGCCGGCCACGCGCTGTGCCGCGAGCTCCTGACGACGACCGAGCGCGTCCACAAGATCTCGATCGTCCCCCGCGGGCGGGCGCTGGGCTACGTCGTCAACCTCCCCGACGAGGACAGCTACCTCAAGACGCGGGAGGAGCTCATCGACCAGATGACCGTCCTGCTCGGCGGGCGCGTGGCCGAGCAGCTCGTCTTCGGGGCGGTGACGACCGGCGCGGCCAACGACCTGCAGCGCGTGGCGGAGATCACCCGCGCGATGGTCCACGAGTACGCCATGGGCCGCTCGGCCGAGACGGCCAACCGCGCCATCACGGACGCGGGGGCGGTGTCGGACCTCACGCGCCGCATCCAGGACGAGGAGCAGCAGGAGCTGGCCTTCGAGGCGCATCGGATGGCGACGCTGCTCATCACGCGCCACCGCGACCGCCTCGAGGTGTTCGCCGCCGAGCTGCTCGCGCACGAGGTGCTCGAGCGCGGCGACATCGACCGCATCATGGACGGGGTCGCGAAGGTCGACCACCGGCGCGTCCCGCCGCCGTCCCTGCGAGTCGCGGCCACGAGCCGCAGCGATCGCCCCTGAGCCCCCGCGGCGCTTTGGGTAGGTTGCAGGGGTGTTCGCCCGGATCGACCACGTCGGCGTCGCGGTGGAGGACCTCGAGGCCGCGATCGCGCTCTACCAGGGGCGCTTCGGGCTGGCGCTCGTCCACCGCGAGGTCGTCGAGGAGCAGGGCGTGGAGGCCGTCCTGCTCGACGTGGGGGAGAACCACGTCGAGCTGCTCGCCCCGCTCGGGCCCGAGACGACGGTCGGGCGCTTCCTGGCCAAGCGCGGCCCGGGGCTGCACCACGTCGCCTACCAGGTGCCCGACGCCGAAGCCGCCCTCGACGCGCTGCGGGCCCAGGGCGTCGCGCTGCTCGACGAGACGCCGCGCACCGGCATCCGCGGGTCGCGCGTCGCCTTCGTCCACCCCAGGTCGTCCGGCGGCGTCCTGACCGAGATCGTCCAGCCCGCGGAGGGGCACTGACACATGGCGCAGCGCATCAGCATCGGGTTCCAGGCCAGCCCCCCGCTGGCCCTCAGGGTCAGCGAGGACGAGCTCAAGCGCCTGCAGGGCGCGCTCGGCGGCGAGGGCTGGCACGACCTCCACGGCGAGGACGGCGACGTCCGCCTCAGCCTCCAGCACGTGCTCTGGCTGCGCGTCGAGCGGGACGAGCACCGCGTCGGCTTCGGCCTGAGCGGCGGCTAGCGGGCCCTTCGGGCGAGGACCGGCGCCTCCGGCCGGTCCTTAGCCTCCCCTTAGCCATCTCCCAGACTCGTCTCAGGGTCGTCTGGGAGGGTCGCTCGCATGTCCCGCAAGACGACCACGGCCGTCGCGCTCACCGGCGCCGTCGCTGCGATCTCCGGCGCTTATGCGCTCGGCACCCAGGTCCGCGACGGCTCCGCGGAGGCGCGCGACGCCGCGAGCACGAGCACGAGCACGACGACCAGCGGCAGCACGACCGCCGCGCGGACCACGGCCGGGCGGCCCGACCCCGGCCAGGAGCTCGCCCAGCGCCTCGGCGTCAGCCAGGACGCGCTGCGCAAGGCGCTCGACGCGCTGCGCGCGAAGGGCGCCGGCCCCGGCGCGGGTGGCCCCGGGCGCGACCACGCCGCGGACGACCAGGCCCTCGCCGACGCGCTCGGCGTGACGCCCGCCCGGCTGCGGGCCGCCCTGCAGAAGCTCCACGACGCGCACGAGCAGGAGGAGCTCTCCGCGCTGGCCAAGGCGCTCGGGGTCGACGTCGCCAAGCTCCACAGCGCGCTCGACGCGCTGCGGCCCCAGGGGGCTCGCGGCGCCCCGCCCGCCGGCGCCCCCCCGGCGGGCGGCCCGCGCCGCGACCACCGCGGGCCCGACGGCCTCGCGGCCGCCCTGGCCAAGAAGCTCGGTCTCGGCCCGGCGGCCGTGCGCAGGGCGCTGCGGTCCGTCCACCCGGACCGGGGCGCCCGCCACCGCGGGGGCCGGGAGGACGACCTCGTCGCCGGCCTGGCCAAGGAGCTCGGGCTCGACCCGGCCGAGGTCAAGGCCGCGCTGGCCAAGCTCCGCGCGACCGAGCAGCAGCGCTGGGAGGCGCGGCGGACCGCGTTCGCCGACGCGCTGGCCAAGCAGCTCGGGATCGACGCCAAGAAGGTGCGCGACGCCCTCGCCGCCGGTCCCGGTCCCGGTCCCGGTCCCGTTCCCGGCCCCGGCCCCGGCCCCGGCGCCGGTCCCGGCCCCGGCTTCGGCCGCGGCGGCGGGCCCGGATTCGGTCCCCACCACGGCCCGGGCGGTCGCGGTCCCGGCGGCCCCTAGCGCCTGGCGGGCGCGCTCAGAGCTCGCGCCGCGCGACGCCCGCGACCGCCTCGGTCGCGCGGCGCCGCAGCGGCCGGCGCCGCCAGCGGTCCGGGGACATCGCCTCGGAGACCTCGAGGTCGCGGGCGAACTGGGCCGCCAGGTCGGCGGCGAAGGCCTCGCTGCCGACGCAGAGCGTCGCTTCGTCGTTGAGCTGGAACGAGCGGTTGTCGAAGTTCGCCGAGCCGACGCACGACCACGCGCCGTCGAGGCAGAGGGTCTTGGCGTGGAGCATCGTCGGGCCGTACTCCCAGATGCGCACGCCGCAGTCCAGCAGCTGCCGGTAGGCCCGCCGCCCGGCCTGGCGGACGACCTGCTTGTCGATGTGCGGCCCCGGGACGATGACCCGGACCGCGACGCCGCGCTCCGCCGCGTCGCACAGCGCCTCCACGAACGCCGGCCGGGGCGCGAAGTACGCGTTGGTGAGGTCCAGCGAGCGCCGGGCGCTCGCGATCGCCAGGAAGTACAGCGCCTCGGCGTTCGTGTCGCCCACGCCCGCGCGTGACCGCACGACCTGCATCGCCACGCCGTCCTCGACGCCTTCCAGGCTCGGCAGCACGGCGTCGCCGACGAGCGCGTCGCCCGTCGCCTCGAGCCAGTTCTCGGCGAAGGCGCCCTGCAGGCCGCGCACGACCGGTCCGCGCACACGCACGTGGGTGTCGCGCCAGTGGTCCGGGTCCTGGGCGTCGCCGGTCCACTCCTCGGCGATGCCGACGCCGCCGATCATCCCGACCTCGCCGTCGGCGACGAGGACCTTGCGATGCGTGCGGTTGTTCAGCCTTCGCAGCGCGTAGGGCTTGAGCGGGCGGAAGCGCGAGACGCGGACGCCGGCGTCGCAGAGCTCGTCGAGCAGGCCGTCCGCCATCTTCAGCGAGCCGACCCAGTCGAGCAGCACGTTGACCTCGACCCCGGCCCGCGCACGCTCGCAGAGCGCCGCCGCGACCTCATGGGCCACGTCGCCGCGCCAGTAGACGTAGGTCAGGAGGTTCAGGCTGCGGCGGGCGCCGGCGATCGTCTCCAGGAAGGCGGGGAAGATCCGGTCCCCGTTGACGAGCAGCTCGACCTCGTTGCCGTGGGTCACGGGCGCTCCGGTCAGTGCCTCGGCGGCGCGCAGGAAGCCGGCGGAGCCGACCTCGAGCGCCTCGCCGCGCAGCGCGTAGCCGTCGCCCTGCTCCCGGCGGTGGCGCAGCGACTCCGAGCCGTACCACGCGGCTCCGAGCGCGGCCAGCGCGGCGGGCCAGGCGTAGCGCGCGACGTGCGGGGGGTCGTCCTGGAAGGGCGACCTCATGGGATCGCGACCTCCACGACCGTGCCGTCGATCGCGAAGCGCGCGGGCGCGAGGCGCAGGACCTCGCCGTCGACGTTGAAGGTCGGCGGTCCGTCGACCTCGATCACCCGGCCGCGCCGGTGCAGCACCCCGCGCTGGTCGGCGAGCCCGCCGCGCCGCATGCCCCACGCGCGCCGCACGAGCTCGGCCCGCGGGCCGGCGCGCAGGACGGCCACGTCGAGCCGGCGGTCGGCCTCGTCGGCCACCTCGAGCTCGGCGCCGCCCCCGAACGCGCCGGTGCCGGCGACGATGACCTGCCAGGCGTCGCCGGCGAACGCCTCCGCGCCGTCGACCCGCACGCGGACGCCGACCGGCCGCGCCGTGACGCCGGCGCGCAGCGCGCCCACGGCGTAGGCGACCGGGCCGAGGCGGGGCTTGAGGTCGTGCGCGTGCCGGGCGGCGAGGACCGAGAGGCCCGCGCTGGCCGCGTTGACGAAGGGGCGGTCGCCGGCGCGCCCCACGTCGACCGGCCGCCGGGTGGGGTCGGGCCGGCCGGCCAGCGCCACGGCGGCCTCGACCTCGAGCGGCACGCCGAGCGCCCGGGCGAAGTCGTTCGCCGTGCCCGTCGGCACGACGGCGAGGAGGACGCCGAGCCGGGCGGCCAGGTCGGCGGCCGCCCCGACGGAGCCGTCCCCGCCCGCCACGACGACGCGCTCGGGAGGCGACGCCAGCACGGCGGAGGGGTCGCCGTCCGGCCCGCAGACGTCGCGGACGTCGTGGACCTCCACGTCCGCGCCGCTCGCACGCAGCGCCGCGGCGAGCGCGTCGGGGGCCGCGGGCCCGTGCGCACCCGCGCCCGCCGCGTCGTTGACCAGCAGGGCGAGCCGCACGGGCGGGAGTGTCGCCCATATCGTGCGGCGCGTGCGTCCCGTCCCCCGCCTGCGCTCCGCGCCGCCCCCGCCCGACCCCGCGGCGCGGCGTGCGCTCGCCGCGCTCCTGCGGGGCGGCCCCGTCGCCCGTAGCCTCGCGGCGGCCGACGTGCGCGCCTACCGGCTGGTGCGGGGCGCGGCGGGCCCGCCGGCGCTCGCCCCCGTCCGCGCCTTCTCCGGGCTCGGCGAGCACGCGGGCGTCTGGCTCGTGGGCGGCTGCACGGCCGCGCTGGCCGACCCCGCGCGGCGCACCGCCTGGTTCAAGGCGACGGCCGCGGTCGGCGCCGCCTACACGCTCAACACGGCGCTGAAGGCGGTCGTGCGCCGGCGCCGCCCGCGCCTCGACGGCCTCCCGGCCCTCATGGCCACCCCGACGGCGCTGAGCTTCCCGAGCGCGCACGCGTCCTCGTCGTTCGCCGCCGCGCGCGCGTTCAGCACGCTGGCGCCCGGCGCCACCGCCCCGCTGTACGCGGCCGCGTCGGCGATGGCGCTCTCGCGCGTCTACCTCGGCGTCCACTACCCGACCGACGTGGTCGCGGGCGCCCTGCTGGGCACCGCCGTCGGGAGGCTCGGGCGATGAGGGTCGGCATCGTGGGGATGCCCAACGCGGGCAAGTCCTCGCTGTTCAACGCCCTGACCCGCGCGGGCGCGGAGGCGGCGAACTACCCGTTCACCACGATCGAGCCGAACGTCGCGGTCGTCCCCGTCCACGACGAGCGCCTGGAGCGCGTCGCGGAGACGGTCGGCGCCTCCGAGGTCGTCTTCGACACGGTCGACTTCCATGACATCGCGGGCCTGGTGCGCGGCGCGCACGAGGGGGAGGGGCTCGGCAACCAGTTCCTGGCGAACATCCGCGAGGTCGACGCGATCGTCCACGTCGTGCGCGCCCACCACGACGCGAACGTCATCCACCCCGAGGGCGACGTCGACCCCGGGCGCGACATCGAGACGATCGAGACCGAGCTCGTCTTCGCGGACCTCGAGCAGGCCGAGCGCCGCCTGGAGCGCGTCGTCCGCACGGCGCGTGGCGGCGACCGCGCCGCCGTCGCGGAGGAGGCGTGGCTGCGCGACCTCGTCGCCGCGCTCCAGGCCGGCCGCCCGGCGCGGACCGTGCCCATGCCCCCCGAGGTCGACCGCGCCCAGGCGATCCGCCCCCTGACGGCCAAGCCGGTCCTCTTCGTCGCCAACGTCGACGAGGGCAGCGACGAGGTCCCGGCCGCGGTCATGGAGCACGCCGCCGGGGTCGACGCGGCCGCGGTCGCCGTGTCCTCGCGCATCGAGGCCGAGCTCTCCGAGCTCGACGACGACGACGCCACCGCGATGCGCGCCGACCTCGGCGTGGGGGAGAGCGGGCTGCAGCGCGTCGTCCGCGGCGCCTTCGCGCTGCTGCACCTCAACGCCTTCTTCACGGCCGGCGAGGACAAGCCGGCCCAGAGCTGGCACCTGCGCGACGGCTTGACGGCGTGGCACGCGGGCGGCGAGATCCACTCCGACATCCAGAAGGGCTTCGTGCGGGCCGAGGTCGTCGCCTGGGACGAGCTCGTCGACGCCGGCGGCTACGCCGGTGCCCGCGACCGCGGCACGCTGCGCATCGAGGGGCGCGACTACGTCATGCGCGACGGCGAGGTCATCACGATCCGGTTCACGCCCTAGCCCGCCCGGGCAAGGTCCCGTCCCATGGACGTCCTCGACCAGTACGTGCCGGACCCCGAGCGCTACGACGGCCGCATGCCCTACCGGCGCTGCGGGCGCAGCGGGCTCGACCTCCCGGCGATCTCGCTCGGGCTGTGGCAGAACTTCGGCGACGACCAGCCCCTGGCGACCCAGCGCGCGATCCTGCGGCGGGCCTTCGACCTCGGCGTCACGCACTTCGACCTGGCCAACAACTACGGACCGCCCTACGGGAGCGCCGAGCTGAACTTCGGCCGGGTCCTGCGCGAAGACCTGCGGCCGTTCCGCGACGAGCTCGTGATCTCGACGAAGGCGGGCTACGACATGTGGCCCGGGCCCTACGGCGACCACGGCTCGCGGAAGTACCTGCTCTCGAGCCTCGAGCAGTCGCTGACCCGGATGGGGCTCGACCACGTCGACGTCTTCTACTCGCACCGGCCGGGGCGGGCGGGTCAGGATCCGCTGGAGGAGACGATGGGCGCCCTGGACACGGCCGTCCGCCAGGGCAAGGCCCGCTACGCCGGCATCTCGTCCTACAGCGCCGCCCGGACCGCCGAGGCGGTGCGCCTCCTGCGCGACCTCGGGACGCCGCTGCTCATCCACCAGCCGTCCTACTCGATGCTCAACCGCTGGATCGAGGAGGACCTGCTCGACGTCCTCGGGCGCGAGGGCGTCGGCTGCATCGTCTTCTCGCCGCTCGCGCAGGGGCTGCTGACCGACCGGTACCTGGACGGGATCCCGGAGGGCTCGCGCGCGGCCCGCGAGGGCTCGCTGGAGCGCGACATGCTCAACGAGGAGAACCTCGGGCACGTTCGGGCGCTGAACGAGGTCGCCCGCGGCCGGGGCCAGACGCTCGCGCAGCTCGCGATCGCGTGGGCGCTGCGCGACCCGCGCGTGACGTCGGCGCTCATCGGGGCCAGCTCCGTCGCGCAGCTCGAGGACAGCCTCGGCGCGGTCCGCCGCCTCGAGATCACCCCCGACGAGCTCGAGGCGATCGACCGCCACGCCGTCGAGGGCGGCGTGAACCTCTGGGCGGCGTCGAGCGCGGCGTGAGGTGGGCGTCCGGGTCGTCCTCGGGCTGGACGTCGGGACGACGAGCGCGAAGGCCGTCGCCTTCGACGCGCACGGCCGCGAGCACGGCGCCGGCGACCGCGCCTTCGCGCTGCGCGAGCCGGCGCCGGGCCGGGTCGAGCTCGACCCACGCGAGGTCGTCGACGGCGCCGTGGCGGCGCTCCGCGACGCGGCCGCGGCCGCGCGGGACCGGGGCGCGGGGGTCGCGGGCGTCGCGGTCAGCACCGCCATGCACGGGCTGTGCGCCCTCGACGCCGACGGCCGGGCGCTCACGGGCCTGCTGACCTGGGCCGACGTGCGGGCCTCCGCCGAGGCGGAGGACCTGCGCCGCGTCCACCCGGACCTCCACGGCCGCACGGGGACCCCGCTGCACCCGATGGCGCCGCTGGCCAAGCTGCGCTGGTTCGCCGCCCACGCCCCCGACGTCGTCGCGCGGGCGCGGCGCTGGGGCGGCGTCAAGGAGCTCGTCCTGCAGCGGCTCACGGGGCGCTTCGCGGTCGACCTCTCGACCGCCTCCGGGACCGGGCTTCTCGACCTGCACCGGGGCGACTGGGACGCCGAGGCGCTCGCCCTCGGCGGCGTGGAGCCCGGGCAGCTCGGCGAGCTGGTGGCCACGACCGAGCGCCTGGAGCTCACGGCGGCCGCCGCGCGCGACACCGGCCTCCCGGCGGGCCTGCCCGTCGTCGCCGGGGCCGGCGACGGCCCGCTCGCCAACCTCGGCGTGGGCGCGGTGCGGCCCGGCGTGGCGGCGTGCTCGATCGGCACCAGCGGGGCGCTGCGGCTCTGCGTCGAGCGCCCGGTCACCGACCCGCGCGGGCGGCTCTTCTGCTTCGCGCTCGTTCCGGGGCTCTGGGTCGTCGGCGGGTCGATCAACAACGGCGGGTCGGTCCTGCGATGGCTGGCCGGCACGCTCGGCCCCGAGCTGGGCGCGGACGCCCCCATGCGGCTCCTCGACGAGGCCGCCGCGGTCCCGCCGGGCAGCGACGCGCTGCTCATGCTTCCCTCGCTCCTCAGCGAGCGTGCGCCGGAGTGGAGCGTCCTGCCCCGCGGCGCCTACGTCGGGCTCACCCAGGCCCACCGCCGCGGGCACCTCGTCCGGGCGGCGCTCGAGGGCGTGTGCCTGCAGCTCGCGCTCGTCCTGGACTCGATGCGCGAGGCGGGCCACGAGGTGCGCGAGGTCCGCGCGACGGGTGGCTTCGCGCGCAGCCCGCTGTGGCGCCAGCTCCTGGCCGACGCGCTCGGCCTGCCGATCGGGTTCCCCGCCGGCCACGAGGGCTCGTCCTTCGGGGCGGCCCTGCTCGGGATGTCGGCGCTCGACCTCGTCGGCGGTCTCGAGCGCGCGGCCGAGCTCGTGCCGATCGAGGCCGTCGTCGAGCCCGACCCCGAGGCGGCCGCGGTCTACGCCGAGCTGCGCCCGGCCTTCGCCGGGCTGCACGACGCGCTCGGGCCGGCGTTCGCGGCGCTGCGGCGGGTCCGGGACGCGCCGCGGCGCCCGTAGCCGTCGTCAGGCGCGGTCGTGCAGCGCGACGCGGTCGACCTTGCGATGGAAGCGCTCCCCCACCTTGCCGCCGAGGACCGCCGCGAGCAGCGTGACGGCCAGGGCCGCGGCGCCGGCGACGGCGCCCGCGCCCGTCAGCGTGTTGCCGTCGACCGGCACGCTCGGCAGGTTCAGGCCCCCGAAGACGTCGTACTGGCTGCCGCCGATCGCGCCGAGGATCGCGAGCACGGCGCCGACGAGGAGCGTCCACAGCCAGACGCCCACACCCTGGCGCACGCCGTCGAACCGGGCCATCCGGCCGGCGACGTAGCCGCCGGCGTACCAGGCGAGGGCCAGGACGAGCAGGAGCGCGATGCCGCCGCCGAGGCCGATGGTCTTCGCGTCGCTGCTCGACGCGTCCGAGCCGGTGGCCCGGTCGAAGAGGTCGAAGGCCACGCCGGCGCCGGTCAGGACGCCGGCCAGGATCGACGCGAGCCCGAGCGCGCTCAGGAAGCCGAAGAAGTCGCTGCCCCAGCTGAAGGACCCGAAGCGCTCGCGCTGGCGCTCGCGCACCGCGGCCATGGTGTCCCGGTGGACGCCCGGCGCGGCGCCGGTCCGGCGCGAGACGTCCTGGCCCGCGACGCCGTCGCGGCCGCGCGGCCGCGTCGCGGCGAACGTCCGCTCGTCCCCGCGCGAGAAGCGGGCCTCGGCGTCGACCGCGTCACGGTCGTCCACGGCGATCGCGTCACGGTCGTGCACGGCGGTCGCCTCGCGGTCGCGCAGCGCGTCGCGCTGCTCCGCGCGGTCGGCGGCCCCGGTGCTGACGGCCCCCCTCCCGGAGGCGGTGGGCTCGCGGTCGTCGTTGCGCTTGAAGCGCTCGAACATGTCGTGTCTCCCTCCCTGGTCCCGACGGTCGGGGACGAGCTTCCCCCTCGGGCGGCGCGCCACTCGCCGGGCGCGTCAGCGCGCGAGGGCCTCCAGGCGCTGGGAGAGCCGCCCGAGACCGTGCTCGCGGGCGGCCGCCGCGGCGCCCGCGAAGTCGGTCGGCGCGTCGGGCGGGCGTTCGACGTCGACGTCGCGCAGGGTGGCGATGTCGCGGAAGGTCCGCAGCTCGTCGGCCTGGTCGCGGAGCGTCTGGGCGACCTTGGGCCGCAGCCCCGACGTCACGGTGGCGGCCGTCGCGAGCAGCCCGTCGAGGTCGCCGTGGTCGCGCAGCAGGTCGCGCGCGGTCTTCTCGCCGATGCCCCGGGCGCCTGGCAGGCCGTCCGACGGGTCGCCGCGCAGGGCGATGAAGTCCGGCACCTGCGCGGGGTCGACGCCGTAGCGCCGCCGGACCTCGTCGGGGCCGATGTCCTCGGGCCCGTCCTTGCCGCCGCGCGGGAAGAGCACGCGGACGCGGTCCGAGACGCACTGGAACATGTCGCGGTCGCCGGTGAACAGGAGGGCTCGCCCGCCCGCGTCGGCCTCCCGGTGCGCGAGCGCGCCGAGGAGGTCGTCCGCCTCGAGGTCGCCGGCGGTCAGCGTCGGCCAGCCGAAGGCGCCGAAGAACGCCGGCGCGGCCTCCCACTGCTCCCGCAGCTCGTCGGGCATCGGCGGGCGGTCGGCGTGGTAGGGCGGGTAGGCCTCGGCGCGGTAGGCCGCCGACTCCGCCCCGGTGGTCAGGACCACGGCGCGCGGCGCGTGGCGCTCGACGACCCAGAGCAGGAGGTTGGCCGTGCCGAGCAGGGCGTTGACGGGCCGGTCGTCGGTGCCGCGGATCGACCCGGGCAGCGCGAAGAAGGCGCGGTAGAGGAGCGAGGGGGCGTCGACGGCGAGGAGCGGGGCGGTCATCGCGCCGCCCACCGTACGGCCTGCGGGCGCGCCGCGGCGTCGCCGGCCGGCGCCCGCACCCCCGGCGGCGCCCGGTACGGTCGGGGCCGACACCGCCCCGAGGAGCGACCGTGGACGAGCAAGAGCTGGTGCAGCGCGTCGGCGAGGTCCTGGCCGAGCAGGGCGTCACCGAGGAGGTGCTGGCGGCGGGGATCTTCTTCCCGCGCGGGCACACGGGGGCGATGTTCGCGGGCGGCGCCGTCGGCGAGGGCCTCGGCGGGTCGCTGAGCGGGCTCGCGGGCAGCGTCGGGGTCACCGGAGGCGCGATCGCCGGCGGGCACGCCCGCGACGCCCTCTCGGGCCTGCCGGAGCGGATGGTCGTCGCGGTCACCCCCTCGGCGGTGCTCGGCTTCGACTCGGTGCGCGACCACGGCCGCCGCCCGACCCGCCTGCTCTTCCGGATCGCGCGCGACCGGCTGACGAGCAGGGTCCACCAGCGGGTCAACGTCCGCGTGCTGGAGCTCGTCGACGACGCGACCGGCGCCTCCGTCGAGCTCGAGGGCTCGCGCGTCCCCACCCTCCACACCGGCGACGTGCTCAAGGCGCTGCGCAGCTGACCGGACGGCGCGGTGGGCCGCCGGACGCCCCTCGCCGTACCCTCTTGACCGTGCCGCGCATCCCCACCTCACGCCTCGGGCGCTCCGCGAAGCTCGGCGGCCTCGTCGCCGGGCAGGGCGCGCGCTGGCTCGGGAACCGCGCGGCGAACACCGTGCGCTCGGACGAGCGGGCCGACGAGGCCCGCGGCGAGTGGGCGCTGCGCGCCGCCGACGAGCTCGTCGAGCAGCTCGGGCAGATGAAGGGCGCCGCGATGAAGATCGGGCAGGTGCTCTCGACCGTCGACTGGGACGTCGTCCCCGAGGGCGAGCGCGAGGCCTTCAAGGAGCGCCTGGCCGCCCTGCGCGACGACGTCACGCCGGTCGACCCCAAGGCGATCCGCAAGGTCGTCGAGCAGGACCTGGGCGGCAAGGTCTCCGACCACTTCGCCGACTTCGCCGACGAGGCGTTCGCCGCGGCGTCCATCGGCCAGGTCCACCGGGCCACGACCCACGACGGGCGCGATGTCGCGGTCAAGGTCCAGTACCCGGGCATCGCGGAGGCCGTGGAGACCGACCTGCGCAACATGAACCTCCTGTTCCCGCTCATCCGCCGGCTCGCTCCGGGCCTCGACGTCAAGGCCATCGCGGCGGAGCTGCGCGCGCGGATCGGCGAGGAGCTCGACTACGAGGTCGAGGCCCAGCACCAGCGGACGGTCGGCCGCGCCTTCCGCGGGCACCCGTTCGTGGTCATCCCCGAGGTCGACACGACGCTGTCGACCCGGCGCGTCCTGGTCACCGCCTTCGTCGAGGGCGCGGGCTTCGAGTCGGTCAAGCGCGCCGACGAGGCGACCCGCGACCGCTTCGGCGAGATCGCCTTCCGCTTCTTCTACGGCCTGCTCACGCGGGAGCGCCTGGCCGCGGGCGACCCGCACCCGGGGAACTACCTCGCGCTCGCCGACGGCCGCGTCTGCTTCCTGGACTTCGGCCTCATGCGCAAGGTCCCGGCCGCCTTCCTCGACGGCGAGCGGGCCCTGGCGCGGGCCGTGATCGAGGGCGACGCGGCCGCGGTCCACCGCGGGCTGGCCCACCTCGGCTACCTCCCGGACGCCGGCACGTTCGAGCCGCAGCTCGTCCTCGAGCAGCTGCGGACCGCCGGCGAGTGGTACTTCACGCCCGGGTTCCGCCGGCTCAGCCCCGACTACGTCCGCGAGTCCGTCGAGGTCGGCTCCTCGCCGCGGTCGCCGTACTTCGACCAGATGCGCCGCCAGACGCTCCCGCCCGAGGCGCTGCTCATCCGCCGGATGGAGGCGCTGCTGTTCAGCGTCCTGGGCGAGCTGCGGGCCGGCGCCGACTGGGGCACGCTGGCGCGCGAGTACATCTTCGGCGAGCCGCCGGCGACCGAGCTCGGGCGCCTCGAGCGCGAGCACGAGCTCGACCGCGCGGCCTGACGCCCTCGCATAGGCTCCCGCCCATGCTCACCATCAACGGCATCGACGAGCTCAAGGGCAAGGTCGGCGAGGAGCTCGGCGTCAGCTCCTGGCAGGACGTCGCGCAGGCCGACATCAACGCGTTCGCGGACGCCACCGGCGACCACCAGTGGATCCACGTCGACGAGGAGAAGGCGGCGCAGACGCCCTTCGGCGGCACGATCGCCCACGGCCTCTACACGCTCTCGCTCGGCCCCAAGTTCACGTACGAGATGTTCAGCGTCGACGGCTTCGCCTTCGCGCTGAACTACGGCTTCGGCAAGGTCCGCTTCCCGGCGCCGTTGCCCGTCGGCTCCAAGGTCCGCATGCGCGCGACGCTGACCGCCGTCGACGACGTCCCGGGCGGGGTCCAGGTCACCGTGACGCAGACGTTCGAGCGTGAGGGCCAGGACAAGCCGGTCTGCGTGGCCGAGTCGCTGGCCCGCTTCTACACCGGCGGCTGACGCGGCCGCCGGCCGCCCGGTCAGTGCCGCGCGGCCTGCGCCTCGTGCCCGGCGGTCGCCGTCGTGGCCGGGAAGCGCTCCTCGAGCGCGGACAGGATCGCGTCGGTGTCCCCGGCCAGGACCTCCCCGTCGTCCAGGCGGACGGCGGGGATCGTGTCGGTGCCCACCCGCGCGCGCATGGTCTCGCGCGGGGGCTCGGGGTCGACCTGGCGGGCGACGAAGTCCACGCCGCGCTCGGTGAGCAGCCCGCGCACCTGCGACGAGTAGGGGCACCACTCGGCCTGCCAGACCTCGATCATGGCCGGGGGCTGCCCCGGGCGGGCGCCGCGCACGCAGCTAGCCTGCGGCCCGTGCTGCGAGCGGTCCGCGCCACGCGCTACGTCACCCCGCTGCGCGAGGGCGGCTCGCTGCCCGGGCTCGTCGAGGCGGACGACGACGGTCTCTACGTCCTGAAGTTCCGCGGCGCGGGGCAGGGGCCGGCGGCGCTCGTGGCCGACCTGCTGGGCGGGGAGCTGGCGCGCGCGCTGAGCCTCCCGGTCCCCGAGCTCGTCCTGGCCGACGTCGACCCGGAGCTGGGGCGCGCCGAGCCCGACCCGGAGATCCAAGACCTCATCACGGCCAGCCCGGGGCTGAACCTCGGCGTCGACTTCCTCCCCGGGGCGCTCCCGTTCGACGCGGAGGCCGGCGCCGCGCTGGACCCGGCGCAGGCCGCGGCGGTCGTCTGGCTCGACGGCCTCCTGACCAACGTCGACCGCAGCCCGCGGAACCCGAACCTCCTGGTGTGGCACGGGCGCACGTGGCTCATCGACCACGGCGCGCTGTTGCTCGTCATGCATCCCCACCCGCCCGGCGACCCCCGCCGCCGCTTCCCGCTGCTCGCCGACCACGTGCTGCTGCCCTACGCGGGCTCGGTCGCCGCCGTGGACGACGCGCTCGCGGCCCGCGCCGCCGACGCGCTCGACGCCGTCCTGGCGCTCCTCCCCGACGCCTGGCTCGGGGAGGCGCCGGCCGAGCGGCGCACCGAGCTCGGCGCGCTGCTCTCGGCGCGGTTGGAGGCGCCGCGCCCCTTCGTCGCCGACGCCGAGGACGCCCGTGCCCGCCGCTGACGAGGACTTCGCGTACGCGATCCTGCGCGTCGTCCCCGACCTCGCGCGCGGCGAAGCGCTGAACGCCGGCGTCGTCCTCTTCTGCCGCCGCCGGGGCTTCCTGGGCGCGGCCGTCGCGCTCGACCGCGACCGGCTGCGGGGGCTGGACCCCGCGGTCGACGTCGACGCGGTGCAGCGCCATCTCGCGGTCCTGGAGGCCGTCGCGGCGGGGGACGACGCCGGCGGCCCGCTGGCGCGCCTGCCGCAGTCCGAGCGCTTCGGGTGGCTCACGGCGCCGTCGAGCACCGTCGTCCAGCCGTCGCCGGTGCACGCGGGGCTGTGCCGCGGCGACCCGCAGGACGAGCTCGACCGGCTGTTCGCGCGCCTCGTGCGGCGCTAGCCGCCTCGGGCGGCGCCGGCCGCGCCGGATCAGCCCACGCGGACGGACGGCCCGGTGGTCCGGCCCGCCAGGACGCGGTACGTCCCGGGCTGCGGGGCGGTGACGGCGTAGCGCCCGCCGCCGCCGAGGCGCACGTCGGCGGCCAGGACCCAGCGCGTGCCCTCGCGGCGCTGCAGGCGCGCCCAGCTCCCGCGGCGGCCGGGCTGGACGGCGCCCTCGACGACGACTGCCCCGCGCAGGCCCACCGCGGCCGCGCCGGCCCCGCCGGTCGAGATGCCGCCGGAGGGGACGGAGCCGGGGTCGACGACCACGCCGCCGCTCCCGCCGTTCCCGGGCGTCGGCTTGGGGGCCTTCTTCGGCTTGCGGACGCCCGTGCGGACGGTCGTGAAGTAGGCCCAGGTGTCGGCGAGCCCGAAGACGCGCCGCAGCGTCGGCCCGCTCACCACGGTGCTTCCGCGCGTCCCGACCAGGGTCGCCGACACGACGCGTGGCGAGACCCCGCGGCGCGTCACCCTGATCCCCTTGTACCGGCCCCGCAGGAGCCCGCGCAGCCGCGACTGCGCCTGGGCGGCGGTCAGGCGGAACGGGCCCCACCGGTGGCGCGGCGACACGGTGTCGTAGGGGTCCGTGACGCTCTTGAGCCACGGCTTGGGGTCCGAGCCCAGGAAGGAGTTCTCGACGTTCTCGGTGCGCCCGCCCGAGGTCGAGAAGAAGTACGTCACCGCCGGCCGCCCGGCGTAGGTGACGACCTGGTCGCGCGTCGCCGCGACGGCCGCGTCGGTCGCCGTCGTCTCGGCGCCCACGCCGCCGTAGACCTGCGAGCGCACGTCGGCGTACTGGTCGAAGGCCGCGCCGGGCTTGGCCGTCGTGACGGCGTACGTGCGCGCGGCCACGGCCTGCGCCTTGAGCGCCTCCGCGGGCCAGGTCGACGGGCTCTCGCGCGCCACCACCCCGCGCACGTAGTCCTCCAGCCGCAGCGCGTTGACGGCCATGAGGCCGCTGCCGGAGCGGCGGACCTCGAGGCTGCCGCGGTAGCGGCTGCCGGCCAGCAGGACGCTGCCGCCGATCTGCGCCCGGAGGGCCAGCGGGCCGGCGGCGGTCACGAGCCTGCGGCGGCCCTGCTTGACCAGGACGCCCTTGCCGCCCGGGACGACCGTGTAGGTCCGCGACGGGTCCAGGAGCTGGGTGCCGATGCGGTCCAGGCCGGCCACGGTCAGCGACCGCCGGCCGTCGGCCAGGAGCACCCGGACGTCGTAGCTGCTGACGGTCGCCAGCGCCGTGCCCGTGTAGTAGTGGCGCAGGATCGCGGCGTAGCCGGCGCCGTGCTTGGCGTAGCCCAACGCGCCGTACTGGCTCATGCCCACGCCGTGGCCGAAGCCGGCACCGCGGATGGTCAGCGTCGTGGCCGCGCCGGCCGACGACGGCACGAGCGCGACGGCCCCGACGGCGGCGCCGGCGGCGATGGTGCGGAGTGGGCGCATCCACCCCGCCGAACGCCTCGGGGACGGCGGAGTTGCGGTGCTAGGTTCGGGGAACGGCGTGGTCATGGGGCGACGGCTCAGCTCAGACTAGGGGATGGACTTGGCGGCACGACGGGCATCGGACGTCTTCGTGGAGTGCCTCGAGGCCGAGGGCGTCAAGTACGTCTTCGGCATCCCGGGCGAGGAGACGCTGGACCTCAACCAGTCCCTGGCGAACTCCTCCGTCTCCTTCGTGACGGTTCGCCACGAGCAGGGCGGCGCCTACATGGCCGACATGTACGGGCGCCTGACCGGACGGGCGGGCGTGTGCCTGGGGACGCTCGGGCCCGGCGCCATGAACCTCGTCACGGCCATCGGCGACGCCTACCTCGACCGGGCGCCGCTCGTCGCGCTGACCGGCCAGGCCGACCTCGAGCGGATGCACAAGGAGTCCCACCAGTTCATCGACCTGGTCGAGCTCTTCCGTCCCATCACGAAGTGGAACGCGCGCGTCACGAGCCCGGAGATCGTCCCGGAGGTCGTCCGCAAGGCCTTCAAGGTCGCGGAGTCCGAGAAGCCCGGCGCCACCCACCTCGAGCTGCCCGAGGACGTCATGGCCGCCGACGTCGACGCCCGGCCGCTGCCACGGCGCCGGCCCGTCCGGCCCGAGCCCGGCGCCCGCGAGCTCTTCAAGGCCGCGGACCTCATCCGCAACGCGCTGAACCCCGTGGCGCTGGCCGGCAACGGCGTGGTGCGCGCGGGCGCGGCGCCCGCGCTGCGGGAGTTCTGCCGGGCGACGGGGATCCCGGTCGCCGAGACCTTCATGGGCAAGGGCCTGCTCGACTACACCGACCCCAAGGCGCTCGGCACGGTGGGCCTGCAGGCCCGCGACTACGCCATGGCCGGCTTCGAGGACGCCGACGTCGTGCTGGCGATCGGCTACGACCTCGTCGAGCACTCGCCCGAGCACTGGAACCCGCGGCGCGACAAGAAGATCATCGTCGTCGACTCCGAGCCGGCGGAGATCGACGAGTACTTCACGCCCGAGGTCGAGCTCGTGGGCGACATCTACCACGTCCTCACCCGCCTGGCCGAGGAGGGGCGCGACGTGCCCCACAGCGGCGGCTCGCCCAGGCTGCGCGACATGGTCATGGCCCGCTTCGAGCAGGGCAAGGACGACCCGAGCTTCCCGATGCAGCCGCCGCGGGTGCTGTGGGAGATCCGCCGGGCCCTGGGCCGCGAGGACATCCTCATCTCCGACGTCGGGCTGCACAAGCTCTGGATCGGCCGCATGTTCCCGGCGCATGAGCCGAACACGGTCATGATCGCCAACGGCCTCGCGGGCATGGGGTTCGCGCTGCCGTGCGCGATCGCGGCGAAGCTCGTGCACCCCGGCCGCAACGTCGTGACCGTCAACGGCGACGGCGGCTTCCTCATGAACTGCCAGGAGCTCGAGACGGCGACGCGGCTGCGGACGCCGATCGTCAACGTCGTGTGGGAGAACCGGCAGTACGGCTCGATCGTCTGGAAGCAGGACAACAAGTTCGGCGAGCACTTCGGGGTCGACTTCACGAACCCCGACTTCGTCAAGCTCGCCGAGGCCTTCGGCATGCCCGCCTGGCGCTGTGAGGCCGTCGAGGACTTCGGCCGCCACCTGCGCCACGCGCTGACGCTCGACGTCCCGTCGCTCATCGTGGTCCCGATCGACTACTCCGTGGACGTGCGACTGGCCGAGCTGGGCGCCGAGACGGTCTCGGCGTAGCGCGCCGGCCCGGGCCTTCCGCGGCTCGACGTTCGTCCTACCGCCGCCTGGCCGTGCGGCACGCTGGTGCGATGCGCGGGCACCACGGACGGGCCCCCATGATCCTCGCCTTCCTGCTCGGGATCCTGGTCGCGACGGCCGGCACCGCCGGAGCGTCCCGGCTCATCAGCGGCCGGCAGATCCAGGACGGCAGCGTCACCGCGCGCGACCTGTCGCCGGCGGTGCGCCGCGAGCTGCGCCGGCGGGCGGCGCGCGGCCCGGCCGGCCCGCGCGGCGCCACGGGCGCCACCGGCGCGAGCGGGGCCGCGGGAGCGGCGGGCGCGGCCGGCCGCGACGGGGCGACCGGTGCGCCGGGCTCGCCCGGGCTCGCCCGCGCCTACGGGCGCGTCTCCGCCGAGGGCACGGCGTCCGACGACCGCGGGGTGGTCGCGGTCGGCCACCCGGCCGTGGGCGAGTTCTGCGTGACGGTCGATCCGGGCGTCGAGGTCGCGGCCACGGCACCCGTCGCGAGCATCGACTACACGGGCAACTTCTTCGACTTCAGCTGGGTGCAGGTGCGCACGTCCGGCAACGGCTGCCCGCCCGGGAACGTGCTCGACGTGCGGACGTACAAGGCGGACCCGGGCGCCTCGCCGGGGACCGCGGTGCTCGCCGACGCGCCGTTCACGTTCGTCGTCCCCTGAGCCGGCCGAGGCCGCCGTCGGGGCCCTGAACGGGCCGCGTGGCCGCGCGCTGAGGCGTGGGTAGGCTCGGAGCATGTCCACGGCATCCTCCGAGCACACCGTCCTCGAGACCGTCCCGACGCAGCTGTTCATCGGCGGCCGCTGGCGCGACGCGGCCGAGGGCTCCTCGCTGCCGGTCGAGGACCCGGCGACCGGCGAGACGCTCGTCGAGGTCGCCGACGCCACGGTCGACGACGCCAAGGCCGCCCTGGCGGCCGCGCACGAGGCCTTCCAGACCTTCCGCGACCACCCGCCCCGCGAGCGCGGCGACATCCTCCGGCGCGCCTACGACCTCATCACGGAGCGAGCGGACGACCTCGCGCTGCTCATGACGCTCGAGATGGGCAAGCCGATCGCGGAGTCGAAGGCCGAGATCACGTACGCCGCGAACTTCTTCCGCTGGTACAGCGAGGAGGCGGTGCGCATCAACGGCCGGTTCACCGTCAACGAGACCGGCGCGGGCCGCGTGCTGACCATGCAGCAGCCCGTCGGGCCCTGCGTCTTCATCACGCCCTGGAACTTCCCGCTGGCGATGGGCACGCGCAAGGTCGGGCCCGCGATCGCGGCCGGGTGCACGATGGTCGTCAAGCCGGCCAAGCAGACGCCGCTCTCCATGCTCGCCATGGCCCGGATCCTCGAGGAGGCCGGCCTGCCCGCCGGCGTGCTGAACGTCCTCACGGCCAAGTCGTCGGGCTCGGTGATGGAGCCGCTCATCAAGGACCCGCGGACGCGCAAGCTCTCCTTCACGGGCTCGACGGAGGTCGGCAAGAAGCTCATCGAGCAGAGCGCCGAGCAGGTCCTGCGCGTCTCGATGGAGCTCGGCGGCAACGCGCCCTTCCTGATCTTCGAGGACGCCGACCTCGACGCGGCGGTCGAGGGCGCGCTCATCGCCAAGATGCGCAACGGCGGCGAGGCGTGCACGAGCGCGAACCGCTTCCACGTCGCCGAGGCCGTCGCCGACGACTTCGCGGAGCGGCTCGCCGCGCGCCTCGGCGAGCTCAGGGTCGGCCGCGGCACCGACGACGGGGTCCAGGTCGGGCCGCTCATCGACGACGACCAGCGCGGCAAGGTCGCCGAGCTCGTCGAAGACGCGGTCGGCAAGGGCGCGAAGGTCCTCGTGGGCGGCGAGCGCCTCGACGGCCCCGGCTACTTCTACGCGCCGACCGTCGTCGCCGACGTGCCCGACAGCGCCCGGATGCTGCGCGAGGAGATCTTCGGCCCCGTGGCCCCGGTCAAGGGCTTTCGCTCCGAGGACGAGGCGATCGCCGCCGCCAACGACACCGAGTTCGGCCTCGTCGCCTACGTCTACACGCAGGACGTCTCGCGTGCCTTCCGCGTCATCGAGCGCCTCGAGACTGGGATGGTCGGCTTCAACCAGGGCATGGTCTCCAACGCCGGCGCGCCCTTCGGCGGCGTCAAGCAGTCCGGCTACGGCCGCGAGGGCGGGCCGGAGGGCCTGCGCGAGTACCTCGAGATCAAGTACGTGGCGATGAACGTCTAGGGGGTCGAGGGCGGCTACAGCGCGGCGGGGCGTTCGTCCTTGGGCGCGTAGCGGTGGTGCAGCGACAGCGGGTTGCCGTCGGGGTCCAGGCAGATCGCTTGCCAGCAGACGCCCGAGTCGAACGTGTCGCTGACGAAGCGGACGCCCTGGGCCTCGAGGCGCTCGCGCGCGGCGGCCACGTCGTCGACCTGCAGGGCGATCGGCATCGCGTTGGGCGAGAACGTGCCCCCGAAGTCCTCGGTGCGCATGATGGCCAGCGTGAGGTTGCCGGCCTGGTACTCCGCGCCGGGCCGGCTGCCGTAGCGCTTGACGAACGGCAGGCCGAGCGTGTCACCGTAGAAGGCGGTCATCGCGTCGAAGTCCTGCGCCGGGACGCAGACGAAGTCCACGCCGGTGATGAGGGGCGTCGTGTCGGTCATGGTGGGTGAGACCCTCGCAGGCCAGGAAGCTCATCGGTCGCGGTAGGGCCGGAAGAACGCTCGCAGGTCGTCCGCGTAGCGCTCCGGCTCCTCGAACGGCGCGAAGTGGCCGCCGCTGGGCATCTCGGTCCAGTGGACGACGTTGGAGGTGCGCTCGGCCCAGGATCGGGGTGGGATGGCGATGTCGCGGGGGAAGACCGCGACGCCGCAGGGGACCTCGACGCGGCGGGCGTGCTGGTCCATCGGGATCTGCGGCGCGTCGTGGTAGGGCCGGAACGAGGAGCCGATCGTCTCCGTCACCCAGTAGATCGTGATGTTCGTCAGCAGCTCGTCCTTGGTGAAGCGGCGTTCGACGTCGCCGTCGCAGTCGCTCCAGGCGCGGAGCTTCTCGACGATCCACGCCGCCAGCCCGACGGGCGAGTCGTTCAGCGCATGGGCGAGCGTCTGCGGCTTCGTGCGCTGCAGCACCCCGTAGGCGCCCTCCGCGGCGCGCCAGCGGTCGACGTCCGCCAGGTACGCCCGCTCCTCGTCGCTCAGCTCGGCCGCGTCGACCTGCAGCAGGGGCAGCCCGACGTCGGTGCGGTGAATCGCGACGACATGCTCGGCGTGGTCGAGGCCCAGGAAGCGGGTGACGGCGCTGCCGAGATCGCCGCCCGCCGCGCCGAAGCGGTCGAAGCCGAGCACGCCGCTCATGAGCTCGTCCCACAGGCCGGCGATCCGCTGCACGTGCATCCCCGGCGTGCGCGGCTTGTCCGAGTAGCCGAAGCCGGGCAGCGAGGGGATGACGACGTCGAAGGCGTCCGCCGGGTCGCCGCCGTGCGCGCCCGGGTCCGTCAGCAGCGGCACGGCCTTCAGGTAGCGCCAGAAGGAATCCGGCCAGCCGTGGCTGAGCACCAGCGGGAACCCGGATCCGGTCGCCGCCGGCACGTGGAGGTAGTGGATCCCCACGCCGTCCACCGTCGCGCGGTAGTGCGGGAGCTCGTTGAGCGCCGCCTCTTGGGCGGGCCACTCGAAGCCGTCGGCCCAGTACGCCACCAGCTCGCGCAGGTACTCCGGGTCGGTTCCGAGCTCCCAGCCGGCGCCGTCGAGCAGCGGCTCGGCCCAGCGCGCCGCGCGGAGCCGACCGTGCAGCGCCTCGAGCTCGCCGTCCGGCGTGGTGAGCCTGAACGGGTGCCGAGCGTCCATGACGGCGCGAGCATACGGGCGCTGCTCGCGCGTGCGGTCAACCGTCCGGCGCGTCTTGGCCCGTACGGGAATCGACCTCGCTCCGGTCCCACGGCCAGGTCCCGTCGATCTCCACCTCCAGCGAGAAGCTGAGCAGGATGCGGATCACGACGATGATCCCCAGGACCCCGACGCTCTCCAGGGTCGGGTCGACGATGATCGTGCGGACGATGTCAGCGACGATCAGCACCTCCAAGCCGAGCAGGATGCAGCGGCCGAGGTCCCGCCGAAGAGCCGGGTAGGCGTTCTGAACCGCTTCGCCGCGCCGGACGCGCAGCACGAACGCGACGAACGCGCCCAGGCCCCCGATCACCATGATCGCCGCGCCCACGACTTCGACGACTTTGACGACGTCCGTAATCGTCTGCTCGTAAGCCACCCGCGTGGACCATACGGGCGACCGCGGGCGCACCGTCGGACCGGCTCCGCCTCTCGTCCGCCGGGCGGCCCGTGGGTGGGTGGGCTGGGCTACGCCGCGGCAGGTGGTCCGAACCAGGTCGTCAGCGCGTCGGGAAGTCCCGGGTCCGTGCCGTCTCCCACCCAGGCGACATGTCCGTCGGGCCGGACCAACACGGCGGTGGGAGCAGCGACCGCGCCGACCACCGGAAGCTCCCACACGCCACCGTATTCAGCGTCGATCAGCCGAACCCGATCCGCCCAAGGGGTGAGGTCGACGCCCCCCGGCTCGCCGAGGTTGAGCAGCACGGGCCGGGCGTCGTGCAGCAGGGTGAACAGCCGCAGCGGGCCGTCGGCGGTGACCAGGTCGAGGTCGGGCATGCGCCGCCCGAGCAGCGGGTGTCCTTCGCCGAGGTCGTACCGCAGGTCAAGACCGGACAACATCGCGGCGAACCGCTTGCGCGGCTCGTCCATGTCAAGGAGCTCGGACATGGTGTCGCGCAGGGCCCTCGTGCGAGCGTCCGGGCGGCGAAGCGCGACCTGCGCCATCGTGGTGCGCAGCACGCGGGCGGCGACCGGGTGGCGCTCGGCGTGGTAGGTGTCCAGGAGGCCTTCCGCGGCTGTCCGGTTGACCACCTGGGCCAGCTTCCAGCCCAGGTTCACCGCATCCTGCACCCCGGTGTTGAGGCCCTGTCCACCGTCCGGGGCATGCACGTGGGCGGCGTCGCCGGCGAGCAGGACCCGTCGGTCGCGGTAGGTCGCGGCCTGCCGGGTCATGTCGGTGAACCTGGAGATCCAGGTCGGGCTGTGAACCCCGTAGTCGGTCCCGTACACGACGACGAGCGCCTCGCTGAGATCACGCAGGGTGGGGTCGCTCGTGGGCCCGACGTGCTCTTCGGTGACCATCACCCGTATGGGCCCCTCATCCGAGTAGACCACCTCGCCGTCGCGGACCTCGTACTCCACCCGGCCGAGCGAATGGACGCCGAGGGCGTCTCGGCGGATGCCCCATTCCGGCTCCTCTCCCATCTCGACCTCGGCGATCAGGCTGCTGGTCGTCGGATCCCACCCGGGGAACTCGATGCCCGCTGCTTTGCGGACCAGGCTGCGGCCTCCGTCGCACCCGACGAGGTAGTCCGCCCGCAGCGACTGGCCGTCGGACAGCTGGACGTCGACGCCGGTGTCGTCCTGCGCGACGCCCGTCACCTCACGTCCGCGATGGATCGGCACCGCCAGCTCGCCGACCCAGCCGGCCAGGATGCGCTCGATGTGGTTCTGCCACAGCCCGAGCCCGTAGTTGTGCCGGGTGGGGAAGTCGCTGATGTCCAACAGCGTCACGGCGAACCGCTGGACCTGGGCCACCTGTCCCTCCGACAGGAACCGATCGGCGATCCCGCGCTGATCGAGCACCTCGATGGTGCGTGCGTGCAGACCGCCTGCGCGCGAGCCGGCGAGCTCCTGGCCGGCGCGCCGCTCGACGATGGCGACGTCGACGCCCGCCAACGCCAGCTCGCCCGCCAGCATCAGCCCGGTCGGACCTCCTCCGGCGATGACCACCGCATGCTCGATCATGGCCGCGCTCCGGCCGGATCCGTCGACGAGAACACCCGCATTCCGCTCCCCCATGTCCGTAGGTCCTGGCTCGCGGCCGGCGATTATGGGGCACGACCCTGGGCTTGCCGCAAGCCCCCCTGGGGGGTATAACTTGGACGTGGAGAGGAGCGGGCGACGTCCTCTCCCTCGTCGTCCGGTGCCGTGGCCGCGGGGTAAGGTCGCGCGATCGGCGACCGGAGCACCCACCCGCTTCCGGAGGACCCTGCGCTCGCAGCCGCCGCGGTGGCGCTCAACGGCGCCGGCTACTGGGCCGAGCTCGTCGATCGCGAGTTCCGCCACGCCTTCACGACCGACGAGCTCCGGTTGAGCTGGGGCGAGCCGCTCGGCCTCTCGACGGTGCCGCTGGGAGCGTTCTACTTCGGGGAGGAGGCTTCGGCGGTGCGGCTGGCGGCGGCCGGCGGCCCGAACACCATCGAGAGCCAGCGGACCCAGTTCGCCGCGATCGGCGGGTGGGCGCTGACCGACGTTCCGGGCGGGCGCGACGCGCTCAGCGAGATGGTGGCGTCGGAGTTGCGTGAGCTCGTCGATGGCTTGGCGCCCCTGTCCGCGCCGGCGGTGAGCTTCGTGCAGACGAGCACCGGCTTCGGGCGATCGACGTTGGAGGTCTGGGCGACCGGTGTGCGGATCCGCGCGGCGGACGGCAGGCTGGCGGGCACCGCGGTGCTCTACAAGCCCGCGGTGGGCATGGCCACGCTCGGGGCGGTCGCGGTGAAGGGCGACCTCGAGCACTTCGCGCGGATGCTGGGCGTCTCGCAGCCCGCCCGGCGACCGGCGGCGATCCTGTTCGCCGACCTCGAGGCGTCTTCCAGCCTCGCGCGTCGTCTGTCGACCGCCGGCTACTTCGCCGTCGGCCGCCGGTTCGTCGGGGCTGCCGACCGGTGCATCGTGGATCGCGGCGGCCTGGTGGGCCGGCATGTCGGCGACGGCGTGGGCGCGTTCTTCCTCGCCGAGACCGCGGGGTCGGAGTCGGCGGCGGCGCGAGCCTGCATCGCCGCGGCTCGCGATCTGCGGCGCGCGATGGCGGGCGTGGCGGCGCGCAGCGAGCTGGAGCACGACGACGCTGTCCTGCGCTTCGGGCTGCACTGGGGGGCCACCGCCTATGTCGGGTGGATCACGACGACTGGGCGCAGCGAGGTCACCGCGCTCGGCGACGAGGTCAACGAGGCCGCCCGGATCGAGGCTTGCGCGTCAGGAGGCCGGATGCTCGCGTCGAAGAACCTCATCGAGCGGCTCGACCCGCACGACGCGTCGGCGCTCGGCATCAACCCGGACCGCGTGACGTACACCCCCGTGGCCGACCTGTCGACGGCGACCGAGAAGGCCCGACACGACGCGCCGGCCATCGCGGTCTGCGAGGTGTAGCGCTGCTCGTCCGCATCGCAAGCGGACCGGCCACGGGACGCGTCGGCCCCGCGCCGGTCAGAAGTCGAGTCGCATGACGAGACGCCGCACCGTCGGGCGACCGACCTCGACGAGGCCGGCGGCGGCGAACACGCTCGGAGTCCCGACGTGCACCTCCTCGGCGATCGCGTTCTTCGCGATGATCGGATACGCCTCGACGGCGCGAGCGCCCCGCTCGCGCGCGAAGGCGACCGCGGCGCGGGCCAGCGCCCGGCTGACCCCGCGCCTCCGAAAGCCCGCACGGGCGAACAGGCACGTCACCGCCCACACCGCGTCGTCGGCCTTGTCCTCGTCGCGACCGTCCCACGGGACGCGAAAGGTGCGCAGCAGACCTTCGTACTCGGAGCGCGGCTCGACCGCACACCACCCGACGGGTTCTCGGTCGAGATAGGCGACGAGCCCGCTCGTCGTGCCCGACCCGAGATGACCGCAGCCGGTCTGCTCGCGCAAGCGTCGCACGCGTTCCTCGACGGGGAACGAGCGAAAGGACTCTCGCGCGCGCAGCTTGTAGCGCTGGCACTGACACCACGACGCGGCGCCGCGCGTGCCGAAGAGCGTCCGCAGCTCGTCGCAGCTCGCCTCGTTGGCGGGCACGATCGAGATGGATGGCTCCTGGGCGGTCACGGGCCCCATCATCGAGGACAGCGGGTCGACGGCCCGGCGCGCGCAGAGCCCGTCCGGTCCTCGCGCGCGGCGGCGCTAGCCGCGACCGTGACGCTGGTGGCGGTGCCGCCGGGCCTCGCGCCAGCGGCCGGAGTAGGTCCCGCTGCCGGAGCCGTCGGCGCGGGTCGTCCCGATCCACCGGGCCCGTCCGTGCGAGCCGGCGAGCCGCCCGGAGCTCTTGACGATCCTGCCGGTGATGTCGATGGTCCCGGCGGCGTCGAGCGTGAAGTGCTCGACGAACGTCAGCGACCCCCTCCGTCCGTCGCGGGCGCGGCCCTTGAACACCTCGTCGATGCGGCCCGAGCCCCCTGTCGTGAGGCTCACGTCGCCGGTGAGCCGCCACGTCGTGGAGCCCTTCCACGTGCCCGTCCAGTCGCTCGTGCCGGTGCATTCGAGCAGGTCGCCGGTGGCGGGATCGAGCTTGATGATGTGCGCGACGCACGCGCCGACCGGGTTCGTCCAGCGGCCCCTGAGGTTCGAGCGGTGGTCGCGATGGCTCGCCGAAGCGGCCGGGGCGACGAGCACCACGACCGCGGTCAACCACGCAACCCCCATGACCTGGCTCGGCCCGGTGAGCAGTCTCCGAAGCATCGCTTCGCCCCCTTCTCGACGACCCTGGCCGTCTGTCTCGGTCCTGGGAGGCCTAACCGCTCGAGGGACCGCGGTCAAGCACCCGCTGCCCCATTCGTCGTTGTCGGTGAGGCTCCAGGAGGCGCCTGCGCTCGCGACCTCCCGGCAAGCAGCACCTCCTCGCGCTCCGACCTAGAATCGGTCGCCTTGACTTCCGCCGGGATGGGCGGGAACGTCGTCGGACGCGGGGCCGGGTCAGCGAGCCGAGCGGCTCCAGGCGATCAGGACGCGGCTCCCAGGCCCAGTCGTTCCCGACGTTCGCGAGTGACGATGACCATCGAGACGGCCGCCCCGCCCACCGAGCGTGAGCCGCAGCTGCGGGGGCAGACCGTCGTCGTGATCGGCGGCAGCGCCGGCATCGGCCTGGAGACGGCAAGGCGTGCGCGGGCCGAGGGTGCCGACGTGGTCCTGACCGGGCGCGATCCCGACCGGCTGGAGCAGGCGGCGACCGAGCTCGGCGCCGTGAGCACCGCGACGTTCGATGCTGACGACTCGGCTGCCCTGGAGGCCTTCTTCGCACGCCTGGAGGGACCGATCGACCACGTGATGGTGACGGCCGGCGGCCCCTACTACGCGCCGCTGGCCGAGATCGACTTCGACGAGGCGCGCCGCGCGCTCCAGGAGCATCCGATGCTGATGGTCGGCGTCGCGCGCCACGCCCCCGGCAAGGTCCGGCCCGGGGGCACGCTGCTGTTCATGGGCGGCACCGGGGCGCGCCGCCCGGCCGCGGGCGTCGGGCTCAGCTCGGCGATGACGGCGGCCCTCCCGGCCCTCACGGCGAGCCTGGCGCTCGAAGTCGCCCCGGTTCGGGTCAACCTGATCGCCGCCGGCTTCGTCGACACCCCGTTGTCGGCGTCGCTCCTCGGCGATCAGCTCGAAGCGCGGCGCGACGAGCTCCGTTCCAGGCTCCCGATCGGGCGCGTGGTCGGACCCGCCGACGTCGCCGCGCTGGCCGTCCACATCATGACCAACACCGCCCTGACCGGGGCCACGTACGACATCGACGGCGGCCAGCAGCTCCTCCCCGGGTGAGCGTCTGTCCGGCCGCTAGGCGTGCGCGCGCAGCGGCGGGTCCGCGTCGTCGTAGACGCGCGCCGCAGCGAGCCTGCCGCTGTCACCACGCACGTAGACGGCCAGGCCCGCCTCGGGGGGCAGCGCCGTCCGGCCCCAGGCCACCACGTTGTACTCCAGCGCGCACGCGCGGCCGTCGTCGGTGACGGCGCAGTGCTCCAGCGGGATGCCGCCGCCGTTGGAGAAGAACAGCTCGTAGAGCGCCCGCAGCTCGTCGGTGCCACGGTGGACGTAGGCGCCGCCGGCCGGCTCGCGCAGGGAGCCGTCCGGCTCGAAGGCCGTGAGGATCGCCTCGACGTCGCCGGTCGCGAGGGCGCGCTGGTACTCGCCGACGACGTCGGGCCCGTGGAGGTCGGGGTCGGGCTGGAGCAGCGGCGAGCGGTTCGCGTGGCGGCCGGTCAGCGGCCACGTGCTGAAGTACAGCCGCAGCTCGATGATGCGCTCGTCGGCCCCGTGGTCGGCGGCGATCGCGAAGGGAAGGCCGACGCGTCCGCGGTCGGTGTCGAGGTGAAGGACCACCTCCTCGACCCCGCGCGCATCCGTGAGGAGGAGGTCGACGTCCTCGACGGTGACCTTGTGCGCCGTCAGCCAGGAGGTCGTGTCCGTGACGAACCGCCGGAACGCGCGCTCGCCCTTGATCCGGCCGCGCACCGGGTGATGCACTTCGGGCACGCCCGCGAACGACTCGACGAGCGCGTCGAGCTCCCCGGTCAACAGGCCGTCGAAGAAGCGCACCGACCGCAGGCGCTCGCGTCGGTACTTGTCCAGGAGGCCCTGCAGCGTGGGGGCGGAGAAGAGCTCGGGCGCGAAGGGCACGGCGCGAGGATCCCATGACCAGCCGCTCAGGCGCGGGCCTGCGGCTCCACCCCCGCCGCCCCGTTGAAAGCAGCGGGCCCGATCGACGGTCCTCCTGGCGCAGCTGCGCGTGCTTGGAGGCGATGACGTCGGCGATCTGCTCGAGGGCCGGCGCGCTACTCGCCGGCGCCGCGCCAGCGCAGGATCTCGAGCGCCAGCGCGACCTGCAGGCCGCGGCCCTCGAGCGGGGCGGGCAGCAGCTGCTCCATCCGCGCGAGGCGCGTCAGCACCGTGTTGCGATGGGTGAAGAGCACCCGCGCCGTCCGCGTGGCGTTCGACTGCTCGCGCAGGTACGCGCGCGCCGTCTCGCGCAGCTCCTCGGGCGCGGCCGCGAAGTCCCCGAGCGTCCGCGTGACGAACTCGTCGGCGCGCTCCTCGTCCTGGGTGGCGAGGGCGACGACCTGCACGTCGTCGTAGCTGGCGACCGCCGGCGGGACGGAGGTGCGGTGCATGAGCCGCTGCGTGGCCAGCGCGTCGAGGTGGCTGCGCCGGAAGCCGGCGACGCCGCGGCCGGTGGGACCCAGCGCGACGCGCACGGCCGGGCCCTCGGCGAGCGCGGACCGGACGGCCCCGACGTCCGGCCCGTCGGGGCCGGCCACCCAGACCCACAGCGCCGAGGCGCTCGGGACGACGGTGAGCGGCCGCGCGCCTGCCGCGCGGCCGACCGCCTCCGCGGCCTCTTCGAGCACGCTCGGCTCGACGTCGGGCCGGTCGCTCCACACGATCGCCGCGGTGTGCGCGCGGTCGAGCGCGTAGCTCAGGCGGGCCGACGCGCGCTCGACGCCGATCGGTGCGCCCTCGAGGATGAGCGACACGACCTCGAGCCGCTGGGCGTGGGTGCCCCGCGTGAGCTCGTCGCGCTCGCGCTCGATCTGCTCGGCGATGCCGGCGAGCGTCTCGTCGACGAAGGTGAAGATGGAACGGGCGGTGACGTCGAGCAGCTCCCGCAGCTCGCCGGGGTCGTTCGTCAGCTCGAAGGCCAGCGCCATCCAGCGCCGCCACGTGACGTTCTGCCCGACGCGGTAGCCGTGGAGCGCGTCGGCGTCGAGCCCGCGCCGGACGAGGTCGCGGGCGATGGTGAGGGCCTCCGGTCCGAGGTTCGGAGGGACCCGCCCGCCGGGGTCGCGGAGGGCCGCCTCGGCCCAGTGGACCAGGTTGGCGCGGGTGCTGCGACGCACGGCCGCGGCCAGCACCGGGTCCGTGGCGGTGGGGTGCTCGGGATCGGCGAGGATGGCCGCGTCGACCTCGGCGAAGACCCCCTCGGGCGCCTCGAGCAGCAGCGAGACGCCGGTGCGGATGAGCTCCGCGATGGCGGGCGAGGGCGGCTCCCAGGGATCCATGGCGGTGAAGCGTAGGCGTTGTGCCCACTCGTGCGCCGTGATCATGGGCACTTCGTCCACGACGAAGCGCGTCGTGCCGGGCATCCTCCTCGCAGCCCACGACTCGAGAGGCCGCCGTGATGACGCCCGAAGTGCTCGACCTCCGTCCCGCCCCCGATCACGTCGACGTCCTGATCGTCGGCGCCGGCATCTCCGGCATCGGCGCCGCCTGGCACCTGCAGGACGAGCAGCCCGGCAGGAGCTACGCGATCCTCGAGGCCCGGGACGCGATCGGCGGCACCTGGGACCTCTTCCGCTACCCCGGCATCCGCTCGGACTCGGACCTGCACACCTTCGGCTACGCCTTCAAGCCGTGGACCCAGGAGCAGTCGATCGCCGACGGCGCGGCCATCCGCGGCTACATCCGCGAGACCGCCGAGGACAACGGCATCGACCGCCACATCCGCTTCGGCCACAAGGCGGTCCGCGCCGCGTGGTCCAGCGACCGCGCGCGGTGGACCGTCGAGGTCGAGCGCGCCGACACCGGCGAGACCTTCGAGATGACGGCCGGCTGGCTCTTCAGCGCCAGCGGCTACTACCGCTACGACGAGGGCTTCACGCCGGAGCTCCCGGGCCGGGATCGGTTCCAGGGCCGGGTCATCCACCCGCAGCACTGGCCCGAGGACCTCGACTACGCCGGCAAGCGCGTCGTGGTCATCGGCAGCGGCGCCACCGCGGTGACCCTCGTCCCGGCGTTGGCCGACGAGGCCGCGCACGTGACGATGCTGCAGCGCTCGCCGAGCTACGTCCTGCCGCTCCCGTCGAAGGACGCCCTGGCCAACTGGCTGCGCGCCAAGCTCGGCGAGGAACGCGCCTACGCGATCACCCGCCGCAAGAACATCCTGCGCCAGGCCGCGGTCTACCGGCTCTCGCGCCGCTTCCCCCGCGCGGTCCGCAGGCTCATCCGCAAGGTCAACGAGCAGCAGCTGCGGGGCAGCGACTGCGACGTCGACGTCCATTTCAAGCCCGCCTACGACCCGTGGGACCAGCGCCTCTGCGCCGTGCCCGACGGCGACCTGTTCCGCGCGCTGCGCCAGGGCCGGGCGTCCGTCGTCACCGACACCATCGAGACCTTCACCGAGACCGGCATCAGGCTGGCGTCCGGCCGGGAGCTCGACGCCGACGTCGTCGTCACGGCGACCGGCCTGAACCTGCTCGCGTTCGGCGGCCTGCAGCTCGCCGTCGACGGCGAGGAGGTCTCGCTGCCCGACACGGTCGCCTACAAGGCGATGATGCTCAGCGGCGTGCCGAACTTCGCCTACGCGATCGGCTACACGAACTCGTCGTGGACGCTGAAGGTCGACCTGGTCTGCGAGCACCTGTGCAAGGTGCTCGGGCACCTCGACGCGACCGGCAGCGACACGGCCGTGCCGGAGCTCTCCGATCCCGACATGCCGACGCGGCCGCTGCTGGACTTCAAGGCCGGCTACGTCCTGCGGGCCCTCGACCGGTTCCCGCGCCAAGGCGAGCAGGCGCCGTGGCGGGTCGTCATGAGCTACGCCGAGGACGTCAAGGCCCTGCGTCGCGGGAGCGTCGACGACGGCGCCCTGCGGTTCTCCCGGCGGCGCTCGCCGGCGGCGACCGCGACGCCGGTCGAGGTCGCGGCTTGAGCTCCGTCAGCGGCAAGGTGGCGGTCGTGACCGGCGCCGGGTCGGGGATCGGGCGGGCGCTGGCGATCGAGCTGGCCCGCCGCGGCGCGCGCGTCGCGATCAGCGACGTGGACGAGGCCGCCCTGGCCGAGACCGCTGCGGCGATCGGCGGCGACGTGCACCAGCAGCGGCTCGACGTGGGTGACCGCGACGCGTTCGAGGCCTACGCGACGGCGGTGGCCGAGCGCTTCGGCGTCGTGCACCAGCTCTACAACAACGCCGGCATCGCGTTCTCGCGCCCGGTGCTCGAGTCGGAGTACGCCGACTACGAGCGCGTCTTCGCCGTGAACCTCTGGGGCGTGATCCACGGGACCAAGGCGTACCTCCCGCACCTCGTCGCGTCCGGTGACGGGCACCTGGTCAACGTCTCGAGCCTCAACGGCTACGCCGCGCAGGACAAGATGACGCACTACTGCGCGTCGAAGTTCGCGGTCCGCGGCTTCACCGAGTCCGTGCGGGCCGAGATGCTCGCCGCCGGGCACCCGGTGCAGGTCTCGTCGGTGCACCCGGGCGGCGTCAAGACGAACATCGCCGACGCGGCGTTCGAGCGCGCCCAGGAGCTCGGCCTGCCGACGACCGAGGCCGACGAGCGGCGACGCCGGACCTACAACGAGAAGCTGCTGAAGATGGACCCGGCGCGGGCCGCGAGCATCATCGTCGGCGGCGTCGAGGCCGGTCGCGCGCGGATCCTCGTCGGCAAGGACGCCAAGCTCGTCGACGCCGTGGTGCGGCTCCTGCCGTCGCGGTACCCCGCGCTCGCCGTCGCGCTCGAACGGCGGCTGCACCGCTGACGCCGGGCCACCGGCGCCCGTGCGCCGCCGGCGCCGCGCGCGAGGGTCATGGCCCCGAGGGGCTAGGGTGAGGGCACCGTCCGTCGTGTCCGGGCCGCGAGCGCGGCGACGGCATCGCGGTGCGGGTCGCTCGGCGGCCTCATCCGTCCCCCTCCTCCCTCGAGCGGCTCAGCCCCACCGGAGGGAGGCGGGAGAACGGAGCTGGGCCGATGTCCAGCAGCACGCCGGACCGCGCCGCCGAACGCCCGTCGTCGACCGAGCCCGATCCTGCCGCGGCGACGAGGGGGCCCCATGCCCGGTTGGACCTGGCGGGGTTGCTCACCGCGGTCGAGAACGCGTCACCCGTCGCCGCGGCCGACATCCTCGCCGCCGGCCTCGCGGACGCGCTCGGCGCCTACGCGGTGTCGTTGCTCCTGGCGGACTTCAGCGGGCAGGCGCTCGTCCGCCTCGGCCACGCCGGCAGCGAGGCGGCCGGGCGGAGCCAGGGGCGCGAGACGGCGGAGCGCGTGCCGCTGGCGGGAAGCCCCCATGGCCGCGCGCTCGGAGGCCAGACGCTCGAGGTCGAGCACGATGGCGCGGGTGCGCGCCTGTTCGCGCCGGTGACCAACCGCGGCGAGGCCATCGGGGTCCTCGAGCTGAGCCTCCCGCGCGCCCCGGACGAGCGGACCCTGACCGAGGTGGCGCTGGCCGCGCACGTGCTCGCGTACGTCATCGTCGCCAACCGCCGGTTCACGGACCTCTTCGAGTGGGGCCAGCGCTCGGTGAGGCTGTCGCTCGCGGCTGAGATCCAGCATCGCCTCCTGCCGGGCTCGTACACGTGCGAGGCGGGGCAGTTCACGCTCGCGGCCTGGCTCGAGCCCTCCGGCGACATCGCGGGGGACACGTTCGACTTCGCCCTTGAGCGCGACGTGCTGCACGTCTCGATGACGGACGCGATGGGCCACGCGGTCAACGCCTCCGTCCTGGCAACCGTCCTCGTGGGCGGGCTCCGCAACGCCCGCCGGGCCGGGGTCGCGCTCGGCGAGCAGGCGCGCCTGGCCAGTGCCGGCCTGGGCGACTACGTCGGCTGGGGCCAGTTCGTGACCGGGCAGCTCGCGCGGATCGACCTGCGCACCCAGACCGCGACCATCGTCAACGCCGGGCATCCGCTCCCGCTGCGACTGCGCGGCGGACGGGTCACGACCGTCGACCTGGAGGCCGACCCGCCGTTCGGAGCCTTCCGCGACGTCGACTACCGCGTGCAGGAGCTGCCGCTGGAGCCGGGTGACCGGCTGATCTTCCTCACCGACGGCATGACGGAGCGCAACGCCGCCGTGGTGGACCTCGAAGGGCTGATGGTCGCGGGCGAGGGGCTGCATCCGCGAGAGGCCGTGCAGCACCTGGTGCACGCCCTGCTCGAGGCCACGGACGGGACGCCGGAGGACGACGCGACCGTGATGTGCCTCGATTGGCACGGCGGTCCTCCGCGCGACCGGCTGACCACCTCCGGCGCGGACGACTGAGCTCCGGTGGCAGGGCGCGGCCGGACGGGCGGCCCCGCCTTGTCACCGCCCCCGGGTCGTGGGAGCGTCCCCCTGAGCGACCAGGAGGTGCGAGATGGGCAGCGGCAGGTACGACGCGATCGTCGTCGGCGCCCGCTGCGCGGGCGCGACGACCGCGATGCTGCTCGCACGCCGGGGCCATCGGGTCCTGCTGCTCGACAAGGCGACCTTCCCGAGCGACACGATGTCGACGCACTTCGTGCACCCGCCCGGCGTCGCGGCGCTCGAGCGCTGGGGGCTGCTGGACCGCCTCGAGGCGACCGGGTGCCCGCGCGTCGACACCTACTCGTTCGACTTCGGCCCGGTGACGATCTCCGGCTCCCCGCGGCCGGTCGACGGGATCGGGCACGGGTTCTGCCCGCGGCGCACCGTCCTCGACGAGCTCCTGGTCGACGCGGCCGTCGAGGCGGGGGCGGAGCTGCGCGAGGGGTTCACCGTCGACGAGGTGCTGGCCGCCGAGGGGACGGTGACGGGCGTCTCCGGACACGCGAAGGGGGCTCGTCCGGTCGCCGCGCACGCGCCGGTGGTGATCGGGGCCGACGGCCGGCACTCCGTGGTGGTCAAGACGGCCCGCCCCGAGGCGTACGACGAGCGCCCGTCGCACCTGGCGATGTACTACGCCTACTGGAGCGACCTGCCCATCGAGGGCTTCGAGACCACCGTGCGGGCGGAGCACCGCCGGGGCTGGGCCGCCGTCCCGACCCACGACGACCTCACGGTCGTCCCCTTCGCCTGGCCCGTCGACGAGTTCCGGGCCAACCGCTCCGAGGTCGAGGCGGCCTTCCTCGCGACCGTCGAGCACGCCCCCGAGTTCGCCGAGCTGGTGCACGCGGCCACGCGCGAGTCGAAGTTCGTCGGCTCGGCCGAGCTGCCGGGGTGGTTCCGCAAGCCGTACGGCCCCGGGTGGGCGCTCGTCGGCGACGCCGGGTACCACAAGAACCCGATCACGGCGATGGGCATCAACGACGCCTTCCGGGACGCCGACCTGCTGGCCGGCGCCCTCGACGACGTCGCCTCGGGCCGCCGCTCGTACGAGGAGGCGATGGCGGGCTACCAGCGCGAGCGCGACGTCCAGGCGCGGCCGGTCTACGAGTTCACCGACGACTTCGCGCAGCTCCGCCCGCCGCCGCCGGAGATGCAGCAGCTCCTCGGGGCGATGCGCGGCGACCAGGAGGCGATGGACGACTTCGTCAGCGTCCAGGCGGCGACGCTTGCGGCCCCGGAGTTCTTCGCCCCCGAGAACGTCGGGCGGATCATGGCGCGGGCCGGCGTGGAGGACTGACCTCAGGCGCTCGTCCGGTCGTGGAGGTGGACCACGCCGCTGCCGAACCGCATGACGTCGTACATCCGCCGCCCGTAGAGGTACGTCCCGATCGGGCGCTCGAGGTCGTTGACGAACGCGTGCAGCTCGTGTCGAACCACAGGCAGGGGGTGATCGGCGTCAGCTCATCGTCCTTCCGACGGGACGGCCGCTGCGGCCGTCGTCGACGTCATCGCCCGTAGGACGACGGCGGGGGCGCAACCTCATCCGTCGCCCGCCCGTCGAGCCGGATCGTCCAGGGGTCGATCGAGGCCACCCGGAGGTGGGTTCCGCTCCAGGGGTCGCGCGCGAGCGTGGCCCGGACCGCGTCCTCGGAGTCCGCCTCGACCGCGTGCACGACCCGCACCTCGTCGGCGAGCGGTCCGCCCAGGACGACGAAGCCGTCATCGACGAGCCGGTCCATGAAGGCGGCGTGCGCCGCCCAGCCCGACTGCTCCTCGAGCGGCCGGGAGGGGTCCCACTCCGGCCCGGACCGGTGGAGCACGACGAGGAACGTGGCCACGCCCGACGTCGTACCCGCCGGGCGGCGCTAGGGTCGCGCGATGAGCACCACCGAAGCCCGCAGCATCGTCACCGGGGTCGACTTCGTGTCGATCCCGACCTCTGACCTGGAGCGCGCGGTCGCCTTCTACGGCGAGACGCTGGGCCTCCATCGCTCCGCGCACCGGCCCGACCGGAACTTCGCCGAGTTCGAGACCGGCACCGTGACCCTGAACGTGCTCGACCCCGAGCGCATGGGCATCGGGTCGCTGCGGCCGAACGCCAACCCGCTGGCGCTCCACGTCGACGACGTCGCCGCCGCCCGCGCGACGCTCGAGGGGCGGGGCGTGACCTTCGCCGGGGACATCTTCGACACGGGCGTGTGCCACATGGCGTTCTTCGCCGACCCGGACGGCAACGCCCTGATGCTCCACCACCGCTACGCGCCCCGCACGCCCGAGGGCTGAGCGTCGCGGGCGCCGGCGGTGTCGGCCGTCACCCCGGAGCCGCGGCCGGCGCCGACGCGCGCCTTGAAGGGCCTCGCCGCGCTCGCCATGCTCGGGCCATGGCCGACGCCCAGCAGGCCCCGGGAGCGCTCGGGGACGTCCCCCCGATGCCCCTGGGGACCTACCAGTTCGAGATCTACGGCCGCGGCCTGGGCGGTGAGACGCCGGTCGTCCCGCTCGAGTACGACGAGCTCGAGGCGCGGGCGCGCGCGGAGCTCCCGCCCGAGGCGTGGGCCTACGCCGCCGGCGGCGCCGGCGAGGGCCGCACGATCGCCGCCAACCGCGCCGCCTTCGACCGCTGGTCGCTCGTGCCGCGGATGCTCACCGACGTCGCCGTGCGCGACTGGGGCACGGACGTGCTCGGGACGCGGCTGAACGCGCCGGTGCTGCTCGGCCCGGTCGGCGTCCTCTCGATCGTCCACCCGGAGCGGGAGCTGGCGGTCGCCCGGGCGGCGGCGGCGACGGGCGCCGGCATGGTGCTCAGCACCGCCGCGTCGACGAGCCTGGAGGACGTCGCCGCGGCGGCCGGCGACGCGCCGCGCTGGTTCCAGCTCTACTGGCCGAACGACCCCGAGCTCATGGTCAGCCTGGTCGGCCGGGCGGAGGCGGCGGGCTACACCGCGATCGTCGTCACGCTCGACACCCGCTTCATGCCGTGGCGGCCGAAGGACCTGACCGGCGCCTACCTGCCCTTCCTGCTCGGCGAGGGCCTGGCCAACTACACCTCCGACCCGGTCTTCCGGTCGCGCCTGCCCGCGCCGCCGGAGGACGACCCCGCCGCCGCCGTCGGGCAGTGGGCGCAGGTCTTCCCGAACCCGTCGCTGACCTGGGAGGACCTCCCGCGGCTGCGCGAGCACACCTCGCTGCCGATCCTCGTCAAGGGCGTCCTGCACCCCGACGACGCGCGCCACGCGGTCGACCTCGGCATGGACGGCGTGGTCGTCTCGAACCACGGCGGCCGCCAGGTCGACGGGTCGGTGAGCGCGCTCGGCCAGCTGCCGGGCGTCGTCGACGCCGTCGGGCCCGGCGTCCCCGTCCTGCTCGACTCGGGCGTGCGGACGGGCTCGGACGTCCTCAAGGCCCTGGCGCTCGGCGCGCGCGCGGTGCTCGTCGCCCGGCCCTACGTCTGGGGGCTGGGGCTGGCCGGCGAGGCGGGCGTCGCGCAGGTCATCCGGGGCCTGTTGGCCGACTTCGACCTCACCGCCGGGATGTGCGGCGCGGCGACCCTCGCCGACGTCGGGCCGCCGCTCGTCGTGGCGGCCGGCCCCTAGGGCCTCGCGCCGAGGCGCAGCACCTGCTGGAACGTCGGGCGGTTCGTCCACCGCATCGTGTCGGCGATGAGACCCGGGGTGAACTTGATGCGCTCGTTCGTCGCGTCCGCGCGCCAGAGGCGCGGGTCGGGGCCCTGCTGCGCCGCGAGCTCGCCCGCGGCCGCGTCGAGCGCGGACCACAGGCCCGCGCGGCAGCGGGCCAGCGACCCGCGGCCGCAGTAGGAGAGCGCGAACCGGCCGCGCACCCTGCGGCCCAGCAGGGCCCGGAGGTCCTTGTCGACGTAGCCGTACCAGCCGCCGCCGAAGGAGGACCCGTTGCGGCCCTGCGGGTTCTGGTCGGGGCTCATCATCTTGGCCAGGTCCTGCGTGAGCGGCCCGATCCGCGCGCCGAGCACGGCGGTCGCCATCTTCGTGAAGGCCCGGTCGAGGATCGGCGCCCCGGGGTCGTCGATCCTGCCGTCGAGGTCGGCGTCGAGGCGCGACGCGCCGCGGCCCGCCCACGACGTCACGAGCTCGTCGGCGAGCTTCGACCGGTCGCTCGGCGCCTTCCCCGTGGCGAGCACCGCGTGCAGGACCGGCCAGACCTGCGTGGCGGTCACGTCCTCGGTCGCGGCCTTGTTCATGATCGAGACGACGTCCTCGATCTTCGCCTTCCTGGGGAAGTGGTAGAAGGCCTCGACGCGGTGCACGGAGCCGTAGGAGAGGTTGTCCTCGCCCGCCTGCCAGCCCGGCGCGGGCTTGTTGTTCCAGTTGAGGATCAGGCCGCTCTTCGGGTCCACGGCGTGCGGGTGCCGGGCGAGCGGGAGGAAGCCCTTCCAGTCGTACCGGCCGGTCCCGAGCGTCGGCAGCAGCTTGTTCGTGCCCTTGGCCCGGATCGGCAGCTTGCCCGAGGAGAAGTACGCGACGTGCTTCCGGCTGGCGTACGCCCAGTTGAACGTGAAGCCGAACTGGTTGGCGGCCTTGTAGAAGCCGTCGACGGTCGAGCCGGCCCCGACGGTCATGTCGCGCAGGGCCGCGATGCCGAACGAGTCCTCGCCGTAGGTCGAGCGTGCCTTGGCGATCGCGTGCCACTTGCCCTTGACCTTGACCGTGCCCTGGACCGGGCCGTGGACGGTGACGTGGTAGCGCAGGGCCTCGACCTTCCCGCCGGTGCTCCCGTTCTGGAGCGTGCCGGCGTCGAACGTCCGCATGGGGACGCACCGGCCGTGGCGGACGTAGTGGTCGGCGTCGCGACCGGCGTTGCGGCCATCCGTGCGGCAGAGCCGCTCGAGGAACGTGTCGGTGTTGTCGTTCGTGGCCGTCGTCAGGCTCCACGCGTAGTCGCGGGTGCGCCCGATGAGGACGTAGGGGCTGCCGCCCGGGGTCAGTGCGCCCTGCGCGTTGATGCCGGGGCCGTGCAGGTCGGCCTCGATGACGATCTCCGGGTCGTAGTAGCCCAGCTGTGGCCCCATGACCGCCATCGGCTCGCCCGTGGCCGAGCGGTTCGCGCCGACCACGAGGAAGTTCGACGCCAGGCGCTGGGGTGCGGCTGCCGCGGCGCCGGCGACCGGCTTCGGCGCCCGGACGAGCGGCGAGCCCTTCGTCGGGCGCGGGCCCGAGACGCCGTAGCGGAAGCGCTTGGCGATCGTCGTGGGCGCCTCCGGGTCGTTCGCCTCCAGGAGGTCGGTGAAGGCCTGGCCGCCGCGCCTGGCGCCGAGGCGGCCGCGCAGGCGGGACAGGAAGTCGGCGTTGCGGACCTCGTTGCCGCCGCCGTTGCCGAAGATCGAGCCGATGAACGCGGTGACGGCGATGCAGTCGTCCACCGTCCACGCCTCGGCCGCCGGGTCCTTGCTGCGCCGGTAGGCCGTGATGCCGTCGGCGTAGTCCTGGAGGTCCTGCAGGATCTGGCGGCCCTTCGCGCCGTAGCGCCGGACGAGCTTGCGCTGCTGGCCGTGGACGAACGCCTTGGCCTGCGCGCTGGGCGTGTAGCCGCCGCCGCTCGTGACCAGGTTGAAGGCGTTGAGGCCCGGGACGTCGGCGACGGCCGCATAGGCGGGAAGCCGCCCGAGGTTGGCGAGGAGCTCACGGTCCTCGGCCGTCACCCAGCCCGCGCCCCACCAGGTCGCGGCGCGGGTCGTGCCGTAGACGTGGGGGACGCCGAAGCTGTCGCGCCGGATCGTCAGGTCGTCGCCGGGGCGGGTCGTGGGCTCGACCGTCGACGCGCCGATGGGGGCGAAGTCCTCGGGCTTGTAGTTCCTGGCGATGTCCGCCGCCGTGACGTTGCCGCGCAGCGGCGTCAGGGCGTCGTAGAGGGGGATCTGGTCGGTCCCGTGGTTCGCCGGCGTCCCGGGGATCCCGCCGTACTGCCCCGGCGGGAGGATGTTGAAGGCCAGGTCCTCCGCGCCCGCGGCCGCGGGGAAGAGGGCGAGGACGAGCACGGCGAGGGCGAGGGGACGTCGCATGGCGGCGACCCTATCCGGCGCGGCGCCCAGCGGCGCCGCGCCCGCGCCGCGGGCGATCGCCGCCGGACGTCGCGGGGCCTAGCTCGCGGGCGCGTTGGCCAGCGGCTGGTAGGGCCGGCACGCCTCTCCGCGCAGCCCCGGGCAGGGCGGCAGGGGCGTCGGCGCGCCGAGGCCCGGGACGACCGGGAGGACGAGGCGGGACGGGCGGTGGCGGGAGAACGTCACCGCGACCGAGGCGGTCCCCGTCGGGGTGAGCCGCGCGAACGACCACACCGGCTGGTCCCCGCCAGGCGCGCCGATCACGAGTCGGATCCGCGAGCCGGCCCGGTACACGTGCCCCTGGTAGTAGAGCGGGACGGTGACCTTCGTGAAGCGGTCGGCGGGGAGGGGCCGGTCGTCGGCCTGCGTCAGGCTCGGGACGGGCTCGAGGAGGGTGCTCCGCCGGCGGTCGAGCTTGCGCCCGGTCGTCCGCAGCCAGCCGTTCTGGACGAACGTCTCCTTGCCGTCCGGACGCACCTCGCTGATCGTGACCTGGAGCATCACGTCTGGCGCGGAGGACTTGATCCACGCCTGCACGGCGCCCGCGCCCACGACCGTCGTCGTGCGGCCCAGCGGTGCGGTCAGGTAGGACAGCGCGTGCCCGGCCGGGTGCTGCGCCCAGTTGTAGGCCGGCGTGGCGGTCCACAGGCCGCCCGGTCCCGAGCCCGTGTTGCCGGTGAAGCTCGTCGGCGGTCGCGCCGCCGGGTCCCACGTGAACGCGTCCGCGCCCTTGGGCCGGGCCCGGCGCCCTCAGCGTGCCGCCGCGGCCGAGGTACCACGAGCGGGCCGTCGTCCCGGGCACGGGGAAGCGCGAGAACGCGCGCTCGAAGCCGGCCACGGGCGCGCCGGGCGCTGCCCGCCCGCGCCGTTGTCGAAGAGCACCCGCACGGGCGGCAGCGCCTCGAACGCCCTGCGCGCCGCGGCGTAGGTCGCCTGGCCCTGGATCGGGTCGGGCGGCAGCGTCACCCCGTTGACGCCCATGGCGGCGCTGAAGATCCCCGGGGCGAGCGCCTTCAGGGTGGGCGAGAGGTTCGGTGCCCGATGCGCGACGTAGAGCTCGAGGAAGTCGAACCAGCGGTTGAACGTCGCCGGGTCGAGCGAGTCGATGTGCGTGCCGTTCGTGAAGGTGAACCACTTGCGCGACGTGCCCGTGAACCTGCTCGCGAGCGTCGGGCAGTGGCCGCCGGTCTGCTCGTCGGTGAACTGGCAGGCCAGGAAGACCGGCGACTGGATGCGGTGCACGAACGTCCTCGGGGCGAGGGGGTCGGCGACCGCCGGGACGTAGAAGCGGTTCTCGTCGATCTTCCGCAGCAGGTCGACGGCCTGGTCGTGGAGGACCTGGTTGGCCGCGCAGGTCGCGTCGCCCTCCTGGATGCGCTTCAAGGCCCAGCCCTGGCCGCCGCTCGCGGACGCCGGGAGCGCGTCGTGGACGCGGTCCTTCGCCCAGGACAGCGCGAAGCCCGTGTTGAGGATCCCGCCCGGGTAGAGCGTCGTGGCGGTGTCGTCGATGACCGACAGCGGCGTGATCCCCGCGAGGCTCGGCGGCCGGGTGGCGCCGACGAAGAGCTGGCTGATGCCGCCGTAGGAGATGCCCATCATCCCGACCTTGTGGCGGGCCACCCACGGCTGGCGGGCGACGGTCTCGATGACGTCGTAGCCGTCGAGGCCCTGCAGCGGCTCGAAGTAGTCGAACGCGCCGCCCGAGCAGCCCGTGCCGCGCATGTTCACGTCGACGACGGCGTAGCCGAGCAGCACCGCGATCTGCGCGATCGAGCTCTCGCCCCCGGCCGGGTTGGCGTAGCCGTAGCCCGAGTACTCGACGAGGGTGGGGTAGGGCCCAGGACCGGCCGGGAGCTGGACGTTGACCGCCAGCTGCGTCCCGTCGCGGGTCGTCAGGTAGCCGTAGCCCTTGGCCGGGATGGCCTGGTCGTAGGGCGCCGTGGTCGGCGGCGCCGAGCGCTTCGAGAGGACGCGGACGGCGGCCGAGGTCGAGCCGCCCGTCTGCACCCGGTACCCGCGGCCCGGGCGCACGGTGCGGAAGACCGCGCCGCCGAGCGCGCCCGCCGCCTGCGTCGCGACGGACCGGCCGCGGCGGTCGACGAGGCGCACGGAGGCGCCGGGCTCCGCCCCGGTGACCTGCACCTGCTCGACGCTCCCGCGGACGACAGGCGGCCCCGCCGCCTCCGCGGTCGCCGGCAGCACGAGCGCGGCGAGGACGAGGAGGAGCAGGACGGGGACCCGAGGCATCCGCGCACCCTCTCACCCCCGGGGGGCCCCGGTCCACCCGGAGCCGCGACGGGGCGCGGCGCCGCGCGTGTCAGGTCAGCGGCAGGCCGCGCGCGGTGGCGCGGCCGACCGCCTGGCTCGTCGCGTCCTCGCCCTCCTTCTCCGAGATGACGGTGACGGGCAGGCCGAGGCGCTCGACCCGGTGCGGCAGGTCGCGCCGCAGCCACTCCGAGCGCCGGCGCGGCAGCGTCGAGATCAGCACGTCGTCGAAGCGGTCCTCGGCGAGGACGTCGCGGATCGACTCGAAGGGGTCTGCGCCGCCGATGAGGCCCTCGACGCGCCCGTGCGCGGCGCGCTCGAGCAGCGCGATCGCACGCTCGAGGGTCCAGTCGGCGTGGTGACGCGACTCGACGTCGGGGATCAGCAGCGCGAAGGTCGTCGGCCGCTCGCGGGCGCGGCGCTCGACCTCCTGCAGGAGCACGGGGGTCGACGCGGTCCGGTTGGCGACCACGAGGGTCCGGTGCGGCTCGGGCTGGTCCATGGGCTCCTCCTTCGAGGACCGCTCGGGACGACGAGCGTCCCACCACCCCAGGGCGCGGTCAATGGCCGGGAACGCCGAGCGCGACGCGGTAGGCGGGCTCCGGTGCGTCCTTGCCCTTGAGCGTGAGCTCGACGCGCGTGCCGGGCGGCGCCGGCAGGCCGGCCGCGACGCGCTCGGAGAGCACCACCTCGCCGCCGGCGGCGCACCCCTGCAGGCGCGAGGCCGTGTTCACGACGTCGCCGACCGCGGTGAAGTCGTACAGCGCGCGCTGGCCGATGTTCCCGACGAACGCGTCGCCGAGGTCGAGGCCGATGCCGACCTCGGCGAACGGCGCCGAGCCGGAGCCGTAGCCGACGGCGCGCAGCAGCTCCTGGGCGTGGGCGAGCATGACCTCCGCCACGTCGCCGCGGTCGAACCGCCGGGTGACGTCGGGCAGGTACAGCGCCATCACCTCGTCGCCGATGACCTTGTCGATGAGCGCATCGGGGAACAGGACGTCCTCGGCGCACCGGTAGAAGCGGCGCAACAGCGCGCCGGCCTCCTGCGGGTCGGAGCCGGCGAAGCGGGCGGTGAAGCCGCGCAGGTCGGCGAAGAGCACGCCCGTGAACATCGTCATGCCGCCCGGTGGCGAGAGCTCCACGCAGACCCCGCAGACCGTCGGGTTCTTCCGCGAGGGCCTGAAGCCCAGCGGACCGGCCACCCACCGGCCGGGCGCGGAGAAGGGCGCGTGGCAGATCCCGCACCGCGGCGTCCCGGGCAGGGCCGCGAGGAGCGCGTGCGACACGCGCCCCGCGCCCTCGCGGTGGAGCTGCCACGCCTTCTCCCAGTCCTCGGGCCGCAGCGGCTCGCCGCCGGGCCGGCGGGCCTTGCGCCGCAGCGACCGGATCGCCATGCGCTGGTAGAGCGTGAGCCGGGCGGGCTGCCGGTCGCCCTGTGGGGCCATGGTGCGCCCGATCCTACGCGCGGCTACCGTGCCGCGCCATGGCCGCTCCCGAGAAGCCCACCGTCGAGGTCCCCGCCGACACGCCGCCCTCGTACCAGCTCGAGCTCGAGGACCTCGCCGTCGGCGACGGCGACGAAGCCGTCGCCGGACGCGTCGTCGAGGTCCACTACGTCGGCGTCTCGTGGTCGACGGGCGAGCAGTTCGACGCGTCCTGGGATCGTGGCGACACGTTCACGTTCGGCCTCGGGAAGGGCCAGGTCATCACGGGGTGGGACCAAGGCGTCGCGGGGATGCGCGTCGGCGGTCGGCGGCGCATCACGATCCCGCCGATGCTCGCCTACGGCAAGCGCGGCGCCGGCGGCGTGATCGGGCCGGACGAGACGCTCGTCTTCGTCGTGGACCTGCTCGGCGTGCGCTGAGGGGCCTCAGCCGCCGGCGGGGACGGCGTCGAAGCCGTCGGCGCGCAGCACCTCGAGGACGACCTCGCGGTGGTCGCCCTGGAGCTCGATCACGCCGTCCTTGACCGAGCCGCCGACGCCGCAGCGCCGCTTGAGCCGGCCCGCGAGCTCGCGGAGCGCCTCGTCGCCGACCGGCACGTCGCGCACGGTGGTGACGGTCTTGCCGCGGCGCCCGCCCGTCTCGCGGCGGACCCTCACACGGCCGCCGCCGGCGGCCTGCCGCTCGCGTGCGCCGGGCGGGCGCGCCTTGCGCAGGTCGCCGTCGGTCGACGACCAGACCACGCGGCCGGCACGCTTGGGCATGCGGCGACGGTAGCGATCCCCAGCGTCCTGGGAGGGTCCCCGGCTAGCCTGCCGCCCGTGCCTCGCCTGACCGCCGACCGCGTCGCGGACGCCATCCGCGCCTCGTTCCCGCTCGGGGCGCTGGCGATGCTGGCCCTCGGGCGGCCTGCCTCCGCGCTGGGGCTCACGATCATGTCGGTCACCGTGCTGGTCCTGCGTCGGGCCCCGGCGCCCGGAGTCGCGCACCTCGTGTTCCTGGTCCCGCTCGCCGTCGACGTCTGGCTCACGGCGACCGGCGCGATGGCGCGCCTGGACCGTGAGGACACCGTCGGGCACGTGATCCTGCCCGCGGCGGTCACGCCGCTGCTGTTCCACCTCGCCGTCCGCGCGGGCATCCTGGCGCCGCCGCGCGCGACCCGGGCCGGCCTCGCGGCCGCGGCGCTCGGGGCGGCGGCGCTGACCGTCGCGCTCGGCTCGGCCTACGAGCTCGTGGAGGCGGGGTGCGACGCCGTCTTCGGGACGAACATGTCGCTCGGCTACCACGACACGGTCCTCGACCTGACCGCCGACGCCTGCGGGGCCGTCCTCGGCGGCGCCCTGCTGGCCCGGACGCTCCGCCGCGGCGCGCGCGGGCGGCGCGGGCTCGCGGTCGCGGACGTCCCGCGCGACCGGATGGCGGCGTAGCGTCGCGGCATGCCGCGCTTCGTCGACCTGTCCGCCCCGATCGTCCCGAGCCCGCCGGCCACGCCCGATGCGCTGCGGACCGAGCTCGAGTTCGCCGGGCACGCCGAGGGCGCCGCCCAGATCGGGGCGATGCTCGGGGTCGGCCCGGAGCTCCTGCGCGACGGCGAGGGCTGGGCGGTCGAGACGTTCCTGCGCCTCGGCACGCACAGCACGACGCACGTCGACGCGCCGTGGCACTACAACTCGACGATCGACGGCGCCCCGGCGCGGCGCATCGACGAGCTGCCGCTCGAGTGGTTCCTGCAGCCGGGCGTCGTCCTGGACTTCACGGCCAAGGACGACGGCGAGGCCGTGACCGCCGCCGAGGTCGACGCGGAGCTGCGCCGCGTCGGCCATGAGCTCGCGCCGCTCCACGTCGTCCTGATGCGCACGGGTCGCGACCGCTTCCTCGACGACCCCGGCTACCCGGCCCACGGCTGCGGTGTGACGGCGGAGGCCACCCGCTGGCTGCACGCCCAGGGCGTCCGCGTCATGGGCATCGACGCCTGGGGGTGGGACGCGCCGCTGCACCTCCAGGCCCAGGCCGCGCTGGAGCAGGACGCGCCCGGCGTGTTCTGGGCGGCGCACCAGGTGGGCCTGGAGTACTGCCAGCTCGAGCGGCTGTGCAACCTCGGCGAGCTGCCGCCGACCGGCTTCACGGTCAGCTGCTTCCCCCTGCGGGTGACCGGCGGCAGCGCCGGGCCCGCGCGCGTCGTGGGGATCGTCCCGGACTGAGGCCGGCGGGCGCCGAGGGTTCGCCCGCGGCGCTGTGGGTACATGAGGCCGCGCCATCGTCCACCCAGCAAGGAGCGCTCCGTGATCGAGCCCCTCCGGCGCCGGGTCGTGACCGCGGGCCTGCTGGCCGCCGTCGCGCTCGCCGCCACCGCCACCGCCGCCGGCGCCCAGGACACCCTGGTCAGCGTCGGCAGCCCGATCGGCCCGTTCTCGCAGAACAAGCAGAACGAGCCGGCCGTCGCGATCGACGCCAACCACCCGAACGTCGTCGCCGCCGGATCCAACGACGAGATCGACATGGAGGCCTGCAACGCCGGGCCCGACGACGACTGCCCCTTCACGCCCGGCGTCGGCGTGTCGGGCATCTACCTCTCGCGCACGTCCGGGTCGAGCTGGACCCAGCCGACCTACACCGGCCTGACCGCCCGCGGCTGCCTGGGCGCGGTCGGGGACGGCGACCCGGAGTGCACGCCCACCCGCGGCCCGATCGGCACCCTCCCGAACTACGACACCGCCGGGCTGGTCTCCGACGGCGACCCGGCGCTGGCCTTCGGGCCGAAGCCGGGCGCGAACGGCGCCTTCTCGTGGGCCAACGGCTCGCGCCTGTACTACGCCAACCTCGCGTCGGCCGTGCCGGGCGCCTCGCCCTTCAAGGGCTCCGAGGCCATCGCCGTGTCCCACACCGACGACGTCGGGGCGACGTGGAGCGCCCCGTCCATCGCCAGCCGGCAGAGCGGGGCGCAGTTCTCCGACAAGGAGCAGATCTGGGCCGACAACGCGGCGTCGAGCCGGTTCTTCGGCCACGTCTACGTGTGCTACGCCAGCTTCCGCGGGAACGGGAAGGGCTTCACGAACCAGCCGCTCGAGGTCCTGACCTCGCGCGACGGCGGGACGACGTGGGCCCAGAAGCAGGTGACGCCGGCGACGAACAACACGAGCAGCCGCAACGGCTTCGGCCGCTCGGGCTGCACGGTGCGCACGGACTCGACCGGGAAGGTCTACGTCTTCGTCTTCCAGTTCGGCTTCAGCGCGACGACCGCCGCGCCGGGCCGGATCCAGATGATCACCTCCGACGACGGCGGCGCGCACTTCAGCCGTCCGGTGAACGTCTTCACGGCCTCCGACACGTGCAACTACGTCGAGCCGTCCATCGGGCGCTGCGTCGAGGACGGGGTCGGCGGGGCGCGCAGCGACCTGTCGCCCGCGCCGTCGGTCGACATCGCCAACGGCGCCCCGAGCGGGACCGACGCGACGAACCGGCTCGTGATGAGCTGGGTCGACGGCCGGGCCGGGCTCAACCACGAGCAGGTCCTGTTCTCGACCTCGGGCCAGGGCGGCACGTCGTGGACGGCGCCGGTCGCGGTCCAGCAGGGCACCGACCGCGGGTACTACTCCGCGCCGGCGATCTCCCCCGACGGACGCGAGGTGTGGCTCGTCTACAACGCGTTCACCACGCTGTTCCGGACCAGCGCGATCGGCCCCGGCAACGACCGGCAGCTCATCGGCGTCGTGCGCCACGCGGACGCGACCGCGGCCGGCGTGGGGGCGTTCAGCACGGTCCACCGCGGCGCCCCGGGCGATGCGCGCGGCTCGTCGCAGAACGACCTCGCCGCGGAGTTCCTCGGCGACTACGTCTACGCCGCGGCGACCCGGACGTACGGCACCGGCGTCTGGAACGACCTGCGCCGAGGGGCGGACTGTGACGCCGTCGACCGCTACCGCCAGGCCCTGCACGACGAGGCGGTGGCCACCGGTCAGCAGACCGCCGAGCCGGAGGAGCCGCGAGGCGAGTCCGCCGGCGAGGCGGAGGCCGAGGACCCGAGCGCGCCGCAGCCGCCCGACGTCCAGTCGGTCTGCCCGGCCGCGTTCGGCAACTCGGACATCTACGGGGGCAGCTGGGCCAACCCGTAGGACGCCCGGACGGGAGGGGCGCGCGCGGCGCGCCCCTCCCGGGTCCCTAGCGGCGGCCCCGGGCGCGCGTCGCCGTGCGGGCCGCGCCGTTGGCGGCGTTGCCCTGGGCGATGCGGCGCAGGTCGATGACCTCGTCGTAGAGCTCGGCGTCGACGCCCTCCTCGAGCGCGACGTCGCGCAGTGGCCGCCCCGACTCCGAGGCCTTCTTGACGATCGTCGTCCCCTTGTCGTAGCCGATGTGCTCGTTGAGCGCGGTGGCCACGGCGAGGGTCGCTCCGGCCGAGCGCTCCAGCCCGGCGCGGTTGGGCTCGATGCCGTCGACGCACTTCTCGGCGAACGCCACCGCGGTCGCCGACAGCAGCGCGATCGACTGCAGCAGGTTGCGGGCGATGAGGGGGATGCGGACGTTGAGCTCGAACTGGCCCTGCATCCCGCCGATCGTGATCGCCGTGTCGTTGCCGATGACCTGTGCGGCCACCTGCAGGACGACCTCGGGGAGGACCGGGTTGACCTTGCCCGGCATGATCGACGAGCCCTTCTGGAGCTCGGGGAGGTAGAGCTCGGCGATGCCGGCCCGGGGCCCCGAGCCCATGAGCGCCAGGTCCTGCGCGATCTTCGTCAGCGAGACCGCGACGACCTTCAGCGCCCCGGAGAGCTCCACGAGCGCGTCGCGGTTGGCCTGCGCCTCGAAGGGGTCGGCGGGCGGCGCGATCCCGCGCAGCTTCGACTCGCGCGCGAGCAGGCGCCGGACGCGCTCGGCGAACTTCGGGTGCGTGTTCAGCCCGGTGCCGGTCGCGGTGCCGCCGAGCGGGATCTGGCCGACGTGCACGAGCGCCGCCTCGACGCGCTCCTGCGCCAGGCGCATCTGCGCGGCGTAGCCGGCGAACTCCTGGCCGAGGGTGACGGGAACCGCGTCCATGAGGTGCGTGCGGCCGGACTTGACGTACCGGTCGAGCCGGCGCGCCTGGCGCGCGAAGGACTTCTCGAGCTGCTTGAGCGCGGGCAGCAGCCTCGTCGTGGCCTGGTCGAGCGCGGCCAGGTGCACGGCGCTCGGGAACACGTCGTTCGAGGACTGCCCCATGTTCACGTGGTCGTTGGCGTGGGCCCCGGAGAGGTTCGCGAGCACCTCGTTGACGTTCGTGTTCGTCGACGTGCCGGACCCGGTCTGGAAGACGTCGATCGGGAACTGGTCGTCGTGACGGCCCGCCGCCACCTCGGCCGCGGCCGCGGCGATCGCCTTCGCCTCGCCCTCGCTGAGCTTGCCGAGCTCGCCGTTGACGCGCGCGGCGGCGCCCTTGATGCGCCCGAGCCAGTGGATGACCTCCGGCGGGACCGTCTCGCCGGAGATGGGGAAGTTGTTGACGGCCTTCTCGGTCTCGCCGCCGTAGAGCTTCTTGGCCATGCCTGGACCCTACGAGGGATCAGCCGCAGAAGGCCACGAGCTCGCGTCCCACCCCCACGGCGTCGTCGTAGGCGATGAGGAAGCCGGTGCGCGTCAGGACGCGCAGCTGGCCGTCGGGGAGGAGGTCGAGCGCCTCCTCCGCCCCTTGCAGCGGGTGCAGGCGGTCGGCGTCGGCCCAGAGCAGCAGGACCGGGAAGCGCATCGCCGGGTAGGCGTCGAGCAGCTCGCGCCGCGGGCCCCGCGGCCAGCGGCGGGCGAAGCGGGCCCACGAGCGCCCGAGGTTGGGGTTGCCGCCCACGTCGGCGACCGCGTGGCGCACGAGGTCGCGCGCGGCCGGGTCCGAGCGCGCGCTGAGGTGCTCGCCGACGGCGGGGCGGAAGGCCACGCGCGCCGCCTTGGGGACGAGCCGGTCCAGGCCGGGGAGCGCTCCCGCGCGCGCGGCGCTGCGCCAGGTCGTCGTCACGAGGCTGCGCTCGTCGGGGCGGTGCAGCCGGTTGGGCAGCAGCACCATCCGCGCGGGCTCCAGCCGCCCGGTCTCGACGGCGCGCAGGAGGACCTCCGCGCCCAGGCCGTGCCCGCCGACGAGCGGGCGCGGCCCGGCGACCTCGGTGCAGAAGCCGGCGAGGACGTCGGCGAGCCAGTCCAGCGTGTAGGGGTGGCGCGGGCGGTCCTCCGAGTCGCCGTGCAGCGGCAGGTCGGGGAGGACGACGCGGAAGCGGTGGACGAGGTGCTCCACGACGGGCTCGAGCTCACGGTGCGTGAAGAGCGCCGAGTGCAGGAGGACGAGGCCCGGGCCGGTGCCCGCCTCCCGGTAGGCGACCCGGGCGCCGTCGGGCGCGTGGTACAGGCGCAGCCTCATCCCGGGCGCGGGGCGGCGACGGGCGGCGACACCATGGCCGGATCGTAGAGTGGCGCGGCGTGCGTCCCACGCGCCGCGACCGCGAGATCCTGGCCCTGGCCGTGCCCGCGTTGGGCGCGCTCGCGGCCGAGCCGCTCTACCTCCTGGTCGACACCGCGGTCGTCGGCCACCTGGGCACGACGCAGCTCGCCGCGCTCGCGCTCGCCGCGACGACGCTGAGCACCGTCGTCGGGCTCTGCATCTTCCTGACCTACGGGACGACCGCCCGGGTGGCGCGGCTGCACGGGGCCGGCGAGGACCGCGCCGCGACGGCGCTCGGGCCGCAGGCGGTCTGGCTCGCGCTGGGGCTCGGCGTGACGGTGGCCGCGGTGCTGGCCGCCGTGGCGGACCCGGCGCTGCGCGCGCTGGGCGGGGACGGCGAGGTCGCCCGGCTCGCCGCGCGCTACCTGCGGATCGCGGTCATCGGCGTCCCGTGTGCGCTGCTCGCGCTCGCCGGCCAGGGCTGGCTGCGCGGCATGGGCGACCTGCGGACGCCGCTCGTCGTCGTGGTGGCCGGCAACGCCGCGAACGTCGTGCTCGAGCTCGTGCTCGTCTACGGGCTCGACCTGGGCCTCGACGGATCGGCGGCCGGCACCGTCCTCGCCCAGCTCGGCATGGGCGCGGCGTTCGCGGTGCTGCTGCTCCGCGGGCGCGGGCGAGCGCCTGCGCCCGTCGTGGCCGGCGATCCGGTCGCTGGCGACGATCGGCGCGCAGATCTTCGTGCGCTCCGCGTCGCTGCTGGCCTGCTTCCTCCTGGCCGGCGCGGTCGCGGCGCGCGCCGGCGCGCCGTCCCTGGCCGCCCACCAGGTGGCCTTCGGCATCTTCACGTTCCTCGCGCTCGTCCTGGACGCGCTCGCCATCGCCGGCCAGGTCCTCGTCGGCCGGGCGCTCGGGGCGGGCGACGCCACGGGCGCGCGCGCCGACGGGCGGCGCATCATCGCCTGGTCCCTGGCCCTGGGGCTGGCGATCGCCCTCGTCCTCGCGGCGCTCCACGACGTCGTGCCGCGCGCGTTCACCTCGGACCCCGACGTCCTCGAGCGCGCTCGCGCGATGTGGCCGGAGTTCGTCGTCCTCTGGCCGGCCGCGGCGGTCGTCTTCGCCCTCGACGGGATCCTCATCGGCGCCTCCGACACCCGCTACCTCGCCGCCGCGATGGCGGTCTCGGCGGCGGTCTTCGTGCCGGTCGTGCTGACCGCGGGCGGCCTGCCGGGCGTCTGGGCGGCGCTCCTGGTCCTCATGGGCGCGCGCCTGCTGACGACGGGCGTGCGATTCGCCGGTCGCCGCTGGGCGCTCGTCGGGGCCTCGGCCTGAAGCCCGGAGGAGGAGGAGCCCCACCCCTTCCCCACCGAAACCTGCGCAAAGCCGTCATGGCGCTCACCCGGGAGCGGGGCCGTGCCGTTGGCTGCGGCACCATGGCCGACAAGGCGACCCTGCCGCCCGCGCCCCTGGGGCTGACCGTCGCGCAGGCGGCGCAGCACCTCGGGGTCTCGATCTCCACCGTCCGGCGCTGGTCGGACGCCGGGTACCTGCCCAGCCGCCGGACGCCCGGCGGCCAGCGGCGCTACACACGCGAGCAGCTCGACGCCTTCCTCGCGTCGCTGCAGCCGCGGCCGTAGCGCCCGGCCCTCCCGCCTGCGGGCCCGCGCTCGCCTCCCGTCCCGCGCTCGCCGCCGGTCCCGCGCGCCCTACTGGACCGGCGCGACCGCCTCGCGCATCCGGCGCTCCATGTCGAGCTCGCGGTCGAAGTCGGCCTCGTCGGCGTGGCGGTACTCCGTGCCGCGACCCGAGAGCAGCGTCGCGAGCGCCTCGACGTACGTGCCGTCGAGCTGGGTGCCGGCGACCCGCCGCAGCTCGCGCAGCGCCTCGAAGGAGGTCATCGGCGTCCGGTAGGTGTCGGGCGCGGTCAGCGTGTCGTAGACCTCGGCGACGGCGACGATCTTGGCGATCGGCGGGATCGCCTCGTCGGTGACGCCGTTGGGGTACCCGCGGCCGTCGGGGCGCTCGTGGTGGGCCAGCACGATCTCGGCCACCGGTCCGTAGACGCCGATGTCGGACAGCAGGGAGGCGCCGATCTCGGGGTGGCGGCGGATGCCGCGCCAGTCGGCGTCCTCCAGGCGCCCGCCGCGCTCCATGACCCGGTCCGAGAGCGCGAACTTGCCGATGTCGTGCAGGAGCCCCGCCGTGTGGGCGAGCTCCTGGTCGCGCTTGGACATCCCGGCCTGGGCGGCGATGTCGCGGGAGAACGCCGCGACCGCGGCGCAGTGGCGCGCCGCGCGGCTGTCGCGCTCGTCGAGCGTGCGGACCAGGCTGCTCAGGACGCCCCACGACAGCGAGGCGTACTCGCGCGTGCGCTCCTGCGCGGTGATGACGAGGCGCGCCATGTACGTGAAGGCGACGACGTTCAGGACCGCGAACAGCAGGACCAGGAAGCCGCCCTGCGCGTAGAGCTCGGCGATCGTGGCGATGAGCGCCGCGTTGATGGCCCAGGTCGGGGCCAGGCCCGAGGAGCGTGCGCAGCGCCCCGCCCTCGCGCCGGCCGTCGAGGATCCCGAAGAGGGTGGGCGTGAAGAGGACGTTCGCGGCGAGCGTGGCCCCGGTCAGCAGGGCCAGCGTGACGACGAAGAGGACGTCGCGGTCGGCGAGGTCGGCCTGCTGGAGGACGAGCGCCGCCAGCGCCGTCGGCGTCGCGGCCCCGGCCAGGTTGATGAGCAGGGCGCGCCAGCGGTAGCGCTCGACGACCCACGGGCCGAGCATCCCGGCCGCGGGAACGATGAAGGCGGCCGCCGGGCCCAGGAACGCCGCGGCGAGCATGCCCGCGACGAAGCCGCCCGAGACGACGAAGCGCGCGGTCACCTTCGGCGCGAGGAGCTCGGCCAGCACGGCGCCGGCGAGCAGGATCGCGAAGAGCCAGTCGGCCAGCGTCCCGGGGGACGCGATCGCCACCGAGAGCCCGACGAGCAGCGTCGCCACCGCGAGCGCCGTGGCGAGCATGGGACGCGGTCGTGACGACCGGTCGTCGGACATGGGGGCCGAGGCTACTGCCTCGGCCGGGCGAGACAGAGAGGCTATCGACCGCTGACGTACATCAGGAGGACTCCGTGGGGGCTTGGGGAACGGGGATGGGTGGGACTACCGCCGCTGACGTCCATGCCTGTCGTCTGGACGGAGATGGACGGATTCTGCAGGTTCTGGAGCTTTGCGGGCTCCGGTGGGGCGCTATCGACCGCTGACGTACATGGGGTGCTCCGGGTGGCGATGGTCGGGAAACGTGGGCTCTACGCAGGGAACTATCGACCGCTGACGTACATGCATGCCGTCCTTGGGAATGGGTTGACCAGGGCCGCCGGAGAGACTCCGTAAGCGCATCGCATCGTAGCCATTTTCGAGAGCTTTTGCACAGGCTCTGCAACAGAAGTTGTGCAAAGCCGGATAGCGACCGCCCGGTCGGCGTCCATGAGTGGTCAACTTCCGCGCTCCTGTGCGCACCCTGAAGACATCCGAGGCGGCGGCCGCGCTGAACGTCAGTCCCAACACGCTCCGTGCCTGGGAGCGGCGCTTCGCGTATCCGAAGCCGCAGCGGACGGCGGGCCAGCACCGGCTGTACACGGACCGGGACATCTTCGCCCTGCGCGACGCGCTCCAGCAGGGGCTCTCGATCTCCTCCGCCGTCGCCCGCGCCCGCGAGGCCATCAGCGAGGACACGACCGTCCTCGGCGGCGCCCTGGCCGCCTTCGACGTCGAGCGCGCCGACGCCGCCATGGAGGCGGCGCTCGCACTGCGGTCGGTGGAGCGCGCCATCGAGGAGGTCCTCCTCTCGTCGCTGGGCGACGTGGCCGACCGCCACGGCGCCGACAGCGCGCCCTGGGCCTTCGCGGCCCGCTGGGCCACCGACTGGCTGAGCCGCGCCCAGCGCCTCGCGCCGCCGCCCTCGCGGTCGGCCGGCGTGCTCATCGGGGACGCGACGCGCGACGACCTCGACCCCGACGCCATCGCGCTGCGGGCCCTGCAGCTCTTCACGGGCCGCGGCGGCGCACGGGTCCTCGCCCTCCCGGTCGGCGGGATCGCCGGCCTCGGTGACGTGCTCCACGCGTTCGGCCCGACGGCCGTCGTGCTCGCCGGCGGCAGCGCCGGGGACGACGACGTCGCCCGGTGGGCCTACGGCGTCCGGTCCGCCGCGGGGCCGCTGCCCGTCGCCATCTTCCGCCGCGGCGAGCTGGCCGACGGCGGTCGCACCGCCACCCGCGTGCTCCCGTCGTCCCCGACCGAGGCCCACGAGGAGCTGCTGGCGATGCTGGAGCACCGCTCCGTCCACCCCCCTACCCAGCTGCTCGACGAGGATGACCTCGCCGAGCTGCTCGGACGCGCCGAGCGCCGGCACGGGATCGGAGCGTGAGCGCCCGCCCGCACCTCGTCGCCCTCCCGGGCTACGTCGACCGCCCCGAGCCCGATGTCCTCTTCTGCGGTCACTGCGGCAGCCACGCGGCCGACGACGGGACGACGCCGCTGAGCCGCGTGTGCGGCCGCTGCGGCCTCGGCCTGCTCATCGGCGCCGCACCTGCGCTGGCGCCCCGCGCCCGGGGATCCGTTCCTCCTCGTCGACGGCCAGCTCACGGTCTGCGGCGTCTCGCACGGCGCAGAGTCCGTGCTGGGCGTCCAGGAGGCGGAGGCGGTCAACCGCCGCATCACGGACGTCCTCCTGCCGGCCGACTGCGAGGTCGACGGCGCCGAGGTGCTCGTGCACCTGCTCATGGAGGCCGCGCGCGGCGAGGGCGAGGGGCGGCGCATCGTCGTCCGGCCCTCGGCCGAGTTCGGCATCCGCTTCTGGGCGCGCATCGGGTCCTGCGGGCCGCCCCGCGCGGCCCTCGTCGTGCTCTCCGACAGCGGCCTCGGCTAGCGCCGCGAGCGCTCCCGCCGGGGCCGCGTGCCGCGGCGTCACGCACCGGCGCAGCACACACCGGCCGCACACAGTGACCCGCGCGGTTCGCCGCCGCGGACCGCGGTCCTGCGCCTGCAAGCCGGCGCCCGCCCTGCAGGGGGCGTTGCCGGACTTGCCCGAACCTCACCAAAGCTCGATACCTCTGGCATGGGGGTCATCCGCACGAACGCCGCCGCCGCCATGCTGGGCGTCAGCTCGAGCACCCTGCGCTCCTGGGAGCGACGGTTCGGCTTCCCCGAGCCCGACCGCACGGCGGGCGGGCACCGGCAGTTCGACCTGGGCCAGATCGAGGCGCTCCGCGCCGCCTTCGAGGAGACCCAGAACGTGTCCTCGGCCGTGGCCATGGCCCGCCAGCGGGGCACGGGCCCGTCGACGCCCTCGCGCCTGCGCGCGGCCTTCGGGCGCTTCGACGAGGTCGAGGCCGACCGCGTGCTGGAGGAGAGCCTCGCGGTCCGCTCCGTCGAGCGCACGGTCGAGGAGGTCCTGCTGCCCGCGGTCGAGGCCCTGCGCGACGAGGACGCCGACACGGCCCCCGCGCCCGAGTACGGCTTCGCCTGGCGCTGGGCCACCGGCTGGCTCGCGGCGGCCCAGCGCGCCGCGCCGCCCGCCACGCGCCCCGAGGCCGTCGTGGTCTTCGACGCGAGCGCCGCCTGCGCCGTCGACGCGCTGCACGCGCAGGCGCTCGAGCTCGTGCTGCGCCGGCGCGGCCTGCGCACGCTGACCCTCTCCGTGGGGCTCGACGCCTCCCGCCTCGCCCGCGCCCTGACCGCCGTGACGCCGCGCGCCATCGTGCTCACGGGCCGCGGCGCGCCGCTCGACGCCCTCGGGCGCCTGGTCTTCGCCGCGCGCCGCGTCGGGGGCGCCTCCGTCGAGGTCTTCGACTTCCGGGCCGCGCTGCCCGAGACGGGCGCGAGCACCGTCGTGCGCCTCGGCGACCGCCCGCTGGCGGCCCTGGACCTCCTCGTCGCGCACCTCGAGGGCCGCGCCGGCGCGGCGCCCGAGCGCGCCGCGGGCCGCACCACCGCCCCGAGCGCCGCCGAGACCGCCGCGCACCTGCGCGCGGTCGCCGGCTAGCGCGCGGCGCGCCGCGCGACGGACGCCGCCGGCCGCCCGGCCCAGCACGCGGGCCCAGCCGTCCGCCGGGGCGGCCATCATCGGCCCATGGGGCTCGTGCCGGGGGATCCGCTGGCGCACCGCGCGCTCGAGTGGCTGCTCCACGCCGAGACCAGCGTGCGCGGCCGCCTCGTCGCGGAGCTCGGCCGGGCGGGGCTGTCGGCGTCGGGGTTCACGGTGCTCGTCGTGCTGTCCACGGCGGGCGGCGAGCTCGAGCTCCGCGCGCTGCGCAGCCGCCTGCGGACCTCGAAGGCCAACGCGTCCGAGGTCGTCACGACGCTCGAGCAGCGCGGGCTCGTCACGCGGCGGCGGCTGCCGCACGACCGCCGCAGCGCGGTGGTGCGCCTGACGGCGGACGGCCGCGCCGAGGTCGACCGCCTGTTCCCCGACCACACCCGCCGTGTGCAGGAGGCCTTCGCGGTCCTCGACGAGGACGAGAAGCGCTCGCTGGCGCGGCTCTGCCGCAAGCTGGCCGCGTAGGGCGCCCGGCTACGATCGGGCGACCGATGTCCGACGACGAGCGCCAGGCCACGCGGCCCCGGGTCGACCCCCAGCAGTCCCTGCCCGCGCTCGAGGAGCGGGTGCTCCAGCGATGGCGCGAACGCGACGTCTTCCGCGAGTCGCTGCGGCGCCGCGCGGGCGCCCCGCCGTGGGTCTTCTACGAGGGGCCGCCGACCGCCAACGGCCGTCCCGGCGCGCACCACGTGCTCGCGCGCGTCTTCAAGGACATCTACCCGCGCTTCCGCACGATGCAGGGCTACCTCGTCGAGCGCAAGGGCGGCTGGGACACCCACGGGCTGCCGGTCGAGATCGCGGTCGAGCGCGAGCTCGGCATCGCGTCGAAGTCCGAGATCGAGGCGTACGGCATCGCGGAGTTCAACGCGAAGTGCCGCGAGTCGGTCTTCACGTACCTCGAGGAGTGGAACGCGCTCACCGAGCGGATCGGGTTCTGGCTGGACCTCGACGACGCCTACCGCACGCTCGACCCGAGCTACATCGAGTCGGTGTGGTGGGCGCTGCGCCAGATCAGCGACAAGGGCCTGCTCTACGAGGGCCACAAGGTCGTGCCGTACTGCCCCGGCTGCGGGACCGCGCTGTCGAGCCACGAGGTCGCGCTCGGCTACCGCGACGTCGTGGACCCGTCGGTCTACGTCCGCTTCCCGGTCGCCGAGGACGGCGGCCCGCTGCAGGCCGGCGACGAGCTGCTCATCTGGACCACGACGCCGTGGACCCTCGTCTCCAACGCCGCCGTCGCGGTCGACCCCGAGCTGACCTACGTGCGCGCGAAGACCTCGCGCCTGAGCGCGCCGGTCGTGCTGGCCGAGGCGCTCGTCGGCCCCGTCCTCGGCGAGGACGCGCCCGTCGAGGTGCTCGACCGCTTCCCGGGCGCGGCGCTCGACGGGGTCCGCTACGCGCCGCCGTTCCCCTACCTGCCGGCGTCGGAGTACGGCGAGCGCGGGCACACCGTGCTCCTGGGCGACTTCGTCACCGCCGACGACGGCACCGGGCTCGTCCACACCGCGATCGCCTTCGGCGAGGACGACTTCCGGCTCGGGCAGCGCTACGGCCTGGCCGTCGTCAACCCGGTCCGCGGCGACGGGACCTACGACGAGCGCATCGGGCCCTACGCCGGGCGCTTCGTCAAGGACGCCGACCGGGATCTCATCGCCGACCTCGAGCGCCGCGGGCTGCTGCTGCGCGCGGAGGAGCTCGAGCACAGCTACCCGTTCTGCTGGCGCTCGGGGGACCCGCTCCTCTACTACGCGACGAGCTCGTGGTACATCGCGACCTCGCAGCTGCGCGACCGCCTGCTGGCCGCGAACGAGACCGTCGACTGGCACCCGGGCCACATCAAGCACGGCCGCTTCGGCGACTGGCTCGAGAACAACGTCGACTGGGCGCTGTCGCGCGAGCGCTTCTGGGGCACGCCGCTGCCCGTGTGGCGCTGCGAGCGCGACCCCGAGCACACGCACGTCGTCGGCTCCTTCGACGAGCTCGAGGAGCTCAGCGGCGTCCGGCTGGAGGACCCGCACCGGCCGTACGTCGACGAGGTCGGCTTCCCGTGCCCGCAGTGCCACGGGCGGATGCGGCGCGTGCCCGAGGTCATCGACGTGTGGTTCGACTCCGGCGCCATGCCCTTCGCGCAGGAGCACGCGCCCTTCGAGCACGAGGACCGCTTCGCCCGGCGCTTCCCGGCGGACTTCATCTGCGAGGCGCTCGACCAGACGCGCGGGTGGTTCTACTCGCTGCTGGCGATCTCCGTCCTGCTGTTCGACCGCGCGCCCTACGAGCACGTCGTCTGCCTCGGCCTGATCCTCGACGGCGAGGGCCAGAAGATGTCGAAGTCCAAGGGCAACATCGTCGTGCCGTGGGAGGTCCTGGACCGCTTCGGCGCCGACGCCTTCCGCTGGTACTTCTTCACCTCGAAGCAGCCGTGGGACGGCTACCGCTTCTCGACCGACGCGGTCGGCGAGGGCGTGCGCCTGTTCCTGCGTCAGCTCTGGAACACCTACGCCTTCCTGAGCACCTACGAGGCCGAGGTCGAGGGCGAGGAGACCGAGCTCGACCGCTGGGTGCGCTCGCGGCTGAGCGCGACGGTGGCCGAGGTCACCGAGCGCCTGGAGGACTTCGACGCCACGACCGCCGGCCGCGCGATCGCGGCCTTCGTCGACGACCTCTCGAACTGGTACGTCCGGCGGTCCCGGCGGCGGTTCTGGGAGGGCGACGGCGTCGCCTTCGCGACCCTGCGCGAGTGCCTCCTGACCACGGCGCAGCTCCTGGCGCCGTTCACGCCGTTCATGGCTGACGAGATCTACGAGACGCTCGACGGAGGGGAGCCGTCGGTGCACCTCACGGACTGGCCGCGGGCCGGCGAGCGCGACCTCGCGCTCGAGGCCGCCATGGCCACGGCGCGCGAGACGGTCCGCCTGGGCCTGGCCGCCCGCGGGCAGGCGAAGGTCAAGGTCCGCCAGCCGCTGCACGAGGCCGCGGTCGTCGCGGCGGGCGCCGAGCGGGCCGCGATCGAGCGCCTGGCCGACGTCGTCCGCGACGAGCTCAACGTCCGCACGTTGCGGTTCGTCGACCAGGCCGACGAGCTCGGCACCTACGAGGTCAAGCCGAACTACCGGGCGCTGGGGCCGCGCTTCGGCAAGGCGATGCCGCAGGTCGCCCAGGCCGTGGCCGCGCTCGACCCCGCCCACGTGGCCGCGCGGCTGCGCGACGGCGGGCACGTCGGCGTCTCCGTCGAGGGCCACGAGCACCGGCTCGGCCCGGAGGACCTGCTGCTGGTGCTTCAGCCGCTGGACGGCTACCAGCTCGAGCGCGAGGGGTCGCACGCGGTCGCGCTCGAGCTCGCGCTCGACGAGGCGCTGCGCCGTGAGGGCCTCGCGCGCGAGGCGGTCCACGCGGTCCAGGGCGCGCGCAAGGCGGCGGGCCTGGCCGTCGAGGACCGGATCGTCCTCGCGCTCGGCGGCGACGACGAGCTGCTGGCCGCCGCACGCGAGCACGAGGCCACGCTGGCCCGCGAGGTCCTGGCGACCGCGATCCACACCGACCTGGCGCCCGGCGAGGGCGACGCGGTGACGATCGAGGGTCGCGAGCTGCGGATCGCCGTCGAGCGCGCCTAGCCCGGCCCGCCCCGCGTCGCCGGCGCCGCGCCGACGCGCCCGGCGTCCTCGGCCGTGTCGGCCGGCGGCCCGGGGCGGACCCGGGCCTCGGGGACGGCCCGGCCGGCCGCGAAGGCGAGGCCCTCGGCGTCGAGGAGCCGGCGCACGGCGTCGGGGTCGCCGAGGGCGGTCGCGGCGATCGAGCCGTCGGCCTTGAGCACGCGGTGGGCTCCGGCGACGGGCTCCCCGCGCTCGGCGGCCCGGGTCAGGCGCGCGTTGACGCCGATCGCCTGGCGAGGGGCGCCGCCGGCTGCCGCGACGGCGTCGGCGTAGCTCATCCAGCGGCCGGGCGGGATCGCCTCGACGATCGACCGGAGACGGGCAGGGTCCACGGGGTGCCTCCTCGGGGTGGGGTCAGGAGGCGCCGACCGTACGACGACGCCCGCGGGGCGTGGCCGCCGCGGGCGTCAGGTGGTGCTGGTGCTGCGCGAAGCTGTGACGGAGCGCGTTGGGCGCTACGCGAGCGCGGGCTCGAGCTCGGCCTCGAGGCGCTTCTTGGGGTACGCGCCGATGACCTTCTTGGCGACCTCGCCGTTCTTGAAGAGGATCATCGTCGGGATCGAGAGGACCTCGTACTTGGCCGCGGTCGCCTGGTTCTCGTCCACGTTGAGCTTGACGATCCGGAGGTCCGGCCGCTCGCCGGCGATCTCCTCGAGGACCGGTGCGACGACCCGGCACGGCCCGCACCAGGGGGCCCAGAAGTCGACGAGGACGGGCTGCTCGGACTCGAGGACGTCAGCCTGGAAGCTCGTGTCGGTGACGGTGGACAGGGTGCCGGCCATGGTGGTGCAGGGGCTCCTTGGGGACGCGGGACGTGCCTGACTGAGCACTATACAAAGTGTAGTGCCCGGCGATGCGTCCCGGCGCGTCAGACCACCGGCGACGCGAGCCGCAGCGCGTGCGGCCAGACGAAGACCTCGAGGTTCGCCGCGAGCACGAGGACCGGCAGCGCCAGCGCGGACGTCGCGAACGTCGCCGCCAGGAGCTCCTCCCAGGCGTCGCGCCGGCTCGCGATGATCCACGCCGCCAGCGGCAGGAACAGCGCCAGGAGCTCGGGGACCGCGTGGGGCAGGAGCGTGAGCAGCAGCACCGGGGTCGAGACGTCCAGCTGGGCCGCGAGGATGGCGGCGTCGCCGCCCAGGACGTAGGCCTGGGTCAGCAGCGAGAAGCCCGTCGCGGCGACGACGAAGGCGATGGCAGCCGGACCGGCGGCCAGGTGGACGCGGCGCCAGAGGCCCGCGTGGTGCTCGGCCTGCAGCGGCAGCGAGCTGCCGGCGATGAAGCCCGCGACGCAGGCCATCGCGTGGAGGGTCAGCACGAGGAGGTTGCGCGCGACGACCCGCGCGACGTCGCCCGGGCCCGCCGAGCGGTTCAGGCCCGGCAGCAGGAGGTGGGTGGGGTCGGGCGTCGTGCTCGCCGCGACGACGAGGACCCCGAGGAGCAGGAGCGCGGTCACGACCGCCGCGCCGGCCAGCCAGCGGCCCAGCACGGGCCAGGGTGCGGCGTTCCAGGCGACCAGCGTGCGCCTGGTGTCGTCGATGCCCTGCACCAGGGCCAGGCGGCTGGGGTCCATGGACGTCCTGTCGGCGGACGGGGCGCCCGCCTTGAGCGCCCACGGCGGGGCGCCGATGCGCGACCATGACGTCGATCGCCGCCGCGCGCCCCCACCTCGCCACCGCCCTCGTCGCCGCGCTGCTCGCGGCGCTCGCCGCGCTCGCGGCGGCGGCGGCCCCCGCGACGGCGCTCACGACGGGCCCGCGCGTCGTCGGCGTCCCCACGACGACGACGATCGACCAGGTGCCGTGGCAGGTCGCCGTGCGGGCCTCCGCGCCGGGGGCGGCGACCGGGCTGCTGTGCGGCGGGACGATCCGCGACGCGACCCACGTCGTCACGGCCGCCCACTGCGTGTTCAGCACGCCCCTGACCGGCGCCGGCCAGACGCTCCCGGCGGCGTGGATCGCGGTCAAGGCCGGGGCCTCGCACCTCGACGACACCGCGCCCCCCGTCCAGGCGGTCGGCGTGAGCGCGGTCTCGTTCCTGCGCACCTACGGCGGCGCCGCGGCCACCGGCTCGGAGTTCGCCGACGACGCCGCGCTGCTGACCCTCGCCGCCCCGCTCACGCTCACCGGGGCCGAGGCGAAGGCCCTGCCCCTCGTCCTCGCCGGCGCCGCGCTGCCGTCGACCGCCACCGTCTCGGGCTTCGGGGTGTCCGGCTACGAGGCGGACACCACCCCCAAGCCGATCGACGGCAGCCTGCGCTCCGCCTCGCTGCAGGTCCAGCCCGACGTCGCGTGCGCCGCCTACGGCAGCGACTACGACCCGCGCTCCATGCTCTGCGCGGGCGGCTCGGGCGTCGACAGCTGCAGCGGCGACAGCGGCGGCCCGCTCGCCGCCGCCGGGGCCCTGGCCGGGATCGTGAGCTGGGGGCCGGACCCGTGCGGCCAGGCCGGGATGCCCGGCGTCTACACGAAGGTCGCCGCCGCCCAGGTCCGGAGCTTCCTCGGCCAGCCCGCTCCGGCTCCGGCGCCGCGCAACACCGGCGCGCCGGCCCTCACCCCCGACCCGCCCCGCGTCGGCGACGTCCTGCGGTGCACGCCCGGGACCTGGGACGGGGCGACGAGCTTCGCCTACCAGGTGCTGCGCACCGTCGGCACGACGACGACGGCCGACACGCTGTCGACGGGCGTGGACACCTACACGGTCGTCGCCGCCGACCAGGGCGCGAGCCTCAGCTGCGTCGTCACCGCCTCGGGCACCGGGGGAGCCGGCTACGCCACGTCGGCGCACACCGCGGCGGTCCAGCCCGGCATCCCGCCGACGGCACCGGCGGCACCCGCGGCGCCCGCCGGGGTGCCCGCCGTCCGCCAGGTCGACCGGCTGGCCCCGACGGCGTCGATCAGCGCCCACCGCTGCCGCCGCGCGCGCTGCCAGGTCGACGTGCGGGTGCGGGACCCGGGCGTCAGCCGGGGCGTGCGGACCGTGGAGGCCACCGTCACGTCGAGCGAGCGCCGCCGGTGCCGGCGCCACGGCCGGCGCGCGACGTGCACGCGCCAGCACACGCGCAGGGCCCGGGCGTCGCGGCGGACGGCGACGCGGTTCCGCATCGTCCTGACCCGCCTGCCGGTGGGGCGCCACGTCCTCAAGCTGCGCGCCGTCGACGTCGCCGGCCACCACCAGGTGCTGCCGACGCGGCTCGTCCTGCGGACCCGCCGCGCGCGCTAGCGGGGTGCCTCGGCGGGCTCGCCCGCCTCGCCGCGGTCGCCGCCCTGCGGAGGCGCCGTCGGCGGGCGCACCACGCGCGCCCGGCGACCGCCGCGCTGACGCAGACGCGGGAGCAGCAGGATCGCCTCCCAGGCGATCCGCGGCGACATCTTCGAGGTCCCGCGCACCCGGTTGCGGAACGTGATCGGCACCTCGACGACGCGGAAGCCCGCCTGCACGGCGCGGTAGGTCAGCTCGACCTGGAACGCGTAGCCGAACGACCGCACGGTCGAGAGGTCGATCGCCTCGAGGACCTCGCGCCGGAAGCACTTGAAGCCGCCCGTGAGGTCCTCGACGTCGACGGAGAGCACCGCCCGGGCGTAGAGCGACCCGCCCCGGCTGACGATCCGGCGCAGCAGGCTCCAGTCGGCGACGGCGCCGCCGGGCACGTAGCGCGAGCCGAGCGCGAGGTCGGCGCCGCCCTCGCGCACCGCGGCGAGCAGGCGGCCGAGGTCGGCGGGGTCGTGCGAGAGGTCGGCGTCCATCTCGAAGACCTCGCTGGCGCCGCCCTCCAGCGCGCGGGCGAAGCCGGCCAGGTAGGCCGGCCCGAGGCCGGGACGGCCCCGGCGGTGGAGCACCTCGACGTCGTCGTGCGCCTCGGCCAGGCGGTCCGCCAGCGCCCCGGTGCCGTCGGGCGACTCGTCGTCGACGACGAGGATCCGGAACCCGCCCGGCGCGGCCTCGGCCAGCACGGAGCGCGCCCGGGCCACGACCGCCTCGAGGTTCTCCACCTCGTTGAGGGTGGGCAGGATGAGCCAGGGGGAGCCAGGCAACGGCGCGTAATGTACGGCAGGCGCCCCGTGACCGATCCGCCGAACGCCACCATCGCCGCGCTGCTCGACGAGCTCGGCGACCTGTACGAGCTCGACGGAGCCGTGGTGCACCGCGTGCTCGCCTACCGCAACGCGGCCAAGGCGGTGCGCGAGGCGCCCCGCTCCGTGTCGGCGATGACGCGCGCCGGGACGGTGACCGAGCTGCCCGGCATCGGGCGCACCCTGGAGGAGAAGCTCCAGGCGCTGCTCGCGACGGGGTCGATCCCGGCCGTGGAGAAGATGCGCGCGAAGTTCCCGCCCGGGCTCATCGACCTGACGCGCCTGCCCGGTCTCGGGCCCAAGCGCGCCCGCCGCCTCTACGACGAGCTCGGCATCGACTCGCTCGAGGCGCTCCGCGAGGCGGCCGAGGCACACCGCCTGCGCGACGTGCGCGGCTTCGGCCCGAAGTTCGAAGAGGCGGTGCTCGCCGCCTTCGAGGCCGGCGTGGCCGAGCGGCCGCGGCCCCGGGTCCTGCTGAGCAAGGCCCTGCCGATCGCCGAGGGCATCGTCGAGGCGCTGCGCGCCCATCCCGCGTCGGACCGCGTGGAGCTGGCCGGCTCGGCGCGCAGGCTGGCCGACAGCGTCAAGGACCTCGACCTCATCGCCACCGCGAGCGACCCGCCCGCCCTGCTGCGCGCCTTCGCCGAGCTCGACGTGATCGACGACTGCGCCTTCGGGACGGAGGGGCCGCAGAACGCGGCGCGCGCCCGCACGCACACCGGCATGCCGGTCGACCTGCGCGTCGTCGAGCCCGACCAGTTCGGCAACCTGCTCCAGCACTTCACCGGCTCCAAGGCGCACAACGTCGCGCTGCGCGAGACCGCCGTGCGGCGCGGGCTGCACGTCAGCGAGTACGGCGTGCTCGACGACGCGACGGGCACGACGCACCGCTGTGCGACGGAGGAGGAGGTCTACGGGCTGCTCGGCCTGCCCTGGATCCCGCCCGAGCTGCGCGAGGACCGCGGCGAGCTCGCCTTCCGCAGCGCCGCCGACGTCCCGGAGCTCATCGCGCAGGACGACCTGCGCGGCGACCTGCACCTGCACACGGTCGCCTCCGACGGGCGCGCGACGATCGAGCAGATGGCCCTCGGCGCGCGCGACCGCGGGCTCGAGTACCTCGCGATCACCGACCACTCGGCCACCCACGGCTTCGGCAACCACGTCGACGCCGACGGCCTGCGGGCGCAGATCGAGGCGGTGCGCGCGGTCAACGAGCGCCTGGAGGGGATCGAGGTCCTCGTCGGCACCGAGGCGAACATCCTCCCCGACGGCAGCCTCGACTACGAGGACGACCTGCTCGCCGAGCTGGACTGGGTCATCGCCTCGGTCCACACGTCGTTCGGCCTGGGCCGGGACAAGATGACCGAGCGCGTGATCATCGCCATGGAGCACCCGTGGGTCGACGCGATCGGGCACCTCACCGGGCGCAAGATCGAGACCCGGCCGCCGTACGAGATCGACGTCGAGCGCGTGATCGACGCCGCCGTGCGGACGCAGACGATGCTCGAGATCAACTCGGCCCCCGACCGCCGCGACCTCAACGACCTCCACGCCAAGGCGGCCAAGGAGGCGGGCGTGCGGATCCTCATCGACTCCGACGCGCACTCCGTCGCGAACCTCGGGATGACCCGCTGGGGCGTGGCGACGGCGCGCCGCGGGTGGCTCACGAAGGCCGACGTGGCCAACACGCTCCCGTGGGCGGAGTTCGCGCCGCTGCGCAAGCGCGCGCGCTCCCCGGTCGGGTAGCGCAGGCGCTCAGCCCACGAGCGCCGGCAGCAGGTCGGCGGCGACCGTCCGGTCGACGGCATCGCGGCGGAACGGGGCGACGGCGGCCAGCGCCCGCTCGGCGTAGCCGGGCAGCGGGTCGTCGAGCGCGGCCCGCAGGCCGGCGCCGAGGTCGTCGCCCACGAGGCGCGGGTCGAGGGCCCGCGCGAGCGGCAGGGCGGCGTACGGCCCCGGCGCCGGCGTCGTCACCAGCGGCGTCCCGTCGGCGAGCGCCTCGAGCTGCGCGAGCCCGTAGTCCTCCCGGCGCGGGGCCGTGACGTAGGCCCGCGCGCGGCGCACGAGCGCGCGGTGCTCGGCGGGCGGGAGCACCCCGGCCGCGCGCACGCCGTCGGCGCGCGGCACGTGGTCGGTCCCGGTCACGACGAGCTCCTCGCCGGGGCGGCGGACCCGCGCCCACGCCTCCAGGACGCGGTCGAGCCCCTTCTTGGCCGGGTTCGCGGCGTAGGCGACCGCCGCGACGTCGCGGTCCGGCCACGCCGGCGGGGGGCCGCTGGGCTCGACCGGGATGGGCACGACGACCGCGGGCGGCGGCGGGCCCGTCCACCCGGCCTCGTCGAGCGCACCGGCCGCCTGGGGGACGAGCAGCGGGGCCTGCACCAGGCGGCGGCGCTCGAGCGGGCGCTGCCAGACGCCGTGGCGTCCCGGGCGGTTGGCCGCGGCCGGCGCGTCGAAGCGGACGGCACCCGGTCGCGGCCACAGCAGCGCGGCCGTCGTCGTCGCGTAGAGGACCGCGCGCGGGCGGTGCTCGGCCAGCCCCTGCCGGGCCGCCCGCCGGGCGGCGCGCGCCCAGCCCAGGTCGGTCAGCGCGAGCGTCCGCACGGCGCGCGGGGGCGCGGCCGTGACGACGGCCACCGTCGCCCCCGCGCGCCGCAGCGCCCCGGCCAGCTCGGCGTCGGCGGCGCGCAGCCCGGCGGTCGAGCCCAGCGAGACGAGCAGGACGTCGGCGCGCCCCGCCGCCATCAGGCGGCGGCGTCCTGCATGGGCACCTCGCGGCGGAAGCCGGGCGCCCGGACGAGCCGGATGGGGCGGATCGGCGAGGTTCGCTCGACGTAGAACGTCGTGCCGTCGCGGTCCTCGATCGCCGCCACCGCCGCGTCCTGGTGGCGCCAGCCCAGCGACCAGATGAGCCCGAAGCCGGTCGCGACCGCCGCGACCTGGGGGAACCACACGCCCAGCACGGCCGCGGCCAGGGTCGAGAGCAGCAGGGGCCAGAGCCGGTTGACGAGCACGACCCCGGGGCGCAGCTCGGGCAGGCTCGTGGTCGACTTGGCATCCGCGAGCGCCCGGGCGATCGGCGGCGTGACCTGCGCGCGGCGCCCGACGAGCGCGCCGATCGCGGCGGCGATGGCCCACCACGCCGCCGCGAAGGCGACGAGCGTCGTGTCGTCGTCGGCCTTCGCGCCGGCGACGCTGATGACGCCCAGCAGCGTCGCCGAGGCCGCGCTGAGCAGCACGACCGTCTTGAGCAGGTCGACGAAGCGCACGTCTCAGGCCGCCAGCGCCTGGAGCACCTGGCGCACGCCGCGCGGACCGTCGACGAGCAGGTCGGCCTCGGCCTCGAGCTCGGACGGGGTCTCGTCGGAGCGCACGCCGAGGCACAGCGCCGATCCCAGGCGACCCTCCGCCACGAGGCGGCGCAGCGCCGCGAAGGCGTCGAGGTCGGTGCGGTCGTCCCCGACGTAGACCCCCGCGTCGAGCCCGGCGTCGGCGAGCAGGTGCTCGACGCCGCGCCCCTTGTCCAGGCGCACGGGCGGGCGGACCTCGAGCACCTTGCGGCCCCAGTGGGTGACGAGGCCCTCCGCCTCGGCCCGCTCGGCGACCGTGCGGACCGCGCGCTCGGCGGCCTCCTCGTCGGGCGCACCGCGCCAGTGGAAGGCCGCGATGACGTCCTTGTCCTCGCCGCGCACGCGCAGGCGGCGCAGCGCCGCGTCCTCGAGGGCGCGGGCGGCGAAGTCCCGGACGCGCTGTGCCCACGCCGCCACCTCGGGGTCGAGCTCCACCTCGGTCGCGCCGCCGCGCAGGATCTCGGCCCCGTGGTTGCCGACGTACGTGATGGTCCCGAGCGAGACGATCCGGCGCGCGATGGCGGCCTGGCGGCCCGTGACGCACGCCACCAGGCCGTAGCGGCGGGCGATGGCGATGAGCAGCGTCCGGGTCGGCTCGGGCACGTGCGCGTCCTCGGCGTGCCGCACGATCGGGGCCAGGACGCCGTCGACGTCGAGCAGGACGGCGCTGCGGGCCGGGTCGGCGCGCAGGGGGGCGAGCGCGTCGGCGAGCGGGACCGTGTTCGACACGTCCCTAGTATGCCCGCCATGCCGCGCGGCCGGACCCTGGCGCTCGCCGTCACCGGGACCGCCGCCGGGGTCTTCAGCGGCCTCTTCGGCGTGGGCGGCGGCGTCGTCATCGTCCCGCTGCTGGTCCTCTGGCTCGGGCTCGACGTGCGGACGGCCACGGGCACCTCCCTGGCCGCCATCGTCGTCATCGCGGGCGCCGCCGCGACGGCGCAGGCCCTCTACGGCAACGTCCACGCGGGGGACGGGCTCCTCGTCGGCCTCCCGGCCGTCGGCGGCGTCCTCGCCGGGACCTCGCTGCAGCAGCGTCTGCCGCGCCGGGCGGTCAGCCTCGCCTTCTCGGCCTTCCTGCTCGTCATCGCCGCGACCTTCGTGACCCGGTGATCGAGGCGCTGGCCCTCGGCTTCGGCGCCGGGCTCGTGGCCGGGCTGCTCGGGGTGGGGGGCGGGACGCTCTTCATCCCGGGTCTCGTGCTGCTCTCCGGCCTCTCGCAGGTCGACGCCGAGGCCACATCGCTGCTGGCGATCGTGCCCGTGGCGCTCGTCGGGGCCTGGCGGCAGGCGCGGCTACGGCAACCTCCGGCTGCGCGACGGCGTGGTCCTCGGCGTGCTGGCCGTCCCGGGCTCGATCGCCGGCGTGGCCCTCGTGAACGTCCTGCCCGAGCGCGCCGTCGAGCTCGCCTTCGCGGCCTTCCTGGTGCTCGTCGCCGCGCGGCTGGCCCGCGAGGCGCTGCGCGCGGAGCCCGACCGCGTGCCCGGGACCGACGTCCCCGGCTAGGCGTTCAGCCGCCGCCGCAGGGCGGCGACGTTGCGGCGCGCGACCGGGATCTCCTCGCCGTCGCGCATGACGAGGACCGCGGTGCCGTTCGAGAGCGCCCGCAGCTCGACGGCGTGGCCGAGGTTGACGAGGTAGGCGCGGTGCACGCGGGCGAAGCCGGAGCCGGCCCAGTCCTTCTCGAGCTGGCTGAGCGGCGTCCGCAGGAGGAACCGGCCCTCGGGCGCGTGGATGCGCGCGTAGTCCCCGTTGGCCTGCGCGACCTGGATGCTCTCGAGCCGCACGAGCCGCTTGCCGCCGCCCTTGGGGTTGTCGACCGCCACGACGTCGGGGCCCGAGGACGACGCCGGTGCGTCGGCGCCCGCGCCGGGCGCGCCCGGCGCCTCCTTGCTGCCGGCGTGCTGCTCGACGCGGTCCAGCGCGGCCTCGAGGCGGTCGCGGCCCACCGGCTTGACGATGAAGTCCAGGGCCTGGACCTCGAAGGCCTCGACCGCCGCGTCGGGGTGGCCGGTCAGGAAGACGACGCCGGGCGGGTCGGCGAAGCGCCGCAGCAGCCGGGCGAGGGCCATGCCCTCGATCTCGGGCATGTGGACGTCGAGGAAGAGGCCGTCGTACTTGCCGCCGCTGAGGTGGACGAGCGCCTCCTTGGCGCTCGTCGCCGTCGCCACGCGGGCGACCCGCGGCGAGTTCTCCAGCAGGCGCTTGATGTCGGCGAGCGCCCGCGGCTCGTCGTCGACCGCCAGGATCGCCAGGGTGGTGCCCTCGCTCACGACCGAACCTCCGCACCCAGGGGGATGACCACACGCTCGCCGGCCGGGTCGTCCGGCGCCGTGACCTGCGCCTCCAGGGCGTCGCCACCCGGGGCGACGCGGACGGCGAGGCTCGCCGGCCCGGCCCGCTCGCCCAGCCGCCGCCCGAGGACGTCGGCCACCGGGTCCTGCACGGCGGCCCGCGCGACGCGGACGTCGGGGGCCGCGCCGCGCTCGGGCAGCGAGGCGTCGATCCGGTCGGGGAAGCGCGCCTGCTGGAGGCGGACGTAGACGCCGACGTGGTCGAGCTCCTGGGCGAGCGGCACGTCGGAGGGCTCTGGACGGAGGCGGTAGGACAAGAAGGCGCTCAGCTCGGCGAGGACGTCGCGGGCCTGGTCGGGGTCGTCCTCGACGTAGCTCGCCGCCGCGGCCAGCACGTTGTTCACGAAGTGGACCGAGACCGGGGGCGGGGCATCGGGCGAGCGTGCGTCGGGGGCCACTGCGCGCCGCAGCCTACCGGGCGGGTCGGCGCACGATGGCCTGCGCCTCCAGCGCCGCCGTCCGGCGCGCCCATCCTGCCGTTCGTCGCGCCTGACGGTGCCTCCAGCGGCTCTCCCACGCCGACTGGTCCGGCCTCTACCCTCGTGCGACGGCGCCCGCCGCCGGCGACCGGCCCGACATGTCCGACACGACGACCACGAACGGCGCGCCCGACGCGCCCGAGGCGCGCCTGTTCGCCCTCGCGCACGACCCGATGGCCGTCATCGGCGTCGACGGGATCGTGCGGCTGGCCAACGCGGCGGCGCTCGAGCTCGTCGGCCGCTCCGCGGAGGAGGTCGTGGGGCGCCCGCTGTTCGACGTCGTGGACCCCGAGGACGCCGACGCGGTCCGGGTGCGCTTCGCCGAGCTCGCGCAGGGCCGGGCGCGCGAGCGCTTCCGCTTCCGGGTCGTGCGCCGCGACGGCGCGCGCCGCTGGCTCGAGACGCAGACCGTGCTCGACCGCGAGCGCGGGCTCCTGCACGCCGTGGGGCGCGACGTGACCGGCCTGCAGGAGGCCGACGCGGAGCGCCTCATCGACGCCTTCACGGGCGCGCCGCTGGGCATGGCGATCGTGGACGTCGAGGGCCGGATCGAGCGCGGCAACCACGCGCTCGGGCGGATCCTCGGGGTCGAGACGGCCGAGCTGGCCGGCCTGCGCCTCCCGGACGTGGTCGTCGGGGGCGACGTGGGCGGCCCGTGGACGCCCGAGCGCGTGGCCGCCGACGACGCGGACGGCACCGAGCGCGAGACGCGGCTGCGCCGGCCCGACGGGTCCGAGGCGGTCGTGCTCATCAGCGCGACGCCCGTGCGCGACCCGCGCGACGTCCCGCTCTACTACGTCCTCCAGGTCTTCGACGTCACGGCCCGGCGCGCCGAGGCGGCCCGGCTCGCGGCGAACGAGGCCAAGCTCGCGGAGGCCCAGCAGATCGCCCGCCTCGGCAGCTGGGAGTGGGACCTGGCCTCCGACCACGTCGTGTGGTCCGACGAGCTCTACCGCATCTACGGGGTGCGCCCCGACCGCCTGCCGGGCTCCTACGGCAGCTACCTCGACAAGGTCCACGAGGACGACCGCGCCCGCGTGGCGAGGGTCATCGAGACGGCGGTGGCCGAGCGCCGGGGATGGTCGCTGGACTACCGGATCGTCCGCCCCGACCAGGAGACGCGGATGGTCCACGCGCGCGGCGAGGTCGTGCTCGACGACCAGGGCCGCCCGGCGATCGTGCGCGGCACCGCCCAGGACGTCACGGAGAGCCGGCGGGTCGAGGACGCGCTGCGGGCGGCGGAGCAGCTCTTCCGCCGCGCCTTCGACGACGCGCCGATCGGCATGGCCCTCATCGACCTCGACGGTCGCTGGCTGCGCCTGAACCGCGCGCTGTCGCAGATGCTCGGGCGCAGCGAGCAGGACATCCGCGCGCTCGAGCTCGCCGAGATCAGCCACCCCGCCGACGAGCACCTCGACCGGCCGCTGCTGCAGGAGCTGCTGGCCGGCCGGCGCCGCTCCTACGCGATCGAGCGCCGGCTCATGCACGCCGACGGGCACGTCATCAGCACGCTCATGCACGTCTCGCTCATGCACGGCGACGGCGAGCGGCCGCTGTACTTCCTCTGCCAGCTCGTCGACATCACCGAGCGCCGCCGGGCCGAGGCCGAGCGCCGCGACACGCAGGCCCGGCTGCAGGCGATCATCGACAACGCGCCGACGCTCATCTTCATCAAGGACCTCGAGCAGCGGTACCTGCTCGTCAACCGGCGGTGGGAGGAGCTGTTCGGGGTCCCGAAGGAGCGCGCGCTCCACCACCGCACCGCGGAGGTCATGCCGCCGGGGCGGGTGCCCGGGCGCGAGGAGATGGACCGCGAGGTCATCGCGACCGGCGAGCTGCGCGAGTCGCTCGTCGAGGTCGTCGGCCCGGGCGGCGAGGAGGACCGCCACCACCTGCTCCTCCTGAAGTTCCCGCTGCGCGACGCCGAGGGCCAGATCTACGCCGTCTGCTCGATCGCGACCGACGTCACCGAGCGCGAGCGCTCGACCCGGGAGCGCGAGGAGCTCGAGCGGCGCCTCGCGCAGTCCCAGCGCCTGGAGTCGGTCGGACAGCTCGCGGGCGGCGTCGCGCACGACTTCAACAACCTGCTCTCGGTGATCCTGACCTGCGTCGGCTTCGCCCAGCGCGAGCTCGCGCCGGACGCGCGCATCCGCGACGACATCGACGAGATCGGCCGGGCCGCCGACCGGGCCGCGGCGCTCACCCGCCAGCTGCTGATGTTCAGCCGCCGGGAGGTCGTCAAGCCGGAGGTCCTCGACGTCGGCGTCCTCGCGCGCGACCTCGAGCGCCTGCTGAACCGCACGCTGAGCGAGCGCATCGCCCTGCGCATCGCGATCGGGCCGGACCTCGTGCCGGTGCTGGCCGACCGCGCGCAGCTCGAGCAGGTCCTCGTCAACCTCGCCGTCAACGCCCGCGACGCGATGCCCGCCGGCGGCACCCTCTCCATCGGCGTCTCCGGGACCGACGCGGGCGTGCGCCTGACCGTCAGCGACGACGGCACCGGCATGCCGGCCCAGGTGCGCGAGCGCGCCTTCGAGCCGTTCTTCACGACGAAGGAGTCCGGCGACGGCACCGGGCTCGGGCTGGCGACCGTCCACGGGATCATCACCGAGGCGGGCGGGACGGTCGAGATCGACTCCGTGCCGGGCGAGGGGACCACCGTGACGATCGTCCTGCCGCGCGCCCGCGGCGAGGTCGAGCCCGCCGAGGAGCAGGTCGTGCCCGGCGAGCGGGCGCCGGAGGTCGCGCGGGTCATGGTCGTCGAGGACCAGGACCCCGTGCGGCGCCAGGCCGTGCGGATCCTCCGCGCCCACGGCTACGAGGTCTTCGAGGCGGCCGGGGGGGAGCAGGCGCTGGCCGACTGGCCCGACGTCGACGTCCTCGTCACGGACGTCGTCATGCCGGGCATGAGCGGGCAGCAGCTCGCGCTCGCCGCCCGGGCGCGCTGCCCGGCCCTGCGCGTCGTCTACATGTCCGGCCACACCGAGGACGTCATCGTCCGCGAGGGCGCGCGCGACGGCGCGCTGGCCTTCGTGCAGAAGCCGTTCACGCGCGACTCGCTCCTGCGCGCGATCGAGGGCGCGGTCGCGGCGCCCGCCGCCCAGGGCTAGCCGAGGCCGGCGCGCGACTGGTCGAGCCCGTGCTCGACGGCGTCCTTGACCGACGCGTCGAGGGCGTTGAGCCGGTGCAGGGCCACCGCCTCGGCCGAGGCGAAGCGGCGGCCGGGGGCGGCGTCGGCGCCGTGGTGCGCGAGGACGCAGTGGGCCAGCGCCAGGTGGCGCGGGTCGTCGAGGCCGGTGCGCGCGGCGCGGTCGGCGAGCGTCCGCAGGCCCAGCTCGACGTGGCCGAGGAGCCGCCCCTCCTCGCTGAGCGTGATCTCGGCCCCGAGCCGGAAGGCGCGGACGTGGCCGAGGTCGTGGACGACCGCGGCGGTCAGCAGCAGGTCCTGGTCGAGGCGCGGGTGCTGGGCGCAGAGCTCGACCGCGAGCGTCGCCACGGCGACCGTGTGCTCGAGCAGGCCGCCCAGGTAGGCGTGGTGGCCGCTGCGCGTGCACGGCGTGCCGCGCAGCGCGGCGCGCAGGGCGGCGTCGCCGAGGACGTCGTCCAGGAGCGCCCGGAAGGCCGGGTGGCGGACCTCGCCGGCGAGGTGCTCGAGGAAGCCGTCGAGCTCGTCGAGGTCGCGGAAGGCGACGGGCAGGAACGCGGCCGGGTCGGCCTCGCCGGGGTCGGCGCGGGCGATCGCCCGCAGCTCGGCCTGGAGCTCGTCGCGGAAGCGCTCCACCCGTCCGGCCACGCGGACGAGGTCGCCGCGCTCGAAGCGGCCGGCCAGGACGTCGGCGTCCCGGAAGACCCGCGCCGCCAGCGTGCCCGTCCGGTCGCGCAGCTCGAGCGCCAGGTAGGGCGTCCCGGACCGCGTGAGCAGGCGGTCCTTGCGCGTGCAGGCGAACACGCCGGCGAGCTCGTCGCCCGCGCGCACCGTCGCGATGCCGGTCACCCCCGAAGCGGCCACAAGGGCATTGTGTACCGTGATCCCGATGCAGCCGCTCATCTGGGACAGCCGTCCCGACGGCCTTCGCGCACCGGCTCTGGTGTGCGCGTTCACCGGCTGGAACGACGCCGGCGACGCGGCCTCGGCCGCGGTGCAGTTCCTCGGCTCGTCGCTGGGGGCGACCCGCTTCGCCCGCCTCGACGCTGAGGAGTTCTTCGACTTCCAGGCCACGCGGCCGAAGGTCCACCTCGTCGACGGCCGCAGCCGCGAGATCGAGTGGCCCGAGGTCGAGGTGTGGGCCGCCCGCGCCCCGCGCGCGCCGCGCGACCTGGTCCTCGTCTCGGGCCCCGAGCCGTCGATGCGCTGGCGGACCTTCTCGCGCGCGGTCGTCGAGCTCGCCGAGGCGCTGGGCACGCAGCTCGTCGTGACGCTCGGCGCGCTGCTGGCCGACGTCCCGCACTCCCGGCCCGTGCCGATCACCGGCCTGGCCACGGACGAGTCGCTCACCGACCGCCTCGGGGTCCCGCTGACCTCCTACGAGGGCCCGACGGGCATCGTCGGCGTCCTCCACGCGGCCTGCCAGGACGCGGGCATGCCGTCGGCGTCGCTGTGGGCCAGCGTCCCGCACTACGTCGCCGCCGCGCCGAACCCCAAGGCCGCGCTCGCGCTCGTGCGCAAGCTCGAGCGGCTCGTGAGCGTCAGCGTGGATGCCAGCGAGCTCGAGTCGGCCGCCGCCGACTACGAGCGGCAGGTGTCGCTGGCCGTCCAGAGCGACCCGGACGTCGCCGCCTTCGTCGAGCGCCTGGAGGCGGCCGCCCAGGAGGAGGAGCCCCAGCTGCGCCCGCAGGACCTGCCCTCGGGCGACGTCCTGGCCCGCGAGTTCCAGCGCTTCCTGCGCCAGCGGGGCCCGGGCGAGGACTGACGACGCCGGCCGACCTCGACGTCCTCGCGGCGCGCCTGGCGGGCGCCGGGTTCGTCGCGGCCGAAGAGGAGGCGGCCGAGCTCTTGGCCCGCGCGGCCGGCGACGCCGGCGTCCTCGAGGCGCTCGTCTCGCGGCGTCTGACCGGCGAGCCGCTGGCCTGGATCACGGGCAGCGCGGTGTTCTGCGGACTGGAGGTCAGGGTCGACCCGGGCGTCTACGTCCCGCGCTGGCAGAGCGAGCCGCTCGCGCTCCGCGCATCCGAGCGCCTGCCGCACGCGGGCGCCGCGATCGACCTCTGCACCGGCGCCGGGGCGATCGCGGCGACGCTCGCCGCGCGCCGTCCCGCGGCCCGGGTCGTCGCCTCCGACGTCGACGCGCGCGCGGTCGCCTGCGCGCTCGCGAACGGCGTGGAGGCCTTCGCCGGCGACCTCTTCGCCCCGCTGCCGCGCGACCTGGAGCGGCCGCGTCGACGTCGTGGCCGGGGTCGTGCCCTACGTGCCGACGCCGGAGCTGAGGCTGTTGCAGCGCGACACGCTGGCGTTCGAGTCGCCGCGGTCCTACGACGGCGGGCCCGACGGCACGGCGCTCCTGCGCCGCGCGCTGGCCGAGGCGCCGCGCTTCCTGCGGCCCGGTGGCGCGCTCCTGCTCGAGCTCGGCGGCGAGCAGGCCGACGCGCTCCGGGGCGACCTCGCCCGGCACGGCTACGGGGACGTCCGCGCGCTCGTCGACGAGGACGGCGACGTCCGCGGCGTCGAGGCGACGCTCGGGCGGGCCTAGGCCGGGCTCGCCGCGCCCCAGAGCCCGGGCCCGCGCTGGTGCTCGTAGATGAGCGACGTCTCGGCGTGCGCGACCGCGGGGTCGGTCGCCAGGTGGTCGACGACGAACTCGCGCAGCCCCTGGGCGTCGCGCTCGGCGACCCACACGAGGTAGTCGGTCGCCCCCGCGAGGTGGAAGACGCTGAGCACGCCGGGCAGCCCGCGGACGTGGCGGGTGAAGGTGTCGATCTGCTCGCGCGCGTGGACGGCCAGGCGCACGGCCACCATGGCCTGCAGCGGCCGCCCGAGCTGCGCGAGGTCGACCTCGGCGTGGAAGCCGCGCAGCACCCCGCGGGCGCGGAGCGCGCGCACCCGCGCGACGCACGTGGAGGGGGCGATGCCCGCGCGCTCGGCCAGGCGCGCGTTGGGCAGCCGCGCGTCCTCGGCCAGGGCCTCGACGAGCCGGCGGTCGACGTCGTCCAGGGCGACTGGACGGACGGGCTGCGAGATGTTCGTCATGACGGCAGATCCTACCCGCGGTGCCGCACGTCGTGCGGTCACATGGCGCTCTGACCGAACAGCCTACGGCGCGATGGCACCGGCGGCGCACAGGTGCTTGACTGTGCGCCATGTCCCCGGTCACGGCGTCCCGCGCCACCATCAAGGACTCGATCCTCGACGCGATCGGCGACACGCCGCTGGTGCGGCTCTCGCGCCTCGCCGCGGGGCTGACGCCCGAGGTCGTCGCCAAGGTCGAGATGCTCAACCCCGGCGGCTCGATCAAGGACCGCGTCGCGGTCGCGCTGATCGAGGCGGCCGAGCGCGACGGCAAGCTCCGCCCCGGCGGGACGATCGTCGAGCCGACCTCCGGGAACACCGGCACCGGGCTGGCCATCGCCGCCCGCCTGAAGGGCTACCGCGTCATCGCGGTCATGCCGGACAAGATGTCCCGCGAGAAGATCGACCTCCTGCGCGCCTACGGGGCCGAGGTCGTCGTCGCCCCGACGGCGGTGCCGCCCGACTCGCCCGAGTCCTACTACCGCGTGGCCGACCGCCTGGCCGAGGAGATCCCGGGCGCCTTCCAGCCCAACCAGTACTTCAACCAGGCCAACCCCGCGGCCCACTACGCCTCCACCGGACCGGAGCTGTGGGAGCAGAGCGGCGGCCGGATCACCCACCTCGTCGTGGGCGTGGGGACCGGCGGCACGATCACCGGGACCGCGCGCTTCCTGAAGGAGCGCAACCCGGACCTCGTCGTGGTCGGCGCCGACCCCTATGGCTCGATCTACTCCTCGCCGGAGGTCAAGCCCTACCTCATCGAGGGCGTCGGCGAGGACTTCTGGCCGGCGACCTTCGACCCGTCGGTCGTGGACCGCTACGTGACGGTGACCGACAAGGAGGCCTTCCTCGCCACCCGGCGCCTGGCCGAGGTCGAGGGCATCCTCACCGGCGGCTCGGGCGGCATGGCCGTCCACGCCGCGCTCGAGGTCGCCCGCGGGATCGACGACCCGGCCGCGATGGTCGCGGTCGTTCTGCCCGACGGCGGGCGCTCCTACCTCTCGAAGATCTTCAACGACGCCTGGATGACCCAGCACGGCTTCCTCGAGCGCGCCGGCGGCCAGACCGTCGGCGACGTCCTGCGGGCCAAGCAGGACGCGGGCGAGATCCCGCCGCTCGTGAGCGTCCGCGCCCACGACGCCGTCCGCGACGCCGTCGCGCTGCTGCACGAGCACCGCGTCTCCCAGCTCCCGGTCGTCAGCGCGCACGACCCGCAGGCCATCGTCGGGTCGATCGGGGAGCGCGGGCTGCTGCGCCGCGCCGCCGAGGACCCGGCCGTGCTCGGGTCGGAGGTCGTCGACGTCATGGAGGCGCCGTTCCCGGCCGTGGGCGTGACCGACGACGTGCGCGACGCCGTCGAGCTCCTGGCCGGAGAGCGCCAGGCGCTCCTGGTCACCGACGGCGGGCGACCGACCGGGATCGTCACGCGCGCGGACCTGCTCGAGGCGCTCGCCCGGTGAGCGCGGGCGAGCGGCGGTTCGGCACGCGGGCGGTGCACGCGGGCCTCGAGCCCGACCCGACGTACCGCTCGGTGATCCCGCCGATCCACCAGACGTCGACCTACGCCCAGCCGGCGCCGGGCGACTACGTCGGGGACTACGACTACGCGCGCTCGGCCAACCCGACGCGAACGGCGCTCGAGCGCGCGCTCGGGGAGCTCGAGGGCGGCCGCGCGGTCACGTTCGCCAGCGGCATGGCGGCCGAGCACGGGCTGCTCACCGTCGCGGCCGAGGCCGGGGCGCACGTCGTCCTGCCGGGCGACCTCTACGGCGGGACCTACCGGCTCGTCGACAAGGTCCTGACGCGCTGGGGGCTGGCCTACGACCTCGTCGACCAGACCGACCTCGACGCCGTCGCCCGGGCGATCCGACCCGAGACGCGCCTGGTCTGGGTCGAGACGCCGACGAACCCGACGCTCGACGTCATCGACGTCGAGGGCGTCGCCGCGATCGCCCGTGCGGCGTCGGCGCACCCGCTCGTCGCCGTCGACAACACCTTCGCGACGCCCGCCAACCAGCAGCCGCTCGCCCTCGGCGCCGACTTCGCCGTGCACTCGACGACGAAGTACCTCGGCGGCCACTCCGACACGGTCGGGGGCGTCGTCGTGACCCGGGACGAGGGCTGGGAGGAGCGGCTGCGCTTCGTGCAGAACGCCGTCGGCGCGGTGCCCGGGCCGTTCGACTGCTTCCTCGTGCACCGCGGGCTGCGGACGCTGCACCTCCGCATGGCGGCGCACGCGGCCTCGGCCGAGGCGTGCGTCGCGGTGCTGCGGGACGACCCCCGGGCGAGCGACGTCCGCTGGCCCGGCTTCAGCGGGATGGTGAGCTTCCGCCACCCCGAGGCCACCGCGCTCGTGACCCGGACGGAGCTCTTCACGCTGGCCGAGTCGCTCGGCGGCGTCGAGTCGCTCATCGAGGTCCCGCAGGCCATGACGCACGGCTCCGTGGAGGGCTCGGCCGCGGCCGTGCCGGAGGACCTGGTCCGGCTCTCGTGCGGCGTCGAGGACCCGCGCGACCTGGCCGACGACCTCCGGCGCGCGCTCGCCGCCTGACCCCGCCCGCCGGCGCGTTTCGCGCCCCTGCGGCCCGGGCACGGCATCCGCATGCGTCATCGGCTCGACCTCGGGACGATCCTCCAGGCCATCGGGGCCCTCGTCGTGCTCGCGTCGCTGTTCGTGCGCTGGTTCGACCCGGGCGGGACGGCCTGGCAGGCCTTCGAGCTCACCGACCTGCTGCTGGCGGTCGCGGCGCTCGCCGTCGTGGTCGTCGGGGTGCTGCGACTGGCGACCGGCGAGCCGGGGACGCCCGGGTGGGCCCAGGCCGTGTCGGCGGGCGTCCTGCTCGTCGTCGTGACCCAGCTCGTCGAGCCGCCGCCGGTCGCCGCAGGGGCGACGCGGGCCACGGGGGCGTGGCTCGCGCTGGGAGGCGCGGTGGCCATGGCCCTCGGCGCCCTGCTGCACCGCGCGCACATCTCCGTGAGCATCGACGTCAGCGAGCGCGACCGGCGCCCGCGGGTCGCCGCGGTCGACCGCCGGGCCCCCGGCGCGGCCGGCGCCGCGCCCGGCCGCCCGGGCGGGTCGACGGCCGACGAGGCGCCCGACGACCCGCTCGAGCGCACCGAGCCCATCCGGCCCGTCCGGGAGGACGACGAGGCGTAGCGGATGGCGCGCGGCCCGACGACCGGCCCGGCCTTCGAGCTGCTGCGCTTCGCCGTCGTCGCCCGGGGCGCGGACGCCGCGCTGCTCGAGCTCGAGGGACGCTGGCGCCCGGCCCCGCCCCCGGCGGGCCGGGCGCGCCTGCTCTCCGACGCCGAGGGCGCGCCCGCACGCGGCCTGCCGCCGGCCTCGGAGGCGGTCGAGGGCGAGCACTGGCGCGCGACCTTCGCGGCCGCGCCCGCCGTCGTGGGCGCGGCGCTCGCCGTCTCCGGCCGGGGCGTCGTCGTCGACCTCCCTGCGCCCGACCCGCCCGACCCCGAGGAGGAGCGCCACGCGCGGCTGGCGCGGCAGGGCAACGTCCTGCGCCGGCGCCTCGACGTGGCCGAGGCGGAGGCCGCCGAGGCCGCCCGGCTGGCGGCCGAGGTCGCCGCCCTGCGCGCGGACCTCGCCGAGGCGGGCGAGGAGGCCGAGCGCCGCACCGCCGCGGCGCAGTCCCAGGCCGAGCGCGACGCGGCCGCGGTCGAGCGGCACGCCGCGGAGGCGAGGGCGCTGACCGAACGGCTCGCGGCCGAGCTGCAGGCGCAGGCCGAGGCGCACGCCGCGGAGCTCGCGTCCGAGCGCGAGCGCCACGCGGCCGAGGTGGCCTCCCAGGCCGAGCGCCACGCCGCCGAGGTGGAGGGGCTGCGCGCGCAGCTCGCGGCGACCTCGGCCGGGGCCGAGGCGGCGGCGACGGCGGCCGAGGAGGCGCGCGAGCGGCTCCTGACCAGCGTCCGCGACGAGGAGCTGCGGGCCTACGAGGCCCGGCGCGAGGAGCTCGAGGACCGGCACCGCACCCAGGTCGACGCGCTCGCGGCGCAGCTCGGCGCCGCCCGGGAGGCGGCCGCCGACCGCGACGAGCTCGCCGCCGAGCTGGCCGAGGCCCAGCGGGCCTGGGTCGACCCCGACGCCGCGGCACCGGACTCGCTGGCCGCGCGCCTGGCCGACAGCGGCCGGGTCGAGGCCGAGCGCGACGCGCTGAGGGTCGAGCTGGACGAGGCCCGCCGGGAGCTCGAGCGCGCGCGCAGCGAGGTGCCGGACCGGGAGGAGCGCGACCCGCCGACGGCGGCGTTCGAGCCCGTGACCCCAGCCGCCCGCGGACGGGCCTGGCCGGCGCCCGCACCCGACGCCGAGGACGGCGGCGAGCCGGCGGAGGACGACGACGACCTCTTCGAGCCCGAGCCGATCGCCCCGGCGACGCCGCGCTCGCCGCGGGGCCGGAGGAGCGGGCCCGTGCCCGGCCTCGGGCCGGAGGCGACGCGGTGGCTCGCGGTCGGGGCGATGGCCGTGCTGCTCCTCGCCGTCGCCCTGATCCTGGGCAGCGCCCTGCGCTGAGGCGCCGCGCGGGGCGGCCGCGGGCCGGCCGCGGGCCTGCCCGTGCGGGGAGGGCTACCGCTCGGCCGCCGGGCAGGCGATGCGGAAGTCGCACCAGGAGCAGGCCGAGTACGACGGCGTGGGCTCGAAGCCCTGCCCGAGGATGCCGTCGGCGACCTCGGCCACCGTCTCGGCGATCCAGGCCTGGTCGATGTCCTCGGTCGGCACGGGCACCTTCTCGTCGTCGAGGACGTAGAGGTAGGACTGCCGCGACGCGTCGAGCTGCCACGCCTCGCGGGCGCCGACCGCGTAGAGCGAGAGCTGGACGTCCTCGCGCAGCTGCGCCGCGCTCTTCGGGCGGCCCGTCTTGTAGTCGATGAGCTCGTAGCCGCCGTCGGGCAGGCGGTCGACCCGGTCGACGCGGCCGCGCAGCGTGTGGTCGCCGAGCCGGAACTGGAAGCCGCGCTCGAACCACACCGGTTCGGCGGCGTCGACGCGGTCGCGCTCGAAGTAGCGCCGCAGGGAGGCGTCGGCCTTGCCGTGGAGCTGGCGCTCCTCCTCGCTCCCGCCGAAGCCGCCGCGCCGCCAGCCCGCCTCCAGGAGCCCCAGGAGCTCGTCGAGCGTCCGGCCGCCGGAGGAGTGGTAGCGCTCCAGGACCTGGTGGACGAGGATCCCGAAGCGCTGGTTGAGCGTCGGCTCGCTCGGGATCCGGAAGACGCGGGCGAACTTGTACTTCAGCGGGCACGTCCGGTAGGTCTCGATGTCGGAGGCGCTCAGCAGCAGCCCGTCGCCGCGGCGGGGCAGGAAGGGCTCGAGCGACGGCTCGTCGCGGGCGGCGAGCGCCGCCGCACGGGCGCGGGCGTCCTGCTCGGCGCGCAGCAGGACGTCGTCGAGGGGCGAGGTCTGGAGGATCTCGCGCTGCTGCGACGTCGCCGCGTGCAGGATCGCGGCGTCGACCCCGGGCAGCGCATCGGCCAGCCCCTGGCCCTCGGAGCGGTTCATGAGCGCCGCGAGCTTCACGAGCTCGAGGTAGCGCACGACCCCGTGGGCGACGTCGAGGTCGGTGTCGAGCCGCAGCTCGCCGAGGCGCGAGCCCACCCGCGGCAGCGAGCGCAGGAGGTCGTCGCGCAGCGCGACGAAGGCGGCGTGGAGGGTCTCGTCGGGGCCGAAGAGCTCCTCCCCGCGGTCGTCCCACTCGGCCCCGAGCGCCGCCCGCGCCTCCTCGGCGAAGGGGGACGGGGGCTGCACGGCGCCCGTGTCCGCGTGGGCCGCGTAGGCCAGGACGAGCCCCTCGTCGGCGCGCGTCATCGCCAGGTGCAGCAGCCGCCGCATCTCGTCGACGTGCACCGCGCGCGTGTCGGGCGGCAGGGGCTCGTGCAGCAGCGCGTCGGGGATCGGCTCGGACCCGCGGCGGCGGGCGCCCGGCATTCGCGCGGAGTGCAGGCCGCACACGAGGACGTGGCGGAACGCCGTCCCGCGGGCGGCGTGCATGGGCAGCACCGCCACCGCGCCCGCGTCGACCCCGTCCTCCGCCTCGGGCTCGTCGTCCTGCAGCCCCGCCTCGGCCACCGCGGCGACGTGGCGCGCGAAGTCGCGCGCGGTCGCCTGCGGCGAGCGGCGGACGTAGGAGGCGGCGAGGTCGCCCAGCCGCGCCAGGGCCTGGAGGCGCTCGACGACGTCGGCCTGCGCGGCGAAGAGCCCCTGCCGGCGCAGCCCGAGGCGGTCGACGAGGCGGTGGACGAAGAGATCGGGCCGCGACGTGTCCAGCGCGGCGGCCACCGACCGGTGCAGCCGCAGGAAGCCGAGCACGCGCTCGCGCGCCTCCGGCGGGAGCTGGGGCGACTCCGTCGCGGCGACGAGCGCGGTCACCATGTCGAGCTTGCGGCGGCGCGCGATCTGGACGCAGCGCGCGAGGTCGATGGCGCGCAGCTCGACCGGGGCGCGCGACAGCGCGCGGACGACCGCGCCGGCGTCGGAGGGGTCGACGAGCAGCCGCAACCAGGCCAGGACGTCCTTGACCTCCGCGCGCTGGAAGAAGGCGCGCGCGCCGACGAGCCGGTACGGCACCGCGCGCTCCTCGAGGGCGACGGCGAGCGCCTGGCCCTCGCGGCTCACCGAGCGCACGACGATCCCGACGTCGCCGGGGGCGACGCCCGAGCGCACGAGCCGCTCGACCTCGCCGGCCACGGCCTGGGCCTGCGCGCGCTCGTTCGCGCAGCGCCAGAAGCGCACGGTGCCCTCCCGGCCGCCCGCGTCGACCTCCTTGGCCAGCCGGTCCTCCACCGGGGCGACCACGGCGCCCGCGGCGGCGTGGATGGCGGCGGCGCCGCGGAAGGCCCGCGTCACGCGCACGACGCGCAGGCCGGGGACCTCCTCGGCGAGCGTGCGCAGCCCGAGCGCCCCGGCGCCGCGCAGGCGCCCCACCGTCGCGTCGTCGTTGCCCGCCGCCGTCAGCCGCCCGTCGGCCGCGCCGGCGAGCTGGAGGACGAGGCGCAGCCCGGCGAGCTCGAGGTCCTGCGCGTCGTCGACGAGCACGTGGCGCACCCGCGCGCCCAGGCGCGCGCGGACGTGCGGCTTGCCGGCCAGGAGCCGGTGGGCCAGCAGCACGAGGTCGCCCGTGTCCAGCGCGCCGGTGGCGGCCAGCAGCCGGTCGTGGGCCCGGTAGAGCGCGGCGAACTCGCGCTCGCGCTCGGCGCGCTCGTCGCCGGCCGGCAGCGTGGCGGCCCACCGCTCGTGCTCGCCCGCGGTGACCATCGCGTCCTTGAGGCGGTCGATCCGGGCGACGACGCCCGCCAGCAGCGCCGACGGGTTGCCGCGCAGGTCGTGGCGGCGCAGCGGCAGCTCGTCGACGTGCTCGAGCAGCAGGGCGAGCCGGTCGGCGGGCCCGACCGGCACGACGAAGGGGTCCAGCCCGGCCTCGAGCGCCTCGTCGCGCAGCAGGCGCGCGCAGAAGCCCTGCACCGTGAAGACGGCCAGCTCCGCGAACCCGCGGTGGAGTGCGTCCTCGACCTCGCCGCGCAGCGCATCCGCCGCCGGGGCGGTCGCGGTGAGCGCCAGGACCTCCTCCGGGGCGACGCCGCCGCCGGTGGCCAGCCACGCGTGGCGGGCGGCGAGCACGGCGGTCTTCCCGGTGCCGGCTGCCCCGAGCAAGAGGACGGGCTCGGCGGGACCCTGGACGACCGCCCGCTGCTCTGGCGAGAGGTCGCCGGGCGGGACGGGCACGCTCGTAGGATAGGAGCGGATGACCGTCGCCCCCGACCTGCTGGCGCACGACTGGCTCGGCGCCTGCCGGCGGGCCGCCGACGGGCTGCGCGACGTCCTCGAGCGCCACCCGACGAGCGCCGACCGCTCCGTCGAGACCGGCGACCGTGGCGGCGGGGGCGACCTGACGCTCGTCATCGACGCGGAGGCGGAGGACGTCGTCTTCGCCGAGCTCGAGCGCCTGCACGTGCAGGGCGCGGACTTCACCGTCGTCGCCGAGGAGCGTGGGTTCGTCGACCTCGGGGCCGGTGGCGGACCGCCGTTCGTCGTCGTCGACCCGATCGACGGCTCGCTCAACGCAAAGCGCGGCCTGCCGCACCACGCGCTCTCGATCGCCGTGTCCGACGGGCCCACGATGGCCGACGTCGCCTTCGGCTACGTCTACGACCTGGGCCCGTCCGAGGAGTGGCACGCCGTCCGCGGCGGAGGCGCCTTCCTCGACGGCGTCGCGCTCGACCCCTCGCCCGAGCGGCGGGGACGGGGCGGCAAGCTCGAGGTCGTCGCCGTCGAGTCCGCCGACCCGCGGTGGCTGGCCGCGTCCTCGGAGGCCCTGTGCGAGGTCACGGGCCGCGTGCGGGCGCTCGGGACGATCGCGGTCAGCCTGTGCCAGGTCGCCGCCGGTCGCGTGGACGGGATGGCGACGCTCTGGAAGTGCCGCGCCGTCGACGCCGCCGCGGCCCAGCTCGTCGTCCGCGAGAGCGGCGGCCTCGTCGCCTTCACGGCCCTCGACGACGACCTCGCCGCGCCCCTGGACCTCGAGCCGCACTCCCCCGTGGTCGCCGCCCGCACGGCGGCCGCGCTCGACGAGCTGCGGGCCCTCCCGGCGTCATGAGCCTCGACTGGCGCCTGGCCGAACGCGTCGCCGGAGCCGTGGCCGGGTCCAGCGCGGAGGGCACGACCCTGCCTGGCGACCTCGTCGCCCTCGGCCGGACGGCGGAGGACGCGATCACCGACCTGACCGGCCTGCGGCCGCTGACGGCCCTCCCGGCGCCGGAGGCCGTCGACCGTGCGGCGTGGGCGCGCGCGAACCTCGTGACGATGCGCGCCACGCTCGACCCGCTGGTCACGAAGCTCCAGGACAAGGCCGGCGGGACGTCGCCCGCGCTGCGCGGGGCCGCCGAGCTGCTCCTGGCCGGCGAGGTCGGCGGCGTCGTCGGGCTCATGGGCCGGCGCGTCCTGGGCCAGTACGAGCTGTCGCTCCTCGACGAGGACGCCCCCGCGCGGCTCCTGCTCGTCGCGCCGAACATCCGCGACGCGGCGCGCGAGCTGGACGTCGACCTCGGCGAGCTCCTGACCTGGGTCACCGTCCACGAGGTCACCCATGCCGTCCAGTTCCGCTCGGTGCCGTGGCTGCGCGGTCACCTCGGCGGCCTGCTGCGCGAGCTCATCGCGTCGGCCGACGTCAAGGTCGACCTCACCGCGCTCCTGCGGCTCCCCACGCGCGACGACCTCGTCACGTGGTGGGAGGGGCTGCGCGACGGCGGGCTCGTGCTCGCCCTGGCCGGGGCCGAGCGCAAGGCCCTGCTCGACCGCGTCCAGGCGGCGATGGCGCTCGTCGAGGGGCACGCCGAGCACGTCATGGACGCGGCCGGCGCGCCGCTGCTGCGCTCGCTGCCGGAGCTGCGCGCGGCGCTCGACCGCCGGCGCGGGGAGCGCCCGCCGGCGTGGCGCCTCATCGAGCGCCTGCTCGGCCTCGAGATGAAGATGCGCCAGTACGAGGTCGGCCGCCGGTTCGTCGACGCCGTCGTCGAGCAGGGCGGGATGGCCGCGCTCAACCGGGCCTGGACCGGGCCCGAGCGCCTGCCCACGCTGGCCGAGCTCGAGGATCCCGCCGCGTGGCTGCGCCGCACGGCGGTGCCGCTGCTCGGCCCCGCCGGCTAGGGGCGACCACCGCCCAGGCCGCCCGTGCGGCCCTGCGCCAGGTCCCTCGGAGCCGCTCCGCTCGGGCTCGGAGGACGCGCTCGGAGGCCTCGGTCGCACCAGGGTCGCGATCGAGGTTTACAAACGTGTGTTCGATGGCTACACTGACCTCGTAGCGACTTAGAAGTAAGTTCCTTACACGCTCCCCGGAAGGACCGATCCCATGGCCGAGACCACCGGCACCACCAGCACCACCACCAGCAGCACCGCGGCGAAGCCCGCCGCCAAGAAGGCTCCTGCGCGTCGTTCGACGGCCGCCCGCAAGCGCACCACGACGCGCTCGGCCGGCAGCCGCTCGGCGACGAGCCGCTCGACGGGCGCCCGCTCCACCAGCCGCTCGACCGGCACCCGGTCGGCCACCGCGAAGGCCGCCGGCACCCGCCGTTCGACGGCCGGCAAGAAGGCCGCGACGACCCGCGCCCGCAACGCCGCCACCGCCAACGCCCGCACGGCCGAGCGCCGCGCCGAGCGTCAGGCCGAGGCCAAGGCGCAGGCCGCCGAGCGTCGCCTCGACCGCGGCGTGACCGAGGTCCGCACGCAGGTCGAGAAGGTCGCCACGCAGGCGCAGGAGACCGTCCAGCGCACCGTGCTGACCTCCGTCGGCGCCGTCCTGGTCGCCCGCGACGGCATCGTCGAGGTCCGCGGCCGCTACAGCACGCCGAAGAAGGCCGAGCGCGAGCTGCAGAAGCTCGAGCGCCGTGGCCGCAGCGCCGTCAACCGCCTCGAGCGGGACGTCAAGAAGGCCCGCACGCGCGTCGAGCGCGAGCTGCGCCAGCGCCGCACGCGCGTCGAGCGCGAGGTCAAGGGCGTCCAGCGTGACTTCCGCACGCCGCTGAAGCGCGCCGACGTGGCCGTCGCCCAGGCGCAGAACGTCGTGCAGACGGGCGTCCTGGCCGGCACGCAGCTGGCCGCGAGCGTCACCGAGCGCGTCGCGAAGGCCGTCTAGCACCGCAGCAGCACAGCAGCAGCGCCCTCTCCCCAGAGGAACGACCGGCCGGACGGGTTGCCACCCGCCCGGCCGGTCTGCGTTTGCGACAATGGGCCCATGCCTTCCCGCGACGAGATCCTCCACTCCCTGCGCGCGGTCATCGACCCCGAGCTGCGCCAGGACATCGTGGAGCTCGGCATGGTCCGGTCGATCGACCAGGCGCCCGACGGCGCCGTCGCCGTCAAGGTGTCGCTGACGACGCCCGGCTGCCCCATCCGCAGCCACTTCCAGACCGCGGTCGTCAAGGCGGTGTCGGACCTGGCGGGCGTCACGCGGGTCGACGTCTCCTTCGACGTCCTCAACGACCAGGAGAAGGCCGGCCTGCAGCGCAAGCTCGGCCGCAGCGGCGGGCTGCCCGAGGGCGCCCTGGCCGAGGTCTCCAACGTCGTCTGCGTCGGCTCGGGCAAGGGCGGCGTCGGCAAGTCGACGATCACCGCCAACCTCGCCGCCGCGCTCGCCGCGGACGGCAAGAAGGTCGGCGTCCTCGACGCCGACGTCTGGGGCTACTCGATCCCGCGCATGTTCGGCGTCTCCGGCCGCCCGCCGGTCTCGCCCGAGCGCAAGATCGTCCCGCTGGAGGCGACCGGCGGCGTCAAGGTCATGTCGATCGGGTTCTTCGTCGAGGAGGACGCCGCCGTCGTCTGGCGCGGGCCGATGCTCCACAAGGCGCTGACCCAGTTCCTCGAGGACGTCGCCTGGGGCGAGCTCGACTTCCTGCTCGTCGACCTGCCCCCGGGCACGGGCGACGTCTCCATGACGCTGTCCCAGCTCCTCCCGCAGGCGCGCTTCCTCCTCGTCACGACGCCGCAGGCGACCGCCCAGAAGGTCGCCCGGCGCTCGGCCGAGATGGCCCACAAGGTCGACCTCGAGATCGCCGGCGTCGTCGAGAACATGTCCGGCTTCGTCACGCCGTCGGGGGAGCGCTTCCAGCTCTTCGGCGAGGGCGGCGGCCAGGAGCTCGCCGACGAGCTCGACGTCCCGCTGCTCGGGAAGGTCCCCCTCACGATGCCGCTGCGCGAGCAGGCCGACGCGGGCGAGCCGCTCGTCTTCACCGACGCCGACGACCCGGCGGCGCAGGCCGTGCGCCAGGTCGCGCGCGGGCTCATCGCGATGTTCCCGGCGGAGCTGCCGATGCTGCAGGTCGTCCCGGCCGGCGCGGGCTCCGAGCCCGAGCCGCCGCGCCCGGCGGGCATCAGCCTGCCGATGGCGGGCTGACCGCGGAGGAGACGCCGGCGGAGCGAGAAGGCGGCGAACACGACCGTGCCGGCGACGAAGACGCGCCGCCGGCCGAGCATGTCCGGCGCAGCCGCCCGCCGGTGACGATGACGACGCCGAACACCAGCGCGTAGCCGTTGATGACCCCTGGACGGTCGACAGGTCGCTGTCGAGGTCGCGCTCGATCGCGGGGAGCGCGACGCTGAGCGCCGTGAAGTCGTTGGCGATGATGACCACCGCCAGCGCCATCGCGACGAGGGCCAGGACCGTGGCGCGATCCAGGCGGCCGGGCGGGACGGCGGATGCGGCGGCAGGGGGCGTCGCGGCGAGCCCACCCGGGCCGCCCCGTCACGCGGGAGCGGTGCTCAGCGCCCCTGGAAGTACTGCACGTTGACCTCGGCGAAGCGCTGCCACTCGTCGGGCAGCTGGTCCTCGGCGAAGCAGGCGTCGACCGGGCAGGCCTCGACGCAGGCGTCGCAGTCGATGCACTCCTCGGGGTCGATGAAGAGCTGCTCCACCTTGTCGTAGTCCGGCTCCTCCGGGGTCGGGTGGATGCAGTCGACCGGGCACACCTCGACGCACGAGTTGTCCTTCGTGCCGATGCACGGCTCGGCGATGACGTAGGCCATTGCGGTTCGGTACCTCGCTGTGGGGCGGTCGGGGGGAGGGCATGGGAGCCTACCCAATGCACCCCGGTACGCTCCCCCGCCGATGCTCCTGCTGACCGGCGCCACCGGGGTCGTGGGCCGAGCCCTCCTCCAGCGGCTCGTGGCGGCGGGCACGCCGGTCCGCTGCCTCGTGCGCGACCCGCGTCGCCTGGGGCCGGACCGCGTCCGGGTGCAGCTGGCCCTCGGGGACCTGGCGGACCCGCCGTCGTTCCGCAACGCCCTGCGCGGGGTGAGCGTCGTGGTGCACCTGGCCCAGACCCTGCGCGACCAGCCCGGCGCGTCGATCGAGGAGCTCGACGGCATCGCGACCTGGCGGCTCGTCGAGGCGGCCTCCCGCGCCGGGGCGCAGCGTTTCGTCTTCCTCTCCTCGGTCGCGGCGACGTCCCACAGCCGCGCGCGGTTCCTGCGCGCCAAGGCCGTGGCCGAGCGCGCGGTGCGCGAGGCGCCGGTGCCCTCGACCGTGGTGGCGCCGTCGCTCGTCGTCGACCGCTCCGACCGCTTCACCGCGCTCGTGCGGCGCCTCGCGCTGCTGCCCGCCGTCCCGCTCAGCGGCGCCGGCCGCGCCGAGTTCCAGCCGATCTGGGCCGGAGACGTCGCGGCCGCGCTCGCGGCCGTGCTCGAGCGCGGCGCGGACGCGCCGGCCCGCGTCGAGCTCTGCGGCCCACAGCGGCTGACCCGCGACGAGGTCGTCCGCGCCGCGCTGGCCGGGGCCGGCCGCGAGCGGCCGCTCGTCCACGTCCCGCCCCCGATCGCGCGAGCCGCGCTGCGGGCCGGGGAGGTCCTCCTCCCGGGCCGCGCCCCGCTGACCTGGGACGAGGCCGAGCTCTTCGAGGTCAGCGCGACGTCCCCGCGCGGGACGGACGACGCGCGGGCCCTGGGCGTGTCGCCGCGCGCCGTCGGCGACGTGCTCGCGCTGGGCTAGGAGACCGGAGGCCGCCGGTCGGCCCAGGGCTGGGCCGCCTCGAGCTGGGCCGCGAGCGCCAGCAGCGCGCCCTCGCCGGCCGGCTGGCCGAAGATCTGGACGCCGAGGGGGAGGCCGGGGGCGGCGTCGTCGGCCGGGCGCTCGTAGAGCGGGAGCGAGATGCCGGGCGACCCCGTGACGTTGCCGATGGCCGTGTAGGGCGTGAACTGCCCCGAGCGGGCGAAGTCCTGGAGCGGCGTCGCGCTCTGAGGGTCGATCGTCCCGAGCGGCACCGGGGGCTCGGCCAGCGCGGGCGTCAGCACCGCGTCGAACTGCGAGGTCCACTGCACGACGGCGCGGCCGACGGCCTGCATCTGCAGCTCCGCCAGCAGGCCGGAGGTCGAGTCGATCGTCTTGCAGAGCTGGAAGAGCGCCCAGCTCAGCGGCTCCATGTCCTCGGCCGCGGGCTCGCGACCGGCGAGCATCCCGGCGAAGGCGATCTGGGTGCAGACCGCGGGGCCGAAGCAGGCCGTGAACGTCTGCAGGAGCGCCGGGTCGCCCCAGGGCGCCTCGGCCTCGACGACCTCGTGCCCGAGCGAGCGCAGCAGCTCGGCGGCGTCCTCGGTGGCCTGGATGGCGCGCGCGTCGACGGGGCTGTCGAGCGGCGACTTCGTCGTGATGGCGATGCGCAGCCGGCCGGGGTCGTCCGTCGCCTGGTCGGCGAAGGGCTGGTCGGGGTCCGGGGCCCACCACGCGTCGCCGAGCTCGTAGCCGGCGAGGACGTCGAGGACCTGCGCGGTCTCGGACACCGTGCGCGTCAGGACGCCGTCGACGACGAGGAACAGGCCGCCGGCCTCCGGGCCGAGCGAGATCCGGCCCCGCTGGGGCTTGAGCCCGACGAGCCCGCAGCACGCGGCCGGGATCCGGATCGAGCCGCCCCCGTCGTTGCCGTGCGCGATCGGCACCATGCCGGCGGCGACCGCCGCGGCCGAGCCGCCGGAGGAGCCGCCCGGCGTCCGGGACGGGTCCCACGGGTTGCGCGTCGGACCGAAGCGGCGGGTCTCGGTCACCGGGAGGATCCCGAACTCGGGCAGCGTCGTCGAGCCCACGAGGACGAAGCCGGCCGCCTTCAGGCGGCGGACGACGTTGTGGTCCATCGGTGCCCGGAAGTCGCCGAAGAGGTCGGCGCCGTAGGTCAGCCGCCGGCCCTCGACGGCGCGGTTGTTCTTGATCGCGATCGGGACGCCGGCGAACGGCCGCTCGTCGCCGGGGCCGATCGCGTCGGCGTCGGCCAGCGCCTCCTCGGCCCAGACGTCGACGAACGCGTTGACCTCCCCGTCGAGCGCCTCGATGCGGTCGAGCGAGGACTGGACGAGCTCGCGGGCGGACAGCTCGCCGGACCGGACGAGCCCGGCGAGCTCGCCGACGGGGCGGAACATGAGGTCGGCGGCGGCGGTGGCGTCGGACATGGGGCGAGCCTACCGTGCCGTCCCGGGCGGCCGGACCGGCTCCGGCACCGGCGCGGCGACGTTCTCCTGCATCCGGGCGAGCACCGCGCGCAGGTGCTCGAGGTCGTCGTCGTCGAGGCCCTCGCGCAGCCGGGCGTCGTGCGCCACGGCGGCCTCGCGGAGCGCGAGGAACGTGCGCTCGCCCTCCGGGGTGAGCTCGACGCGCTGCACGCGGCGGTTCTCGGGCAGCCGCTCGCGGCGGACGAGCCCGGCGCGCTCCATCCCGTCGAGGTGGTGGGTGAGCGTCGCGCCCTCGATCCCGACCGCCTCCGCGAGCTCGCGCTGGGTCGCCGGGCGCTGCGCCTTCAGCGCGAGCAGCACCAGCCAGACCGGCCGGGATCCGCCCGCCTCGGCCAGCGCGTCGTCGAAGGCGCGGCTCACGCGCTTGGCCGCCGCGCTGAGGGCGAGGCCGATGGGCTGTTGACGCGGGGCGGGCATGATTGCTAGAACACTAACAGTTCGATATCAAATGATCCATCGTCCTGGGCGCGGCTCCGCGGAGCCGCCACCCGGTGGCGACGACCCTGAGGAGGTCGATCATGACGAACGCCGCCGACCGCCCCGCCGTCCCCGCCCCCTCCGTCCGGCTGCCCTTCGCGGCCCTCGTCCTGGCGATGCTGCCGGCGGTCCTCGACCAGACGATCCTGGCCACGGCCCTGCCCACGATCGCGACGGACCTCGGGCGCCTCAGCGACGTCTCGTGGCTCGTCACCGCCTACGTCGTCGCGGCGACGGCGTCGACCCCGCTCTGGGGCAAGCTCGGGGACCGCCACGGCCGCAAGCGCCTGCTGCAGGCGGCCCTCGCGGGCTTCGTGGCCGCCTCCGCGCTGTGCGGAGCCGCCCAGGACCTCACCCAGCTCGTCGTCGTGCGCGGGATCCAGGGGCTGGCCGCGGGCGGCCTCATGACGCTGGCCATGGCCGCCGTCGGCGACCTCGTCGCCCCGCGCGAGCGCGGCCGCTACCAGGGCTACATCGCGGCGACCTTCGCGGGGGCCACCGTCCTCGGGCCGCTCATCGGCGGCGTGCTCGTCGAGCACGTCGCCTGGCGCTGGGTCTTCTACGTCAACCTCCCGGTCGGGCTGGTCGCGCTCGCGGCGCTGGCCGCCCGGCTGCCGGCGCCGGCGCCGGGGCCGCCCGCCCACCGCCTCGACCTCGCCGGCGCGGCGCTGCTGGCGGGCGCGACGTGCGCCCTGCTCCTCGCGTGCGTCTGGGGCGGCGACCGCTACGCGTGGGGCTCGGCGACCGTCGTGGCCCTCCTCGCGGCCGCGGGCGGGCTCGGCGCGGCCTTCGTCGCCCGGGAGCGACGGGCGGCGGACCCGGTCGTCCCGCTGGCGCTGCTGCGCACGCCGGCCGTCGGCGTCGCCGCCGCCGGCCTCTTCCTGGCCACGGCGTCGCTCTTCGCGGTGGTCGTGTTCGTGCCCGTCTTCCTCCAGGCGGCCACCGGCGCGACCCCGACCGAGGCCGGGCTGCTGCTGGTCCCCATGATGGTCGGCATCACGGCCTCGACGAACGTCGCCGGGCGCCGGATCGCGCGGACCGGCCGCTACCGCGGCTACCCACCGGCCGGGCTGGCCGCGATGTCCGTCGCGCTGCTCGGGCTCGCGGCCACCGCCCCGGAGCGGTCGCGGACCGCCACGTGCCTGGCCCTGGTCGTGTTCGGCCTGGGCTTCGGGCTGGTCTCCCAGGTCCTCATGGTCGCGGTCCAGAACGCCGTCGACCGGCGGGTGCTCGGCACCGCGACGGCCGCCGCCACGTTCTTCCGCGCGCTCGGCGGGGCGGTGGGCGCCGCCGTCCTCGGCGCCGTCTTCGCCGCGCACGCGGGCACGTCGGCCGGCGGCCGGGTCTCCGGGCGCGTCGACCCGGCCCTGGCCTCGGCGGTGACCGGCGCAGTGCAGCAGGTGTTCCTCGTGGCGGCGCCCATCGCGCTGGCCGGGGCGCTCGTCGTGCTGCGCCTGCCCGGCGCCGCGCTGCGCACGGGGAGCCCCGCGCGGGCCTAGCCGCTGTGAGCGACGTCACGGCCCCGGCGCAAGACGGGAGGGCGCCGTCCCGTTGCACCTGCGGACCCACGGATGCCCGCCACCTCGCCCTACACCCGGCGCCGCACGGACGCGCTGCCGCCCAGCGCGGCCTTCGACGCCTGGCGGGCGGCCACGGGCGAGGAGCCCCCGGACTTCGACCGCCTCCGCCCGCGGCCGGACGTCTGGTGCCCCTCGGCCGGGCTCGCCTCGCCGGCCGGGTGGCCCGGGCGGCGCGCGGCCATCCGCACGCGCTGGCGCCGCTGGCTGCTCGGCGGGATGCCGCCCGCCCCGTCTGCGCTCTACGCCGAGGAGGTCGGCCACGGCACCGAGCGCCTGCTGCGCCTGCGCCCGGCCGGGCCCACCGGGCCCGTGCTGCACGTCCGCCTCCTGCTCCCGGCGAAGGCCGAGGGGCCGGTCCCCGTGCTGCTCACCCAGACGCGCCACGAGCGCTGGGGCCGCGCGGCGCAGGCGCGGGGGTGGGCCGCCGCCCTCGTCTCCGCCTGTGAGGGCGACGACGACATGGACGCCGTCGCCGCCGTCGTCGAGGGGGCGGACTGGTCGGCCCTGGCGCGTCGCGCCTGGGCGCTCAGCCGTGCGCTCGACGCGCTGCGCGACGTCCGGGAGGTCGACCCGGCGCGCGTCCTCGTGGGCGGCCACGCGGAGGACGGCAAGGCCGCGCTCGTGGCCGCCGCGCACGACGAGCGCTTCGCGGCCGTCGTCTCGAGCAGCTCGGGCGCGCTCGGCGCGATCCCCGCCCGGCTCTGCGCGGAGCGCCACGCCGGCGAGGGCGTCGAGGGGCTCACCCGCCGCCACCCCGACTGGTTCCACCCGCGCCTGCGCTTCTTCGCCGGGCGCGAGGACCGGCTCCCCACCGACGCGCACGAGCTGCTGGCCTGCATCGCGCCGCGACCGCTCCTGCTGTCGGTCGCCCTCCGGGACGAGGCCGAGAGCACCGCCGCGGCCGAGCGGACCGTGGCCGCCGTCCGCTCCACCTGGGAGCTCCTGGGCGCGCCCGGCGCGGTCACCCTCCGCTGGCGCGACGGCGGCCACGCCGCGGACGACGCGACGCTGCAGGCGCATCTCGACTGGGGCGAGCACGTCCTGCTCGGCCGTGGCGCCGCCCCGTCCGCGCCCGCGCTCCTGCACGGCGGCGGCTGGCGTCCGTGGCCGGCGTCGCGGATCGCCCCGCCGCCCGGGTGGCGTCCCCGGGGCACGGCCTGGACCCGGCGCTCGATCGCCCGCGGGCTCGGCGTCCGCGGCGGGGAGCCGTCGCGGCCCCGACCGGGCCGGCCGCCCCGCCCTGCCCACGCGGACCCGCCCGTGCACGTCCTCCCCGCGCCCGCCGCCGACGGCGTCGTGCGGGTGGCGACGTCGACGGCCGACGGCGTCGCGGTCGACGTCCACCTGCCCGGCCCCGGCCGCGCGGGCGCCGCCGCCCGCCCCGCCGGGCCCGCGCCGCTCGTGCTCTGGCTGCCGGCCCTGAGCCGGGCGGGCGGCTACCGCGGCGGCCACGCCGGCGACGAGCCGCTGCACCTCGACCTCGCCCGTGACGGCTTCGCGGTGGCCTGCCACGACCCGCTCGGCGCCGGCTCGCGGCTGGCCGAGGGCGCCCGGTTCGCCGCCCGCCACCCCCGCTGGTCGCCGCTGGGGCGGATGGTCGCCGACGCCCAGGCCGTCGTCGAGGCCGCCGGCGCGCTGCCGGGCGTCGACGGCCGGCGCGTGCTGCTGGCCGGCTACGGGACCGGCGCGCTCGTCGCCGCGCACGTGCTGGCGCTCTGCCCCGCCGTGACCGCCGCCGCGCTCGTGGCCCCGTCGGGCGACGAGCCGCTCCTGCCCTGCGGCTTCACGGCACCGCCGGCGGGCCTCGTCGACCTCCTGGCGACCGCCGCCGGGCGTGCGCGTGCTCGTCCTCTCCCCGCGCGTCGGGTTCGACCTGCCGGCGGTCGAGGCGGCCGCGCGGGCGGCCGGCGTCGCGCACGAGGCGCTCGACGACCACCACCGCCTCGCCCCCGCGGCGCGCCGGCGCGTCCGGGGCTGGCTGCGGGACGCGGCCGCGGACCGGGCGCGCCGCGCCGCCTGACCCCCCGGGGCTAGATGTCGAGCACGACGCGCGCCCGCCAGCCGGCGCGGTCGCGGTGGAGCTCCAGGTCGTGGTAGGCGACGCCCTTGAGCCGGTGCGGCGGATCGCCCGGCCGCGCGTGGACCGTCGCCTCGAGCTGGCCGTCGAGCACGCGGACGCCGTCGACCCTGTCGAGCGTGAGGCGCTCGTGCTCGACGAGCACGATGAGCTCGGCCAGCCACTCGGCCAGCAGCATGCGGTGGTCGTCCGCCTCGGCCTCGATCCGGCGCTGGACGGGGGTCTCGGCCCCCTCGTCGGCGACCGGGAACAGCTCGCGCAGCGCGGTGAACGCCTGGCAGAAGATCGCCTGCTCGCTGGGCCCGTGCACCTCGAGGCGGAGCTCCGCGGCGTCCTCGCTCCAGCGGTGGGAGGCCTGCATCGCGCCGAGTCTGCCACGTCCGTGCGAACCTTTCAGGCTCCGCAGCCCGCCATCGTCCGACCCAGTCAGGAGCCCACCCCGTGAGCGACGTCCAGTCCGGCCTCGAAGGCGTCGTCGCCTTCGCCACCGAGATCGCCGAGCCCGACAAGGCGGGGGGCGCCCTGCGCTACCGCGGGCGTCGACATCGAGGACCTCGTGGGACAGGTCGCCTACGAGCACGTGTGGGGGCTGCTCGTGGACGGCACCTTCGACCCGGGACTCGCGCCGGCCGAGCCGCATCCGCTCAACGTGCGCTCCGGCGACCACCGCGTCGACGTCCAGTCCGCGCTGGCCATGCTGGCGCCCGAGTACGGCTTCCGGGCGCTCATCGACATCACCGACGAGCAGGCCCGCGACGACCTCGCCCGCGCCTCGGTGCAGGCGCTGAGCTTCGTCGCGCAGTCCGCGCGCGGCCTGGGCCAGCCGTGGGTCCCGCAGAGCGAGGTCGACAAGGCGCGCACGATCGCCGAGCGCTTCCTGACGCGCTGGCGCGGCGAGGCGGACCCCGACCACGTCAAGGCGATCGACGCCTACTGGATCTCCGCGGCCGAGCACGGGATGAACGCCTCGACGTTCACCGCGCGCGTCGTCGCCTCGACCGGCGCCGACGTCGCCGCGGCGCTGTCGAGCGCGGTCGGCGCGCTGAGCGGCCCGCTGCACGGCGGCGCCCCCTCCCGCGTCCTGAAGATGCTCGACGACGTCGAGCAGCAGGGCGACGCCGAGCGCTACGTCAAGGCGCTGCTGGACCGCGGCGAGCGTCTCATGGGCTTCGGCCACCGCGTGTACCGCGCCGAGGACCCGCGGGCGCGCGTGCTGCGCCGGACGGCGCGCGAGGTCGGCTCGCGGCGCTTCGAGGTCGCCGAGGCGCTCGAGCAGGCGGCGCTGGCCGAGCTGCACGCCCGCAAGCCCGACCGCGTCCTGGCCACGAACGTCGAGTTCTGGTCGGCCGTCGTGCTGGACACGGCCGAGGTCCCCTCCGACCTGTTCACGCCGATGTTCACCTGCGCGCGGGTCGCCGGGTGGTCCGCGCACATCCTCGAGCAGAAGCGCGAGGCGCGACTCATCCGCCCCACCGCCAAGTACGTCGGGCCGGCCCCCCGGGCCCGCGCGGAGGTCGCGCGCGAGCCCGCCGCGGCCTGAGCCGGCGGCGGGCGCGCCACGCCGCCTCGCCGGCGACGGCGTAGGCGGCGTGGTGGGCCGCGCTCAGCGCCAGCTCGGTCGTGCCCCAGCGCCAGGGCGGCGGCTGGCGGCCGGCGGCCGGCACGAGGGCGAGGTCGGGCAGCCAGGCCACGGCGAAGAACGTGGGGGCCGCGCCCGGACGGTCGCCGAGCAGCGGCCGGACGAGGCCCAGGGCGGTCCCGAACGGCACGTGCGCCCCCCACGACAGGGCGCGGCGGGCGCGGTCGGAGGGCAGGCGCACCCCGGTCGCGCGCTCGGCCGCGCGGACCGGCGCCGTGCTCGCCGGCCGGTGCCGCGCGCGCATCTCGACGGCGGTGGAGGCCGTCATCGCCAGCGATCCGGCCAGGCCGGCCGCGAGGCCGGCGGCGACGGCGTCACGGCGCGGCGGCTCCATGCCGGGAGGCTTCCCCCCGGATCGGGGGCTAGCCGCACCGACGCCCCGGTCGTCGGGCGGCAGCATCGGGGCATGCCCCGACACCTGCGCTTCGACGAGGAGGCCCTCACCATCGAGCTCACCGGGCTCCTGCGGCTCGGGGCGCTGCACCGCCGGATCCGCGTGCCGTGGACCGCCGTCCGCGACGTGCGGGCAGGCGCGACGGACGCCGGCCGCGCCCGGCACGGGCGCTTCCGCCGCGGTCGCCGGGTCCAGTTCCTGTCCTTCGAGGACCCGGGCCAGGTCGTCCGCCTGGAGATCGACCGCTCGGCGCCCGGGGCCCCGCCCTTCGACGACGTCGTGGTCGGGACGCCGCGGCCGGGCCGCCTCGCCGTCGAGGTCCGCCGCAGGGCGGCGCAGCTCAGCCTCGTAGCACGCGCCGCATGAGGTCGCGCAGGGCGCGCTGGTCCTCGGCGGGCAGCTGACGCAGCGGCTCGGGCGGCTCGGACAGCCGCACGGCCAGCAGCTCGCGCAGGGCGGCCCCCTCGTCGGTCAGCACGAGACGCTTGACGCGGCGGTCGCGCGAGTCGACGCGCCGCTCGACGAGGCCGCGGTCCTCGAGGCGGTCGACGATGCCGGTGACGTTCGAGGTGTCGCAGTGCAGCGCGTCGGCCAGGTGGTGCATGGGGACGCCCTCGTCCCGGTCCAGCCGCAGGAGGGCCATCGTCTGCGGCGGCGAGAGCTCGAGCTCCGCCGACACGGCGTGCCACCGGGGCTTCGCGTGCGCCTGGAAGAGCTCGCTCATCAGCGACCAGGCCTCTGCCGCGGGGGAGAGGCGGGCGGACGTCCGGGGTGGCATGTCGCCGTCCATGGTAGTTGCCCGCCGACATGGTCGACCACCTCAACCGGTCCGCCGCAGGGGCCGGTCGCCGCTCCCCGCGACGGATCGCTGAGCGCGTACGGACAACCGGCCACACGGGCGCGCGACCGGTGGGATGCTTGTCGGCACCGGTGCCCGACGACCGCCCGCTCGATCCGGCCGCGCTCGGCGACCACGTCGACCGCCTGTTCCGCGCGGCGTGGGCGCTGTGCGGCCGGCGTGAGGACGCCGAGGACCTCGTCCAGGAGACGTACGCCCGCGTGCTGGCGCGCCCTCGTCGCGTGCGCGAAGGCGGCGAGCTGCCCTACCTGCTCGTCGCCCTGCGCCACACCTTCCTCTCCGGCCGGCGGTCGGCGTCGCGCCGGCCCGTGACGACGGCGCTGCCCGACGACGTCGAGCCGGCCGACCAGCGGGCCGGCCTGCGCCCGGAGGAGGCCGCCGGCGCCCGCGAGGTCTTCGGCCACATCGCCGCGCTGGCCCCGGCGTTCCGCGACGCCATCGTCGCCGTCGACCTCGTGGGGTTGTCCTACGGCGAGGCGGGGAGGATGCTGGACGTGCCCGAGGCGACGATCGCCAGCCGCCTGCATCGCGCGCGCGCGCAGGTGGCCCTGCGGATGGATCCGGCCCGTGCCGGCGTCCGGGGAAGGTAGGGATGAACCCCGAGCTCGAACCCCTGCCCGACGAGGACGCGCTGGCCGCGCGCGGCCGCCTGCTCGTCGCCGACGCCGTCGCCGCGACGCGGGCGCCGCTCGCGCTGCGCGAGCGGCTCGAGGCGCAGCGGACGACCACGGCCCCGCCCCGGCGCCGCCTGGCGATCTTCGGGCTGGCCGCGGCGGCGCTGGCCGTCATCGTGCTGGTGGCGGTGCTGGCGACCGGCGGCGGCTCGGACACCGCGCCGGGCGGCCCGGGCGTCCTGGCCGTCGCCCAGGCCGCGGCGCGCCCGGCGACCGGCCCGGCGCCGAGGCCGACGGGCGACGGCTTCGTCGACGCGCGCGTCGACCCGGTGCGCTTCCCCGACTGGCGCGGGGTGGCGTGGCCCGCGCGGGGTCAGCGGACCGACGTCGTGGGCGGCCGCCGGGTGCGCACCGTCTTCTACGCGGCGCCCGACGGGACGACGGTGGGCTACGCGGTCGTCGCCGGCGCCCCGCTCGCCGTCCCGGGAGCGGCGCGCGAGCGGAGGGTGGGCGGCACGACCTACGCCGTCCTGGAGGCCGACGGCGACCGCGTGGTGACCTGGCGCCAGGGCGGGAGGACGTGCGTCCTGCGCGCGCCGTCCACGGTCCCCGAGGACCGGCTGCTCGCGCTCGCCTCGTGGGAGCCCGCCTAGCGGGACGCCGCGGGGAGGCAGTCCCCGCGACGTCGGACGGACCGGGCCCTCGACGACCGAGGGCCCGGCGCGAACGCCGGGCCCTCGGAACGTCTGCCACTGCGCCGCTCGGGCGCGGTGGACGTGGCTACATCATCCCGCCCATGTCGGGCATGCCGCCGCCGGCGGCCGCGCCCTCCTTCTCGGGGATCTCCGCCACGATGGCCTCGGTCGTGAGGATGTTCTTCGCGATCGAGGCCGCGTTCTGCAGCGCCGAGCGCGTGACCATCGCCGGGTCGATGACGCCGGCCGCGACGAGGTCGACGATCTCGCCGGTCGCCGCGTTCAGGCCCTGACCCTTCTTGGCCTTGCGGACGTCGTTGACGACGACCGACCCCTCGAGGCCCGCGTTCTCGGCGATCTGCCGCAGCGGCTCCTCCAGGGCACGCAGGACGATGCGCGCGCCGGTCTTCTCGTCGTCCTCGAACGCGTCGAGGTTGATGGCCCCGGCCGACTGCAGCAGCGCGACGCCGCCGCCCGGCACGATGCCCTCCTCGAGGGCCGCGCGGGTCGCCTGGAGGGCGTCCTCGACGCGGTGCTTCTTCTCCTTCATCTCGGTCTCGGTGGCCGCGCCGACCTTCACGACGGCGACACCGCCCGAGAGCTTCGCGAGGCGCTCCTGGAGCTTCTCGCGGTCGAAGTCGGAGTCGGTGCTCTCGACCTCGGCCTTGATCTGGTTGATGCGGCCCTTGATGGCGTCCGCGTCACCGGCGCCGTCGACGATCGTCGTCGTGTCCTTCGTGACGACGACGCGACGGGCGCGCCCGAGCTGCGAGACCTGCGTGTTCTCGAGCTTGAGGCCCATCTCCTCGGTGATGACCTCGCCGCCCGTGAGGATGGCGATGTCCTCCAGCATCCGCTTGCGGCGGTCGCCGAAGCCGGGCGCCTTGACGGCGACGCCCGTGAACGTGCCGCGGAGCTTGTTCACGACGAGCGTCGCGAGGGACTCGCCCTCGACGTCCTCGGCGATGATCAGCAGCGGCTTGCCCGACTGGATGACCTGCTCGAGGATCGGCAGGATGTCGCGGACGGACCCGATCTTCTGGTTGGCGATGAGGAGGTAGGGGTCCTCGAGGGTCGCCTCCATCCGGTCCTGGTCGGTGACCATGTACGGCGAGATGTAGCCCTTGTCGAACTGCATGCCCTCGGTGAACTCGAGGTCCATGCCGAACGTCTGGCCCTCCTCGACGTTCACGACGCCGTCCTTGCCGACCTTCTCGATGGCGTCGGCGATCACGTCGCCGATCTCGTCGTCGCCGGCGGAGATCGTCGCCACGCGGGCGATCTGGTCCTTGCCGGAGACCTCCTTGGCCATCTTGCCGATGTTGTCGACGACCTGGTCGACGGACTTCTCGATGCCGCGCTTGAGCGACAGGGGGTTGGCCCCTGCAGCGACGTTCTTCAGGCCCTGGCGGACGATCGCCTGGGCCAGGACCGTGGCGGTCGTCGTGCCGTCGCCGGCCACGTCGTTCGTCGCGGTCGCGACCTCGCGGACGAGCTGCGCGCCCTGGTTCTCGAACGGATCCTGGACCTCGATCTCACGGGCGATGGTGACGCCGTCGTTCGTGATCGTCGGAGCGCCGAACTTCTTGTCGAGGACGACGTAGCGGCCACGCGGGCCGAGCGTCACCTTGACGGCGTTGGCGACGGCGTCCACGCCGGCCTCGAGGGCCTGACGGGCGTCGGTGTTGTACTTCAGTTCCTTGTGCGCCATGTGTGCGTGTTCTCCTAGGACTCGACCTTGGCGAGGACGTCCGACTCGCGAAGCACGAGCAGATCCTCACCGTCGACCTTGATCTCGGTGCCGCCGTACTTGCTGTACAGCACCTCGTCGCCTTCGGCGACGTCGAGCGGGATGCGCTTCTCGCCATCCTCGTCGTACCGGCCGTCGCCGACGGCGATGACCTTGCCCTTCTGGGGCTTCTCCTTGGCGGTGTCGGGGAGGACGATGCCGCTGACGGTCGTCTCCTCCTCCTCGATCGCCCGCACGATCAGCCGATCGCCCAGGGGCTTGAGCTTCATGGATCCTACCTCCGTGGGGGTTGGTTCCGGGGTGGAACGGGACAACGCCTTGGCACTCGGACTCGGTGAGTGCCAACGCTGGTGCGCGGAGTGTAGCCGCGAGCCGCCGAACGCGCCACGCGGGCTGGCAGTCGACGCCGTCGAGTGCCAGCCGCCGGCCATGCGTCGAGCCCTGGGCGCCGCCGTGCAGCGCCCGCGCGCCGCCTGCCGATGAGGCCGCATGACCTCCACCCTCCGCCCGGGGCACCTGCTCAGCGCCCTCGGCGCCCTGCTCGCGGCCGGATCGCTGTGGCTGCCCTGGTACGGGCTCGACCTGGGCGGCGCGGTCGACGACGCCGTCGCGCGCCAGACCCCCGACGGGCGCGGGCGGCGAGCTCGCCGCCCAGCTCGTCCGCGGCTTCGCCTCCGCGCTGGCCTCGCTCGTGCAGCTGACGGGCTGGCGCGCGTTCTCGACGACCGACGTCGTGCTCGCGCTGGGGGCGCGTCGCGGTCCTGCTCGCGGTCGGCGCCCTGGCGTCCGGGGCGAGCCTGGCGCCGTCGGCGGTCGCGCGCCTGTGCGGAGCACTCGGCGTCGCCGGCGCGCTGCTCGTCACGGCCCGGATCATCTCCCCGCCCGGCCCGGACGGGATGCTCGGCCCGCGCCACGGCGCGTGGATCGGGCTCGCCGGGACGGTCCTCGTGGCCGTCGGGGCGTGGTGGGCGTCGGTCCCCGCGCGGGACGCCCCGGCTCCTGTGGCGCCCGCACCGTTCGCCGACCCTCGGCCGGCGGCCGACTCGATCGCCCCGCCGCTGCGGTAGCTGGTAGTCCTCCCGGGCGTGCCGTCCACGCCGCCCGGTCCCGTCGCGCCCGAGGAGTTCGACGCCTTCGCGGACGCCCTCGCCGCGGCCTTCCACGACGACCCCCAGGGAGCCTGGGTCGACCGCGCCCGCGCCGTCCACGAGCCCGAGCGCGCCTGGGCGATCCGCGACGGCGGCCGGATCGTCGCGACGGCGGCGAGCCTCGGCTTCGAGCTCACCGTGCCCGGCGGCCCCGTCCCGATGGCGGGCGTCACCGCGGTCGGCGTCCGCCCGACGCACCGGCGCCGCGGGCTGCTGACGAGCCTCATGCGGGCGCAGCTCGAGGGGCTGCGCGAGGGCGGCGAGGCGATCGCCGGGCTGTGGGCCTCGGAGGCGCGGATCTACGGGCGGTTCGGCTACGGCCTGGCCACGCGGGTCGCCCAGCTCGAGGTCCGCACGGAGCGGGCCTCGCTGCGCCGCGGGCTCGACGCCGGCGGCCTCGTCGCCGACCAGCTGCGCCCGGCCGACGCGCGGGGGGACCTGCGGGCGGTCTACGACGCCGTCCGCCCCGGGCAGCCGGGGCTCCTGGATCGCGGCGAGCCGCGCTGGGACCGCGTCCTCGACGACCCCGAGGGCGACCGCGACGGGGCCAAGCCGCTGCGCGTGGTCGTCGTCCGCGACGACGCGGGGGCGCCGCAGGCCTACGCGGTCTACGCCGTCCGGGTGGCCGACGACGGGATCGACCAGGACGGGGACGCGCTCGTGCGGGAGGTCCTCGCCGCGACGCCGGCCGGGCGCGTCGCCGTGTGGGAGCAGCTCCTCGGGCTGGACCTCGTCCGCCGCCTGCGGTGGGCCGACGGCCCGGCCGACGTGGGCGTCGGACTCCTGCTGGCCGACCCGCGCGCCGCGCGGGCCCAGCTCGGCGACGGCCTGTGGGTGCGGCTCGTCGACGTCGACCGCGCCCTGGCCGCGCGCCGCTACGCGACCGACCTCGACGTCGTCCTCGACGTCGACGACGCGGGACTGGCGGCCAACGCCGGGCGCCACCGCCTCGCCGGCGGCCCCTCGGGGGCGGTGTGCGCCCCGACGACGGACGCCCCCGACCTGCGGCTGGGCACCGACACGCTCGCGGCGGCCTTCCTCGGCGGCCCGTCGCTGCGCGCCCTGGCCGACGCGGGCCGGGTGCAGGAGCTCACCCCGGGGGCGGTCGACGCCGCGAGCGCCGCGTTCCGCTCGCCGCGCGAGCCATGGTGCGCGGACGTGTTCTAGCCGTCGGCGTCCAGAGGCGACCGGGCCACGTCCTACCCCGTCCGCGCCCGGGGGGCGCGGCGGCTGCTCAGTTCTGCGCGCCGCCGATGCCCAGCCGCGCGTCGGTGACGTTCGGCGGGTTCTCGATGATCTGGCTGAACCGCACGACGGTGACGACGTCCTCCATCGACACCGGCCGCCCGTAGATCTGCTCCAGGAAGTGGATCATCTCGTCGTGGCGGCGGAACTCGGGGTTGTCGTGCTCGATGTCCCGGGGCGAGAGGTCCTTGACCCGCTTGACCTCGACCTGGTCGATCACGGCCTCGAAGATCTTCTCGCGCGGCGAGTGCTGGTAGCCGATCGTGACCAGCACCGCCTGGTTCTTCCTGTACTTGTGGGACTTGTCCCCGAGGCGGATCGTCGCGGTCTTGCGCCCCCGCTTGAGCTGGTCGGCGAAGATCGTCGAGTAGAAGTTCAGGACCTGCATCGCGCGGGACCTTACCCGAGGCGCCGCAGGGCACGGGCGACCATGGTGCGCTCCCCGCGGTAGGTCAACGCCGTGACCGCCTCGTCGAGTGCCATCCAGCGCGCCTCCTCCACCTCGTGGTCGTGGTCGTCGACCGAGCCGGCGGCGTAGTCGAGCAGGAAGAAGGTCACCACCTTGGCGATCCGGCGCCCCTCGCGCTGGTAGACGTAGCGGACGTCACCGAGCTCCTCGCGCACGGTCGACTCGACGCCCGCCTCCTCGCGCACCTCCCGCCGGGCCGTGACGTCCGGCGTCTCGCCGGGGTCCACGTGGCCCTTGGGCAGGGCCAGCACGCGGCGGCCGTCGGCCGCCCGCCGGGTCGGCACGATCACCACGCACTCGCGGTCGCGCACGACGACGCCGCCCGCCGAGACCTCGCGCTCGGCCGCCGGCACTAGTAGACGTAGCGCGCCAGGGCGCCGGGGTCGTGGACGGTCAGCCGGCCGCGGCCCTGGGTGACGACGCCCGCGCGCTCGAGCACGGCCAGGAAGCGGCTGGCGGACTCGCGCGAGGACCCGGCCAGCTGCGCGATGTCGGCCTGGGTCGTCCGCACGAGGACGTCGGTCTCGCCCTCGCCCTCCTCGCGGGCCCGCTCGACGAGGTCGGCCAGCACCATCGCGACGCGGCTCTGGACCGTCTGGAAGGACTGCCGGGCCAGGCGCTCGTTGGCCTCGCGCAGCCGCCGCCCGAGGCTGACGACGAGCTTCACGGCCAGGTCGGGGTGCTCGCGCAGCAGGCGCCGCATGTCCGCCCCGGGGATGGCGACGGCGTGCAGCTCGTCGAGGGTCTCGAGCGTGGCCGACCGGCGCTCGTCGTCGAACATCGCCAGCTCGCCGAAGATGTCGCCCGGCCCGAAGTGGGCGAGGGAGATGACCCGGCCGTCGGGGTGCTCGCGCACCGCCCGCGCGTGGCCCGAGCGCACGACGTAGGCGGTGTCGCTGTTGTCGCCCTCGCGGAAGATGACCTGCTGGGCCGCGAAGCGGCGCGGGACCGCGACCTGCGCGACGCGCTCGAGGTCGGCGGGCGCGAGCGTCTCGAAGACCGGGACGGCCCGCAGCGCTTCGAGGCTGTCCTGCACGGACCGGGGCCCCATGTCGCCCTGCATACCACATGCGCCCCGCGCTCCCGCAGAGCGGCGCGGCGCGCCCGGCTCAGTCGGTCGTGTCGTCGCGCCGGCCGTCGCGGTCGTCGTCGCCCTTGGGGACGTTCCGCGGCGGCAGCTGGATCTGCCGCTCGGCGGCGCGGTTGCCGGCCTGCAGCTCGCGCGTCCGCTCGAGCTCGGCGTTCATCTCGGCGCCCAGGAGGATCGCGATGTTCGTGATGTAGAGCCACAGCAGGCCGACGATGATGCCCGCCATCGTGCCGTAGGTCTTGTTGTACGAGCTGAAGTTGGCGACGTAGAACGCGAACAGCGCCGAGGCGACGATCCAGAGCAGGACCGCGAAGACCGCGCCGGGCGAGATGAACGACTTCTTCGGGAGCTTGACGTTCGGGGAGGCCCCGTAGAGCAGGGCGAGCATCCCCGTGACGACGACGAGCAGGACGGGCCACTTGGCGATGTTCCAGATCGTCACCGCGGTCGAGCCGAGCCCGATGGCGTCGCCGACGCCCTTGGCCACGGGCCCGGTCACGACGAGCGATACCAGGACGAGCGCGGCCAGGACGATGAGGACGAGCGTGACCAGGAGCTGGACGGGCCGCAGCTTCCAGAACGGGCGGCCCTCGTCGACCTCGTAGATGGCGTTGGAGGCGCGCATGAAGGCGCCGATGTAGCCGGAGGCGCTCCAGAGCGCACCGGCGAGCGAGACGATGAGCGCCAGGCCCGCCCCGCTGCGGTTCGACGTGACCTGCTCGATGGGCGTCTTGAACGTGTCGACGGCCGACGACGGCCCGATCTGCCCGATGATCTTCGTCAGCGTGTCGGTGACCGACTTGGGGTCGCCCACCAGGCCGACGATCGAGACGAGGGCGATGAGCGCCGGGACGAGCGACAGGAGCGCGTAGTACGTCATCGCGGCGGCCCAGTCGGTCAGGTTGTCGTCCTTGAACTCCTTGACCGTGCGCTTGGCGGTCGCGAGCCAGCCCTTGAAGCCGACCTTGGCGGGCGTGGCGGGGCCGCCCTCGGCGGGGTCCCCGGAGCGTTCCGGGTCCCGCTGGAAGCGGCCCTCGCGATCGGAGGTCCGGCCGGTGCTCGTCGACATGCGTCCCTGGCTGCCCAACTGATCGCTGACGGAATCGCGGGCCGCACCGGAACTTCCGGCGGGTGCGGGGTATCTTCCGGACGTGGGACGGATCCTGCGCTCCATCACCCTCGTCGTCGCCGTCCTCGCGGCGCTGCCCGTTGCGTCCGCGTCGGCGCGCCCGGGCGACCTGCTGCGCGCCAAGCCGCAGCCCTGGGCGACGGTCAACGTCTGCGACACGGCCGGGCACCCGGACGGCGTCGGCGTGCGCGGGTGGATGCCGGGCGCCGGCGGCGCCAAGGTCGCCCTGCAGATGCGCCTGCGCCTGCAGTACCGCCGCGGGCACGCCTGGGTCACCGTCCGCGGCGCCGACTCCCGCTGGCTCACCGCCGGCGCGGGGCGCGCCCCGGCCGAGACGGGCCAGACCTTCACGGTCACGCCGCCGCGCCCGGGCCGCGCGTTCGTCCTGCGCGGCGTGGTGCTCTTCCGCTGGCGCGCGCCGGACGGCACGGTGCTGCGCTCGGCCCGCAAGCTGACGCACGCGCGCCACCCGGGCACGGCGGGCGCCGATCCGGCCGGGGCGTCGTCCGCGACGTGCACCGTCCGCTGAGGGCGGCCCTGCCCGCAGCCGTCGCCGCCGTCCTCGCGGCCGTCGCCGCCGCGGCGCCGTCGCCGGCCCCGGGCGCGACCGCGCGCCACCCGTGGGCCACGATCAACATCTGCGACCCGCCGGCCAGGCCGGGGGCCGTCGGGGTCCGCGTCTTCCTCCCGCCGCGCGAGCGCGGCGCGCAGTGGGCGCGGGTGCGCCTGGAGTACTTCGACGCCACGGCCCGGGTCTGGCGGCGGGTGCGCGCCGGCGGCGACGGCGGCTGGCGGCGCATCGGCAGCGGTCGCCGGGCGGTCCTCGGCGGCACCACGGTCACCTTCCCGGCGCCGGCGGCGGGCCGCCGGATCGTCCTGCGCGGCCTCGTGACCTTCCAGTGGCGCCGCGGGCGCCGCGTGCTCGCGCGCTCGCGCGCGCGGACCACCGCCGGTCACGCCGACCGGGCGGACCGCTCGCTCAGGGAGTCCCGGCGCGTGTGCGAGATCGTGCGCTGAAGAGCCGCGGGTCGTTCGTGATGATCCCCGTGACCCCCAGGCGCTCGAGGGCGGCGATCCGGGCCGCGTCGTCGACCGTCCACACGTAGAGCTCACCGCCGGCGTCCGCGACCGAGCGGACCAGGCGCGGGGTGACGAAGGCCCAGTGCGCCATGAGGGCGTCGACCTCGCCGCTGCGCAGCGCCTGCGCGGCGCGGCGCGGGAGGGCCTGGCGGGCGACCTGCAGCAGCGCGAGGGCCGGGAGGCGCGTGACCGGGTGGCCGAGCGGGTTGCGCCGCATGCGCGGCACCGACCAGCCCAGGCGCACCTCCGGGGCGTGCGCCCGCACGACGCGCAGGGACGCGCGCTCCATCGTGGAGACGAGGACGCGATCGAGCAGCCCGTGGTCGCGCAGCGCCTCGAGCACACGGACCTCGTAGCCCGCCAGCTTGAGGTCGACGTCGAGCTCGACCCCCGCCCACGCGTCCTGGGCGAAGTGCGCCAGCCCCTCCTCGAGGGTGAGCACGCCGGGGCGCGTCGCAGCGGCGAAGTCGTGGGACAGCACGAGGCGCCCGGAGCCGTCGGGGTGCTCCGGGAGCACGTCGAACTCGACCATGTCGACGCCGTGGGCGAGCGCCGCGTCGAAGCTCTCGAGCGTGTTCCCCGGAGCGATGTGGTCCGCGCCCTTGTGGCCGATCCGCTTGACCGCCGTGCCCATCACCGCCCCAGCATCCCGCATCGCCGGCTCGTCCGGCGCCGGCCCTCATCGCCGGCTCGCGCGGCGCGGGCCCTCATCGCTGGCAGCCGGGGCACCAGAACGTCGGGCGGTTGTCGTCGCCCTGCCCGCGCTGGGCGATCGGCGTCCCGCACCGCGGGCACGGGCGGCCCCGGCGGCCGTAGATCGTCCTGAAGCGCGTCTGGTTGCCGTCGAGCGCGGAGCGCTGCATCCGCGGCCGCGTGCCCGCCACGATGCGCAGCGCCTCCTCGTCGCTGACGCGGCCCGTCGGGCGCCAGGGGTCGACGCCGGCCTCGAAGCACCCCTCGACCTTCCAGAGGTTGCCGATGCCGGCGATCGTCCGCTGGTCGAGCAGCGCGTCGCCGATCGGCCGCGTGGGGTCGTCCTCGCGCAGGCGCCGCAGGAAGCGCCGCTCGGCCTCCTCGCCCCAGTCGGGGGCCAGGATGTCGGGGCCCAGCGCCGCGACGCGCTGGTCCAGCCGGGCGCGCGAGGCGGTCTGGAGCTCGAGGAGCGGCCCGTCGAACTGCACGACCTCGTGGCCGCGTGCGCGCAGGACGAGCCAGGCGCGCCGCGGCGAGCGCCTCCAGCGCCGGCCCTGCGCGTACGTGCCCCACGAGCCCGTCATCCGCAGGTGCGAGTGGATGACGAGGTCGCCCTCGAAGCGCACGAAGAGGTGCTTGCCGTGGGCGTCCACCGCCTCGACCGCGCGGCCGGCCAGCCGCTCGGGCCAGCGGTCCAGCGCGAAGCGGGGGTGCGGGGTGAGCACCTCGTCGGGGATGCCGCCGGCCAGGATCGGCCTCATCCGGTTCGCGGCGTAGTGGATCGTGTCGCCCTCGGGCATCGCGCCTCGTCGAGGGTACGGCCGAGCACGCCTGCCCGAGCACCGGGTTGACCACGCCGACGGGCAGGAGCACAGTCGTCCCAACCGACACGAAGGGGGCATGCATGTCCAGGGTCATGGCCGACTGCCGCCGCTTCACGAGCGACAGCAACTGCACGCTGACGATCATGGGCGACGAGGACGAGGTCCTCCGCGTGGCCACGAAGCACGCGATCGACGACCACGGTCACGAGGACACGCCGGAGCTGCGCTCCCAGCTGCGCGAGATGCTGGAGCCGGCCGAGGCCTACACGCCCGCGCGGGCGGCGGAGCCCTTCCCGGCGTAGCGCAGGCGTCCGAGCCGCAGCGGCGCGCGGTCGGCGAGCACGGCCCGCGCCGCGCCGCGGCCGCTCATGCCCTGGACGGCCCCGCCCGGGTGCACGGACGCGCCCGCGACGTAGAGGCCGCGCAGCGGCGTGCGCGAGCGCGACAGCTCCGGCGCGGGGCGGAAGACGAGGAGCTGGTCGAGCTCGTAGACCCCGCCGGCGAGGTCGCCGCCGACGAGGCTCGGGTTCTCCTCCTCCGTCCGCCACGGCGGCCGCGCGTGGCGGGCCAGGACGTGGGACGACCAGCCCGGCGCGAAGCGGTCGAGCTGCGCCTCGATGCGGCCGGCCACCTCGTCGTCGGGGCAGTCGTAGCGGGACGGCACGTGGGCGTAGACCCAGAGGGTGTGGCGGCCCTCCGGCGCACGCGTGGGATCGTGGAGCGAGTGCTGGCCGACGACGAGCGCCGGGCGCTCGGGGACGACGCCCCGGTGGCCCTCCTGGGCGGCCTTCGCCAGCTCCTGCAGCTCACCGCCGACCTGGACCACGCCGGCGGCCCGCGCCTCTGCCGACGGCCACGGGACGGGGGCGTCGAGCGCGTAGTCGAGGCGGAACACGCCCGTGCCGTACCGCCAGCGCCGCAGGACGCGCATGAGGTGCCCGGGCAGCGCGTCGTCGGGCAGCATGCCGTGCAGCACGCCGGCGCTGACCGTCGTGACGACGACCTCGGCGGGCACCTCCTCGCCCGAGGCCAGCCGCACCCCGGCCACGCGGCCGCCGCGCGTGAGGATCGCGTCGACGTGGGCGCCGCAGCGCACGCGACCGCCCGCGCGCCCCAGGCGCGCCACCAGCAGGTCGGCGATCGTCCCGACGCCGCCCCGCGGGAACGGCCAGCCGTGGGCGTGGCCGAGGAGCTGCAGCACGAGCGCGAACAGCCCACTGCCGGCGGCCTCCGGCGGCAGGCCGGAGTGCTGCGCCGTGCTCGCCAGCCACGCCGACGGCCGCGTGGCGTCCTCGAAGACGTCGAGGCCGAGGGCCTCGACCGACCCGACGCCCCGGCGGACGAGCCCGACGCCGTCCCGGCGCCAGGCCAGCGCGAGTGCCAGCGGATCGCGCACCGGCGGAAGCGGGTCGAGGAGCGTGCGCGCGAGGCGGTCCGCGTGCGGAGCGGTGCGGCCGGCGAGCTCGGCCCATGCGCGCCCCGAGCCGGGCTGCACGGCCTCGAGCGAGGCCGCCGTCGGCTCGATCGCCCGGTGCAGCGCGATCGCGCTGCCGTCCTCGAAGGGATGCGCCATCGCGATCTCGGGCGCCACCCAGGTCAGCCCGTCCTCCTCGAGTGCGAGCTCGGCGAAGGCGGGCGAGGCCTTCGTCATCGGCAGGAACCCCGCGCAGTGGTCGAAGCGGAAGCCCGGCAGCGTCGTCTCGGTCGTCGACGTCGCGCCGCCGGGGTTCGGCGCGTGCTCCAGGACGGTGACGTCGAGCCCGGCGGCGGCGAGGTGCAGGGCGCACACCAGCCCGTTGTGGCCCGCCCCGACGACGGCCACGCGCGGGGCCTGGGCGGATCCCGGCATGAGGCCGACCTACCCCGGCGGGTCGACCGTCACCCGGTTGACCGCCGAGGGGACGGCGGCGTGCGCGATCCCGCGCGGCGCCGGGTAGCGCGGCGTCGTGAGCCCCTCCCTCGCCGGCAAGGTCATCGTCGTCACGGGCGCGTCCGCGGGCGTGGGCCGCGCGACGGCCCGGGCCTTCGCCGGCCAGGGCGCCCGGCTCGGCCTGATCGCCCGCGGGCGCGCCGGCCTGGAGGCCGCGGCGCGAGAGGTGCGCGAGCGCGGCGGCGAGGCGCTCGTGGTGCCCTGCGACGTGGCCGACGCCGACGCCGTCGAGCGCGCCGCGGCCCTCGTCGAGGAGGGTCTCGGCCCCATCGACGTGTGGGTGAACGTGGCCATGACGGCCGTCCTGGCGGAGGTGGCCGACACCCCGGCGGACGAGTTCCGGCGCGTGACCGACGTGACGTACCTCGGCTCCGTGCACGGCACCCAGGCCGCCCTGCGGCGCATGCTCCCGCGCGACCGCGGCAAGGTCGTCCAGGTCGGCTCGGCGCTCGGGTACCGCGGCATCCCGCTGCAGGCCACGTACTGCGGGGCCAAGCATGCCGTCCAGGGCTTCATGGAGTCCCTGCGCACGGAGCTGCAGCACCGGCGCTCGAACGTCGGGCTGACGCTCGTGCAGCTGCCCGGGCTCAACACCCCGCAGTTCACGTGGGTGCGGGCGCGAACCGAGGGCACGCCGCGACCGGTCGCGCCCGTCTACCAGCCCGAGGTCGCCGCGCGGGCCATCGTCTGGGCGGCCGCCCACGACCGGCCCGAGGTCTGGGTCGGGCTGCCGACCGTCTACACCATCTGGGGCCAGCGCCTGGCGCCGTGGCTGGCCGGGTGGTACCTCGCCCGCACCGCGGTCGCCGGCCAGCAGACCGGCGAGCCGCTGGACCCGGACCGGCCCGACTACGTCGACGCGCCGCTCGACGACGGGCGCGACCACGGGGCGCACGGGCCGTTCGACGCCGAGGCGCACGCGCACAGCCCGCAGCTGTGGCTGACCCTCCACCGGCGGGCCGTCCTGGGCGGTGCCGTTGTGGCGGCCGCAGGGGTCGCCGGCGCCGTGAGGGCGCGGCGGTCGTGAGGGGTCGGCGGTCCGTGACGCGGGCGCCGAGCGCCGGCGCCTCCTAGCCCGTCCCGAGCCGCTCTTCAGGCTCCCTTGAGGAACGCCTGAGACGGTCCCCCCATGTCGGTCGCCGTCCCCAAGCCGTCCGCCTCGCTTCCGTCCGGTGCCGCCCCGGCGCCGAGCGCCGAGGCGCTCGTGAGCGGGCTCGGGCGCCTGCTCGACGACCTCCACGAGCAGCTCGCCGACGACCAGCTGCGCACGCTCGCCCGCCTGCGCCTGGAGCCCGCCGACCTGCTCGCGCTGGGCGAGGCCGGCAGCACCTCCGGTGGGACGCAGGGCGACCTCGCGGCGCTCGACCGGCTGCAGCGCCACGGGCTCGTCGAGCGCGGCGGTCGCGGCGAGGCCTTCCGCCCCACGGCCGCCGGGCGGGCCATGCTCGACGAGCTGCTCGACGCGCGGCGCGCGTCGATCCGCCGCTTCGTCGACCGGCTCGACCGCGGCCAGCGGCTGCGGCTCGGCGGGGCGCTGCACCTCCTGTCGGACGAGCTCGGCGGCGCGGCGGTCGTCGGCCCCTGAACGCCGCGGCCGGGCTCGCGGCGCCGGGCCCGGTGCGCGGCGGCGCGCCCGGGTAGGCGGCGGACGTGGACGTCCTCGCGCCCGTGCGGGCCTTCGACCGCCTGCAGCGCCGCCACCGGGCGCTCGCGCTGCCCGTCGCCGTCCTGAAGAAGTTCAGCGACGACCAGGCCGGCAACCTCGCCGCGGTCATGGCGTACTACGCGTTCTTCTCGCTGTTCCCGCTCCTGCTGGTCTTCACGACGGTCCTCGGCTTCGTGCTGGCCGACAACCCGCAGGCCCAGAAGGACATCCTCGACTCGACGCTCGCGCAGATCCCGCTCGCCGGCGAGGAGCTCAAGGCCGGGACGCTGAAGGGCAGCGGCGTGGCCCTCGCCGTCGGCCTCGTGGTCACGCTGCTCTCGGGCCTCGGCGTGACGCTCGCCTCGCAGACCGCGTTCAACCGCATCTACGGCGTGCCGATGCGCGAGCGCCCGAACCCGGTCCGCTCGCGGCTGCGCGGGCTGGGGCTGCTCGTCGTGCTCGGCACGCTGCAGATCGTCTCGACCGTCGCCTCCGGGCTCGTCAGCGCCGGGTTCGGAGGTGCCCTGCTGACCGTCGCCGGCGTGCTGCTCGCCCTGGCGCTGAACCTCCTGCTCTTCGGCGCCGCCTTCCGGTTGCTGACGGACCGCAGCGTGCCGACCCCGACGCTGGGGCCCGGCATCGTGGCCGCCGCGGTGCTGTGGACGGCCGTGCAGGGCGTCGGGGGCGCCTACCTGGGCTACGTCGTCCGCCACGCGGGCCCGACCTACGGGGCGTTCGCGACGGTCATCGGGCTGTTGACCTGGCTCTTCCTCGGCGCGCGCATCGTCGTCTACAGCGCCGAGCTCAACACCGTCGTCGCGCGGCGCCTGTGGCCCCGCGGGATCGTCGACCCGCCCACCCCGGCCGACCGCGAGGTCCTCCGCGACCTGGCGCAGATCGAGCTGCGCCGCGACGACCAGCGGGTCGACGTCGGGTTCGAGCCCCCGCCGTCGCGCTAGGCGCTCAGCGTGAGCTTGCGCGGGCCGGCACGGAAGCCGACCTCGACGAGCAGCGGCTCCCAGGAGGACCCGACCACGGGCTCGCCGTCGACGCGCTCGAGCGAGAGCCGCAGGTCGCGGCGCCCGGTGACGAAGGCCGCGAGCGCCTCCAGCGCGGGCACGAGCCGCGCGTCGTCGCGGCCGACGAGGACCTGCAGGCCCTTGCCCCCGCGCTCGACGTGGACGACGGGCTCCGCCCCCGCCAGCACGACGTGGGCGCCGGGAACCCGGCCCACCCGCCCCGGGCGCTTGACCTCGCCGTCGCGCTTGGGCCACGGCAGCGCGGCGCCGTAGGGCTGGGCCGGGTCCGTGGCGGCGAGCACCAGGGGCGGCGCCTCGTCGAGGTCGCGCTGGGCGCGCAGCCGCTCCACGGCCCCGGGCAGCGCGAACTGCGCGCCGCCCAGGCCCTCGAGGAAGTAGCCCCGGCGGCACACGCCGAGCGTCTCCAGGTCGCCCAGCGCGTCGTAGAGCGCGGAGAAGCCGCCCGGCACGCCCTCGGCCAGGACCTGCTCGCGCGTGACGATGCCGTAGCGCTCGAGCAGCAGCTCCGCGGTCGTGCGGCGCCACTGGGCCGGCTCCGGCGCGGAACGGAAGATCGTCGAGGTCAGCGACCAGCGGCCCTGGACCTGGGCGCGCGTGCCGGTGCCGCGGCGCGAGCCGAACCGGGTGCCGGCCCGCGCCCGGCGCTCGAGCGTCGAGCGCTGGGCCCGGGCGAGCGTCAGGCGCGGCGCCCGGAGCGGCGCGAAGGCGTCGTTCGTCACCTCCCCGGCCCACACCAGGTCCCACAGCGCCTCCTGGACCTCCTCGGGCGCGAGCGGCAGCTCGGCCAGGAAGTCGGTGAAGAAGCACGGCGCCTGCTCCAGGCGCGCGCGGATCGCGTCGTGGGCCGGCTCGGCGGGCGGCTCGGCGCGGGTGGGACGAGCTCCCGGTGCGCCGAGCGCCTCGGCGTCCTCGCGGAAGTACAGGGCGACGCGGCCGGAGTTGCGGCCGAGCGCCCCGGCGCCGACCCAGACGACCTCGCCGCTCGCGCAGAGCTGGTCCATCCAGGTGGGCGAGTAGGCGCCGCAGCGGCGCGGGAGCACGTCACGCTCCCACGCCTCGGCCGGGAGCGCGAGGCCCTGCAGCGGGACGAGGACCTCGCGCAGGCGGTCGATCCCGGCCCCGGCGGCCGGATGGCGGTCCACGCCCTGCCAGCTCGGCAGGAACGTCGCCAGGGCGCGGGCGTCGGCGGCCTCGATCTCCTTGCGCAGCACGGCCAGCGAGGCGCGCCGCAGGCGCCGCAGGACGGCCGTGTCGCACCACTCGCGCTGCGTCCCGCCGGGCCGCAGCTCCCCGCGGACGAGCTCGCCGTCGCGCTCGAGCGTGGCCAGGGCGCTCGTCGGATCCACGCCGTACCGGGCCTGTAGCTCGCCCGTCGTGAACGGCCCGTGGGTGCGCGCGTAGCGCGCCATGACCCGCTCGAGGGGCCGCTCGACGTCGGCCGTGAAGGCCTCGGGCAGCCCGCTGGGCGGCACGGCGCCGAACGCGTCGCGGTAGAGGCCGGCGTCGTCGGCCGCGATCCAGCGCTCCTCGCCGCCCACCCGCAGCCGGACCGCGCGTCGCTCGCGCGCGAGCTCGGCCAGCATCCTGGCCGCGTCGCACCCGGCCACGACGCGGTCGGCCACCTCGGCGGCGGTGAGGTCGCCGACGCGCCGGAGCACGTCGCCGAGCTCGTCCCGGGTCGCCGCCCGCGTGCGCTCGGAGCGGTGCTGGAGGTCGGCCTCGACCTGGTCGAGCGCGGCCGGGTCGATGAGCTCGCGCAGCTCCTCCTGGCCGAGCAGCTCGCGCAGCAGGTCGCGGTCGAGGGAGAGCGCCGCCGCGCGCCGCTCGGCGTTCGGCGTGTCGCCCTCGTACATGTACGTGGCGACGTAGTCGAAGAGCAGCGAGGACGCGAAGGGCGACGCCGTCGGCGTCTCGACCTCGACCAGCGAGATCTCGCGCCGGTGCAGCGCCGTGAGCAGCTCGGTCAGGCCGGGCAGGTCCAGGACGTCGCGCAGGCACTCGCGGTAGGTCTCGAGGATCACCGGGAAGTCGGCGTAGCGCTTGGCCACCTCGAGCAGCGACTGGGACTTCAGGCGCTGCTGCCACAGCGGCGTGCGCTTCCCCGGGTAGGCACGCGGGATGAGCAGCGAGCGGCCCGCGTTCTCGCGGAAGCGCGCGCCGAAGAGGGCGCTGGCGCCGAGCTCGGCGACGACGAGGTCCTCGAGCTCGTCCGGCGGCACGAGGACGAGGTCGGCGCCCGGGGGCTCATCGGCGTCGGGCAGGTGGACGATGATCCCGTCGTCGGACCAGATCGCGTCGGACTCCAGGCCGTACTGGTCGCGGATGCGGGCGCTCAGGGCGAGCGCCCAGGCGCTGTGGACGCGTCCGCCGAAGGGCGTGAGGATGCACAGCCGCCAGTCGCCGATCTCGTCGCGGAAGCGCTCGACGACGATCGCCCGGTCGCTGGGCACCACGCGCGTCGCCGCCTGCTGCTCGCGCAGGTAGTCCAGGAGGTTGCGGGCGGCGAGCGGGTCGAGGTCGTAGTCCCGGCCGAGGACCTCGGCGCTCTGGTCGACCGCCCAGCGGCTGAAGGCGCCGATGGCCTCGCCCAGCGGCTTGGGCCGCCCGACGGAGTCGCCGCGCCAGAAGGGCACGGCGCCGGGGACGCCGGGGGCCGGCGACACGATGACGCGGTCGCGGCCGATCTCCTCGATCCGCCAGGAGGACGCGCCGAGCAGGAACGTCTGCCCGGGCCGGGCCTCGTAGACCATCTCCTCGTCGAGCTCGCCCACGCGGCGGCCGTCGGGCAGCACGACGGCGAACAGGCCGCGGTCGGGGATCGTCCCGGCGTTGGTCACCGCGAGCTGCCGTGCGCCCTTGCGGGCGCGGACGGTGCCCGCGGCGCGGTCCCAGACGATCCGCGGCCGCAGCTCGCCGAACTCCTGCGAGGGGTAGCGGCCGTCGAGCATGTCCAGGACGTTCTCCAGCAGCGGGCGGGGCAGCTCGGCGTAGGAGTGCGTCCGGGTGACGAGCGCGTGCAGCTCGTCGACGGACACGACGCCACCCGCGCCGTCGTCCTCCGCCGACGCCGCGATCGCGACGACCTGCTGCGCGAGGACGTCGAGCGCGTTGCGCGGCACGACCGTCGGCTCGATGCGGCCCTCCCGCATGAGGCGCGTGACGACGGCGCACTCGAGCAGGTCGGCGCGGAACTTCGGGAAGATCCGGCCCTTGCTCGTGTCGCCGACGTTGTGCCCGGCGCGGCCGATGCGCTGCAGCCCGCGCGCGACGGACTTCGGGGACTCGACCTGCAGCACGAGGTCGACCGCGCCCATGTCGATGCCGAGCTCGAGCGAGCTCGTCGCCACCAGGCACGGCAGCTCGCCCGCCTTCAGCAGCTCCTCGACGACCGTGCGCTCCTCGCGCGCCAGCGAGCCGTGGTGCGCGCGCGCGACCTCGACGGGCGGCGCGTCCTCGGGGCGGTCGGCGTTGGCCAGCTCGTTGAGGCGCAGGGCCAGGCGCTCCGCGCCGCGCCGCGCGTTGACGAAGACGATCGTCGAGCGGTGCTCGCGGACGAGCCGCAGGATCTCGGGGTAGATCGCCGGCCAGATCGACTTGCGCGTCGACTCGCCGCCGACGAGCGGATCGAGCGGGTCGAGGTCGCCCGTGCTCTGCTCCGGCTCGACCATCGACTCGACCGGGACGTGGATCTGCAGGTCCAGCGGCTTGCGGATCCCGGCGTCGACGACCCGCGCCTGGCGGCGTGGCCCGACGAGGAAGCGCGCGACCTCCTCGAGCGGGTTCTGCGTCGCGCTCAGGCCGATGCGCTGAGGGTCGTGGGCGTCCTCCTGCAGGGCGCTGAGGCGCTCGAGGGTCAGGGCCAGGTGCGACCCGCGCTTCGTGGCCGCGACCGCGTGGATCTCGTCGACGATGACGGCCTCGACCCGCGTGAGGACCTCGCGCGCCTGCGAGGTGAGCATGAGGTACAGCGATTCGGGCGTCGTGATGAGGATGTCGGGCGGCGTGCGGCGCATCTGCGCGCGCTCGCGCTGCGGCGTGTCGCCCGTCCGGATCCCCACCGTGGGGGGACGGTCCCCGCCGATCCCGCGCAGCGGCGCGCGGAGGTTGCGCTCGATGTCGTAGGAGAGCGCCTTGAGCGGGGAGACGTAGACGAGGCGGACGTGCGGGTCGTCCTCCGGCGTCGGGTCGGCGACGAGGCGGTCGAGGCCCCACAGGAAGGCGGCGAGCGTCTTGCCCGAGCCGGTGGGCGCCGAGATGAGGACGTGCTCGCCGGTGGCGATGGCCGGCCAGGCCTGCTCCTGGACCGGCGTCGGCCCCTCGAAGGCGCGGCCGAACCAGTCGCTGACGATCGGGGTGAAGGGCGCGAGGGCCACCCTCCTACGGTAGCCCCCGCGCGGCCTGCGGCGGCGCCCGATCGCGCCGCCTCAGCGCCCGCGGTGAAACGCCACGAGGTGCAGGTCCTCCGGCGGTCCCGCGCCGCGCAGCTGGTGCTCGAGGACCGTCCCGACGCTGCGTCGGTACTGCTTGCCGTCGACGACGCCGCGCTCGAGCGGCGTCGTCTCGGTCGTCTCCAGCAGGCGACGCCCGACCGACGCGACGCGGAAGCGGTCCTCGGCGTGGCCCGCCAGCAGCTCCTGCCGGAAGCACTGGCCCACCCGCGGCCGGCGCGGCATGAAGATGCCGGCGTGGGCACCGTGCGTGCCGGCCAGGAACGAGCCCTCGCGGCTCGTGACCCGCCCCCGCCGATCCAGCGTGGCGGTCGCCTCCCCGAAGTACCAGACGGTCCCGGCCCGGTCCTGCGCGTACCAGTCGGTCGTGCGCTCGGCGAGCCGACCGTCGAGCGACAGCCGGTCGCGCACGACGGTCGCGTGCACGCCCAGGATCGTGCGCGTGCGGCGCGTCGCCCGGACGACCTCGTCCGCGCGCCGGCCGTCCTTCGTCCCGCGGTAGCGCCACACGGACCCCGGCAGGAGCGGGAACCAGGGGTTGTCGACGCGGCGCGTGAACGCGGCCGGGTCGAGCCGCGTGGCCGGGCTCGGCGGGCACGACGACGCGGTGGGGGTCGTGGGCACGAGCGCGGCGGCCAGGACGGCGGCGGTGGTGGTGAGCATGGCCGGGACGTTGCTCCCCCGGCCGTGAGGCGACCTTGAGGGCGATCCTCATCGTCCTTTCAGGCCGGCCGGGCTACGGTGAGGCATGCGCCTGCTCCTCGTCGAGGACGACGCGAAGCTCTCCGCGACCCTCGCCCGCGGCCTGCGGGCGGAGGGGTACGCGGTCGACGTGGCGGTGACTGGCGAGGGCGCGCTGTTCCAGGCCCGGGTCCACGACTACGACGCCCTCGTGCTGGACGTCATGCTGCCCGGGCCTGACGGGCTGGCCGTATGCCGCATGCTCCGGGAGGAGGGGCGCTGGTCCCCGGTCCTCATGCTGACGGCGCGCGACGGGGTGGCCGACCGCATCCGAGGGCTGGACGTCGGCGCGGACGACTACCTCGTCAAGCCGTTCGACTTCGGTGAGCTCGTCGCGCGCCTGCGCGCGCTGCTGCGCCGCGGCGCCCCGGAGCGCCCATCCGTCCTCGTCGTGGGCGACCTCGAGGTCGACCCGGCGGCTCGCACCGTCGTGCGCTCGGGCCGCGTCGTGCGGCTGACCGCGCGCGAGTTCGCCGTACTGGAGTTGCTCGTCCGCCGCGCCGGCGAGGTCGTCAGCCGCACGGCGCTGCTCGACCACGTCTGGGACGAGCACTACGAGGGCTCCGGGAACGTCGTGGACGTGTACGTCGGCTACCTCCGCCGCAAGCTCGAGATCCCCTTCGGTCGCCCGCTCATCCGCACGGTGCGCGGCGCCGGGTACGTGGTGGACCCGCCATGAGGCGGACGCCGATTCGCACGCGGCTGACGGCCTGGTACGCGCTCGTGCTGGCGGCGGTCCTCCTCGGGCTCGGGGCCTTCGTCGTCACGCGCCTGGGCGCCGACCTGACCGCCGAGCTGGACCGTTCGCTGCGGGCGTCGGCCGACCAGATCGCGCTCGGCTACCACGCCGAGGGCCCGGCCGAGTTCCGCGACGTCACGCGCACCGTGCTGCCCGTGCCCGGCGAGCGGGGCGCGGGCGCCCAGGTGCTGGCGCGCGGCGGCCGCGTCGTGCTGGCCGAGGGCGACCCGCTGACCCGGGCGCCGCTGCTGGAGGCGCCGGCGCTGGCGCGCGTCCTCGCCGGCGGGCGGGTGACCGTGTCGAGACGCCTCGGCCGGCCGGCACGCGCGGTCCGCATCACGGCGGTCCCCGTCCGGCGGGACGGCGTGGTCCTCGCGCTGGCGACCACCGAATCGCTGGCCGCGGTCGACAGCGCGCGCCACCGAGTCCTCGTGCTCCTGCTCGTCGGCGGGACGGCGGGACTGACGCTCGCGACGCTGGGCGGGTGGACGATCGCGCGGCGCGCCATGCGACCCGTCGAGCGCATGACGAGCCGGGCCGACGAGGTCGGCCGCAGCGATCTGCGCCAGCGGATCGCCGTCCCGCGCGTCGAGGACGAGGTCGGCCACCTGGCGCGGACGCTCAACGCGATGCTCGATCGGCTCGAGGCAGGCGTCGAGGCACGGGAGCGCCTCGTCGCCGACGCCTCGCACGAGCTGCGCACCCCGCTGGCCGCCATGCGGTCAGAGCTTGACGTGAGCCTGCGCTACGACGCGCTCGACCACGCCGCCCGCGCGGTGCTGGGCAGCGTCCGCGATGAGGTCGGCCGGATGGCGCGTACGGTGGACGACCTGCTGACGCTCGCGCGCGCCGATGGCGGCGGGCTCGAGGTGCTGCCGACGCCCCAGGACGTGGGGCCGCTCCTGCGCGACGCGATCCGGGCCCGGGCGACGGCGGCCCGCGCCCGCGGCGTCCGCGTCGCGCTGGAGGGCGGCCCGGTCGTCCTGGCCGTCGACGGCGAGCGCTTCCTGCGGGTCGTCGGCAACCTCCTCGACAACGCGATCCGCTTCGCCGCGCCGGGCGGGGACGTCCGGGTCGTCCTCTGGTCGCGGGGCGGACAGGGCGGCGTCACGGTCACCGACGACGGGCCCGGCGTGCCGCCCGACGCGCGTGACCGGGTCTTCGCCCGGTTCTCGCGCGAGGACGCGGCCCGGGGGCGGCAGGGGGGCGCCGGCCTCGGGCTGGCCATCTGCCGCGAAGTCGTCCGCGCGCACGGCGGCCGCGTCTGGGTCCAGGACGCCGACCCCCGCGGGAGCGCCTTCGTCGTCGCGCTGCCGCTCCCGGACCCCGGGGAGGCCGGCGTCGGCGGGGACCGAGTGCTCAGCGCGGACGCCGCGCGCTGCCGCTAGACGCAGGCCGGCCGGAAGGCCGGGTCGGCGGGGCCGTCGCGGCGCAGCGCGTCGCGGGTCCACGCGAGCGCCGCCGGGTCGTAGATGATCCCGAGGTGGTCGGTGACGTCGAGGCGGCAGCGGTCCTGGAGCACGACATTCGTCACCGTCGAGCCCGACAGGGCCTGCGAGCGGTAGGGCGTCACGACCTCGTCGTAGCGCGTCGAGACCACGGTCCAGTCGACCGCGTACGGCGCCTCGGGCGGCGCGTTGAGGTGCTCCATCTCGGGCGAGCCCGCCATCTGGTCCAGGCAGGCGGGGCAGAACAGCACGCCCGCCGGGAGCGCGAACGGGTTCGTCGTCCCGTGGCTGGAGGGGGCGAGCCCGACGACGTCCTCCGTCCGGGTCAGCAGCCCGCGGTAGCGGACGGTCAGCCGCGAGAGCGAGCCACCCTGCGAGTGCCCGACGAACGAGACCTTGGCGGCGCCCGTGGCGGAGAGCACGCGCCCTGCGAAGGCCGCGACCTCGTCGGCGGACTCCTCCATCCGCGCGGTCGCGCGGTCGCCGTAGTCCAGGGCGAACACGCAGAAGCCGTCCGCCTTGAGCAGCGGCGACAGCGCGTTCCACGACACCGTCATGTCGCCGAACGTCCCGTGCACGAGGATCACGGGCACGGGGCGCCGCGCGGTCGGCTTGCAGGACCAGTCGTTGGCCCCCGGCGGGCTGACGCCCGGCGCCGGCGCCAGCCCGGCGCCGGCGCCGGCCGGGAGCGCGAGCGCCAGGACGACCATGGCGGCGGCCGACGCGAACACGCGGGCGCCCGGGACCCTCCTTCGCAGACCCATGGCCGGGGGTCCTACCCGGCCATGTGCGGTCTGTCACGCGGATCCCGAGGCTAGCTCGGCGACGCGCCCGCGGAGGCCAGGGGCGCGGTCTCGTCCTCGCGCCAGTGGCGCACCGTGCGCACGAGCTGGAAGTAGGCGACGGCGCCCGGGATGGTCGGCAGCCAGAAGGCGAAGAAGCGGTAGGAGAGGACGGCCACCAGGGCGGCGCCGCCGTCGACGTCGAACGCGATGAGCGCGCCGATCATGCCGCCGTCGACGCCGCCGATCCCGCCCGGGAGGGGCAGGAGGTTGGCCAGCATCCCGACGTAGTAGGCCATGATGACGACGAAGATCGACGGCGACGCGGCGAAGGCGTGCAGGCACGCCCACAGCACGGCGATGTCGAAGGCCCACCACGCGATCGCGCCCAGCAGCCGCGGATCCTTCGTGCGCACGAGCTCGAGCGCGTGGCGCACGCCGTCGCCGATCGTGGCGGGGACGCTGGCGAGCCAGCGCAGGATGCGGGCCCGCCGCGTCGGCTCGGTGCGGACCTCCACGCGCCGGTCGAGGTCGTGGGGCACGAGCGTCATCGCGAGCGCCAGCGCGATCGCGACCGCCGCGAACGCCGCCGGTGCGATCGTGACCGCCCACGGCGCCTCGCCCGGGAAGAGCCCGGTGCGCAGCCCGACGCCGTCGATGAGCATCGCGATCATGAACACCGCGTAGAGCAGGACCAGGAAGGCCGTCATGCGCGCGGCCACCGTCCGCGCGCTCATGCCCGCCCGGCGCAGCGCCCACGCCGTGAGCGCGACGCCGCCCGCCCCGCCGGCGGCCAGCAGCCGCGTGGCGGCGAGGCCCGCCATGGTGATCTTGTAGCTCTCGCCCCAGCGCAGCTCGGTGCCCTCGCAGGAGAAGACGCCGCGGAACAGGACGATGTAGCCCCCGAAGGAGAGCACCTCGAACAGGAAGGCGGCGCCGAGCCACAGGGGGTCGCCCTCCTTGATGCGCTGCCAGGTGTCCTCCAGGCCGGCGAGCTTCGGCACGAGCCCGTACAGGAGGCCGATCGCGACGGCCGTGAAGACCAGGAAGAGGACGATCTGCCTGCGCGTGAAGGTGGAGCGCGGGGCCTCCGGCTCCTCCTCAACGTCGCTCTGCCGGGTGTCCACGGGGACGTCGGTCATGCCGCGTCCGGGCTGATGCTAGACGCAGGGGCGGCCCGCTCACGTGCGGCCAGCAACACGTCGTCGAGCATCGACGCCGTCAGACGGCCGGTGAACGTGTTCTGCTGGGAGGGGTGGAAGCAGCCCAGCAGCGGCAGCGGACCGCCGTCGCCGAAGCTCGCGCCATGGCCGAAGCGCGGCCGCGGGCGCGGAACCGGCAGGCCGCGCAGCACGCGCAGCCGCAGCGCCGCGTCCCAGGCGAAGGCGCCGAGGCAGACGACCACGCGGACGTCCCGGAGGACGTCGAGCTCGGCGCCCGTCCAGGGCAGGCACGCGTCGCGTTCCTGCGGGCGTGGGCCGGTTCTGCGGGGGCGCGCACCGCACGGCGGCGCTGATCCACAGGTCGTGGAGCCGCAGCCCGTCGCCGGCGTGGCGCGAGACGGGCGCGCTGGCGAAGCCGGCGCGGTGCAGCGCCGCGACGAGGAAGTCGCCGGACCGGTCGCCCGTGAACATCCGGCCGGTGCGGTTCGCGCCGTGGGCGGCCGGCGCGAGGCCGAGGAGCAGCACGCGCGCGCCGGGGTCGCCGAAGCCCGGCAGCGGGCGGCCCCAGTAGCGCTCGCCGGCGAAGGCGGCCCGCTTCTCGCGCGCGACCTGCTCGCGCCAGGCGACGAGCCGCGGGCAGCGCCGGCAGGCCGTGACCCTGCCCTCGAGCTCGGCGAGGGCGGCGACCCGGCTCGCCGCGGCCTCGGCGGCCTCGGGGGGAGGCGCGGGCGCGCGAGGCGCGCCCACCTCAGGTCCCGGAGCGGTCGAGCGTGCCGAGGACGAGCCGGACGATGACGGGCTCGAGGTCGGCCAGCGCGCCGGGGCCCTCGGTGCGCAGGCGCCGGCCCACGAGCGAGCTCACCCCGGCGACGACCGCGAAGGCGTCGTCGCGCGTGGCGAAGGTGGGCGCCCCGGCGGGCGGGCCGTGGCGGGCGTTGTCGCGGTGCAGCCCCTCGGCGAACGCGACGAGGACGGCGTCGCGCCGGGCCGCCGCGGCCGGGCCGGCGGCCGCGACCTCGACGAGGAGCGTCCGCGTCGAGTCGGGGTGCGCGGCCAGCGTCTCCAGGAAGGCGCGCGCGTTGCGGCGGACGCGCTCCTCGTAGGTCGCGAACGGGCCGCGGTCGGCGGCCTGGCCGAGCTGGACCATGAGCTCGGTGGCGCCCTCGTCGAGCAGCGCCAGGACGCAGTCCTCCTTGTTCGCGAAGTGCTCGTAGAACGTCGCCTTGGACATCCCGGCCTCGCGCGCGATGCCCTCGGCGGTCGCCCGCGCGTAGCCCTCGCGGGCGACGACGGCGGCCGCGGCGGTGAACAGGCGCCGGCGCTGGACGCTCAGGCGGACCTCGAGCGGGGGCGCGTGCCGGCCGCGGGGGACGCCGGTGCGGGGGTGGACCCGGAGGGTGGTCGGAGGCTGGGCCATCTCGGGCGGATGGTACGGACCGGCTCGCTAGGCTCCGCGTCCGATGACCCTTCGCGCGCCGCTCGCCGCCCTCCTCGCAGCGCTCGCGCTGGTCGCCGCCGGCTGCACCTCGAGCGGCTCCGGCGGCGGGGACACCGCGGACGACTTCAAGGGCGCCCAGCGCGACGTCGCGACGACGGTCGAGGACCTGCAGTCCGCGGGGTCCAAGGGCGACCAGGACGAGGTCTGCTCGCGCCTGCTGGCCTCGAGCGTCGTCGACCGCCTCGAGGCGCGCGGCGGCTGCCGCAAGGTCGTCGACGCGGCGCTGGAGGACGTCGACACGTCGGACCTGAAGGTCGAGTCGGTGCGGATCACGGGCACCACGGCCACCGCCGCCGTGACCACCGACACGGGCGACCGCTCCAAGCCGGCGACGCTGCGCCTCGTCAACGAGCGCGGTCGCTGGCGCCTGAGCGGGTTCTAGCCGCCGACGCGGGCGCCGGTCCCGCCGGGCGTCCCGCCGAGCCTGCCGGGCTGCCGGGCCTGCCGGTCAGGACAGCGAGCGTCCGTACTGGCGCTCGTAGTAGGCGCGGTAGTCGCCGCTGCGGATCGGCGACCACCAGTCCTCGTGCTCCTGGTACCAGCGCACCGTCCGCTCCAGGCCCTCGGCGAAGCGCACCTGCGCCTCCCAGCCCAGCGCGCGGACCTTCTCGCTGCCCAGGGAGTAGCGGCGGTCGTGGCCCGGCCGGTCGGTCACGTACTCCAGGAGCGACTCGGGCGCCTCGGTGAGCTCGATGATCCGCCGCACGACCTCGAGGTTCGTGCACTCGTCGGGGCCGCCGACGTTGTAGGCCTCGCCCGGCGTGCCGTGGGCGAGGACGTGGCCGATGCCGCGGCCGAAGTCCTCGACGTAGAGCCAGTTGCGCACCTGCTGCCCGTCGCCGTAGACCGGCAGCGGGTCGCCGTGCAGCGCGTTGAGGACCATGAGCGGGATGAGCTTCTCCGGGTACTGGTACGGCCCGTAGTTGTTCGACCCGCGGCAGATGAGCGTCTCGAGCCCGAAGGTGTGGGCGTAGGAGGCGACGAGCAGGTCGGCCCCGGCCTTCGTCGCGCTGTAGGGCGAGGACGGCTGCAGCGGCGAGGACTCGGTGAACGAGCCCTCCTCGATCGACCCGTAGACCTCGTCGGTCGAGACCTGCAGGTAGCGGGTCCCGCGCTCTCGCGCCGCCTCGAGCAGGACGTAGGTGCCGACGGCATGGGTGCGCACGAAGGCGTCGGGCTCGGCGATCGAGCGGTCCACGTGCGTCTCGGCCGCGAAGTTCACGATCGCGTCGACGCCGTCGCCGAGCGCCTCGGCGACCTTCTCGGGGTCCTCGATGCCGCCCACGACGAGCGGGACGTCGAGGTCGTCGAGGTTCTCGCGCCGCCCGGCGTAGGTCAGCTTGTCGAGCACGACGACCTCGTCGCCGTGGTCGCGGACGCGGATGCGGACGAAGTTCGAGCCGATGAACCCGGCCCCGCCGCAGACGAGGAGCTTCATGCCGTCACCCGTTCTTTGAGATAGGCGGCCAGCGCGTCCCGCCACGGGGGCAGGACCGGCGCCTCGGGCCGCTCGGACACCATCACGCTGTACGCGGGCCGGCGCGCCGGGCGCGGGAAGGCCTCGCTGGTCGTCGGGCGCACGCGGCACGTCACGCCGGCCCGGGCGAAGATCTCCACCGTGAAGTCGTACCAGGAGCACGTGCCCGCTCCGGCGCAGTGGAAGAGGCCGGTGTCGGGGCGCTCGGCGATCTCCAGCAGCGCGTCGGCGAGGTGGCCCGTCCACGTCGGGCAGCCGACCTGGTCGGTGACGACGCTCACCTCGTCGCGCTCGCCGGCGAGGCGCAGCATCGTCTCGACGAAGTTCGGCCCGCCCGCGCCGTAGAGCCACGCGGTGCGGACGATCGCGTGGTCGGGGTTGGCCTCGGCGAGCGCGTGCTCGCCCGCGAGCTTCGTGCGGCCGTAGGCCGACTGCGGGCTGGTGGGGTCGGACTCGACATAGGGGTCGGTCTTCGTCCCGTCGAAGACGTAGTCGGTCGAGAGGTGCACGACCTTGGCGCCTGCAGCGGCCGCGGCGCGCCCGACGATGCCCGCCGCGGTGCCGTTGAGCAGGAGCGCGCGCTCCTCGTCGGACTCGGCGCCGTCGACGTTCGTGTACGCCGCGCAGTTGATGACGGCCTGCGGGCCGACCGCGGCGAGCGCCTCGCGGGTGGCGCGCTCGTCGGTGATGTCGAGCACCTCGTGGCCGCCACCGGCGATGTCGAAGCCGTCGACGTCGTGGCCGAGGCGCTCCGCGGCGGCGGTCACGGCCTGGCCGAGCATCCCGGCGGCTCCGGTCACGGCGATCCTCATCAGAGGATCCCGATCTCGGAGTTGTCGCCGACCATGAAGCGGTAGGCGCGCGGCTGGCGGTCGCCGCGCCCGATGTGGACGTTGCGGCCCAGCAGCGAGGACTCCATGCGGCCCTCGAGGCCGATGACGGACGAGGAGGCGAGGAGGATCGAGTGCTCGACCTCGGCGCGCTCGATCCGGCAGTCCTCGCCGATCGCGGTGTACGGCCCGATGTAGCAGTCGGTCAGCCGGGCCCCCGCGCCGATGACGGCCGGGCCGCGGACGGTGCAGCGCTCCAGGCGCGCGCCCTGCTCGACGACGACGCGGCCGTCGACCTGGGAGTCCACGAGCTCGCCGTCGAGGCGCGTGACGAGGGTGTCGAGCACGAGCCGGTTGGCCTCGAGCATGTCGTCCAGGCGGCCCGTGTCCTTCCACCAGCCCGCGGACGACGTGCGGCTCGACGCGGCGACCGGTGTCGACCAGGTGCTGGATCGCGTCGGTGATCTCGAGCTCGCCGCGCGGTGACGGGTCGATCGCGCGGGCGGCGTCGTGGATCGCCGGCGTGAACATGTAGACGCCCACGAGCGCGAGGTCGGTCTTCGGCTCGGGCGGCTTCTCCGCGAGGCGGACGACGCGGCCGTCGTGCAGCTCGGCCACCCCGTAGTGCTCGGGGTCGGGGACCGGCGTGAGGAGGATCAGGGCGTCGGGTGCGTTGCGGGCGAAGGCCTCGACGAGGTCGGCGATGCCGCCCTGGAGGAGGTTGTCGCCGAGGTACATGACGAACGCGGCGTCGCCGAGGAACGGCTCGGCCGTCAGGACCGCGTGCGCCAGGCCGGCGGGCTCGTCCTGGACGATGTAGGTGATCGCCACGCCGAACTGCGAGCCGTCGCCGGCGGCCGCGCGGATCTCGTCGCCGGTCTCGGGCGCGATGATGATCCCGATCTCCTCGATCCCGGCGTCGGCCATCGCCTGGATGCCGTAGAAGAGCACCGGGCGGTTGGCGACCGGCACGAGCTGCTTGGCGCTCGTGTGGGTGATCGGGCGCAGCCGCGTGCCGCGGCCGCCCGAGAGGATGAGGCCCTTGAGGCGGTCCATGGACGCCGCGGAGGGTAACGGCGCGGCGCCCGGCGGCGTGGCCCCGTGCGCGGCGCCATCGCGGTGTTGCGCGGGTTGCCGGGCCCCGGGGCCACCTACGCTCCGGGGGTGCGCTCCGTGCGCATCACCGGTCTGGGCCTCGTGCTGCTGGCCATCTCGGCGCTGGCGCTCGCGGCCATGCTGACCGTCGACCGGCTCGTCGTCCCGGGCGGCGTGGTCCTCGGGCTCGTGCTGCTGCTGCTGCTCGGCGACGGCACCATGCTGCGCGCGGTCGACGGCCTCACGGGCCAGCACCGCGTCGAGGAGCAGCCCGGCCCGCGCCGCCCGCGGTTCCGCCGCGAGGCGCCACCGGCGTCGCCCGAGGTCGACGCCGAGGCGTGGCGGCGGGAGCGCGAGCGGCGCCGGCAGAGCCGGCCGGCCTGAGCCCCCGGGGCGGGAGGCCGCCGTGCCGCGGGCGGCCTCCCCGGGGAGGGGGCTAGCCGCGGCGGCTGCGATCCGGCAGGAAGAAGCGGTGCTCGCACCCGCTCGTGCGGCGCCGCTCGTTGTGGTTGCCGCGGACCGTGTCCGTCCCCTTCCCGCACGCGACCCGGGCCGGGGGGCCGGCCGTGGCGACGTTGATGACGTCGCGACCGGGGCCGCCGACGACGCGGTCCTTGCCGAAGGCGGCGTTGATCGAGTCGTTCCCGCGCCCGCCGTCGAGGAGGTCCGTGTCCGGGCCGCCGTTGAGGGCGTCGTTCCCGCTCGAGCCGTACACGCGATCCCGGCCGCTGCCGCCGGCGAGGGCGTCGCGCGCCGTGCCGCCGTCGATGCAGTCGCCGCCGCGCCCGCCGTCGGCACGGTCCTTCCCGCCGAGGGTCAGGATCCGGTCGCGCTTGTTCGTCCCGGTCACGTGGTCGGCGCGCCTCGTGCCGATGACGGCGAACGCCGGCCCACCGCCACGGACGCAGCGGCTCGCGGGGAACCGCTTGCGCGCTTCGGCGATCGAGACGACGCGGCCACCGCTGGGCCCGTCGAACGGGCGCCCGACGACGATGTCCTGGCCGCCGGTCGCCATCGCACCGGCGACGCCCCCGCGGATGACGCAGAAGCCCGAGCCGGCGTCGAGGATCGCGCCCTCGGGGCAGGCGCGCGTGCCGCCGGGCAGCGTGCCGCCGCCACCCGAGCCGTCGCCCGAGCCGTCGCCGGAGTCGCCGCCGCCCCCGGACGAGCCGGAGCCCGAGCAGACCGCGTCGGCGGCGCCGACGTGGGCCTCGCCGACGACGACGTCGAGCAGCGGGGTCCCGGCGAGGGACAGCAGCCGGACGTGCAGGGCGCGCTGCGTGAGAGCCGAGGCGTCCCGGACCTGCTCGTCGACGCGGACGTCGACGACCGGCCCCAGCGGCCCGAGGGCGACCGCCAGCCGCTGCGCGAGCTCGTCGGCCGAGGCGCTGCTCCCGTTGACCGTCAGGCCGAGCAGCTCGCTGGCCCCGTCGAGCCGCGGCCGGCCGGCCACGCAGGCGGCGGCGGCGCGGGCGACCGCGACACGGGCGCCGAGGGTGACCGTCCCGACGCCGGGCGGGAGCCGCAGGGCGAGATCCTCGACCTGCCCGACCGCGCCGACGCGCTGCGCGGCCGTCGCGCCGCTGTCGGGGTCGACCGTCGTCTGCGCCGACACGGTGCCGGCGGTCAGCAGGCTCGCCGGGAGCGCGACCGACTGGGGCAGGGCGGGGAGGCCGGTGCCCGCGTCGGCGCAGGTGGCGCCGCCACCGGCGACGACCGGCTCGACCGCGGGGTTGCCGGCGACCGAGGCGGAGACCGTGCTCGCGCGGCACTGCCAGGCGGGTGGCGCGGCCTGGGCGCTCGGGGCGGCGACGGCCGCGACGGCGAGGGCGGCGCCGGCGGCCGCCAGCCGCAGGCCCGTCCGGGATCGATGACGTCCGTGCATCTGGGGGGTGACCTCCGTCGTCTGGTCGCCGGGCGTCCTGGCCTGGCGCGGACGGTGGGACTGCCCGCCGCGGCGAGGGCCCACGCGCCCCGTCGAACGGATGTCCACGCCGATGCACCGGATTTGCGATGAACGGCTGGAGAACCGCCGCGGGCGGCGGACGGCTCGGCCGCGTGATGCCGCGGCTCCCGTCTAGTACACGCCGGCGGCGAGCTTGCGATGGTCCCAGGTCGCCCGCCGTCGCTCGACGAACTGCAGGCCGACGCGCTTGGCCGCCTGCCGGCGCACCATCGCCTCGACCTCCGGCGCCGGGCTGTCGTCCGCGTCGACGCCCGTGTAGCGCCCGAAGACCTCGAGGCCGATGCCGGTCACCGTCGGCAGGTCGCGGTGCAGGACCACGTCGCACTCGAGCAGGACGCCGCGGAGCTCCTGGTACTCCCGCCCGGCCTCGACCTGCAGCGACGCGCGCGGGTCGCGCTCGAGGTTGCGGACCTTCTGGGACTTCGCGAACGTCCAGGCCCACACCTCGGTCGCGCCGTCCCGCCCGGTGGGCCGCAGGACGTACCAGAGCGGCATGAGGTGCGGCCACCCGCGGACGCCGTTCGTGGCGCACACGACCGTCCGCTCCTCCGCGAGGAAGCCGTCGGCCTCCGCGGCCGACATGACGATCTGATCGCGGCGGCTCATGGGCCGCCGATCCTATGCGGCGATCCGCTCCCCGGGCAGGCCCTGGCCGCAGCGCACGCAGCGCCCGTCCATGACCGGCTCGGCCTCCGGGGCGCCCTCGGGCCAGTGGACCTGGTGACGGCCCTCGCCCGTCACCCGGTAGGCCGTCCCGCAGGAGCAGGTCCAGGTGCGGTCCTCGGCGGGCTCGCCGGCCGACGGCCGGCGGCGGCGGACGACGGTCGCGAGCGTGGCGCCGGCGCCACCGGCGGCCACGGCGCCGAGGGCCAGGAGGGAGCGACGCGGGGGCATGGTGGCGCGCTACCCCTCGTCGCGCAGCCGATGCAGCGACGGACGGCGGCGGACGCGGCCCGGGCTAGCGCGGGGCGTCTTCGCGCAGGACGACGAGCGCGCCGCGCGGCGGGCCGCACGGGCCGACGCGGGCCCAGAGGCGGATGCCGAACTCGCGCGCGGGGCGCACGACGATGCGGGCGGGACCCTCCTCGGCCTCGCCGCGGGCGGCGTGGACGAGCAGGTTGACGAGGCTCTCGACGCCGTCGACCTCGCAGTCGGCGGGCATGAGGGCGTCGGTCACGCGGAGGTTGAGGGCCTCGCTCTCGGTCACGCCCAGGAGCGGCTGGGCCTCGCGCGACATCTCGCGGATCGCGAGCTGACCGTCGACGAGCAGGAAGGCCTCGCCGGGCTGCGGGGCCAGGGAGGGCGCGGCGCCGACGAGCAGGCCCAGGCCGCAGTCCCCGCAGACGCGGGTCAGGGGCGTCGCGCCGTCGGGCGCGTGCGAGCCGCAGTGCGCGCAGAAGAGGACGTCCGGCGCGGGCCGGTCGGCGTAGCCGGGGAGGGCGACCAGGTTCGGCCGAGGGCTCACGCGCCGCGCTCCGGTCGCAGGCCGAGGGGTGCCGGGCGGTCCGTCGTCGCGGTCCCGCCGTGCTGAGGCCGATCGTCCATGCCCCCCGTTGGTCGGCATCGAGTGGATCGCGCTCGACTCCTAGGCATCAGGGGTCCACCGAACGTCCAGCCCGCGCCGGCCCGGGCGCCGGCCCCCCGGCGCCCTCGGAGGGCGCCACGGCGCCCTCGGAGGGCGCCAGGACACCGGGGAGCCAGCCCGCGACGGCGGCGGTGACCGCGCCCAGGTCGGTCCGCAGGCCGTGGTCGCCGGCGACCGTGACCACCGTCCGTCCCGGGGCGGGCGGCGGGACGCCGAAGGGGTCGCGCTCCCCCTGCACGACGAGCGTCGGGACGGCCACGGCGTCGAGCTCGCCCAGGCGGCTCGGCGCCGGCGCCGAAGGTGCCCGTCGGGGTGGCTGGAGCGGGAACGCGAGGCAGACCACGCCGGCCGCGCCGGTGGCCGCCGCCGTGCGGCAGGCCACGCGAGCGCCCGAGGACCGCCCGCCCACGAGCAGCGGCCCGCCGCCCGCCGCGCCTGCGCGGAGGTGGTCGAGGACGGCCGTCCAGGCGGCGTCGAGCCGCGGCGCGGGCGCCGGCGACCGCCGGCCGGCGACGCGGTAGGGCTGCTCGACGAGGGCGACGGCCACCCCGGCGCCTCGCGCGGCCGCCGTCACGGCGACCAGGTCGCGAGCCGCGACGCCGCCGCCGGCGCCGTGGCCGAGCACGAGCAGCGCCCGCGCCCCCGCGACGGCGTGCAGGTGGGCGCGCGCCGGCCCGGACGGCGTGTCGACGTCGACGACGGTCACGCCCGGCGAGCGAGGTCGGGGTAGTCGAGCACCAGGCCGTCGGCGTCGAGGACCAGGTCGGCGCTGAAGTCGCCGGCCGAGAAGCGGACCGTCGGACGCACGGGATCGCGGCGCCGGAGCGCGTAGCGCTGCGGGCTCGGCCCCACGGCCAGCGACGGGACGGCCACCCACGCGGTGAGCACGTCGTGCGCGCGGCCCGGCTCGTCGTCGAGCAGCCCGAGACGGCGCACGGGCAGGAGGTTCGTGACCGGCGAGAACCCGAGGTCGCAGTCGAGCGCGGGGGCCAGGGCCGCCGGGTCGCCGCCGGGTGGGTCGGCGAGCCCGGCGACGCCGACGCCCCGCGCGACGCCCCGCCCGGCGACGCCGACGGCCGTCGCCGTCGCCTCGGCGGACCACGCTCCACGCTCGTCGCGCGCGAGCCGCAGGCGCCGGGTCCACCCGTCGCCGGTCGTGGTCGCCTCCAGGGAGCTCGTGACCCAGCCCGCGGACGCGTCGAGGCGGTAGTCGAGCCGGTACGGCACGGGGGCGTCGCCGACCTGGACGCCGGTGGCGACGACGCCGCCGGGTCTCAGGTCGAGCTCGGCCGCCTCGGCGCGCCAGGCGTCGGTCCCGCGCCAGGCCGCGAAGCGGCGCGGCACCTTCAGCCGGCGCCGACGGGGACGCCGCGCAGCCGCCCGACCGCGCGGGCGACGGCGGCCCGGGCGTCCTCGGGCTCGAGGACGACGGCGTCGCCGGCCTCGCGCAGGACCTCCTTGACGAGCCAGTCGGTGCCCTTGAAGGGGACCTCGACGACGATCGAGCCGTCCGCGAGCTCGTCGGCCACGGTTCGCTCCTCGCGCTCCCACCGCGCGCGCTCGGGCGAGACCCACACGCGAGCCACGCGCGAGGACTCGAGCTCGCCGGTGCGCTGCCAGCCGTCGACGTCGGCCGCCGGGTCGACCTCCGGCCGCGGCTCGTAGCGGTCGGGCAGCACCTCGACCTCCTTGATCCGGTCCAGGCGGAAGTGGCGGACGTCGTCCTTGCGCGGGTCGAAGGTCGCGACGTACCAGCCCTCCCGGCCGTTGACGAGCGCGTAGGGCTCCACGGTCCGGCGCGAGAACTCGTCCTTGTCGGGGCGGTAGTACTCGAGCTCGATGAGGTGGCGGTCGGCGATCGCCTGGGAGACGACCCGCGCGACGGCGGAGTCGTCCGCGCCGGCGTGCGCGACGTGCAGGCCCTGCTCCATCGGGTCGGCCCCGAGCGCGGCGACGATCTTCTCGCGCGCGCTCGTCAGCGCCCCCTCGGGCAGGTGCTCGCCGATGAGGTCGATGGCGGCCACGAGCGCCTTGGCCTCCACGGGCAGCAGCCGCGCCGGGCGGGCGAAGTTGTCGGAGTAGGGCTCGGGGTCGACCTCGATCCAGCCGTCCTCGCCGACCTCGGCGTAGAGGACGTAGGACCCGCCGCCGAAGTTCACGACGTTCAGGACGTTGACGTCCTCCTGGAGCTCCTGGTCGGACACCTGCAGGCGGTCGCGGACGTCCTCGATGCGCAGCCGCTCGCCCGCGCGCCCGGCCTCGATGAGGATCGAGGCGAGGGTGACGAGCCGCGCGAAGCGCTCCGGGCGGATCGCGGCCTCGCGGCGGGCCGCTGGCTCCTCCTCCTCGGGCGGCTCGGGCGCCCGGCGCGGGACGGGCGCCGCGAGCTCGACCGCGCGCTCGTGGCGCTCGGCCAGGAGCTTGACGCGCTCGTCGGCGAGCGCGGCGAGCTCGGGCGGCCCCGTGACGCGCGCGTGCTCCCCCAGGCCGAGGACCCACGCCACGACCTGGCGGGCGTTGGCGTACGGGGTGCGCAGCACGACGCCGCCGCCCTCGGCGGGCTCGATCGTCCCGAAGCGCCCGAAGTGGCGCTCGACCTGCCATGCGATCCGGTCGGACACCCAGATCTCGGCGGTGCCGACCGGGTCGCCGTACTGCCACTCGGCGCGGGCGGCGTAGGCGCGCGGGTCGACGTCGGACGGCCGGCGGAAGTCGTGCTCGGCCTTCGAGGCGTAGGCGACCTTGCCGCGCATGCGCGAGAGGCGGAAGACGCGCAGGGCGCCGCGCTCGTGGCTGTGGCCCAGGAGGTAGAACTGCCCGCCCTGGAAGAGCAGGTGGTAGGGGTCGACCTTCCGGGCCCCCACCTCGTCGCGCTCCATCGTGTAGTAGTCGAAGGTGATCGTCTTGTGGCGGAAGATCGCCGTCTCGACCTTGGCCAGGCGCTGCGAGAGGTCGTGGCCGCCGGCCGAGCCCGTGATGGCCAGCCCGACGGTCCGCTGGTCGGGGGCCTGCAACGGGCTGGGCCGCCCCCAGGAGATCTGCTGCAGCGCCAGGCGCAGCGGCTCGGCGTAGGCGAACTCGCCGTCGAGGAGCGTCAGCGCGAACTGCAGCGACGCGAGCTCCTCGTCGGTGAAGGCGATCGCCGGGAGGTGGAAGTTCTCCGGCCGCAGCGAGTAGTTCTCCTGCTCGGCGACGCCGTCGGCGGGCTTGTCGACCGTGAGCTGGATGCTCAGCGACTCGAGCTCGGCGCGGTCGGCGTAGAACCGGCGGGCGAAGGCGTCCTCGTTCATCCCGCTGTAGCCCTCGACGTCGCGCCGGATCTCCAGGGCGGTCACGGGCCGGCGCTCCGCCATGAGGTAGGAGATGAGGGAGAGCTGGCGGATGAGCTTCTCGGTGTCCTTCGCCATGGCCGCCCAAGGTAGCTTCAGGGCGGATCCGGGGGCACGCTCCCATGGCGCGGGTTGCCCGCAACGTGCGGTGATTCGCGGACAGCGCGCCGGAGTGTCGCGCGTCGCCCGGCGCGCGCCCGGGGCGTCCGTCGCCCTAGGCTCCCGGCCATGGTCGTGACGCAGGGCCGCGCGCCCGTCCCGCAGACCGTCGCCCGGCTCGAGGCCGCGATCGCCGCGCGCGGGCTGACGCTCTTCGCCAAGGTCGACCACGCCGCGGCGGCCCGGGCCGCGGGGCTCGAGCTGCCCGACGAGGTCGTCCTCCTGCTCGGCGACGCGCGCGTCGGCACCGGCCTCATGCAGGAGGTCGCCGCGGTCGGGATCGAGCTGCCGCTGCGCATCCTCGTCTGGGACGACGGCGGGCGGACGCGGATCGGCTTCCGCGACCCCACCGCGCTGGCGGCCGAGTACGGCGTCGAGGCGCACCGCGAGACGCTCGAGCAGATGCACCTGCTGCTCGACGCCCTGGCCGCGGAGGCCGAGGGCGACGGGACGCAGGTCGGGCCCGGCTAGGCCGCGTCCGCGGCGGCGGCCGGCGGGACCGCCGGCGCCCGGCCGTGGCCGAAGTAGGCGCCGCCCCCGAGCGCGCGGTCGAAGGACGACCACGCGGCGCCCGGGGCGAGCTCCTTCTCGAGGCGGTCGAAGCTGCCCAGGCGGCCGCCGAGGTTGTCGATGAAGTGCACGAGCGTGGCCTCGCGCGTGCACGGCACCACCGGGGAGCCGTGCTCGAGGGCCCCGTGGTGGCTGAGGATGATGTGCAGCACCGCCTGCGCCGTCTCGGGCGGGAAGCCGGGCAGCGCCTCGATGGCCTGGCGCACCCGGTAGTAGCCGAGGGGGATCTCGCCCAGGAGCTTGCCCTGGTCGGTGAGGTCGATGGCGCGCGGGTCGGCCGTGTAGGCCTCGAGCTTGCCGATGTCGTGCAGGAGCGCGCCGGTCACGGCGACGTCGCGGTCGATCCCCGGGAACGTGGCGGCCAGGGCGCTGACGCCCTGCGCCACGGTCAGCGAGTGCTCGAGCAGGCCGTGCGCGTAGGCCTGGTGGAAGACCTTGGCCGCCGGGGCGCGGCGGTAGTGCTCCCACGTCGGGGTGCCAGGCCCGAGGATCGCGTCGAGCAGCGCGCGCAGGTGCGGGTCCTGGACGGTGGCGACGAGGTCGTGCAGGTCGCGCTCCATCCGCTCGGCGGGGATGGGCGGCCCGTCGAGCAGGTCGCTCCAGGCGAAGCTGCCCTCGGCCGGCGGGCGGACGGCCCGCACGGCGAGCTGCGCGCCCCACCGCGGGTGGACCTCGTGGCGCCCGGCGACGTGCACCACCGCGCCGGCCGTGCAGTGCTCCTTGAGCACCGCGACGCCGTCCCACACCATCGCGGTGAGCTGGCCGGTGCGGTCGCCCAGCACGAGGCGCAGGAACTCCGAGCCGTCGCGCCGGCACCGCACCTCGGCGGCGCGCACCAGCAGGGGCTGGTCGACCTCCTGGCCGTCGGTGAAGTCGCGGACGAGCACGGGCCGAACCGTAGGTCGCCCTCCGGATGGACCGAGGGCCTGCTGAGGGGTCGTGGGGCGACGCTGCGTCATCCCGGAACAGGTCGTGCGGCGTACCGTGTCCCTGACATGGCCGACGACCGGAATCCGCCGCAGGAGGCGCCCGACCCCGACCGCTGGTGGACGCTCGGCGCGGTGTGCACCGCCGTGTTCATGCTCCTGCTCGACATCACGATCGTGAACGTCGCCCTGCCCGACATCGCCAAGTCGCTGGGCTCGTCGTTCTCCGACCTGCAGTGGGTCATCGACGCGTACGCGCTCTCGCTGGCCGCGCTGCTGCTGACCGCCGGCTCGCTCGCCGACCGCCTCGGCCGCCGCGCGGTCTTCGTCGCCGGGCTCGGCGTCTTCACCGTCGCGTCGCTGCTCTGCGGCCTGGCCACGAGCCCGAAGCTGCTCGACGTCGCCCGCGGCCTGCAGGGCATCGGCGGGGCGGCGATGTTCGCGACCTCGCTCGCGCTCCTCGCGTCCGCCTTCTCGGGCCGCGAGCGCGGCACCGCGTTCGGGATCTGGGGCGCGACCACCGGGGCCGCCGTCGCCATCGGCCCGCTCGTCGGCGGCGTGCTGACCGAGAGCGTGGGGTGGGAGTCGATCTTCTTCATCAACGTCCCGATCGGCCTCGCCGCCGTCGTCGTGAGCCTCCGCAAGGTCCGCGAGACCCGCGACCCGAACCCGCGCGCGATCGACTGGGTCGGGCTCGTCACGTTCTCCGTCGCGCTGTTCCTCCTGATCTTCGCGCTGGTGCGCGGGAACGCGGAGGGCTGGGGCAGCCCGCTCATCTCCGGGTTCCTCGCCGGTGCCGCGGTCCTGCTCGCGGCGTTCGTGGTCAACGAGCGGCGCATCGCGGAGCCGATGCTCGACCTGCGCCTGTTCGGCAACCGCTCGTTCACGGGCGCCTCGCTCGCCGCGTTCGCGATCGCGGCCTCGATGTTCTCGGTCTTCCTCTACCTCACGCTCTACCTCCAGAACGGGCTGGGCTACTCGCCGCTGGAGGCGGGCCTGCGCTTCCTCCCGCTCTCGGTCCTGTCCTTCTGCGTGGCGCCGGTCGCCGGGCGGCTGACGTCGCGCCTGCCCGCCCAGGGCTTCATCGGCGGGGGCCTGGTCCTGATCGCGATCGCGCTCGTGCTCATGCACGGGCTCGACGCCGGCTCGGGGTGGACCGAGCTGCTCCCCGGCTTCCTCGTGGCGGGCGTCGGGGTGGGCATGGTCAACCCGCCGCTGGCCTCGACGGCGATCGGCGTGGTGGCGCCCTGGCGCAGCGGCATGGCGTCGGGCATCAACAACACGTTCCGGCAGGTCGGGATCGCCACCGGGACCGCCGCCTACGGGGCGCTGTTCCAGCACCTGCTCGAGTCCCGCGTGCGCGACGCGTTCGCGACGGGGCCCGGGGCCGGCATCGCCGACCGGGTCCCGGTCGACGCCTACGCCCAGGGCCGCCCCGGGCCGTTCGCGCGCGTGCCGGGTGGGCCGCAGGCCTACCTCGGCGCCTTCACCGGGGCGCTGGACGTGATCCTGCTGGTCGCGGCGGGCGTGGCCCTGGCCGGGGGGATCGCCGCGCTCGTGCTCATCCGCCGTGGCGACACGTGGTCGCCCGAGCGCGCCGAGGAGCGTCCGGCCGCGCGTCGCGAGCCGGCCGTGGCCTAGCCCGCGTCGACGGCGCGGAGGTCGGCACGGGCACCCCGAACACCGGCACGATCGCCTACGGCCTGCAGTTCGACGACCTGGAGCTCGGCAACTACCTCGCCACCGACGTCTGCGGCTACACCTACGGCTTCCCGGGCGACCTCGACCAGGTCTCGATCTACGGGAAGGCCCTGACCGCCGACGAGGTCGCGATGCTGGCCAAGGGCGACCAGCCGGCGCCGCCGGCGCTCCCGGGGCCCCCGCCGGTGCCGAAGGCGCCCACGCCGCTGCCCGGACGCAGCCTGGGCCCGAAGGTCGAGGGCATCGAGGTGACGCAGGCCACGCAGACCTTCGACCAGCCCCGCTCGCTGACCTACACCGGGGTCCCACTGATCAAGCACAAGAAGACCGTCGTCCGCGTCTTCGCCGACCTCGTCGGCCCGGAGGCCGTCGGTGGACCGGGGGCCCGCCCGCCGATGGGCATGGCGCTGTTCGCGACCGACGGCGCCGGGCGCGCGTTGCCGGGCAGCCCGCTGTTCCCCGAGTGGGCGCCGAGCACCGCGACGATGTCGCGCGGCGACGACTTCCTGACCGAGGCGGAGCGCAACTCGGAGACGAGCGCGTTCACCTTCACGCTGCCCGACGCCTGGACCCTGGGCACGGTGAACGTCGAGGCCCGGGCGCTCGGCTCGGGGCTCTGCATCGAGGCGGCGTGCGGCACGACCGCCAGCCGAACGCTCTCCGGCGTGTCGTTCCGCGACCCGCCGCCGGCGTCCGAGGTGAACCTCCTCGAGCAGCCCGTGGTCCTCCACGCGGGGGGCGACCCGAACGGGACCGTCACCGGGATCAACGTCGTCAAGCCCCGACCCGAGCAGATCTTCCAGAAGCTCCTCGCGCTCTCGCCGCTGAACTACCACTTCCTCGACCTCGAGGGACGACCCGCGGACTGGCCGCGCTACCGGGCCACGCGCTTCGCCAGCGACTCCGCGATCTGGGAGGCGGCGGACGCCTACGACGAGAGCATCGGCCGCCCGGGCCTGGCCACGGTCGGGGTGTTCGAGATCGGCGCCAACCCCGGCGTGACGATCGGTCACACGTCAGTGGTGACTGGCAAGACGTACGGCAGCGGGATGTGGCAGCCCGTGACGTCGGACGCCCATGAGGTCTTCCATCAGCACGGGTTCAAGCACGCGTCGGGCTCCTGCGGCGGCGGCGCCATCGGCGGGCAGGCGGAGGCGTGGCCGGTCCGCGACGGGCGTTTGGACTCCGTCGGCATCGACACGACGCCGGGCTCCGGGGGCGGGAGCGCGCCGTACCGCGTCATCGCCGACACCGAGGCGCAGCCCGCCTACGACCTCATGAGCTACTGCGGCCTGGTGGTGGGCGACCCGCAGCACTGGATCTCCGTCCGCAACTGGGACCGGCTCCTCAACGTCACCCCGCCACCGCCGGACAACCGCCCGTGGCTGCGGAACACGCTGGTCGTCCGCGCGCAGTTCGTCCGGAGCATCCTGAGCATCCTCGCCGTCGCCTCGGCCCAGGGGCCGCCTCCGCCCGACCCCGGCCCGTCCCCCTACGTGCTCGTGGCCAGCGGCATCGCGGGGCAGACGCTGGCCCGGGTCGCGGTCAGCCGCTTCGCGGGCACGGGCGCCCCCGGCTCGGATCCCGTCGACGCGCTGGAGGCGCGCGTGCCGGCCACCGGGGTCACCAAGGTCGAGGTCCAGGACGCGGGCGGCGTCGTGGTCGCCAGCCGGACCGCGAGCCGGGCGGCGCCGCGCGCCCGGATCCTCGCGCCCGCCCGCGGTCGGAGCGTCGGCGGCCCGAAGGGCGTCGTCGTGCGCTGGAAGGCGACCGACGCCGACGACGATCCGCTCGAGGTCACGCTGGACTACTCGTCCGACGGCGGTCACTCGTTCCACAACGTGTGGGCCGGCCCGAACGGACGCGGGACCGCCCGCCTGCGGACCGAGCTGCTCACCGCGAGCCGCCGGGCGCGGCTGCGGTTGCGCGTCAGCGACGGGTTCCGCGAGACGACGACGACGTCCGCGCGCTTCGTCGTGGCGGCGCGGCGTCCGCTCGTGAAGATCCTCGAGCCCGGCCCCGGGCTGCGCGCCGACGCAGGGGGCGCGGTGCGGCTGCGCGGCGCGGCGGCCGACGCGCGCGGACGACGGCTCATCGGGCGGCGCCTCGTGTGGCGCGCGGGCCGCACGGTCCTCGGTCGCGGGACGTCCGTCGACAGCACGCTGCCCGCGGGCACGCGGCGGGTCAGCCTCACGGCGACCGACCGGGACGGGCGGGCCGCGACGGCCTCCGTCGGGTTGCGCGTGCGCGCGACGACCCCGTTCTTCGTCCACCTCCGGGCGCGCCCGCTGCGCCGCTCGGCCCGCGCGGTCGTGCTGATCGTGTCCGCGACGCAGCCGGCGACGCTGCGGGTCGGCGGCCGCCGCCATCACGTCGGGCCCGCGGCCCGACGCATCCGCGTCCCGGTTGGACGTGCTCGCACCATCCGCCTGCGGCTGACCCTGACGGCGGGTGGCCGCCGGAGCTCGAGCACGCTCGTCGTCCGCCGACGCTAGGTCGGCGAGGCAGGCCGGCTCAGGGCCGCGCCTGCTCGAGGACGTCGGCGAGCAGGCGACGGGCGCCGGGGCCGCTCAGGCCGAGCTTCGCGTAGACGTGCGAGAGGTGGGTCTCCACGGTCTTGAGGCTCACGAACAGCTCCTGGGCCACCTGCGTGTTCGATCGTCCGTCGGCGGCCAGGCGTGCGGTCCGCTGCTCGCTGGCCGTCAGCGCGGCCACGCCCGTGCGCGGGATGCGGCGCGGCCGCGCGCCCGTCGCGCGAAGCTCCTCGCCGGCGCGGGCGACGAGCCGCTCGGCCCCGCAGGCGTCCGCGAGCTCCATCCCCGCGGCCAGCGGCTCACGCGCCCGGGCGCGCTGCCCGCGGCGGCGCAGCGCGGCGCCCAACTCGACGAGGGAGCGCGCGTGCTCGAGGCGGGCCGGTGACGGAGCGAGGAGCGCGACCGACTCGCACAGGCAGCCGAGCCCCTCGTCGCCGCCCCGGACGAGCCCGGCCGCCCGAAGGGCCACGCCTTGCGGCCGGTCGAGGCCGGTGGCGACCGCCCGCCGCACATCCTCGTCGACCAGGGCGAGCGCCTCGTCGCGCGCCTCGGGCGGCAGGGCGAGCGCGAGCGCCGACCGCCAGAAGCTGAACGGGGGCCCGAAGCCGAGCGCCGCGTAGGTCGCGCCGCAGGTCCGCAGGTCCGCGAGCGCGCCCTCCCGGTCGCCGCGGGCCAGGCGCAGGTGCCCCCGGGTCTCGACGATCATCGCCCCGCCGCCGGTCTCGAGGAAGCGCCGGTCGGCCTCGAGCGCCTCCACCGTCGCGGCGAGGTCCTCGAGCGACGATCGCTCGAGCATCGCGTCGAGGGCGAAGAACGCGCCGCCGGCCACGAGCAGCGGCATGTCGTGCTCGACCACGGCGTCGACCAGCGGCCGCAGCTCGGCCTCGGCCGCGGCCAGGTCGCCGGCGCGGGCGCGGATCCACCCGCGGTACCCGAGCGCCGTCATCGTCCCGATCAGGGCCCCGGCGTCTCGCGCCCGCGCGGAGAGCTCGTCGACGACCTCCAGCGCGCGGTCGTCGGCCTCCGCGAGCACGAGCGCGTTGAGCGCCTGGGCCGACGCCCACCCGCCCGCCCCGCGCTCGGCCAGCAGCCGCCCGCCGCGGAGCCCTCGCTCCACGAGCGGCAGGACCTCCTCGCGCGGCGCGCCGCGGCAGGCGGCGACCGATGCGAGCAGGACGGCCAGCGCGCGGGGGGCCCACCGGTCCCCGCCGGTCATGGCGAGCAGCCGCTCGCTGTCGCGGTCGAAGGCCGGGACCTGGCCGGGGTCGAAGGCGCGCGACACCGCGACGAAGACGGTGAGCTCGAGCGCCAGCTCCGGCGACCGGGCGCCGAGCTCCTCGAGCCCGGCGGCGGCGCAGGCGACGCCGGCCTCCCAGCGGCCCGCGGCGATGAGGATCTCGCCGAGGTCGAGCGCGATCTCCGCCCGTAGGACGGGGTCGGAGGCCAGCTCTTTGGCCTCCTCGAGGTGCGCGATGGCCTCCGGCCGCCGGGCGAACAGCTCCACCTGGCCGAGCTCGTGCAAGAGGACCGCCCGCGGCGGGTCCGGTGCACCCTCGTCCAGAGCCCGCGCCAGCCAGCGGATCGCCGCCTGTGGTGCGGCGCGGGCCATCGCACCGTGGGCGGCGTCGCGCAGCGCGACGACCGCGGCCGGCGACCCCGTCGGCCGGACCGCCGCCCGGTGCGCGGCGACGGCCTCGGGAGAGGCGCCGCGGTCGCGCAGCCGCGCGGCCGCGGCCGCGTGGGCCTCGTCGCGCTCGGTGACCGACATCGCGTCGTACACCGACCGCCGCACGAGCGGGTGCACGAACGCGGACGGGTCCTCGCGCGCGAGGACCTCCATGCGGCGCAGGCGCCGTGCCGCGGTCGCGGCGGCGACCTCGTCGAGCCTCGCGACGGCCGCGGCGTCGGCCAGCCGGCCGCCGTCGTCGAGCACCGCCATCGCGCGGGCCATCGCGACGGCGTCCGGGCCGACGCGAGCGATCCGCCGGCCCACCCGGTCGGCGATCGACGGGATCGACGCCGCCCGGGCCACGGTGACGGGATCCGCGTCATGCCCGTCGACGGCGAGGGTCACCAGCAGCTCGCCAAGGTAGAAGGGGTTGCCGGCGCTCGCGGTCAGGCAGGCGGCGCAGAGGTGCTCGTCGGCGCCCGGGAGGGCCACGCGGACGAGGGCGGCCACCGAGGCCGCGCCCAGGGGGTGGACGGTCACGTGCGCCGCCCCAGGCTCGCCGCGCAGGGCGTCGAGCAGCTCCGCCGGTGCCCCCGGCTCGCCAGGGCGGAGCGCCACCACGAGCGCGATCCGCAGATCCCCGAGCCGCCGCGCGAGGTACCCGAGCGCCCGCAGCGAGGCCTCGTCGACCCACTGCAGGTCGTCGACCGCGAGCAGGAGCGGACGGGCCAGCGAGAGGTGCGTCGCGAGCCAGTAGATGCCGTGCAGCGCGGCGAACCCGGCGCCCGCGCCCGCCTGCGCGACGCCGCCGTCCGTGGTCATGCCGGCCGCCCACGCGGCGGGCGCGGCCGCGCCGGCCAGCAGCTCGGCGCGCTCGTCGGGCGCGGCGCGGTGCAGCTCGACCTCGAACAGCTGCCGGATCGCCCCGAAGGCGAGGTCGCGCTCAAGCTCGCCCCCCCGCGCGCGCAGCACGTGCAGGCCCGCCGCCTCGGCCTCGTCGACGGCGGCTCCCAGCAGCGCGCTCTTCCCGTTGCCGGCCGGGCCCTCGACCACGACCAGCCCGCCGTGGCCCGCGACGGCGTCCGCGGCTGCCGACGCGAGCTCCTCCAGCTCGGCGCCGCGCTCGAGGAGCCCCCATGCGCCGGCGACGGGAATGGGCAACGCTACCGCTTCTCCCCGGGGCCGTCGCGAGACGCCTGGGCATCGGCGGCGCGCCCGCGGCCGCCTCCGCGCCGTCGTCCTGGACGACCGGCGGGGGCAGGGAGCCGGCGGCGGAGGTAGAAGTGGTGCCTGATGCAGCCGCTGGTCGAGCACCGCCTCGAGCTCGCCGGCACCCGGACCCGGGCGCTGGAGCTCGAGGGCGACGGCCTGCCCGTGCTCCTCCTCCACGGCTACGCCGACTCGGCCGACACCTGGCGGGCGGTGCTGGACCGCCTGGCCCGCACCGGGCGCCGCGCCCTCGCCGTCGACCTGCCCGGGTTCGGCGCCTGCCCTGCGCTGCCGCCGGGCCCCGTGCTGCCCCAGCTCGACGCCTTCGCCGCGGACGCCGTCGCGCACCTCAGCGCCGAGGCCGGCGGCGCCGACGTCGTCGTCGCGGGCAACTCGCTCGGGGGCTGCGTCGCCCTGCGCCTGGCCGAGCGGGGCGACCTGCCGCTCGCCGGGGTGGCGCCGATCGCCCCGGCCGGCCTCGACACCCCGCGCTGGTTCTCCGTCATCGAGCGCGACCTGCTCGTGCGCCGGCTCATGGCCCTGCCGCTGCCCTACCCCGAGGCCGTCGTCCGCGGGGTGGTGGGCGAGGTCTACCGCCAGCTCGCCTTCGCGCGGCCGCGCGAGGCGCGCCGCGAGGCCGTCGCCGCCTTCACCGCGCACCACCGCGACCGCCACGCCGTCCTGCGCGTGCTCAGCACGGGCCGCCGGCTGCTGGCCGAGCTCGAGCACCCGTTCCGCCTGGAGGACGTCCGCGTCCCGGTCCTGCTCGTGTGGGGCGACCGCGACCGCATGGTGCCGCCCGCCGGCGCGCGGCACGTCCTGGCGGCGCTGCCGGCGGTCGAGCACGTGCTCCTGGAGGGGTGCGGGCACTGCCCGCAGGTCGAGGAGCCCGAGCGCCTGAGCGCAGTCCTGCTCGCCTTCGCCGCCGTCGGGGCGCTCCGCTCGCCTAGGGCCGCGAGCCGGGTCCCGGGCGGTCGCCGAGAGGCGGCCGCGGGTCGGCGTCCGCGAAGCTGATGGACCCCCCGAGCCCCGTGAGGTCGAGGACGAGCTGAACCGCGGGGGTGAGCGCGGGCAGCACGCTGAAGCCCGTCTGCACCGCCGCCGCCTCCCGCGACAGGGCGACGAGCAGGCGGACGCCGGCCACGTCGAGGAACGTCGTCGCGCCGAGGTCCAGGACGACCGGCTCCCCGCGCAAGAGCGGCCCGCGCACCTGCGCCCGGACCGTCGGGACGCCGGCGAGGTCGAGCTCGCCGGTGACGGCCACGACGGTCGGCCCGGGCGCCAGGCGATCGACGCGGACGTCGAGGGCCCCGTCCACATGGGGCGTGCCGCTGACGCGATCGCCGACCCGGTGCCGGGCGGGCAGCGCGCGCCGCCCGCCGGACCGCCTGGTGTCGTTGCCCCCCTGACCAGCGTGCGGCATCGAGCGATGAACGTCTCGACGCGGCATGGCCGGCAACCATACGTGAGACAGCATCGTCTCGTCAAGAGATGCGAATAGGCCTGGAGGTGGACATCCGTGTCCCAGGCGAGCTCCCGTCCCGCTCTGCGTCAAGCTTCGACGATCGCGTCGCGGCGCCGCTGGCCGGCTGATCGACGCGGCGCAGATCGGCGGCCACCTGCGCGGCGACATCGAGAGCCCGTGGCCCGTCGACGTGCTGGTCGGGCTGGTCGCCTGCGCCTCCTAGACTGGCCCGTCCATGCGCGCGCCCGACCCGCAGCGCCTCGGCGACGCCGCGGCCAACCTGTTCGACGTCGTCGTGCGCCGCGGCGTCGCCGACCTGCGCCCGACGCCCGCGCGGATCATCGACGAGGCGCCCAAGCGCACCGTCTTCCGCTACCTCGAGCGCGACGGCGACGAGGGGCGCCGCGAGCTGCCGGTGCTGCTGGTGCCGCCCCTCGCCGCGCCGTCGTCCGCGTTCGACCTGCGCCGCGGCTGCTCGCTGGCCGCGCACCTGCAGCGCCTCGGGCACCCGACGTACCTCGTCGAGTACGGCGCCATCGCGTTCTCCGACCGCGACCTCGGGCTCGAGCACTGGGTCGACGACGTCCTGCCGACCGCGATCCGGCGGGTCAGCGAGGACGCCGGAGGACGGCCCGTGCAGCTCGTGGGCTGGTGCCTGGGCGGCATCATGTCGCTCCTGGCGCTCGCCGCCGACCCCGAGCTGCCGGTCGTGTCGGTCGCGCTGGTGGCCAGCCCCTTCGACGTCGACCAGGTCGGCCTGATGCGCCTCATGCGCCCGCTGGCCGCGTTCCAGGGCGGCGCGCTGGGCACCGTGCTCTACCGGGCGATGGGGGGCGCGCCCGCGCCGCTCGTGCGCCGCGCGTTCCAGCTGACCTCCTTCGAGAAGCAGCTCACGAAGCCGGCCGCCGTGCTGCTGAACCTCCACGACCGCGAGTTCCTCGCGCAGGTCGAGGCGGTCGACCACTTCATGGCCGGGATGCACGCCTACCCGGGGCGGACGATGGGCCAGCTCTACCACCGCTTCTTCCGGGTCAACGACCTCGCCGACGGGCGCTTCGAGCTCGCCGACCGTGAGCTCGACCTCGCCGACGTGACCGTCCCCGTCCTCGCCGTCGCCGGCGAGGGCGACGTGCTGGCCCCGCGCGCGGCCGTCCACCACGTCGCCTCGCTGCTGCCCGACGCGCCGGAGGTGCGGCTCGTCACCGCCCCCGGCGGCCACCTCGGGGTCCTCACGGGCCGTGGCGCCGCGGCGACGACGTGGCGGGCGCTCGACGCGTTCCTGGCCGAGACGGCCGTGGACGAGCCGGCGCACGCGCCGTTGCCCGCGGCCGCCTGAGCAGGGACGACGGCTACCCTGGCGCGATGCCGACGCGCCGACTCGTGGTCCCCGGTGCCGCCCTCGCGGCCCTCGCGCTGGCCGCGGTGCCGGCCCTCGCCGGCGCCCAGGGCCCCGTCCCGCCGCCGGCGCCCGTCCCGCCCGCGCCGACCGCCCCGGCCGGAGTGACCGCCGGCGGCGTCGACCTGTCCGGCCTGAACGCCGACCAGGCCATCGCGAAGCTCGACGCCGAGCTGCGCCCGCGGGTGAAGGCGTCGTTCCGCCTCGCGGTGGCCGGCAGGACCTTCACGCTGACGGCCAAGCAGGCGCACGTCGGGCTCGACACGGTCACGACGGCCAAGCGCGCCGTCGCCGCGCGCCCGGGCACCACCGCCGTGCCGGTCGTGCTCAGCCACCGTCGCAAGGCCGTCCGCTCCTGGGTCGACGAGATCGGCGCGCGGCTCGGGGTCGCGCCGCGCAACGCCACGGTCCGCATCCGGCTGCGCAGCGTGCGGCTGCGGAGGGGCGCCTCGGGCCGGCGCCTGGACGCCCGCGCGACGGCGAGGGCCGTCGACCTCGCGCTGGCCGACCCGACCGGCCGCGCCCGGTCGCTGCGGACGAAGCTCGTCAAGGTGCGCCCGGCCGTGGACGCCCGCGCGGCGCGGCGGCGGTACGCCACCGTCGTCACGGTCGACAAGGCGCACTTCGTCCTGCGCCTCTTCAAGCACTTCAGGGTCGCCAAGCGCTACGGCGTGGCCGTCGGCCAACCCGCCTACCCGACGCCGTCCGGCCTGTTCTCGATCGCCAACAAGCAGGTCAACCCGACCTGGTCGGTGCCGAACAGCCCTTGGGCGGGCGAGCTGCAGGGCACGACCGTCGACGGCGGCTCGGCCGCCAACCCGCTCAAGGCGCGCTGGATGGGCATCGCCAACGGGGTCGGCATCCACGGCACGGGCGAGGACTACTCGATCGGGACGCGCGCCTCGCACGGCTGCATCCGCATGCACGTCGGCGACGTGATCGACCTGTACCGCCGCGTGCCGGTCGGCACCGCCGTCCTCCTGGCCTGAGCAGGTCCTGCGGCGGCCGCGCCGGCGCGGCGGCGACCGCTTGACGACGGGGGCGGGCCGGTGTTTGATGCCCAGGCACTGCCCATGCACGTGCGACGTCGTCCCGTTCTCCTTGCCGCCGGCCTCTCCGTCGCCGTGCTCCTCCTCCTGGCGGTCGTGGCGGTCGCCGTCCTGAGCCCCGGTCGGTCTGCGGACGACGTCACGGTCTACGCGGCCGCCTCGCTGCGCACCGCGCTTCCGCGGATCGATGGCGAGGCCCGGTTCAGCTTCGCCGGCTCGAACCAGCTCCAGCTCCAGATCGAGCGCGGGGCGCCCGCCGACGTCTTCGTGTCCGCCTCGCCGGACGAGGCGCAGGCGCTGTTCCGCGCGGGGCGCTGCACACGTCCGGTCACGGTCGCGACGAACCGCCTCGTGCTCCTCGTGCCGCGGACCGGTGGCGCCGGGGTCCGGTCGGTGGCCGGCCTGCGCCAGGGCGGCCTGCGCCTGGCGGTCGGCACGCCCGGCGTGCCCGTGGGGGACTACACCCGCGAGGTCCTGTCCCGGCTCGGTCTGGGCGCTGTGCTCACCCGCAACCGCGTCAGCCAGGAGACGAACGTCTCCGGCGTCGTCTCCAAGGTCGCGCTCGGCTCGGCCGACGCGGGCTTCGCCTACGTGACCGACGGCCTGACCGCCCGCGGGCGCGTGAAGGCCATCGCGCTCCCGCGCTGGGCCCAGCCGCCCGTGCGCTACCAGGCCTGCGTCGTGCGGCGCCGCGGCGGCGACGGCGCCGGGGGCAACGCGTTCCTGCGCCGCCTGCGCGCGACGTCGGGCCGCCGCGTCCTGAAGGCGGGCGGGTTCGGGCTGCCCCCGCGAGGCTGATGCCCGAGGCGGCGACCGTCCGGGGCGCCGGCTTCACGGCGCTGCTCGCCGTCTCCGCCGCGGTCGCGCTGACGTTCCTGACCGTCCCGCTGGTCGCGCTGGTCACGCAGGTGCCGCTCGGCGACCTCCCGGACCTGCTCGGCACGCCCGCGGTCCGCGACACCCTGCTGGTCACGCTGCGCACGAACGCCATCGCCGACGCGCTGATCCTTCTCGTCGGCACGCCGACCGCCTACCTGCTGGCCACCCGCCGCTTCCCGGGTCGCGCGCTGCTGATCACGCTGGTCGAGCTGCCGCTCGTCCTGCCCCCGGCGGTGGCCGGGATCGCGCTGCTGGCCGCGTTCGGCACGGGCGGGCTGCTGGGGCCCGCGCTGTCGGACGCCGGCGTCGTCCTGCCCTTCACGCAGTGGGCGGTCGTCCTGGCCGTGGCCTTCGTGGCCTCGCCGTTCTACGTCCGCCAGGGCATCGCCGCGTTCGCCGCGGTGGACCCGGCCCTGCTGGACACCGCGCGGACCCTGGGCGCGTCGCCGGGCCGGACCTTCCGCCGCGTCGCGCTGCCGCTGGCCGCCGGCGGGCTGGCCGCCGGCGCGGTGCTCGCCTTCGCCCGCGGGGTGGGCGAGTTCGGGGCGACGATCATCTTCGCCGGCAACGTGCGCGGCGAGACGCAGACGCTCACGCTGGCGATCTACGAGGAGCTCGAGTCGAGCCTCGACGTCGCGCTGGCCCTCGGCCTCCTGCTCGTCGTCTTCAGCGTCGTCGTGCTCGTGGCGTACAAGCTCATCCTGCTGTGGCGACGCTCGCCCTCGACCTCGACGTCCCCCTCCGGCGCTTCGCGCTTCGGCTAGCGCTCGACGTCGACCCCGGCACCGTGGCCCTCGTCGGCCCCTCCGGCGCCGGCAAGTCGACCGTCCTGCGCGCCGTCGCCGGGCTGCACCGCCCCGCCGCAGGCCGGGTCGCGCTCGGCGACGACGTCTGGTTCGACGCCGCCCGCGGCGTGAACCGGCCGCCGGAGCGGCGGTCGATCGGGTACGTCCCGCAGGAGCTCGCGCTCTTCCCGCACCTCACGGTCGCCCAGAACGTCGGCTTCGGCGGTGCCGCCCGCGCGGCCGAGCTGCTCGGCCGGATGCGCATCGACCACCTGGCCGACCAGCGGCCGGGGCGCCTGTCCGGCGGCGAGCGCCAGCGCGTCGCCTTGGCCCGCGCGCTGGCGCGCGACCCCGGCGTCCTGCTGCTCGACGAGCCGCTCTCGGCGCTCGACGCCGAGACCCGCGCCGTCGTCCGCGGCGAGCTGCAGGACGTGCTGGCCGGGCTCGGGCTGCCGGCGCTGCTCGTGACCCACGACGCCGAGGACGCGGCGGCGCTGGCCGAGCGGCTGGGGGTCGTCGTCGACGGCCGCCTGCGCCAGCTCGGCCCGCCGGCCGAGCTGCGCGAGCACCCGGCCGACGCCTTCGTCGTGCGCCTGCTCGGCGGCAGCGTGCTGCCGGCGCGCGCCGAGCCCGACCCGGGCGGCGCGGGCGCGCTCCTGCGCCCCGACGCGGGCGGTCCCGCGCTGCCCACGCCCGAGCCCCTGCGGGGCGCGGTCGGGATCGCCGTCCACCCGTGGGAGCCGCGCCTGGTCGGGCCGGGCGACGGCGCGCTGCCGGAGGTCGTCGCGGGCCTCGAGCCGCGCGGGGACCGCGTCCGCGTGCGCCTCGGGGCGCTCGTCGTCGAGCGCCCCGCCGACGAGGTCGCGCGCCTGGGCCTCCGGCGCGGGGAGCAGGTCGGGGTGGTGCTGCCCGAACCCCCGCGGACGGTCCCCCTCACCGGCGTCTCGCAGGGAAACCGCCTGCCCTGACCCGGGGCCGTGGGCAAGGCTGACGCCATGACCACGAAGCGCTGGACCCTCGCCGTCGTCTGCGTCGCCACGGCGATGCTCATGCTCGACATCGCGGTCGTCAACACGGCGCTGTCCCGGATCGCCGAGGACCTCGGCACCGGGCTCAGCGGCCTGCAGTGGGTCGTCGACGCGTACACGCTGGCGCTGGCCAGCGTCGTGCTGACCGCCGGCTCGCTGGCCGACCGCTTCGGCCGCCGCCGCCTCTTCACGGGCGGCCTGGCCCTCTTCACCCTCGCCTCCGCCGCCTGCGCGGCCTCCCCGTCGATCGAGGCGCTCGTCGCCGCGCGCGCCGCCCAGGGCCTGGGCGCCGCCGTGATGTTCGCCGTCTCGCTCGCGATCCTCGCCCACGCCTTCCCCGAGCCCAAGGAGCGCGCGGGCGCCCTGGCCGCCTACGGCGCCGCCATCGGCGCGTCCTTCGCGGTCGGCCCGCTCGTCGGCGGCGCCCTGACCAGCGGCCTCGACTGGCAGTGGATCTTCCTCATCAACCTGCCGCTCGGCGTGTGGTGCCTCTGGGTCACCCGCACGAAGGTCGTCGAGTCCCGCGATCCGCGGGCGCGCAAGGTGGACGTCGCGGGCCAGGTCACGCTCGCCGCCGCCCTGTTCCTGCTCGTGCTCGGCTTCCTGCGGGCCAACGAGGACGGCTGGGGCAGCACCCCGATCGTCGTCGCCTTCGCGGTCTCCGTCGCGCTGCTGGCGACGTTCGTGGGCATCGAGCGCCGCGTCGCGGAGCCGATGCTCCCGCTCGGGCTGTTCCGCAACCGGAACTTCACCGGCGCGCAGATCGCGGCCTTCGCGATCTCGGGCTCGCTGTTCGCCGTGTTCCTCTACGCGACGATCTACCTCCAGCAGGTGCTCGGGCTGTCGGCCATCGAGGCGGGCCTCGTCTACCTGCCCGGCACGGTCGTGAACCTCGTCGTCGCCGGCTCGACGGCGCAGCTCGAGGGCAAGGTCTCGTCGCGGGCGGTGCTCACGACCGGCCTGACGCTCGTCGGCACGGGCCTCGCGCTCATGGCGCTCGTCGACGAGCACTCCTCGTGGACCGCGATCCTGCCCGGCATGCTCGTCGCCATGGTCGGCACCGGACTGTTCAACCCGACGGTGGTGTCCGTCGCGCTGGGCTCCGTGCACGAGACGCAGAGCGGCCTGGCCTCCGGCGTGAACGACACGTTCCGCCAGGCGGGCATCGCGATCGGCGTCGCGGCGCTCGGCGCCCTCATCCCGACGGGCGACGTCCTGCAGGGCGGCTCGCCGGTGGCGTACGTCGACGGGCTGCAGAAGGCGCTGCTGGCCGGCGCCGGGCTGGCCCTGGTCGGCGCCGCCGCGTCCTGGGCGCTCGTGCGCGACCGCCGGGCGGCGACGCTGCCGGTGGGCGGCGCCGCCGTCGAGGCCGCGTAGGCCCGACGTCAGGCCCGGTCGCCGGCCGGGCCTGATCGCAGGGCGGTCCGGGCGCGGTCGAGGACGTCCTCGCCGCGATCCCCGGGCCGCCACGCGGCGCAGACCACCGTGGTGGTGGCACGGCCGGCGAGCTCGGTCGCGGCGTCGGCGGCCAGCCCGTCGGGGCTGCGGCCGTCGACGAGCGGGGCCAGGACGGCGAGCCGCCGGCCGCCCGCGCGGTAGGCCGTGCCGCCCGCCCGCGCCGCCATGCGCTGCAGGTCGCGCCCGGCGAGCTGGAGCAGCCGGTCCCCGGCGGCCAGCCCGTCGCGGTCGTTGACGTCGGCGAGGTCCTCCAGGCGGACGAGGACGACGCCGAAGCCGGTGCCGTCCTCGGCGGCGGAGCGCGCCGCGTCCCGGAGGTCCTGCTGCAGGGCGCGCTGGTTGCCCAAGAGGGTCAGTCCGTCGGTCGCCGCGCCGCCCAGCGGGGCGAGGACGCCGCCCCCGCCGGGGACGAGGGCGGGGTCGAGCGGCAGCGCCTCGAGGACGACCTCGGCGAGCTCGCCGCGGCTGCTGCCGCCGCCGCTGCGCACCTCCTCGACGAGGTGCTGCACGACCTCGGGGTCGAACTGGCGCCCGGCCCCCTCGATGAGGAGGGCGCAGGCCTCGGCGGCGTCCATCGCGGGGCGATGTGGGCGGTCGTGGACCATCGCGCCGTACGCCTCGAGGACCGCGAGCGCGCGGGCGGGCGGGGGGATGGCCTCGCCGGCCAGCCCGGCCGGGTAGCCCTCGCCGTCCCACCGCTCGTGGTGGTGGAGGATCGCGCGGGCGACGTCGCGCAGGGCGGGCAGGCGCCCGACGACGTTGAAGCCCAGGCGCGGGTGCAGCTCCATGAGGTCGCGCTGCTCGGGCGTGTAGGTCCCGGTCTCGGCGAACAGCGAGTCCGGGAGCCCGAGCTCGCCGGTCGCCCGCAGGAGCGTCGCGCACACGAGCACGTCGCGATCGCGCTCGGCGAAGCCCAGGTCGCGCGAGAGCGTCACCGCGCGGACGGCGAGCTCGGCCGACTCGCGGTGGCGGTCGGGGTTGCGCGCGGCCAGCGCCTCGACGAGCACGCGCACCGTGCCGCGGTGGGCCTCGCGCACCTCGTCGCGGAGGCGGTGCTGCTGCAGGGCGGCGCCGGCATGGTCGCCCAGGGCCAGCAGCACCTCGTCCTGCACGTCCTCGAAGCCGCCCGGCCGGTCGGCGCACAGGACGACCCCGCTGAAGCGATCACGGAGGAACAGCGGGGTCGCCACGAGGGTCGTGATCTCGTCGTCGGCCGGGGTGGGGTCGCGGTCCTCCGCGACCGGGCGGTCGCGACGGACGATCTCGTCGCGGTCGAGCACGAGCCGGGCGAAGTGCTGGGCGACCGCGCTGTGCTCGGGGTCGTTGACGAAGCCCTGCGAGCAGACGAGGTCGAGGTCCCCGTCACCGTCGGCGTCGCGGCGGGAGAGCAGCAGGCCCCGCTCGGCCCCGACGAGCGCGATGGCCGCGCGCAGCACGAGCGCGCGGACGTCCTCGTCGCCTGTCGCGCCGAGCCGCTCGGCACGCTCGGCCTGCTCGCGCAGCTCCGTCCGCAGCTCGCGGGCGAAGTCGCGATCGCGCAGCCACGCGCCGTGCAGCGAGGCGAGGGCGTGCTCGAGCCGCCGGCGCGCGCGGTGCTCGGCGCGGACGACGACGAGCCCGGCGGTGGCGAGCGCCGCGCCGGCCAACGCACGGGCCGGGCCCGGTCGGGCGGAGGCGGCCATGCTGGGGTGCTACCCGGGCGCGGCCGCGCCACGCCCCGGGCAGGCGACGGCGCTAGGAGGGGCGGGAGGCGGAGGCCGTCGCGGTCGCGCCGTTCGAGGCGGCCGGCTCCGGCGTGGCGCCGGGCGAGGCCTGGGGCAGCTCGTCGTCCTGCTCGGCCAGCGGCGGCGAGGTCGCCAGGTAGGAGCCCGCGACCGCGGCACCCAGCGAGAGCGCGGCCACGGCGTGCCCGCGCAGGCGGGGGAGCACCGCCGCGTCCACCGACGGGCGGCCGGGGCCCGCGTCGGCCAGCGCCGTCATCACCGCGATCAGGACGGCGTTGTACTCCCAGCCGTTCTCGGTGACCCAGGGGCCGTTCGGGGCGTGCACCTTGCGGATCGCGGTGACCATCGTCGCGGAGATCGCGGTCGTGGCCACGGGCGTCAGCGCGCCGAGGGTCAGGAGGAGGCCGCCGCCGAGCTCCGCCACGCCGGCGGCGGTGGCATGGCGCTTGCCCGGCTTGAGGCCGAGGGCGGACTCGAAGAAGCCGCCGGTGCCCTCCAGGCCGTGGCCACCGAACGCGCCGAAGAGCTTCTGCGCCCCGTGGCCGATGAAGAGCGGGCCGACGGTCGCGCGGACGAGGAGCTTGCCGAGGTCCATGGTGATCGGGTTCCCGCGAGCGCGGAGGCCCATGCGGGCCCTGCGCGGCGCCGCGTGGGGACCGACCTTGCGCCGCGGGGGTGTCAGGGCCGGCCGCCCGAGGGCGACGACTCCCAGCCGGTCGACGACGTCTGGACCGAGGACGAGGGCTAGGGGCCGGCGGGGTCGGACCGGCGCGCCGCGCCGAACAGGACGGCCGCGACCGCGGTCGCGAGGTTCAGGCTCGAGACGCCGGGGGCCATCGGGAGCGCCACCCGGGCATCGGCCCGGCTCAGGACCTCCGCCGAGAGGCCGTCGCGCTCGGTGCCGAAGGCCAGCACCGCACGGCTCGGCAGCGCGCCGGCCCCCAGCGGGACGCCGGCGGGATCGAGCGCGATGAGCGGCCGGTCGCCCGTGCGGACCGCGCGCATGCGGTGCACGGGCAGGGCGAAGTGCAGGCCGGCGGCGCCGCGGAGGGCGTCGGGGTGCCACGGGTCCAAGCCGCCGGTGGTCAGGACGCCCGCCGCGCCCGCCGCCGCCGCGACACGGACGCAGGCCCCGAGGTTGCCGAGGTGGCGCGGGTCCTCGAGCAGGACGACCGGGGCGGGCCGCGGGTCGGCGAGCACCGTGTCGGGGTCCGCCTGGGCCGGGCGGCGCGCCACCGCGACGACCTGCGCCCGCGGGACGACGGCCGCCAGCGCGGCGGCGTCGACGGCCTCGGGCTCGAGGTGGACGTCGGGCGCCATGCGCGCGCGCAGCTCCTCCAGCGCCTCGGGGTCCGCGGTCCAGACGCCGAGGAGGTCGGCGCCGAAGCGCGACGCGTGCTTGATCGCGTGGAAGCCCTCGAGCACGACGAGCCCCGAGGTCCGCCTGGCCCGGCCGACGTCCGCGAGGGTCAGCTGCGGGCGGTCGGCGTCGTCGGGCGGGGCGGGCGGCGGCATGGCCGTCCCGCATGGTCCCAGCCCCACCGGAGCGGCCGCGACCCCGCCGTGCCCGCGGCGGATCGGACCGGCGCGGGGACGATGATGCCCGCGTGGCCGTGGGACTCGAGCGCCTCATGGAGATCGAGCGCGAGGTCGCCCGCGAGCGCTTCCGCAGCCGCGTCCTGCGGCTGGCCGTCGTCTCCATCGCCTTCGACCTCGTCGCGGCCGCCCTCGCGTGGTGGTTCGAGCAGGGCGCCCCGCACGAGTTCGGCACCTACTGGGCGGCGCTGTTCTGGACGACCACCCAGCTCCTGACCGTGTCCTCGCAGCTCCCGAACCCCGAGCACACGGCGACGAAGGTCCTCGACGTCGTGCTCGAGGCCTACGCGATCGTGGTCGTGACGTCCCTCGCCGCGACGTTCACGGACCTGCTGCACCACCGCACCCGGCGGCGGATGCGTCAGCGGTTCAGGGCCGAGGCGGAGGCCGACGGGCGCTAGGGGCCCGTCGCCGGCTCGGCGGAGGTGTCGGCGGCGCTGGTGCTGGAGTCGGTGCTCGGTGCCGCGGCGTTCAGATCCTCGAACCTCTTCGCGTCGGCCGGGCTGCCGCCGGCGGTCGTGTCGGTCGGCGGTGGGCTCGTCGCGGTGGGGTCCTGCGTCGTCGGCGTAGGCGTCGTCAGGGTCGGATCTGCGGTCGTCGCAGTGGGCTCCAGCGTCGTCGGCGCGGGCGTCGTCACGGTCGGATCCGCGGTCGTCGTGGTCGCGTCGCGGCGTCGTCGGGGTCGTCAGCGTCGTCGCGAGCGGGTCAGGCGTCGGCGTCGTCGTAGCGGGATCGGGCGAGTATCAACGCGGGCCCGGTCGGCGGCGCCGACGTTCCGGCTGTCGCGGTCGTGGGCTGCGTCGCGGCCGGCACACCGGTCGGCGGCGCGCCGGGATCCAGCGGGGCGGAGGCCAGCGGCGCGCCCGTCGCGTCCGTCGGGGTCGTCGTGATGGGTACCGTGGCGACGTCCGCCGGCGTCGCAGTGCCAGTCGTCAGCGCGGCCGAGACAGCTGGAGGTAGCGCCGTCGGGGCCGCGAGCGGCCTTGCCGGGTCGGTGGTGGCGACGATCGGAGCCGGCGTCGCTGTCGCTGCGTGGTGGTGCTCGGTCGCGACGACGCCTGCGCCGCCGCCCGCGGCCAGTGCCCCCACCGTCAGGATCTTCGCGACGACGCCCGTGCCGCCGAGTGCGCCCAGCCCGGTCGCGATCGCGCCCGAGCTCGCGGCGGCGCCCGCGCCGGCCACGGCGCCGGCGCTCGCGCCCACGCCCGCCAGGCCGGCCCCGGCGCCCGCGGTCGTGCCGGCGACCGTCGCCGCGCCGCCGGCCGCGGCCGCGCCGCCGGCCGCAGCGCCACCGGCGGCGGCCGTGCCGGCCGCTCCGCCTGCTGCCGCTCCACCCGCCGCGGCGGTGCCGCCCGCGGCCGAGCCGCCGCCGACCCCGGCCGCGACGGCGCCGCCGCCGCCCGCGCCGGCTCCGGCGCCCGCGGCGGCCACGCCGCCACCGCCGAAGATGCTGCCCAGGACGGCCGTCTTGAGGCCGGCGCTCGGCACCACCGGCAGGACGAGGGCGAGCGCCGCGCGCTGGTGGCGGACGTCGGAGGCGAAGGCGGTGCAGCTCGGGCAGTGGTCGAGGTGCGCCCGCGCCTGGCTGCGCGCGGGGAGGACGCCGGTGAGGACCGAGAGCTCCTCGCGGATCTTCGTGCAGGAGGCCTCGCGGGCGCGCTTGGCGCGCTGGAGCCCCTCGCGCGCCTGGAAGACGAGCGCCTTGACCTTGTCGCGCTTGACCCCGAGGACCTGGGCGATCTCGTCGTGCCGGCGGTCCTCGAGCTCGAAGAGGATGAGCGCCGCGCGCTGGTCCTCGGGCAGGCGCTGGATGTCGCCCACGAGATCCTGCAGGTCCGAGCGCCGCTGGACCTGCGCCGCGAGCCCGTCGGAGCCCGGCAGGCCCTCGAGGGCGTCGTCGCCGCCGGAGACGTGGTCACGCCGCGCGCGCAGGACGCTGAGGCAGCGGTTGCGGGCGATCGTGTAGAGCCACGGCTTCAACTCGATCGCCTCCCGGCTGCGCCGGAGGCCGTCGAAGGCCGAGACGAACACCTGCTGGAGGGCGTCCTCGGCCTCCTGCTGGTTGCCGAGCATGTGGCGGCAGAACGCCAGCAGCTTGCCGGCGTGCCGCTCGTAGACGACCTCGAAGGCCGCCTGGTCGCCGGCCCGGACCTGGGCGACGAGCCGGGCGTCACCGCCCTCGTCGACGGCCCACTGCCGAAGGCGACTGCGGGACGCCAGGTGGACCGCGGGGGTCGCCATGTCGTGATTATGCCGCCGTTCACCTCCACAGTGCTACCGCTCGTCCGAATGTCACACCGATCGTCCGAATCCCCCCACGCCGGAAGGGACCCCCGGGCATCCTTGCCCGAGGCGTCCCTTCCGGGGTGCGACGACGTCCCCCCAGGGCTTCTGCCCCTCGTCGTCGTCGCCCCCGACGTTGCTCCGTGCCTGCCTGCCGGAGCTTCGTTCCGGCGTCCGTGCTGCGGCCGAAGTCGGGCCCCCGTATGCAGAGACGCAGCGGGAGGGCGAAGGTTGGCCGAACGTCGAAGATCTCCGGAAATGTCCTCGTACGGACATCGGAGCCGGCCCTCCGCGCAGCGCCGGGGCCCCGCACAGGGCCTGCTAGAAGTCCGCCCGATGGCGTCCCCACCCCGTCCCGCCGACTTCCCGCACCACCTCGCGATCCCCACGCGGTGGGCCGACAACGACGTCTACGGGCACGTGAACAACGTCGTGCACTACGCCTTCTTCGACACGGCCATCAACCACTTCCTCATCGAGGAGGGCGGCCTGGACATCCACGCGGGCGCCGGTGATCGGCGTCTGCGCCGAGTCGCACTGCCGCTACCACGGCGGCCTCACGTTCCCGGAGGTCGTCCACGCCGGCCTGCGCGTGGGCAAGCTGGGCGGCTCGAGCGTCCGCTACGAGCTCGGGCTCTTCGGGACGGGGGCGCAGGAGGCCGCGGCCGACGGCTGGTTCGTGCACGTCTTCGTCGACCGGGCCTCGCGCCGCCCGGTGCCCGTCCCCGAGGGGCTCCGCCGAGCGCTGGAGCGCCTGGCATGAGGACGCGCGCCGCCGTCCTGCGCGCCTCCGGGCTCCCGCACCCCTACGCCGAGTCGCGCCCGCTCGAGGTCGTCGACGTCGAGCTCGACGACCCGGGCCCGGGCGAGCTCCTGCGTCCGCGTCCGCGCGGCCGGGCTGTGCCACTCCGACCTCTCCGTCATCGACGGCTCGCGCCCGCGGCCGCTGCCCATGGTGCTGGGCCACGAGGCCGCCGGCGAGGTCGAGGCCGTCGGCGCCGGGCGTCGGCGGCTTCGCCGCCGGCGACCACGTCGTGCTGGCGTTCGTCCCGGCGTGCGGGGACTGCGAGCCCTGTCGCGCCGGGCGTCCCGCGCTCTGCGAGCCGGGCGCGGCCGCCAACGCGGCCGGCGAGCTGCTGGGCGGCGGGCGCCGGCTGCGCACCGCCGACGGCGAGCCGCTGCACCACCACCTCGGCGTGTCGGCCTTCGCCGAGCACGCCGTCGTCTCCGCCCGCTCCGCCGTGCGCGTGGACCCCGAGCTGCCGTTCGAGCTCGCCGCCCTCTTCGGCTGCGCGGTCCTGACCGGCGTCGGCGCCGTGATCCGCTCGGCCGCGGTCGCGCCCGGCGACCGCGTCGCGGTCTTCGGGCTCGGCGGGGTCGGCCTGGCCGCCGTCCTCGGCGCCGTCGTCGCGGGCGCCGCGACGATCGTCGCGATCGACGTCGTGCCGGAGAAGCTCGACCTGGCGCGGGAGCTCGGCGCGACCCACGCGGTCGCCGGCCGGGCCGGACGCCGTCGCCGCGGTCCGCGAGCTCACCGGCGGCGGCGCCGACCAGGTCGTCGAGACCGTCGGCGACGAGCGCGTGCTGGCCGAGGCCTACGCCGCCACCCGCCGCGGCGGGACGACGGTCACGGTCGGCCTGCCGGACCCGAGCCGGATGCTGTCGATCCCGGCCGTGAGCCTCGTGGCCGAGGAGCGCACGCTGCGAGGCTCGTACCTCGGCTCGTCGCGTCCCCGCGCGCGACATCCCGCGAGTTCATCGCCCTCTACGGCCAGGGCCGCCTGCCCGTCGACCGGCTGCTCACCCACCGGCTCGGCGCTCGACGACCTCAACGAGGGCTTCGACCGCCTGGCCCGCGGCGAGGGCGTGCGCCAGGCCGTCGTGCTCTGAGCGTCGCGCTCAGGGCGAGAAGCGCGCGGCCAGCGCGGGCACGACCGTGTCGATGCCGTCGCGCGCGAAGTCGCGCTGGGCCCCGGCGCCCGTGCGCTCCATGAGCCCGGCCACGCCGGCCAGCTCGGCCCCGCACCCGAGCGCCTCGGCGTGCGGGCGCAGGACGGACAGCAGCTCGTCGACCTGCTCGGTGACGGGCCGGCGGTCGCCGCGGACGGGGTCCACGAACTCGGCCGCCACGCCGTCGCGCGCGGCCAGGAAGCGGTTCTCCGCGAGCACCTCGCCGGCCTCGGCCGGGCCGTCCGGCGCGGGGCCCTCGACGACCTCCCACCGCGCCAGGGCCTGCACGAGCGCGGTCAGCGCCGCGGTGTGCGTCACCGTCGTCTGCGCGTCCATGATCCGGACCTCGACCGTCCCGTACCGCGGCTGGGGGCGGACGTCCCACCACAGGAAGGTCGGCTCGGGGAACGCGCCGCAGCGGATGAGCACGTCGACCGTCGTGCGCCAGTCCTCGTAGGACGCGAACCGGCGCGGGATCCCCGTCCGCGGGAAGGCGCCGAAGACCGCCGTCCGCGCCGAGGCCAGGCGCGCGTCGCGGCCCTGCCAGAACGGGGAGTTGGCGGACAGCGCCAGCAGCAGCGGCAGGTGGGCGCGGAGGCGGTTGACGACCCCGATCGCGCGCTCGGGCTCGTCGACCCCGACGTGGACGTGCAGGGCGAAGGTCGGCTCGCGCCGGGCCAGCTCGCCCATGGTCTGGCTGATGAGCTGGTGGCGGGAGGAGGGCGAGACCCGCGTGTCCTGCCAGACGGCCGTGGGGTGGGTCCCCGCCACCGCGGCCACCAGCCCCAGCGTCTCGAGCTCGGCGGCCAGGCGGGCCCGCAGGCCCGCGAGCTGGGCGACGGCGTCGGCGACGGTGCCGCGCGGCTCCGTGGCGAGCTCGATCGCCCCCTGGTGGGTCTCGGCGCTCATGTGGTGCGCCAGGTCGCCGGGCAGGCGCGGGAGGACGTCGTCGATGCGCTGCGCGAGGTCCCAGCCGGCGGGGTCGAGGAGCATGACCTCCTCCTCGACGCCGACCGTGAACGGCTCGGACGGCACCCAGCGGGCCCAGTCGGCGACGGCGGTGTCGCGCGTGCTCAGCGGTGCACCCACGTGGCCTTCCCCCCGCCGTCCTGCGACGAGTTGACGACGAGCGCGCCCGCGTCCCAGGCGACGCGGGTCAGCGCGACGGGCGCCGTGGTGCACCAGTCCGCGCCCGCGAGCACGAACGGGCGCAGGTCGACGTGGCGCGGCTCGGGGGGGCCGTCACCGACGACGGTCGGGTGCACCGAGAGCGTCACCGTGCGCTGGGCGATGTAGCCGCCCGGGTCGGCGCGGAGGTCGGCCTCGACGCGGCGGAGGTCCTCCTCGTCGGCGTGCCCGCACACGACGACGCCATGGCCGCCGTGGCCCAGCCGCGGCTTGACGACGTGGGCGCGCAGGTCGGCCAGGACCTCGTCGAGCGCGCCCTCGACGCCGAGGTCGATCGTCGGCACCGACTCCACCAGCGGCTCCTCGCCGAGGTAGAGGCGGACCATGTCCTCGACGTGGGCGTGGACGAGCTTGTCGTCGGCCACGCCGGTCCCGAAGGCGTTGACGACGCCGACGCGGCCGGCGGTCCACGGCTCGAGCAGCATCGCCGCGACCGGGGTCAGGGCGCCGTCGTCGTCGCGCACCCGGTCCTCGTCCGAGCGGCGGTAGACGACGTCGACGCGCCGCCCGCCGTCGCGCAGCACGAGGCCGCCGTCGCGGTGCTCGAGGTCGTCGAGGGCCACGAGCGGCGCGTCCAGGCGACGCGCGACCTCGGCGTGCTCCCAGTGGGCGGCGCCGCCGGGTCCGTCGGTGAGCACGACGAGGCAGGGCTCCGCGCCGGAGCCCTCCGGCACGGCGGCGCGCAGCGCATCCCCGAGCAGGGTGAACGACCCCTCGGGATCGGGCTCGTCGAGCCCCAGCGCCTCGGCGACCGCGTGGCGGGCGGCGACGGCGTAGGCCAGGCCCGACGGCGTGCGCAGGTTGTCCTCGAGGACGAGCAGGGCGCCGCCCGGCTCGCGGACGACGTCGAGGCCGGCCACGCCGATCGGCGGCACCCCGGCGGGCAGGCGCCCGGCGAGGTCGGGCTCGAAGCCCTCGGCGCCGTCGAGCATCGCGGCCGGGCAGGATGCCCTCGGCGACGATGCGCCGCGCGCCGTAGGCGTCGGCGACGAAGGCGTTCAGCGCCCGGACGCGCTGCTCGAGCCCGGCGGCCAGCGTCGCCCACTCGCCGGGCGCGAGCAGGCGCGGGATGGGGTCGACGGCGAACGGCTCCGGCCCGAAGGTCACGCCTCCCGCGCTCAGCGACGCGTCCACCCGCGCGCGCACGGACGCGAGGTCCGCGCCGTCGAGGCGCTCGAGCAGCGCGGCGTAGTGCGGCCGCGGGACGCCGGGGGCCGCATGGGCCTCGTCGTAGCCCTCGACGGTCATCCGACGTGGTGCTGGAGCCAGAGCTCGAGCAGCGCCAGCTGCCAGAGCTCGGACCCGTCGAGATTCGTCACGTGGTCGTCGGGCGCGGCGAGCACGCGCTCGACGCGCGCGGGGTCGAAGAGGCCGCGCTCGCGCGCGACCGCCGAGGTCAGCGCGTCGCGGGCGAGCTCGAGCGTCGGGCCCTCCAGGCGCGACAGCGCCGGGACGGGGAAGTAGCCCTTGGGCCGGTCGATCACGGCGTCCGGGACGAGGCCGCGTGCGGCCTCCTTGAGGACGCCCTTGCCGCCGTGGGCGAGCTTCAGCGCGGGCGGGCACGCGGCGGCCAGCTCGACGAGCTCGTGATCGAGGAACGGGGTGCGGGCCTCCAGGCCCCAGGCCATGGTCATGTTGTCCAGCCGCTTGACGGGGTCGTCGACCAGCATGACCTCCGTGTCCAGCCGGAGCGCCCGGTCGACCGGCTCGTCCGCCCCGGGGCGCGCGAAGTGCTCGTGCACGAGGGCGCCGCTGACGTCCTCCCGGGGCCGGTGGCCCGCGCCCAGCAGGGCCTGGACGTCCTCGTGCGGGCGGTCGAAGAAGGCGGCGCGGTACGCGTCGTCCCCGAGCCCCGGGGCGTCCTGGAGGGGCGGGTACCAGGAGTAGCCGGCGAAGACCTCGTCCGCGCCCTGCCCGGACTGCACGACCTTGAGGCTCCGGGCGACCGCCTCGGAGAGGAGGTGGAAGGCGACGGCGTCGTGGGAGACCATCGGCTCGCTCATGGCGCCGACGGCGCCGCCGAGCGCGTCGACGACCTCGTGGCGGCCCACGCGCCAGCGGTGGTGGTCGGTCCCGAAGGCGGCGGCGACCTGGTCGGAGTACGCGAACTCGTCGCCCTGGCGGTCCCCGCCGGCGTCGAAGCCGATGCTGAACGTGGCGAGGTCGGACTGGCCCTCCTCCGCCAGCAGGCCGACGATGAGGCTCGAGTCCAGGCCGCCCGAGAGCAGCACCCCCACCGGGACGTCCGCCACCATGCGCCGCCGCACGGCCGTGCGCAGCGCCTCGCGGACCGCGGTGGTCCAGTCCTCCGGCTCCATCCCGGCGTCCTGCGGGCGGCGGCCGTACCCGGGGGCCCAGTAGCGCGTGCTGCGCCGGCGCCCGTCGGCCTCGACGACCAGGACGGTCGCCGGCGGGAGCTTGCGGACGCCGTTCAGGACCGTGTGCGGCGCGGGCACCACGCCGTGCCAGCTGAAGAAGTGGTGCAGCGCGACGGGGTCCAGGCTCGTGTCGATCCCGCCGCCGGCCACGAGCGCGGGCAGCGTGGACGCGAAGCGCAGCGCCCCGTCGGCCTCGGCGAGGTAGAGCGGCTTGATCCCGAGCCGGTCGCGCACGAGCGCGACGCGCCCGGTGTCGCGCTCGGCGACCGCGAAGGCGAACATGCCCGCGAACCGGTCGACGCAGGCCTCGCCCCAGCGGTGCCAGGCCTTCGCGATGACCTCCGTGTCGCTCGTCGAGAAGAAGCGCAGGCCGTCGGCCTCGAGCTCGCGGCGCAGCTCGCGGTGGTTGTAGATGCAGCCGTTGAAGGCGACGACGAGCCCGAGGTCGGCGTCCACCAGCGGCTGGGCCGCCCGGTCGCTGAGGTCGATGACCTTCAGCCGCCGGTGGGCCAGGGCGACGCGGTCCAGCGACCATGCCCCGCGGCCGTCGGGGCCGCGGCGCGCGACGGCCTCGGCCATCCGGTCGACGGCTTCGACGTCCGCGGCACGCGCGGTCGCCACCTCGCCCGCGAAGCCGCACATCAGGTCAGCGCGACCGAGGCCAGGTGCCGCCGCGGCACGCCGCGGCAGGCCTCGACGAAGGCCCGGAAGACGGCGTGGTGCTCCGGGCGGTCGGTGAGGCACTCGACGTGCCACTGGACGCCGAGGGCGAAGCCGCGGTCGGCGGCCTCGACCGCCTCGACGGTCCCGTCCGGGGCCCAGGCGACGGCGACCAGCCCGCGCCCCAGGTCGCGCGCGGCCTGGTGGTGGAAGGAGTTGACGTCGGCCCGCGTCGCCCCGATCACGCCGGCCAGGCGGCTCCCGGGCTGGACGTCGACGTGGTGCGTGACCGCCGTCGCCGCGCCGGGCTGCCGGTGCTCGACCTCGCCCGGGACGGCGCCGGGCAGGTGCTGGTGCAGGGTGCCCCCGCGCGCGACGTTCAGCAGCTGCGCGCCGCGGCACACGCCGAGGATCGGCATCGCCCGCGCGTCGGCCGCGCGGGCGAGCTCCAGCTCGGCGGCGTCGAGCGCCGGCTCGATCGGGCCCAGCGCGGCGTCCGGCTCGGCGCCGTAGAGCGCCGGGTCGATGTCGGGACCGCCCGACAGGCACACGCCGTCGACGCGGTCCAGGAGCGCCTCGATCGCCGCCGCGTCCAGCGGCGGGACGACGACCGGCAGGCCCCCCGCGCGCTCGAGGGCCTCGAGGTACCGCATCCCCAGCGCCATCTCGCGGCGCGGGGGATCCGCCTCGGCGGTGGGGACGTCGACGGCGGCGCCGCGCATCTCGGACGTCGTGACCGCGATGAGCGGCCGGCGGGCGGCGTCCATGCCGTGCATGCTCCCCCGTCCGCCGGATGCCGAGCATGGACGGTCGTCCAAAGCGGGACCGTCGCCCTTCGACCGTCGGGAGGAGCGGACCGTCGAGGCGGTCGGCGGTCGACCGTCGGCTCCGGCGCCCCCGACGGCGCTCCCCGGGGGCGTAGGCTCGGCGCAGGACGATGAGGGTGGGACCGGGTCGGTCGTCGCGATCGACCAGGCCGAGCCGCTCCTGGCCGTCGCCGAGCGACGCCGCGCCGAGGCAGGCGCGGACCGCGTGCGCTTCGTGCGAGGCGACGCGCGCACGTTCCGCGACGACCAGCCCTTCGACGCCATCGTCACGCGCCTGCTCCTGTTCCACCTGCCGGACGCGCGCGAGGTCGTGCGCCACCACCTCGGCGCGCTCCGCCCGGGCGGCGTGCTCCTGGCGATCGACTTCGACGTCGGCGCGGCGCGCGCCGACCCGCCCGTCGAGCTCGTGACGACCGCCCTGGGCTGGGTGGAGGCCGCCTTCCGGTCGGCCGGTGCGAACCCGAGGATCGGCGCGCACCTGGCCTCGCTGCTGCGGGACGCCGGGGTGCAGGACGTCGCATCGTTCGGGGTCCAGGCCTACCTCGGCCCGGAGGACGGGCGCGGGCCCGCGGTGCTCGCGGGCGTGGTCCGCTCGCTCGCGGGCCAGATCCTCGCCACCGGGATCGCCGCCGAGGCGGAGCTTGGGCTCGCCACCCTGCAGGACCGCATCGCGCGGGACGTCGCGGCGGCGAGCGCCGTCGTGCTCCCGCCGACGGTGGCGGGAGCGTGGGGGACGGCACCCTGACCGCGGCACGGCGCCGCGCGGCGCCGGGCCGCCGGCGTCAGGCCGACGCCAGCTCCGTGACCTGGGTGAGCCGGAGGTGGTTGCCGGAGGGGTCGCGGAAGCCCGAGTCGATGCCGTAGGGGCGCTCCTCGGGCGGCTCGACGAAGTCGACGCCGCGGCCCCTGAGCTCCTCGTAGGACGCGCGGCAGTCGTCCGTGCTCAGGAACACGGTGCCCGCGGCGCCCTTGGCCACCAGGCCACGCACCTGCTCGGCGGTCTCGGCGTCGAAGACCGGCGGCCCGGGAATGGCCATCAGGACGATCGAGACGTCGGGCTGGCCGGCCGGCCCGACCGTGAGCCAGCGGAAGTCCCCCATCTCGGGGAGCGTCACGTCGGAACGGACCTCCATGCCGAGCTTCTGCGTGTAGAAGGCGAGCGCCTCCTCCTGGTCGTGCACCCACAGCTGCGCGTTGGCGATCCTCATGGGGTCTCCTGGGTCGGGAAGGACGGGCGCCGACGACGCTAGCCCGGGGCCGGTCCGTCGTCTTCTCGAAACGTGCGCCGTTGCGGACGCGCGTGCGCGTGGACGACGCACATGGGGATCAGCGCGCGGCTCGCCGCCGGTGGGAACGCCGCCCGGTAGGCCGTCGGGGACCGCCCGTAGGTCCGCGTGAAGCTCGTCGTGAACGAGCCGATGCTCTGCAGCCCCACCGACAGGCAGATGTCCGCGACCGAGCGGTCGGTCGTCCGCAGCAGCGCCGCGGCCCGCTCGAGGCGGCGGGTGAGCAGGTACGCGTGCGGCGACTCGCCGAAGGCGCGGCGGAACTCGCGGCTGAAGTGCGCGCGCGAGAGGCCGGCCGCGGCGGCCAGGTCCTCGACGTCGAGCGGGTCGGCGTAGCGGGCGTCGGCGAGGTCCTTGGCCCGGAGCAGGTGGCGGGCCGGCGGGACGAAGGCCATGGTGGGCATGATCGCGCACGGCCGGACGAGCCGGCGATCAGGCGAGCCGGCGATCAGGCGGTCGCGGCGCCGCGGGAGCCGTCCGCCCGCCAGACGCGGTTGAGCTCGTCCTGCGCGTAGACGACCTCGATGGGGAGGACGAACACGCCGACGACGTACAGGACGAAGCCGAGCGCGACGCTCACGTGCTCGTCCGCCCCGGAGACGTCCTGGGCCGCGCGGATCCGCCGGAACGTCCCGTACCACGAGACGAACGGCGGGACGACGACGAGCCAGCCGATCGTCACCGCCAGGAGCGACGTCAGCGGGCTCGTCCCCAGGCGCTCCGCCTCGCCGGTGGCGCGGCCGAGGTCGCGGAGCTCGCGGTTCACCTTGTAGTACCAGACGAGGTAGTAGATCCCGAGGGTCACCAGGACGAGCGCGAACACCCCGACGGGGTGGCGGATCTTCGCCGTCGCGGAGGTGTCCCGGATGCGGACGGTCTGCGCCATGCCGCCAGCCTCGCACACGTCCGGTGGCCGCCCCGGCGCGAGGGCGCGCGCTTCACCCGGCCGCGCCGGGGTCCCGCCCCGACAGCCACTCGCGCAGCGACGGCAGGAGCTGGGGGGCCTCGAGGACCTGCGGGATGAGGCCGTGGTCGAGGAGGATGGCGTCGGAGACCAGCCGGACCGTGACCGCGTGGTCGGGCAGCGCGTCGACCTCCACCTCGACGAGGTCGCCGGCGCCCAGCTCGCCCTCCTCCACGATCCGCAGGTAGGCGCCGGGCCGGGAGGCCTCGCCGAAGCGCTTGACGAACCGCGGGTCCTGCATCCGCAGGCCGAGCTTGAAGCACGGCAGCCGGGGCTGGACGACCTCGAGCAGCGTCGTCCCGATCCGCCAGCGCTCGCCGAGCAGCGCGCCCGACACGTCCAGGCCCTCGACCGTGAGGTTCTCGCCGAACGCCCCCGGGCCGAGGTGGCGGCCGAGCTCGGCCTCCCACGCGCGGGTCTCGTCGAGGCCGTACGCGTAGACCGCCTTGTCGGGCCCGCCGTGCACCGTGCGGTCGGCCTGGTCGTCGCCGTCGAGGTTCACGCCCCGCACCGCGACGCGCCCGTCGACGGGGTGCTTCCAGATCGCGGTGCGGACGGTGCGCCGTCCGGTGTCGACCGCCCGCGGGCGCCCGACGTTGACCGACAGCAGGCGCGCGGGCTGTGGGCTGGGCTCGGGCATCGCGCAGCGCCGAGCGTAGCCGCGCGGAGGGCGCGCCCCAGAGGAGGGCGCAGGCCGAGAGCACGAGGCCGGGGCCGGGCCCGCGTCCGCCGCGTGTAGGGTCGGCCGGAGCGACGGCGTCCGGGCGGAGTCCGCCGGTCGCCAGGGAGGCCCCATGTCGTCCATGCGACCCGTTCCCGCCGCCGTTGTCGCGGCGGCCCTGGTGCTCGGCGCGCTCGTCGCCGCGCCGGCCGGCGGCCAGGTGCAGTCGGCGCGTCCGATCCCGGCGACCGGCCCGAGGCCCTCGACGCCGCGCTTCGTCGGGCACGCCGCCACGCCCCGGCCGCTCGCCGGCGTGCGGCCCGCGTGGACGAACCCCTTCATGGCGCGCAACCCGGTCAACAGCGTGCACAACGACCCGTGGCAGTCGGACGCCTACACGCAGTTCGGCGGACCGCTCGGACGCTCGCCGCGGGCGTTCTCCGCCGAGTTCGGCCGCACGTGCATCACGCTGACCTTCGACCGCCGCGGCCGGCTCGTGGCCACCTGCACGAACCTCGACCAGGGCCCGGCGCTGTACCTCTTCGACCCGGTCACGCTGGACACGCTCGCCTTCCTGCAGCTCCCGTTCGTCCCGCCGCCCGCGGGGTCGAACCCGGCCCTGAACACGACGGGCGGCGCGTACTTCTTCCTCGACCACCGCGATCGCGCGGTCATCGCGACCGCCGACCGGCGCATCGCCGTCATCGGCCAGCGCGACGACCACGGCACGCCGCGCTTCCGGCGGGTCGCCACCTACGACCCGACGCCGTGCCTGGCCGCGGGCGACCGGATGCCGTCGACGCTCCCCGACGCGCGCGGGCGCCTCTGGTTCGTCGGGCGCACGAACGGCACCGTCGGCGTGCTCGACCCGCGGACCGGGCGGTGCGGCTCGATCGTCCTGCACGAGGAGATCGAGAACTCCTTCGCCGTCGCCTCCGACGGCGTCTACGTCGTGACCGACCACGCGCAGTACAAGCTCCGCGCCGGCGCCGGCCTGCGCCCGCGGACGATCTGGCGCGCGGGCTACCGGAACATCGGCACGCAGAAGCCCGGGCAGATCAACGCGGGCTCCGGGACGACCCCGACGCTCATCGCGGGCTTCGGCCGGGCGGGTCGGCGCGTCGCGCCGGCGTACGTCGCCATCACGGACAACGCGGACCCGATGGACGTCGTCGTGCTGCGCGCAGCCGACCGCCTCCGGCGCGGGCAGCGGCGCGTCGTCTGCACCGTGCCCGTCTTCGCGAAGGGCGAGAGCGCGACGGAGAACTCGCTCGTGTCGGCCGGCCGCTCGCTCTACGTCGAGAACAACTTCGGCTACGACATCACGAGGTTCAACGACGTGATCGCGGGCGGCCAGCCGATCGGCGGTGACCGCAGCCTCGTCAGCGCGCCGGGCTTCGCGCGCGTCGAGATCAACCGGGCCGGCACACGCTGTCGCAAGGTGTGGGAGAACGACCGGGTCCGGGCGCCGTCGGTCGTGCCGAAGGCCGACACGCGCAACGGCCTCGTCTACACCTTCGAGAACGTCAAGGACCCCGAGGTCGCCGACGCCGACCCGTGGTACTGGACCGCGCTGGACGCGCGGACCGGCCGCGTCGTGTGGAAGAAGCTCGCGGGCTGGGGCGGGGAGTACAACAACCACTACGCCGGCATCGCGCTCGGCCGCGCTCCGCGCACCGGGCGGGTGACCGCCTACGTCGGCGGCGTCGGCGGGATCATGGCGCTCCGCGACCGCTAGGGACCGGCGCCGGCAGGGACGCCGGCGGGCGCGCCCACCACGCCGCGCCGAGGCGGTCCAGCCCGGCCCAGGCGGCGAAGCCGAGCCCGCCGATCGTGCCGGTCGCCGTCAGCAGGAGGCCGGCCGCCGCGACGGCGGCGACGCCGTCGTGGCCGAGGATGAGGACCGCGGAGGCCGCGCCGACGCTGGGCCCGACCGGGAGCTGACCGAGCGTCACGACCGCGATGAGGACGGCGATCGCGTCGAAGACGGAGGCGTCGACGCCGACGGCGCGCAGCAGGAGCCAGTTGCGCAGGATCTGGGCCACGACGGCGATGAGCACGAGGCCCACGACGAGCCCGCCGCCCCGCGGGCTGCGCAGCACGGCCAGCCCCCGCCACAGCTCCCGGCCCCTGCGGAGCGCCAGGTGGCGCAGCCCGGCGCCGGCGAGCGCGATCACGGGGATCCCGGCGAGCGGCACCCACCAGGGCAGGCCGAGCGGCCCGACGAGCGTGAACGCCGTCAGGACGGCGAGCGCCGCCTCGACGGCGAGGATCGGGAGCTCCGCCGTGATGAGCGTCGGCACCTGCGGCGCGACGTCGGGCGACGAGCGCCGCAGCGCGGCGATCCGCGCGGCCACGCCGAGGTGGCCGTTCACGACACCGCCGAGCACCTGCACGCTCGACGCGCGGTAGAGGACCCGCCGCGCGACCGTCCCGCCCGCCGCGCCGATCGTCCGGTGCCAGGCCTCGGTGCGGGCGAGCAGGGCGACGACCTGCAGCAGCACGGTGGCGATGAGCACCGTCGGCGCGACGCCGGACAGGGCCGTCGCGAACTCGTGACGCCGGCCCGCGAGCAGGAGGACCAGGACGGCGCCCGTCGCCAGCGTCGCGGCGACCGTGAGCGCCGTCCGGTGACGGCGCGCGGCCCGGCGCAGGGGCACGGGGTCCCGGCTCAGCGCACCGCCGGCCGCGTGGCGGCCGGGTCGCCGGCGCGTCGCTCGCGGCGCAGGCGCTCGACGTCGCCCAGAACCCGCTCGCGGCCGCGCAGCCGCTGCTCGTAGGAGCGGACGAGGTCGAGCGTGACGAGGTCGGCGCCCGCGAGCGCGGCGGGGACGTCCTCCGGGGCGAGGTCGTCGTAGCCGGGGACCGGCTCGTCGCCGCGGAGGTAGCGCAGCTTGTGGAGGACGACCGGCCGGTCGTCGTGCGCGCGCTCGTAGGTCTCGACCGCGGTGAGCTCCTCCTGCGAGAGCCTCGGGAGCCGGGCGATCACCTCCTTGTCGTCGAGCCGGCCGTAGCCCGCGATCGCGACGGTGTCGGCGTGCGGGAGGTCCGGGTCCGGGTCGGCCGCGTCGCGGCGGCTCCAGAGGGCGGCGAGGAAGCTCATCGCGGCATCCGATGCGACGAGGTGGGCCGGGGCAAGGCGGTGGAACCCATGGGGGTCCTTCCTGAGCGGCGGCGGACCGGCGCTCCTCAGAGGCGGGCACGCGTCGCGCGTTCGCACGGCAGGCGGCGTGGCCCGTTCCCCGACTGTACTCCTGCGGCGGTGCCGCCGGGCGACGTCGGCCCGGTCGCGTGACCGACCTCGTCGTGACGTCACCGTGCCGGCGGCGGGGGGTCGGTGGTCGCCCGGGCCAGCGCCAGCAGCTCCGCGTGCGCCGCCTCGATCCCCGACGCGAGGACGCCGAGGTCGTGGACCGCCGCGTCGGCGCTCAGCCCGAAGACCACGCCACCGTCGTAGCTCGTGACCGCGACCCCCAGAGCGTGTCCGGCGAAGATCGGGACCAGCGGCAGCACGTCGCGCATCGGAGCGCCGAAGGCGTAGAGCGTCGACGGCGACCCCGGGACGTTCGTGATCGTCAGGTTGAACAGGCGCGGGGAGGACATCGTCCGGACCGCGAGTGCGTGGAGGACCGGCGGCGCGAGGCCCGCGAGCCCGACGATCGCCTCGCTGCCGGCCGCCTCGCCTCCCGCCTTCAGCCTCGCGGTCGCGCGGCGCACCTGCGCATGGCGTTCGAGCGCATCGGGCTCCGCCACCGGGAGCGCCACGAAGAGCGAGGAGACGCGGTTGCCGAGGCTCCCCTGCTCACCCGCCTGCCGGAGGCTCACGGGGACCATGGCCCGCAGCCCGCGCTCGGGCAGCTCGTCCCCACGCGCCTCCAGGAAGCGCCGCAGAGCGCCGGCCGCGATCGCGAGGACCGCGTCGTTGACGGTCCCGCCGAGCGCCCGCTTGACCTCCTTGAGCTCGCCGAGCGGCGCGCGGGCCACGCGGTAGCGGCGGGTCGCGCCGATCGGGACGTTGAAGCTCGCGGCCGGCGTCCCGACCAGCTCGTCACGGACGACGAGCTCGGCCATCGCGCGCCCGTGTCGGGCGAGCCGGCGCGGATGGGCCACCGCGCCGGCGCCGGCGCGGGCGCCGCGCGCGAGCAGCCCGGCCCCCGGCACCCGCAGCCCGTGCGGGAGGTCGTCGGCGTCCCCGGGGGCGTCCGCGGGGGCGTCCGGCGCCGCCCCGGGGACGGGCGTCGGGTCGAGCACGACCTGGGTGACGTCGACGGAGCTGATCCCGTCGACGAGGCAATGGTGCGTCTTCGTGGCGAGCACCCAGCGCCCGCCGGCGACGCCGCCGATGAGCGCCATCTCCCACAGCGGCCGCGTGCGGTCGAGCCGGTGCGACCAGAAGTCGGCGAGCCACTCGAGCAGCTCCTCCTCGCCCCCCGGGGCCGGGAGCGCCGCCTCGCGCACGTGGTCGGCGACGTCGAAGTGCTCGTCCGGCTCCCACGTCGGCCAGGCGAGCCCCTCCGCCCGTGGCGAGGACAGCCGCCGGGTGAAGCGCGGGAGGGCGGCGAGCCGCTCGCGCATGAGCCCGAGCACGTCGTCGAGGGTGGGCGCGCCGCCGCCCGGGAGCGGGTCGAAGACCATGGCCCAGCCCACGTGCATGTGGGAGACCTCGTCGGCCTGCTCGATCTCGAGGAAGGACCCGTCGAGGGCGGACAGCCGGGCGCTCACGGCTGGGCGACGCGCGGGCGCCGGGGCTTGGCGGCACCGCCGTCCCGCCGGGCCTTGGGCAGGTAGGCCCGGCGCAGCCGGCCGAGCTCGCGCTCGAAGCCGTCCGCGATGCGGCCCGGGTCGGGCACGAGGTGGGCGTCCGCCATGACGCCGACCGTGACGCGCCCGTCGTAGCTGAGGATGCTCACGCTCATCGCGACGCTGCCGGACGTCGGCGCCCAGACGAGCACGCCGCGGACCCGCGTCCCGGCCAGGTAGATCGGCTGCTTCGGCCCGGGGACGTTCGTCACCACCATGCTGCTCTTGGACGTGAAGAGGTCGACGACGAGCCTCTCGATCTCGACCGGCGTCAGCCCGACGAGCCCGAGGATCCCGTACGCGATCGCTCCCTCGGGCGAGTCCTTGATCTCGTCCATGGCGCGCTTGACCGCGGCCAGGCGGTCGCGCGTGCTGCGGATCCCGACCGGCAGCGGCAGGTAGACGAGGCCGAAGTCGTTGCCGAGCGTGGACGGCAGCGGCTGGTCGAGTGGGCGCAGGTTGAACGGCACCATCGCGCGGACCTCGACGGCCGCGCTGTCGCGCTCCCGCAGGTAGTCGCGCAGGCCGCCCGTCAGCGCGCTCACGAGGACGTCGTTGACGGTCGCCCCCGCGCTGTGGCCGATCGCCTTGACCTCGTCGAGGTCGAGCTCCGTGCTCCACGCGGCCCGGCGGGTCGCGCCCATGCTGCCCTTCAGGACCGTCTTGGCGTCCGGTCCCGTGAGCAGCAGCTTGCGCAGGACGCGGGCGTCGCGCGCGGCCTCGCCGGCGAGGTGCGCCGCCTTCGACGGGTGCACGAGCGCGTCGGCGCCCTCGTGCAGGAGCGTCCCGGCGACGCCGCCCGCGGCGCGCACGGGCGCGGCCGCCGCGCGGACGGGCGCCGTGGCCGTGCGCCGCAGCGCGGCAGCGCGGCCCGGGCGCGGGGCCGCGTCGGGCCGCTCCCCGGCGAACCCGGCGTCGGGGTGCTCGTCGGTCAGCGACAGCATCACGCGGGCCAGCGCGATGCCGTCGGCGATGCAGTGGTGCATCCGCGAGACCAGCGCCGAGCCGCTCCCGTACCCGTCGACGAGGTAGAGGTCCCAGAGCGGCTTCGAGCGGTCCAGCGGGGTCGACATGAGGTCGGACACGAGCTCGGTGAGCTCGGCCGGGCCGCCGGGGGCCGACAGGCCGCGGTGGTGGACGTGGCGGTCGAGGTCGAAGTCCGGGTCGTCCTCCCAGTGGGGTCCGCGGAACGGCAGCGGGGACTCCACCGCCCGCTGACGGAAGCGCACGAAGCGTCCGACGAGGCGCTCGGCGATCACGTCGCGCAGGCGCTCGGCGTCGAGTGGCTCGTCGAACCACATCACCGACGTGATGACCATGAGGTTGGTCGGCCGGTCCATGTGGAGCCACGCCGCGTCGCCGTTGGACATCGGCTGCTGGGTGCTCATGCGGTCCTCCCGGGGGGCATCGGGGCATGCTCCCGCCCCGGCGCCGCCGCGGCAGCCGTAGGCACTACTGACGCGGATGGGGCCGATCCGCGAGACTGTCCGGCCATGGCACACATGGGAGGCAGCGCCAGCGAGGAGATCGACGCGCCGCTGGAGGAGGTGTGGGCGGTCGTGGCGGACGTCCTCACGGCCCCGGAGTGGCAGGGCGGCCTGGTCGCCATGTCGGCCCTGGAGCGCGACGGCGAAGGACGCCCCACGCTGGTCGAGACCGAGAACGACATCAAGGTCCGCCACGTCAAGACGCAGGTGCGCTTCAGCTACGACCCGCCGACGCGGCTGTCCTGGACCCAGGAGAAGGGCGACCTGAAGTCGGTCGAGGGCGCCTGGCGCCTCGAGGACCTCGGCGACGGCCGGACGCGCGCGACGTACGACCTCGACAGCGATCCCGGGCGCGTGCTCGGGATGCTCATCCGCGGGCCCGTCGAGTCGGCCGTGCGGGGGATGCTCGTCAACGCCCGCCCGGGCGAGCTCAAGCGGCGCGTCGAGCAGGGTTGATCAGGCGCCGGCGCGGGCGACGACCGCGCCGGGACGGCTGCGGGCCAGACGCCGCAGGTCGGCCAGCTCGGCGCGGATCCCGGAGGCCAGCACCGCGAGGTCCGGCATGGCGTCGCGGTCGGCGTTGATCCCGAACACGACCCCGCCGTCGTAGCTCACGACGGCGATGCCGACCGCGTGGCGCGCGAACAGCGGCACCAGCGGCAGCACCTCGACCATGGGCGCGCCGAACGCGTACAGCGTCTGCTGTGGGCCGGGGACGTTCGTGATGGTCAGGTTGAAGAGGCGGACGTCGAAGAGCGACCGGGCCAGGACCGTGTGCAGGACGGGCGGCGCGAGCGAGGTGAGGTCGACCAGCGCCCGGCTGCCCAGCGCCTGGTCGCCGTGCTTGAGCGACTCCGCCTCCTGCACCGCGCGCCGGTAGCGGCCGAGCGCGTCCTCCTCGGACACGGGCAGGCGCACGAACAGCGACGTCAGGCGGTTGCCCAGCTCGAGCCGCTCCTCCGGGAGGCGGATGTTCACGGGGACCTGCCCGCGCAGGCCCTGCGCGGGCAGGGCTTCACCGCGCGCCAGGAGCAGCCGGCGCAGGCCACCGGTGCACAGCGCGAGCACCACGTCGTTGACGGTGCCCCCGAGGGCGCGTGCGATCCCCTTGAGGGTCGCGAGCGGCATGCGGACGACCGCGAACCGCCGGTCGGTCCCGATCGGATCGTTGAGGCTCGTGTGCGGCGCGGCGATGAGCTCGTCGCGGACCAGGAGCTCGGCGATGGCCAGGCCGCGCTGGACCGTGTCGCCGGGGTGGCGCGCGACGTCGAGCCCGGCGCGGGCGCCGTGGGCGAGCAGGCCGGGGGACAGCCACCGGTGCGCGTGCTCGTCGTCCTGCGCGTCGTCGGGCGCCCGGACCGGCGCGGGGGGCGCCGCCGGGCGCCGTCGGCGCGGCGCCGGCTCGGCGTCGAGCAGCAGGTGCCCCACGTCGACCGAGCCGACGCCGTCGACGAGGCAGTGGTGGGTCTTCGTGACGAGCGCCCAGCGGCCGCCGTCGAGGCCGGTGAGGAGGATGACCTCCCAGAGCGGCCGGCCGCGGTCGAGCCGATGCGACCAGTAGTCCGCGCACCACTCCGTCACCTCGCGCTCCCCGCCGGGGGCCGGGAGCTGCGCGCGGCGCAGGTGGTCGGCGAGGTGGAAGCCCTCGACCGGCTCCCACGTCGGCCAGGACAGCCCGCCCGTGCGACGGGAAGAGAGCCGCTGGCGGTAGCGGGGGAGCGCGCCCAGGCGCGCCTCGAGGTGGCGGCGGACCGCGTCGAGGGTCGGGGGGCCGCCCCGCGGGGTGGCCTCGAAGACCATGAGCGCGCCGATGTGCATGTGGGCGCCTTCGTCGGCCTGCTCGAGCTCGAGGAACATCGCGTCCAGGGGGCTGAGGTGCTCGATCATGGCATCGGGTCTCCGGGGGCCGTGGGGCGGACGACCCGACGCTACGCCCGCGCTCGCGCCCGGCCATCGGGGCTTCCACCCAGCGGCGCTACGGGAAACTGCGAGCGCCGCCGCCGCTCACCGGCCGCCGGCGGCGGCGTCCTGGAAGCGGGCGCGCCACGCCCGCGCGTCGAACTGCGCCGGCTCGGTCTCGGCCAGGAAGCGCTCGACGGCGGCGACGAAGCGCGTCGGCGCCTCGAGCTGTGGCAGGTGGCCGACGCCGTCGAAGACGTCCAGCCGGCTGCCGCGGATCGCCTCGTGCGCATCCCGGCCGTGCGCCACCGGGATGATCGGGTCGCGGGCGCCCCAGATGATGAGCACCGGGATGCCCGCGGCGAGGTAGAGGCGGTCGCCGGCGCTCACGCGCTGGCCGCCGACGGCGACCACGGACCGCAGCGCGGCGAGGAACGCCGCCCGGCGCTCGGCGTCGCGCAGCGACGCGTAGCCCCGGGCGACCTCCGCGACGTCCGGGCTCGGCTGCAGCCCGACGGCGGCCAGGCCGCGCCCGAGCGCGGCGCCGACCGCGCGCGCCGGGCCGGCGGTCGCCGCGATGAAGACGTCGGCGCCCGGGAGCGCGGCCGCGCGCAGGAGCCGGCTGACCTCGGGCCCCAGGCCGCCGCTGGACACGAGCACGAGCCGCTCGGTCATCTCGGGGAACTGGTAGCTGAACTGCATCGCGATGCCGCCGCCGAGCGAATGGCCGACGAGCGTCGCGCGCTCGTGCCCGAGCGCGATCAGCAGGTCGCGCAGGCCGGCTGCGAGCGCCCCGAGCGAGTAGTCGCCCGCCCCGCCGACCGACCCGCCGTGCCCGGGGAGGTCCGGCGCGATCACCGTGTGCTCGCGCGCGAGCGGCGCCATCACGGCCCGCCAGTTCTCGAAGCTGCCCGCCATCCCGTGGACGAGGAGCAGCACCGGGCCGTCCCCCGCCTCGGCGTACACGACCGGCCGGCCGTGCACCATCACCGTCTTGGCCTCCATCGCCCGCCGGACCCTAGGCCCGGGGCGAGCGGCGCGCAGCCGGGGTATGCCGCGCTCCGCTCCGTACCTTCCCGCCGGGCGGGAGCGCCCGCGCGTCAGTAGCCGTAGCCGCTGCGCGAGGAGGAGCTCGTGCTCCCCGTGCTCGAGCCCGTGCCGCCGCTCGAGCCCTTGCCCGTGGCGGTGACGGTCTTGCCCGCCGGGGTGACGACGTACCACTTGGCGCCGAAGGCGTCGACGGCCTGGCCGTTGAGCTGGCCGGCGGACGTGTCGCCCTCGAAGCGGTAGAGCGGGTGGCCGTCGATGGCGACCTGCCGCTTGCCGTCGGTGCGCTTGACCAGGGTCAGGCCGGAGGCGGGCACCCCGCCGGACGTCGCCGGCTTGGCGGCGGCGGTGAAGGGCGGCCAGGCCGCGGCGCAGCTGCCGGAGCACGTGCTCTTCGGCCCGGTGTCCTTCGCGAAGAGGTAGAGCGTGCGGCCGCTGCCGTCGACGACCACGGTCCCCAGCGAGGTCTTGGCCGTGCGCACCGCCGCCGCGCCGCCGGCGGTCGAGGCGCTCGTCGTCGAGCCGCCCGAGCCCGACGAGCCGGACGAGCCACCCCCGCAGCCGGCGACGACCAGGGCCGTCACGGCGACCGCGGCGGCGGAGCTCAGGTGGGTGCGGGTCATGTCGGGCCTCCAGGGAAGGGTCGTGATCGCCTTGCCCCCTCTGAGACGCCGGGCCCGCGGGCGTCCTTCCTGTGCGCCGCGTCACCGATGGGCCGGCGTCAGCCGCCCCCGAGCACGCCCGACCCCGCCGCCCGGGCCGTCGCGTCGCCCCCCTTGCCGCGGAGCACGACCGCGCAGCCGACGGCGATCAGCGCCCCGGCCAGCGGCCCCGCGACGTAGACCCAGTAGCCCGCGAAGTCGCCGCTCACCAGCGCGGGACCGAACGACCGCGCCGGGTTCATCGAGGTGCCGCTGACGGGCGCCGCCCACAGGCCGGCCAGCGCGATGTAGCCGCCGACGCCGAGCGCGGCGATCGCGCCGACGTTCTGGGCCGCCGACGCGGTGCCGAGGATCACGCTGACCAGGAGCGCGGTGAGGACGATCTCCATCAGCAGCGCCTGCCAGTTCGCGTAGCCCGGGCCCGGCAGCGTGGCCCCGAGGTGCTGCACGTTCCCGAACACCGCGAGCAGGAAGAGGCAGGCCAGCGTGGCGCCGGCGAGCTGGACGACGATGTAGCCCGGGACGCGCTTCCACGGGAAGTCCCCGCGCAGCGCGAAGGCCAGCGACACCGCCGGGTTCAGGTGCGCCCCGGAGATCGCGCCCATGAACAGGATGATCGCCATGACCATCAGGCCGGGCGCAACGACCGCCGCCGCGAGCGTGATCTGGCCCTCGCCGTGCAGCAGCCCGCCACCGGCGGCGACGAGGACCAGCGCGAACGTCCCCAGCAGCTCGCTGAACAGGCGCCGCCACTCCAGACGCGGGTCGTCGAAGCTCCTGCGGTCGCCGAACTCGAGCATGAGGAGGTGGTGCGCCCGGGGCATGAACGGGCTGACGGTGGGCGGGTCGCCGCCCGCGGGTGGGTTCGCTGCCTCGGTCATGCCTGCGCCTCCCGACGGTTCGATGACGCGAGGAGAGCACGTGCGCCGCGGGCGCGCATCGGCTCGTTCGGGTGATGCCGCGCTGCGCGGCACTTGGGCTGACGGCGACGAGGCACGTCGTGTCGCCTCACCTCGATGAGGTGATGCGGCGCCGCGGCCCGCGGGCGAGCATCGCCCGCGATGACGACCGACGCCGCCGGCGTTCGCGCCGGCGCAACCGGCATCGTCCTGCTGACCCTGGCCGCGGGGCAGTTCGTCATGGCGCTCGACACGACCGTCATGAACACCGCGATCGCGACGGTCGCCGACGACGTCGGCACGACCGTCACCGGGATCCAGACGGCGATCACGCTCTACACGCTGGTGATGGCCGCCTTCATGATCACCGGCGGGAAGGTCGGCGAGATCCTCGGGCGGAAGCGGGCCTTCGCGATCGGGTGCGTCGTCTACGCGTGCGGCTCGTTCACGACGTCGCTCGCCCCCAACCTGACCGTGCTCATGATCGGGTGGTCGTTCCTGGAGGGCATGGGCGCCGTCCTGATCATGCCGGCGATCGTGGCGCTCGTCGCGACGAACTTCGGCAAGCCGGACCGCCCGCGGGCCTACGGGCTCGTCGCCGCGGCGGGGGCGATCGCCGCGGCGCTGGGCCCGCTGGTCGGCGGCGCCTTCACGACGTACGCCTCGTGGCGCTGGGTGTTCGCGGGCGAGGTGCTCATCGTGCTCGTCATCCTCGCGCTGACGCGGCGGATGAACGACACGCCGCCGGAGGAGGGGGTCAGGCTCGACCTGGTCGGGACGGCGCTCTCCGCGGCGGGCCTCGGTCTGGTCGTCTTCGGCATCCTGCGCTCCGGGACGTGGGGGTTCGTCCAGCCCAAGCCCGGGGCGCCCGAGTGGCTCGGGCTTTCCCCGGTGATCTGGCTCGTGCTCGCAGGCGCGATCACGCTGGGGTTGTTCCTGCACTGGGAGAGCCGGCGCATCGAGCGCGGCGAAGGCGCGCTCATCGACCCGGCCCTGCTCCGCAACCTGCAGCTCCGCAGTGGGGTCTCCTCGTTCCTCTTCCTCTACCTCGTGCAGGCCGGGCTCTTCTTCGTCGTCCCGCTGTTCCTGTCCGTCGCGCTCGGGCTGTCGGCGATCGACACGGGCGTGCGGCTGCTCCCGCTCTCGCTGGCCCTGCTGCTGTTCGCGACCGGCATCCCCAAGGTGCTCCCGGACGCGTCGCCGAGGCGGGTCGTCCGTCTCGGGTTCCTGACGGTGTTCGCCGGGCTCGTGCTCCTGGTCGCGCTGCTCGACGTCGGCACGGGGCCGGAGGTCGTGACGTGGCCGCTGCTGCTCGCGGGCGCGGGGATCGGCGCCATGGCCTCCCAGCTCGGCAGCGTGACGGTGTCCGCGGTCTCGGACGAGCAGAGCGGCGAGGTCGGCGGCCTCCAGAACACCGGGACGCAGCTGGGCGCCTCGATCGGCACCGCGCTCGCGGGTGCCGTGCTGATCTCCGCGCTCACCGCGTCGTTCTTCACCGGCATCAAGGACAACCCGGACGTCCCGGACAGCGTCGCCACGCAGGCCCAGACCGAGCTCGCCGGCGGGGTGCCGTTCCTCTCCGACGACGACCTGAAGACCGCCCTGTCCGACGCGCACGTGCCGCCCAAGACGGCCGACGCCGTCGTCGAGGCCAACGAGCAGAGCCGGATCGACGGCCTGCGCGCGGCGGTGGCGGTCCTGGCGCTCGTCGCGCTCCTGGCGCTGCTGTTCACCCGCGGCCTCCCGACGGTGCAGCCCGGGTCCGAGGCGACGCCGAGGCCGCCGCCGGGGCGGACGCCGGAGGTGGCCGCCTGAGCGTCGCGGGCGTAGCATCGCGTGCGTCGTCCACGACCCCCGGAGGCACCATGGCCACCAAGCCGATCCCGGAGGGCTACCACACCCTCACCGCCTACCTCAGTGTCGATGATGCGGCACGGGCGATCGACTGGTACACGACGGCGTTCGGCGCGAAGGAGGTCGTCCGGATGGACGCGCCGGGCGGGAAGATCGGGCACGCGGAGCTCGAGATCGGGGATTCCCGGCTGATGTTCTCCGACCCGTTCCCGCAGGCCTCGACGCGGCCGCCGAAGGACCTGGGCGGCACGAGCGCGAGCGTCTTCATGTACGTCGAGGACGTCGACGCCGTCGTCGGGCGGGCGGTCGACGCGGGCGCCACCGTGACGATGGAGGTCGCCGACCAGTTCTGGGGCGACCGCTTCGGCACGATCACCGATCCGTTCGGCCACGTGTGGTCGATCGCCACGCACGTCGAGGACGTCCCGCCCGAGGAGATGGCCGAGCGCGCGAAGGCGGCCATGGCGGGCGCGGGCTCGGGCTAGCCCGCGGAGCTCCCGACGGCGCGTCCGGCGCGACCGCGCAGACGGCTTGTAGCCGCGCGAAGACGGTGCGGAAGGGGCTGGGCCCGGCCGCTTGACAGGTAGCCTCCGGGCTGCCTATTATCATGCAGCCAAATGGCTGCCAATCCCGATGTCGACGACGTGTTCCGGGCGCTGGCGGACCCGAGCCGGCGGCGGCTGCTCGACCGGCTCAACGGCCGCAACGGCCAGACGCTGCGCGAGCTCTGCTCCGGCCTCGACATGGCCCGGCAGTCGGTCAGCAAGCACCTCGACGTCCTCGAGGCGGCCAACCTCGTCACCACCGTCCGCCGCGGGCGGGAGAAGCTCCACTACCTCAACGCGGCACCCATCACCGAGATCGGCGAGCGCTGGATCACGCGCTACGAGCGTGACCGCGTCCACGCGCTCGCCGACCTGAAACGAGCCCTGGAGGACCGCGCCGTGAACCCCGTCGACCCCCCGTCCTTCGTCTACGCGACCTACATCCGGACGACCCCCGAGCGGCTCTGGCAGGCGCTCACCGACCCCGCCTTCACCCAGCGCTACTGGGGCGCCACGTTCCAGACCGACTGGGCGCCGCGCTCGACCATGCGCTGGGACCAGCGCGGCGTGACGACCGCCGATCCCGAGCAGGTCGTGCTCGAGGCCGATCCACCTCGGCGGCTCTCCTACACGTGGCACACCTTCAGCCCGGAGCTGGCCGAGTCCCTCGACCTGACGGAGGACGCCCGCGCGCGCCTGGAGGCCGAGCCGCGGTCGAAGGTGACCTTCGAGCTCGAGCCGCTCGGCGAGCTCGTGAAGCTCACCGTCGTCCACGACGGCTTCGAGCCCGGCAGCCTCGTCGCCTCGATGGTCAGCCAGGGCTGGCCGCCCATCCTGTCGAGCCTGAAGACGCTGCTCGAGACCGGCGAGACCCTCCCGAGCACGGGTGAGCCGCCGCCCACGGTCCGGCTCGGGCTGACGACGCGCCCGGCGGAGGCGGCGAGCTGATGGCGGTCGAGCGGCGGACGGCCGCCGCGAGCCGTCCGGGGACCGCCGGGCCGGGCGCGGTGCTGGCGGCCACCCTGGGGCTCGCGGCCGCGTCCTGGCTCGTCGCGGTGCAGCGGATGGACGGCATGGACATGGGCGTCGCGACCGAGCTCGGCTCGCTGGGGTCCTTCGCCGCGGCGTGGGTGCCGATGATGGCCGCGATGATGCTGCCCGGCGCCACCCCGGCGGTCCTGGACCGCGCCCGGGCGACCGGTCGCGCGTCCACCGCGCTGCCGTTCGCCGGCGCCTACCTCGCCGTCTGGGCGGCGGTCGGCCTGGCCGTGCACGCGCTGGACCGGCCGCACGGCACGGCCGCCGCCGGTGCCCTGACGATCGCCGCCGGGGCGTACGAGCTCACGCCGCTCAAGCGCGCGTGCCGCCGGCGCTGCCGGGAGGGCGTCAGGTCCGGGTGGGCGCTCGGGCTCTGCTGCGTCGGCTCGAGCGTCGGGCTCATGGCGGTCCTCGTCGCGGTCGGCGTCATGAGCGTCGCATGGATGGGCGTGATCGCCGCCCTCGTCCTCGCCCAGAAGCTGCTGCCGGTGCGCGCCGCGGTCGACGCGCCGCTGGCGCTGGCGATCGTCGCCCTCGGCGTCGTCTTCGTCGCCGCGCCGGGAGCGATCCCCGGCCTCACCCCCACGATGTGAAGGAGCGAAGCACGATGACCCACCACCGGACGGGAACGCGGGAGGAGTGGCTGGCCGCGCGGCTCGAGCTGCTCGACGCCGAGAAGCAGCTCACCCGGCGCACCGACGAGCTGGCCCGCCAGCGGCAGGAGCTGCCCTGGGTGCCCATCGAGAAGGACTACCGCTTCGAGACGGAGGACGGCAGCGCCTCGCTGGTGGACCTCTTCGGCGGCCGCTCCCAGCTGCTGGTCTACCACCTCATGTTCGGGCCCGAGTACACGGGCGCGTGCCCGGTCTGCTCCACGATCGCGGACGGCTTCGACGGCTCGATCGTCCACCTCGAGCACCACGACGTCGCGTTCGCCGCCGTGTCGCTGGCGCCGATCGCCGCCCTCGGCGCCTACAAGCGCCGGATGGGGTGGAGGTTCCCGTGGGTGTCCTCGCTCGGCAGCGACTTCAACTTCGACTTCGGCGTGTCGGTCACTGAGGAGCGCCAGCGCGAGGGACCCCTCGAGTACAACTACCGGCCCTACGACCCGGTGCCCGCCGCCGAGGCCGAGGGCAACGCGTTCGTCGCCCAGATCGCCGCCATGACCGGGACCGACGTGGCGACGTACACGCGGCAGGCGCCGGGGATGAGCGCCTTCGCGCTCCAGGACGGGGTCGTGCACCACACCTACTCGGCCTACGCCCGCGGCGTCGACGCGATCTGGGGGATGTACCCGTGGCTCGACCGGGCCCCGCTGGGGCGCAACGAGACCGGCCCGTGGTTCCGCCGTCGCGACGAGTACGAGGAGGGCTGAGGGCGTGGCGTCGCGTCCGCGTCAGGCGGCGACGGGCGCGGACGGCGCGACCCGCGTGCGGAAGCGCAGCTCCGGATCGTCGATCGCGCCGTCGCGCAGCCGCGCGACGTCGCGCTCGTAGGCCATCTCCGCCGTCCACGGTCCGCGGGTGCCCACGTGCGGGAAGCGCCGGATGCCGCGCTGCACGTAGCCGGAGGTGAGGTCGAAGAGCGGGAGGCGCTCCATCTCGCCGCCGGTGCGGACCGGGACGACCATGTCGGCGTTGCGCACGTCCATGGAGGTGAGCAGCCGGCACAGGTGCTCGCAGACCAGGTCGACCTTCAGCGTCCACGACGCGTTCGTGTAGCCGATCGCGAACGCGAAGTTCGGCACGTCGCTGAGCATCATGCTCTTGTAGATCGTCGTGTCGGGCAGCTCGATGTCGGCGCCGTCCACCGTCAGGGTGATCCCGCCCATGGGCAGCATGTTCAGGCCGGTGGCCGTCACGACGACGTCGGCCTCGAGCATCCTGCCCGACGCGAGCCTGATGCCCTCCCGCGTGAAGCGCTCGATGCGGTCGGTGACGACCGTCGCCGCGCCGGTGCTGATCGCCTCGAAGAGGTCGCCGTCGGGCACGAGGCACATCCGCTGGTCCCACGGGTCGTAGGTGGGGTTGAAGTGGGTGCCGACGTCGTAGCCCTCGGGGAGGCGGCGCCTGGCGCTGGCCATCAGCGCGCGCCGCACGAGCCGGGGATGCCGCCTGGACGCCTTGAAGATCGCGCGCTGCAGGAAGACGTTCTTGCGGCGGGTGAGCGCGTACGCGCGCCGCGGGCCGAGGATCCGCTTGAGGGCCTTGGCGATCGGGTCCTCGGCCGGCATCGACAGCACGTAGCTCGGCGAGCGCTGGAGCATCGTCACCGACGCCGCGGTGCCGGTCATCGCGGGCAGGATCGTGACCGCCGTGGCGCCGCTGCCGATGATCACGACCCGCCGGCCGGCGTAGTCGAGGCCCTCGGGCCAGGACTGCGGGTGGACGACCAGCCCGGCGAAGTCCTCGAGGCCGTCGAACTGCGGCGTGAACCCCTGCTCGTAGTCGAAGTAGCCGGTGCCCGCGAAGAGGAAGCGGCAGGTCAGCTCGACGCTCTGGCCGTCGTCGCCCCGCTGCGCGGTGACGGTCCAGCGCGCCTCGTCGGACGACCACCGGGCGCCGGTGACGCGATGACCGAAGCGGATGTGCCGGCCGAGGTCGTGCTCGGCGACGGTCTCGTGCAGGTAGTCGAGGATGAGGTCGGCCCCGGCGATCGACTTGTCCGACGTCCAGGGCTTGAAGGCGAACCCGAAGGTGAACAGGTCGGAGTCCGAGCGGATGCCCGGGAAGCGGAACAGGTCCCACGTGCCACCGATCGCGTCGCGTCCCTCGAGGATCGCGAAGCTCCGACCGGGCGCGCGCATGGCGAGGTGGCACGCGGCGCCGATGCCCGAGATCCCGGCGCCGACGATCAGCACATCGACGTCGGTGCGCGAGCGGTCGTGCGGGTTCGGCGGCGACGGCGTCATCGTCTCTCGCGCTCCTCGGCCTGGCGGTCGAACGCGATCGTGGCGGCCGGGCCGGCGCGAAGCAAGGGCCGGCGGACGCGAGATCTCAGCCCGCCGGCCGGGAGGCAGGCCGCGCCCGCCCGCAGCGCCACGGCGACGAGGGCGTAGACGGCGCCGGTCATGGCCCAGCCGGCGAGGATGTCGAGCACGAAGTGCTCGCCGGTGTACACCAGGGTGAACGCCATGGCGACGGCGTACAGCGCCAGGCCCGCGCGAACGGCCGCACCGGCGCCCCAGAAGAACAGCAGCAGCATCACGGGGTAGGCGGCGTGGAGCGACGGCATCGCCGCCACCGGGTTGACCAGGTCGCGGTTCTCGTAGACGGAGCTGACGGTCGCCACGCCCAGCTGGTCCCAGACGATCGGCACGATCCGGTCGACCGATCCGATCCGCAGGCCCTCGGAGGCCAGCCATGGCGGCTGGGCGGGGTAGCTCCAGTAGCCGACGAAGGCGGCCATCGTCACGGCGACCGTCAGCGCCGCGTAGCGCGCGAAACGGCGGCGCGAGCTGCGCCACAGCCCGGCGGCCACGAGCCACACCGCGAAGAAGTGCGACATGTAGACGAGCCAGGCGCCGTAGTCGTACCAGTGCAGACGGCCGGGGCTCCAGAGGTGCCGTTGCAGCCAGTGCGTCGGGACGTCGCCGCCGGCGAGCCAGCGGTCGACGCCGATCTGGGGGTCGACATGCGCCGTCGCCGGGATCACGGACACCGCGCCGCGCAGCTCGTCGTAGACGACCAGCAGGGCGAGCAGCGGCAGCCAGCCGAGCAGCATCGCGCCCCAGCTCCGCCACGCCCCGACGCTGAAGGCGGCCAGTCCGAGCACGAGCCAGAAGAAGAGCTGGTCGCGAGCGAGGGGAACGCCCCAGCTCACCAGGACGACCACGAGCGCGGCGACGTAGACGAGCGGCGCGCCGACGACGATCGCGCGGCGGAGGATGCGCCGCGGCGGCGCGACCGCAAGGCGGGGCAGGTCCTGGCCGCTCGCTCGCGCCGGTGCGCTCACCGGCCGAGTCTAGAACCGCCCTCGCGTGCCGATCGACTGCGGGCGACGACGCTGCCGCCCGCCGCGCCCGACCGGAGGGCGCCGCGGGCGGGCAGGCCGGTCAGGCCAGCGAGATCGCGACCTGCTCGAGGCGGTCGAAGGCGTCCTGCATCCCGGCCTCCATCCCCGAGTCGATGTGCATGTCCCGCGCCTCCGCGGTCTGGTGCTGGACCAGCGTGCGGAGCAGGGTCACACCGTCACGCTCGGTCAGCGTCAAGGTGTTCGTCGACGCATCGTCGGGGAACGGCGCGAAGGTCTCGGTCTGGACGATCCTCTCGCTGGGGACGAGCTCGAGGAACTCGCCGTAGAAGGCGAACTCCTCGCCGCCCTCCGGCCGCATCGCGTAGCGCCAGGTGCCGCCGATGCGCAGGTCGATCTCGCACCGGGTCATCTCGCCGCGGCCCGCGTGCCACCACCGCCGGACGAGCTCGGGCTCCGTGACCGAGCGCCAGACGAGGTGCGCCGGCGCCGCGAACTCGCGCTCGATGAGGATCTGATCGTCGGCGGGGAGGGTGACCTTCGCCGTGCCGCTAGTCGCGGGTGCCATCTGCTTGCTCCTTCTTGAGGTCTTCCAGGACGTCGTCCAGCAGCTCGAAGCGCTCCGACCAGAGCCGCTCGTAGCCCTTGACCCAGTCATGGATCGGCTTGAGCGCGAGACCGTTGAGGCGGTACAGCCGGTGCCGCCCCTGGTCGCGAACCTCCACCACACCCACGTCCCTGAGCACGCGCAGGTGCTTGGACACCTGCGGCTGGCCGAGCCCGAGCTCGCGCACCAGGTCGCCGACCGCCCGCTCCCCGTCGGCCAGCAGATCGACGATCTGCCGCCGGCGAGGCTCGGCCACCGCGTTGAACGCGTCGGTCGTGGTCGCTGCTCGGGCCATGCCGGCGACAATACATACCCATATGGGTATGCGTCAACCGGGCGATGAGACCTCCGGCCCGGCGGTCCGCGCAGTTGCGCCGACCGCGGGTGCTCAGGACGCGCCGACCAGCCGCTCGTCCGGCTCGACGACCCCCAGGCGCTCGACGACCTTGAACGTCCCGCCGCGCGCCTGCGCGATGTACATGTTCATTCTGACGTGGTGCTGGCCGGGCACCATCTCGGCCGGGCCACCCGGCCCGTCGGCGATCACGGCGTGGTCCAGCGCCTTGACGACCTCGTCCTGGTCGAGCGAGCCGGCCTCCTTCACCGCGGACTCCCAGAGCTTCAGGCCCCGGTACAGGCCCGAGCACGCACTGCCGGCCGTGAACGCCGCACTTCCGGGGAAACGCTCGTCGTAGGCCTCGAGCAGGACCCGGCTGAACGGGTCGGCGGAGTCCTGGTAGTAGTCGAGGCAGCTGTACAGGCCCTCGACCTGCTCGGCCGGCACCAGGTTGAGGAAGTTCTCGTCGAAGTACGTGCACACGAGGTGCCCGCCCCGCTGCGTGAAGCCGGCCTCGTGCAGGCGCTCGAGGAACGGGGTGAGCCCGGGCGGGACGATGGTGTTGAACACCACGTCGGCACCGCGGGCCATGATCTCGTCGACCACCTCGCCGTAGTCCATGTGGTCGAGCGGGAAGTAGTCCTCTTCGACGATCGCGCCGCCGTTCGCGGTGACGACCTCGCGGACCTTCTGGTTCAGGACGCGCGGCCAGATGTAGTCGGCTGACGGGAGGGCGAAGGTCTTCGCCCCGGTCTCGTGCATGAGCCAGGGGATGAGCGGATCGACCTGCTGCGCCGGCACCGGGCCCGTGCAGAAGATCAGCGGGTCGGACTCCTGTCCCTCGTACTGCTCCGGGTAGACGTAGAGCGTCTTGCCGTCCACGACGGCGGGGCCCTTGATGGCCTGCCGTGTCGAGCTGTAGATGCCCCCGAAGACCACGTCGACGTGCTGCTCTCCGACGAGCTTGGCGGCGGCGGCCTCGGCGGCGCTGTCCGTCGTCTCGCTGTCCTCGAGGTGGAGCTCGACCGGACGCCCCAGCAGGCCGCCGCCGGCGTTGAGGTCGTCGACCACCATCCGGGCCACGTTCGCGTTCGCGATGCCCATGAACGAGAGAGGACCGGTCTGATCCGTGATCACCCCCACCTTGACGGATCGTCCGTTCGAGGCTGTCGAGGCTCCCATGGCGTGCACTCCTTGGTCGGGGGTCGGGCTACGCGTCGTTCTGGCCGCCGAGCTCCGCGACCTGGGGGCGTCCCCGGTGACCGGCCTCCTGGACGATCGCCGGGACGTCGGGATCGGACAGGAACTCCTGGAAGCCCGCCGCGTCCCAGTCGAAGAGGACCCAGACGCGTTCCTCGTCGTTGGGGTCGCGGAACACCTGCGATCCCTTGGACCCGTGCTCCCTCCGCTTCTCGGCGCCCTTGGTCGAGAACGTGCCCCAGAAGCGATCGAAGTCCTCGATCTTCACGGTGGCGAGGAACACGGCGCCCTCCTCAGTGGGAACGGCCGCGCCTGCGGTCCGCACGCTGACGCGCTCGCGACCATACAGAGCGCGACGCACCCGGGATGACCGTGCCCAGGCACCCGGCTTCGGCGCGCTCCTGGAGTCCCGCGGCTAGGCGGCGAGCGCGCTGAGGCGGGCGTCCGCGGCTCGGCGCACGCGATCGAGCGCGGTGGGGTCGGAGGCGGCGACGAACTGGAGGTTGCCGAGGACCATGAACGCGTTGAGCTCGAAGGCGATCTGCGGCGGGTCGGCGACGGGATCGAGGTCGCCGGCTGCCTGCGCGGCCGCGACCTGCTCGGCGAGCAGCGTGAGCCAGCGCCGGCTGAAGGCCATGGCCCCGTCGCGGACGGGGCCCGGGTGGGTGTCGAGCTCGCCCATCGCGGAGACGAAGAAGCAGCCCCCGGGGAAGACCCCTTCCTCGACGTGGTCGAGGAACCGCTCGATGTAGGCCCGGAGCCGCGGCACGCCGGCCGCCTCGTCGGCGGCGGGCTCGATGACCAGATCGTCGAAGATCGCACTCGCCGCATCGATCGTGGCCAGCTGCAGCTCCTCCTTCGAGCGGAAGTGCGCGAACAGCCCGCTCTTGCTCATCCCGACCGCATCGGCCAGGCGCGCGAGCGACAAGCCGTCCAGCCCTTCGACGGTGGCCAGGCGCGCCGCCTCGCGCAGGATCGCGGCACGGCTGCGCTCGCCGTCGGACCGCCGTCGGCGCGGCGGCCGCGCGGCGGAGCGCTCGTCGGAGGTCGCCGGCATGCTTGACAAGTTAGCACGACCGGTCGTATGGTCCCCACTTAGAACGACCGATCGTGCTAACTCATCGAGACCCGGAGGGAACCCTGCCATGACCACGTCGCCATCGCCCCAGACGGACGCCGCTCCCGGCGTCGACGCCGACGAGCTCGCCCGCCACATCGCCGAGATGTACCGCGACGTCGCCAACGAGACCGTTCACGACCTGCACTTCCACACGGGTCGCGGTCTCGCCGAGGCGCTGGGCTACCCCGCCGGCGTGCTCGACCGGCTGCCGGCCCCCGCGGTGAGCTCGTTCGCCGGGGTGGGCTACCACCTCGGTCTCGCGCACCTCGTCGCCGGCGAGCGCGTGCTGGACCTGGGCAGCGGCTCGGGCATGGACGCCTTCGTGGCCGCCTTGGCGGTCGGCCCGCAGGGGTCGGTCACCGGCGTGGACATCACGCCCGAGCAGCTCGTCAAGGCCGAGCGCCTGCGTCGTGACGAGCACGTGACCTTCCGCCACGCCCGCATCGAGGAGCTGCCCTTCGACGACGCCTCCTTCGACGTCGTCCTCTCCAACGGCGTGGTCAACCTCTCGGCCGACAAGCCGGCCGTGTTCGCCGAGGCGGCCCGCGTCCTGCGACCGGGTGGACGGCTGGCGCTCGCCGACATCGTCACGCAGCGCACGATCGCCACGCGGACCGCTGCCCAGCCCGACCTCTGGGCCGCCTGCATCGCCGGGGCCGGCCAGCGGGATCGCTACCTGCACGACATCGCGGCGGCCGGCCTGGAGCTGCGCACGGTGCGGACCAACCCGGCCTACCGGTTCGCGAAGGACCGGGCGAAGCGCACCAGCGACAAGTACGGCGCCCACACGATCGAGCTGCTCGCGCTCAAGCCGGCCGGGGAGCGTTCGAGATGAGCGGCCATCGGCTGGAGGTCGGAGCCATCGGGAGGCTCGGTGGCTGGACGGCCGGGCACTTCCGCATCGTCGCGGCGGCGTGGGTCGTGGTCGCGGTCGGCCTCGGGGTCCTGGCGCCGCGCGTCGAGACCGCGCTGTCGGGAGCTGGTTGGGAGACCACCGGCTCGGAGTCCGTCCAGGCGCGCCAAGTGATCGACGAGGGCTTCGACGGGTTCGGCACCTACGGCCTGACGGTCGTCGTCCACGCGCCCGACAAGACGGTGTCCGATCCCGCGTTCGCACGGGTGCTCCGAGGGGTGGAGGCCAAGCTGAAGCGCGATCCGGCCGTGGCGACCGTGGTGCCGCCGCGGGCGGGCGTGTCGATCTCCCCCGATCGCCATGCTGCCGTGATCCAGGCCGGCGCGGCGCGCGACGAGAACGACATGGTCCGCGCTGCCGACGAGCTGAAGGGCCCGCTCGCGAGGCTCGGGTCCAGCGGGGTGCGGGTCGACCTCACCGGCGCGGCCGGCATGTGGTCCGACTTCAACCAGGCCAACAAGTCGGCGATGATGAAGTCCGAGCTGATCTCCTGGCCGGTCACGCTCGCCATCCTCGTGCTCGCGTTCGGCTCGCTGGTCGCCGCCGGGCTGCCGCTGATGCTGACGATCGCCGGGTTGGTCGCCGCAGCAGGCTCGCTCTGGATCGGGACGCAGGTCGCCGACATCTCGATCTGGTCCATGAACTTCGCGCTGATGTTCGCCTTGGCGCTGGGGATCGACTACGCGCTCTTCATCGTCTACCGCTTCCGCGGCGCCTTCTTCGGATCGGGGCTGTCCGCCCGCGAGGCCGTCGCGACGACGATGGACACCGCCGGCAAGGCCGTGCTCTTCTCGGGGGTGACGGTGCTGATCTCGTTGAGCGCCGTGATGCTCGTGCCGAGCCCCGCGTTCCGGTCGACGAGCCTCGGCATCATGCTGTCGGTCGCCTTCGTGCTCGCGGCGGCGCTCACCCTCCTGCCGGCCGCGCTGGCGAAGCTCGGGCCTCGGGTCGACAGGTTCGCGCTTCCGTGGGTCCCTCCGAGGGAGCATTCGCCGCGCTCGGCGGCGTGGGGCGAGCGGCTCTGGCGCCAGCCGCTGCGCCACGGCCTGGCGGCGCTCGCGGTGCTCGTGGTGCTCGCGCTGCCGGTGTTCTCGCTCAAGACCGCGATGCCCTCGATCAAGGTCGTTCCGTCGGGCGACACCTCCCGGCAGGGTTACGACGCGGTCCAGAAGGGGTTCGGGCCGGGCTCGACGGGCCCACTCCAGATCGTTGCTCCGCGGCAGGAGGCTGCGCAGGCTGCAGCGACGGCGCAGCGCGATCCGGGCGTCGCGCGCGTGATGCCGCCGCAGCCGGGCGGAGGCGGCATGGCGCTCGTGCAGGCGATCCCGACGACGGACCCGTCGGCACCAGCAACAGGCGCGACGATCGACCGCCTGCGCGTGGCGCTGCCGTCCGCCGCCCTCGTCGGTGGTCCGGTGGCGGAGAACCACGACCTCCAGGCGACGCTGTCGGCCAAGACGCCGCTCGTGGTCGGCGTGGTGCTCGGCCTCAGCTTCCTGCTGCTGATGGTCGCGCTGCAGGCGCCGGTGATCGCCCTGCTCGCCGTGGTCACGAACCTGCTGGCGACCGCGGCGGCCTTCGGGGCCGCGAAGTGGATCTTCCAGGACGGCGTCGGGCACTCGGTGCTCGGATTCGAGCCGCAGGGCTTCCTCGACGCGTGGGGACCGGTGTTCTTCTTCGCGATGATCTTCGCGATCTCGATGGACTACACGGTGTTCCTCCTGTCCTCGGCGAAGGAGCACTGGGAGCGCTCGGGCGGCGATGCGAAGGCGGCGATGGTCGGCGGCATGGCCAGCTCGGGACGCGTGATCTTCGCCGCCGGCGCGATCATGGTCGCGGTCTTCGTCACGTTCGCCTTGAGCGGCCCGCTGCCGCCGAAGGAGATGGGCGTGATCCTCGGCGTCGCGGTGCTGCTCGACGCCGCGCTCGTGCGGCTGCTGCTCGTGCCGGTGATGCTGCGGCTGCTCGGCAGGTGGGCCTGGTACCTGCCGAAGCCGCTCGGCCGGCTGCTGCCCGACGTCCGCTTCGGTCACGCGTGAGCACCGAGCCACCCGGTCGCTCTCGGAGCTTCGGCCCCGGCGCGGTCACGGGGAGGACGCCATGCTCATCTCCGCGCTCGGTGCCGAGACCTCCGCCGCCTCGGCCGCCGCCGGCCGCGCCGCGATCAGCTTCGCCACCCGGCGGGCGTCGTGGCGCACGCCGCCGACGAGCATCGACGCGAAGCGCGTGAGGAACGGCGCGCCGACGAAGAACAGGCCGGGCACCGGCTCGAGCGAGTGGGGGAAGCCGCTGTCGTCGGTCACGTCGGCGTCGATCCACGAGACGTCCTTGCCGAAGCCCGTGCACCAGACGACGTTGGCGACATCGAGGACGCGACCGTCGTCGAGCACCGGCCTGCCGTCCTGCACGCCCACGACCCGCGCGTCGGTGCGGTCGACGCCTGCCGCCTCCAGGTGCTTGCGCTTGACCCGCAGCAGCGGCCCGCCGCCGGCGCGGACCTCCGGCCGGACCTTGCGGCCGAGCGGCGTCTTGACCGTGAGCACGCGATTGGCCAGGAACCACGCGACAGGCAGCACGAGCCGCGCGACGCGGCCCTCGATGTCGAACGGCACCTCGCCATGCACGCGACCCGACAGCACGGTCGGATGCGACGCGGCGACCTCGAGGGCGATGTCGGCGCCCGAGTGGCTGCAGCCCACGACGAGCGCCGGCCCCGGCTGAAGCTGCGACGGGTTGCGGTACTCGTGCGAGTGCAGTTGGACGATGGACGGGTCGAGGTCGCCCGCGAGCTGCGGGACGACCGGTTCCTGGAACGTGCCCGAGGCCACGACGACGCTGTCGGCCGAGAAGCGGTGCGCGCCGGCCCGCACGATCCAGCGCTCGCCGTCGCGGCGCACGCTGTCGACGCTGACGCCTGTCACGATCGGGAGCTCGAAGCGCCCGGCGTAGGCCTCGAGGTAGTCGGCGAGCTGGTCCTTCGTCGGATACGTCGTGCCCGGCAGCGGCATGCCCCAGCCAGGGAGCCCGTCGTACCGCGCCGGGCTGTAGAGCTTGAGCGAGTCGAAGCGGTGGCGCCAGACGTCGCCGACGCGGTCGTGCGCCTCGAGGATCACGAACGTCCGATCCTCACGCGCGAGGTGGTAGCCGGTGGCGAGACCCGCCTGTCCGGCGCCGATGATGACGGTGTCGAAGCGTTCGGTCATGGCGGCGAGGCTAAGTCCGCGCCGCGCGCGCATCATCGGCCGAATCACCCATTCGGGCGAATGGGTACAGCGGCTGGTTCAGCGCAGCCCGCGCTCGTACGCGTGCGCGGTCGCCGCCGCCCTCGACGAGACTCCGAGCTTGGCGAAGATGTTGGACACGTGGCGATCGACCGTTCGCTCGGAGAGGACCAGCCGCGTGGCGATGGCCTTGTTCGTCTCGCCGGCGGCGACCAGCCGCAGGACCTCGAGCTCGCGATCGGTCAGCTCGCCGCGGGCATGGCGCAGGGTCGCCGGCGCCACGACGCCGAGCGCGGCGAAGGTGTCTCGAGCAGCCTCGGTCTCCAGCGCCGCAGCCTCGTCGTCGCCGGCGGCCCGCAGCGCCTCCGCGAGCAGCGCCCGCACGCGCGCCGCCTCGTAGGGCGCCTCCAGCTCCTGCCACACCTGCATGGCGCGGCGCAGCAGGGGCAGCGCAGCGGCGGCATCGCCCTCCGCCAGCGCGATCGTGCCCCCGGCCTGCGCGACGATGGCGCCGAACACCCCGATGTCCTTGGCGGCCGCGGCCCGCCGGCCGAGCTCTTCAGCCGCCGCTCGCGCAGCGTCGAGCTCACCCGCCGCGACCATCACCTCGACCACCGCGGGAAGCAGCCGTGTGCGCTTGAAGCGATCCGTCGTCTCGCCGAGCGCGCGCCGGATCGACGTCGCGGCGGCGCCGGTCCTGCCCTGCGCGAGGCGCATCAGCGCGAGCCCCGGCTGCGGCTCGCGCCCGAGACGGCCCGCCTCGCGGTAGGCGTCCTCGGCTGCGTCGACCGCCCCACGAAGGCGGTGAACCTCGCCCTGCACGTAGGCCGCCTCCGCCATCGATGCCTCGTAGCCCCCGATCGCGGCCCGACGCTGCGCGTCCCGCGCTTCGTCGAGCGCGGCGTCCCACTCGCCCTCCAGCAGCCTGATCTCTGCCCGGTGCACCCGGCAGCGACCGGAGAACGCGACCATGTCCGGCTGGTCCTCGCACCAGCGCGACAGCGCGGCCGTCCACTGCTGGGCGCGCCGCGGCTCGAACGCCGCCTGGCAGCCGAGGATCACCCCGCAGTAGACGACGCCGCAGACGATCGGTGACGCCTCGCCGCTCGTCACGCCGATCATCGCCTCGTCGAGGAGCCGCAGGCCCTCGGCCACCTCGCCCGCCTCGACGAGCATGTGGCCCTGCGCGTGCAGAGCGAGCGCCAGCAGATCGCGATCGTCGCAGCGCTGCGCGATCGCGACCGCCTCGGCGGCGATCGCGGCGGCTCCGGCGTGGTCGCCCGCGGCCTCGTGCTGGAAGACGACCGGCAGCATGAGGTAGCCGCGCTCGACGCACTCACCGCCCGCCTCCTCGACGAGGCGCTGGCCGCGCGCCAGCCAGCCCGCGCCGCGGGCGACCTCGCCGCGGATCATGAGTGGCATCCCGGCCCAGAAGGCGCACCAGGCGGCCCGCAGCCGGTCGCCGGCCTCGAGGCACGCGAGATGTGCCCGCTCCATCGCGGCCGTGTGCTCCTCGTCGCGGCCGAGCATGTAACAGGCCGTGGCGAGCTGCAGGAGGTCGCCGACGTCCGGTTCCTCCTGCGCAGCGAGCTCGTCGTAGACCGCCTGCCATGACGGCATGGCCGGACGCTAACCAGTTCCCTGCGGGCACGCCGCGAGATGGGCGTGATCCTCGGCGTCGCGGTGCTGCTCGACGCCGCGCTCGTGCGGCTGCGGTCTTGCCGGTGATGCTGCGGCTGCTCGGCAGGTGGGCCCGGCCCGCCGGCCCTCGTCCGGCGCCCGGGAGGTGTGGCCGGCCGCCGCAGCGCGGCCCGTCAGTGCGCCACGAGGACCTTCATCGCCACGATCAGCAACCCGACCGCGAGGTTGATGCCCATCGCCGCGACGGTCTGCGCCCGATCCAGGTGCTCGAGGCGGGCGAACCGGAAGCCCTCGGCGCCGAGCGTCGCGAGGCCGACGCCGATCGCGAGCCACACCGCCGTGGTCTCGCGGAACACCCCGACGGCCCCGAGCACGAGCGCCGTCGTCGGGACGATCGCGGCGAGCAGGATCCCGAGCTCGCTGCCGAACAGCGCCCGGAGCTCATCCCTGGCGAGGCGCCGGTTCCTGACGATGCTCTCGGAGAGCCCGTGGGCGTAGAGGTGCGCGAACCACAGGACGACGGATGCGCTCGCGACGATCCCGGCCAACGTCCACGGGTCCTTCTGGCCGGCGTACGCCGCGGTCAGCGTCGCCATCACGACGATCGTCCCGTAGACGGTGCTCGCGATGCCGCCCCCGACGCCGACGAGCACGTGCCTGGCGGCGCGCAGGGCCGCCGGGCCTCGCTCCGGCGGCTGGGTCATGTCGGCAACACCTCCCGGCCGGCGGCTCGATCGTCGGCGCGCTGGGCGTCGACGGCCCGGAAGACGTTGCCGTGGATCCGGCGTGCTCCGATGAGGTCGACGATCCCGTCGGCCTCCAGGACCCTGAGGACCTGCGGCTTCACCCGAGCCAGGCGCAGGGTGATGCCGTCGGCCTCCGCGAGGCGGTGGATCTCCGTGACCTTCGCCGACCCCTGGGAGTCGACGAAGCTGACGCCTTCGAGGTCGAGCACGACCGCGCGGGGGGCCCGGCCGTCCTCGGCGAGCCCTCGCACGCGGTCCTCGAGCGCTTCCGCCGTGGCGAAGAAGAGGCCGCCGTCGAAGCGCAGGACCACGATGCCGGGGAACGTCTCGTCGCCGGGGTGCTCGTCGAGGTCGCGGAACACCTGCGTGCCCGCCTCGCGACCGAGGAGCGGCATCGAGGGCCGCGTCGCGACGTAGATGAGCCAGCCGAGCGAGAGGGCCGCCCCGACCACCACGCCCGCGAGGACCCCCGCCGAGAGCACCCCGAGGATCGCGGCCACCGCGACCCAGAAGTCGAAGCGGGTCACCCGGTGAAGGCGGCGCAGCTCCGCCACGTCGATCATCCCGAAGACGACCGCATCGATGATCACGGCCCCGAGGACCGCCTTCGGGAGGTCCGAGAAGAGCGGCGCGAGGACGAGCAGGGTCGCCAGCACCAGCGCCCCGGACACGAGCGACGCGACCGGCGTCCGGGCGCCCGCCGACTCGTTGAGCGAGCTGGCGGAGAGGCTGGTCGAGACGGGCATCCCCTGGAACACGCCCGCTCCGACGTTCGCCATCCCCTGGGCGACGGACTCCTGGTTGACGTCGATGCGGTAGCGATGCCGTGCGGCGAACGCCCTGGCGTCGCCCGCGGTCTGGGAGAAGCCGATCAGCAGCAGCGCGCCGGCCGCGACGAGGATCGTCGCGTAGTGGTCCCGGACGAGCGTGGGGTCGGGCAGCTCCGGCGCGGGGAGCCCGCGCGGCACGTCCCCGACGACGGCGACGCCGTGGGCTGCGAGGTCGAACAGGGACGAGGCGAGCAGTCCTCCCACCAGGAGCACCAGTGCGCCCGGGACCGCGGGCGCAGCGAACCGCAGCCCGAGGATCACGCCGAGCGCGACGATGCCGACGAGCACCGTCGTCCAGTCGACGTCGCCGAGGCCCGAGAACCACGTCGCGAGCTCGCGCCACGAGTTGTCGCCCTCCGAGGACGTCCCGGTCAGCTTGGGCAGCTCCCCGATCACGACGTCGACCGCGGCGCCGGCGAGGAACCCCGTGACGACGGCCTTCGACAGGAACCGCGCGATCCAGCCCAGCCGGAACACGGCGAACAGCAGGAAGAGCACGCCGGTCGCGATCGCGATCGCCGCCACGAGCTGCGCCGCGTCCGATCCGCCGAGGCCGTTCGCCAGCACCGCGCCGCCCGCGACCGCGGCCAGCGACGAGCTCGGTCCCGTCGAGATGTGCCGGGACGTGCAGAACAGCGCGTAGATGATCGCGCCCGCGGCCGCGGCGTAGAGGCCGTTCTGGAGCGGGACGCCGGCGATGCCGGCGTACCCGAGGTTCTTGGGCACGATCAACGCGGTGACCGCGATCCCCGCGGTCACGTCCGCACGCAGCCACCGGCGGTCGTAGCGACGCAGCCATCCGACGGCGGGCACGAGGCGGGTCGTCATGCCGCGCGCCCTCCGGGAGGCTCGGCGAGACGGACCCCGCCGGTGGATGTCCGATGCGCGGGCAAAGCAGCGACAACCCTGCCCGGAAGGCACCGATCACGCAACGGCTCCCGGTCCTGCCGAGCCGTCGCCTCGAGCGCCTGGAACTCCTCGTGCAGGGCCGCCCGCGCGTCGACGGTCCTGCTCTCGCCGCACGGCGGTCACCGCCGTCTCGACGGTCGGGTAGAAGTGATCGTGGTCGAGGGTCTCCCACAGGCCGTAGCGCAGCGTGAGGTCCTGCAGGCGCCCGCGCAGCTCGGCGAAGGCCAGGTGGATCCCGGCGGCGTTGAGCTCGTTGTCGAGCTGCTCGAGCATGGTGGCCGCCGTCAGGTCGACGTCGGTGATGGCCTCGCACTGCAGGACGACCCAGTCGGGCTGCCGGTCGTGCACCAGGCGCCGGACGTTCTGGCGGAAGATGCCCGCGTTGGCGAAGAACAACGGCGCTTCCCAGCGGTAGACGACGATCCCGGGTCGCTCTTCGGCGCCGGGATAGTCGCCGATGCTGTGCCAGCCGGGGGTCCCGTCGACCGTGCCGAGCACCGCGCCGTGCGGCCACCAGTTGCGGCGGAAGAACAGCAGGATCGCCAGCGCGACCGCGACGACGATGCCCTGCAGGACGCCCAGGAGGACGACGCCGGCGCTGGCGACCAGCGAGATGGCCACGGCGCTGCGGCGGACGTGCCAGGCGGTCGCGAGGAGCTTGAGGTCCATGAGCGAGAGCGCGGCGACGATGACGACGGCGGCGAGCGCGGTCTGCGGGAGGTCGGCGAGCAGGGAGGGCAGGAGCAGGAGCAGCACGGCGACGAGCCCCGCGCCGACGATGCCCGTGACCTGGCTCTTCGCCCCGGACTGCTCGGCGACCGCCGTCCGTGAGCCGCTCGTGGAGATCGCGAACCCCTGGAAGAGACCGGTGGCGACGTTCGCGGCGCCGACGCCCACCATCTCCTGGTCCGGCTCGACCTCGTCGCCGCGCCGGGCGGCGAAGCTCGTCGCGGTGGCGATCGTGTCGGTCAGCGAGACGAGCGTGATGCCGAACGCCGCGATGAGGAGCGGCACGACGTCGCTCGCCTGGGTCCACGGGATGGTCGGCGACGGCACGCCCTGCGGGAGCGCGCCGACCGTCTTGACGCCCTCGTCCGTCAGGCCGAGCACCGCCGACGCGGCGGTCGCGCCCACCACGGCGACGAGGATGGCGGGCAGCCGGGTCGTCGCGCGGGGCAGGAGCAGCAGGACGGCGAGGACCGATAGGCCGACGAGCAGCGTCGTCGTGTTCGTCTGGTCGATGCCCTCGACGAACGCCTTGACCTCGCCGAGGAAGCTGTCGGCGTCGGTGGAGAACCCGAAGAGCTTCGGCAGCTGCCCGACGATGATCGTGACCGCCAGGCCGTTCATGTAGCCGACCTGCACCTCCTTGGAGAGCAGGTCGGCCACGAAGCCGAGCCTCCCCAGCCCGAGCCCGATCTCCACGAGCCCGACGAGGATCGCGAGCATCCCGGCCAGCGCGATCGCGGTTCCGGCGTCCCCGCCGGCCAGCAGCGGGGTGATCGCCGCCAGGATCAGCGGCGAGACCGACGAGTCCGGACCGAGCACGAGCACGCGCGAGGGGCCGAAGACCGCGTAGGCGAGCAGGCAGGCGATCGTCGTGTAGAGCCCCGTCACGGCCGGCAGCCCGGCCAGCGCGGCGTACGCCATGCCTTGCGGGACGAGGATGGCCGCCAGCACGATCCCCGCGATGCCGTCCCGGCGCAGCCACGACCGATCGTACGTGCGCGCCACGCGCAGGCCGGGCACCCACCGCTCCACGGCCGTCGTGCGACGCGCGGCCGTCGCGTCCGGTGCTGCCATCTCCTCGTCCCCGTCTGCGACCGGCCGTCGCGGGCGAGCGCGCGACGGCCGGCCCCGGCGTGGCCGTCGGATCCGCCGGTTCACGCCCGCGTCACCGCTCGATGTCGGCCCGACGGTGCCATCTGGCGTCTCTCGTACCGGTTTCCGCGTCGGTGTGCACGCCCGGCGGAAGCCGGGGACGGTACCGAGGAGCATCGAGCGGCGGGAGAGCCAGCACGGGGCTCCCGGCCTCGATGGCGTGAGCCGATGGGCTGGCCGGCCGAGGCCCGGCGTGCGGCCTCGTGCCGCGAGACCTGATCGGCCGTGGCAGCCGATCTGCGGTGTGTCCGCGCCGCGTCCCGGAATCCTGCGCGCCGCGCTGCGGTTGCGGGCGTCGAGCGCGCTCGGCTCGAACGCCCACGTACGTAGCGTCGCTGCGATCGGCAACGGTCCTGATCGTCACCGTTGCCGGTGAGCAGCTCCGCGAGGGCGCAGCACGCCTGCGAAACGCGCATCGCGAGATCACGGTTCCGGCGGCTCCCGGGAGAGTCTGCAACGAGAAGCGTTCGGCGAGGCGATCCATCAGGACTCGCGCCGGGGGAGCGGGATGGCGAGACCCGGACTCGAACCGGGGACACCACGATTTTCAGTCGTGTGCTCTACCAACTGAGCTATCTCGCCGCGGGGCGTGAGGGTACCGCGTCGATTCCGGCCGGCGGTCCCCGCCCGGCGGGAGCCGGCGCCCCGGCCTAGCGGTCCCAGGCGCGCAGCTGCGGCATGGGGTCGATCGGCGCCGAGGCCTTCGACACCCGCCAGCCGCCGACCCAGATCTCGAGGTGGAGGTGCGGGCCGGTGGCGTCGCCGGTGTGGCCGACCTGGCACAGCGGGGCGCCGGGGGCGACGCGGGCGCCGGCCGAGACGACGATCGTCTGGGCGCGGCAGTGGGCGAAGAAGAGGTCGCGGCCGTCGTCGGCGTGCAGGACGACGTACCAGCCGGCGCCGCCGGCCTGCACGGCGGTCGAGCGCACCGTCCCGGCCACCGGCGACACGACGGGCGTGCCCTCGGAGGCGAGGACGTCGGCGCCCTGGTGGACGTGGCCGCTGCGGGGCGCCCCGAAGCCGTCGCCGTAGCTGTGCGGCCCGCGAACCGGGAAGACGCCGCTCGTCAGCGCCGGGGTCGTCGCCGGGGTGCCGACAGGGCCGCCGCCGGTCTCGGGGGCGGGGACGGGCGCCGGCGCGCGCCGGCGCGGTGCGGGGGCGACGGTCAAGGCGGCGCGGCCGCTGACCGCGCGCGTGGCGCGGCGGGCGAGCACGCGGCCGCCGCGGCCGATGACGTGCAGGCGCACGAGGTAACGGCCCGGCGCGACGGCGAAGCCGGCGGGCCAGCGGACCGTGATCGTGCGCCCGACGACGAGCTGCCCGAGGTCGAGGCGCCGCAGCGCTCCTCCGCGGACGGGGGAGAAGACGACGTTCGCCGCGACCGTGCGCGAGCCGCGCTGGTCGACGCGCAGGCGCACCGCGGGCAGCGCCGGGGCGGTCACGCGCGCGGGCGTCAGGCGGAAGGCGCGGGCCACGGGCGCGGGCGCGGTGGCGCCGCGCAGCGGGACGCCGTACTCGGCGCCGCCAGGGGAACCGCCCGGCGAGCCGCCGGACCCGGAGGGCTCGGGCGGGGCGCTCGTGCCGCCCGTGGACGCCCCGGCGGCGGGGATGAGGAGGAGGGTGCCCAGAGCCGCCGCGAGGGTCGGCAGGGTGCGCATCCGGCGGCCCATGCGCATACGGTCGACCGCCGGCCCGGCGCCCCCGCGCTCCCGTCCGGCCTTGCGCACGTTCCGCGCCGCGAAGCTCCATCTGCGCGGCGTGAAGCTGCGGGCGCTACGTTCGTCAGGACATGATCGGTGATGCGCTGCGCGCCTCCGGGCACGCGTTCGCCCTCATCGCGGACCACGTGGCGAGCGTCGACCCCTACCTCGCCGCCCTGGGCGTCGTCCTCTACCTCGTCGCCCAGGCCGTCCGCACGCGCGGCTGGCACACGATCCTGCGCGCCGCGTACCCCGACGCCACCGGCCTGCGGCCGCGCAACACGATGGCCGCCTACCTGGCCGGGGCCGGGCTGAACGGCGTGATCCCGGCCCGCGGCGGCGACGTCGTGAAGCTCTGGCTCGTGCACCGGCGCATCGAGGGCGCGCGCTACCCGACGCTGGCGGCGACGTTCGTGCCCGAGACCGTCTTCGAGACCCTCTTCGGCGCCGCGCTCGTCGCCTGGGCGCTGGCGCGGGGCTTCCTCCCGGTTCCCGGGACGTCGGGTGACCTGCCGCAGGTCGACGTGTCGCTGGTGCTCGAGCACCCGGTGCTGGCGACGCTGACCACCGCCGCGGTGCTGGCGCTGGGCGTGGTCGGGGCCCGCATGGCCCGGCGCCGGATGTCCGACTTCGCCGCGCGCGTGCGCCAGGGCCTGGTCATCCTGGGCGAGCCGCGGCGCTTCGTCACGGGCGTGGCCAGCTGGCAGGCGCTCGGGCGGCTCATCCGCCTGGCCTCGCTGGCCGCCTTCATGCAGGCCTTCGCGCTCCCGGTGACCCTCAGCACGGTCGTGCTGGTCATGGCCGCCCAGGGCGGCGGGCGCATCATCCCGCTCGCCCCGGCCAGCGCGGGCCTGCGGCTGGCCATGCTCTCCTACGGCTTCGTCGAGGTGACGGGGGAGTCGGTCGACATCGCGGCGATCACGGCGTTCACCTTCGGGGTCGGCGCGCTGCTGCTCGTCGCCGGGCTGGTGGTCGGCGTGGTCGCCCTGCTGGCCGAGCTCGGCACCTGGTCGCCCCGCGAGGCGCTCGCGGCCGCCCGCGCAGGCCGGAGTGCGGCGGCCGACGCCCCGGGGTAGCCCGGGGCGATGGACGCCGTCGAGGTCGACCTGCACATCGACGCGGAGCCCCAGGAGGTCTGGGACTACGCGATGGACCCCGCCGGGACGACGGAGTGGGTGACGATCGTCCGGCGGGTCGAGCACGCCGACGACGGCCCGCTCGAGGTCGGCTACCGGATGGACCAGCGCCTGTGCCTGCGCGGGGTGCCGTTCACGGTCAAGTGGGAGCTCGCCGAGGTCGACGCGCCGCGCTACGCGCGCTGGGAGGGCCGGGGCCCGGCCCGCTCGAAGGCGGTCATCGAGGACCGCCTGGAGCCCGAGGACGGCGGCACGCGGTTCACCTACACGAACCAGTTCCACACGCCCTTCGGACCGCTCGGGGCCGTCGCCGCCCGTGCGCTGACCGGCGGCGTGCCGCGTCGCGAGGCGACCGCCTCGCTCGCGCGCCTGAAGGCGATCCTCGAGCGCCGGCGCGCCACCGCGCCCAAGCGCGCCGCCTAACGCGACAGCATCCGGTCCAGCAGCTCGCGGGCGCCGGCCTTGGCCAGCGGCTCGTTGAGGTTGCCGCACTTCGGCGACTGCACGCACGACGGGCAGCCCGACTCGCACGGGCACTCGTCGATGAGGCGGAAGGCGTCGGCGGCGAGCTGCTCGAAGCGGGTGAAGCCCTGGCGGGTGATCCCGACGCCGCCCGGGTGGCCGTCGTAGACGAAGATCGTCGGGCCGCCGGTCTGCGGGTGGAGGTTCGTCGAGAGCCCGCCGATGTCCCAGCGGTCGCACATCGCCAGCAGGGGGAGGACGGCGATCTGCGCGTGCTCGGTGGCGTGCAGCGAGCCGAGCAGCACCTCGAGGGGGAAGTCGTCGGCCAGGAGGTCGTCGTCGAGCTCGTACCAGAGCGCCTGCGTGGTGAAGGTCGTCTCGGGCAGGTCGAGCGCGACGAGGTCGACGACCTCGTGGTCGGGCAGCCGCTTGCGCTGGTAGGCGAGCACCTGCTCGGTGACGCTGACCTCGCCGTAGCTCAGGGTCACGCCGAGCGTCTCGCGCCGGTCCAGCAGGCGCTCGACCTCCGTCATCGTCTCCTTCTTGGGCTGCGTGTAGGACGCGCCCTCGTAGGGGGCGACGAGCGCCCGGCGCGCGTCGACGTCGAGCTCCTTGACCTCGTAGGAGCGCCCGAGGTGCAGGTACACCGCGCCGTCGTGGACCGTGCTGAAGGCCCGCGCCGACTCGACGCTCCCGAGGAGCTCGCCCTGCGCGACGTCGACGACGGCGAAGCTGTCGGGCGAGGCCGACCGCAGGGAGACCGCGGCCGCCGGGAACTCCTCGGCGCGGCGCAGGACGAGCCCGCCGCGGCGCTCGACGAGGTGGCCCTGGCTGACGAGGACGTCGGCGTACAGCCGCCAGCGTGGCCCGAGGGTCGCCGCGTCCGCGTCCGAGAGCGGGCCCTCGTGCGCGGCGCAGAGCAGGTGGGCGAGGTGGATCGGCTCGTTCTCGAAGTGGAGGATCGCCGCCTCGACCGGGCGCTCGAGGAACTCGTCGGGATGGCGGCAGAAGAACTGGTCCAGCGCGTCCTCGCCGGCGACGTACACCGCGAGCCCCCGCCCGCGCCGCCCGGCACGCCCCCACATCTGCCGCAGGGAGGCGACCGTCCCCGGGAAGGTCACGACGACCGCGGCGTCGAGCGCCCCGATGTCGATCCCGAGCTCGAGCGCGTCGGTCGTCACCACGGCCAGGAGCTCGCCGTTCGTCAGCCGCGCCTCGAGCTCGCGCCGCTGCTGGGCCGTGTAGCCGGCGCGGTAGGGCGCGACCCGGTCGGCCAGGTCGAGGTCGCCCGACTCCTCGAGCTCGAGCTTCGTCAGCCGGGCGACGAGCTCGACCCCCTTGCGGGACTTCATGAAGCAGATCGTCCGGCTCCCCTCGCGCACGAGGCCGGCGACCATCTCGGCGGCCTCGGCCAGCGCGCTGCGCCGCGTCTGCAGGGCCTCGTCGACGACGGGCGGGTTCCACATCGCGATCTGCCGCCGCGCCCCGGGGGAGCCGTCGCGGTCGACGAGGGCGACGTCGAGGCCGGTCAGGCGCTCGGCCAGCTCGACGGGGTTGGCGATGGTGGCGCTGGCCAGGAGGAAGCGCGGCTCGGTGCCGTAGGCGTTGGCGATGCGCCGCAGCCGTCGCAGGACGTTCGCGACGTGGGAGCCGAAGACGCCGCGGTAGACGTGCGCCTCGTCGACGACGACGACCGCGAGGTTCGCGAAGAAGTCCCCCCAGCGGGCGTGGTGGGGCAGGATCCCGAGGTGGAGCATGTCGGGGTTCGTCAGGATGAGGTTGCTGCGCCGCCGGATCGCGGCGCGCTCCTCCTTCTTCGTGTCGCCGTCGTAGATCGCCGGGCGCAGCTGCTTGTGGAGGCCGAGCGCGTGCAGCGCGCGCGCCTGGTCCTGGGCCAGCGCCTTGGTCGGGTAGAGGTAGAGCGCCCGCGCCTTGGCGTCGGTGAGCAGGACGTCGAGCGTCGGGAGGTTGAAGCACAGCGACTTCCCCGACGCGGTGCCCGTGGTCACGATCGTCGGGCCGTGCGTGGCGGCCTCGAGCGCGTCGGCCTGGTGGCGGAACAGCGCGTCGACGCCCGTGCGGCGCAGCGCCGCGAGCAGGTCGGGGTGCAGGTCGCCGGGCAGGGGGACGAGGTCCGGCTCGCGGGCGGCCTCGAACGCCTCGCGCACGAGGCGCTCGTCCTGCCGTCCGGCGTCGAGCAGCGCGCTCCAGGGCTCCGTGCGGCGGGTGACGGCCATCGCGGCCCAGGGTAGGCGCCTGGCAGCATGTGCCGCCCTTGCGCTGCCTGTACCTCGACCTCGACGGCACGCTCCTCGGCCGCGGCGGGTCGCTCTTCGACGACGGCGACGGCGGCGTCACGCTGCTCGGCGCCCGGGCCGTCGAGGCCTGCCTGAGGGCGGACGTCGAGCTCGTGCCGGTCTCGGGCCGCCGCGGCACGAACGTCCGTGAGGACGCGCGGCTGCTCGGGGCGCGCTCGTTCGTCTTCGAGGCCGGGGCGTGCGTCGTGCTCGACGGGGAGGAGCACTGGCTGACGGCCCCGTGGCTGCCGCGCGACGACGCGTCGATCCACGAGCAGCTCGCCGCGACCGGTGCCCCCGGCCTCCTGCTCGAGGCCTACGCCGGACGACTGGAGCACCACGCGCCGTGGCACGTCGACCGCGAGGTCTCCCACCTCTTCCGCGGCCTCGTCGACGCCGCCGAGGCGGAGGGGCTGCTGCGCGACCACGGCCACCCCGGGTTGCGCCTGGTCGACAACGGGCGCGCCGACCGGCGCTCCGACGCGCTGGCCGGGCTCGACCAGGTGCGCGTCTACCACCTGGTCCCGGAGGGCGCCTCGAAGGCGCGCGCCGTCGCGGCCCACCGGCGGATGCGCGGCTACGCCCGCGAGGACTGCGTGGCGGTGGGCGACTCGCGCGAGGACCTGCGCATGGCGCCCGAGACGGGAGCGTTCTGGCTCGTGGCCAATGCGCTCGAGGCCGACCCGACGCTGCGCGAGGAGCTCGCGGGCGTCGACGGGCTGCGCGTCGCCGAGGCCGGTCACGGCGCCGGCGTCTACGAGGCGGTCGTCACCACGCTGGCGGAGCGCCGCGGGTGAGGGCCCGTGCCCGCGGCCGCGGGGCGGCGGGCCTGGCGGCGCTCGCCCTGGTGCCGGCGGCGGTCGCGGCGGCCGGTGTCGCGGGCGGGGCGGGGGCGGACCCGGGGCAGGCCCAGGGGCCGGTCCCCGGCGTCGCGCTCGAGCTGGCCGGCACCTCGGCGCGGGGCCGGGCGATCGCGCTCGTCCGCGTGGGGGACCTCGCCGCCCGGCGCCGGGTGCTCGTCGTCGGGGCCGTCCACGGCGACGAGGGCGCGGGCCGCGCGATCGCCGACGAGCTTCTGCGGCGCGGGCGCGCCGGAGCGGTGCCGGCCGGCGTCGAGCTCCTGCTCGTCCGCGACGCGAACCCCGACGGCCGCGCGCGCCGGACGCGTCAGAACGCGCACGGCGTCGACCTCAACCGCAACTCCCCCGCGGGCTGGCGGCCCATGCGCGGCCCGACCGCGTCCGGGCGCCGCCCGTGGTCCGAGCCCGAGACGCGGGTCCTGCGCGAGCTGGTCCGCCGCGAGCGCCCGCGGCTGGTCGTCTGGTACCACCAGCCCTTGGGGCTCGTCGACGCCCCGGAGTCCGGCCGGGCCACCGCCGCGCGCCGCTACGCGCGCCTGGTGGGCCTGCCCTTCCACCCGCTGCCGCACTACCCCGGGAGCCTGTCGCGGTGGGTCAACGCCCGCGTGCGGCAGGGGTCGTCGTTCGTCGTCGAGCTCCCCGCCGGGAGTCCGCCGGCGCGCACGGTGGCCCGTCACGCCCGCGCGGTGCTCCGGCTGGCGGCCGGGCTCGGGTGAGGGCCCGCTAGCCCGTCGCGCCCGGTGACTCCGCCGGCGGCGGGTCGAGGAGGCCGGCCTCCGGCGGTCGCCGCCGCCGGCGCCCGCCGAAGGCGCCGCGCACCCGCGCCCAGGCCCGGCGCCAGAAGCCCCGGTGCACGCGCCAGCGCGCCGGCGGCGGGACCGTCGTGCGCACGAGCCCCACCCAGTCGTCGAGCGGCAGCTCGCCCGAGATCAGGCGGGCGAGCCCGGTCGTCACGGGCGCCTCGACGCCGGCGCGCTCGAGGGCGCGGGCGAGCAGCGGGACGCTCTCGAGCGCCTCGACGGCCTGGCCGATCCGGGCCGGGATCTCGACGGCGGCGACGCCGTCGGCCAACAGCTCGCCCGCCCGCCGGTTGCGGCTCTGAGGTGCCAGCGCGGTGGCCACGAGGTCGCCCGTGCCGGCCAGGCCGATGAGCGACTCCGGCCGTGCCCCGCGCGCCTCGGCGAAGCGCCAGACCTCGGCGAAGATGTGGCCGGCCGCGGCGCCGGCGGCGTTCAGGCCCTGCGCCTCGGTGGCGCCGGAGGCCAGCGCCGCGGCGTTCTTGGCGGCGCCCGCGAGCTCCACCCCGACCGGGTCGTTCGAGCGCTCGCAGACCACGCCCGCCCGGGTGAACGCCCGGGCGATCGCGCCGGCGAGCTCCTCGGAGGCGGACGCGGCCACGAGGCCGGCGCCCTCGTGGACCATCTCGCGCGCGTGGGCCGGGCCTCCGAGGCAGGCGACGCGCGCGGCGCCGAGGCGCTCGCCGAGCATGATCGTCGGCGCGGTGCCGTCGGGTGGCACCAGGCCCTTGGCCAGGGAGACGACCGCGGCGCGGTCGGGGAGGCCGGCCGCCTCCAGCCCGCCGATCACGCCGTCCAGCCCCTGGGAGGGGACGCCGAGGAACACGAGGTCGGCGCGGGCCAGCCCCGCGTCGATCGTCTCGATGCGCAGCTCCCCGGGCAGCTCGACGCCGGGCAGGTAGTCACGGTTCTCGCGGTCCGCGGACAGCCGCTGCGCCTGCTCGGTCGTGCGGGCCTGCAGCGTCGTGCGCAGGCCGCCGCGGGCGAGGAGGACGGCGACCGCCGTGCCGAACGAGCCGGCGCCGACGACGACGGCCCGCCGGGCCCCCGGCGGGCGGACGTGGAGCTGGCGACGGTCCGGCACGGCGGCGAGGCTACCCGGGCGCCGTCGCCGCCGGCGCCGTCGTACCAGTCCGGCGCCCGGAGGAGGACCGTCACGACGACGCCAACCTCGAGGTCAACGAGCTGCTGCGCCGCCGCGTCGACCTCGCCGCCGGGCTGCCGCCCCGGCGCCGAGGCCCACCGCGCCGGACGGCCTCAGGCCGCCGGGGGGCGCAGCTCGGGGGCGAGCGCCGCGCCGGCCGCCTCCACCTCGGCGAGCGTCGTCGCCTCCAGAACCCGCTGCAGGTCGAGCACGCGCGCCCCGAACGGCCCGAGGCCGTCCGCGCCGACGACGGCGAAGCACGGCACGCCGGCCTGCCGCGCGCGCGTCGCGATCTCGCCCGCGACCTTGCCCTCCAGCGTCGACGGGTCGAGCCGGCCCTCGCCGACGACCACGGCGCGCGCGGCGCGCATCCGGGCCTCGAAGCCGAGCTCGCCCAGGACGAACGCCGCCCCCGGCTCCAGCACGGCGCCGAAGGCGGCCCACAGCCCGCCCGCCAGGCCGCCCGCGGCGCCGCCCATGGCGACGCCGCGCGGGTCGCGGGGCAGCGTCGCCGCGAACGCGTCGAGCCGCGCGCGCAGCCGGGCCACGGCGGCCGCGTCGGCGCCCTTCTGCGGGGCGAAGACCACGGCGGCGCGCTCGTAGGTCGTCTGGACGTCGCTGAGGACGACGAGGCGCGCGCCGCGCAGGCCGCCCGCCTCCCGCACCGCCTCGATCGCGCCTGCGCCGCCGTCCGTCGTCGCGGAGCCGCCGGCGGCCACCAGGACGACGGCCGCGCCCGCCTCCACGGCTGCCGCGATGAGCATCCCGGTCCCGGCGCTCGACGCGGCCTCCGCGTCCCGGTCGCGCGGGTCGAGCAGCGCCAGCCCGCTCGCGGCCGCGACCTCCACGACGGCGACGTCGCCGGCCTCCAGCAGCCCGAAGCCCGCCCTCATCGGCCGTCCGAGCGGATCGACCGCGGGTGCGGCCGCGGTCTCCCCGCCGAGCGCCGTCAGCAGGACCTCGAGCGTCCCCTCGCCGCCGTCCGCGACGGGGCAGAGGTCGGGCGGCGGGCAGCCACCCGCCTCCAGCCCGCGCCCGAGCGCGGCGGCGACCTCGGTGGCGCGGAACGTCCCCTTGAACTTGTCGGGCGCGACGAGCACTCGCCCAGGGATCCCGGGGACCGGCACCCGGAGCATCCTTGCAAGCGCGGTCCGCCCCCAGCCCGCCGCCCACCCGCGCTGCCTTGACAGATACCATCAGCATCTGGATACTCACGGCATGCGAACAGTGGTCGCCACCCGCGCGGAGCGGCAGGCCAGGACCCGGGAGGACCTCCTGACGGCCGCCGAGCGCCGCTTCGTCACGGACGGGTTCCACCTGACCACTCTCGACGCCGTCGCCGCCGATGCGGGCTACACCAAGGGCGCGGTGTACTCGAACTTCGCCTCCAAGGAGGACCTCTTCTTCGGCGTCTACGAGCGCCGCACCGACGCGCACGTCGCCGCCGCCGAGGCCGTCATCGCCGCGACGCCGGACCCAGCGGCCGCGATCGTCGAGCTCGTCGCCCGGACCGCCGCGCGGCGCGACCGGGACGACGGCTGGCTCGCCGTCTTCGTCGAGTTCTGGGCGCACGTCCTGCGCCATCCCGAGCACCGCGCTCGCTTCGCCGCGGTCCACGCCCGCGCCGCGGCGCCGCTCGTGGCGGCCTCGGAGGACCTGGCCGCGCGCAGCGAGACGCCGCTGCCGCTCACCCCGCAGGAGCTCGCCACCGTCGGGTTCGCGCTGAGCACGGGCCTGGGCCTCGAGCGGCTGACGCGCCCGGGCGTGGTCCGCCGGGAGCTCGCCGTCGAGGCGCAGCGGCTGCTGCTCGGGAAGGTCACGGGCGGTCGGTCGTGACCGACGCGCTGCGCCGGCGGGCGGACGTCGTGCGGATGCTTCGCCTGGCGCGCCGCCTTGGCGCGCGCGAGCGCTGGCCGCGCGAGCGCCTGCGGCAGTTCCAGCAGGGCGCCGTCGACGCCGTGGTCCGCGACGCGATCGCGCGCTCGCCGCTGCACCGCGAGCGGCTCGGCCCGCGGGTCGGCCCGCGACCCGTCGACCTGCGCCGGCTTCCCGTGCTGGACAAGGCGACGCTCATGGAACGCTTCGACGACGTCGTCACGGACCCGCGCCTGCGGCGCGACGAGCTCCTCGCGCACCTCGACGGGCTCGACCGCGACGCCCTGCTCTTCGGCGACTACCGCGTCATGGCCACGAGCGGCTCGTCGGGCGCGAAGGGCGTCTTCGTCCAGGACCGCACGACCTTCGCGGTCATGGCCGCCCAGCTCCTGCGCTTCAACGCGATGGCCGGGGTCCGCCCACGGCTGCCGCGGCTCAGGGTCGCGGCCGTCGTCGGCGGCTCCCCGACGCACATGAGCCGCCGGCTCAGCGCGATGCTCGGCGGCGGGCCTCACCGGGTGCTCTCGCTCCCGGCGTCGGCGCCGACGGGCGAGCTCGTGGCCACGCTCAACGCCCACCGCCCGGACGTCCTCGCCGCGTACCCGTCGGTCGCGGTCGCCCTGGCCGCCGAGCAGGAGGCGGGCCGGCTGCACATCGCGCCGGCCCGGGTCCTGACGTCGAGCGAGCTGTGCACGGCCGAAATGGCCGACCGCCTCACGGAGGCGTTCGGCGTGCGCCCGTTCGACCTCTACGCCACGACGGAGGGGCTCTGGGGCGGGTCGTGCGACGAGCACGCCGGCGTGCACCTCTTCGAGGACGTCACCGTCGTCGAGAACGTCGACGAAGACGGGCGCCCGGTGCCGGACGGCGAGCGCGGGGCGAAGCTGCTCGTCACGAGCCTCGTCAACCGCGTCCAGCCGCTCGTCCGCCTCGAGTTGCGCGACGTCGTGACCATCGACCCCGAGCCATGCCCTTGCGGCCGGACCCTGCGCCGGCTGCGCGTCCACGACGGCCGCGCCGACGACGTGCTCCGCCTGCCCGGGCGCGACGGCGAGGTCGTCGTGCACCCGCTCGCGTTCGCGATGGTCACCGCGGACCGTGCGGTGCGCGAGTTCCAGGTCGTCCAGTCCGGTGACCGGCTGCGCCTGCGCGTGCGGCTGCTCGACGGCGCTCGCGAGGACGAGGTCGCCGAGCGGCTGCGCACGCGGGTGGGGGACCGCCTCGCGGCGCTCGGCGTCGCCCGGCCGCACGTCGACGTCGAGGCCTGTGACGCCGTCGAGCGCCGCGGCGGGAAGGTCCGCCTGGTGGTCGCCGACCGCTAGCCGTCGAGCTGGTCCAGGGTGCAGGCGGCCGGCGGCTTGTCGTCGCGCCAGCGCTGCACCTTGGTCCCATGGCGGATCCGGCCGTCCGAGACGTGGTCGAACGTGACCTCGACGACGAGCTCCGGGCGCAGGCCGATCCACTCCAGGTTGCGCCCGGCCGACCAGCGCGAGGGCTCGCCGCTCCCGCGCTCGCCGGTCTCGTAGGGGGCGAGCTTCCCGACGAGCTCGCGCTTCTCGCGGGCGGTGAAGCCCGAGGAGTGGCCGACCTCGCGCAGGCGGCCGTCCTCGCCGTAGAGGCCGAGGATGAGCGCCCCGAGCGTGCCCTCGGCCTTGCCCGGGCGCCAGCCCATGACGACGGCGTCGATCGTCCTGACCCGCTTGACCTTGACCATCCCGACGCGCTCGCCGGGGTGGTAGGCGCCCTCGGCCTCCTTGGCGATCACGCCCTCCTCCTCGTGCAGCCAGCGCTCGGCCTCGTCCGCCGTCCGGACGACCGGGGTCAGCTCGAGGCCGCCGAGGGCCTCGAGCGCGGCGCGGCGCTCGAGGTAGGGCAGCTCGAGCAGGACGTCGTCGTCGCGGGCCAGCAGGTCGAAGGCGACCAGGCGCGCGGGCGTCTCGGCGGCGAGCCGGTCGATCCGCGACTTGGCCGGGTGGATGCGCTGGCCGAGCGTGTCGAAGGAGGAGGCGACGATCTCGCCGTCCAGCACGTAGCGGCCGGCCGGCAGGGAGGCCGCGACCTCGGGGAAGTAGCGGGTCAGCGGCTTGCCGTTGCGCGACTGGAGCTCGACCTCGTCGCCGTCGACGAAGGCGATCGCGCGGAACCCGTCGAGCTTGGGCTCGTAGGCCCAGCCGTCCCCCGTCGGCAGCGCGTCACGCGAGCGCGCGAGCTGCGGGAGGACGGGGGAGCGGAGTGGGAGCGCCATGGGCGGGCAGCGTAGTGCCCGCCGACGGCCGGGCTACCAGTTGCGGCGCGGGTCGTCGGTGCGGCTGTCCGCGCCCCACTTCATGGCGGCGACGTCCAGCGCCCCGATGACGGCGACGAAGGAGAGGAGGGAGAGCATGCACCGGATGGTAGAACGGCTGTTCTCCCTGCGGTAGCCTTGACGTCCTCGACGAGCCAAAGGGGGAGCCTTGACGTTGCAGCAGCTCCGCTACTTCCTGGCGGCGACCGGGCGCGGCTCGTTCTCGGCCGCCGCCGAGGAGCTGCACCTCGCGCAGCCCTCGCTGTCCGAGCAGGTGCGCCGGCTCGAGGCCGAGCTCGGCGTGGCGCTCTTCACCCGGGTCGGGCGCGGGCTCGTCCTCACCGAGGCCGGGCGTGAGCTGCGCCCGCACGCCGAGCGCGTCCTCGCGGACGTCGAGGCCGCGCGGGAGTCCGTGTCGGCGGTGCGCGGGCTGCGCGGCGGGATCGCGACCTTCGGGACCTGGGGAACCGCGCGGTTCTTCCCGGGCTCGGACTTCATCGCCGACTTCCGCCGGCGCTACCCCGGGGTGCGCGTGCGTGTCGTGGGCCAGAACTCCAGCGAGGTCGTCGAGGCGGTGCGCGACGGCGAGCTCGAGGCCGGCATGGTGGTCCTGCCGATCGACGACCGCGGCCTCGACGTCCAGCCGATCATGGAGGACGAGCTGGTCTATGTCAGCGCGATCGCCGCGCGGGTGCGCCGCGCGATGACGATCGAGGCGCTCGCGCAGGCGCCGCTCATCCTGTCCGAGGCCAGCTACGGCGCGGAGGACCCCACCCGGCGCCACCTCGCCGAGCTGGCCCAGCGCGCCGGCGTCACCCTCGAGCCCCAGATCGACGTCGAGGACGTCGAGGCGGCCATCGACCTCGCGGCGCGCGGGATGGGCGACACGATCGTGTCGCGCTCGACGCTGCTGGCGCTGGGTCGCCGGATCCCGCGCCGGCTGGGCTGGGTGCCGTTCGACCCGCCGGTGTTCGACACCTTCGCGTTCATCTCGCGCCGCGACGCGCGGGTGTCCCCGGCCACGCGCGAGTTCGTGCGCCTGGCCCGGGAGCGCCTCACCGCGCAGGCCGAGGCGCTGCGCTCCAAGCCGCCCCGCCGCCGCCGCCCCGGCACGGCGGCCTAGGCGTCCGGCGCGTCCGGCGCGTCCGGCGCGTCGGGGTAGCGGCGCACCGTGATGCGGACGCGGCCCTGCTCGACGACGAGGTGGCCCCGGCCGCGGTCGACGACGCGGGCCGCGTCGCGGAACAGCGCGATGGCGAGGCCCGTCGCGGTCACCCGCCCGTCCTCGTCGGCCAGCGCGAAGGCCGCGCCGTCGAGCCCCGCCGCGTCGGCCTCCTGCAGCCGGCCGCGCATGACCGCCCCGTCGGGGTCGAGGCGGACGAGCACGGGGTCGCCCACCCAGGCGCGCAGGACGGCGACGGCGTCCTCGAAGCTCGTCACGTCAATCGCGGCGCGGCGCGGCGGTGCCGCCGCGGAGGCGGCGCAGCAGCGCGTCGGAGGCGCGCGGGGCGGTGTTGTGCAGGGCGCCGAGCAGCCGCACGGCCGGCGGGTGCACGACGGAGCGGGCGTCGGCCTCGACGCCGTCGAGGACCTTCGCGGCCAGGTCGCTCGCGGGGACGGCCGCCGGGCCGCCGCGGTACCAGTCGGGCATGCGGTCCTTCTCGTGCTCGTGCAGCGACGTGGCGATCTCCCCCGGGTACACCGTGGTCAGGGACACCCCCGTCCCGCTGAGCTCGTGCCGCAGCGCCTCGGCGAACATCCGCTGCGCCGCCTTCGTCGCCCCGTAGACCGCCGCCCACGGGAACGACCGCAGCGCCGCGCCCGAGGAGACGACGACGACGTGGCCGTGCGCGGCGTCGAGGAGGTGCGGCAGGCCGTGGTGGACGGTGTAGAGCGTGCCGAGCCAGTTCACCCGGGTCATCGCCTCGGCGTCCGCCAGCGGCTGGTCGCGGAACGGGCCGTAGTGGGTGATCCCGGCGTTGGCGACGAGGAGGTCGAGCCCGCCGGCCTGCGCGACGAAGCGCTCGAGCGCGTCGTGGACGGACCGCTCGTCACCCACGTCGCAGGGCAGCACGTGGTGCGTTCCCGGCAGGCGGGCGGCGAGCGCGTCGAGCTCGCCGGCCGACCGGGCGGCCAGGCCGACGACCGCGCCGCGGGCGGCGAGCGCTTCGGCCAGCGCCGCGCCGATCCCGCGCGAGGCGCCCGTGATGAACGCGCGCGTGCCCGGCGTGATCTGCATGGCGGCGCAGCCTACCCGGCCGTCGGCGCGGGGATACGATGGCGGACATGGCCGCGACGCACGCGACGATCGCCGAGGAGGAGTACCTCCAGACGCTGTTCTGGCTGCAGGAGGCCGGCCTTCCGATGACCGGCGCGAACGTCGCCCGGGCCATGCAGCTCTCGCCGCCGACGGTGCACGAGATGATCGGCCGCCTGGAGCGCGACGGCTACATCGAGCGCTCCGCCTCGAAGACCATCTCGTTCACCGACGAGGGGCTCGGGCACGCGGAGGGCATCGTGCGCCGCCACCGGCTCATCGAGCGCTTCCTCACCGACGTGCTCGGCATCCCCTGGGACGAGGTCCACGAGGAGGCCGAGCGGCTCGAGCACGCGATGTCGCCGGTGCTCGAGGCGCGCATGCTGGCCGCGATCGGCGACGCGAAGACCTGCCCGCACGGGCACCCGATCCACGTCGGCAAGCGCATCGACGGCGTGCCGCTGGCCGACGTCGCCGACGGTGCGAGCGTCCGGATCCTGCGCTTCGAGAACGAGGCCGAGGACCTCCTGCACTACCTCAAGGCCTCCGGGCTCGAGCCGGGCATGGAGGGCGTCGTCGCCGCCGCCGACGAGGGCGGCGAGGTCGTGGTCCGGGCGCGCGGACGGCGAGCGCGTGGCCGTGACCCGCAGCGTCGCGGAGACGGTCTCCGTCGTGGCCGACCCGTCCCCGCCGCCGCGCACCGCCCTGCCCGAGTCGCTCGTGCTCGCGCAGGAGAAGTACGGGCGCTAGGCGCCGAGGACGACGCCGGCCAGGCCGGCGAGGACCGCGACCAGCAGCAGGGCGGTGACCGCGCGCTCGTAGTGTCCGCGGGCGACGAGGCGGGCGAACCCGCGCCGCCCGGCGAGGTGGCCCGCGAGGATGGCCGGCGCCCCGAGGGCGAGCAGCCGCGGGTCGGGGACCGCGCCCGGCGTGCGGGTCGCCAGCAGCACGATGGGGCTCAGCAGCCCGAGGCCGAGGAAGCAGACCGAGAGCGTGTCCCGCACGGTCGCCGGGTGCGCCCCGCGACCGAGCAGGTGCAGCAGCAGGGGTGGCCCGGACGTCGACGTCGACGTGCCCAGGCCGCCGGCCAGCAGCCCGGCCAGCGGCGCCGACCACGCCGGCCTCGCCGCCGCCGGCCCGGTCGCCGCGGGCGCTGCGACGGGCCCGCGCCGCGGCGCGCGCCGGGCGGCCAGCGCGGCCACGACGGCGGCGCTGACCAGGAGCTGCAGCGCGAGGGCGTCGAGCGAGCGCAGCACCACCACGCCCAGCAGGGCACCGGCGGGCGCGGCGAGCAGGATCGCGCGGACGTCGCCGGCCAGCGGCGCCGGGCGGCGCCGCTCGGCGCCGAGCGTCAGCGCGTTGACGAGCAGGCCGAGCGCGGCCAGGAGCCCGACGGCCTGGGGCGGCTCGAGGGCGGCGAAGAGCAGCGGCGCGGCCAGCAGGCTGAAGCCGAACCCGGTCGCGGACTGCAGCGCCGCCCCGCAGGCCAGCGCGACGACGACGAGCGCCAAGCCGCTAGGCCGGCGTGCTCGCCTCGACGGCGCGCACCGCGGAGGCCAGGCGGGTGACGCCCTCGGCGATCTCGTCGGGCGTCACGCCGGAGTAGGCCAGGCGCAGCGTGTTGCGACCTCCCTCGAGCAGGAAGTCCGTGCCCTTCACGAAGAGCACGCCGCGCTCCTGGGCCTCGCGGAAGAGCGCATCGACGTCGATCTCCTCCGGCAGCTCCACCCACATGAAGTAGCCGCCGTCCGGGCGCGACGTAGCGCGCCTCGGGCAGCTCGCGCGCGAGCGCCTGCGTGAGGACGTCCACGCGCTCGGCCAGGGCGGCCTTGACCGTCGCGATCGACCGGTCCAGCCGCCCGCTGACGCAGAAGCGGTGGACGATCGACTGGGCGACCATGTTCGGCGAGATGTACGTGTTCGTCGCGAGCGCGCGGAGCTCGTCGATCAATGCCGCCGGGCCGACGAGGTAGCCGACGCGGATGCCGGGGCACACGGTCTTCGAGAACGAGGACGCGTAGACGACGCCGCCGCTGTCGTCGAGCGAGAGCATCGTCGGCAGGGGCTCGCCGCGGAAGCGGATGTCGACGTACGGGTCGTCCTCGAAGAGCACGAAGCCGTGCCGCTTGGCCAGCGCCACGAGGCGCTCGCGCTTCGGGCCGCTCAGCGTGTAGCCCGCGGGGTTCTGGAAGTTCGGGATGACGTGCGCGAGCTTGGGGACGTGGCCGTCGGCCAGCAGCGCCTCGAGCTCGTCGACGTCGATCCCGTCCGCCTCCAGGCTGACCGCGTGCACGTTCGCGCCGAGCGAGCGGAGGTTCAGCAGCGTGCGGTCGTAGGTCGGCTTCTCGACGACGACGTCGTCCCCGTCGCCGACGAGGGTCTCGAAGAGGAAGGCGTCGGCCTGCATCGAGCCGTTCGTCACCAGGACCTGCGCGGGGTCGACGCCGTGGCGGGCGGCGATCCACTCGCGCAGGGGCACGTAGCCGACCGCCGTCCCGTACGCCGTCGTGCCGGCGGGGTCCTGCGTGAACGCCGCGGCGGCGGCCTCCTTGAGGCCCTCGACGTCGACGATGTCGAGCGACGGGGCGCCCCGCGCGAAGGAGATGGTCCTCGGAGCGTCGGCCATGGCCGACAGGCTAGTGGGCGGCTATGACGACGGGCGTGGTGCTGCGCGAGCCCAGCGGGAACGTGACGCCCGTGAGCTGCTCGGAGAGGGTCCACAGCCGCTTCGCCGTCTCGGGATCGCTCGCGCGCGCGTTGCGCGCGACGAGCGTCGGGTGCCCGCGCTGCTCGGCGAAGCCGTCCGGGCCGACGTAGCTCGCGCCCGGGAGGTCCTGCGTCGCGGCGAAGAGCGTCGGCAGCGCTCCCATCTCCTCGCTCTGGGCGATGACGCGGTTGCCGATCGCCATGAGCGTGTTCTGCAGGAGGTTCTCCGTGCGGCTCTGGAGGTTCGTCGCGGCGTAGCCGGGGTGGGCGGCCAGCGCGCGCACGTCGGAGCCGGCCTCGGCCAGGCGCCGCTGCAGCTCGAGGGTGAAGAGGAGGTTGGCGAGCTTGGACTGCCCGTAGGCGCGCCAGCGCTCGTAGCCGCCCTGCTCCCAGTTGAGGTCGTCGAGGCGGATCTTGCCCATGCGATGCGCCCCGGAGGAGACGGTCACCACGCGATCGGTGACGTGGGGCAGGAGGAGGTTCGTCAGCGCGAAGGGTCCGAGGTGGTTCGTCCCGATCTGCAGCTCGAAGCCGTCCTTGGTCCGACCCTCGGGGACGGCCATGACGCCGGCGTTGTTGACGAGGACGTCGAGGTCGCCCTCCCAGGCCCCGGCGAAGGCGCGGACGGACGCGAGGTCGGAGAGGTCGAGCGCCCGCACCTCCGTCGTCCCGGGCATGTCCGCGGCGGCCCGCTCGCCCTTGGCGGTGTCGCGGACGGCGAGGACGACGCGGGCCCCGGCCCGCGCGAGCTCGCGGGCGGCGACGCGGCCGATGCCGCTGTTGGCGCCGGTCACGACGACGGTGCGGCCGTCGAGGGCGGGGAGGTCGCTGGCGGTCCACTTGGGCATGGGCCCGAATGTAGGCGTTGACAACAATGCTGTCAACGTCAACTTCATCGGCTAGGGTGCTGGGCGTGGTCGACGGCGCCGGACGGCCCTACCACCATGGCAACCTGCGCAGGGCGCTGCTCGAGCAGGCCGAGCGCGCGCTGGCCGAGCGCGGCGCCGAGGGGCTCTCGCTGCGCGAGCTCGCGCGCGCCGTCGGCGTCAGCCACGCCGCGCCGCGCCGGCACTTCGCCGACCGCCGGGCGCTGCTCGACGCGCTGGCGCAGGACGGGTTCGAGCGCCTCGCACGCGACCTGCACGGCGCCGTGGACGGGGCGGGCCCGTCCTTCGACGCCCGGCTGGCGGCGGCGGCCGCGGCGTACGTGACGTTCGCGACCCGGCACGGGGCGCTGCTCGAGCTGATGTTCGCGGGCAAGCACCGCGACGGGGACGACGCCGCGGCCCTGCGCGCGGCCGCCGACGCGGGCGTTCGCGGTGATGCTCGGGCTGATCGCCGAGGGGCAGGCGACCGGGGCGCTGCGGGCCGGCGACCCCGAGCGGGTCGGCATCGTGCTGTTCGCCTCGCTGCAGGGGCTCGCGGCGCTCGTCAACGGCGGGATGCTCCCGCCCGACCGGGTCGCCGAGCTCACCGGCGAGGCGGTGGAGCAGCTCCTCGTCGGCCTGCGCCCGCGCCGGGGCGGCGCTCAGCGCTCGGCGCGGCCGCGCTCGCGCAGCAGCAGCAGGCCGTAGGCGGCGACCGTCGCCTGGTCGGTGATCGCGCCGGTCCGCAGGAGCTCCTCGAGCTCGGCGCGGGTCACGGCGCGCTGCGTGAGGCCGACCTCCTCGGGCTCGGGCGCCGGCTCGCCGTCGCGGGTCAGGCCGGTGGCCAGGAAGGCGACGAGGTGCTGGGCGCTGAAGCCGGCGGCGACGTCGAGGCGCCCGAGCTGCGTGAGCTCGGCCGCGACGAGGCCGGTCTCCTCGCGCAGCTCCGTGCGGGCGACCTCCTCGAGCGGCGCGTCGGGACGGTCGCGCAGGGACCCCTGCGGAAGCTCCCAGGCGAAGCGCCCGAGTGGGTGGCGCCACTGGCCGACCAGGTGGAACCGCTCGCCGTCGAAGGGCACGACGAGCGCGAACGGCGGCTTCTCGACGACCCCGTAGATCGCCTCGGAACCGTCGGGGAGGGCGATCGTGTCCTCGCGGACGCGCATCCACGGGTTCTCGTACGCCGTGCGCGTCGTCAGGGTCCGGGTCCGCGCGGGGGTCACCGCAGCCGGTCGACGGCGATCGTCTGGTGGGGCGCCGGCGGAGCCTCGGCGAGGACGCGGGCGAGCTGCCGCTCCTCCCCGAAGGTCGTGACGAAGGTGGCCCGCGCGGCGAGCGGGTAGCCCGGCGCGGCGTAGGGCACGCACTCGCCGCGGGCGTCGCGCACCGCGACGGGCAGGAGATCGCGCCCGTTGTCGAAGGCGGCCCGTGCCGCGTTGGCGGCCTGCCGCTGGCCGGCCGGGCCGCGGCCGCGCCGCCGGGCCCTGCGGGCGGCCTTCGCGGCGGCCCGGCGTCGCGCGGCGTCCACCCGCCCGGGCCGGTTCCGGAGCGCCCGCGCCGCGTCGAGCCCCACGCAGCCGCCGCCGCGCGCGAGGAGCTGCGTCGCCGTGAGCGTGACGGGCACCGACGAGCCGATCCGGCAGCCGGCGCGCATCGTCGAGCGGTCGGGCGGGCCGCCCAGGGCGACGGCCGTCGCGGTCCGGGCGCACAGGAGCGCGAGGGCGTCCTCCGCGCCGGCCGCGGTGACGACCTGGCCGCCCGGGGGCAGGACGCGGCGGACGGCCGAGCCGTCCACCCCGGAGACCGCGACGATCGGAGGTCCGGCGGGGGCGGCGGGCACGCTCGCGGCCGGGCGGGCGGCCGGGGGGGAGGCCTCCGAGTCGCGGTCGCGCTTCACGAGCAGCGCCGCGGCGACCGCGGCGGCGGCGAGCAGCAGGAGCAGCAGCAGGACGAGCGGCCACCGGCGACGACGGCGGCGGCGCGGGTCGGGGCCGGCGTCGGGCGGTGGCGGCGGCGCGAGGACGAGCGGCGCCCGCGAGCGCGGGGGCTCCGGGGCCGCGGCGGGCGGCCCAGTCGCAGCCGGCTCGGCGGGGCCGGCGGCCTCGGCGGGGTCACCGAGGTCGCCCGGGTCGCCGGGATCGCCCGGGTCGCCGGGATCGGCGAGCTCGGGCGGCACGTCGGAGGGCATGCCGGCGACGGCCTCGGCGCGCCTCGGGGCGTCGCCGGCGGCGGACGGCGTCTCGGCGGCGCGGCTCGTCGGCGTCGGGGTCGCGGCGACTCGGCCGCGGCCTCGTCGACGCGGCTCGGGCGTCTCGGCGGCCGCCTCGTCGGCGTCGGGCTCGAGCGTCTCGGCGGCCGCCTCGTCGGCGTCCGGCTCGGGTGGCGCCGGGCCAGGCTCGCGGTCGACGGCCTCCGGCGACGCGGCGGCCTGCTCGCCGGCGGCCTCCGCGCGCTGATCGGTCGCGACCGGCGGCGGGAGCCGCTCCAGGATCGCGTCGAGCTCGCCCGGGTCGGCGACGGCGAGCGTGATCGTGCGTCCGGCGAGGTGGGGCTCGAGCGCGCTGAGGTCGGGATCGGCGTCGGCGCTGGCGAGCCGAACCGTCCGGCCGTCGGCGGCGAGGGGGAGGACCCGCAGCTGCGCGGCGAGCGCGGGCGGGACGACGGCGTCGAGCGCGGGGTCGTGGCGGTGGCCCCGCAGCCCGACGTAGGGGCGGCCGGTGCGGAAGGCGAGCTCGAGCGGGTCGGTCACCAGCGCCCGCGGTGCTCGAGCCGGACTTCGAGGACCGCCCTGCCCGCCTCGAAGCCGCGCAGGTAGACGTCGCTCGCGCCGGGCGTGGCGGCCAGGGAGCGCCGGAAGGCGGCGAGGGCGTCGGGCTCGGCGAACGGGCCCGCCTCGACGACGACCGTCCGCGCCTCGGCGACGGCGACCGGCGCCCCGGCGGCCTCGATGACGCGCGCCGCGGCCGCGGCGGCGCGGTCGAGCCGCACGAGCGCGCGCCCGTGGTCCTCGACGACGACCTGCGCCACGCCGCGCAGCCGCTCCCCGGTGACGGCGAGGCCGTCGAGCGTCGTGCGCAGCGTCGCCATCCGCCGCCGCACCTCGGCCAGCTCGCCGGTCCCGGCGAGCGCGTCCGCGGCGTCCCCGCGGGAGCGCTCGGTCGCGGCGGCGGCGCCCGGGGCGAGGCGGTCGTCGGCCGGCGGCGCCGCCTGCTCGGCCGCCGGCGCCGGCCCCGGCTCGCGCTCGCCGGGCGCATGCGCGCCCGGCACGGCAGACCCGGCGGGCGGACCGGCCTCGGGGCGCGCCTCGCCCGCGGGCCGCCCGGACGACGGAGCGGGCCACGCCTCCGACCACGTCGTCGCGGCGGCCGCCGCCTCCGGCGCGGACACGTCGGCCGGCGGCGTCGTCTCGGGCACGGGCGCGCCCGGCTCCGCCGGCGCCTCGGACCTCGGCGCGCCGGCCTCCGGCGGGACCTCGGGCGCGGTCGTGCCGCGCTCGGGCGGCGCCTCCGGCGCGGGTGCGCCGGGCTCCGGCGTCGTCTCGCCGCCCGGGCCGTGCAGGAGCTCGCGCTCGAGCTGCCGCAGCTTCTGCTCGAGCGCGGACAGCCGGTCGCTGGCGTCGCCCGGGCGCGCGTCGGACATCGGGCCGCAGGCTAGCGACGGGCGCGGTCTGACCCGCTCCGTGGCCGCCACCGGACCCGGCCGCCTCCCGCACGGTCGCCCGCTGGGTCCGGGCGCCCCGGCGGCCGCCCGCGGCCGGGCACGCCCACCCGGGCCGGCCGCCCGTCGGCCTCTTCAGCCGCCGAGGATCTCGACGGCGAGCTCGGCGACCTCCGTCGGCGTGCGCCCGACGCGCACGCCCTGGGCCTCGAGCGCCTCGGCCTTCGCCGCGGCGGTGCCCTGGGACCCCGACACGATGGCGCCGGCGTGGCCCATCGTCTTGCCGGGGGGCGCCGTGAAGCCCGCGATGTAGGCGACGACGGGCTTCGTGACGTGCTCGGCGATGAAGTCGGCGGCCTCCTCCTCGGCCGAGCCGCCGATCTCGCCGGCCATGACGACGAGCTCGGTCTGCGGGTCGGCCTCGAACAGCTCGAGCACGTCGACGAAGCTCGACCCCGGCACGGGGTCGCCGCCGATGCCGACGATCGACGAGTTGCCGAAGCCGCGCTGGGCCAGGCTGTTGCCGATCTGGTAGGTCAGCGTGCCCGAGCGCGACACCACGCCCACGTTGCCCTCCTTGAAGAAGGACGCGGGGATGATGCCGACGCTCGCCTTGCCCGGCGAGAGGATGCCGGGGCAGTTGGGCCCCACGAGCCGCACGTCGGGGCGCGCCTGCTTGAGGTGGGTGTAGACGCGGAGCTCGTCGTGCGCCGGGATCCCCTCCGTGATCGTGATGATCACGGAGATGCCCGCGTCGGCCGCCTCGAGGATCGAGTCGGCGGCGAAGCGCGGCGGGACGAAGACCATCGCCGTGTTGGCGCCCGTGGCCTCGACCGCCCCCCGGAAGGTGTTGAAGACCGGGATGCCCTCGACGTCCTGGCCCTCCTTGCCGGGGGTGACGCCGGACACGACCTGCGTGCCGTAGCGGCGGTTGTTCAGGGCGTGGAAGGTCCCCTCGCGCCCGGTGATCCCGGACACGCACAGGCGGGTGGTCTCGTCCACGAGGACGCTCATCGTGCGGCCGCTCCCTGCGTCGCCAGCTCCACGACCTTCTCGGCCGCCTCGTCCATGGTGGACGCCGTGTGCACGCCGGGCAGCTCGGCCTCGGCGAGGATCCGCCGCCCCTCGACGTCGTTCGTGCCGTCCAGCCGGACGACGAAGGGGACGTCGGGCTCGATCTGGCGGAACGCCTCGATGAGGCCGTTGGCGACCTCGTCGCAGCGGGTGATGCCGCCGAAGATGTTGAAGAGGACGGCCTTGACCTTGTCGTCGGAGAGGATCACCTCGACGGCCTGGGTGATCGCCTCGGCCTTCGAGCCGCCGCCGGCGTCGAGGAAGTTCGCCGGCCGCCCGCCGTAGCGCGCGACCACGTCGAGCGTCGACATGACCAGCCCGGCGCCGTTGCCGAGGATGCCGATGTCGCCGTCGAGCTTGACGTAGGTCAGCCCGCGCTCCTTGGCCATCCGCTCCTGCGGGTCCTCGGCCGAGACGTCGCGCAGCTCGGCGTTCTCCGGGTGGCGGAAGAGCGCGTTGTCGTCGAGGGTCACCTTGGCGTCGAGCGCGCGGATCCGCCCGGCGGCGTCGCCGGCGGTGCCGGCGCTGGGCGTGACGATGAGCGGGTTGACCTCGACGAGCGTCGCCTCCTCGGCGACGAAGACGTCGTAGAGCTGGCGCAGGAAGGCGCCGATCGGCCGCACGAGGTCGGCGTCGATGCCGGCCCCGAAGGCGAGCCGGCGGCCGTGGAAGTCCTGGAAGCCGAGCAGCGGGTCGACGTGGAGCGTGGCGATCGCCTCCGGCTCCTCCTCGGCGACGGCCTCGATGTCCATGCCGCCGCGCGTCGAGAGCATGACGAGCGGCTTCTTGGCCGAGCGGTCCAGGAGCACCGAGGCGTAGAGCTCGGCCTCGATCTGCGAGGCCTCCTCGACCCACAGCTCGTGGACGGTGAAGCCGCGGATGTCCATCCCGAGGATCGCGTCGGCGTGGGCGCGGGCCTCGTGCCCGTCGTGCGCGACCTTGATGCCGCCCGCCTTGCCGCGGCCGCCGATGCCGACCTGCGCCTTGACGACGCACGGGTAGCCGAGGTCGTCGGCCGCGGCGACCGCCTCCTCGACGGTCGTCGCGTGGCGTCCGTCGGGCACGGGGATGCGGTGCCGGGCGAAGAGCTGCTTGCCTTGGTACTCGAGGAGGTCCATGAGCGGCGGCGGACTCTAGCGACCCCCGACGAGAGCAGGTCATTCGGGTCTCCCATGGCAGAATGTCGCGTTCCATGCCGCTCCCTTCCAAGGTCAACTTCGTCACCTTCGACGTCTACGGGACGCTCATCGACTGGGAGACCGGCATCTGGCAGGCCTTCAAGCGGGAGGCCGCGCGCGACGGGTTCACGCTCGAGGACGCCGACGAGGTCCTCCCCCGCTTCCACGAGTACCAGCGCGAGATCCAGAGCGGCTCCTACGAGCTCTACGCGGAGGTCCTGCGCCGCGTGGCGATGCGGATCGCCAAGGACCTCGGCTGGCCGCTGGAGCCCTCGCGCGCCGGCTTCCTGCCGGACTCCGTGCAGCGCTGGATGCCGTTCAAGGAGACCAACCCGCAGCTCAAGAAGGCGGCGAAGGAGTACCAGCTCGGCCTGATCTCGAACGTCGACGACAAGCTGCTGGGCCAGACGCGCCGGCACCTGCCCACCGACTTCGACCTCGTCGTCACCGCCCAGCAGGTGCGCTCCTACAAGCCCGACCCCGCGCACTTCAAGGAGTGCGCGCGGCGCATCGGCACGAAGAAGGGCTGGGTCCACGTCGCGTCGAGCTACCACCACGACGTCGAGCCGTGCCTGAAGGAGAAGGTCCCGGTCATCTGGGTCAACCGCAAGAAGGAGACGCTGGAGCCCAACCAGCGCAAGCCCACGGCGGAGGTCAAGACCCTCACCGAGGCCATGAAGCTGCTGGAGGGGTAGGGCCCGCGGCATGCAGGTCTCCAGCCTGCACGAGGACGTCGTCGTCTGCCGGTCGATGATGTGGCAGGTCACGTGCACGCTCGTGCACCACGGGGAGGAGACGTTCGTCGTCGACTCGCCGGTGTTCCAGGACGAGCTCGACGCGCTGCCCGCGCTCCTGGGCCAGGCGGGCTGGTCGCTGTCGGGCCTCCTGGCCACGCACGGCGACTGGGACCACGTCATGGCGCGCTACGCGTTCCCCGACGCGGCGCTCGGCGTGGCCGAGACGACCGCCGCGCGCCTGCGCGCCGAGCCCGGCGACGCCCAGCGGTCGATCCGGGAGTTCGACGAGGAGAACTACGTCGAGCGCCCGCGGCCGCTGTCGCTCGGGCAGATCCAGGCGCTGCCCGTGCCGGGCCGGCTGGGGATCGGCGAGCACGAGCTCGAGCTCATCCCGGCCGACGGCCACACGCACGACGGGATGGCGATCTGGGTGCCGTGGGCGCGCGTCCTGCTCGCCGGGGACTACCTGCTCCCGGTCGAGATCCCGTGGCTGCAGGAGCAGGGCAGCCGCAGCGCCTACCTGGCGACCCTCGGCCGTCTCAAGCCGTACGTCGAGCAGGCCGACTGGGTCGTCCCGGGGCACGGCGCGCCGCTCGACGCCGCCCGCGCGCTGGCGATCATGCGCGAGGACGTGGCCTACCTCCAGGCGCTCCCGGCGCAGGACGCGCCGCTGCCGCTCGCGCGGCGCAGCGCCCGCCAGCGCCGGATCCACGCCGACAACGTCGAGAAGGTCGGGCGGGGGCAGCGGTGATCCAGCACGTGGCCCTCGAGACGCGCCCGGTGGACGTCGAGGGCGAGCTGGGGTTCTGGGCGCTGCTCGGCTTCGAGCCCGTCGACCCGCCGGGCGACCTCGGCGACCGCTCGGCCTGGGTCCAGCGGGCCGGCACGCAGGTCCACCTGCTGTTCGCCGACGAGCCGGTCGTGGCCCCGCTCGGCCATGTCGCGGTCGTGGCCGACGACTACGCCGCGACGGTCGCGCGCCTGGAGGGCGCCGGCTTCGCGGTGGAGCCGCGCGCGCGGCACTGGGGCGCGGCGCGCGCCTTCGTGCGCACGCCCGCCGGCCACCGCGTCGAGCTCATGGCCGCCCCGCCGCTCGCCTGACCTCGACGCGGCCGTCGCGGGCGCGCGCCTCGAAGACCGGCTGGGGGTAGGGCGACGGTCCCTGCTCCACGGAGCCGTCCTCCAGCGCGAACCGGCTCCCATGCCGTGGGCACTCGACGCAGCCGTCGACCAGGCGGCCCTCGTGCAGCGGGCCGCCGCGGTGCGCGCAGCGGTCCGCCAGGGCGTGCAGGCGCCCGTCGCGGCGCGTGAGCACGACGTCGACGCCGGCGACCGTGGCGCCGGTGAGCTGGCCCTCGCGCACGTCGCCGTCGGCGGCGGCGTCCGTCCAGTCCTCGACGGCGGGCTCCCACGTGTTCTGGTCGACCCCCACGCCGTCGGCGTAGGAGAGGTGGCCGCCGAGGTGGCCGCTCATCCCCAGCAGCCCCGCGCCGGCGAACCCGAGGGCCCGGCCCCACCCGCGGCGGTCGGCGCGCCGCGCGGCCAGCGACGCGCCGTAGAGGCCGAGCGCGGCGACGTTGAGCACCGCGTGCACCGCGCCGACGCGGCGGACCTCGGGGTCGGCGACCTCGGTGTCCGCCCAGTCGTTGGAGCCGGAGACCGCCGTGGGGACCGCCGCCGCGATGCCGATGGCGATGAGGCGCTCCGCCGCCGGCTGCGCGCCGCGGCCGCCGACGACGTCGAGCAGCGACGCGCTCGTCCACGTGCCGATCACGACGTCGGTCAGGAGCGGGTGCAGCGCGTGGCCGATCGGCACGCCGCTGAGGACGTCCTTGATCGTCCCGTGCGGGATCGCCCCGCGGACGACCTTGCCCGCGGCCTTGGCCGGCGGGTCGATCGCCTCCACCTCCGCGAGCGCGTGGACGAGGGCGTGGGCCTTGGGCTGGGTGGGAGCGGTGGCCATGGTCCGCGGCTTCCCCGCCCGCGCGACCGCTAGCCGCCCTCGTCGAGGTGGACGCGCAGGTAGAGGTCGCGCGCCCCGTACGGGTTCTCGGTCGCGCTGAAGCCGAAGGAGCCGTACAGCGCGAGCGCGGCGGCGTTGGCCTCGTTGACGTCGAGCTCGGCCCGGCGGCATCCCCGCGCGCGGGCGCGCTCGAGGGCCAGGCCGACCAGGGCACGGCCGAGCCCGGCGCCGCGCGCCTCGTCCTGCACGTAGAGGTCCTCGAGCAGGAGGTCGCCGCCCGCCCGCCACAGCCCCCAGCGGAAGCGCAGCTGGGCCACCCCGGCCGGCGGCGCGCCGTCGTGCGGCGCGGCCAGCAGGAACTCGGTGTCGCGGTCCTCGAGCAGGCGCTCGACGCCGGCCAGGAAGGCGTTGTCGGAGGGCCAGCCGAGCCCGAGGTGGTCGCGGAAGCCCGTCATGAGCCGGGCGACGGCCTCGGCCTCGTCGGGCGTGGCGACCCAGGCGCGCGGCGCCGTCACGCGCGGGAGCGGACGTACCAGCGGACCGTCATCTCGGCGACGAGCTCGTCCTCGCCGTCCGTGAGCGCGACGGCGATCGGGAAGCGCACGCGGCCCTCGCGGTCGAGCTCGGCCAGGAGGTCCGCCGGCGCGGCGTCCAGGCGCGCGGTGGCGGTGATGGGCCCGCGGGCCACGCGGCGGTAGGCGATCTCGGCGCTCTCGGCCAGCGGCGTGACGTCCGCCAGGCGCTCCGCGAAGGCGGCGAGGAAGGCGCCGCCGGAGGCCGCCTCGCCGGCGGAGAACAGCGCGCCGGCGTGCTGCGAGCCGACGTGGTTGCGCAGGCGCTCGTCGTCGGGGAGGTCGACGACCCCCGTCCCGGCGCCGAGCTCGGCGACGCGTAGCCCGAGGTGGCGGTTGTACGGGATCGCCTCGGTGAGGCCGTCCGCGAGCGCGGTGAAGTCCATGGCGCGCCACCCTAACCGGCCCCGATCGGGCACCATGCGCCCGGTGAGCGACGCGCGGGACGTCTATGTGCGCCGGCGGCTGACGGCGCTGGGCACCGTGGGCGTCGTCGCGCTGGCCGCGGGCGTCCTGGTGGGTGCCGGCGGTGGATCGGGCGGCCGCGGGTCGGCGCAGAGCAGCGCGTCGGCCGAGCGCAAGGCGCCCCCCATCCTGCCGGGTGGCGGCCGGCGGATCTTCCCGGACCGGCGCGTGGTGGCCTACTACGGCGCGCCGCAGGACCGCGAGCTGGGCGCGCTGGGCATCGGCACCCCCGACCAGGCCGCCGCCCGGCTCGAGCGGGCGGCGCGCCCGTTCGCCAAGCGGCGGCGGCCCGTGCTGCCCGCGTTCGAGCTCCTGGCCACGGTGGCCAACCGCGACGCCGGCACCGACGGGCTGTACCGCACGCGCCAGGACGACCGGACGATCCGCCGCTACCTGGCCGCGGCGCGCCGCCACAAGGCCCTGCTGCTGCTCGACATCCAGCCTGGCCACGCCGACTTCCTGGACGAGGCGCGCCACCTCCGGCGCTGGCTGCGCGAGCCCGACGTCGGCCTGGCCCTGGACCCCGAGTGGCACACGCCCGGCGCGGTGCCCGGGACGCAGATCGGGACCGTGACGGCCGCGAAGGTCAACGAGGTCGCGCGCTACGTGGCCGCGATCGTGCGCGCGGGCGACCTCCCGCAGAAGCTCTTCGTCGTCCACCAGTTCACCGAGGGCATGGTCACCGAGAAGCCGACGGTGCTCGCGCCGCCCGAGCTCGCGGTCACGTTCAACGTCGACGGCTTCGGCAGCCGGGCGGCCAAGGTCTCCAAGTACCGCCTCTTCACGCGCCAGCGCGGGCGCTTCCACGACGGCTTCAAGCTCTTCTACTCCGAGGACACGGGGCTCATGACGCCGCGCTCGGTCCTCCGCCTGCGCCCGCCGCCCGACCTCGTCGTCTACGAGTAGGCGAGGGGTCGCAGCTCCTCGGCGTAGGACAGCGAGTGCCGCGTCAGGGCGCCGTCGGCGCGGACCTCGTACGCGCCCATCCGCCACAGCGGGGGCGAGTACGCGTGGAGGGTCACGGCCGGCCCGTCGCCGTGGTGGAGCACGCGGTGGATGTCCGAGGCGGCGAACGAGAACGACGAGCCCGCCGCCACGACGCGGCTGGCCGGCGGGCCGCCCACGACCAGCCGGTCCTCGCGCACGGCGCCGTCGACGACCGCGACGGCGCCGGCCGAGAGGTCGTGGTCGTGGAAGCCGGTGTCGTGGTCCTCCATCCAGCAGATGAGCCAGACCGCGAGGTGGTCGTCGCGCAGGAGCTCCTCGTAGACGCGCTCGCCGGGGTCGTGCCGGACGAGGTGGCGCCAGCGCGCGGGGTCGACCGCGAGCGCGCGGACCCAGGCCTCGACCTCGGCCGGCGCGAGGTCGCGCGTGGGGCGGGGCGGGATCACGCCGGCGCCCCGTCGAGCAGGCGGCCGACGTTGGTGACCTTCAGGGCCCGGTCCGCCGCGGCGCCGAGGCCGTGGTGGGGCGGCGCGCCCACGACGGGCCGGTCCGTGCCGTGGACGAGGGCGTCGATCCCGACGACGCGCACCATCGCGTCGACGGCGCGGTGGCCGTAGGACGACGTGTCGTAGAAGACGAATGGGTCGTGCACGGCGCGGGCCGGGCCGCCGCGGGCGGCCAGGCGCTCCGCGTGCAGCGGTGCCAGCCCGGCGAGCGCGGCGAAGACGACCCGCAGGCGCGGGTGCGCCGCGCGGCCCCAGCCCGCCCAGGCCAGCCACGCGGCCTGCAGCGAGGCGACGTAGCCGGTGAGGGGGGCCCACCACACGGCCGCGTCGTCCGCCGCGGCGGACGCCCCGTGGTCCTCGGGCCCGGGTCCGGGGTGGACGAGCAGCGGCGCGCCGCGCCGCTCGAGCGCCTCGAGCACCGCCCCCCGGGACTCGAGGCGCTCGGGCGACGCGAGCGCGCCGGCGGGAAGGGAGAGGCCGACCGCCCCGCGGTCGAGCAGGGCGACGGCCTCCGCGGGTCCGGCATCTCCGAGCGCGAGGGCGCCCCAGGCACCGAACGCCGGGCCCAGGCCGAGCACCGCGTCGTGCCACGTGTCGAGCAGCGGCCGGGCCTCGTCGGGGCCGAGCGCCTCGATCCCGAGGGGGGAGGAGAGGGCGAGCAGCGCCCGGTCGACGCCGTCGTGCCGGAGCTCCGTCGCCCGCGCGGCGGGATCGCCGGCGCCGGGCGGCAGCGACGACGCCGGCTCGCCCGCGAGCTCGACGGTCGCGCCGCGGACGCGGGGCAGCCGGTCGCGCCGCGCGAGCGCCGCGACGAAGGGCTCGGGCCAGAGGTGCTGGTGGACGTCCGTGGCCGGCACGCCCGCCATGGTAGTACAAATCCGATCGGATTCATGGGGTTTGCCGGAGCTGCGGTCGCCCTAGGCTGCTCCGGTGGGCGAGGTGCGGCCGTGCCGGGACGACGAGCGGGACGCGATCCTCGCGATCGTCAACGCCGCCGCGAAGGCCTACCGCGGCGTGATCCCCGCCGACCGGTGGCACGACCCGTACATGACGGCGGCCGAGCTCGACCGCGAGGCCGCCGCGGGCATCGTCTTCACCGGCTTCGAGCGCGACGGGGTGGCAGAGACCGACGAGTCGAACAACACCGGCTCCGGCGCCGGGACGCCGTCGACGTCCAGCGGCGTCGTCGCGGAGAACGGTCGCTGCCGGTACCCGTGAGGCTCGGTCCCGCCGGACCTAGCCCTCGGCCGCGGCCTCGCTGCGGATGACGGCGATCGTCGCGCCGGCGGCGATCGGGTCGCCCTCCTTGATCGGCAGCTCGGCGATCGTCCCCGCCTTGTGGGCGGTGATCTCGTTCTCCATCTTCATCGCCTCGATGATGCAGAGCAGCTGGCCCTCCTCGACCGTCGCGCCCCGCTCCACGAGGACCTTCCACATGTTCCCCTGCAGCGGGGACTCGAGCGTGTCCGGGCCACCCGCCCCGCCGCCCGCCTTGCGGTCCCCGCGGCGCGGGGCGGTGCGCGCTCCCGCCTGTGGGCCCGCGCCGTTGAGCGCCGCCGCCGGGGCGGCGCCCGCCGGGCCGATGACGGTCACGTCGAAGCGCCGGCCGGAGACCTCGACGGTGTAGGCCTGCTCGACCGTGTCGGCCTCGTCGCCGGCCTCGACCTTCACCGGAGCCTGCTGCGGGTGCGGTCGACTTGAGCCACGCCTTGTCCTCGACGAGGTCGCGGCAGGTCTCGGCGTCGTGCCACTGGCGTGTGCGCAGCAGCGCGTCGTGGAACGGGATCAGGGTCTTGAGGCCCTCGATCTCGTACTCCGCCAGCGCGCGGAGCATCCGCGCCGTGGCCTGGTCGCGGTCGGCGTCCCAGACGATGAGCTTGCTCACCATCGGGTCGTACATCGGCGAGATCTCGCTGCCGGGACCGATGCCCGCGTCGACGCGCACGCCCGGGCCCGCCGGCTCGCGGTAGGCGCCGATCCGCCCGGGCGCCGGGGCGAAGTTGCGGGCCGCGTCCTCGGCGTTGATGCGGCACTCGATCGCGTGGCCGCGCAGCACGACGTCCTCCTGCGCCACGGACAGCGGCTCGCCGGCCGCCGCCCGGATGCCCTCCTTGACGATGTCGACGCCCGTCGTCATCTCGGTCACGCAGTGCTCGACCTGGACGCGGGTGTTCATCTCCAGGAAGAAGTACTCGCCGTCCTGGAAGAGCCCCTCGATCGTGCCGGCCCCGCGGTAGTCGACGGCCCGTGCGGCGTCGGTGGCGATCTTCCCGATGCGGTCGCGCATGCCGTCGATGGCGGAGACGACCGGGGCGGGGGACTCCTCGATGAGCTTCTGGTGGCGGCGCTGGACCGAGCAGTCGCGCTCGCCGAGGTGGATGACGGCGCCGTGGGCGTCGGCCAGCACCTGGACCTCGACGTGGCGCGGGTCGGTCAGGTAGCGCTCCAGGTAGACCGTCGGGTCGCTGAAGAACTTCTCGCCCTCGCGGGAGGCGCCCTCGAAGGCCGCCTCGAGCTCGTCCTCGGTCAGCGCGACGCGGAACCCCTTGCCGCCGCCGCCGCCGGCCGCCTTGACGGCGACCGGGTAGCCGATCTCGTCCTTGGCGATCCGGCGCGCGTCGTCGACGGTCGCCACCGGCTCGGTCGTGCCGGGGACGATGGGGACGCCGGCGGCCTGCATGAGCTCCCGCGCGCGGGTCTTGGAGCCCATCGCCTCGATCGCGCCGGCGGGCGGCCCGATGAAGGTGATCCCGGCCTCCTCGCAGGCCGCGGCGAAGGGCGCGTTCTCGGCCAGGAAGCCGTATCCCGGGTGCACGGCCTGGGCGCCGGCCTGGCGCGCGACCTCGAGGATCTTGTCGCCGCGGAGGTAGCTCTCCGCCGCCGGACCGGGGCCGAGGAGGTACGCCTCGCCCGCGCGGCGGACGTGCGGTGCGTCGCGGTCGATCTCCGAGTAGACCGCCACGGAGGCGATCCCGAGCTCGTCGAGCGCGCGGATGATGCGGACCGCGATCTCGCCGCGGTTGGCGACCAGGACCTTCTCGAACATGAGGGCGGGGAGCCTAGTGGAGCGCCCGTCGCTCCGGCCCGGCCCCCCGCCCCTCAGATGGTCAGTAGCCCCAAGTGTCGGTCGGCATCGGCGCGGGCGTGGCGGTGGCCGCGGCGGCGGACTTCGTGACCGACCGGCCCTTGGCGTCGACGACCCACCAGCGGCCGCCGAAGGCGTTGATGCCCTGGCCCGTGACCTTGCCCGGCTGGTTCGCGTCGCCCGCGAAGCGGTACAGCGGGTGCCCGCGGTAGGTCAGCTGGCGGGTGCCGTCGGCGCGGCGGGTCGTGCCCACCTTGCGCTTGGCGAGGCCCTTGCCCACCGTGGGCTTGCCCTTGACCAGGGCAGGTGGCCAGGCGGCGGCGCACGCGCCCGAGCAGGTGCTTCTGGTCCCGTGGTCGTGCAGGAAGCGGTAGAGGGTGCGGCCCTTGGCGTCGACGATGACGCGGCCGAGGCTGGTCTTGCGCAGCTCGAGGCTGTGGTGCGCCGAGCCCTTGCCGGAGGCGCTCGCGACGATGGCGACGGTCGCGGCGCTGACGGCCAGGGTGGCGATGAGGGGGAGGATGAGACGTCGCATGCCCCCCAGGACCCCGGCCGGTGCCCGGTCCTGCCCGGTGCGTGCGCAGCGTCACTCCACCAGGCGCCGCTCGGCCGCCCAGCGGGACAGCTCGTGGCGGTTGGAGAGCTGGAGCTTGCGCAGCACGGCCGAGACGTGGGCCTCGACGGTCTTGGCGGAGATCGAGAGGCGCAGCGCGATCTCCTTGTAGAGGTAGCCGCGCGCCAGCAGCCGCAGGACCTCCTGCTCGCGCGGGGTGAGGCGGTCGAGGTCGGCGTCACCGGCCGACGGCGCCTCGGGCGCGACCCCGCCCGAGGCGAAGGCGTCCAGGACGAAGCCCGCCAGCCGCGGAGAGAAGACGGCGTCGCCGTCGTGGACGCGCCGGACGGCGTCGGCGAGCTCGGCCGGCGCGATCGACTTCGTCACGTACCCGCGGGCGCCGGCGCGGATCACGGCGATGACGTCCTCGGCGGCGTCGCTCACGGACAGCGCCAGGAAGCGGGCGCGCGTCCCCAGCTCCGCGGCGCGCCGCAGGACCTCGACGCCGCCCCCGTCCGGGAGGTGCACGTCGAGCAGGACGACGTCGGGCCGCTGCTCGTGCACGAGGACCACGGCCTCGTCGACGGTCTCGGCCTCGCCGACCACGTCGACGAGCCCGTCGAGCTCGGCGCGCACGCCGGAGCGGAAGAGGCGGTGGTCGTCGACGAGGACCACGCGGGGGCCGCCCGGGGCGCCGGCGCTCATGGGGCCTCCCGCGGGAGGACGAGCTCGACCTCGGTCCCGACGCCGGGCTCGGAGTGGATCGTGGCCGTGCCGCCGTGGCGGGCCATGCGCCCGACGATCGACTCGCGCACGCCGCGCCGGTCGCCGGGCACCGCCCCGGGGTCGAACCCGGGGCCGCGGTCGCGGACGAAGACCTCGACGCCGTCCGGCGTCGCCTCGGCGAAGACGCGGACGGGCTCGCCGCCGCCGTGCTTGGCGGCGTTGACGATCGCCTCGCGGGCGGCGGCCACGAGCGCCTCGCCGTGCTCGTCGAGCGCGGCCTCGCCGACCGCCACCACCTCGACGGGGACCCGGTGCGTGGCCTCGACGTCGCCGGCCACGGCCTCGAGCGCGGCGCCGAGCGTCGGGGCGCCGTCCGCGCCGGTCCCGTCGCCCGGGCGGCGGCCGAGCCAGGCGCGCAGCTCGCGCTCCTGGCGGCGGGCCAGCGTCGCCACCTGCCGCGGATCGTCGGCGCGCTGCTGCATGAGCGCGAGCGTCTGCAGGACGGAGTCGTGCAGGTGGGCGGCGACCTCGGCGCGCTCCTGCTCGCGGATCCGGGTCGCGCGCTCGTCGGACAGCGACCGCAGCAGCCGCGCGGCGAAGGGCGCCAGGATGATCGCCAGCGCGACGACCACGACGACCGTGGCCACCGCGACGTCCCGGGCGGCCCCGAGGGCGCCGGTCGAGAAGAGGATCGCCACGCCGGCGCCGAGCACGAGCACGACGCCGAGGCCGGTGCGCGACGCGACCGCGGCGCGCCGCCGGGCGCGGAGCCGGTCGCGCCTCCGGCCCGGGGACCGCCACGGCCTCCGCGGCCGCGGGCGCCTCGTCGGGCTCGGCCAGGGACTGGCGCCACAGCAGCGCGGCGCCCCCGGCCACGAGCACCACCGGCCAGATGACCGCGTCCGACCACCACATCCCGGTCTCGCGCGCGACGAGCATCGTGGCGAGCAGCAGGAGCGCCGCCCCGAGCCCGACCTCGACCGACGAGCGCCCGGTGCGGAAGCGCGTCGACGTCGCGGTGCCGTCGCCCGGCGGGATGGCCACCCAGAGCAGGACGTAGAGGGCGGCGCCCCACCCGCCCGCCACGGTGGCCAGCACGAAGGCCAGCCGCACGGCCAGCGGGTCGATCCCGAGACGGCCGGCCAGCCCGGCCGCCACGCCGCCCACCTTGCCGCGCACCGGGTCGCGCCGCAGGGGCGCGTGCGGCGCGGGTGCGGCGGCGGGGGGCGCGGTGGGCGTGGCCATGCGCGGACGATGCTACGGGCGGCGGCTGAGGCCGCTCGCCAGCAGCACCGCCCCGAGGACCGCCAGGCAGGCGGGCCCGAGCCAGGCGAAGCGCAGGTCGACCCCGCCGCGGTCATCCGCCAGCAGCAGCCCGCCGAGCGCGGCGATGGCCAGGCCGGCGACGAGCGTCGGCGCGTCCGGGCGCCTCACGCCGTGCTCCCGGCGCAGGCCGCGTTCGTCTCCGGCCCGCCGGCGTCGGCCCGGTCGACCCGGCCCCACCCGCCCGTGCCGTCGTGCCAGTCGGAGGGCGGGGTGTGGCGGACCTCGAGGGCCCCGACGCCGATGTCGGCGTCGACGACGACCCGGGGCGCGCGCGGGCGCGCCGGCGGCTGGTCGTCGACCTGGACGTCGAGGCCGCCCTCGTCGTGGCCGAGGAGCAGCGCGGCGCCCATCCCGATGCGGCCCTTGGCGGCCACGCACACGTCGCGGGGCACGACGACGACCGCCTGCCCGACGCCGACACGGACGTGCAGCGGCCGGTCGCCGGCGGGCAGCGCGGCACGGCGCAGGTCGACGACCAGGCGGCCCACGCCGAGGTGGTACTCGCTGCGCACCTGTGCGGCCCCGACCGGGCGGACGGCGCGGTCGCCGACGCCGCCGCGGGCGTCGATCCCCGCCGCGCTGACGACGGCGGCGGGGAGGGCGATCGCGAGGGCGGGGGCGATGAGCACCCGGGCGCCGCCGGCGAAGGCGGCGACCGCGAGGGCGACGCCCGCGGCGATGACGAGCACGGCCACGACGGTCTCCCCGCCGGTGGCCGCGGCCCAGGCGGAGCCGAGCGCGAGCGCCCCGCACACCGCGAGCGCCAGGAGGCCGAGGCCGACGCGGCGGGCGAGGTCGCGGCCGGTGCCCGTGGCGTGCCCGCCGCCGGCCAGCCGGTAGACGAGCACGCCGGCCGCGGCGAGGAGCAGGAGGGGCACGAGGGCGCCGCCCCAGCCCCAGCCCCATCCGAGGCCGCCGCCGATGGAGAGCAGGGCGATGGCGAGGACGACGACGCCCGCCACCGTCGCGACGCGCCCGGCGGTCGGGCCGTCGGCGGCGGCGGCGTCGCCCTCGGCGGGCACGAGCAGGACGGCGGCCAGGTAGAGCAGGATGCCCGCGCCGCCGGCGAGGACGAGCAGCAGCGCGCCCAGCCGCACGATGATCGGGTCGATGCGGAAGTACGCGGCCAGGCCGCCGCACACGCCGCCCAGGACGCGATCGCTGCGCGAGCGCGTCAGACGGCGGGGCGGCGGCTCCAGGGCCGGAGGGGAGGGAGCAGCGGGAGGATCGGGAGGGGAGGACGACATGGCCCCACGATCGCGGTCGGCGGCCGCGTGCACCATCGGGAATGTCCCCTAGGGGCACGGCCGGGAAGGCGGGGCGCCGGTCCGGCGTCCGCACGGGGGAGAGGCCCGTCACCCACCAGGGAGGTCCCCCATGTCCCGCCGTCCCCTTGCCGTCGTCACCGCCGTCGCCCTGACCACCGCCCTGGGCGCGGGCACCGCCGCGGAGGCGGCGGGCGGGAAGCTCAGGTCCACGCTGAGCGGCAAGAAGGAGCTCAAGGGCGGCGCCGCCAACGGCAAGGGCACGTTCACCGCCACCGTCAGGCGCGGCAAGCTCTGCTACGTCCTGCGCTTCTCCGGCATCGGCACGGCCGTCGCGGCGCACATCCACAAGGGCACGGCCAAGCAGGACGGGGCGATCGTCCTCGACCTCCAGCCCAAGTTCCGCGGCGGCAAGGCGTCGCGCTGCGTGACGATCAAGTCGTCGCTGCGCAAGGCGATCGCCAAGCACCCGTCGCGCTACTACACGAACGTCCACACCGCGAAGTTCCCCGGCGGCGCGATCCGCGGGCAGCTGCGCTAGCGGGACGTCGTCAGGGGGCGGCGCCACGAGCGGCGCCGGCGTCGGGGGGCGGCCCGGGCTCGGCGGCGGCGGCGCGCCGCCGCTCGAGCTCGGCGCGCTCGACGGCGTTGGCGCTGAGCGCGATCGCCTGCGCGTAGGCGGCGTCGGCGCCGTCGGCGTCGCCCACCCGCCGCAGGAGCTCCGCGCGCGCGGCGTGCAGGGGCTGGTAGGCGTGCAGGCGCGGATCGGCGGCCGCCGCCTCCAGGACGGTCAGGCCCGCGCACGGCCCTTCGGCCATCCCGACCGCGACCGCCCGGTTGACCTCGACGACGGGCGACGGCGCCGCACGGGCGAGCGCGCCATAGAGGGCGGAGATCTGGGGCCAGTCCGTCGCCGCCCACGACGGCGCGCCCGCGTGCAGGGCGGCGATGGCGGCCTGCAGCTGGTAGGGCCCGGGACGCCGCAGTCGGAGCGCGGCCTCGAGGACGGCGCGGCCCTCGGCCACCTGCCCGGCGTCCCAGCGTGAGCGGTCCTGGTGCTCGAGCCCGACGTAGGCGCCGGCGGCGTCGACTCTGGCGGCGCGCCGCGCGTCGGTCAGCAGCAGCAGCGCCAGCAGGCCCCGAACCTCGGCGTCCTCCGGGAGCAGACCGGTCAGCAGCCGCGCCAGGCGGATCGCCTCGGCGCAGAGGTCCGGGCGCCGTAGGGTGGTGCCGGCCGTGGCCGAGTGCCCCTCGGTGAAGACGAGGTAGACGACGCGCAGGACGCCCGCGAGCCGCTCGGGCAGGTCGGCCGCCGGCGGGACGCGATACGGGATCCCGGCGGCGGCGATCTTGCGCTTGGCCCGCACCAGGCGCTGGGCCATCGCGGGCTCGGCGACGAGGAAGGCCGCGGCCACCTCGGCCGTCGTCAGGCCCCCGAGCGAGCGCAGGGTCAGCGCGACGCGGGCCTCCGGCGCGAGCGCCGGGTGGCAGCAGGTGAAGACGAGGCGCAGGCGGTCGTCCTGGTAGGCCGGCGGGTCCGCGGCCAGGGCGCGGAGCACCTCGTCCGAGGGGTCGTCGTGGTGGCGGTCGGTCATGTGGGCGAGCTCCTGCACCCGCGCGTCCGCGGCGCGCGCCCGCCGCAGGCGGTCGAGCGCGCGCCGCCGCGCGGCGACGGTCAGCCAGGCCCCGACGTTGCGGGGGACGCCGTCGCGCGGCCAGGTCGTCGCCGCGTCGACGTAGGCGTCCTGGAGGGCGTCCTCGGCCAGCTGGAAGTCGCCGAGGTGGCGGATGAGCGAGGCCAGGACTCGCGGCCCCTCGTCGCGGCAGGCGCGGACGAGGGCCTCGTCCGCGCCCTCCGGCGACGGCGCCGGCGGGCGGGCGGGGCCGCGGATCGGGCCGGGGCTCACCCCTGGTCGAACTCCATGACGGGGCGGACCTCGACCGAGCCGTAGCGGATGTTGGGCATCTGCTTGGCCCAGGCCAGGGCGCTGTCGAGGTCGGGGACGTCGATGAGGTAGTAGCCGCCGAGGACCTCCTTGGTCTCCGCGAACGGCCCGTCGGTGACGAGGTCCTCGCCGTCGCGCACACGGACGGTCGTCGCCGTCGCGACGGGCTGCAGGGCGTTGCCCCCCTCCATCGCGCCGGACTTCCCCAGGCGCTCGGAGTAGCCCATCCACTCCGCGTGCTGGGCCTGGCCCTCGGGCGAGTCGTAGGCGGGGGCGGCGTCCTCGGCCCCGTAGATCAGCAGCAGGTACTGCATGGTGGTGTGCCTCCCTGGGCGTCACCGGCGGCGCCCGGTGCGCCGCCGTCCACTCCGGCGACGGACGGCCGGCGGTCGGATCGACCGTACCGGGCAGACGTGGCGCGTCGGCGCTCGTCAGCCCCAGGCGACGCCGTCGCCCCAGGCCACGCCCGCGCGTCCGCCGCCCTCGCGCTCGACGCCCTCCAGCAGCGCCGCGCGCTGCCAGCGGTCGACCGCGGGCTCGGCCGGCGCCAGCGGCGGCGCGGTGTCGCGAAGGAACCGCTCCACGGCCGCCACGACGGCGGCGGCCTCCTCGGGCGAGGCGGCGGGGGCGACGATCCTCAGCTGCGGCCGGCGGTTCGGCATGGGCGCGGGACCCTAGCTGGGGACGAGCGTGAAGCCGAGCGCGACCCGTGGCGCGCGCTCGAGCGCGGCGTGCAGCTCGGACGCCGTGGTGGCCCGACCCGTGAGGCGGCGGCCCTCGGCGACGACCCGCAGCTCGTCGGCCCAGAAGGGCCACGGGCGCACCGCGTGGACCTCGGCGCCCGCGCGGCGGGCCAGGCGCAGCTCGACCTCCCCTGCGGCCCCCGGGACGCCCGCCAGCGCGTCCGGGGCCCAGCGCAGCAGGAGCGCGAGCGAGAGCCAGTCCCAGGCGAAGAGCTGGCGCTGCAGGCGCGTCCGGACGGGCACGTCGAGCCCGGTCTCGGCGGCCAGGCGCTCCTGGAGCGCGCGCTGATCGGCCAGGTAGGCGCGCACGTCGTCGGCCTCGTCGGCCTCGAGGCGGCCGAGGTCGCGGCGCGCGAAGAGGGTGCTGCCGTGCAGCGAGACGAGCAGCGCGGCGACGCGGCTCTGGCTGAAGAGCCGCTGCGGCGCGGCGGCCCACAGCCGCAGGTGCGTCGCCACCGGCATGGCGGTGAAGGGCACGGGGAGGCCGGTGGCCGGGTCGAGGTCCGGCGTGAGGTCCCACAGCGCCATGCCGACGTCGTGCTGCTCGGCGGCCAGGCACGCCGCCTCGCGGTGGGCGACCTCGCCCACGGCCGGCCCGCCCCAGGCGCGCGCGAGCTGCCCGGACAGCCAGGCGTGCGACGCCTGGCCGATCGCCACGACGCCGTCGTCGTCCGCGCGCAGCAGCACGCCGCCAGTGTGACCCGCCGCGGGCGGCGACGTAGGCTCCGCCGACATGGCCCGCCGCGTCCCGCCCCTGCTCGTCCTGCTCGCCCTGGCCGCGCTCGCCGGTCCGCCGGCGGCGTCCGCCGCCGGCGGCGACGCCGCGACCAGGCCGTTCCCGCGCGGCTTCGCCTGGGGCGTGGCGACGGCGGGGTTCCAGGTCGAGGCGGGCGGCACGCCGTCGGGCGCGGACCGGCGGTCGGACTGGTGGGCCTGGGCGCGCGGCGCCGCCGGCGTCAGCGGCGACGACGTCACCGACGGGCCGGGCGACTGGCACCCGGCCGTCTTCCGCCGCGACGTCGCGCTCGCCCGCGGGCTGCACGCGCGCGTGTTCCGGCTCGGCGTCGAGTGGAGCCGCGTCTTCCCGCGCTCGACCCGGGCCGTCCGGCTCTCCGCGCACCCGACGCGCGCGCAGCTGCGGCGCCTGGACCGCCTGGCCGACCATCGCGCGCTGCGCCGCTACCGCGGCATGCTCCGCGCCGTCCGGCGCGCCGGCCTGCGGCCGTTCCTCACCGTCAGCCACTTCACGCTGCCGCTGTGGGTGCACGACGGGCTGGCCACGCAGCGCGCCCTCGCGGCCCGCGGCCCCGACGACCCGCTCCCGCGGTTCACCCGGCCGGCCGGGTGGCTCGACGCCGGCACCGTGGCGGAGTTCCGCAAGTACGCCGCCTACCTCGCCTGGCGGCTCGGCGACCTCGTCCGCTTCTGGACGCCGCTGAACGAGCCGCTCGTCCAGGCCACCGCCGGCTACGTCAACGTCCCGGGCGTTCTCGCGCAGAACTTCCCGCCTGGGGCGTTCAGCTACACCGCCGCGATCACGGCGGTCGAGCACCTCGTGCAGGCCAACGCGGCCGCCTATGACGTCCTGCACCGCCTCGACCGCGACGCGCGCGTGGGCCTCGTGCACAACATGATCGCCTTCACGCCGGCCGACCCCGCGTCGGCGGCCGATCGCGCGGCGACCGCCCACGCCGACCGGCTCTTCAACCGGCTGTGGCTCGACGCGACGGTCAGGGGCCGCCTCGACCGCAACGCCGACGGCGTGATCGGGCCCGGGGAGCGCGACCGGCGCGCGGCGGGGAAGGCCGACTTCGTCGGCGTGAACTTCTACTTCCGCGGCCGGGTCGCCGCGGCCGGCGCCCCGCTGAGCCGCCGCATCCCGCTGCTGGACTTCCTGCCGTCGACGGGGTACCGGACGCCGGGCGCGCCGACGGCCCCGCCGTGCCCGACGACCTGCAACGAGCTCGGCTCCGAGGAGTACCCGGCCGGCCTCCGCGACGTCCTGCGCACCGCCGGGCGCTACGGGAAGCCCGTCTACATCACCGAGAACGGGACCGCCGACGCGGGCGACGCGCTGCGCCGCCGCTACCTCGTCCAGCAGCTCGCGGTGCTGCGCCGCGCCATGGCCGATCACGTCGCCGACGTGCGCGGCTGGTTCCACTGGTCGCTCGTGGACAACTTCGAGTGGGCCTCGGGGTACCGCCCGCGCTTCGGGCTGTGGTCCTACGACCCGCGGACGCTTCGGCGCACTGGCCGCCCGAGCGCCGCGCTCGTCCGCGGGATCTTCGGCGCCAACCGCCTGCGCCCGGCGGTCCTGGAGCGCTACGCGACCCCGCCGCTGGGGCGCTGAGGTGGGCATCCCCGTCCTCACCGGCGAGCAGGTCCTGGCCGCGGTGCCGGCGACCGCGGCCATCGAGCGCGTGCGCGAGGCCTTCCTGCACCACCACGCCGGCGACTGGACGATGCCGTCCAAGGTCTACCTGCCGAGCCCGCCCGACGGCGACTTCCGCGCGATGCCCGCGCTCGGCGACGGGCTGGCGATGCTGAAGTGGATCTCGTCCTTCCCCGGCAACCCGGCCCGCGGCCTGCCGACCGTCCAGGGCGTCGTCGTGCTCTCCGACGCGGCGACCTCGGTCCCGCTCGCGCTCCTCGACGCGCGGTCGGTCACGGCGCTGCGCACCGGCGCGGTGGCGGCCGTCGCCGCGCAGGCGCTGGCGCCGGGCCGGGCGACGAGCGTCGGCATCGTCGGCGCCGGGCTCCACGGCGCCTGGGCCGGTCGCTGCCTGACGGCCGCGGGCTTCGCCGGAGGCGTGTGCCACGACCCCCGGGCCGAGGTCGCCACGGCGCTGGCGCTCGAGCTCGGGTCCGGCTGGCGCGCCGGCACGCGCGAGGAGGCGCTCGCCTGCGACGTCGTGTGCTGCGTGACCCCGGGTGCGGAGCCGGTCGTCGACGTCGGCGACCTGCGCCCGGGGCTGCACCTCGACATGCTCGGCGCCGACGGGCCGGGGAAGGCCGAGGCCACCGTCGACGCCGTCGCGGCCTGCCGGCTCTTCTGCGACGAGTGGGCCCAGGCGTCGCACGGCGGCGAGCTGACGGCCGCCGTCGAGGCCGGCCGCGTCACGCGCGACGACGTGACCGACCTGGGCGCGGTCCTGGCCGGCGCCGCCCCGGGCCGGCGCGACGACGACGAGGTCACGCTCTTCGACTCGACCGGGCTGGCCATCCAGGACCTCGCCATCGCGAGCGCCGCCTACGCGGCCTGGCGGACCGGCGCGGTCCCCGCCGTCGAGGTCGCGCTGTAGGACGAGCGGGGGTCAGGCCGCCGCGCCGACCCGGCGGTCGGGCAGCTGCAGGCCGTCGGGGTCGACGCCCGCCAGCGCCACGGTGTGCCCGTGGCGGCGGAGCTCGACGATGACGCCCCAGGGGCGGCCGTGGACGCGGACGTCGGCGCCGGGGTGGCGCCGGCGCAGCTGCCAGACGGCCCGGGCCTGCTCCGTGGTCAGCTCGACGTCCATGCGCAGCATCATCGAGAGCAACGCTGAAGACGGCGTGAAACTTCCATCAAGGCAGCCTGAGCGCGACGCGCGCGCCGGGCGCTCCCGGCGCGCGACGGCGCGCGCCTAGGCCACCAGCGACGTCTGCCCGCGCTGCACCGTCCACCGGAACCCGGTGGACGGCAGCGTCGTCGTGGAGCGCTGCTTGATGGTCTCGAGGCGCACGAGCTCGACGTCGAACGTGCTGCGCGTCGCCGTGACCCGCCCGAAGCCGTGGTGGTCGAAGTCGGCGGTCTGCACCCACGGGTTGATGCCGCGCAGCGCCTCGATGAGCGCCGGGTCGGTCTGCGGGTTGGCGTCGTTGCCCTTGATGACGACGCCGCCGCCGGCGGCGAGGTCGGTCTCGCCCAGGCCCTGTGACGTGATCGAGCCGCCGACGAACTCCAGCGCGACCGACTCGCCCGCGCCCATGTCGCGCTTGACGTCGCCGGCGATGAACGTGTGGATGTCGCCGGTGACGAAGACGACGTCCCTGATGCCCTTGTCCTTGACGTAGGCCAGCAGCGACTCGCGCTCCTGCGGGTAGCCCTGCCAGCTGTCGAAGGTGTAGTAGGCGTCGCCGAGGACCTTGGCCGGCATGACCATGACCTCGTTGGCCATGACCTTCCACGAGGCCCTCGAGCGGCGCAGCTCGCGCTTGACCCAGGCCAGCTGCTCGGCGCCGAGGAAGGGCCGGGGCTGGTTCCAGTCGGCGCAGGCGGGCGCGACGGCGTCCCCGCAGGGCTGGTCGGCGCGGTACTGGCGCTGGTCCATGACGATGAGGTCGACCGTGCGGCCGAACTGCAGCCGGCGGTACAGGCGCTTCCCGCGCGACGGCGTGTACGGCATCGCCTCGAAGAAGGCGCGCTCGGCGGCGCGCCGGCGGGCGGCGCCGTAGCGCTTGTCGGGCGGCAGGCCGCCGCCCGGCGCGGCGCCCGCGTAGTTGTCCTGCACCTCGTGGTCGTCCCACAGCATCACCGTGGGGAACTTCTGCTGGACCTTCCGCAGCGCCCGGTCGGAGCGGTAGAGCTTGTACTTGTCGCGGTAGTCCTCGAGCGTCAGCGCCTCGCGCACGATGTCGGGGTTCGGGCCCGTCCGGCCGATGAGGTCGTCGCGCACGGCGGTCTTCGTGCCGGTGACCGAGTGGTAGCTCTCGGCGTAGATGTAGTCGCCGAGGCAGATGACGAAGTCGAGGTCCTCGCGCGCCAGGACGTCGTGGGCGTTGTAGAAGCCGTGCGTGTAGTCCTGGCACGAGTAGAACGCGAACCGGACCGTCTGGTGCGAGTCGGCCGGCAGCGCGGTGCGGAAGCGCCCGACGGGGCTCTCGGTGGACTTCGTGGCGAAGCGGTAGAAGTAGTCCTCGTGGGGCTTGAGGCCGCCGACGCGCGCCTTCAGCGCGTGGTCGTGGCTGCCCGAGGTCGTGATCCGCTCGCGCGCGACGACGTGCCGGAAGCCCTTGTCACGCGCGACCTCGAGCTCGACGGCGACGCGCCCGCCCGCCTGGTGCAGCCGCGACCAGAGCGTGATCGCCCGGGGCGTGGGCTCGCCGCTCATGACGCCTTCGGCGAAGCTCCCGCCCTTCGCCAGCGGCGTGCGGCGGGCCCACGCCGAGCCACTCGCGAGCGCGGGCGGGACGAGGGTCGCCACGGCGGCGGTGCCGGCACGGGCGACGAACTGGCGGCGGGTCTGCAACGGAAGGCCTCCTGGGAGCGGGACCGCGTGAACCTACCGGCGCCCGCCGACGCGCTGCGCCGCCTCCCCGCTCACAGCGGGATGTTGCCGTGCTTGCGCTTCGGCCCCGGCTCGCGCTTGGTCAGCAGCGTGTGCAGCGCGTTGACGACCTTCGGGCGCGTCTCGTGCGGGACGATCACGTCGTCGATGTACCCGCGCTCGGCCGCGCTGTAGGGGTTGGCGAAGCGGGCCTTGTAGTCGTCCATGAGCCTCGCGCGGCGCTCCTCGGGCGTCGGCGACGCGGCGAGGTCGCGGCGGTAGATGATGTTCACCGCGCCCTCGGGGCCCATGACGGCGACCTCCGCGCTGGGCCACGCGAAGTTGAAGTCGGCCAGCAGGTGCTTGGAGGCCATGACGTCGTAGGCGCCGCCGTAGGCCTTGCGGGTGATGACGGTGATCTTCGGCACGGTCGCCTCGGTGAAGGCGTACAGGAGCTTCGCGCCGTGGCGGATGATCCCGCCCCACTCCTGCGAGGTCCCGGGCAGGAAGCCGGGCACGTCGGTGAAGGTCAGCAGCGGGATGTTGAAGGCGTCGCACGTGCGCACGAACCGCGCGGCCTTCGCGCTGGCGTCGATGTCGAGCACGCCGGCGAGCTGCGCGGGCTGGTTGGCCACGACGCCGATCGCGTAGCCGTCGAGGCGGGCGAAGCCGCAGACGATGTTCTTGGCCCAGTGCTCGTGGATCTCGAAGAACTCGCCGTCGTCGACGACCAGGCGGATGACGTTCCGCATGTCGTAGGGCTTGTTCGGGTTGTCGGGGACGACCCGGTCGAGCTCCTCGTCCATCCGCTGCGGGTCGTCGGAGGGCAGGACCCGCGGCGGCGTCTCGAGGTTGTTCTGGGGCAGGAACGACATGAAGTACCGCGTGTCCTGCAGCAGCTGCTCCTCGTCGTCGGCGGCGAGGTGCGCGACGCCCGACTTCTGGTTGTGCGCCATCGCGCCGCCGAGCTCCTCGAAGCCCACCTCCTCGCCCGTGACCGTCCTGATGACGTCGGGGCCGGTGATGAACATGTGCGACGTCTCCTTCACCATGAAGATGAAGTCGGTGATCGCCGGCGAGTAGACCGCGCCGCCCGCGCACGGGCCCATGATGAGCGACACCTGGGGGATGACCCCGGAGCACTTGACGTTGCGGACGAAGACGTCGCCGTAGGCGCCGAGCGAGACGACGCCCTCCTGGATCCGCGCGCCGCCCGAGTCGTTGATGCCGATGACCGGGCAGCCGATCTTGGCGGCCAGGTCCATGATCTTGCACATCTTCTCGGCCATGACCTCGCCCAGCGAGCCGCCGAAGACGGTGAAGTCCTGGGAGAAGACGCAGACCCGGCGGCCCTCGATCGTGCCGTGGCCGGTGACGACCGCGTCGCCCCAGGGCCGGTTCTTCTGCATGTCGAACTCCGACGTGCGGTGGCGCACGAACGTGTCGAGCTCCTGGAAGGACCCCGGGTCCAGCAGCTTCTCGAGGCGCTCGCGCGCGGTGAGCTTGCCGCGAGCGTGCTGCTTCTCCTCCGCCTCGGGTGAGCTGTGGGCGGCCGCCAGCCGCAGCTCCTGGAGCTGGGCCAGCTTCTCCTCGAAGGTCTCGGGGCTCTTCCGGCGCGTCGTCATGAGGCGCGGGATCCTAGACGGCGGTTGCACGTCGCCGCCCGGCGCTTGAGGCCCGGCCGGACGGGCGCCAACGTCCCCCGCCATGGTCCGTCGGTGGTGCGTGGCCGCGGGGGTGGGGGTCGTGCTGGTCGCCCCCGCCCCGAGCGCGGTGGCAGGGGGGAGCGCCGGCGTCGCGGCGCTGCAGGTCGGCCTGCGCGCGCGCGGCGCCTACGACGGCAGCGTCGACGGGCTCGCCGGACCCCGCACGCGGGCCGGGGTGGTCGCGCTCCAGCGTCGGCGCGGGCTGGCCGCCGACGGTGTCGCCGGTCCCCGGACGCGCCGCGCGCTGGGCCGGCTCGGCCGCCCGGCGATCGGCGTGCGCGTGCTGCGGGCCGGGATGGTGGGCTGGGACGTCGCGGCCCTGCAGTTCCGCCTGGAGACGCACGGCTTCCCGCTCGGCTCGGTGGACGGGGGCCTCGGGGCGCGGACGACGGCGGCGGTCGTGCGGCTCCAGCGCTGGGCCGGGCTGGTGCCCGACGGCGTCGCGGGGCCCGCGGTCACGGCCGTCCTGCGCCGCCCGGCGCCGCGCGCTGGGGTCGTCCTGGCGCGGCCGGTGCCCGGGCCCGTCGGCGACCGGTACGGGCCCCGCGGGACCGGGATGCACGCCGGGCTCGACTTCCCGGCGCCGTCGGGGACGGCCGTGCGCGCCGCGTCGTCCGGGCGCGTCGTCGAGGCCGGGTGGGAGGACGGGTTCGGGCGCACCGTCGTGCTCGACCACGGCGGCGGACTGCGGACCCGCTACGCCCACCTGTCGGCGATCGCCCACGGGGTCGGCGCGGACGTCGTCGCGGGCGCGCTCGTCGGGCGCGTCGGCGCGACGGGGCGCGCGAGCGGGCCGCACCTGCACTTCGAGGTCACGCGCGGCGGGGCGAACGTCGACCCCGCGCCGGCCCTCGGGCTCGGGTGACCGCCGGCCCGGCCTCAGCCGCTGGCCGCCGCCGACGTGGCGGCCACCGTCGCGCCCGCCGCCGCGGCGGCCGCGGCCGCCTGCGCGGCGCGCACGGCCGCGTGCGCCGACGGGTCGGCGCGCATGAGCTCCTGCAGCGCCCGACGCGACGGCGCCCCGTCCCGACCGGGGTACAGCGAGCGGCCCAGGTCGGCGGCGTGGGCCAGGGCCGCCAGCGAGCGGTCGGCGTCCGTCGCGCCCGCGTCGCCCGCGACGGCCGCGCGCACCCGCGCGAGGACCTCGGCCGAGCGGCTCGCGTCGGCGACCGACCAGCGCGCGCGCGGCACGAGGCCCAGGAGCCGGTCGCGCTCGGCGACCACCGCGCCGGCCTGCTCGGCCCGTGCCCGGTAGTCGCGGGCGCGGTGGCGCGACCGCGAGACCCAGCGCTCGAGCTTCGGCGGGCGCCGGGCGCGGCGGAGCTCGGCCAGGCGCGCGTCGAGGTCCGGGTCGCCGGTCGCCGCGTCGTCCGTGACGACGGCGCGCCCGTCGTCCACGACCACCCGCCCGCGGAGGGCCAGGTCGGCCAGCTCCGCCGCGGCGACCACGGCGTCCGACGGTCGCCTGGCGCTGAGGTCGCCCACGGCGGCCGCCAGCACCAGGAGGTCCTCGGGGACGGAGGTCATGGGCGAACTCTAGGCCCGGGCGGGGCCGAGGTCGCTGCTAGCGTCGGGGGCATGGCCCTGCGCCTCGGCGTCCTCGACCAGTCCCCGGTCCCGGAGGGGTCGACCGGCGCGGATGCGCTGCGCAACACGATCGACCTCGCGCGCCACGTCGACGCGCTGGGCTTCCACCGCTACTGGGTCGCCGAGCACCACGGCGGGCCCACGCTCGCAGGGCCGAGCCCCGAGGCGCTCATCGGCCCGCTCGCGGCCGCCACGTCGGCGATCCGCGTCGGCAGCGGCGGCGTGATGCTGCCGCACTACAGCCCGCTCAAGGTGGCCGAGACCTTCAGTTTGCTGGCGGGCCTGTTCCCGGGCCGCATCGACCTCGGCCTCGGTCGCGCCGCGGGCACCGACCCGCTGACGACGTTCGCCCTGCAGCGCGACCGCCGGCAGGCCGCGCCCGACGACTTCCCGCAGCAGCTGGCCGAGCTCCTGGCCTACCTCGACGGCGCGCTGCCGGCCGACCACCCGTTCAAGCGGCTGGAGGCGACGCTCCCCGGCCGGCCCGAGCGACCCGAGCCGTGGCTCCTGGGCTCGTCGCCGCAGAGCGCGGTGTGGGCGGCCCAGCTCGGACTGCCCTACGCGTTCGCCGACTTCATCAACCGCGACGGCGCCGCCATCGCGCGCGACTACGCGCGCCTGGCCACCGAGGCGGGCCACGAGCCCCGGGTGGTCGTCGCCGCCTGGATCCTCGTCGCCGAGACCGACGCCGAGGCGCAGCGGCTGGCGGCCAGCAGCCGCATGACCATGCACCTCCTGCGCCAGGGCCGGCTCATCCCGGTGCCGCCGCCCGACAAGGCGATGCGCTTCCTGGAGCAGGAGGGCATCGGCCCCGACGCCGGCCGCCGCGCGATCATCGGCACCCCCGGCGACGTGCGCGAGCGCGTCGAGGCCCTCGCGCGCGACTACGGCGCGGGCGAGGTGCTGGCCGTCACGATCACGCACGACCACGGCGTCCGCCGCCGGTCCTACGAGCTGCTCGCCGACGCCTTCGGGCTGGCCGGCGCCGGCGGCCGCAACGAGCCCGTCGCCGCCTGAGCGACCTCCTCCTCAGGGCGCGGCGGCGAGCGGCTCGCGCAGGCTGTCGGCCAGCCCCTGCAGGAAGCGCAGGTCCGCCTCGCCGAGCTCGGGCCGCCGCTCGGCCCACAGGCAGCACAGGACGTAGAGCCGCGCGTCGGCGGCGCGGAACGGGACGCCGAGGTAGGCCTCCACGCCGGCCGCCCGCGGCCCCTCGAGGTCGGCCAGGCCCACCTCGGCCGGGACGTCCGGGAGGACCGGACCGACCAGCCCGGACAGGACGCGCGCGCAGATCGTCTCGTCGAGCGGGACCGCGGCGCCCGGGACGACCCCGGGGAACCGGCCCGCGCCCGCGACGTGGCGGATGCGCTCGCGGCCGCCGGCGATCTCGGACACCGCGGCGGCGCCGGCGTCGAGCTCCGCTCGCGCGCGGGCGAGCGCATGGCCGACCGGGTCGGCCGAGACGCGCGCGCCGCAGCGCGGGCACTCGTCCTCGCGGACGCAGTACGTGAGGAGGTCGCAGCGCGGGCAGGCGACGTACGGCATCGGTGCCACGGTAGACGGGCGGCGACGAGGCCGCCAGTGGCGGGCGCCCGCACCCGCCCGCGCGCCGACACGACGGCGGTGGGCGGGCCGGCGCGGAGCGGCTACGGGCCCGGCGGCTTGCTCACGGCGTCGTACCACGGCTTGCGCGCGGCGCCCGTCGTCTCGAAGACGACGTGCTTGATCGCCGTGTACTCCTCGACGGCGTACATCGACATGTCCTTGCCGAAGCCGGAGCCCTTCACCCCGCCGTGCGGCATCTCGGAGCAGATCGCGAGGTGCTCGTTGAGCCACACCGTGCCGGCCCGCAGCTCCCGCGCCGCGCGCTGGGCGCGGAACACGTCGCGCGTCCACGCCGACGCCGCCAGGCCGTAGCGGGTGTCGTTGGCCAGCGCGAGGCCCTCGTCGTCGTCGCCGAAGGTCAGGATGCAGAGGACGGGCCCGAAGACCTCCTCCTGGACGACCTCGCTGTCCTGCGCGACGCCCGCCAGGAGCGTCGGGCGGTAGAACGCGCCGGGGCCGTCGGGGGCGGCGCCGCCGGCCAGGACGTCCGCGCCGGCGGCGCGGGCGCGCTCGACGAACCCGGCGACGCGATCGCGCTGGGCCACCGAGACGAGCGGGCCGAGGTCGGTGTCGTCGGCGAACGGGTCGCCGACGACGAGGCGCTCGACGCGCGGCACGAGCCGCTCGATCAGCGCGTCGCGCACGCCCTCCTGGACGTACAGCCGCGTGGCCGCGGTGCAGTCCTGGCCGCTGTTGGCGAAGGCGCCGACGACGGCCCCCTCGGCCGCGGCGTCGAGGTCGGCGTCGTCGAAGACGACGAACGGCGCCTTGCCGCCCAGCTCGAGGTGCAGGCGCTTGACGGTCCCGGCCGCCTCGCGCATGACCGCCGCGCCCGTCCGCGTCGACCCGGTCACGGAGATCAGGGCGACGTCCGGGTCGCGGGCGAGCGCCCCGCCGACCTCCGGGCCGGGGCCCGGCACGACGTTCAGGACGCCGGGCGGCAGGCCGGCCTCCAGCGCGAGGCGCGCGAGCACGAGCGCGGTGAGCGGCGTGAGCTCACTGGGCTTGAGCACGACGGCGTTGCCGGCCGCCAGCGCCGGCCCCACCTTCCAGGCGGCCATGTTCAGCGGGTAGTTCCAGGGCGCGATCGCGGCGGTCACGCCGAGCGGCTCGCGGCGCAGCGAGGACTCGTAGCCGCCGAGGTAGTCGCCGGACGCCTTGCCCTCGAGGTTGCGCGCCGCCGTCGCGAAGTAGCGGAGGTTGTCGACGGTCAAGGGCAGGTCGAACGCGGTCGAGAACTTCAGCGGCTTGCCGGTGTTGCGCGACTCGAGCCGCGCGACCTCCTCGGCGCGCTCCTCCAGCAGCGTCGCCAGGCGGTCGAGCACGGCGGCGCGCTCGCCCGGCAGCGCCCGGCTCCAGTCGCCGCGGGCGTGGGCGGCCCGGGCGGCCGCGACGGCCCTCCGGGCGTCGTCGGCGGAGCCGTCGGCGACCTCGGCCAGCGGCTCCCCCGTGGCGGGATCGTGCACGGTCCTCCAGGCGCCGGTCTCGACCTCCTCGCCGTCGACGAGCAGGGCGTGGCGCGCGGCGGTGGTGGCCATGGCGGGCATGCTCGCGCATCGCGCCCGGGTACGGTGGCGTCGGAGTGGACGCTCCCGCCGAGGCCCAGCCCCCCGAGCAGCGGACCTCGCTGCGGCGCACCACGTTCTGGCTGGCCGTCACCGGGATCTCGCTGTACCTCGTGGCCCCGTCCCTGCTCGACGTCTGGGGCTCCTGGCGGGACCTCGGGCGCGTCGAGTGGTGGTGGCTGACGGTCATGCTCGTCCTGCAGGCGCTCTCCTTCGCGTGCCTGTGGGAGCTCCAGCGCCTCGCGCTGCACGGCCCGCCCTGGCCGCCGGTCATCGAGTCCCAGCTGGCCGGCAACGCGCTGGCGAAGGTCGCCCCCGGCGGCGGGGCCATCGGCGCGGCGCTGCAGTACCGGCTCCTGGTCGAGTCCGGCGTGCGGCGGGGCGAGGCCGTCACCGGCGTGACGACCTCGAACGTCCTCGTCTTCGCGGTCCTGCTGGGCCTGCCGGTGCTCGCGCTGCCCGCGATCGTGCGCGGCACCGTGACGCGCGGCCTGGTCGAGAGCGCGGTGGTCGGCCTGCTCGTGTTCGCTGCGCTGACGGCCGCGAGCGCGGCCGCGCTCGCGCTCGACGGCCCGCTGAGGTGGGTCGGGCGGCTCGTGCAGCGGGTGCGCAACCGCGTGGCCCGCTCGCGACCGCCGCTGCGGGACCTCCCCGCGCGCCTGCTGCGCGAGCGCGACGCGGTCCTGGCCACGCTCGGCCCCCGCTGGTGGCGGGCGGTGCTGGCGACGGTGGGCCGGTGGGCCTTCGACTACGCCACGCTGCTGGCGGCCCTGGCGGCGGTGGGCTCGACGCCGCGGCCCGTGCTCGTCCTGCTCGCGTTCGTGGCGGCGCAGGTCCTGACGCTCGTGCCGATCACGCCCGGCGGGCTCGGCTTCGTCGAGGCGGGCCTCACGGCGACGCTCGCGCTGGCCGGCGTGGGGGCCGGCAACGCGGTCCTGGCGACGTTCGCCTACCGGCTCTTCAACTACTGGCTGCCGCTGCCCGCCGGCCTGGCCGCCTACGTCGTGCACCGTCGCCGCCGCGACCGCGAGACCGCCGCCGCGGCGGCCTGAGCGCTAGCTGTCGAAGCCGGCGCCGACGCGGTCGAGCAGCCGCAGCCACGGCCCGCGGCGGCCGGCGCGCGCGTCGGCGCGGGCCAGCGCGCGCTGCGTCACGGCGATGGCGGCGGTCCGCAGCGGCTCGGGCGGGAAGGGGACGGGCGCCGTCCGCACGAGCTCGAGGTCGGTGTGCGGGCCCCCGCCGTCGAGCAGCTCCAGGGCGACGCCCGCGCCGAAGCGGCTGGCGCCGACGCCGAGGCCGGTGAAGCCCGCCGCGTAGGCGACGCGGCCGCCGTGCGCGGTGCCGAAGAACGCGCTGAAGCGGCTGCACGTGTCGATCGCGCCGCCCCAGCGGTGGGTGAAGCGCAGGCCGTCGAGCTGCGGGAAGGTCGTGAAGAAGTGCCGGGCGAGCGTCGTGAAGGTCGCCGGGTGCTGCTCGAGCTCCGCCCGCACCGGGCCGCCGAAGCGGTAGACCGCGTCCCACCCGCCCCACAGGACGCGGTCGTCCTCGGTCAGCCGCACGTAGTGGAAGCGGTTGCCGGCGTCCGACCAGCCCTCGCGCCCGGCCCACCCGACGGCCGCCCGCCGCGCCGCGTCGAGCGGCTCGCTGACGAGGACGTAGTCCCAGACGGGCGCGACGTAGCGCCGGATGCGCCGCACGAGCGGGGGGAAGGCGCTCGTCGCCAGCACGACCCGCCGCGCCGTCACCGTGCCCGAGGCGGTCCGCACGGCGACGCCCGCACCGGCGCGCGCCAGCCCGGTCGCGGCCGTCCGCTCGTGGACGCGGGCGCCGCGCCGTTCGAGCGCCGCGCGCAGGCCCCACGCCAGCCGGGCCGGGTCGCACAGCGCGACGCCGTCGCGGTCGAGGAGGCCGGCCAGGAAGGTGGGGGAGCGGATGCGGGCCCGCACGGCGTCGGCGTCGAGGAGCTGCGCCGCGTGCCCGTGCCGGCGCGCCAGCGCCGCGGCGTCGCGCAGCTCCTCGACCTGCCAGGACGCGACCGCGACGTCGAGCTCCCCGGTGCGCTCCCAGGCGCAGGCGATCGACTCGCGCGCGAGGGTCGCCTCGATCGCGGCCAGGTTCTCCGCGCCGAGGCGTTCGAGGCGATCGACCTCCCGCGGCCAGCGCGACGCGCCGTTGGCGAGGCCGTGGGTGAGCGAGGCCGCGACGAAGCCGCCGTTGCGCCCGCTCGCGCCGAAGGCGACGCGCTCGGCCTCGAGGACCACGACCGACGCCGGGTCGGCGCCGCGCTCGCAGGCCAGCAGCGCGGCCCACAGCCCCGTGAACCCGCCGCCGACGACGCACAGGTCGGCCTCGGCGTCGCCGTCGAGCGGCGGCGCCGCGATGGGGGCCTCGGGCCGGTCGGTCCAGAAGACGCTGGGCGCGGCGTCGGTGAGGGCGGGGTGCACCGCGGCCATCCTGGCAGCGGACACGGCGCCGCCGAGGCCAAGTCGCGGCCGCTCGCGTGCGCCGGGGTGGCGGTTGCGGAGACCGCCGCCCCCCGCCACGATCGCGCGATGAGCGCCCTGGCCGACGCCACCCGCGACCACCTGCTGCTGCACTTCGCCCGCAACGGCGGCTTCGGCGAGGACGAGGGCCGCGCACCGCTGCCCGTGCTCGTCCGCGGCGAGGGCTGCCACGTCTGGGACGCCGACGGGCGCCGCCACCTCGACGCGCTCAGCGCGCTGTTCTGCGCCCAGCTCGGCTACTCCGTGGGCGAGGAGATGGCGGCCGCCGCCTCGGCCCAGATGACGACGCTGCCCTTCGCGACGAACTGGGGCGTCGCGCACCCGCCCGCGCTCGAGCTGGCCGAGCGCCTGGCCGAGCTGGCGCCCGGCGACCTCAACCACGTCTTCTTCACGAGCGGCGGCTCGGAGTCCGTCGAGGCGGCGTGGAAGCTCGTCCGCCAGTTCCACCTGGCCAACGGGGAGCCGCAGCGCACGAAGGCGGTCGCGCGGCGGATCGCCTACCACGGCGTCACGCTCGGCGCCCTGGCGCTGACCGGCGTGCCGCGGATGACCGAGCCCTTCGGGCCGCCCGCGATCGACGTCGTCCGCGTGTCGGACACCGGGAGCTTCCGGTCCCCCGACGCCGGCGACGAGGCGGCGCAGACCGCGCGTCTGCTGACGGAGCTGGAGGAGGCGGTGGTCGCGGCCGGCCCCGACACGGTGGCGATGATCATCGCCGAGCCCGTGCAGAACGCGGGCGGCTGCCTCGTCCCGCCCGCCGGGTACTGGGCCGGCCTGCGGGCGATCGCCGACCGCTACGGGATCCTGCTCGTCGCCGACGAGGTCATCTGCGCCTTCGGCCGCATCGGCGAGTGGTTCTCGGTCGACCGCTTCGGGGCGGTGCCGGACCTCATCACGACCGCGAAGGGCCTGACCTCGGCCTACGCGCCGATGGGGGCCGTCCTCGTGAGCGACCGCGTGGCGGCGCCGCTCTACGAGGACCGCGCGACGCTCCTGCACGGCATCACCTTCGGGGGGCACCCGGTGGCGTGCGCCGTCGCGCTGCGCAACCTCGAGCTCTTCGAGCGCCTGGCGGTCCTCGAGAACGTCCGCGCGCGCGAGGCGCAGGTGCGGGCCGGGCTGGAGGCGATCGCGGCCGACGTCCCGCTCGTGGGCGACGTGCGCGGCGCCGGCTTCTTCTGGGCGCTCGAGCTCGTCGCGGACGGCGATGCGGGGCGCTTCGGAGCCGACGGTCGGGAGGCCCTCGTCCGGGGCTTCCTCCCGCGGCGGCTGCACGAGGCGGGGCTCATCGCGCGCCCGGACGACCGCGGCGAGCCCGTCCTGCACCTCGCGCCGCCGCTCGTCTGCGCCGACGCCGAGCTCGAGGAGATGCTCGGCGCCACGCACGCCGTGCTGGCCGACGCCTCGGCGCGGTTCTTCGCGGGCTGAGCGGCGCCTGCGCGCCGTCGCGGGCGCCGACGAGGACGACCACCGCCCGGGAGCGAGCCGGTGGACGTCGTGGGGAGCCCGACCCGGCCCGCGGCCGCCGGCCGTCAGCCCATCCGCGAGAACGGGCGGTGCCGCGCCGCGCCGAGGTCGTCGAGGACCTCGACGAGGATGGCGGCGGTGCGCGCCGGGTCCGCGGCGCGGATGGCGGGCGGGACGGGCGCCGGCCCGGCGCGGCGCGGCTCGGGCGGCGCGAGCGGGAGCGGCTCGGGGTGGAGCGGCTCGGGCGGCTCGGGCGAGGCCGGCGCGGCCGCCTCCGCGTCGCGCCGGACCTCCGGCGGCGAGGGGGCGCGCTCGTCGTCGTCGGACGGGGCCCCGGGAGCCGCCTGCTCGTCCTGCGGCCCGCGCCAGAAGGCCACGAACCGGGCCCACAGGCCGCGGCGGGTGAGCTCGGGCTCGGCGTCGAGGGCGGCCCCGGGCGCGACGTCGTGCTCGGCGTCCGGGTCGGGCTCGGCGTCGAGGGCGGGCTCGGGCGCGACGTCGGCGTCCAGGGCGGCCTGCGCCTCGGGATCCGCCTCCGCGTCGGCGTCGGACGCCGCCCGCTCCGGGGCGGGCGCAGGCGGCTTCGGCTCCGCCGTCACGTCCGGCTCGGGCTCGGCCACGCGCGGCTCGGCCCCGACCGGCTCCGCGGCGGCCGCGAGCCGCCCGACCGGCACGGCCGTCAGCGTGACCTTCGTCCCCCACCCGGCGGGCTCGAGCTCCACCGTGCCGCGTGCGCGGTCGCCCTCCCAGGCTACGGCGGTCTCGGGCTCCGTCCGGGTGATGCTGATCTCGCCGAACTCGCCCAGGTGGCGGGCGAGGGCATCGACGTCGCTGATCTCCGCCCACAGCTCCGGCGGGCTCTTGACCAGGGTCCTCTGGGCGCGCTGCTCGTCCATCGCCTACGGGCTTCGCCGCCACCGGCGCGGCCTCCTGCCCGGTCACCGCGGTTACGGGGACTGCAACGGCCCGCCCCCGGCGCGCGCCGTGGGCCTACTCGGCCAGCCCGAGGCGGTGCGCGACCGCGGCGGCCTGCGTCCGGCTGCGCACGTCGAGCTTGGCCAGGATCCGCGAGACGTGGACGCTCGCCGTCTTCTCGGCCATGAAGAGCTCCGCGCCGATCTCGCGGTTCGTCGCGCCGCGGGCGACCAGCGCGAGCACCTGGCGCTCGCGCGGCGTCAGCCCGAACGGGTCCTCGCTGCTGCTCGGCGGGGCCGTCGGCGCCCGCGCCCGCGGGCACCCCGTCGGGGAGCCGCAGGCGCGCCCGCGCGACGAGCGCCTCGATCTCACCCTCGAGGTGGCGCGCCCCGCGGCGGCGCGCGACGTCGAGCGCGGTCGCCGCGACGCGGCCCGCGGCCTCGCGGTCGTCGCGCACGACGAGCGCCTCGGCCTGCCGCCAGCGTGCGGTGAGGGCCGGGACGCAGCGCCCGAGCGCCTCCCAGCCCGCCGCGGCCGCGTTCCACAGCGCGGGATCGTCCTCGCCGCGGGCGCGCGCCGCGCTCGCCTGCGCGTCGGCGAGCCAGGCCGACTCGAGCGGTCGTCCCTCGGCGGCCGCCGCCTCGACGCGCAGCAGGTAGTCCTGGACGTCGAGCAGCGCGCGCCGGGTCTCCTCGGCGTCGCCCAGGTCGCGCCCGCGCTGCGCCCGGTCGGCCTCGACGACGACGCCGACCGCGGCGACCCGCGCCAGGCGCATCGCGTCCTCGGTGCAGAACTCGATCCGGTCCAGCGCCTCGTCGATCGCGGCACGTGCGCCGTCGAGGTCGCCGCCGCGCCGGCGCAGCTCGGCGAGCAGCACCCCGAACACGCCGTGGAACTGCGCCTCGCCGGAGTCGGCCACGAGGTCGGCGATGCGCTCGAGGCCGGCGGCCGCCGCGGCGTGCTGGCCGCGCCCGAGCGCGAGCTCGGCGCGGCGCATCTCGAGGTTCGCGACCTCGAGGCTGAGGTCGCGCCGCTCGCGCGTGGGCATCCACGCGTCGGCCTGCGCCCAGTCACCGGCCTCGATGGCGAGCTCGACGACGGTCAGCCGCAGGTAGTCGGAGAGCTGGCCTCCGCGCTCGGCCTCGGTGGTGATCTCCGCCACCACGCCGCGCGCCTCCTCGAGGCGCCCGGCGAGCTGCAGCGCGTCGGCGAGGTTGACCGCCGACATGCTCACGTCGGTCGGGCGGTCGGCGCCCCGCGACGTGCGCATGGCCTCGCGCAGGATGCCCGAGCCCTCCTCGACGAGGCCCTGGTGGATGAGCGCGACGCCGAGGGCGTTGCGCGCGTTCGTCGCGGCCGGGAGGTCGTCGACGGCCTCGGAGACGTCCAGCGCCTCGCGGCCGGCGGCCGCCGCCTCGCGGTAGCGGCCCTGGAGCATGCGGGTCTTCGCCCACCAGCTCAGCAGCCGCGCGCGCTCGCACGTGGGCTCGCCCTCCGCGACGAGGTCGAGCCCGCGCTGCGCCGTGGCCAGCGCGTCGTCGCTGCGGCCCTGGCGCCACTGCCAGCGGGCGAGGTGCTCGAGCAGCCCGGCGACGCGCACCGGGTCGTGCGTCTCGTCGAGCTCCTCGAGCGCCGCGCGGCCGAGCGCCTCGGCGCGCGCGTGCTCGGCGGCGAAGCCGTGGGCCTCGGCGGCCCGCGTCAGCAGGCCGACGCGGTCGGTGCCGACGAGCTCGGAGGCCTCGGGGACGTGGTCCCACAGCTCGAGGACGCGCTCGAGCAGCGTCGCCTCCTCGCCGTGGGCGTGGACGGCGCGCGCCGCCTGCGCCGCGCGGACGCTCGCGGCGAGGGCGGCGGGGCGGTCGCCGGCCGCGCTGTAGTGGAAGGCGATGCCCGCCGCGACCTGCGCGCCCTCGGCGCGGGCCTCCAGCGCGCGCGCGAGGGCGAGGTGCAGCCCTTCGCGCTCCCCCGGGAGCAGGTCGTCGACGACGACCTCGCGCAGGAGCGCGTGGCGGAAGGCGTGCCGGCCGTCGGCGCCGGCGACGATGAGGTGGCTGGCCACGGCGTCGCGCAGCGCGGCGCGCAGCGCGGGGGCGTCGAGCCCGCTGGTCTCGGCGAGCAGCGCGTGGTCGGCGCGCTCGGCCACGGCCAGGACGCGCAGGACCTCCTGGGCGTCCTCGCCCAGGCGGTCGGTGCGCACCATGAGCGCGTCGCGGAGCGTGGCCGGGAGCGTCCCGCGGCCGTCGGTCCCCGCCGCCAGGACCTCCTCCAGGAAGAGCGGGTTGCCCTCGGTGCGGGCGAACAGGCGGTCGACGAGCGCGGGCGAGGGCGGCTCGCCCAGGATGTCCTCCAGGGCGGAGGCGACCTCGTCGTGCGTCAGCGGCGGCAGCTCGAGGCGGGCGACGTGCGAGTCGCGCTCGAGCTCGGCCAGCAGCGGGCGCAGCGGGTGGCGGCGGTGGAGCTCGTCGACGCGGTACGTCGCGATGACGAGGACGCGCTCCCGGCAGAGGTTGCGGGCCAGGAAGGCCACGAAGGCGCGGGTGGAGGGATCGGCCCAGTGGAGGTCCTCCAGGACCAGGACGACGGGCTCGTCCTCGCCCAGGCGCGCGAGGAGCTCGAGCAGCGCCTCGAACAGCCTGGCCTGGGCGCGCGATGGATCGGCCCCGAGGAGGGAGGGATCCTCCCCGGGGCCGATGGCGGGCAGCAGGCGGGCGAGCTCGGCGCGGACGCCCGGGCCGAGGTCGTCGAGGACGTCGGCCCCGTCGCGGGCCAGCGCGCGCAGGGCGCCGACGAGCGGCCCGTAGGGCAGCTCGCCCTCGCCGAGCTCGATCGTCTCGCCGTGCAGGACGTGCGCGCCGAGGGTGCGCGCGCGATCCTCGAGCTCGGCGACGAGCCGGCTCTTGCCGACGCCCGACTCCCCCGCCACGAAGGCGAGCGACGGGCGCGCGGCAGCGGCGTCAGCGAGCGCTCCCTCGAGCTGCGCCACCTCGCCGGAGCGCCCGACGAGCCGAGTGCTGGTCACGCGCGTCGCCACGGAGGGAGTATCGCGCGCGATGGCGTCGGCCTCGGTCGGTGGCGTCGTGGGTGAGGGTGCTGCCGAGCTGGGACTGGAGGTTGTGGACCATGGTTCTGCGCGTCCTTCGGTCGTGGGGGAGGGGGAGGGAGAGGTCGGGGAGGGAGGGAGAGGCACTGAGGGCATCGTCCCGCCGGTGGCGCCCGCCCACATCGGGCGGACGGAGCGGATCGGGCGACCCGACCCCTTAGTCGGGTCGCCCGACCCCTTACCGGGCGGCGAGCGCGCGTCGGGCGCGTGCGACGCCCGTCGGGACGGGGCCCGCGCCGCGGAGGGCGCGGCGGGTCGACTGCTGGGCGTGGAGGGCGGCGATCGGGAGCATGGGTGGCCTTTCGGATCTGATGTGGGGGTTGGTGCTCGGGAGGTCGGCTAGATCGCGGTGCGCGGGCGCAGGCGCGGGGCCTTGCGGTGCCGGCGCCGGGCCGGCGTGGCGACGGCGGCGGCGCGGTGGCGCAGGAGCGCGACGGCCTCCGCGGAAGGGAGGAACGGGTCCGCCACGGCGCGGCCGTCGACGAGGGACACGGCCGCGGCCGGGACCCCGTCGAGCGTGGCCACGAGGGCGGGGCGGGGGAACGGCGTGGCCGCGTCGAGCGCGGCGAGCCGCACCAGGACCGCCTCGTCCTCTCGGCGGGCGGCCCGGATGGCGATGCTGGGCAGGTCGGTCATGGGCATGGGCACATGCTCCGCCTGCCCGGCCTCGCGCACATCGGGCGGATGGTGCCGGGTGGTCCCGGCTGGGCCTCAGCTGCGGGGGTGGGACCCCTCAGGCCGCGCCCCGTCCCCGCGCCGCGGGTGGGCGGCGCGGCGGGCGTGGGCGAGGCGGGGGTCGACGGGGCCGGCGCCGTCGACGGCGCGGCGGGTCAGGTCGTGGGCGTAGAGGGCGGCGATCGGGAGCATGTCTCCACGATGCCCGGGGAGATGCATCATCACAACTCATCAATCTGCAATCGCATAAGCTGCGCGAATGGTCGATCCTCGACGGCTGCTCACCTTCCGCGAGGTCGCGCACCACGCCTCGTTCTCGCGCGCGGCCGAGGCGCTCGCCCTGACCCAGCCCGCCGTCTCCCAGCAGGTCGCGGCGCTCGAACGCGCCGTCGGCACGCCGCTGCTCGTCCGGGGCCCGGGTGGACCGGCCCCCACCGACGCCGGAGCGCTGCTCCTCGAGCACGCCGACGCGATCGCCGAGCGCCTGGCGCTGGCCACGACCCAGCTGGCCGAGGTGGCCGGCGACGAACGCCGCCGCCTGCGCCTCGGCGCCTTCCCGTCCGCCCTGGCCACCCTCGTCCCCGGGGCGGTGGCGGCGCTGCGCGCGACCACGCCCGCGCTGGAGTCCGACGTGTCCGAGGCGACGAACGAGGGCCTCGTCGCCGCGGTGCGCGGCGGCGACCTCCACGCCGCCGTCGTCTTCGAGGACGCCACGCGGGCGCCGCGCGACCTCGGGGGCCTGCGCCGCGACGACCTCTTCGCCGAGCCGCTCGTGGCCGGCGTGCCCACGGCGCACCGGCTGGCCCGGCGCCGGCGCCTCGCGCTGGGCGACCTCGCGGGCGAGCCGTGGACGGCTCCCTCCCGCGAGGGCCTGGTCGCGCGGGCGTGCCGGGGCGCGGGATTCGAGCCCGACATCGCCTACGTGACCTCCGACCCGCTCGCCATCGGCGGCCTCGTGGCGGCGGGCCTGGCGGTCACGCTGACGCCGAAGCTCATGGCCGGCCTGCTCCCCGGGGTCGTCCCGATCCCGGTGGAGGGCGCGCCCCGGCGCGCGGTCTACGTCGTGTCGCCGGCCCGCGGGCGCCACCCGCTCGTGGCCCCGTTCGTCGCGGCGCTGGCCGACGCGGCGCGCGCGCGGCTCGCGGCGTGACGACCGCCGTATCGTCCGGGCCGTCACCCACCCCCCGGGAGGAGCACGATGTCCGAGGTCGCGTCACGCCTGCAGGAACGCCGTCTCGAGCTCGTCCGCGAGCACATGCAGTCCGAGAACGAGCACCGCTTCGACGACACCCTCGGGACGTTCGACCACCCGCGCTACGAGATCATGGCGACGGGCGACGTGCACGATGGGCCCGACGAGGTCGCCGAGTACTACCGCACGTCGCGGGCGGCGTTCCCGGATCAGCGCAACGAGGCGGTGGTGCTCCACCAGGCGCAGGACGCCGTGATCGCCGAGTTCGACCTGCTCGGGACGATGCGCGGGGAGCTGCGCGGGATCGCGCCGACCGGCCGCAGCTTCCGGTGCCGCATGTGCGCGCTGTTCCTCTTCGAGCCGGGCGGCGAGCGCATCGTCTGCGAGCGCGTCTACTTCGACCAGGCGACGATCGCCCAGCAGGTCCTGGGCGGCGAGTAGCGCCCGAAGCTCAGGGCGTGCGGCGCCGCAGCGTCAGCGCGCCGAGGCCGAGCGCGGCGACCGTGACGGCCACGACGACGGCGACGTCCGCGACCAGGGCGCCGCCCGGCGGCGCGGGGCTCGTCGCGCGCGCGAGCGCGTCGAAGGCGTAGGTCAGCGGCACCGCGTACGAGATCGCCTCGAGCCAGCCGGCCATCTCGTCGCGCGGGACGAACAGGCCGCACAGCAGCAGCTGGGGCAGCACGAAGGCCGGCATGAACTGCACGGCCTGGAACTCCGTCTGGGCGAACGCGCTCGCGAACAGGCCCAGCGCCATGCCCAGCAGCGCGTTGAGGACCGAGAGCGCGCCGACCAGCCAGGCGCCGTGCGGGGAGTCCAGCCCGAGGACGAGGAAGCCGACGCCGCAGATCACGATCGCCTGCAGCGTCGCCAGCGCACCGAAGGCGAGCCCGTACCCCGCCAGGAGGTCGGCCTTGCCCAGGGGGAGCGTCATCAGCCGCTCGAGGGTCCCGGTGGTCCGCTCGCGCAGCATGGCGATCGACGTGACGAGGAACATCACGATGAACGGGAAGAGCCCGCACAGCGGCGGCCCGAGCCGCTGGAAGGTCGCCTCCTGGTGCTCGAACAGGAACGACAGCAGCACCAGCAGGGCGGGCGGCACGAGGAGCAGCAGCGCGATCGTGCGCGGGTCGCCGCGGATCTGCGCGAGCACGCGCCGGGCGGTCGCGAGGGTCGCCGCGGCGCTCACGCACGCGCCTGCCGCTCGGCCGCCTCGATGACGGCCAGGAAGGCGGCGCCGAGGTCCTGCTCGCCGGTCCGTCGGCGCAGCGCGCCGGGCGTGCTGTGGTCGCAGCACGGCGCCGTCGCGCATGAGGACGAGCTCGTCGCACGCCGCGGCCTCGTCCATGACGTGGCTCGAGACCAGGAGGGTCGTCCCCCTCCTCGCGAGCCGGTGGAACGTGCGCCACAGGTCGCGGCGCAGGACCGGGTCCAGGCCGACGGTCGGCTCGTCGAGCACGAGCACCTCCGGGTCGCCGAGCAGCGCCGAGGCCAGGGAGACGCGCGAGCGCTCGCCGCCGGAGAGCGATCCCGCCGGCCGGCGCTCGCGGCCGCGCAGGCCGACCGTGTCGATCGCTCCCGCGATCCGGTCGGGGCCGGCGCCGAGGATCGCGGCGAAGTAGCGGAGGTTCTCCTCGATGCTGAGGTCGAGGTAGATCGACGGCGCCTGCGTCACGTACCCGATGCGCGAGCGCAGGTCGACGGCGCCGGCGGGGCGCCCCAGCACCGTCACCGCGCCCGACGCGACGACCTGCACCCCGACGATCGCGCGCATGAGCGTCGTCTTGCCGCACCCGCTCGGGCCGAGCAGGCCGGTGACGCTCCCGCGCCGGACCGACGTCGAGATCCCGTGCAGCACGTCCCGCCCCCCGCGCACGACCCGGAGGTCCTCCACGGTGATCGCAGCCTCCGTCGACATCCCGCCTCCTGTCCGGCGACGGCGGCGATCATCGCACCCGGCTCGCCGGCGGCGTGGCTCAGGCCGAGCTCGGCGCCCGCTCGTAGACCAGGATCGCGACCCCGTCCCCGACCGTCGTGGACCGGGCGAGCCGCAGCGGCTTCTTGTCGCTCGCCTCGCCGAAGAGCCGCTTGCCGGTCCCGAGGACGACCGGGAAGACCATGAGCCGCAGCTCGTCGACGAGGTCCTGCTCGACGAGGGCCTGGGCGAGCTGGGCGCTCCCGTGGACCACGATGTCGCCGTCGACGCGGTCCTTCAGCGCCGGGACCGACTCCGCCACGTCGCCCTCGAGGACCGTCGTGTTCGTCCACTCGGGATCCGTGAGCGTCGAGGACACGACGTACTTCGGCATGGAGTTGAACTTGTCGGCGAACTCGCCCTGCATCGACGGCCACGCCTTGGCGAAGCCCTCGTAGGTGCGGCGGCCGAGCAGCAGCGCCGCGCTGTCACGGGTCTCCTCCATCTTGAACGCGTCGCCCTCGGCCCCGCGGTCGATCTCGAAGCTCCAGCCGTCGTGCCGGAAGCCCTCGCCGCCCCCGGGCGCCTCCATGACGCCGTCGAGGGACACGAACTCGGTCACCACGATCCTGCCCATCGTCGTCCTCCTCGGTCCGGGTGAACGTTCAGACCGACCCCTCCGGCGGAACTCATCGGTCCCGCGGCGGGGGCGGCCGGCGAGCCGGCGATCACGGGCGGCGCGGCACGCCGCTCGCCGTCCTCAGCAGCGCGTCCAGGGCGGGGGTCGGCGCGAGCGCGGCGACCGCCGCCTGCGCCCGCGGGCCGGCGCCGACGACGTAGCGCGCCTTCGGGCGGCGCGCCGTCAGCGCCCGCTCGATGGTCGCCGCGACGCCGTCGACGGGGGAGGCCATGCGCTGCGAGCGGGGGATCATCTTCGTGCGGGCGCCGTCGATGTGGCCGGCGTAGAGCTCGCGGTGGGCGGGCGACATCGCGCCCGCCGCGTCCTCGAGCGCACCGTCCGCCTCGCGCCACACGTCCGTGTCCGTCTGCGCGGGCTCGACGAGCACGACGCGCACGCCCCACGGGCGCAGCTCCATGCGCAGCGCGTCCGCGACGGCTTCGAGCGCGAACTTCGACGCCGAGTAGGCGCCGGTCATCGGCGTGCTGACGCGGCCGCTGAGCGACGAGAGGAAGACCACGCGCCCGCGCGACGACCGCAGCCGCGGCAGCACGGCCTGCGTGACGGCGACCTGCCCGACGACGTTGACGTCGAACTGGCGGCGCAGCTCGTCGGGCGACACGGCCTCGATCGGCCCCGACACCACGATGCCCGCGTTGTTCACCACGGCGTCCAGCCGCTGCGGGAGGGCGTCGTCCAGCGCCGCGGCCTGCCTCGCGTCGGTGACGTCGAGCTCCACGGGGGTGATTCGGCCGGCGGCGGGGCCGGCCGCCGCTGCGAGCGCGTCACCGTCGGCCGCGCGGCGGACGCCCGCGACGACGTCCCAGCCCGCCCCGGCGAGGCGCAGGACCGCGGCCCGCCCGATCCCGCGCGCGGATCCGGTCACCAGCACAGAAGGCATGCGGCGACCGTACCGGGGGTGCGACGCTGGGGCGATGACCGGCGAGCTCGTCGTCGTCGAGCGCGGACGGCGCCTGGCGTTCTCCTTCGAGGACGTCCTGCGCTACCACGGCCCGGGCTCGCCGGGCGGCGTGGCCCACGCCTTCAAGGTGCTCGAGCGGGGGCTCCCGCTCCTCGAGCCGCGGGGCTGGTGCGAGCGCCGCGAGCTCACCGTGCGGACGGCCTTCGGCGGGCCGGGCGCGCGCGACGCCTTCGAGGCGGTCACCCGCGCGGTCACCGACGGGCGGTACGCGGTCGACCCGGCGCTCGCCCGGCCGGAGCGCGGGCGGGCACGCGAGCGCTTCGTCTTCCGGCTCGGGCACCGCGACCGGTGCGTGGCGCTCGACCTGCGCGAGGGCTACGTGACGGACGAGTTCATCGACCTCGCGCGCACGGAGGGGCGCGACGCCGCGCAGGAGCGCCGCCTCGACGCGCTCAAGCTCGAGATGGCCGAGCGGGTCATGGCCCGGCCGGCGCAGGAGGTCTACGACGCGGAGGTCGTCCCCATCGGGTGATCAGCGGGCACGTGCGCGGTGGCGGGATGGGCACTGACGGGCGCGCGCGGCCGCAGCGCGCCGACGGGCAAGGGTCGTCATCGGCCGCAGGCTGCCACGCTCCCGGCGATGGACGTGCGCCTGGAGCCGTGGGGCGAGGACGACCTGCCGCTGCTGCGGCGGCTCGTCGGGGACCCGGTGATGATGGGGCACCTCGGCGGCGCCGAGCCGCCGGAGAAGGTCGCCGAGCGCCAGGCGCGCTACGTGGCGCCCGGCTCCGGGTCGTTCAAGGTCGTCGACACGGCCACGGGGGACGGCGTGGGGTGGGTCGGCGCGTGGGCGCGGACGTGGCGCGACGAGCCGATCGGCGAGGTCGGCTGGTCCGTGCTGCCCGCCGCGCAGGGCCGGGGCGTGGCGACCCGGGCGACCGCCGCGCTCGTCGACCTCGTGCGGGGGTCGGGGGAGCACCGCGCGCTGCACGCCTTCCCGTCGGTCGAGAACGCGGCGTCGAACGCCGTCTGCGCCAAGGCCGGCTTCGCGCTGCTCGGCGAGGTCACCGTCGAGTACCCGCCGGGCCACGAGCTGCGGTGCAACGACTGGCGGCTCGAGCTCGCCCCTTAGGATCCCCGACGTGGCGTCGTACGTGGTCAACGAGCGCGGCGTGGCGCGCGCGCGGGAGCTCATCGATGCGCGGCAGTACGTGCTCCGCAGCGACTGGGGCGACGCCCAGCCGCGGGCCGAGCAGGAGAACGCGTACCTCGAGCACCACGGCTGGGAGGACTACGCGGGCTGGTTCCTCGCCCTCACCGAGGGCGCCCGCGACGGGACGAAGGCCCGCTACGCGTTCGCCCACGGGGACTTCCGCCGGGTCCATCGCATGGGCCTCATCGCCTGCCTCTACCGGGCCGCCGAGTGGCGGCACAAGGAGGTCGAGCTCGCCGCGCACGACCTCCTGCAGCACCTCGACCGCGTCAGCGGCTGAGCGCGCCCGCAGCGCCGAGCCGCGCCGGTGGATGATGGTGGGCATGGAGATCCTGTTCATCGCCAGCATGAGCGTCATCACCGCCGATCCGCCCGCGAGCCGGCGGCTCTTCGTCGACGCCCTCGGGCTGCCGCTGCAGCCGGACGCCTCGGGCGCGTACTTCCACTCGGAGGCGGTCGAGGGGGCCAAGCACTTCGGTGTCTGGCCGCTGAGCCAGGCGGCCGAGGCGTGCTTCGGCACCGCCGACTGGCCGGCCGGCCGGGCCGTCCCGCAGGCCTCGGTGGAGTTCGAGGTGCGCGACGCGGCCGCGGTGGCCGCCGCCGAGCGCGAGCTCGTCGCGGCCGGGCACGACCTGCTGCACCCCACGAAGACGGAGCCCTGGGGCCAGACGGTCGCGCGCGTCCAGACCGCCGACGGCGCGATCGTCGGCGTCTCGTACGCGCCCTCGCTGCACTAGCGGGGCGGGCGACGCCGCCGACGCGACGTCGTGGCGTGGAGGCGCGGTTCGTGGAGGCCGCCGCCTAGTCCTCCCAGCGCCCGGGGACCAGGACGACGCGGAAGCCGTCTGGGTCGGCGAACGTCAGGCCGTGCTGCGCCCAGTACGGGTTGGCGGGGGCGATCGGGTCGGCGCCGAGGCGCGCCGCGACCCTGCGCACCGCCGCGTCGTCGCCGAGGTAGAGCACGAGCAGCGTCTCGGGGTGCGGCTCCGGGGCGTCGTGCCCGCCGCCGGCCGTCAGCTCGAGGTGGGTCCCGGTGCCGGGCACCTCGAGGAACACGCCGTCGTAGCCGTCGTGATCGCGGAAGCCGCCCACCTCGGTGAGGCCCAGGCCGTCGCGGTAGAACGCGACGACCTCGTCCAGGCGGTCGGTGTGCCGGGCGACGCGCACCTGCATCGCTGGGCCTCGCCGCCGCTCAGGCCCCGTCCCAGTCCGACCACGGCTCGCGGTCCAGCGCGGCCACGAACTCGCCGCGGTCGTGGACGGGCTCGCCGTGGGAGACGAGGACGTGCTCGAAGTCGAGTGCGAGCAGGGCGCGCAGGGCCGGCAGGGTGCGCTCCTCGTGCCACGGCGTCGCCCACACGCGCAGGACGCCGTCGGGCGCGGTCAGCGCGTCGGCGAACACGAGCGCGCGCTGCTCGGGGAGGTGCACGGGCGTCTCCGCGACGCCGCGCCCGTCGTGGAGCGCCAGGAGCCCGCCGGGCAGCACGTCGCCCGGCTGCACCGGCCGCAGCTCGGTGCGCGGCACGTCGCCGCGCCAGAAGAGCTGCGGTCCGTAGGCGTCGGCGCCGTACCACCGGACGAAGAGGTCGACGTCGCGGACGTGGTCGGGCTTGAGGACGACGACGGCGCCGGGGGCGAGCGCGTCCAGGCGCTCCCAGACGTCGCGGGCGCTCGGCGGCGGCGCCAGCGGGTCGAGCACGATCGACACCCCTCGCGACCGCACCGCGAACGACGCGACCTGCGGCTCCCAGTCGGCGCCCTCCTCCCAGTCGGGGTGGGGCTGGCGCCACAGCCACAGGCCGGGCGCCACGTCGCGCACCTCGACGTCCGCCATCGGCCTCACGCGGAGGCCGGCGGGTTCGCGTCGCGCACCACGCCGAAGCCGATGCGCATCGGCGCGTCCACGGCGTCCACGACCGGCTGGACCGCCGCGGTCGTATCGGCGACGGTCTGGGCCATGGGCGCGAGCGTATACCGGGGGAGACCATGAGCGACGCGACGCGCCACCCCGGAGCGTCAACGGTGACGCCCGACCTCCGCCAGCTGCGCTACTTCCTGGCCGTCGCCGAGGAGCTGAACTTCACGCGCGCCGCGGAGCGGCTGCACATGGCGCAGCCGCCCCTCAGCGCCGCGATCCGCCAGATGGAGGACCAGCTCGGCGTCGAGCTGTTCGAGCGCACGAGCCGCGAGGTCAAGCTCACCGCCGCCGGGCGGCTGCTGGCCGAACGGGGCGTGGAGCTGCTGGCCGAGACCGAACGCGTCTTCGCCGCGGTGCGCGAGGTCGAGCGCGCGCCCGTCGGACGCCTGGCGCTCGGCCTGGCGCCCCCGGCGCGGTTCGGCCTCGGGCCGGAGCTGCTCGCCGCCTGTGCCTCCCAGGCACCCGGCGTGATGCTCTACCCGCGCGAGGAGACGACCGGCGTGCTGCTGCGGGAGCTGCGCGCGGGGCGCCTGGACCTCGCGGTCGGGTTCTGCGCGCCACCCGACGACGCGCTGGAGCGCGAGCGCCTGCGCGACGAGCCGGCGGTGGTCCACGTCGACGCCGGCCATCCGCTCGCGGGGCGCGAGCGCGTCGCGCTGTCCGACCTGCGGACGGAGACGCTCATCGTCGCCGGCGGGCCGGACTCCCCCGGCTACACGTCGACGGTGCTCGCGCTGTGCCGCGCGGCCGGGTTCGAGCCGCGGACCGTCGCCGACCCCTACCCGGACCTCGGCGTCCAGGCGATCCGCGAGGGCCTCGGGGTCGTCGTCTACCCCCGCACGGCCTTCGCGCCCGAGCTCGGCGGCTCCGCGTTCGTAGCCATCGAGCCGCCCGTGACGCTGCCCTTCGACGTGCTGTGGCGACGCGGGGCCCGGTCGGGAGCCCTGACGACGGTGCTCGACGTCGCCCGGCGCCTCCGCGATGGCGGCGCCCCGGTCGCGGCCGGCTGAGCGGCCGCGGGTTCCGAGACCCGTGGCGTCTGGTGCCAGAGGCAACGGGTCTTGGACGCCGGAGGCCGGACGCCGCACGCTGGGGAGGCACCACGACCCCGACCGGAAGAAGCCCGAGATGCGCAAGCTGCTGTACGTCAACTCCTCGCCTCGGGGCGAGCGCTCGGAGTCGCGAGCCATCGCCGACGAGTACCTGCGGGCCTTCCTCCGCCGCTCCCCGGACGTCGCCGTCGAGCTCCTCGACCTGTGGACGGAGCCGCTGCCGGTCTTCGCCGGGAAGGGGGTCGCCGCCAAGATGAGCGTCTTCGCCGGCCAGGAGCCCTCCGGCGAGGAGGGCGATGCCTGGGCCGAGGTCCGGTCGGTCTTCGAGCGCTTCGACGCCGCCGACGAGTACCTGTTCACCGTGCCGATGTGGAACCACGGCGTGCCCTGGGTGCTCAAGCACCTCATCGACACCATCAGCCAGCCGGGGATGGTCTTCGGGTTCGACCCGGGGACGGGCTACTCCGGACTGCTGGAGGGCAAGCGCGCCGTCGTCGTCTACACGAGCGCCGTCTACTACCCGGGCGCCCCGCTCCCGTTCGGGCAGGACTTCCACCGCACGTACTTCAACGACTGGCTGCGATGGGCCGGGATCGAGGACGTGTCGGAGATCCGCTTCCAGCCGACGCTCGTCACGGCCGACGCCGACGGCGCTCGCCGGATCGCTCACGCCGAGGCCCGGGAGCTGGCGGAGCGACTCGCGCGCCCGGAGCTCGCCCGGGTCGCCTGAGGGCGCGACGGACATCGAGGTTGACCGCGCGCCCGGAGGTAGGCTCGGCCGATGCGCCTGGTGGAGGACGAGACGTGCCCCCTGCCGGACGATCCGGTGCTCGCGTCCGTCGCCCGGGCGCTCAACGACGGCGGCCACTGGGGGGAGGTCGTCGACCGCGAGTGGCGCGGTGCCTTCCTCACCGACGAAGCGCGCTGGATGTTCGGCGGACGGGTCGGGCTCGCCCCCTATCCGCTCGGCGCGCACTTCTTCGGAGCCGAGCGGGTGCGCGTGATGACGGGATGGCGCGGCGGCCAGTTCCCGCTCGAGATCGTGCGCCGGGCGGTCACCGCGTACGGACCGTGGGTCCTCGCCGACACCCCGGGCGGTCGTGAGGCGCTGCGCGGGCGCCTGGATCCGCGGCTCCAGGACCTCGCGGACGAGCTCGCGCCCGTCGAGCCCCCGCCGGCGTGCACGTTGGCGTTCCGGGGGATCTACACGGCCGCGGGCGCGGGTGTCGACGTCCAGATGAGCATGGTGCGCCTGCGCGACGACGCGGGCGAGGTCGTGGGGACGGCGCTCCTCAACAAGCCGGCCGTGGGCATGTCGGTCCTCGCGCGGCTGACGTCGATGTGGGACGCGCGGCACTTCGCGCGCATGGAGCGCGTCGTGACGCCGGGGCGGCGTCCCGCGGCCGTGCTGTTCGCGGACCTCGAGTCCTCGTCGGACCTCGCCCGCCGGCTCTCGACCGCCGGCTACTTCACGCTCGTGCGTCGGCTCGCGCGCGCAGCGGACCAGAGCGTCGTCGATGCCGGCGGGCTCGCCGGGACCCACGCCGGTGACGGCGTCGTCGCGTTCTTCCTCGCCGAGGCCGCGGGCTCGGAGTCCGCGGCGGCCCGCGCCTGCATCACGGCGGCTCGCGCGATGCGGGACGCCCTGCCCGCCGTCGCCGACAGGTGCGACCTGCGCCCCGAGGACGTCGTCCTGCGGTTCGGCCTGCACTGGGCGGCCAACCTCTACGTCGGCCAGATCGCGACCAGCGCGCGCACGGAGGTGACCGCGCTCGGCGACCAGGTCAACGAGACCGCCCGCATCGAGGCCTGCGCCACGGGCGGCCGCACGCTCGTCTCGAAGGACCTCGTCGAGCGGTTGCAGCCAGGCGACGCCGGCGCGCTCGACCTCGACGCCGATCGGCTGTCGTACACGCCGCTGGGCACCCTCGGCACCGCGACCGACAAGGCCCGCCGCGACGCACCGGCGATCGCCGTGTGCCAGATCTGACCGGCGCCGGCTACTCCCCGACCCCGAGTGCCTCGACCGGCCGCGAGCGCAGCGCCCGTCGCGTCGGCAATGCCAGCGCCAGCAGGGCGAGCAGCGCCGACACGCCGAGGATCGCCGCGAGCTGTCCCGCCGGCACGTGCGGCCGGAGGCTCCCCGTCAGCGCATGGCTGAGCGGCAGCAGCGCCGCGGCCGCGATCACCAGGCCGAGGCCCAGCCCGATCGTCACGACCAGGCCAGCTTCCCAGCGTGCCATCGACCGCACCTGCCCCGGGGTCCCGCCGACGAGTCGCAGGAGCGCCAGCTCGCGGCCGCGCTGCAGGGCGATCATCGTCAGCGTGTTCACCACGGCGATCGAGGTGAAGGCGAAGATGATCGCGACGAAGAGCGGGCCGAGCCAGCGGTTGGCCTCGCGCTCGGCGTCGCTCGCGGTCGCCAGCGAGGCGCGGTCGCGCACCACGAGTCCGGGATATCGGCGAGCCAGCGCCCGCAGCCGCCGCGTGACGGCGGCCGGGTCGGCCGTCTCCACGAGGATCGTTCCCAGCAGCTCGTCGGTCCGGTGGCCCGCCGCGAGCTCCGGAGCGAGGAGGGCGTCGCCGAACGCGAGGGCGCGCGTGTAGATCGCCACGACGGTGGCGTGGGCACGGGTGCCGTCGCCGAGCATGACCGCGACGCGGTCGCCGACCTCGGCGTGCGCGACGTCGGCGCGGTGGCGCCCGAGCGCGATCGCGTCCCCGTGCAGGTCCGCGAGCGAGCCGTCGGTCACCCCGGCGTCGAACCCGCCGCCCTGCCCCCCGCCGAGGATCGCGGCGGAGACGGTGTCGTCGGACGCCCCGAGGCTCGGGCCGAGCGTGGTCGGCGTCAGCGCGACCGCGGAGCGCACGCCGGGGACGGCGCGCGTGTCGGCCAGCGCGGCCGGCGGGACGCCGCCGGGGCCCGTGATGGCGAGGTCGCCCGCGAGACCCGCCCGGCGCTCCTGGGTGACGGCGTGGTCGGTGGTGGTCGCGCTGAAGAGCAGGGTGCAGCTCATGGCGACCGTGAGCACGAGCGGCGTGCTGGCCGACGAGAAGCGGCGCGTGGCGGTGCGGAGGTTCGCGGACGCCAGGAAGCCGCCGACCGGCGACAGGCCGGCCAGGGGCGGCCCCAGGAGCGCGGCCGCCGAGCGCGCCACGATCGGTCCCAGGAAGCCGACCGCCAGCACGAGGAAGAGCGCCGTCATCTCGGAGGTCGCCGCGGCGGTCTCCGGGCTGGCGGTCGTCGCCGAGACGGCGAACAGCGGGACGGCGCCGGCGAGTGAGAGCACGCCGCCGATCACCCGGCCCGGGCCCAGGAGCCGTGGCTCGACCGCGGCGCCGGCCAGCGCATCGGTCGGTGGCACTCGCGCGGCGCGGCGTCCTGCCGCCAGCACCGCGAGCAGGGCGGCCAGGACTCCGCCACCCACGGCCGCCGCGATCGGCAGCCAGCCGGCGCTGACGACGAGGGTCGGCGGAGCGATCCCGTGGCGCACGAGCCCGTCGGCCAGCTCGCGGCCCAGCACCGCGCCCGGCCAGATCCCCGCCGCGGAGCCCACGAGGCCCACGATCGTGGCCTCCCAGGCGATCATGCGCCGGATCTGGCCGGGCGTCGCGGCGACCGCGCGCAGCAGCGCGATCTCCCGCTCGCGCTGCTGGATCGACAGGCTCATCGTGCTGGCCACGACGAAGATCGCGATGAACAGCGCCAGTCCCCCGAACGACGCGGTGACGGCGATCAGCGTGGTCCGCGCGTCCTGGAGGTCGGGGTGCTCGGCCCGGCCGCGCGCGTCGCCGGTGAGGACGACCGCGCCGCGGTCGACGGCACGCAGCCGCGCGGCGTCGAAGCCGGGGCCGGCGAGCACGCCGACCGCGTCGACGCGTCCCGGGTGGCCCGCCAGCCGCGTCGCCTCGGCGTCGGTGAGGAAGATCGCCGTGCTCCCGCCGACCGGGCGGCGCGGACGGGCGACGCCGACCACGGTGACGGTGCGGGCGCCTTCGCTGGACGCGAGGCGCAGGCGCGCGCCGAGCGCGGCGCGGTAGCCGGTGACGACCTCGCCGGGCGCGGCCGGGGGGCGTCCGGCGGTCAGCTCGTAGGGCGTCAATACGGCGCTGCCCCATCCGTGGGCCACCGCGGTGCGGCCGCCGAGGCGGGCCGGCGCCGACACGTCGCCGATGGCGGCGCGGACGCCGGGAACCGCCGACAGCCGAGCGGCGAGCGCGGAGCTCACGCGGGCGCGCTCGCCCAAGGGCACGTCGTGCTCCGCACCGACCGTCTGCCGGCCCGTCACGGCCGCCGCGGCGGCGGCGTAGCGCTCGACGGGCGGATGGCTGCGCAGGGCCGCCTCGAGCGGCATGGCCCCGGCCATCACGAGCGCGGACGACGCGGTCAGCGCCACCAGCGCGCCGGTGAAGGTGCCGAGGCGGCCGCGGGCGCTCAGGAGCGCGAGACGCAGCACGGTCAGCTCCCCAGGTGCGCGAGCCGCTCGGCGACCTCGTCGGCGCCGGGCGCCTCGAGCATCCCGGCGATCCGCCCGTCGGCGAGGAGGATGACGCGGTCGGCGTGCGCCGCCGCCGCGGGGTCGTGGGTGACCATCACGACCGTGTGGCCGTCGGCGTCGACGACGTCGCGCAGGAGCGCGAGCACGCCGCGCCCGCTCTGGGTGTCCAGCGCCCCGGTGGGCTCGTCGGCGAACACCACCTCCGGGCCGGTGACGAGCGCGCGGGCGATCGCGACCCGCTGCTGCTGGCCGCCGGAGAGCTCGGAGGGGCGGTGGCGCAGGCGGTCGTCCAGCCCGACCCTGGCCGCGGCCTCACGCACCTGTGAGCGCCGCGGGCGGCGGCCGTCCAGGCGCAGCGGCAGGCCGATGTTCTGGGTCACCGTGAGCGAGGGCAGCAGGTTGAAGGCCTGGAAGACGAACCCGACGCGCTCGCGGCGCAGGATCGTCAGCCGTCGTTCGCTCAGCCCGGCCAGGTCGGTGCCGGCGAGCGCGACGGTGCCCGAGGTGGGCCGGTCCAGCCCGGCCGCCACGTGCAGGAAGGTGCTCTTGCCCGACCCCGACGGCCCCATGATGGCGGTGAACGACCCGGGCGAGAGCCCGACGGTGATGCCGTCGAGCGCGACGACCGCCCCGTCGCCCTGGCCGTGGACCTTGCGGACGTCGCGAAGGTCCACCGCCGGTGCCGTCGCCGGCGCCGCGGCGACGTCCTCCGTCGGCGATCGCAGCAGCCCTGCCGTGCTGGTCGAGTGCATGCGGCGACGCTAGGAGCGCCGCGGCGGGCGCGCGTCGTCGCGCGGTCGGATCCGCGCTCCGACCACCCGATGACCCCAGGTCATCCTGAGGTCGGAGGCGCCGCGCTGCCTCGCGGCCGGTGCGGCGCTGACCGCGGGCCCTCACCGCTGCGCGGACCTCTCAGTCGCCGTCGAGGCTCGCCGTGCTCAAGCGTCGCCCTCGTCCTCGCGGATGTCCTCCGCGACCCGGCGCTTGAAGGGCTCGAGTCGCTCGTAGAGCTCGTCGGGCGGGACCGCCTTCTTGGGCTCGGACGTGCCGACCAGCCACGGCGCCGCCTCGACCGCGGTGTTCCAGGCCACCTCGTCGGGGTCCGCGCGCCCCGTTCCCGCGGACGGCTGCGCGACCTCGTCGCCGTCGCCGTCGGCCAGCGGTTCGACCGCGTCGAGGTAGACGTTGTGGAAGCCGTTGCGGTCCTCCTCGTGGTACTCGATCCGCGCGCGATGGCCGCGGTGGCGCTCCGCCTCCTCGCCGATGCGCGGGCGGAACGTCGTGTACTCCGTGCCGCGCTGGTCGCGCAGGACCCAGCGCGTCTTGCCGTTGCGCGTCTCGGCGCGCTCGACCGCGTCCACCCGGACCTCGGCGTGCATGCCTCCGGGCTACCCAGCTCAGCCCTCGACGACAGGGAGCCCGGGCCTGGCGGTCGGCGCTCCTCGCGGCGAAGGTGGAGTCCCACCGGAGGGGCGCACGGCGCCGTCCGCGACAGCTGCCCGCCCGGTGCTCATCCGGCGGAGGCGGCGCCCTCCACGAGCACCGACATCAGGGTGACCGCCTCGCCGTCGCCGAGTCCCTGCTCGCGGGTCAGCGAGCGCCAGGTCGGGAACGCGAGCGCGTGGCCGAGCGCCGCGCGCGTCCGGCGGGACGCGTGCCCGCGCAGGCCGCGGCCGGCCATGACGCTGTCCTCGATCGCGCGGAGGTAGCCGTAGAAGTCGCCGAGCCGGCGGTGGACGATCGGGACGAGGGGCTCGTCGCGCAGGAGGCTCGCGTACATCCGCTCGGTCCGTCCGTAGAACGCGTAGAGCTCGCGCAGCGCCGTCTCGGTGCGCGCCGCCGGGTCCTCGATCCCGGCCCACGTGCCGAGGTCGGGCGGCGGGTTCGCCGCGCGGAAGTGCGACGAGCAGGCGGCGAACAGCGCCTCGTCGTCGGGGAAGTGGCGGTACACGGTCGAGCGACGCACCCCGGCGTGCTCGGCGACGGCACTGATCGAGGTCCGGGCTGGACCGAGCTCCTCGTGCAGCCTGACGGCGCTCTCGGTGATCCGCAGGCGCGTCTGGCCCTCGAGGTCGGCGCGCCGCGACTTGCGGTAGGTGCGTTTTTGATCGGACATGTGTGTCGCATGAACATATTGACAGCTGCCGCGGACGGCCGGTACGGTTTCGCGCGACACAACTGTCTAGCGAAAGGACGCTGTCATGCAGGCCACCGCCGTCAGGATCATCGGCCCCGACGAGGCCCAGGAGGGCTTCCTCGGCAGCATCGGCGTCCGCTTCATGATCGACGGGGCAGACGCGGGCCAGCGGTTCTCGCTGGTCGAGCACCCGATGTCCGCGCGCGCGCTCGCCGCGCCGCTGCACCGGCACACCCGCGAGGACGAGTACAGCTACGTGCTCCAGGGGCGGATGGGTGCGCTGCTGGGCGACGACGTCGTCGAGGCCGGCCCCGGCGACCTGGTCTTCAAGCCGCGCAACCAGTGGCACACGTTCTGGAGCGCCGGCGACGAGCCCTGCCGGATCCTCGAGATCATCTCGCCGGCCGGGTTCGAGCAGTTCTTCCGCGAGCTCGACGGCCTCGGTGGCGCGCTCGAGGCCGATCCCGACGCGCTGACGCAGCTCAACGAGCGCTACGGCCTGGACATGCGGCCGGACTCCGTGCCCGAGCTGCTCGAGCGCTTCGGGCTCGTGATCGGCGAACGGCTCTCGGGCGGCTGGACGCCGTCGGCGCCCCAGAGGCGCGCGTGAGGGCCTAGGTCGCCACCGCGTAGATCCGCCAGGGTCCGGGGACGCCTTTGAGGTCGTGCTCGCCGCGGTCGGTCAGGGCCTGGCCGGACCCGACGATGAGGTCGTGGACGGTGCTGCTGACGAGCACCTCTCCCGGCCCGGCCAGGCCGCTGATGCGCGCACCGATGTGGACCGCGAGGCCGCCGACGTCGTCGCCGGCCAGCAGCTCACACTCGCCGGTGTGCAGTCCGGCGCGGATCTCGAGGCCGAGATCGCGGACCCGGTCGCGGATCGCGGTGGCGCTGCTGATGGCCCGGCTCGGACCGTCGAACACGGCGAGGGCCCCGTCGCCGAGCGACTTGACCAAGCGTCCGCGCTGGCGGTCGACCTCCTCCCGCACGAGGCCGTCGTGGCGCTCCAGCAGCGCGCGCCAGCGGCGGTCGCCGAGCTCCGCCGCCTGCGTGGTCGACCCGGCGATGTCGGTGAAGAGCACGGTCGCGAGCAGGCGGTCGCTGACGACCGGCGGCCTCGCGCCCGTCAGGAACTGCTGGACCTCGTCGGCGAGCTCGTCGTCGAGGCCCAGCCAGGAGCTGACGGGCTGGAGCTCGACGTACGCGGCGCCCGGGACATGCTCGGCGACGTACCGCGAGTGCCGTTCGTCGAAGTCCGGATCCTCCGCTCGGCGCACGACGAGGGTCGGGCACTGGATGCTCGGCAGCAGCTCCCGCACGTCCAGGTCCCCGATCGCGGCGAGCCCCGCGGCGGCCGCCGCGGGGCTCATCGACAGGCGCTGGTAGCGCCCGAGGAGCTGCCAGAACGCTGGGATCGGCGCCGGCCGACATGGCCCACGGCTGGTCCCCCGAGCTGGTCCCCCAGTGCTCGACGACGCGCTCCACCATCGCGTCGCGCTCCTGGCGACTGGGCGCCCACTCGTAGCCGGGCGCGCGCACGAGCCGGGCCAGCGGCGACACCATCACCAACGCCCGCGCCGCGGCGGGGTGCGAGGCCGCGAACATGGCGGCGAGGCCACAGCCCTCGGCGGCCGAGAGGAGGGCAGGCTGCGCGGACGCGGCCGCCGCCATCACCGCGCGCACGTCGTCCACCTGCTCCTCCAGCGGGGAGGCGCCGGCCACGCCGTCGGACATCCCCGTCCCGCGCCGGTCGAACGCGATCAGCCGCGCGAACGCGGCGAGCCGGCGCAGGAACCCGGCCACCCCCGGCATCTCCCAGGCGATCTCGATGTTCGACAGGAACGCCGGGACGAGGACGACGTCGAGCGGACCCTCGCCCACCACCTGGTAGGCGATCCTCAGCTCACCGCTGCGGGCGTACCGGGTCTGGGGAACGTCCAAGCGCCCACCCTAACGACGGCGAGGCCCTGGCCTCAGTCCTCCCGGGGCGCGCCCCCGAACCCGATCTCGTTGCCGTCGTCATCCCGGTACGTCGCCTTGCGGACGCCGTTGGCGTACGTCTCGCGCTCGGCCGGCTCCAGGCCGCGCGCGCCGATCTCCGAGACGACCGCGTCGAGGTCGTCGACGAAGAGCGTGATCAGCGCGCCGCCGGCGCGGCGGGGATCCTCCTCGATGAACAGCGACCGATCGTCGGCCAGGGTCCAGACGACCTCGGTCGCGTTCGGGAAGAACGAGGGCTCGCCCAGGAGCTGCTCGTACCAGGCGCGCGCGGCCGCGAGGTCGCGGACGCGAATCCCGGCGAACAGCGCGACGGTCATGGGCGGACCGTACCCGCGCGCCGTCAGCTGCGCCGTCGTGCCGGATCGTCAGCGGGCAGCACGTCGCACGCCCAGTCCGCGCGCTTCCACTCGGGCACGGGCACGGGGCGCTCCTCACGCGGCACGAACCGGGAGCGCTCGACGAGCGCCATCCGGTGGAGGTAGCGAGGGCAGTTCGGGAACACCTGCGTCGCGGTGACCCGCACCGCGAACTGGGCACCCGGCCAGATCGCGGCCAGCTCGTCGCGCTCGTCGATGCTCGCCACGCCGTTGAGTCGGAGCCGTGACGGACGCTCGGCGGTGAAGTCGACGAAGAGCATGCCGACCTGCGGGTTGACGAGCAGGTTGCCCGCCGACAGGTACATGCCGTTGCCGTCGTAGTTCGGGAACGCGACCGTGTGCTCGTCGAGGACGCGGACGAAGCCGGGGTCGCCACCCTTGTACGAGCACTGCGGACGACCCTCGTCGTCGGCCGTCGCGAGGAAGAACATGTCCATCCGCTCGATGAACGCCCGGTCGCCGGGGTCGATGCGCGCGCGCTGCACGAAGCGCTCGTCCAGGCGGTCGGCCAGGCGTCGTGTGTCGAAGCGGTCCTGGAGCCGCCGGGACCCTCGGTGGTAGGGGGACGTCATTCTCGCTCCCTCCGTCGGCGATGGGTGCAGTATCGCCCACGTGGTCCGAATCCGCCGGGCACCGACGCCGCTCGACGCGCCGTCACGACGCGCGACGACCTCGCGGAGCCCGCACCTCGCGCGACCTGCTCGCCGCACGCCGCCGGCCGGCACGCCCACCGAGGATGGCGGCATGTCCCTCCTCCGCGCCCGCGATGTCCGCCTCATCGTCGGCGCGGTGGGCCTCTCGTCCTTCGGGGACATGCTCCTGTGGGTCCCGGTCGCGCTGCACCTCGAGGCGACCACCGGCTCGCCGCTCCTGGTCTCCTCCTTCTTCCTGGCGCTCTTCGGGCCGGTGGTCGCCGCGGGCGGACTCGCCGGGCGGCTGGCCGATCGCGTCGAGAGCGCCCGGCTGCTGTGGACCGTGTCGCTGGGGCAGGCGGTCGTCGTCGCGGCCATGGCGCTCGTCGCGGACGTGCCGGCCGCGCTGCTCGCGCTCACGGTGCTCCTGGGCACCGGGGTCGCCATCGCCCAGGCCGCGGAGTTCGCGCTCGTGCCCGCCGCCGCCGGTGAGGACCGCCTCGTCCGCGCCAACGGTCTGGTCGAGGCCGCGCGCTACGCCGGCATGACGGCGGGGCCGCTCGCGGGCGGCCTCCTCGCGGGCCTCGGCCTGGTCGAGGCGGCGCTCCTGGTCGACGCCGCCACCTTCGTGGCGGTCGCGGCCGCCGCGGGGGCGCTGCGCGCGCGCCGCCACCCGCGGGCGGCGGCGCGGTCCTCGGCGGACGCCGGGCGGCTGCGCGACGGCGTCGCCTTCCTGACCGCCGACCCCGTCCTGCGGGCCACGCTGGCCGCCGCCGTCGCGGCGCTGGCGTTCTTCTCGATCTCCATCGCCGCCGACCTCTTCTACGTGCGCGACGTCCTGCACGCCGGCGACGCCGCCTACGGCGTGGTGACGGCCTGCTGGATGCTGGGCATGGTCGCCGGGGCGATCGGGCTCGCGCCGCGGGTGCCGCGTGGCATGCTCGCCGCCGCGGCCCTGGCCGGCGTGGCGGTGCAGGGCGCCGGCATCGTCGGCGCCGCGGTCGGTGGCGTCCTCGTGGGCGCCTGCCTCGGCTTCGCGGTCGGCGGCGTGGCCCACGGCGTCAAGAACGTGCTGCTGCGCACGCTCATCCACGAGCGCGTCCCCGACAGCGCCCGCGGCCGGGCCTTCGCCGCCTACAACGCCGCGCGCAACGCCGCCGAGCTCGGGGCGCTCGGCGCCGGCGGGCTCCTCATCGGCGCCGTCGGCGCCCGGCCGGCGCTCCTCGTCGCGGGCGCCGTCCCGCTCGCGATCGGCGCCGCGGCCCTGCTCGTCCTCACGACCTCGACCCCAGCCAGGAGGCCCGCCGATGCCTACGCCACCACCTGACCGCGCTCCCGGAGCCCCGATCGCCGGGCGCGCCGTCGACGACCTGCCCCAGCTCTGGGACGGCTTCGCGAAGCTCGTCCGCGCCGGGATGGGCATCACCGCGTTCGGCGTGCAGATCATGGACCTGCCGCCCGACTACGCGACGAAGTCCCACGACGAGTCCGACACCGGCCAGCAGGAGCTGTACGTCGCCCTGCGCGGCTCGGGCGCGGTCGTCGCGGGCGACCTGCGGCTGCCCCTCGACCCCGAGCACCTCGTCCGCGTGGACGCCGGCGTGGCGCGGGTGCTGACGAGCGGCCCGGAGGGCCTGCGCGTGCTCTGCGTCGGCGGCGTCCCCGGAGCGGCCTACGCCGCGCCGGAGTGGACGGCGCAGGACGACGCCGGGGGTCAGCGGGACGGGTAGCCGGCTGCTCGGGCCCCGGCGGCGGGCCTCGTGGCGCTCGAGACCCTGAGCCGGGTCAGAACGTCGGCGCGTACTTCCCGAACACGTCCTGCATCGCGCCGCAGACCTCGCCCATCGAGGCGCGGTCGCGGAGCGCCTCGCGAAGGGCGGGCAGGAGGTTGTCGCTGCCGCGGGCGACGTCGCGCAGCTCCTCCAGGCGGCGGTCGACCAGCGCCTGGTCGCGGGAGGCCTTGAACGCCTGCAGGCGCTCGACCTGCTCGCGCTCGGACTCGGGGTCCACGCGCAGGAGGTCGGGCACCTCGACGTCGTCCTCGACGTACTCGTTGACACCCACGACGACGTCCTGCTTGAGCCGGTAGCGCTCCTGGTAGCCCCAGGCGCTCTCGTCGATCTCGCCCGTGATGAACTCGATCGCGTTGACCGATCCCCCGAGCTCGTCGACCTTCGTGATGAGCTCCGTCGCGCGCGCCTCGATCTCGTCGGTCAGCGCCTCGACGTAGTACGACCCGGCGAAGGGGTCGACGGTGTCGGCGGCCCCGGACTCGTGCGCGAGCACCTGCTGGGTGCGGACCGCGATCTTCGCCGCGCGCTCGGTGGGCAGGGCGAGCGCCTCGTCGTAGCCGTTGGTGTGCAGCGACTGCGTGCCGCCGCAGACGGCGGCGAAGCCCTGCAGGGCGACGCGCGCGATGTTGTTCTCGGGCTGCTGGGCGGTGAGCGTGACGCCGCCGGTCTGCGTGTGGAAGCGCAGCATCATCGACTTCGGGTCCTGGGCCCCGAAGCGGTCGCGCATGACGTGCGCCCACATCCGCCGGGCCGCGCGGAACTTCGCGACCTCCTGGAAGACGTTGTTGTGGCCGTTGAAGAAGAAGGCCAGGCGCGGGGCGAAGTCGTCGACGGCGAGCCCGGCGTCGAGGGCGGCCTGAACGTAGGCGATCCCGCTGCAGAGCGTGAAGGCGACCTCCTGGACCGCGGACGCCCCCTTCTCGCGGAAGTGGTAGCCGGAGATGGAGATCGTGTTCCAGCGCGGGATGTGGTCGTTGCAGTAGGCGAAGAGGTCGGTCGTCAGCCGCATCGTCGGCTGCGGCGGGTAGATGTAGTTCCCCCGGGCGATGTACTCCTTGAGCACGTCGTTCTGCGTCGTCCCGCGGAGCTGCTCGCTCGGGACGCCCTGCTCCTCGCCGACGAGCTGGTAGAGGCAGAGCAGGACCGCCGCGGGCGCGTTGATGGTCATCGACGTCGAGACCTGGTCGAGCGGGATGCCGTCGAAGGCCGTCCGCATGTCGTCGATCGTGTCGATGGCCACGCCGGTGCGGCCGACCTCGCCCAGGCAGCGCGGGTTGTCGGAGTCCAGGCCCAGCTGGGTGGGGAGGTCGAAGGCCATCGAGAGGCCGGTGGAGCCCTTCGAGAGCAGGTAGCGGTAGCGCTCGTTGGACTCCTTGGCGCTCGCGTAGCCCGCGTACTGGCGCATCGTCCACGTCTGCTTGCGGTACATCTCGCGGTGCACGCCGCGGATGTAGGGGAAGGTCCCCGGCTCGCCGAGCTCGAGCTGCTCGGGCAGGTCGTCCTCGGTGTAGAGCGGCTGGACCTCGATGCCGGAGTCCGTGAACCGCCGCGGGTCGTCGGGGCCGACGATCGGCGCGACCGTCAGGCGCTCGCCGACCTCGTCCGTGCCCGGCTTCGTCGTGGCCATGGGCCAGACGGTACCGCCAGCCCGGCCCGCTCAGCGGCCCGGTCCGGGGTCGGCCGGGACCGGTGACCCGCCCCTCACGGGCCTCGCGCGGTGAGGCCGAGCAGCCTGCCGACGCCCGCCATCTCGATGACCAGGCGGCCCTCGCCGCCGTGGGGGCTGTCCTGGGTAGCCTCCGGCGCGATGCGCGTCCGCGTCCGCCTCTTCGCCGTGCTGCGCGAGCGCGCCGGGCGCGACGTGCTCGAGCTCGACCTGCCCGACGGCGCCAGCGTCGCCGACGCCCTGGCCGCCGTCGGCGACCTGGCCGGCGACCTGCCGCTCGTCCTCGCCGTGAACCGCGAGCACGCGCCGGCCGCCCAGCGGCTGGCGCCCGGCGACGAGCTCGCGCTGCTGCCGCCGGTCAGCGGCGGATCGGAGGGCCGCCCCGTCCACGTCGCCCTGCGCGACGCCCCGCTGTCGCTCGACGCGGTGACCGCGCGGGTGCGCGACCCGCGGGCCGGCGCGGTCGTGACCTTCCAGGGGGTGACCCGCGAGGTCGACCGCCTCGAGTACGAGGCCTACGAGGGCATGGCCCTCGACGCCATGCGGGCGATCGCGGAGGCCGCGGTGGCCCGCCACGGGCTGTGCGCCGCGGCCGTCGAGCACCGCGTCGGCGCCGTGCCGCTCTCGGAGCCGTCGGTCGTGGTCGCCGTGAGCGCGCCGCACCGCGGGGAGGCCTTCGCCGGAGGCCGGGAGGTCATCGACGCCCTCAAGGCGTCGGCCCCGATCTGGAAGAAGGAGGTCGAGGGCGACGCCGGGCGGTGGGTGACCGGCACCCCCCCGACGCCGCCGGCCCCGCCCGAGACGGCGCCCACCCCCCCGCCGGCCCCGCCGCGCACCGGCCCGCCGGCCGCGCCGCGATCGTCCTAGGATCAGCCGGTGCTCGCCCGACCCGAACCCCTCCGCCAGGCCATCGCCGAGGCCATTCCCGAGCGTCCCTTCGAGGTCCGCTGGTGGGACGGCGCGGTCCTGCCCGCCACGGCGGCCTCCCACGACGGCCGCGTCAACGGCAACGGCAGCGCCGCCGCCCCCACGGGCCCGGTCTTCACCGTCCGCTCGCCCGAGGCCGTCGCCCACGCGCTGCGCGCCCCGGGCCAGCTCGGCATCGGCCGCGCCTACGTCTCCGGGGCGCTCGACGTCGACGACGTCGAGGCCGCGCTGTCGCTGCTGGACGGCTGGTCGCCGCCCGCCGTCGGCGGGCGCCACCGCCTGCGGCTCATGGCGGCCGCGGCCCGCGCGGTGGGCCTGACCCGGCCGCCCGCCGCGCCGGCCTCCGAGCTGCGCCCGCGCGGGCGCCGGCACTCCGTCGCGCGCGACGCCCGCGCCGTGCGCCACCACTACGACGTCTCGAACGACTTCTTCGCGCTGTTCCTCGACGCGTCGATGACGTACTCGTGCGCGTTCTTCTCCCGGGCGCCCGCCGGCTCCACGCTCGAGGAGGCCCAGCAGGTCAAGCTCGCCATCACGGCCGACAAGCTCGAGCTCGAGCCCGCTCAGCGCGTGCTCGACGTCGGCTGTGGCTGGGGGTCGTTCACGCGCCACGTCGCGCGCGAGCACGGCGCGTCGGTCCTCGGCGTCACCCTCTCCGAGCGCCAGGCCGAGCTGGCCCGCCGCCGCGCGCAGGAGGAGGGCCTCGGCGACCGGGTCGACATCCGCGTCATGGACTGGCGCGAGCTGCGCGGTGAGCGCTTCGACGCGATCGCGTCGATCGGCATGGTCGAGCACGTCGGCAGCGCGAACATCGACGCCTACGCGGCGCGCCTGGGCGAGCTGCTGGCCCCCGGCGGGCGGCTGCTGAACCACGGCATCGCGCGCCTGCGCCACACCGACGGCGAGGCCGGCCCGTTCTCGGAGCGCTTCGTCTTCCCCGACGCCGCCCCGCTGCACGTCTCGCGCATCCTGACCGCCGTCGAGCGCGCGGGCCTCGAGCCCGAGCACGTCGAGGGCTACCGGGAGGACTACGCCGAGACGCTGCGCCACTGGGCGGCGCGCCTCGACGAGCACGCCGCCGAGGGCGAGCGCCTGGCCGGCCCCGAGCGGATGCGGGTCTGGCGGCTGTACCTGCGCGCCGCCCGGCGCGGCTTCGAGACGGGCTTCACCTCGATCTTCCAGGTCAAGGCCCGCAAGCCGGCCTAGCGGGCCTGCGGCGCGCGCCCGCGCCCGCGCGCCCTGCGCGTGCCGCTCAGACCGCGCCGCCGGCCGCCGCCGGCGCGGTGGGGTCGCCGCCCCCGTCGGAGCGTCCCTCGCGCGCGAGGTGCTCCTCGGCGCGCAGCGGGTCGTCCTTCGCGCGCTGCACGACGCGCAGCAGGTCGCCCATGGACGCGACCTCCTCGACCTGCTCCTTGAGGAACCAGCCGAGGAACTGCTCGCTCTGGAAGTCGCCCGTCTCCCGTGCGAGCGCGGTCAGGGCGCTGATCTGGTCGGTGACGCGGCGCTCCTGGTCGAGCGCGGTCTGGACGGGCTCGACGATGTCGGCGAAGGACGAGCGCGGCGCGTCCGTGCCGGGGACGGCGACCTCGGCGCCGGAGTCCAGGAGGTACTGCACCATCATCATCGCGTGGTTGCGCTCCTCGAGCGCCTGGGCGTAGAAGAACGCCGCCAGCCGCGGCAGCGTCTCGGCGTCGTAGTGCACGGCGATCGCGACGTACTGCTGGTGGGCGGCGAACTCGTGGCCGACCTGCTCGTTGAGCGCGGCGGCGAAGGCGGGTGCGGGCATGGCCGTACCCTCCCAGACCCGCCGATGCCGAAGCCCGAGGTCAAGGTCAAGAAGCGCTGCTGCAAGAGCAGCCCGCGGTGCCGGCGCTGCCCGGTCGTCCTGCGACGGCTGGCCGGGGCGGGGCTCGCGGAGCGGACGGGGGCGCGGACGTACGTCCTGGACCCCGCGGTGCGCAAGCGCGACCTGCGCAAGGCTCGCCAGAGCTAGTCGATAGGCCGGGAAACGGCCGCTCTGAGCGAGGTCCCCCTCGCCGGATCCGTAGTCTAGGCCGTCCATGGCCACCTGCCTCGTCACCGGCGGTGCCGGCTTCTTGGGCTCGCACCTGTGCGAAGAGCTCCTGCGCCGCGATCACCGCGTCATCTGCGTCGACAACCTCGAGACCGGGTCCCTCCGGAACATCGAGCACATCCGGTCGCCCGACTTCGTCTTCCTGCAGGCCGACATCGTCCACCCGTACTTCGTCGACGAGCCGATCGACGTCGTCTACCACGCGGCCTCGCCGGCCTCGCCCATCGACTACCTGCGCCTGCCGCTGCACACGCTGAAGGTCGGCTCGCACGGCACCCACCACACGCTCGGGCTGGCCAAGGCCCACCGGGCGCGCTTCCTGCTCTTCTCGACGAGCGAGGTCTACGGCGACCCGCAGGTCCACCCGCAGACCGAGGACTACTGGGGGCACGTCAACCCGATCGGCCCGCGGGGCGTCTACGACGAGGCCAAGCGCTACGCCGAGGCGCTGACGATGGCCTACCACCGCCAGCAGGGCGTCGACACCGCGATCGTCCGGATCTTCAACACCTACGGCCCGCGGATGCGCCCGCACGACGGCCGGGCGATCCCGACGTTCCTGCGCCAGGCCCTGACGAACCGCCACATCACGGTGTTCGGCGACGGCAGCCAGACGCGCTCCTTCTGCTACGTCGACGACCTCGTCCGGGGGATCATCGCCCTGGCCGAGTCCGGCGAGCACCACCCGGTCAACATCGGCAACCCGTCGGAGTTCACGCTGCTCGAGCTGGCCGAGGCCGTCGTCGAGGTCACGGCGAGCGAGTCGGAGATCGTCCACGAGGCGCTGCCGACGGACGACCCGAAGGTCCGCCGGCCCGACATCGGCCGTGCCCGCGACCTCCTGGGCTGGGAGCCCGAGGTCGACCTGCGCGAGGGCCTGCGCCGCACCATCGACCAGGCCGGGATCGACGTCCTCGTGGGGGTGACGACGTAGGCCGGTGGCGCGTTCACCCGTCCAACCCCGCGACCCTGGCCGGCCCGGGACGTTGATGCCGGGCATGGGGCCCTCGAGCGAGACGACGCCGCGCGAGGCCCCCGTGTCGCTGCACGAGGTCGAGTACGACGTCCGGCGCAAGCGCCCGCCGGCGCTGTCGTTCCTCCTGCGCTGGGAGACCGCGCGGCGGATCGGGCGCGTCGGGTCGCTGCTGGCCCTCGACTTCGCCGCCGTCTTCATCGCGATCTACACGGCGCTCGCGCTCAAGGCCGCTCGCGCGCGGGCTCTGGAGCGAGAGCCCGGTGCTGGAGACGACGAAGCAGTACGTCTCCTTCGCCTTCCTGCTGACCGCGCTGCTCTTCGCGCAGTCCGGCCTCTACAACAACCGCGCCGAGCGGCCGGGGCTGTCGCGCATCGTCTCGTCGCTCACGGCGGTGGCCGCGGTCGCGCTCGTCTACGCCGTCGTCAACGGCGAGCGGTTCTCGAGCTACTACATCTTCTACGGCTCGCTGTTCTTCGCCGTCGCCTTCGTCGCCTCGTTCCGCTTCGCCTACGAGCTCGCTGACCGGCGCGATCCTGCGCGCCGCCGGCTACGCGCGCCGGGCGATCCTCGTCGGCAGCGGCGACCACATCGAGAGCGTGGCCCAGGCGCTCGACCACGGGCCCGCCTCGATCCACGTCGTCGGCTTCGTGTCGCTGCAGCCGCGCTCGAGCGACGGCCTGCGCTCGCTCGGGCGCTTCGAGGACCTGCCGCGGCTCGTGACCGAGCAGCGCATCGACGAGGTCATCATCGCCGACCCCGCCTTCCCCGAGCAGCAGGCGGTCGAGCTCGTGGACGCCTGCCACCAGCGCGGCGTCCGCGTGCGCGTCGCCCCCTCGACGATGGAGATCCTCGTCCAGCGGGCGGAGTTCATCCCCGGGCGAGTCCGTCCCGCTCTTCGAGCTCAAGCCGCCCGTCTTCGAGGGCTTCGACTACGTCATCAAGCGGTCCTTCGACCTCCTCGGCTCGACGCTGCTCGTGATCCTGCTCAGCCCCTTCCTGGCGACCTGCGCCCTGCTCGTGAAGCTCACGAGCCGCGGGCCGGTGATCTACCGCTCGACGCGCCCGGGGATCGGCGGCGTCCCCTTCGCCTGCCTGAAGTTCCGCACGATGTACGACGACGCCGACCGCCGCCAGGCCGAGCTCGAGGCCCAGAACGAGGCCACGGGCGCGCTGTTCAAGATGCGCGACGACCCGCGCACGACGGCCGTCGGCCGGGTGCTGCGCCGGTTCTCGCTCGACGAGCTGCCCCAGCTCTTCAACGTCCTGCGCGGCGAGATGTCGCTCGTCGGCCCGCGGCCGCTGCCCCAGCGCGACTACGAGCGCCTCGAGGACTGGCACAAGAAGCGCTACCTCGTCCTGCCGGGGCTCACCGGGCTCTGGCAGGTGTCCGGCCGCGCGGACCTCGACTTCGACGACCTCGTCCGCCTGGACTTCCTCTACCTCGAGCGGTGGTCGGTCTTCCTCGACCTCTCCATCCTCCTCAAGACCGTCCCCGCCGTCTTCCTGCGCCGCGGCGCCTTCTGACGCAGGCCCCCGGGTGGCGTCCGAGCGGGGCGCCGACCTCCTGCGCGGAGGGGCGGGCGAGGGGTAGCACCCGGCGGTGGCCCGCAACGACGTCCACGTCGGCGTGACCCCGGAGCGCGTCTTCGAGGTCCTCCGCGATCCCGCGTGCTACCCGCGCTGGGTCGTCGGCGCCAAGCGCTTCCGCTTCGCCGACCCGGGCTTCCCCGCGCCCGGCACGCGCTTCCACCACGCCGTGGGACTCGGGCCCTTCGAGGTCAAGGACCACACGCAGGTGCTCGAGTTCGACGCGCCGCGGTTCGTGAAGCTCAGGGCCCGCGCGCGCCCGGTCGGGACGGCGCATCGTCACGCTCGAGGTCCGCCCGGAGGACGGCGGCAGCCGCATCACGATGTACGAGGCGCCGGGTGACCCGTTGAGCCGGCTGGTCTTCAACGCCCTGACGGACCCGCTCGTCCGCCGGCGCAACGACGAGTCGCTGCGGCGGCTGAAGGCGCTGGTGGAGCGGCCGCCGGCGGAGCGCACGGCCGACGCGGCCTAGGGGCGGGGGGCCCGACGCGACGCCACGGCTCCCCGGGGGCGGGCCGGTGCGCGACGATGCCCGGCGATGCCCACGGTGGCGATCGACCTGCGCGGCGGCGCACCCGGGACGGCGGAGCTCGTGGCCGAGCTGCGCCGCTTCGAGGGCCTGCGCACGCCGGCGTGGCGGGCGTGGTCGCGCCTGGCGGGCCCGGACGCCGTCCACGCGCTGGGCGGCCGCCTGCCGGCGCTGCGCCCGTGCCCCGGCGTCGTCACGCTCACGCCCGCGACGCGCACGGCGGACCTGCGGGCCGCGGCGCTCGTGCTCTGCCCGTCCCAGTGGGCGATGGCGTGGGCGGCCGAGCGCCCCGGGGCGCGCCGCGACCGGCTCAGGGTCGTGCCGCTGGCGCCGGCGCCCGGCGGCGCGCGCCCGTCGGCGCCATCCGCCCTGCGCCGGCCCCCGACCGGCGACTACGTCCTCGCCCTCGCCGACGACCCCGACGCCCTCGAGCGCGCCTGGGAGGCCGCCGGCGACGCGGCCGTGCCGCTCGTCGTCGCCGACGCCGGGGAGCCGGCCCCGGCGGTCGTGCGCGGGGCCAGAGCCGTTGCCGACCTGCGCGGCGCGGTCCTCTTCGGGGCCACGGCGCTGACCGCGCTGGGGGCCGGCGTCCCCGTCGTCGCCGGGGCCGGCGGCGCCGCGGCGGAGGCCGTCGGCGAGGACGGCGCCGTCGTCGACCTCGAGGACCCCGAGGCCGCCGTCGCGGCGCTCGTGCAGGCGCTCGCCGGCGCGGGCGACCCGGGTGCGCGCCGGGCCCGCGCGGGGCTCTTCACCTGGCAGGGGACCGCCGAGGCCACGGTCATGGCCTACCGCGAGCTGTGGTGAGCGCTACGGCGCGGGCGTGGTGGTCGTGCCGTCCGTCGTGACCGCCGGGTTCCCTCCGCTGCCCGGCGCCGCGGGCTGGCCGGAGCCGGGCAGCGACGCGACGTCCGGCGCCTTGCCCTGGGCGCGCGTGGCCTGGAGGAACAGCCGCTGGCCCTCGGGCGACCGCGGGTCGAGGTAGAGCGCCGCGCCGACCGCGCGCAGCGCGGCCTTCGGGTCGCGGCGAGACCTCGAAGTCGGCCAGGCGCAGCCACGTGTCGGGATTCGACGGCTGGCGGCGGACGGCCCGGACGAGGACGCCGCGCGCGACCGCCGGGTGCCCCGCCGTCGTCTCGACGACGGCGAGGTCGAAGAGCGCGTCGACCGCGAGCGGGTCCTGGTCGTCGGCGGTCGTCGCCAGCCGGCGGGCCTCGTCGACGTGCCCCGCCGCGAGCGCGTCGAGCGCCCGGCCCGCGGTGGCATCGGCGCGCTGCGGCTGCAGCGTCTGCCACGCCGCCACGACCGCCAGCAGGACCGCTCCGGCGGCCAGGAGGGCGCGTCCGCCGTCGCGCGCGCCGCGGCGCAGGCGGTCGGGCAGGCGGCCGACGGGGAGCGCGACCGGCTCGGAGACCGGCCCGCGGCCGGCGACCCAGCCCGCGCACAGGAGGGCGAGCATCGCGGTCCCGGGGACGAACCACGTCCAGTCCACGAGCGAGTGGACGCCGAAGACGACCACCACGCTCAGGAGGGTCACCAGCCCGATCCGCTCGGGCGTCTGCGCCGTGCGCCGCGCCGGCCCCCAGAGGCCCGTCGTCCGCCCGGCGGCCGGCCAGGAACGCGGCCAGGAGCGCCAGCGAGACGGCCAGCCCGACGGCCCCGAGGTCGGCCAGCGTCTGCACGGCGTAGCCGTGCGCGTGGCGCACGTCGAGGATGCCGCGGCGGTAGCGCTGTCGGGCGGTCGCGTAGCCGTCCGCGCCCGCGCCCAGGAGCTTGTCCTCCCGGTAGACCTGCAGCGCCTCGTCCCAGTACTGCGCCCGGACGCTGCCGAGCGCGGTGAGACGCTGGGCGTCGTTCGTCACCCGCGCGCTGGGGTCGGTGAGGTCCTTCCAGCCCTTGGAGATCGAGCCGCCCAGCCCGCGCTCGGAGAGCGCGAGCCCGGTGAGCACCACGACCGGCACGAGGCCGACGACCACGAGCACCGCGACCCCGGCCTGCCGCCGGGCGGAGGGTCGCGGCGCCCGCGCGGCCGTCGCGAACCCGACGACCAGGCCCGCGGCGAGCAGGACGCCGGCGAGCGCCAGGAGCACGAGCCCGAACTCCCAGCCCGCCGCGGTGCGCTCGGCGAGGCCGGCCCTGTCCTCGCTCAGGCCGGGCTGGCCGAAGGCCCACAGGGCGACGGGGACCGCGCCGGCGGCGCTCGTCGCGAGCACGGCCACGCCGCGCAGGCGCAACGGCACGGCCGCGAACCACAGCGCCAGCCCGACCCCGAGGGCGAGCAGCGAGCCGCGGGAGTAGGCCAGCAGCAGGGCGACCAGCAGGAGCCCGAGCGCCGGGAAGGCCAGCGCCGTGAGGAACCCGTGCCCCGTGCGGCGGGAGCCCAGCCACACGCAGCCCGGCACGCCCATCGCGGCCATGAGCCCGACCGCGTTCCAGTAGCCGAAGGGCTCGCGCAGGCGGGCGTAGACCTCGTCGTGGGCGAGGGCCGACGGGAAGACCTTCGAGAGCAGCGCGTAGCCGCAGATGACGACGCTGGCGAGGACGACCGCCCCGAGGAGCGAGGCCCAGCGATCCGGGACGAGGCGGACGAGGGCGAGGCCGAGCGCGAGCACGGCGACGTGGGCGATCGTCCGGTTCGCCTCCTCCCACGCCCCGCCGGGGTTGACGGCCCACAGGACGGAGAGCGCGGTGAGCACCGCGAGCAGCGCGAAGGCCGCGAGCGTGCCCAGGCCCCAGGACCGCCGGCTGCGCGCGCCGGCCAGCAGGGCCGCCGCCCCCGCCAGGCCGGCCAGCAGGTCGGCGCCGACCTCCACGCGCGTCGCCGTCTGCAGCTGCAGGCCCCCGCGCGCCTCGAAGACGACGGCGACGACCAAGGCGGCCAGGGCGACCGTCGTCGGCGTCCCGCTCGCGACCGCCCGCCGGCTCAGCGCCCGCGCCCGGAGCCGGGCGCGGGACGGCCGCGGGCGGGCGTCAGCCGAGGCCGCGTGCGCGGACACGCGTCCACGTGAGGCGGCCGCCGCCGGTGAGCACGGCGACGGCGACGGCGATGAGCAGGACCAGCAGCGGGGTGGGCAGGTCGTCGCCGCCGTGCTGGGCGCCCGGGCGCACGAGCGCGCCGGCGAGGTCGACGCCGCGCTGGCCGCCGGCCGTCGCGTCGGCCAGGCCCTGGCGCTCCTGCGGCGTCGCGGTGGCGAGCGGGTCGACGCGGCCGCCGGCCCCGCCGCCCGCGGAGCCGCCGCCGCTGCCGCCGGAGCCGCCGGCCGGGCCCGAGCCCGAGCCGCCGGACCTGCCGCGGCCCGCCGCGGCGAGCTGCGCCCGGCGCAGGAGGTCGCGGCAGTCCGTGTACTGGTCGAGGTCGGAGGGCAGGCCGGCGAGCGCCTTCTGGTACTCGCCCTGCGTGTAGGTGCCGTCGATGACGCCGTTGTCCTGGCAGTCGTCGTACAGGCGCGTCGACGACGCGCCCTCGGCGGGGACGGCGACGACCAGGGCGCAGGCGAGCGCGAGGATGGGTGGCAGGCAGCGGCGCATGGGGATCCGGCGCTGAGCGGCCGCCGAGGCTAGCAAGGGGACGCCGCCACGCCCCGCCACCGCCAGGGCGCGCGAGAACCCCTGCGCCCAGGCCGAGAACGTGTGCGCCGCGACCGCGTGCGCGGCCTCGCCGGCCAGGCGCGCGCGCAGCCCCGGGTCGGCCGCCAGGCGCCGCAGCGCGGCCGCGAGCGCGTCGACGTCGCCGGCCGGGACGACGAGCCCGGTGACGCCGTCGCGGACGAGCCCGCCGGCGGCCGCGCCGACGGCGTCGGAGGTGAGGACGGTCGTGCCCTGGTGCATGGCCTCGTTGACCACCAACCCCCAGGGCTCGCGGAAGGAGCGGGTCGGCAGCGACGGCACCGCCAGGACGTCGGAGGCCGCGAGGACGTCGCGGACGACGGCGGGCGGCTGGGCGCCCAGCGGCACCTCGCCGGCGAGGCCGCCGCGCGGCGGTCGCCCCCCCGCGCCGACGTGCACGAGCGCCCCGCCGCGGGCGCCCAGGCCGCTCGCGCGCCAGGCGGCGCGCAGCACCGCGCCGCCCTTCTCCGGGGCGTCGCGGCCGGCGAACGCGACCTGGGGGCCGCCGAACCGGGCGCGGCGCGGGTCGCCGGGCGCCGACCAGAACGCCGCGTCGACGGCCTGGGGCGCGACGACGACGGCCCGCGCGCCCTGGGCGAGGGCGTGACGGGACACGTGCGGGCCGTAGGCGACGACGACGTCGGCGTCCCGGACGATCGCGCGCAGCAGCGGGGCGGCGAGGACGTGCGCCGGGGTGCGGACGGGCGCCCACAGGGCGCTCCACAGCAGGAACGGCGTGCCGGCGCGGCGGGCCCCGCGCCAGGCGGCCGGCAGGGCGACGCGTCCGGCCGTCCCCGCGACGACCGCCCGGTAGCGCCCGCGGGCGGCGAGGTCGAGGACGTCGCGCTGCTCGACGCGCCGGAAGGGGACGCCCGGGTCCGCGAGCCCGGCGGTCGCGTGGTGCGAGCGCCCGCCGAAGAGGGCGAGCTCGATGCCCTCCCGCGCGTGGAGCGCGGCGAAGGCCCCGGCGCGGTCGGGCGGCACGTGGTTCGTCACGACGAGGACGGGGCGAACGGGGGCGCTCATGCCGGTCCGGCGCGCAGCGCGTCCTCGTAGGCGGCGACCGTCGCGCGCCCGGTCGCCGCCCAGGTGAAGTGCGCCTCGACGGTGGCGCGCGCGGCGCGGCCGAGCGCGGCCCGCGCGGCGTCGTCGGTGAGCAGGTCGTCCAGCGCCGCGGCGAGCGCCGCCGGGTCGCGCGGCGCCACGAGCCGGACGCCGCCGCCCGCGGCGGCGAGCTCCTCCGGCCCCGGCTCCCCCTCCGCGGCGACGGCGGGGACCCCGGCGGCCATCGCCTCCGCGTAGGCGACGCCGAAGGCCTCGTCCACGCTCGGCATCACGAACAGCGTGCCCGCCCGGGCGCGCCTCACCGCCGCCGGCTGGTCGAGCTGGCCGGCGAGCTCGACGCGGTCGGCGACCCCGAGCTCGCGCGCGAGCGCCGCGAGCGCCGGGCGCTCGGGACCGTCGCCGATCACGACCCAACGCAGCGACGGGTGGCGGTCGCGCAGCAGCGCGAGCGCGTGCAGGACGTCCTCGTGGCGCTTGCGGGCGACCAGGTGCGCGACGGTGACGAGCGTCGGCGGGCCGTCCGTCTGGGGCCCGCCCTCCCCGGCCCCGGCGGGGTCGGTGCCGAGGTGGACGACCCGCGTCCGGGTCGCGCCCAGCGCGCGGCAGGCCCGCTCGATCCCGGCGCTGTTGGCCAGGACGAGCCGCGCCTGGGCGAACGCGCGCCGCGTCGCCGCCAGGCCGGCAGGGTGCCGCCGGGCGGTGTGGAAGACGTCGGCGCCGTGCTCGGAGACCACGAGCGGCCGGCCGATCCCCGATCGGAGCACGGCGTCGGCCGCCGGGACGGCGTTGTGGGCGTGGACGAGGTCGAACGCGAAGCGGCGGCGCAGGCTCCGCAGCGCCACCGCGAGCGTCGGGGCCGCCCAGGCGCCCCACGACCCGTAGTGGCCCGGTCGCGGCGGGGCGAGGAAGGGCACGTAGCGGACCTCGAGCCCGTCGAGGGTCGCGTGCCGCGGCTGGGCCGCCAGGCGCCGCACCTCCCGCAGCACGTCGCGGGTCGCGGTCGCCCGCGGGGGGACCGGGCGGTGCAGGACGAGGACCCGCACGTCGGCCCCCGCGTCGCGCGCGGCGAGCGCCTGCCGGTGGGCCCAGACGCCGAGGACCGGGTCGTGGGCGCGCGGGTAGAACTCCGCGACGACGGCGACCTTCACCGGTGCTCCGCCAGCGTGCGCACCTCGTCGCGCCGCACGTACGGGCGGCCGGCGAGGAAGGCGCGGGCCTCGGCCGCCGCGGCCTCGCGCGGGTAGCCCTCGGCGGCCGGGCGCAGCGTGTGGCCGACCGGCGTGGCGTCGACGACGCCGATGGGCCAGCCGCGGTCGCGGGCCAGCGCCGCCCAGTGGACGTCGAGTCCCCAGCCCATGCGCAGGCCCTCCGGGAAGGGCAGCAGCGTCGCGAAGGTGTCGCGGTGGAAGGCGGTGACGGGCCCGATCTCGACGAAGGTCGTGCGCCGCGCGGCCACGCCCGGGCGCCGGCGCGTGACCGCCCACGCCGCGTGGGAGTGCAGACGGTGGGCGGGTTGGGCCAGGCGCAGCCCGGCGTCCTCGGCGACGTGGAGCAGCACGTCCAGGAAGCCGCGCGGGAGGGCGACGTCGTCGTCGACGACGAGCAGCCAGTCGACCGCGGCCAGGTCCACCCCGGCCAGGAGCGCGTTGAGGTTCTCGAACTTCCCGCGCGACCCCGCGGGCGCCGTGCGGACGTCGACGTCGTGGCGGCTGCGGCGCAGCTCGGCGAGGGCCGCCTCGAGCAGGCCGGGCACGCCGGGGCGCGCGACGGCCAGCACGACCACGCGCCGGCGCGGCGGCGTGCGCCGGGCGGCCGGCGCGCAGCCGCGCGCTCCGCGCCGCACCGCGGACGTCGAGCCAGCGGTCGCGGACGCGCAGCAGCGCGCCGCGACGGCCGCCGACCGTGCCGCTGGCGCCCGAGAGGAAGTCGTCCCCGCCCGCGGTCGCGGGCCCGCCGCCGCCCGGGGCGACGAGGTCCCCGCACAGCGCGCGCAGCCGGCCGGCGCTGTGCGCCGTGAGCACGATCCCGTTCTGGCAGCGGAAGCGCACGACGTGCGCCGCGCACCCCGCCAGCGTGCGCAGCTCGCCGCGCAGCGGCGGCGCGTCGCCCCGGCGGACGTCGAAGCGGCGGCTGGCGGCTCCGCGCCGGAAGGCGGCGCGCGCGAGGGCGCGCAGCCGGGCGTCGTCGCCCGCCCGGCGGTGGTCGAGCGCCGCCGCGGCGACGTACCGCAGCCGCCCGCCGGCGGCCCTGCAGCCGCGTCTGCCACTCCTGCTCGTCGCCGTACAGGCCGAGGGCCTCGTCGAAGGGCCCGGCGCGGTCCAGTGCCGTGCGCCGGACCGCCATGTTCGCCCCCCAGGCGTGCTCGGTGTCGGCGTCGGCGGGGCCGAGGTCGAGGAACGTGATCGGCGGCCCCTCACGCCCGCACGCGCGCAGCCGGTGGTCCTCGAAGCGGGCGTGGACGGGGCCGGTGAGCACGCCGTAGGCGCCCGGCAGCTCGGCGTCGGCGGCCAGGAGCGCGGGCAGCCAGCCCGGGCGCACCTCGACGTCGTCGTCGACGAACACCAGCAGCTCCGCGTCGGTCGCGGCGGCCGCGGTGTTGCGGGCGGCGTTGAGACCGCGCGGCGCGTCGTGGGCCACCGCGCGGGCGCCGTGGCGGCGGGCGACGGCCTCCGAGGCGGGGTCCGGCCCGTCGAGGACGACGAGCAGCTCGGCGCCCGCAGCGTCGGCCTGCGGGCGCAGCGAGCGCAGCGCCACGTCGAGGTACGACGGGCGGCCCCGGGTGGGGACGATGATGGCGGCGCGGGGGGCCATGGCCGCCCGAGAGGCTAGCCTCGGCGCCCGCGTGGTCCTCGTCCTGCACAACCGCTACCGCGTCACGGGCGGGGAGGAGCGCGTCGTCGGCGACCTCGCCTGGCTCGCGCGCGAGCACCTCGGCGAGGAGGTGGAGCTCCTCGAGCGCGACAGCGCCCACCACGGCCGCGCCGGTGCCGCCGCCGGGCTCCTGCGCGGCGGGCGCCACCCCGAGGAGGTCGCCGACGCGGTCCGACGCACCGGCGCGCGGGTCGTCCACGCCCACAACCTCCTGCCCGCCTTCGGGTGGCGGGCACTGGCGGCGGCCCGCGCCGAGGGCGCGCGCGTCGTCCTGCACCTGCACAACTTCCGGCTCGTCTGCGCGGTCGGGACGTGCTTCAACAGCCGGGGCGAGGACTGCACGCGCTGTCGCGCCCGCGACACGCTGCCGGGCGTGCGCCTCGGACTGCCGCGGTCACCGCGCCGAGGGCGCGGTCTACGCGGCGTCGCTCGCGCTCTGGCAGCGGCGGATGGTCGAGGCGTCCGACGCGGTGGTCGTCCCCAGCGCCGCCGCGCTGACGCGGCTGCAGGTCCTGCGCGCGCCCGTCGAGGCCCGGCGCGTCCGCGTCGTCGGCCACGTCGTGCGCGAGTTCGCCGCGCGCTCGGAGGCCGCGGCCGGCGAGCACGCGCTCGTCGTCGCCCGGCTGGCGCCGGAGAAGGGCGTCGACGTCGCGATCGACGCCTGCGCGCGGGCGCGGCTGCCGCTCGTCGTCGCCGGCGACGGGCCGCTGCGCGCCGAGCTCGAGGCGCGGGCCGCGAGCGCGGGCGCGGACGTGCGCTTCGCCGGCCGCGTCGACGACGCGACGCTCGCCGCGCTGCGCGCGCGCGCCGCGGTCGCGCTCGTGCCGTCGCGCGGCGCGGAGACCTTCGGGCTGGCCGCCGCCGAGGCCATGGCCGCCGGCGTCCCCGTCGTGGCGAGCGCGATCGGTGCGCTGCCGGAGCTCGTCGGCCTCAAGGCCGTCGTCGCGCCCGGCGACGCGGCCGCGCTGGCCGCAGCCGCGCGCCGCCGCTGGCGCGACGCCGCGGCCGGCGAGGACGGCCTGCGCCGCGTCCGGGCGGCCTGCGGGCCCGCGGAGGTCGCCGCCCGGCTGCGCGCGGTCTACGACGGGGCATGAGGGCGGGCGGCTCGGGCGCGTGGTCAGGCGCGGGCCGCGGCCGATCGCGCCAGCACCTCGGCGAAGCGCTCCTCGGCCCCGTCGGGCGCGTGCCGGAAGAAGAGGCACGGCTCGGTGAGCTCGAGCTCGAGCAGCTGCGGCTCGCCGTCGTCGCCGAGCACGAGGTCGACCCGGGCGTAGGCCGGGACCGTCCCGAAGCGCTCGCCCAGCCAGGCCACGGAGCGCTCGGCCAGCGCGAGCTCGGCCCCCGTCGCGTCGGCCGGCCACGCCTCCTGGCGCATCCCGAGGTCGTGCTGGACGTCCGCGCCCGCCTCGAGCACCGCGCCCTTGCCGATCGCGTGGGAGAAGGCGCCGCCGAAGAAGAAGAGCCCGCGCTCGCCGCGCTCGTCGACCGAGGCGACGTGCGGCTGGACCATCGCGGTGCGCCCGGAAGCGTGGATCGACGCCACCAGCGCCGCCGCGCGGTCCTCCTCGCCGGTCCGCAGGACGAGCGTGTCCTGCGCGCCCACCGAGACGGCCGGCTTGACGACGAAGTGGGCCGCCGGCGGCGGCGCCCACGGATCGCCCGGCGCGACGAACCGCGTCGGCACGACGGGCAGCCCGGCGGCCTGCGCCTCGGCCAGGTACCGCTTGTCCGTGTTCCACTCCAGGACGGCCGGCGGGTTGACGAGGTGGGGGACGGACCTCGCCCACCGGCGGAACTCCCCCAGGCGCCGCGGGTAGTCCCACGTCGAGCGCACGACCACGAGGTCGAAGGCGTCCCAGTCCACCTCCGGGTCGTCCCAGTCGTGCCACGTCGCGCCCGTCAGGGCGACCAGGTGGTCGTCGTCGTCCCAGTCCCGGGGCTGGGCGGTGCAGGTGGCGAAGGCGAAGGTCGGTGGATCGGGCCCTCCCACCCGGCGCAGTCTAGGAGCCGACCACTACGATGCGCCGCCATGCGTGCGCTCGTGACCGGCGGTGCCGGCTTCATCGGCTCCAACCTCGTCGACGCCCTGCTCGACCGCGGCGACGAGGTGACGGTCGTCGACGACCTCTCGACGGGGCAAGCCCGAGAACCTCGAGGGCGCCGCGGCGCCGCGGGATCGAGTTCCACCAGCTCGACATCCGCGACGGCGAGGCCCTGGCCGGGGTCTTCGAGGCCCACCGCCCCGACATCGTCTTCCACCTCGCCGCCCAGATCGACGTCCGCAAGTCGCTCGAGGACCCGGCCTTCGACGCGCAGGTCAACGTCGTCGGCACGATCAACGTGCTCGAGGCCTCGCGGCGCGCGGGCGTCAGCCGGGTCGTGAACACGAGCACCGGTGGCGCCATCTACGGCGAGACCGACGTCATGCCGACGCCCGAGACGGTCGACCCCAAGCCGATGGCCGCCTACGGGCAGAGCAAGTTCTGCGCCGAGCGCTACTGCGGGATGTACGGCCGCCTCTACGGCCTCAGCGCCGTGACGCTGCGCTACGGCAACGTCTACGGGCCGCGCCAGGACCCCCACGGCGAGGCCGGCGTGATCGCGATCTTCGCCGGCCGCCTGCTCGACGGCCGGCGCCCGACGATCTTCGGCGACGGCCGCCAGACGCGCGACTACACCTACGTCGGCGACATCGTCGCCGCGAACCTCGCCACGGCGGCCCACCCCGAGGCCCACGGCGAGTACAACATCGGCACCGGCGTGGAGTCGTCGCGTGCTCGAGGTCGTCGCCGCGCTGCGCGAGGCCGGCGGCGCCGAGGCGGCCGGCTGGGAGCCCGAGTTCGCCGCGCCGCGCACGGGCGAGATCGAGCGCTCGTTCCTCGACGTCGGCCGCGCCCGCGCCGAGCTGGGCTTCACGGCGCCGACGACGCTGGCCGACGGCATGCGCCGCACCGTCGAGGCGCTGCGCGAGGCCCGCTCGCAGCAGGTCTAGAGCGGCCGGGGTCAGGCCAGCTCGGGCCAGCGCCCGCGGGCGCGGCCCCCGTCACGGCGCTGGACGGGCACGCCCTCGGTGCGCAGCGCGCGCCGCAGGCGCGCGGAGTGCACGAGGACGCGCGCGGTCGCGTCGACGCTGGGGTGCGGCGCGGCGACCGGGAGGCGCAGCTCGCGGTCGGCCGCGCGGTCGGTCAGGACCAGGTGCAGACGGCCGGCGACGAGGTCGAGCCCGACCTCGACCGCCGTGCCGTCCAGGGTGTCGCAGAGCTCGGCGAAGGCGCCCATGGCGCGGGGTCGCCGGGCGGCCGCCGACCCTGACGCGGCCCGCTAGGCGGCGGAGCCGTTCGTGCCGCGGCGCTCGGCCTCCGAGCCCTGCTCGGCGTCGTCGTGGGTCGAGCCGGTGGTGGCCGAGGACGGCGACGCGATCGGCGTGCCGGCGTCCTCGGGCGCGACCTCGCGCGGCGGCGAGGCGGTCGTCGTCGCGCTGCGCGGCGCGCCGGCCTCGCCCATGCGCGGCGCGGTGTCGCCCGGCACGGGCGACCCCGTGGCCGTCGACACGGGCGGCGGCGCGGGGCTCGTCGCCGGGTCGGACGTGTGCGCGGGCTCCTGGGCGCCGCCGCGGCGCGCGCGGCGGACGAGGGCGAAGAGCGCCGCGAGCAGGACGGGTACCACGAGCAGGCGGGCGACCTTCGCGCCGCCCTTGGCGCCCTTGGCGCCGGCGTAGCCCTTGGCGACGGCCTTCGCGGCCTTCGGGCCGGCCTTCGCGACCTTCAGCGACGTGTACACCTTCAGGGCCGACTGCAGGGTCTCCAGCGCTCGCTGGGGCCCGCTCTTGCGTCTGCGGCTGGGCAGGATCGCCATGCTGGGTCCTCCTCGATCGGGGGCGGTCGAGAGGCGCTACCCGGGCAGCCGCCCGCGCAGCCACGCGACCGTCTGGGCCACGCCCTGCTCGACCTCGATCCGCGCCCGCCAGCCCAGCAGCCGCTGCGCCTTCTCGACGCTGGGCCAGCGCCGGACGACGTCGACCTCGTAGGTCGGCAGGTGCTCGAGCGCGAACTCCGCCTCGGGCCGGCCGCACGCCGCCCAGATCACGCGGGCGATCTCGGCGACCGTCAGCTCGCGGGCGGCGGAGACGTTGAAGTCCTCAGCGAGCCCCGCGGGCGACGCCCATCGCCGTGACGATCCCGTCGGCGATGTCGTCGACGTGCGTGATCGTCCGCGTCTGCGTGCCGTCGCCGAAGATCGGCAGCGCCGCGCCCGCGCGGCAGGGTCAGGCACTTCTTGATGACGTCGGGGACCATGTGCGCGATCCCCGGCTCGTCCTCGGGCATCTCGCCCGGCCCGTAGGCGTTGAAGGGCCGGCAGATCGTGTAGGGCAGGCCGTGCTCGGCGTGGGCGGCGCGGACGTAGACCTCGCCCGTGAGCTTCGAGAACCCGTAGGCCGACCGCGGCACCGGGCAGTCCCAGACGTAGGCCTCGGTGGTCGGGTACTGCTCGGCGCGCTCGAAGACCATGCTCGAGCTGACGTAGACGAAGCGCTCCAGGCCGTCCTCCTCCAGCGCGGCGCGGACGACCGCGTTGTAGAGCGCGTTGTTCACCTCGGTCAGCGTGTACGGGAGCTTGTGGAAGTTCGCGATCCCGCCCACGATCGCCGCGAGGTGGATGACGTGCGAGCAGCCGCGGGTGGCCGCGCGCGCCTCGTCGAGCTCGCGCAGGTCGCCCGTGTGGACCTCGCACGCCTCGCGCATCCACGCCGGCGCCTCGCGCTGGTCGCTGACGCGGACCTCCCAGCGGGGGTCGCTGCAGGAGGCGGCGCACGACGGCCGAGCCGATCGTCCCGACGCCGCCGGTGACGAGCACGCGGGCCATGGGGCTCACCTCGCGTTGGCCGCGACGAGCGCGGCGAGCTCGTCGGGGTGCGCGAAGACCTGCCCGGCGCCCCAGGTGTTCCACGGGTCGGCGACGACGGCCGTGCGGCGCGCGCTGTCGGCGATCGTGCGCAGCAGCCCGGGGTCGCGGAACTCGCGTGTGGTTCGTGGCCACGACGACCGCGTCGGCGTCGAGGAGCGTGCTCTCGAGCGGCTGGGTCGGCGTCGCGCACGAGCGGGGTCGTGCACGGCGACGTCGGCCAGCTCGCGCTCGAGCAGCCGCACGAGCTTGTGCGAGAGCGAGTCGCGCTCGTCGTCGGTGTCGGCCTTGAAGGCCAGGCCGAGCACGGCGATCTTGCGGCCGTCCAGCGAGCCGCCCAGGCGCCGCTTGAGCCCGTCGACGACGAAGAGCGGCACGCCCTCGTTCACGCGGGTGACGGCGAGCAGCATGCCCGGGGCGGGCGAGCGCTCCTCGCTGAAGGTGAAGTCCTTGCGCAGGCACGTCCCGGCGGTGAAGCCGGGCTGCGGCATCCCGCCGCGGGGGTAGTCGCGGTTGATGAGGTCGATGACCTCGAAGACGTTCGCGCCGTGCTGCTCGCACTCCATCATGAGGCGGTTGGGCAGCGCGAAGAGCGCGTAGCGCAGGATGTTCGTCCAGATCTTGGCCAGCTCGGCCTGGATCGGCGTCGTCGGCACGAGCGGCGCGCCGAAGATCGAGAAGAGCGCGCCGGCGGCCTCGCCCGAGCGCGGCGCCGACGCCGCCGACGATGCACGGCAGCGACTCGATCTCCTCGAAGAAGCGCCCCGCGGCGATCCGCTCGGGGACGTGGGCGACGAAGAGGTCCTCGCCGATGGCGAAGTCGCGGTGCTTGGCCAGGTAGCCCGCGACGAAGTCGGTCGTCCCCGGGGCGATCGTCGAGCGCAGGACGAGCACGTGGCCCGGGCCGCAGGACGCCCAGCAGGTCGTCGAGCGCCGCCGCGGATGTCGGAGATGTCGATCTCGATGTGCGAGAACGACGGCGTCCCCAGCGTGATGACGATGTGGCGGGCCCGCGCGGCGTCGGCGACGCGGTCGGTCCAGGTCGATCGCGCCGTGCGCGCAGACGCGCGCGAGCACCTCGGCCGCGCCCGGCTCGTCGAAGGGCATGCGGGCGTCGCGGACGGCGCCCAGGCGCTCGGGGTCCTTCTCGATGCCCATCGTCCGCAGACCGCGGTCGGCGAAGGACAGCGCGAGCGGCAGACCGACGCGCCCGCAGCCGATGACGGCGACGTCGAACTCGAAGTCCATGGCGGACCCGGAGGATAGGCGGCCGTGCGGCCGCTCAGACGTCGCGCTCGCGCCGGTGGCGCACCCACTGCCGGGCGAAGCCGCCGACGAAGCGCGGGTTGTAGCGCAGGTAGCGCCGCCAGAGCCGGCGCGGCTCGGTGCCGAGGCGGAAGGCCCACTCCAGCCCGGCCTCCTGCATCCAGGCGGGGGCCTGGGGCACCAGGCCCGGCGTGGAAGTCGAAGGCGGCGCCGACGCCGACGAGGACCGGCGCCTGCAGGCGCTCGCGCATCGCGGCCATCCACTTCTCCTGCTTGGGGACGCCGATGCCGACCCAGACGACGTCCGCGCCGGAGCCGTCGATCTCGGCGACGACGGCGTCCTCCTCGTCCTCGGTCAGCGGCCGGTAGGGCGGGACGTGGCCGCCGACGATCTTCACGCCCGGGTAGCGGACGCGCAGGTTGCAGGCGAGCTGGACGAGCGCGCCCTGGTTGCGCCCGCCGTAGAGGAAGTGCCGCGTGCCGGTGCCGGCGGCGCGCTCCATGGCGCGGGCCATGAGGGTCGGGCCGTAGACGCGGGCGTCGAGGTCGGCGCCCAGCGCGTTCATGGCCCACACGAGCGGCTGGCCGTCGGGCAGCGTCAGGGAGGAGCCGAGGACGGCCTCGCGCAGGTCCGCGTCCTCGCGGGCGGCCATGACCGTGTGCGTGGCGGCGACGCAGACGTAGCCCTGGGCCCGCGAGGCGACCATGCCGTCGATCCAGTCCAGCGTGCCGTCGTAGTCCGTGCGGGCCAGCGGGATCCCGAGCACCTCGACGGCCTCCGGCGCGCTCGGCAGCCGGTCGGGCACGGGCAGCAGCCCCGGCTGGGCCGGGCGATGACGGTCGATCGGGGTGGGGGAGGGCGTGGACATGGGGGCGTCGCTGGGAGAGGAAACGCGACGCGGCGCGAAAAGTCGCGGCGTGCACCATCGATTGCCACGCCCAGTGTGACAACCTGCGCCGCCGTGACCGCGCCCCGCCCGGCCCGCCGAGCGCTGATCACCGGGCTCACGGGCCAGGACGGCCTCTACCTGGCCGAGGAGCTCCTCGCCGAGGGGACCGAGGTCGTGGGGCTCGTCCGGCCCGGCTCCGACAGGCCGCTCCCGGGCGCCGTGACCGAGGTCCCGCGGGTCGAGGCCGACCTGCGCGACCCCGCCGCGCTGCGGCGCGCGGTGGCCGAGGTGGCGCCCGACGAGCTCTACCACCTCGCGGCGCCGACGTTCGTCCCGGACTCGTGGGCCGACCCCACCGAGACCGTCGAGGCGATCGCCGTCGGGACCTCGGTCCTGCTCGCGGCCGCGCTCGCGCAGGACGCCCGGCGCCCGCGCGTCTGGGTGGCGAGCTCGTCGCGAGGTCTTCGGCGACAGCGGGGAGTCGCCCGCAGCACGAGCGCTCGCCGATGCGCCCGCGCACGCCCTACGGCGTGGCCAAGCTCGCCGCCCACGGCCTCGTGGGGACCCTGCGCGGCCACCACGGGCTCTTCGCCTGCTCCGGGCTGACGTTCAACCACGAGTCGCCGCGCCGCCCGGCGCGCTTCCTGCCGCGGAAGGTCACCCGGGCCGCGGCGGCGATCCGGCTCGGGCTCGAGGACCACGTCGTGCTCGGCGACCTCGACGCCGTCCGCGACTGGTCGCACGCCCAGGACGTCGTCCGGGCCGCCGTCCTGGCCCTGCGCCACGACGTCCCCGGCGACTACGTCGTCGCCTCGGGGCGGGGCCGCACCGTCCGCGAGCTCGTCGCGGTCGCCTTCGCCCACGCCGGCCTGGACCCCGAGGCGCACGTGCGGGTCGACCCGGCGCTCGTCCGCGCCGCCGAGGCCACGCCGCCGGTGGGCGACCCGACGCGCGCCCGCGAGGTCCTGGGCTGGGACCCGGCGTGGTCGTTCGAGGCGATGATCGGCGCGATGGTCGACGCCGACCTCGCCGAGCTCGCCGCGCGGACCGGCTGACCACGGCGACCGGCGACGCCGGGACCGGCGCCGGTTAGGGTCCCGCGCGCATGCCGAGCCGCTCGTCAGCGTCGTCGTCCCCGCCTACAACGAGGAGCCGACCCTCGAGATCGTGCTCCGGCGCGTGCTGGCGATCCCGGTCCGCATGGAGCTCGTCGTCGTCGACGACGGCTCGCGGGACGGCACGCCGCAGATCCTCACCCGCCTCGCCGACGAGCTGCCCGAGCTGCGCGTCGTCTCGCAGCGCAACCAGGGCAAGGGCGCGGCCGTGCGCGAGGGCATCGCGCAGACGCGCGGCGACATCGTCGTGATCCAGGACGCCGACCTCGAGTACGACCCCAAGGACCTGCCCGCGCTCGCTGGCGCCGATCCTCGAGGGCCACGCCGACGTCGTCTACGGCACGCGGCTGCGCGGCGGCCAGCCCCAGCGCGCGCACCTGTTCTGGCACCTCATGGGCAACAAGTTCCTCTCGCTGCTGACGAACGTCCTCTACAACACGACGATCAGCGACATGGAGGTCGGCTACAAGGCCTTCCGCGGCGACCTCATCCGCTCGATCGAGCTCGTCTCGGACGACTTCCGCTTCGAGCCCGAGGTCACGGCGAAGGTCCTGCGGCGCCGCGTCCGCCTCTACGAGGTGCCGATCTCGTACTACGGGCGCACGTTCGACGAGGGCAAGAAGATCACGTGGCGCGACGGCTTCAAGGCCGTGGAGGCGCTCGTGCGCTTCCGCTTCCTGGACCGCTGACGCGGCGGCCCTCAGGGGACCGGCGTGCGGTCGGGCACCACGTCGACCTCGTCGGCGCGGGCCACGGCGGCGCGGGCGGCGGCGCGGCCGTCGCGCCGCAGGCGCGGCGACGAGGCGCAGCGCCTCGAAGGCGATCGCCGAGCGACATCTTGCTGACGCCCTCGGTCCGGTCGCGGAAGGTGATCGGCACCTCGGTGACCGTGAACCCGGCCATGACGGCGCGGTAGGTCAGCTCGATGTTGAAGACGTAGCCCTGGGCGCGCAGCGTCGAGGGCTCGACCGCGAGCAGGACCCGCCGGTGGATCGCACTTGAAGCCGCCGGTCAGGTCGCGGACGTGCACGCCGAGGATCGTCCGCGCGTAGAGGGACCCACCGCGGCTGAGGATCCGGCGCATGGGCGGCCAGTCGACGATCCGGCCGCCCTTGACGTAGCGCGAGCCGAGCACGACGTCGCTGTGCTCCGTGGCCCGGACGAGCTCGGGGATCGACGCCGGGTCGTGGGAGAAGTCGGCGTCCATGACGACGACGACGCTCCGCCCCGGCCTGGACGGCGTGGCTGAAGCCGGCGAGGTACGCGCGGCCCAGGCCGTCCTTGACCTTGCGGTGCAGGACCTCGACCTCGGGCAGCTCGGCGGCCAGGCGGTCGGCGATCGCGCCGGTCCCGTCCGGCGACTCGTCGTCGACGACGAGCAGCGCGGAAGTCGCCGGGGGCGACCGTCGCGAGCTGGGCGACGGCGGCGCGGATGATGCGCTCGATGTTCGCCGCCTCGTTGTACGTCGGGATGAAGAGCCAGATGCGGGCGGGCATGGGAAGAGGACCGGACGGCCGCCGGAGGGCGCGACCGTACCTCATCGGACCGCCCGGGGGGACGCCGCTCCGGCCCACGCGCCACACTGACGGGGTGGCCGCCCGGGTCCTCCTCGCCGTCGTGGCCGTCCTCGCCCTGGCGTGGACGGGCGTCCTCCTGCGCGACGAGCACACGGGGCAGGCGGCGTCGGACCGGCTCCTCTACGGGCCCCACCTCGGCGATCCGGCCTTCGACGCCGAGCTCGGGCGTCTCGGCGACGCCGGCTGGCTGAACCCCGACCCGAAGTGGCGGCAGCAGCGGTCGGGCTTCCTCCTGCTCCGCGGCCGCCCGGAGGCCGCGCGCCGCGAGGCGCTGGAGCTCCTGCGCGACGAGCCGCGCAACCTGACGGCGTGGACGGCGCTGCTGCAGGCGACGAACCGGCTCGACCCCGCCGGGGTGCCGGCCGTCGAGGCGCAGGTGCGGCGGTTCGACCCGTTCTACGGGGTCACGCCGGAGCCGCGGCCGTAGGCCGCTCCGCGGGGACCTCGCGGCCGGGGGAGAGGTCCGGCAGGGGCGCCGCCCGGGTCGGCGCCTCGCCGGCGGCGATGAGCGCGCCCGCGAGGACGATCGCCGGGAGCGTCGCCGCCGGCATCTGCCAGTCCCAGTCAATCGTGGCGTGCAGCAGCCACGTCGCGCAGGCCGCCGCCGGGCCGGCGGCGAGCTCGGGGCGCCGCCGCATGGCGCGCGCGGCGGCGCTCGCGGTGCCGCCCACGAGCAGCCCAAGCCCGAGCACGCCGATCACGCCGAGCTCCAGGAGCACCTCGAGCTCGAGCGAGTGGACCTCGAGGGCGCCCTCGGCCACGGGCCGGTCGCGCAGCCAGAGCAGCCGGAACGCACCCCGCGCCGAGGCCGCGGAGCGGGTGGTCGTCGAGGTGGGCGCACGGCGATCCGCCAGTAGTCATAGCGGCGCGAGGTGACGTTCGTCAGCCGAGTCGGCGCTGGCCCGCGCCGAGGCCTCCGACGGCGTCGGCCCGCTCGCGCAGGCCGCCGACGATCGAGCCCGCCGAGCGCGAGCACGAGCGCCGCGAGCGCCGCGAGGCCAGGTGCCGGGAGTGCCCGAGGTCGCCCGAGCGCAGGCGCCCGGACCGCTCGCGGCGGAGCACCCGCGAGCGTCCACGAGGTCACGGCGGCGCCGACGGCGAGCAGCAGTGCGAGCACGACGCGCCCGTCGCGCTCGCGGGCGGCGAGTCGCGCCCTCCGCGGTGGCGACGGCCGGGAACGGGCGGCCGCCGACGATCGCGGCGAGCGCCCATGCCGCGAGCGACGACCGCGCGGCACGCAGCTGGCCGCGGTCGGTGCCAGGGCGACGAGGAGCGACGAGGCCGAACACGCACGCCGCCATCGCGCCACGCGAGAACGACAGGTACAGCCCGACGGCCAGCGGCGCGACGGCCGCGGCGGCGGCGACGCGGAGCGTCGGGCGTCGGGTGGGGTCGCCGGCGAGCCGCGTGGCCAGGACGACGCCGAGGCCGCCAGGAGGCCCATGGCGTTCCAGTAGGTCAGCGGCTGCTCGAGCCGGCCGCCTGCGCTGAGCGAACCGGTTCTGGTGCGAGCGAGCTGCGGAAGCAGGCGCCCGGCGAGCGCGTAGCCGACGACGACGCACGACCCGAGCGTCAGGACCGGCTCGGCGGCCCGCGCGACGCGCGGCGTGCGCAGGCAGGGCGACGCTGGCGACGAGCGCGCCGGTGTAGAGCAGGAGGCGCATGCGCGCTGTCGGTCGCGGGCCCAGCGAGCGGAGCCCATGCGATCGAGGCCGCCTGTCCAGCGGTGAGCAGCGCGAGGCCGGCGACGGGCCGCCGGCCGGCGCGCGAGACGGGCAGCGGCTGGGGGCTGACCACGCACCGACGAGGACGAGCGACCAGGCGGCGGCGTCGCCCACAGCCGCGGCTCGTCGAAGAACCCCCCGGTCCAGAAGGCCAGCACGGCGGGGCCCGCGAGCAGGACGCCCGCAGCACGCGGCGATGACGACCCGTCGCATCGACGGACACCGTAGCCGTCGCGATCGGATCGTGCGGGGCGTCGTCGGCGTGCCGCCGGCGCCGGCGGCCGGCCGGTCCAGGGCATCGCCGGACGACCGAGGTGACGGCGCCTCCGGGTGCACGGTCCCGGAGATGTGGTCCGATGCGCGCCTTGACCGACGGACCACCGCCCCGGACCCGCGAGCGCCTGCTCGTGCTCGGCTGCGCCCTCGCCGCGGGCATCCCCGTCGTCGTCGCGGTCGTGCATGCGCTCGCCGCCGGGTGGACGCCGCTGGGCGACAACGCCTTCATCGCCGTCCGCGGCCTCGACGTCTTCACGCTCCACCCACCGCTCCTGGGCCAGTGGTCGTCGGGCGCGACGGCCGTCGTCGGCCAGAACGCCTACAGCCCGGGGCCCCTGCTGTTCTGGCTCGTGGCGGTGCCCGAGCGCGTGCTCGGCGCGGCCGGGATCCCCCTGGTCGTCGGCGTGATGAACCTCGCCTGCGTCGCCGGGGTGGTCGCGCTCGCCCACCGCCGCGGTGGCCGCGCGCTGACGGTGGCGGCCGCGGTCGGGCTGGCGCTGACGCTCGCCTCGCTGCCGGGGGACCTGCCGAGCGACGTGTGGAACTCCTCGGCCCCGCTGCTGCCGCTCCTGCTCCTCGTCCTGCTGGCGTGGTCGCTGGCCTGCGGGGACGTCGGCCTCCTGCCCGTGACCGTCCTCGTGGCGAGCTTCGTGGCGCAGAGCCACCTGACCTTCGTGGCGGCCGCGCTGGGCGTGACCGCCGTCGGCCTGGCCGGGCTGCTGCTCGCCCTGCGCGCCGGCGGGGCGCCGGCGTGGCGCCGGGCCCGGCGGCCGGCGGCGGTGGCAGCGCTCGTCGCCGTCGTGTGCTGGAGCGCGCCGGCGCTGGACCAGGCCGTGCACCGCCCGGGCAACCTCGTGCTCCTCGCGCGCTCCGCGACCACGCACGTGGACACGCTGGGGAGCTCGGCGGGCTGGCGCGCCGTCGTGCACGGCGTCGGCGTCGTCCCGTGGTTCCTGCGCTCCCCCGGCTCGGACCAGCGGCGCCTGCATGAGCTCACCACGACGCCGCCCGTGGGCACGACGGTGACGGCCGTCCTCGTGCTGGTCGGGCTGGCCGGGCTCCTCGCCCTCGGGCTGCGACGGCGCCGGCCGGACCTCGCGGCGGCGGGCGCGCTCGGTCTGGTCCTCTGCGCCGCGCTGTGGTCCGTGGCGTCCTCGACGCCGGAGAGCACGGCGCGGACCGTGCAGTACACGCTGCGCTGGGCCTCGCCGGGGGGGATGGTCGTCTGGCTGCTGCTCGGCTGGGGCGCCGCGGTGCTGGCCGGCCCGGCGCTGGCGCGCCGGCGCACCGCCCGGCGGCGGCCGTCCCGCGACCGCCCGCGCGTCGGCGCGGGGATCGCCGTGGCGGCCGCCGTGGTGGCCGGGATCGTCGTGGCGGCGACGGCCGACCGCCCCGAGCGCCCCTACGCGCAGGTGGCCGACCTCGGCGCCGGGGTGCGCGCCGCGGTGCCGCCGGGCGGCACCGTCCGGGTCGACGCGCGCCAGGACCTCTCCTCGCTCTTCCTCCTGGCCGACGCCCAGGGTGCGGTCGTGTGGGCGTTGCGGCGCGACGGTCGCCACCTCGCGCTCGACCCGGTCGTGGCGCGAGGCTTCGGCCCCCCGTACGCGCCCGGCCCCGTCGACCACGTCGTCCGGCTCGTCGTCGACCCGGCCGCGGGGGCGGCCGGCGAGCCCGTGGCGCGGGTCCGGCTCGACGACCCCTACGACCGCGGGCGTCAGCGCGTGCTCGCCGCGACGCTCACGTCCGGCGCGTCATCGGCCGCGCGGGCGCCCTGAGCGCCGGCCGCGCCGCTGCGCCGGCGGCGGCGCAGCCCGACGGCCAGGCACGCGACGAAGCCGGCGAGCGCGACGAGCGACACGATCCAGCCCACGCGCCACGACGTCGGCTCGTAGCGGAAGACGACCGTGTGGGTGCCGGGGCCCACCCGCACCCCGCGCAGGAGGTAGTCGACGCGCTCGATCGGGGCGTCGCGGCCGTCGACGGTCGCCCCCCAGCCCGGGAAGTCCGTGTCGCCCAGGACCACCATGCCCCCGCGGGGAGCCCGGGCGCGCACCACGACGCGCTCGTCCGCGTCGGTCGTGATGACCGCGCGGCCGGCCGGCGCCGCCGTCGCGCCCGGCGTGGCCTCGGGCAACCCGGGCAGGCGGCGCTCGGTGACGGCGGCCACGCGGGCGTCGAAGCCGGGCCGCGTGACGGCGTCGAGGGCGGCGTCGGGGGTGGGCGCGACGCGCTGGGCGGCGACGACCCACGCGCGGGGCAGCGCCCCGGCCAGGGCGTAGACGCGCGCGTCGCGGCCCGCGTAGACCTGGCGCAGCCCGGGCGCGCGCAGCGGCGGGTAGTCGGGCTGGCTCGTGAAGGGCGGGACCGCCGCGCGGCCGGTCGTCCCGCGCAGGACGTGGGTGACCCCGAGCAGCCGCAGCGCCTGCAGGGCGCGCGGCGTCGGGTCGCGGAACTCGAGCGGGATGTTGAGCAGGCCGGCCGCGACCGACTGCGAGCGCGGGTCGACCGCGTGGCGCCAGAAGCGGTCGAAGCGGCGCACGATCGGCAGGTCGTAGCCGCGGGCCTCGCGCAGGCCGAACTGCATCGGGATGACGTTCTGGGGCACCTCCTCGGTGCTGACGAAGCGCGCGCCGGGGTCGCGCTGCAGGAGGCGGATGGCCGGCGTCGCGGGCACCGCGGCGCGGTCGCGCGCGATCCCCGGGTTGTAGCCCATGCCCACGCGGAGCAGGTCGGCCAGGACGACCACCACCGCGAGCGCGACGACGACGGCCGGTCCCGGGCGCCCGCGCAGGCGCGCGAGCAGCAGCGCGAGCGCCGCGCCGGCCATCGTCACCCACACGACGAGCGACGCAAGCCGGATGACCGCCTCGTGCCGCGGGGAGCTCAGCAGCGTCGGGGCGTCGCGGAAGAGCCAGGCGACCTCGACGGCGTCGACGAGGTCCCCGGGGCCCGCCTTGCGCCCGGCGACCACGAACGCCACGGGGCCGAGGAGGAGCAGCGCGCCCAGCGCCACCACGGCCCGCCGGCGCGCGCGCGGCCACGCCGCGCGCTGCGTGAGCTCGTCCAGGCCCCAGCCGGCCAGCAGCGCGAGCGCGAGCATCGTCAGCACGACGAGGCGCGTGTTGTGGCCCGCGGAGAAGACCGGCAGGCGCGTGACGACCTGCGAGAACGGCGGGATGCCCACCGCGACGGCGAAGCACGTGCACCCGAACGCGGCGATCGCGACGCGCTCGGCCCGCGGGCGGACGATCAGCGCGATCCCGGCCAGCAGCAGCGGTAGGGCGCCGACGTAGAACGAGCGCTCGAGCAGGAAGGGCCGCAGCGGCGTCTGGGTCGGGCGCCCCCAGTAGTCGGGCAGGAACAGCCCGAGCGCGTCCTGGGTGGGGAGGTGGACGTCGATCGACTGCCCGCCGCGGTCGCGGAAGTCCGCCGAGTGCCACAGCAGCTCGAGGAAGGGCACGAGCGCGACCGCCGCGAGCGCGGCGCCGCCGGCCACCGCGGCCGCGAAGCCCAGGAGCGCCGGCCACGGCGGCGTGCGCGCCTGCCACAGGCGCAACGCGAGGAACGCGGCGGTGGCCAGGAGGACGTGGAAGCTCGACTCGGCGTGCCCGGAGAGGAACTGCAGCGCCACGACGGCGGCCAGGCCGCAGGCGGGCAGCAGCCCCGGCCGGCGGACGAGGCGCTCCGTGAGCAGGAGCAGCCACGGCAGCAGCGCCCAGACCCCGGCGTGGTCGTAGGACAGCCACGTCACCATCCGCAGGTTCAGCGCGAAGACGAGGCCGGCCACCAGCGCCCCGCCGAAGCGCAGGCCGAGCGCGCGGCCGAGCAGGTACGTGCCGAAGGCCGCGACCCAGAGCTTGAGCACGGCGATCCACCCGAGCGCCGTCCAGAACGACAGGACGTAGGCGGGCAGGTTGAAGGGGCTGAAGACGGCCGACTGGTCGTTGGCCTCCAGCGGCCGCCCCGCCGTGATCGACGGGTTCCACAGCGGCGCGTCCGGGAACGCGGCCGCCGTGCGGTGCAGGAAGGGCTGGACGTAGCGCGGCGCGTCGCCGAGCTCCGCGTTGCTCGGGCGGACGAGGCCGGGCGGCTTCACGCCGACCCAGGGCGGCTCGAACCACAGGGCGTCGGAGTTCGACAGCGTGCGCCCGGGCAGCAGCCCGGGGCCGAGGAAGACCAGGACGACGACGGCGTAGAAGAGCGCCGCGGCGGCCGCCGGCCGCCGGCGCAGGGCGTCGACCGCGCGGCCCGGGGCCGTGCTCAGCGGCCCCGCTCCCGCCGCCGCGCCCGCAGGCCCACGGCGAGCAGCGCGGCCAGCGCGACGAGCCCGAGCAGGCTGAGGACCCACCCGACCCGGAAGCTCGACGGCGCGTAGCGGAACTCGACGCGGTGGGTTCCCGCGGGGACCCGCACGCCGCGGAGCAGGTAGTCGACGTGCTCGATCGGCGCGTCGCGGCCGTCGACGGTCGCCTTCCAGCCCCGGAAGTACGAGTCGGTGAGCACGACGAGGCTCGGCGCCGTCGCCGTGGCGGTGACCGTCGCGCGCTCGTCGCCGTAGTGCGTCAGGCGCGCCGAGCCGCCCGCCGCCGCGCCCGGGCCGGCCGGGCCCCGCGCCGGTCCCTGCGCGAGCCCGGGGAGCGCCTTCTCCGTGACGGCGACGTGGCGGGCGTCGAAGGCGGGGTCGACCGTCGCGGCCAGCGCCGCGTCGGCGCCCCCGACCGTCCGCTGGCGCGTCACGAGGAAGGCGCGGGGCAGGGCCCGGTCGTTGCGGTAGACGCGCCCGTCGGGCCCGTCGTAGGCGACGCGGAGGCCGGGCAGGCGGACCGGCGGGTCGGCCGGGTCCTGCAGGACGTCGGTGACGCTGAGCAGGCTCAGCCCGCGCATCGACTGCGCCGTGGGCTGCGCCCGCCCGGTGGGCGGGATGAAGTCGCCCGGGGGCGCGGCGGTGGCCCGCCAGAAGCGGTCGTAGCGCTCCTCCACCGGGTAGTCGTAGCCGCGCGCGTCGTAGAGCCCGTAGCGCATCGACAGGTCCGGCTGCAGCGGCTGGCCGATGCCCGGTCGGTTCAGGCCCGCGAAGCGGTTGGGCGCGCGCGACTGCAGCAGGCGCAGGGCCGGGGTCTCGGGCTGGGTCGCGTGCGACCGTGGGATCGCGGGGTTGAAGCCCATGTTCGCCCGGAAGAGGTCGGCGGTGAGCACCGTCACGGCCAGGGCGACGAAGGCCGCGACCGGCAGCCCGCGGCGCAGCAGCGGCGCGCGCCCGGCGAGGCGCACGACGACGAGCGCGCAGCCGAGGCCGGCGAGCACGAGCCACTGCAGGAGCGCGCTGAGGCGGATGAGCTCGACCGTCGTGCGCGGGATCGGGTCGCCCGAGGCCAGCAGCGCCGCGGCGTCCCGGTTCGCGCCGAAGGTCTGCGGGGGCGGGTCCGCGAAGCCCCAGGCCACCTTCAGCGCCGGCTTGAGCTGATCCGGGGCGATCGTGCCGGCGGCGAGCATGCCGACGAACGGCACCGCGAAGATCGCGACCGCGGCCGCGAGCGCCAGCGTGCGCCGGCGCACGGGTGGCCGCTCGCGGCGGCTGAGCTCGTCCAGCCCCCAGCCCGCGAGCATCGCCAGGGCGAACAGGACGAAGATGACCATCCGCCCGTTGTGGGCCGTCCGGAACCCCGGGAGCTTCGTGACGGCCGCGAAGAACGGGTCGATCCCGAGCACCACGACCAGGGCCGCGGCGCCGAAGGCCGCGAAGGCCGCCCGGAGCGGCGCCGGGCGCAGGATCAGCCCGACCACGGCCAGGATGAGCGTCAGCCCGCCCGCGTAGTAGCCGCGGTTGGTCACGATGCCGGCCAGCGGGGTCTGGGTCGGCCGGCCCCAGTAGTCGAAGAGGAACAGCGTCGGCAGGAAGTGCGCGTCGGCGTGGCTCGGCGCCGTCCCGAGCCGGCGCGCGTAGTCGCCCGAGCGCACGAGGAGCTCGAACAGCGGGACGAGCATGACCGCGGCGATCACCGTCCCCACCACCATCGCCACGCCGAAGGCGACCGCGGGCCGCACGAGGTCCGAGCGCCTCCGGCCCGCGGCCCACCACGCCTGCAGCACGCGGAAGGCGAAGAAGACGACGGTCGCCAGCAGGACGTGGAAGCTCGTCTCCGGGTGACCGCCGAGGAAGGCGAGCCCGACGAGGGCGGCCAGCCCCGCCACCGGCAGGGCCGCGGGGCGCCGGACGACGAGCTCGGCCAGCAGGAGCAGCCACGGCAGCAGCGGGAAGATGTTCGTCAGCGGCCACGCGAGCCAGGCGACGAAGAACGTCCCGAAGGCGAAGACCACGCCGGCCAGCAGCGCGCCGCCGAAGCGCATGCCCAGCGCCCGCCCGAGGACGTAGGTGCCGAAGGCGGCGACCCACAGCTTGAGCACCGCGATCCAGCCCAGGGCCGTCCACAGCGGCAGGACGTAGGCCGGGAGGCTGAAGGGCGAGAAGATGGCGGCCTGGGCGTTGGCCAGGTACGGCCTGCCACCCATGACGTGCGAGTTCCACAGCGGGATCGACGGCAGGGCGCGGCGCGTGTGCTCGAAGAAGGGCTGGAAGACGCTGACCGCGTCGGCCAGCTCGAAGTTCGCCCCGCCCCAGCGCACGCCGTCCGGGACCGACGAGGTCCACGGCGCCGTGCTGTAGAGCATGTCGGAGCTCGACAGGGTCCGGCCCGGGAGCAGCCCCTGGCCCGACGAAGACGATCGAGAGGACCGCGTAGATGGCCGCGGCGCACAGCGCGGGGCTCCGAGCACCACCTCCAGGCGCGCGCCGGTCGGTCCCGACGAACAGACGAGGTGCCCGCCTCAGAGGCCGGCACCTCCACGGCAACGGCCCCCCCGGCGCTGGTCGTGGGGTCAGGTCGGGACGAAGGCACGCGGAGGCGCGGCAGGTTACCGGCTCCGAAGCGCAGCGGCGTCAGCGTCGTGGTGGGGCCCGCAGGCGGTAGAGCAGGACGCCATCTACGGTCCGGCCCGGGACGTTGAGCGTGTCGAAGAGCGGTCGCCAGGCGGGGACGAAGCTCTGCTCGACAACGATCGCCGTGACGCCCTTGTCCCTCACGAAGCTGCGGAGCGCGCGCTTCGAGGCGGCCGTCACACGCCCGGCATCTGGATCCAGCCCCGCAGCGAGCAGCTTATTCCAGAGTGGGTAGCGCGTGTAGCTCGCGGGGGAGGCACCGACGTAGCCCGCCGCGAGACCGAAGCCGAAGCCCGCACGTGCTTGCCAGCGCATGCTCCGTCCTCTGGCAGGGACGACGAGCACATGGTCGGTCGGCTGAAGTGCGGCTTGGTGGCCCGTGAAGAACGGCGGGTCGACCAAGTGGGTGGACCACGCTCGACTGCCGATCGCCGGGGTGAACGACGCCACGACCAGCACCGCCAGCACCCAGCGAGCCGTCGACGGGCGCCAGCTCAGCCAGAGCGCGACGATGACCGCCGCGGCGAGAAAGGCGAAGACGGTGAAGCGCAGCGGGATGGCGTATCGGAGCAGCGGCAGGTAGCCCAAGACAGTCCATGGCATTAGGAGCCCCGTCCGATGGCCACCCACGACAAGGTCCTTCCCGAGAGCTCCGACGACCCCGATTGCCAGCGTGACGAGCGCCACGCGCGCAGCCGGGCGTTCCCGGTGGTACCAGCCGAAGGCCGCAACTAGGAAGAGCAGCGGGGGCCCGAGGTAGGCGGAACCGTTGGCCCAGGTCGGATTCGCCGCACCGACACGGTCCGCGGACAAGGCGACCAGTGACCCAGGGACGACGAACGACAGGAGGTCAGCCGGGAAGCTGACCAACGCGTGGTCCGGAAGTGTCCGGTCGCGGAAGAAGATGAAGAACAGGAATGGCGCTGACAGCACGGCCATCGCGGCGAACGCCGCGACGAGGATGACGGCGGTTCGCCGCGTCGCTTCCGCGCATCCGGCGCGGTCAGCCGGACGCGGCGGGCTCGTCGACGGACGGCGGCGCCCGCGGGGCTCGGTCGAGTGAGCGCCTCCGCCGCGGCGTGGTCTTTGCTGCCCAGAACCAACGTCGGCGGGCGTTCCCTGGACGGGGCGATGCCGAGCAGGACCGCCTGCGAGTGCGTCGGCGATTGGCATCTGCGGCGCGCCCTGCAGCTGGCCGAGCACGTACGGGGAGAACCCGAAGAGATATCCTCCGACCAGAGCTGGCGGCCATGCCCCGCAAACGGCGCGACACAGCAGCGACGCGGTCCACGCGTTCAGCGCCGGGGCGCTGAACGACAGGAGGTTCCATGTCGCCACAGGGCCGAGATCAGCGTGACGGGCGCCAGCGCGACGCTCGGTCCGGGCATCGACGTGACCCATGCCAGGTTGTAGCCGTCCGGGACGAAGATGGCCTTGGTGAAGAACGGGTTCAGGCCATGCTGAAGCGCGTGCGGCCACCACGAGAAGAACCACAGGTATGCACTCGGATCGACGTCGTTGGCGGCCAGGATGGTCGAACGCGGCGACCGGAGGACCCACGGACCCCAGAGCAGCAGCGCGACGGCCGCGTAGAGGCCAGCGCCGCGATGGCTGGGGAGGCGCGATGGCGGAAGGACGGTCGCGAGAGGTCAGGGACCCACGCTGCGCAGCGTACCGTCGCTTAGGGCCCGAGGCCGAGGTCGCCTGGTCGATCGGCTGCCGCGACGGCGGGCGTCGTCGATCCCGGCCCGCCCGAGTCGCAGGAAGAGGAGGTCGAGGAGCATGCGGGCGCCGTCGCGCCCCGGCTGACGCGGGACGCGTCGACGTGCCGCCACTGCACTGGCACCTCGGCGATCTCCCAGCCGTGACGCGCGCGCGCGCAGGAGGACCTCGGCGTCGAAGCCGAAGCGCCGGGTCCTCAAAGGCCCGAAGCACGCTGCGGCGGCCGACGTCGGTGAACACCTTCAACCCGCACTGGGTGTCGTGGATCCCCGGGAGGACCAGCACGCGAAGCAGCACGTTGTAGGTGCGGCCCATGAGCTCGCGGCGGCGCGGCTGCCGGATCTGGATGTCCGGGCCGGGCGGCCGCGCGACGGCGATGGCAACCTGGCAGCCTCCGACAAGGCGACCGCAGCCTGTCCAACTCGTCCAGCGGCGTGCTGAGGTCGGCGTCGCTGAACGCGCGATGTGCGCCGCGGGCGCGCGAGCATGCCCGCGCGGACCGCCGCGCCCTTGCCCTGGTTCGTGCCCAGTCGGAGCACGGAGAGCTCGGCCACCCGCCGCGTCCTCAGCCACTGTGGCGGTGGCATCCGTGCTGCCGTCGTCGACGACGAGGACCTCGTACTCGTCATCGGCAGCATCGAGGTGGCTGCGCAGCAGCGCCAGCGTATTCGGTAGCCGACGGGCCTCGTCGACGCCGGGCACCACGAGACTCAACACGGAGGGCGCCCGTCAGACGCGGTGACAGACCATGCCGACCGACACGCCGGCCGGCAGCTGGACGCCGCGCTCGATGAGCTTCGCCTCGCCCTGGACCGGAGCTCGAGCAGGCGGCCGACGGGCGCCGGCGTGAGCTTGAGGTCGGAGCGCCCGTTCGTCGACTCCCGCGGACGCGACGGTCCGGATCGCCGCCACGCCGGGGAGCATGGCGCTGAAGAAGTACGTCCGGCCGGGTCCCACCCGGTCGCGCGCACCAGCTCGTCCAGGCGGCCGAGCGTGTACCGCCGGCGGTGGTGCATCGACACGTCGTGCTGGCTCCACAGCCACGTGTAGGCCGGGACCGTCAGGACGAGGCGCGCCCCCGGCGCGGCGACCCGGCGCAGCTCCGTCAGCACGCGGCGGTCGTCGTCGACGTGCTCGACGACGTCGGTCGCGAGCAGCAGGTCGAAGCGGCGCGTCCTCGAAGGGCAGCTCCTCGAGCAGGGCCCGCCGCACGCCCGTCAGGCCGCGGCGGTGGCAGAAGGCGACCGCCTCCTCGGAGAAGTCCACCCCCTCGGCCTCGCCCAGCGCGGCGAACTCGGCCAGGTTGCGGCCCGGTGCCGCAGCCGGCGTCCAGGATGCGCGGCGACTCGGGCATCCCTGCGCGCCGGAGCAGCGCCCACAGCACCGACCGGCGGCTGCGGAACCACCAGTGCTGGTCCTCGAGCTCGTAGAGCTCGGCGTACCTCCAGTCCTCCACGCCCGTCAGCCCCCTGCACCCGCGGGCGCCCGTCCTCGGCGTCCAGGTATCGTCCATCGCGCGGACACTAGCGGCGCACCGCGCGCCGTGCGGTGGACGCCCCTCCGGGCCCGTCGATGCCGCAGACGCCGCCGTCCTCCGACCGCCTCGCCGCGCGCCGCTTCACGATCGGCCTCGTCGCGCTCGTCCTGCTCGGCCTCGGGGCCCGGCTCGCCTATGCGCTCGTCGTGGCCCCCGACGAGTCCGTCCCGGCGACACGTTCTTCTACCACCAGGCGGCGCTGAACCTCGCCGACGGCAAGGGCTACACGATCGCCGGGCTCCTGCCCGGCCCAGCGCAGCCCACCTCGGCCCACCCGCCGCTGTTCCCGCTCTACCTGGCGGTCTTCGCGAAGCTCGGGCTGACGAGCCTGGCCTCGCAGCGGGTCCTGACCTGCCTGCTGGGGGCCGTGGCGGTGGCGCTGGCCGGGCTGCTCGGGCGCCGCGTCGCCGGGCCGACGGCGGGCCTGGTCGCCGCCGGCGTGGCCGCGCTGTACCCGCCGCTCGTGATGCTCGACGGCACGGTGCTCGCCGACTCGCTCTACCTGCCGCTCGTGGCCGGGACGGTGCTGCTGGGCTACCGCCTGCTCGACCGGCCCACGGCGGGGCGCGCGGCCGCGCTCGGCGCGGCGATCGGGCTGGCGGCGCTCACGCGTCCCGAGGCGATCCTCCTGCTCCTGCTGCTGGTGGCGCCGCTGGCCTGGGTGCTGCGGTCCCGCTCGCGCCCGCTCGTGCTCGTGGGAGCCGCGGCGGTGGCGACGGCGCTCGTGCTGGCCCCGTGGCTCGGGCGCAACCTCGTCGTGCAGGACCGCTTCCCGCTGCTGTCGACGAACGGCTCGCTCACCGCCGCGTCGGTCTACTGCGACGAGGCCTTCTACGGGGCCGACACCGGCTTCGTCGCCCACCAGTGCGCGCTGCGCTCGGCCTGCCTGCGGATCCGCGACGAGGTGCCGCAGTCGGAGTGCTTCAGCCGCGAGGCGCGGGCCTACCTCCGCCACCACCTCGGGCGGCTGCCCGTCGTGGTCGCGGCCCGGGTCGCGCGGGCCTGGCAGCTCTTCCGCGTCGAGAAGGACCTCGACTACCAGGGCGTGTGGGGCCGGCAGCGCGATCTGGCCACCGCCGGCCTCGTGGTGTACGGCGCCCTGCTCGCCCTCGCCGCCGGCGGGCTCCTCCTCCTGCGCCGGCGCCGCGTGCCGGTGCTCCCGCTCGTCGCGCCGCTGCTGCTCGTGGTCGTGGCGGCCGCGCTGACGTTCGGGTTCAGCCGCTACCGGCTGGCGGCCGAGGTGCCGCTCGTGGTCCTCGCCGCGGTGCCGCTCTCGGCCCTGCTCGAGCCGCGTCGGGGCGGCGTCCGGGCCCCGGCCGCCCCGCGGCGGCCGGCCCCGAGGCGGTCGCCTCCGGCTCGGCCTCGCCCTAGCTCGCCTCGACCGCGCCCGTCGTCTCGCCCAGGAGGGGCTCGACCGGCTCGAGCGGGGCGGGCGCCGCCGCGCGCCGCCCGACCTGGCGGCGCACGTTGCGCCGCGCGGCCAGGAGCTCGCGGACGACGGGGAAGAGCACCTCGCTGATCGACAGGCGCGATCCGTCGCGGTCGGCCCACACGATCCCGAGCTCGGTGACGCGGAAGCCCTGCCGGCGGGCCAGCGCGAGGACCTCGGCGTCGAACGTCCAGCCCTCGAGCGTCTGCAGCGGGAAGACGGCGTCGGCGGTCTCGCCGTGGAAGAGCTTGAAGCCGCAGTAGACGTCGCGCGTGCGCTCGAGCATGAGCAGCCGGGTCAGCGCGATGAACGGCCAGCCGACGATCCGCCGGCGCAGCGGCTGGCCGCGGCCGACGTCGGCGCCGCCCGCGACGCGCGAGCCGCAGACCACGTGGGCCTCCTGGCTGGCGTGGACCATCGCGCCCAGCGAGGCCAGGCTGGGAGCGCAGTCGGCGTCGCAGAGGAGGCGCAGGCGGCCGGTGGTCTCGAGCATCCCCCGGCGCACGGAGTACCCCTTGCCGCGGTTGCCGTCGTTGACCACGAGGCGGATGCGCTCGCCGTCGAGCAGCGGCCGGACCGTCTCGACGGTGGCGTCCGTGCTGCCGTTGTCGACGACCAGGACCTCGTACGGGCGGCCCGTCGCGTCGAGCCAGTCCCGCAGGGCCGCGACGGTCACGCCGATGGCCTTCTCCTCGTTGTAGGCCGGCACCACGACCGACATCCACGGCGGCTGCATCGGCGCGGACCTTACTGGCGCCGCGCAAGCCGCGCAGCGCGTCGCCTGGCATGATGCCCGCCGCATGGCCGCGATCGAAGACGTCGTGATCCTGTGCGGGGGCCGGGGCACGCGCCTGCAGGAGCACACGCAGTCCATCCCGAAGCCGCTGGTCGAGATCGGCGGCCGGCCGATCCTCTGGCACGTCATCCGCATCTACGCGGCGCAGGGCCTGCGCCGCTTCTGGCTGACCACCGGGTACAAGGGCCACCTCATCGAGGAGTTCGCGGCGGCCGAGGACTGGCCCGAGGGCCTCGAGGTCCGCTGCGTCGACACCGGGCTGGACACGCCCACCGGTGGCCGGATCAAGCGGCTCGAGGAGCATCTCGACGGCCCCTTCTGCGCGACCTACGCCGACGGCGTCGCCGACATCGACCTCCAGGCCCTCATGGCCCACCACGCCGGCCACGGCGACCTCGCCACGGTCACGGTGGTCCGCCCCGAGCTCCAGTTCGGGGTCGCCGACCTCGCCGACGACGGCCGCGTGCGGGGCTTCAAGGAGAAGCCCCGCTCCGAGCACTGGGTCAACGGCGGGTTCTTCTGCTTCGAGCCGGGCGCGCTGGGCTACATCGGCGCCGACGACGTCCTCGAGCGCGAGCCGCTCGAGGGGCTGGCCCGCGACGGCCAGCTGCACGCCTTCCACCACCACGGATTCTGGGACTGCATGGACACGTACAAGGACGCGGTGCTGCTCAACGACATCTGGGCGCGCGGGGACGCGCCCTGGAAGGTGTGGGCCTGATGCGCTCGGCCTTCGTGACCGGCGCCTACGGGCTGCTCGGCACCGCGATCGTCCAGGCGCTCCTGGACCGCGGGGTCGACGTGGCCGTCCTGCGTCGCGACGTGCGACCGCGCTCGCCGCTCGTCCTGCTGGGGCTGGAGGAGCGCGTCAGCGTGGTCGCGGGCGACGTCGCCGACCTCGCCCTCATGGACCGCACGATCGGCGAGTACGAGGCCGACACGGTCTTCCACCTCGCCGCCCAGACCATCGTCGGGACCGCGCAGCGCTCGCCGCTGGGCACCTGGGAGGCCAACGTGCGGGGGACGTACGTGCTCCTGGAGGCCTGCCGGCGCCAGGAGGTCGCGCGGACGGTCGTGGCCGCGTCCGACAAGGCCTACGGCGCGCACGACGAGCTGCCGTACACGGAGGACATGGCGCTGCAGCCGCGCTTCCCCTACGACGTGTCGAAGGCGGCGACCGACCTCATCGCGCGCTCCTACTGGCACAGCTACGGGCTGCCCGTCGCCACGACGCGGTTCGCGAACCTCTACGGCGGCGGGGACCAGAACCGCTCGCGCCTCGTGCCCGAGGCCGTCGACGCGGCGCTGGCCGGCCGCCGCCCGGTGATCCGCTCCGACGGCACGCCCGAGCGCGACTTCCTCTACGTCGACGACGCCGCCCAGGCCTACCTGCTCATCGCCGACGCCCTCGACGGCGACGGCGCGCGCGGCGAGGCCTTCAACGCCGGCGCGGGCGAGCCGACGCCCGTCCGCCGCGTCGTCGAGCTCATCTGCTCCATCGCGGGCACCGACGTGACGCCCGACGTCCGTGGCCAGGGGACGCCCCACGGCGAGATCGACCGCCAGTACGTCGACACGACGAAGCTCCGCGAGCTCACGGGCTGGGCTCCCCAGGTCGGGCTCGAGGAGGGCCTGCGCCGGACCGTGGAGTGGCACCGGACGCACCCCGAGGCGCTGGCGCGCTGAGCGGCCGGCCCGGGTCCCCGAGGGCGCGGGCGGTCCTGGACCGGCTGCGCGCCCGGCCGGCGCTCGCGGCCGCCGTGGTCTACGGGCTCCTGTCCGTGGCGCTCTACGCGCCCGCGCTCGTGCCCGGGCACACGCTGTCGGCCTCGGACTACCTGTGGACGGCGGCCCCCTGGTCGAGCTCGCGGCCGCCCGACGTCCGGGCCTTCGGCTCGAACTTCGAGCTCGTCGACTCGGTCCTGCAGTTCCAGCCCTGGCTGCAGTACTCCCGCGCCCGGCTGCCCGACGCGCCGCTGTGGAACCCGCACCTCGGGGGCGGCCGGCCCTTCGTCGGCAACGGGCAGTCGGCGCTGCTGTCGCCGTTCAGCCTGCCCTCCTACGTCCTGCCCTTCTGGTGGTCGCTCGGGGTCGTCGCCGTCCTGAAGGTCTTCGTCGCGGCGTTCGGGACGTTCCTGCTGGCGCGGGCGCTCGGGCAGCGGTTCGCCGGCGCGCTGCTGGCGGGCGTCGTCTTCGCCTTCAGCCTCTTCTTCGTCGTCTGGGTCTCGTGGCCGCAGACCGGCGTGTGGGCGCTCCTGCCCTGGCTCCTGCTCGCCACCGAGCGCCTCCTGCGGCGCCCCGGTCCGCTGCCGGCGGCCGCCCTGGCCGCGGTCGTCGCGCTGCAGTTCCTGGCCGGGCACCCGGAGTCGAACTTCCACCTGCTGCTCGTGACCGTCGCCTTCTTCGCCTTCCGGCTGGTGACGCTGCGCCGCGCCGAGGGCGGTGGTCCGGCCGCCGGGCCGGCGACCGTGGGCTTCGCGGGGGCGCTGGCCGGCGGGGCGGCGCTCGCGGCGATCACCCTGCTGCCCTTCCTCGAGCTGCTGCGGCAGTCCAACGACGTCGCGACGCGGCAGACGTACTGGAAGCTCACGCTGTCGCGCGAGTACCTGCTCGGGTTCGCGCTGCCGGACTACTGGGGGCGGGGGACGCAGACCGAGGTCGGCGCCTTCGCCCAGGGTCGCGCCGTCTACGTCGGGGCGCTGCCGCTGCTGCTGGCGGGCGTCGCAGTCGTGCGCCGGCCGTCGGCGCTGCGGGTCGGAGCGGCGGTCCTGGGGGCGCTCATGCTCGCGGTCGTCGTGGGCGTGGCGCCGCTGCCGCAGCTCATCTCCCACGTCCCGCTGATCCGCACCGGCAACCACCTGCGGCTGGTCATCGTGCTCGTCCTGTGCCTGGCGCTCCTGGCCGGGTGGGGGCTCGACGACGTCGTGGCCGGCCGCGTGCGACGCCGCGGGCTCGTGCTCGCCGCCGGGGCGGCGCTCCTGCTGGCCCCCGTCGTGGTGCTGGCCGGCCGCGGCGACCTGCGCGCGTCCGTGCTCGGCGACGCGCTGCGCGTCGCGTGGGGGTTCGCCGACGCGCCCGCGAACGGCTTCGACCCGCGCACCGCGCAGGTCCTGCACCTCTCGGCGCTGCTCGTCTGGCTGCCGCTCATGGCCGCGGGCCTGGCGCTCGTGGCCGCCCGCCTCTGGGGCCGGATCGGCGCCACGCCCTTCGCGGCCCTCGCCCTCGCGCTCGTCGTCGTCGACCTCTTCCACGCCGGGATGGGGCAGACGCCCGCGATCCCCGTCGACCACGCGACGCAGCCGAGCACGACCCCCGCCCTGCGCTACCTGCGCGCGCAGCGGCCGAACCGCTTCGTCGGCCTGGCCCGGCCGCTGGGCCCGTCGCCGATCACGCCAGACGTGGCGATGCGCCTCGGGCTCTACGACGCCCGGAGCTACGACGTGCCCGTCGAGCGCCGCTACGACCGCCTCTGGCGCCGCGCGGTCCAGGACGGCGGCCCGACGGAGTTCCCGACGAACACCGCGGTGCTCAGCGCCCGGTCGCTCCCGGCCCTGCGCCTGCTGAGCGTCACGGACGTCGTCCAGGACCCGGCCGAGCGCCCGCTGCGGACGCTGCCGCTCGCCTACCGGGGACCGGACGCGCGGATCTACCGCCTGCCGGGCGCGCTGCCGCGCGCCGGCGTCGTCGACGCCCAGCGGGTCGTGTCGGCCGGGGACGCCGAGCTCGACGCCGTGCTGGCCCCGGGCTTCGACGGGCGCCGGACGCTCGTCACCTCCAAGGCGCTGCCCGGGCTGCGCCCGGCGCCCGGCCCCGGCCCGGCCGGCGTCGCGCGCATCGTGCGCTACGCGCCCGAGCGCGTCGTCGTCGAGGCCGCCGCCCGCCGCGCGAGCGCGCTCGTGCTGACCGACGTGCAGTACCCGGGCTGGACGGCGCGGCTGGACGGCCGGGAGGTGGACCTGCACCGGGTGGACTGGGTGCTGCGCGGGGTCGCGCTGCCACCCGGGCGCCACACGGTCGAGCTGCGCTACGAGCCCGCCTCGTGGCGGGCCGGGTGGGTCGTCAGCCTGCTGGCGCTGCTCGGCCTGGGCGCGACCGTCGTGCTCGGCCGGCGCGCAGCCCGACCACGGCGGTCGCCACGAGCGCCAGCAGGGTGAGCAGGCTCACCACCGCCCCACTCGAAGGTCGTGGGCCGTAGCGGAACTCGACGGTGTGCGCCCCGGCCGGGACGATGGCACCCCGCGGAAAGTCGTCGACGCGATGGATCGGCGCGTCGTGGCCGTCGACCGTCGCGGCCAGCCCGGCGAAGTAGGTGTCGCCGAGGACGAGCAGCGAGGGTCGTCTCGCGTGCGCCCGGACGACGACGCGCTCGGGCGCGTAGCGCGTGATGGCGGCCTCCCCGGCGCGGTCGGCGGCGGCGGCGACCCGCGGCAGGCCGGGCAGCGGCCGCTCGGTCACGGCGGTCGTCCGGGCCCCGAAGCCGGGCGCGGTGACGGCGGCGCGGGCCGCGTCGGCGCCCGCGACGACCGCTGGTGGCCGACGAGGAACGTGCGCGGCAGGGCGACGGGTTCCGTAGATGCGGGCGTCGCGGCCCGCGTAGGCGACGCGCAGGCCGGGCACGGCGCGTCCGTCGGTGTCTGGAGCAGGTACGTGACGCCGAGCAGCCCGAGCGCGCGGAGGCGGCGGGCCGGATCGCCGAGCCGACGCAGAAGAGCGTAGGTGCAGGACGGCTCGCGGGCGATGGCCCGCGCCAGAGGTCGAGGTAGCGCTGCTCGACCGGGAAGTCGTAGCCGCGGGCGTCGAGCAGCCCGTAGCGGATGGCGACGTCCGGCGGCACGGGGACCGCGAGCGGTGAAGGTCGCCGGGTCGAGGCCGACGAAGCGCGCCGGGCGCCGCGACTGCAGGAAGCGGATCGCGCCCGTCGCCGGCTGCGTCGCGTGCGACCGCCGGATCGCCGGCGTGTAGCCCATCCCGGCTCGGAACAGGTCGAGCGGCGACGATGCGACCGCGACGTCGCGAACGTGGTCGCGCGACAGTCGGCCGCGCAGCCGGGACCACCACGACCACCGCGAGCGCCGCCGGGAGCAGCCACCACAGCACGGCCGCAAGGCGGACGACGCCGACGAAGCCGCCCGGTCGGTGAACGCGCCCGCCGGGTCGGGCTCGGCGAAGGCCCAGGCCATGCGCACGGCCTCGCCCGCGCGGTCCAGCCGCAGCCCGCCGGCCGCGACCACGACGAGCAGCGGGAGGACGAGTAGGCCGGCGCACACGGCCGTCACGACGCGGCGACGGCGTGCGTCGGCCGCGGGGCGCATCAGGTCCTCCAGGCCCCAGGCGGCGAGGAGGGCGCCGCACAGGACGGTGAAGACCGCCAGCCGACACGTGTTCGTGCCGGAGAACCCGGGCGTGTGCGAGACGAGCTGGTAGAAGGGCGGGATGCCCGGTCGCCACGGCCGAGCGCGACGAGCGCGCCGGCGGCGGCCGTCACGCGCCCTCGGGGGGGGCGCAGAGAGCGCGACGACGGCCAGCATCAGCGGCAGCGCCCCGACGTAGTAGGCGCGCTCCTCCAGGGCGGACGGGAACTCGATGAGGGTCCCGCGGGTCGAGCGGCCCCAGTAGTCGGGCAGGAACACGCCGAGCAGGTAGTGCGTGGGCTGGTGCTCCGGGTGGGCGGAGCGCTCCTGGAGGTCGATGGACTCGCGCAGCAGCTCGAGGAAGGGGATGAGCAGCACGCGCCGCCAGCGCGGTGCCCGCGGCCAGGGCGCCGCCGAGCCACGCCGCGCGCCGCAGCGCGGGCCGCCAGCGCTCCTCGCGCGCGAGGAGCAGCGCGCACGCCCCAGAACACGACCACGGGCACGAGGACCTGGAAGTTCGTGGCCGGGTGGCCGCCGAACCACTGCAGGCCGACGACGCACCGCCAGCCCCGCGAACGGCAGCGGTCCCGGGCGGCGCAGCAGCACCTCCCCGAGGGCGAGCACGAGCGGCAGGCAGGCCCAGACGCTCATCGTCGTCCACGAGACCCAGCTGACGCACCACAGGCTGAAGCCGAAGACGACGCCCGCGAAGCAGCGCTGGGGCCAGACGCATCCCGAGCAACCGCGCGAAGAAGAACGTGCCCGAGGGCGGCGACGAAGACCTTCAGGGCCGCCACGAGCGCCAGCGAGCTCCACAGGCCGAGGACGTAGGTCGGGACGCTGAACGGGGAGAAGACGGCCGACTGCGTGTTGGCCGCAGCGGGCGCCCGCCCATGATGACGGGTCCCAGAGCGGGAGGTCGGGCAGCCGCCGCCGCGTCTCCTCCAGCCACGGCTGGAACATCTTCACCGCGTCGGTCTGCTCGCGGTTCGACCCGAGGATCGGGACGCCGCCAGGCCGGCTCGCGTCCCACGGCGTCGAGGTCCACAGGTAGTCCGAGGGGACAGCGTCCGGCCCGGGACGATGCCGGGCACGAACATCGCGAGCGACAGCACGGCGTAGAGCGCCGCGACCGCCAGGACGGGCCGCCGGCCGCGCCGGTGCCAGCCACCGCGGCCGGGTCGAGGACCTGCGTCGGCGCGGCGGCCGACGGCCACCGCCCGGGCCGGCGCCCCGGCTAGTAGGGCCAGTGCCCGGTGTCGTGGCCGAAGCGGCGGGCCAGGCCCGGGCGACCGGCCACGAGGGCGACCTTGATGAGGGAGTTGCGCACCCAGTAGGGGACCTGGGCCGCCTGCGCGGCCGCGTTGCGCGCCCGGTCGGCGGGCGCGAGCTCCTCGCGGCGGTACTCGGCCAGCGAGCCCGAGCGCCCGACGTACCGGAACCGCCCGGAGGCGAAGAGGAGGCGCAGCTGGGCCAGCATGACCCCGTTCGCGCTGAACGAGTCGTGGATCAGCAGCGTCCCGCCCTCGCGCACGTTCGCGCCGTAGCGGGCGATGTCGTCGCGGGCCGGCGCGTAGCGGTGCGCACCGTCGACGTAGAGGAGGTCGTAGGGCGTCGCCACCTCGCCCAGCGCCTCCTCGGAGAGCAGCCGCACGTGGCGGACGCGCCCCTGGACGCCGGCGCGCTCGAGGTTGGCGTGGAAGGTCCGGAAGTCCTCCTCGCCGCGCAGCGCGTCGGGGGTGATCTCCTGCGGGCCGCGGTCGCCGCCGCCGTGGGGATCGACCGCGACGACCTCGGCGCCGGACGGGGCGGCGAGCGCCAGGATGATCGTCGAGCGCCCGCGGAAGGAGCCGATCTCGACGATCCGCCCGCCGGAGGGGACGCGCGCGCCGGCCTCGAAGAGCCGCCGCGCCTGCGCGTCGGTCATCCAGCCCTCGACCCCGTCGACGGCCGCGAGCGCCGCGTCGAAGCCCTCGGGCGCAGGGGTCGTGTGCGCCGTGCCGGTCGCCATGGCGGCGACCCTAGCGGAAGGGCTCAGGCCGCTACACCAAGACCGCCTGCAGGAAGGCCTGCGTCATGGGCACCGCCAGCAGGAGCCCGACGCTCGCGATGAGGACGGCCCGCCACGGGCGCAGGACCGCGACGAGCGGGGCGGCCAGCAGGGTGAGCGTGTCGCCGCGGTACCAGCTGACGTCCTGCTGGGTGCGCGGGAGCAGCCAGAGCCCCACCGCGCCGGCCAGCAGCAGCCCGGCCGTCGGCAGGGCCCGCCGCGTCGCGCGCCCGGCGCCCACGAGGAGCAGCGCGATGAGCCCGAGCATCGCCAGCTCGTGGATGGCCAGGATCGCCCGCGGGCCGTAGCGGCCCTGGAACGGCCCCTTCGCCACGTCGTGGACGAGCGTCCAGGGCGCGTGGAGCCCGTGGTCGTACTTCGCCTGCGTGGCGAAGTACGCGTCGGCCTGGCCGGTCCACGCCCAGATGACGGCGAGGGCCACGACGAAGCCGACGGCCGGCCCGGCGACGGCCAGCAGCGCCGTCGCCGGCGCCGCCGGGGCGCCGTGCCGGCGCCGCAGGAGCCACCACGCCGCCGAGACGGGCGCCAGGAGGACGACGATCGGGTAGCTGAGGCCTCCCACCACGCCGGCCGCGAAGGCCAGGCGCCAGCGCTCGCGGCGCACGGCCCCGGCCCAGGTCAGGACCGCCAGGGCGGCGAGCGACATCGGGAAGACCGCGTGCGTGTAGACCATCGCCGGGCAGAAGGCGGCGAAGGTCAGCGCGAGGAGGTTCCCGGGCGTCGGGCGGCCGTCGAGGACCCAGGCCCACAGCACGACGAGCATGGCCAGGCAGCAGCCCAGGCTGACCAGGAGGCCCGCCTCCCCGAGCGGCACGCCGAGCAGGTGGTAGGGCACCGCGACGAGCCCCGGGTAGGCGGGGAACCACCCGGCCGTCCCGCAGAGCTGGTCGGGCCCCCCGAAGAGCGGCGGGCACGGGCCGGTCTCGTAGCCCCGCGAGGCGATGGTGAGGTAGAGGTTCGAGTCGTACCGCGTCCACGTCGCGTCGTCGAACGGCGGCAGCCCGGCCAGGACCGCCGCGACCGTCAGCGCCAGCTGCGCCAGCGCGAAGGCCGCCACCGGCGGCCCGAGCAGCCGCAGGGTGCGGCCCAGGCGCCTCAGCGCGAGAGGAGCTCGAGGTCGGCGCGGGTCATGAGGCGGATGAGCTCCTCGAAGCTCGTCGTCGGCTCCCACCCGAGATCGCGCTTGGCCTTCGACGGGTCGCCGATCAGGAGATCGACCTCGGCCGGCCGCACGAGGCTCTCGTCGAGCTCGACGTAGCGCTGCCAGTCGCCGAGCCCGGCCTCGTCGAAGGCGACCTCGACGCACTCGCGGACCGTGTGCGTCGCACCCGTGGCGATGACGTAGTCCTCGGGCTCGTCGCGCTGGAGCATGAGCCACATGGCCTCGACGTAGTCCTTCGCGAAGCCCCAGTCGCGCTGCGCGTCGAGGTTGCCGAGGCGCAGCTTGTCGAGCTTGCCGTGCTTGATCGCGGCCGCGTGCCACGTGATCTTGCGCGTCACGAACTCCAGGCCGCGGCGCGGGGACTCGTGGTTGAAGAGGATGCCGCTCGTCGCGTGCAGCCCGTAGCTGTCGCGGTAGTTCACCGTGATGTGGTGGCCGTAGGCCTTGGCCACGCCGTAGGGCGAGCGGGGGTAGAAGGGCGTCGCCTCCGTCTGCGGGATCTCGCGCACCTTGCCGAACATCTCGCTGCTGGACGCCTGGTAGAAGCGCGACTCGGGCGAGACCTCGCGGGTCGCCTCGAGCAGGCGGGTGACGCCGACGCCGGTGAACTCCGCCGTCAACGTGGGCTGGATCCACGAGACGGCCACGAAGCTCATGGCGGCGAGGTTGTAGATCTCGTCCGGGCGGGAGGCCCGGATCGCGTCGCCGAGCGAGCGCTGGTCGAGGAGGTCGCCCTGGTGGAGCGTGATCCGGTCGCGCAGGTGCTCGATGCGGTCGAACTTCTCGGTCGAGGCACGGCGGACCATCCCGTGGACCTCGTAGCCGTGGTCGAGGAGCAGCTCCGCGAGGTAGGAGCCGTCCTGGCCGGTGATGCCGGTGATGAGCGCGGACTTGGGCATGCGGCCGGGGAGGATATGGACGGCTCGCGTAGCCTGTCGGCCAGTGGCCGCCCGTCGCATCGTCGTGCTGACCCGGGACCGCACCGGGACGAGCATGGGCGGCAACGCCGTGAGGGCGACGGAGCTGGCCCGCGTGCTGGCGGCGCACGGCGACGTCCTGCTGGCCGCGCCGGGCGAGCCGCCCGAGGCCGGGGCCCCTTTCCGCCACGCCGTCTGGGACGCCGGGGACCCCGCGGGGCTGCGCGCGCTGCTGGCCGGCGCGGGGGTCGTCGTGGCAGCGCCGCAGAGCCCGGTGGTGCAGGCCGAGCTGCGCCGCAGCGGGGCGCGCCTGGTGGCCGACCTCTACGACCCGTTCCCGCTCGCGGTCCTCGAGGGGCTGCGCGACGCGTCGCCCTGGCGCCGCCGCCTGGACACGACGCTGACGCTCGACACCTTCGTGGCGGCGCTCTCCGACGCCCACCACGCGATCTGCGCCTCCGAGCGTCAGCGCGACCTCTGGCTCGGGCTCCTCCTCGGGGCCGGGCTGCTGGGCCCGGCGACCTACGACGCCGACCCGTCGCTGCGCAGCCGCCTGGACGTCGTCCCCGTGGGGGTGTCCTCCGCGCCGCTGCCGCCTCCGGGGGCCACCTCCGCGCGCGGCTGCCGCAGCTCGCCGCCGAGGACGAGGTCGTGCTCTGGTACGGCGGCCTGTGGAGCTGGATGGACCCGGCGACGGCCGTGCGCGCCATGGCCGAGCTCCTGCCGCGCCGCCCGCGCGCGCGGCTCGTCGTCCTCGGGCGCGCGCCGTCGGCGGCGCGGGAGCGCCGGGCCGCCGACGCCGCGCGCCGCGTCGCCGGCGAGCTGGGGCTGGCCGGCGAGCAGGTGCTCTTCGTCGACGACGTCGTCCCGTACGCCGAGCGGGGCGGCTGGCTGCGCGACGCCGACGTCGCCATCTCCACCCACCTCGACCACCTCGAGACGCGCTTCGCCTTCCGCACCCGGATCCTCGACTTCGTCTGGGCCGGCCTGCCGTCGGTCTGCACGGAGGGCGACGACCTCTCCGCGCTCGTCGCGCAGCGCGGGCTCGGCGTGGCGGTCCCGCCCGGGGACGCGAGCGCCGCCGCCGACGCGCTCGACGGGCTGCTCGCGCAGGGGCGCGGCGCCGCGGCGGAGCGGTTCGCCGCGGTCGCCGCCGAGCTCGCCTGGCCGCTGGTCGCCCAGCCGCTCGTGCGCTTCGCGACCGCCGCCCGGCTGCCGCCGCGCCTGGGCGCCGGCGCGCTGCCGGCCCGCCCGGGCGTTCCGGCGCGGTCGCTCGCCGTCCGGGCGCTGCGGGGCGTGCAGCGCCGGCTGCGGCGCTGAGGCGCCGGCCTCACTCGATGACGCGGGCCAGGTCCGCGGCGGAGGCGGTCCGCCGCCGCTGGATCGCGCGGCGCTTGCGCAGCGTGGCCGGGAGCGCGCGCGCCACCTCGCGCCACGCCCGCAGGTGCTGGCGTCCTGCGCCCGCGGCGACGTTCCGCGGCAGCCAGGTGAGCTGGAACCAGAGGATCCGCGGCGCCCAGCGCAGCGCCAGCGGGGCGGGCAGGTCCTTGATCGTGACGAGGATCTGGTTGCGGATGATCTGCGTCGTGAAGGCGCCCGGCCGCCGGGTCGTCGTGGCGGAGCCGACGTGGAAGGCCACGGCCGTCGGCTCGTACCAGGCCGTCCAGCCGCGCAGCCGGGCGCGGAAGCCCCAGTCGACGTCCTCGTAGTAGGCCTGCAGGTCGACGTCGTAGGGCCCGACGTCGTCGAAGGCCGCGCGGCGGAAGAGCGCCGCCGTCCCCGAGGCGGCGAAGACCTCCGCCGGCGCGTCGAAGCGGCCGTCGTCCGGCTGTCCCTGCCCGCGGCGGTCCGGGTAGCCGTTGCGGCGCAGGAGGTCGCCGGCCCCGTCGAGGTGGCTGCGGCGGTGGAACTGGAGCGTCTTGCCCTCGACGGCGGCCGCGCCCGGCCGCGCCTCGAGCGCCGCCAGGAGCCGCTCGAGCCAGTGCGGGTCGAGCTCGAGGTCGTTGTTGAGGACCGCGACGTACGGGGTCTCCGCGCTCGCCACGGCGCGGGCCATCGTGGCCGTGATGCCGCGGTTCTCCTCGCCCCCGAGCCACCGCACGCCCGGCCACTCGTGCTCGACGTAGGCGCGCGAGTCGTCCGCCGAGGCGTCGTCGACGACGTGGATGGCGAACCCGCCGACGGTCTGCGCGGCCAGCGACGGGAGGAGCACCTCGAGGTGGCGCCGGCCGTCGTAGGTCACGACGGCCACGGTGACGTCCGGGCGCTCGCGCACGGCGCCCGACCCTAGCCGCGGGGCCGGTCGCGCGCGGCGTCCGGCGCCCTCCCGCGGCCCGCAGGACGCCGGAGGCGGCTGGCATCATCCGGCCATCGCGGACCTCCGCATCATCCACCTGGTGTGGGCGCCCGCGGGGCCGGCCGCGCTGCGCGGCTTCCTCGACGCCGTCCGCGCGCACCCCGCCGGCCTGGCGGCCCCCCTCACGGTGATCCTCAACGGCTTCGCCGATCGCGCCGCGGCGGCCGCGCACCTCGCGCTGCTCGGCGACGGCGAGGCCGACGTCGTGTGGACGCCCGAGCCGATGCAGGACCTCGGCGCCTACGCCCACGCGGCCGCCGGCGTCCCGGAGCGCCTCGTCTGCCTCATGAACTCCTATGCGCGCCCGCTGCGCGCGGGCTGGCTGGCGCTGCTGGCCGGGGCCGTCGACGAGGGCGCGGCGGCGGCCGGCGCCACCGGCTCGTGGGAGAGCCACGGCAGCGAGCTGCGCCTGCGCGACCGCTGGTCGCTGGGCGGCGGGCCGCGCGACCGCCTCGGCGTGCTCGTCGACTGGGTCGCCTACCGCCGCCGGTACCCGCCCTTCCCGAACCCCCACCTGCGGACGAACGGCCTCGTCTGCGAGCGCGCCGTGCTCCTCGACGTCGTCCGCCGCCCGCCGCGGACGAAGGCCGAGGCCTACGTGCTCGAGTCGGGCAGGGCCGGGCTCAGCCGGCGGGCGGCCGCGCGGGGCGGGCGGCTCGCGGTCGTCGACCGCGAGGGCACGGCCCACCCCCCCGGCGGCTGGCCGGCCAGCCGGACGTACCGCGCCGGCGAGCAGGAGGGGCTGCTCATCGCCGACAACCGCACCGACGAGTGGGACCGTGCGACGCCGGCCGAGCGCGACCGGCTGGCGCGCCGGGCCTGGGGACGGCCGGCGTGACGCAGGTCGACGAGGCCGGCCCGCCGGCCGACGTCGCCCGGCAGGTCACACGGGGCGGCGCGGCCCGCGCGATCAGCTACGCGGCCGGGAGCCTGGTCACCGCGGTCGGCTCGATCTTCCTCCTGCGCCACCTGGGGCTCGTGGAGTTCGGCCGCTACGGCACGGTCATGGCGCTGCTGGCGATCGTGAGCGGGGTCACCGAGGGCGGCCTGTCGACGACCGCGACGCGCGACATGTCGCTGCTCGAGGACCGGGCCGAGCGCCGGCTGCTGCTGCGCGACCTCGTGGCGCTGCGCATCGCGCTCTCGCTGGCCGGGGTGGCCGCGGCGGTCGCCTTCGCGCTCGTCGCGGGCTACGACCCCACGATGGTCGCGGGGACGCTGGTGGCCGGGGTGGGCGTCGTGCTCGTCAGCGTCCAGGCCGCGCTCCTGGTGCCCCTGGCCGTGGACCTCCGCAACGGCCGGGTGGCCGTCAACGAGGTCGTCCGCCAGTCGCTGCTCGTGGCCGGCATCGTCGTGCTCGCGGTGGCCGGCGCGGGCCTCGGCCCGTTCTTCGCCAACCAGCTCGTCGCGGGCGCGCTGCTGCTCGCGCTGTCGCCGATCGTCATCGGGCGCGGGAGCCTCGTCCTGCCCCGGCTGGACTGGGCGCGCAGCCGGCGGCTGCTGCGCGAGGCCGCGCCGCTCGCCGTCGCCACCGTGCTCGGGACGGTCTACTTCCGGATCCTCGTGGTCATCACGTCGGTGCTGACCGACGACGTGGAGACCGCGCGCTTCGTGACCTCGGCCCGGATCTTCGAGCTGCTCATCGGTCTGCCGCTGCTGATGACCGGGGTGGTCCTGCCGGTCATGACGGTCGCCGCGCGCGACGACCCCGGCCGCCTGCGCTACGTCACCCAGCGGCTGACGGAGGTCGCCGCGCTGGCGGGCGGGCTGATCTGCCTCGTCCTGATCCTGGGCGCGCGCCCGATCCTCGTCCTGCTCGGCGGCGCCCAGTACGCCGGCGTGGCCGAGGTCCTGCGCCTGCAGAGCCCGATGGTGCTCACCCTGTTCCTCGTCTCGGCCTGGAACCCGGCCCTCATCGCCCTGCACCGCCAGAAGGCGCTGGCCATCGCGACGAGCCTCGGACTCACCACGGCCGTCGTGCTCGGGTTCGTCCTCATCCCCCTCTTCGACGCCCAGGGCGCCGCCGTCGCCGCGGTGGTGGCGGAGCTCGTGAACGCCGGGGCCGCGTTCGCGGCGCTGCGCCGGGCCGGCCCGGGGCGCGAGCTGCACTTCGGCTGGGTGCCGCGGGCCCTGCTGGTCGGCGCGCTCGGCCTCGGCGCCGGGCTCGCCTGCCCCGGCCCCGACGCCGTCGGCACCGTCGTGGGCGTGGCGGTCTTCCTCCTGGCGGCGGTCGTCCTGCGCCTCGTGCCGCCCGAGCTCCTGCAGGCTCTGCGCCGCCAGCGCCCGGCGGCCTGAGGACGCCCCGCCTAGCCGGCCAGGAGCCGCTCGTAGGCGCCGGCCAGCCGGTCGGCGGCCGCCGCGGTCGAGAGCCGGCGCACGCGCTCGGCGTCGCGGACGACGTGGGGCGCCGGCTCGCGCAGCCGCTCGGCGAGCACGTCGGCGAGGCCCACCCAGTCGCCCGGCGCGACGTACGTCGCCGAGGGGCCCGCGACCTCGGGGATCGCCCCGGAGGTGCTGGCGACGACCGGCACGCCGGAGGCGAGCGCCTCGACGAGCACCATGCCGAACTGCTCCTCCCAGCCCCAGGTGGGGAGGCTGGCCAGGACCATGCAGGCGGCGCTCGCGTAGAGCGCCGGCATCGCGTCGTAGGGGACGACGGCGCGGAGCTCGACCGCGTCGGCCACGCCGAGGTCGGCCGCGTGGCGCTCCAGGCGCCCACGCTCGGGGCCGGACCCGACGACGAGCACGCGGGCGCCGGCCGGCAGCGCGCCACGCGACCGGGCCAGGCCGAAGGCGCGCAGGACGTCCTGGTGGCCCTTCTCCCACACCAGGCGCCCGGGGGAGAGCACGAGGGGCGGCCCGCCGGGCGGCCGGCCGGACGGCGCGAAGCGCGTCGTGTCGATCCCGGGCGCGCTGACCTGGATGCGCGCCTCCGGGGCCCCCTCGAGGCGCAGCGCCTCGGCGGCGCGCTCCGTCGTGGGCAGGAACAGGTCGGCACCCGCGAGCGCGCGCCGGCGGTAGCGGCGCGTGCGCACGTTGCGGTAAGCGTCGCCGAAGGGGAGCGTCTCCCACACCGTCAGCGCCAGGCGGAAGCCCAGCCGCGCGCGCAGCCCGGCGGCCTGCGCGGTGTACCAGTAGCCGAGCTCCTGGGCGTGGACGACGTCGGCCGCACGCAGGTGGCGGGCCAGGTCGAGGTAGCGGTCGCCCGGGGCCCGCACGGCGAGGTCGCCGACGCGGCCGCGGGGCAGCACGCCCCGCAGCGTGCGGGCCTGCGTCGCCGGCAGCGCGAGGGCATCGGTGGCGAACCAGGGGCGGTCCGAACGCAGGAAGCGGACGTCGTAGCGGTCGGCCAGCAGCTCCCAGGGGCGCAGCTCCCACGGATTGGCCTGGTGGCCGCGCAGGACGACGACGCGGGGGCGCTGCGGCGACGGCGGGCGGCTCGGCACGGAGGCCACCCTAGAGCGCCCCCGGGTACGATCCGGCCGGTGCGGATCGCGATCGACGCCCGCGCCGCGGCCGAGGTGCCGGCCGGCCGCGGGCGCTACGTCCGCGAGCTGCTGCGCGCGCTCGCCGACCTGGACGCGGACCACGCCTACGACCTGCTGGCCCGCGAGCGCTGGGGCGGCGCCGCGCTCGACGAGCGCTTCCGCTGGCGCGAGGTCGGCGCCGGCGAGCCGCAGTGGGCGCTCCACGCGGCGCGCGCCGCGCGCGGCGCGGACGCGGTCCTGGCCACGAACAGCTACCTCCTGGCCGCGCTCGCACGGCGCGGCATCACGACGGTCTACGACCTGGTGCCCTTCGCCCCGGAGCTGGGGGCGCCGCGAGCGAGCGCCGTCGAGCGCGTGACGCTGCCGCTGGCGATCCGCCGCGCGGCGACGCCGCTGTGCATCTCGGAGGCGACGCGCGCGGAGCTCGTCGCCGAGCACCCGCGCGCGGCCCGGACGGCGCGCGTGGTGCCGCTCGGCGTCGAGCCGCGCTTCTTCGCGGGCGCGGACGAGGCGGCCGCCGTCCGCAGCCGGCACGGGCTCGAGCGCCCCTACCTGCTCGCGCTGGGGACGCTCGAGCCGCGCAAGAACCTCCCGCGCACGATCGAGGCCGTCGCCGGCCTGCCGCCCGAGCTGCGCGACCGCTGCGAGCTCGTCCTGGCGGGCCCGCGCGGCTGGCGCACGGAGCCGATCGACGCCGCCCTGGCGCGACACGCCGCGACGGTGCGCTGGCTCGGCCACGTCGCGGACGACGACCTGCCCGGGCTCTACGCGGGCGCGGAGCTCTTCCTCTACCCGTCGCTGCACGAGGGCTTCGGCCTGCCCGTCCTCGAGGCGATGGCCGCCGGGACGCCCGTGGTCACCGCGGACGGCTCGAGCCTCCCGGAGGTCGGCGGCGACGCGGTGCGCTACGTCGACCCGCGCTCGGTCGCCGCGATCCGCGCGGCCGTGGCCGGCCTGCTTCAGGACGCGCCGGGCCGCGCCGCGCTGGCCGCGGCCGGCCGGGCCAGGGCGCGCACGTTCACGTGGGAGCGCACCGCGCGCGAGACCCTCGCCGTCGTCGAGGACCGCGCCCGGGGCGGGGGCGGCGTCGGCTAGGCGGGACGCGCGACGAGCCAGACGTTGCGGCGCACGACGGGGAGCCACGCCGCGGCGCGCAGCGGCGCGGGGCGCCGCTTGGCCTTCGTCCGCGCCGACAGGATCGACGTCCCGGGCAGCACGGACTCGTAGCCGACGTGGTCGACCGTGAAGCCCTGGTCGCGGAAGAGCAGCCGGAACGACTTGCGGGTGAAGGGGCGGCGGTGCGTGTAGTCGTCCCACACCCAGCGCTGCGCGTCCGGGGAGGACGCGAACACGCGCCCCTCGGGCCGCAGGACGCGGTGGACCTCGCCGACCAGGGCGACCGGGTCGGCGACGTGCTCGAGGAGGTCCTTGAGCACGACGCCGTCGAAGCAGGCGTCGGGGAAGGGGAGCGGCTCGTCGACGTCGCCCAGCTGGACCGCGCGACCCCGCTCGACCGCCGTGGCGACCGCGTCGGGCGAGCCGTCGATGCCCGTGTAGCGGGCGAAGTGGTCGGCCAGCCAGCCCGTCCCGCAGCCGACGTCGAGCAGCTTGGCCGTCGGCGCGAAGTGCCGCGTGACGTCCCGGTAGTAGCCGGGCTCCTCGTGCCAGTCGAAGTAGCCCATCGGCGCCCGGACCGTAGCATCGGCCCCCGTGCCGGCCCCGCGACACGTCCTGCTCAACGCCCTGTTCCTCGACCCGGCGGGGTCGGGGGGTCCGGAGAGCTACCTGCGCGGCCTCGCGCCCGCCCTGCGGGACGCCCACCCGGGCGTGCGGCTGACCGTGGCGACGACGCGCTCGGGTGCCGCCGCGCTGCGCCGCGACGGCTGGGGCGACTGGGCCGTGGTGCGCGCGCTGCCCTGCGAGGAGGGCCAGCGGGGCCGCCGCCAGCTCGCCGAGCAGGTGCTGCTGCCCGCGCTGGCGCGGCGGGTCGGCGCCGACGTCGTCCACTCCCTGGCCTCGGTCGCGCCGATCCGGGTGCCCGGCGTCGCGCACGTCGTCACCGTCCACGACGTGACGTTCTTCCGCCGGCGGACGTTCGGCGCGGTGACGACGTTCGGCATGCGCCAGGTCGTCGCCCGGGCGGCCCGCCGCGCCGACGCGCTCATCGCGGTGACCGCCGTCGCCCGCGACGAGATCTGCGCCGAGCTGGGGCTCGACCCGGCCGCCTTCACCGTCGTCCACCACGGCGCCGAGCCCGGCCGTCACGCCGCCCCGACGCCCGCGCCGGCCGTGCGCGAGCGCTACGGGCTGGGGGGCCGGCGCGTCGTGCTCTGCGTCGCCTCCAAGCGCCCGCACAAGAACCAGGAGCTGCTCGTGCGCGCCGCGCCGCTGCTCGGCGAGGACGTCGCCGTGGTGCTCGCCGGGCACCCGGAGCCCTACGACGCCGAGCTGCGGGGGCTCGCGGCCTCGCTCGGGCTCGACGGCCGCGTCGTGTTCGCCGACTACGTGCCCGACGCCGACCTCGAGGGGCTGTGGGCGCTCGCCGGCTGCGCGGCGTTCCCGACGCGGGCGGAGGGGTTCGGGATGCCGGTGCTCGACGCGCTGCGCGCGCGGGGTGCCGGTCGCCGCGTCGGACCTCCCGGTCCTGCACGAGGTGGCGGGCGACCTGCCGCGGTGGTTCGACCCCGACGACCCGGCGGGGGCGGCGTCGGCGATCGCCGGCGCCCTCGAGGACCCGGGCGACGTGGCCGCCGCCGGCCCGGCCTGGGCGGGGCGCTTCACGTGGGAGGCCGCCGCGGCCGGGCACCTGGGCCGCCTACGAGCGCGCGCTGCGCGGGTGACGTGCGGGTCGGCCTGAACCTCGTCTTCCTCGTGCCCGGCGAGACCGGCGGCATGGAGACCTACGCCCGCGAGCTCGCTGCCCCGCCTGGCCGCGCCGCGACGACCTCGATCTCGTGGCCTTCGTCAACGAGCGAGGCCGCGGCGGCCGGCGACGGCCCGTGGGGCGACGTCGTGCCGATGGAGGTCGTGCCGGTGCGCGCCCGCGTCGCGGGCGCAGTGGGTGCGCGGCGAGCAGCAGCACCTCCCGGCGCTGGCGGCGCGCGCCGGCGTCGACGTCGTGCACTCCCTGGCGTCGACGGCGCCGCTGCGCGGGCCGCTTCGCGCGCGTCACGACGATCCACGACCTCAACTACAAGCTCGTCCCGGGCACGCACTTCGGCCTGCTCGGGCTCGGGATGGGCGTGCTCGTCCCGGCCGCGGCGCGACGCTCGCACCGCATCATCGTCGACGCCGAGCTCGACGCGCGACGACCTCGTCGAGCACCTGCGGCACCGACCGGCCGCCAAGGTCGACGTCGTGCCGCTGGCCGCCGCGCCCCCGTCGGCCCGGCCGCGACCGGAGGCGGAGCTGCGCCGGGAGCTCGGGCTCGGCGACCGGGCCGTCGTGCTCTCAGCGCCAGCGCGCGGCGCCCGCACAAGAACGTCGCCCGCCTGCTCGACGCGCTCGCCGGCATCCCGCCCGACCGCGCGGCCCGTGCTCGTCGTGCCGGGCTACCCGACGCCGTACGAGGCCGAGCTGCGCGCCCGGGCCGCCGCGGTCGGCGTCGAGGGCGACGTCGTGTGGCCGGCCTGGGTGTCCGGCGAGGACCTCGAGGGCCTCTACGCCCTGGCGACGCTGCGTCGTCTTCCCCTCGCTGCACGAGGGCTTCGGGCTGCCCGTGCTCGAGGCGATGGCGCGCGGCGTGCCCGGTCGCCTGCTCGGACCGCTCGTCGCTGCCCGAGGTCGCCGGCGACGCGGCGCTGCTCTTCGACCCCGAGGACGTCGGCGCGATCCGCGCGGCGATCGAGCGGCTGCTGGCCGACGACGGCGACGCTGCGAGCGGACCTGGCGCGCCGCGGGCGCGAGCGGGCGGCCCGGCTTCACGCTGGGAGCGGACGGCCGAGCTGACCGCCGCGAGCCTACGACCGCGCGCGGTCCCAGCGCGCGTAGGCCGCGACCACGGTGCGCAGCGACCGCTCGAGGCTCAGGCGCTCGCGCGTTGCCGGGCGAACCAGGCGCAGGTCGACGCCGCGCAGCGCCCGGCCGCCGGCGCGGACGCGCAGGATCGCCTCGGCCAGGTCCTCGGGCGCGGCCGAGTCGGCGACGACGCCGTTGACGCCGTCCTCGACGAGCTCGACCGCGGCGTTGTCGGCGGCCGCGGACGACGACCGACGGCGTGCCCCTTCGCGCTGGCCTCGACGACGACCATCCCGTAGCCCTCGCGGCTGCGAGGGCAGCACGAGGCACAGCGCGCGCGCGCAGCGCGCGCCTCGAGCTCGTCGTGCGTCGACGAACCCGGGCGCGGTCGACGACGCCTCGCACGCCCGCGCGTCGTCGATGGCGCGCTCGACCGCGCCGCGCTCGGGGCCGTCGCCGAAGACCACGCCGGCGCAGCTCGGGAGCGCCGCGCGCGCGCGCGCGCGCGACCGCGGGCGGCACCGCCGGGCGCGCGCTTCTCGGGGATGTGGCGGCCGGCGAAGACGACGACCGGGCTCGGCGTCGTTGGGCTCGGGCGGCGTGAGGTCGCCGGCGTACTCGCCCTCCAGGATCGTCGGGCGTCGAGCGCAGCCCCTCCTCGAGCAGGCGGTCGCGGTGCAGGCGGCTGAAGCAGAACGCGCGCTGGGGCAGGCGCACGCAGGCGCGCTGGACCTCGTGGCCGACGGCGCCGCCGACCGGGCCCAGGTACGACGCGCCAGTAGTCGCGCGACCAGACCTCGTGCCAGTCGACCACGAGCCCGAAGCGGTGCCGGCGGCGCGCGAGCCCCGCCGCCAGCAGCGAGAAGTACGGGAACGACGCGGTGTGGACGACGTCGTAGTCGGCGCCGTGGCGCAGCAGGTGGCCGCAGCACGCCGCGGCCGAAGCGCAGCGGCGGCACGATCGCGCCGGTTGCCGTCGGGCCCGTAGAGCTCGTCGGCGCCGCGAGACCGCGACGACGTCGCACCCCGGGGATCTGCGGCGGCTCGGCCGGGTCCCACTGCAGGCGCGTGAGGTAGGTGACGTCGTGGCCCTCGGCGGCGAGGCGCTCGGCGAGGTTGCGGTACCAGCGCTCGGCGCCGCCGACGGTCCAGGGGAACAGGCAGTCGTAGAGGAGGCAGATCCGCATGCGGCCGCGGCGGACAGGGTGGCAGACGCGGCGGCGGCGCTACCCTTCGGCCGCCGATCAGCGCGACTTCGCCGTCCGGCGCGCGTTGTACGCGTCGACGGGTCCCGCGTGGTCCCGTCGCCCTCCGACCCGACGTCCGCATGAGCACGATCGAGCACGTCCCGACGCGACCGACCTCCGTGTGCCCGCCCATGCGGCGGAGGAGCTGACGCTGTCCGTCGTGATCCCCTGCCTCAACGAGGAGGAGAACATCACCGAGGTCGTCGGCGCTGGCCCGCGACGTGCTGCGCCGCGAGGGGATCTCCGGCGAGGTCGTCGTCGCCGACAACGCCTCCGAGGACCGCTGCGCCGAGCTCGCCGCCGCGGCCGGCGCGCGCGTCGTGCACGAGCCGCGCCGCGGCTACGGCAGCGCCTACCTCGCCGGCTTCGCCGCCGCCCGCGGCAAGTACATCGTCATGGGCGACGCGGACCTCACGTACGACTTCAACGAGATCCCGCGCTTCGTCGAGCAGCTCGACGCCGGCGCCGACCTCGTCATGGGCGACCGGATGGACAACATCCAGCCCGGCGCGATGCCCTGGCTGCACCGCTACGTCGGCAACCCGATCCTCAGCGGGATCCTGAACCTCTTCTTCAAGACCGGCATCCGCGACGCGCACTGCGGCATGCGCGGCCTGCGCCGCGACGTCGCTGCCGCGACTGGACCTGCGCACGCCCGGCATGGAGTTCGCGAGCGAGATGGTCATCCGGGCCTCCAAGGAGCGCCTGGACATCCGCGAGTTCCCGATCGAGTACCACCCGCGCGGCGGCGAGTCGCAAGCTCTCGAGCTTCCGCGACGGCTGGCGCCACCTGCGCTTCCTGCTCGTGCACAGCCCGACGCACCTCTTCATGATCCCCGGCGCCGTGACGCGCGGTGCTCGGCGCGCTCATCGCGCTGATGGTCCTGCTGCAGATCGACATCCTCGGCCGCACCTGGGACCTGCACACGATGATCGCCGGCTGCGCTGCTGATGATCGTCGGCAGCCAGGTCGTCGCCCTCGGCCTCGCGGCCCACGCCTACGGCACGTACTTCATGGGCGAGCGAGGACCCCTGGTTCGACCGCATGCGGGCGCGCTTCCGCCTCGAGCACGGGCTGCTGCTCGGCGGAGCCGTCGTCACTCGTCGGGCTCCTCGTCGCGGCCACCATCGTCGGCATCTGGATCAACCGCGGCTTCGGCGCGCTGTCCGAGGAGCGCCTGGCGATCCTCGCGGCCACGCTCATGATCGTCGGCATCCAGATCTTCTTCTCGTCGTTCCTGCTCAGCATCCTGGGCCTGCGCCGGCCGTGAGGTCGGGCGCTGCCGAGGCGCGTCAACTTCGACAGCACGTACTGGCCGCAAACCATTCGCGTCTGCGGCTGCCACGCGAAGAAGTTGTTCGACGGCTCAGCCCCGGGCCTATCGGAACAAGCGATCTTAATCCGGCGCAGGTCGCGGACGCGGTGCTTGCGCATCACGGCCTAGTCGCTATACCGAGACTGCGGGCAACCGAGCCCGGCGACTCGGTCAACATATCCGTCAAGCGAACTCTTACGGGTCAGGGTGCCGCCTCGGTCGCGCTTTGTGCGGGAGCTGCGGGACTCGTCTTGCGACCGGTGTACGGGCTCATCCTTTTGATCGCCGGGATGGCCGCAGCAGGGCTCCTTTGGAAGGCGCCGGGACTACTTGAACGCCTGGTTCCGGCAGCGGGTGCCTCGAGGTCGGTTGCTCGGAGTCGCGGTCGGTGGAGTTGCGGTTGCCGTTGCCTTCTTTGGTGCCGTCCTTCCGCTTCGCGCCCATTACGAGAGCGTTGGCGCCCCTCCAGGCGTCATCGTGGCGCAGTCGCTGTTCGGGCGTTGATCGCCAAGCATCCAAGGGACGCGCCGATGACTCGCCGGCGTCCGCGGGCGATTGACCGGACGACCGCTCACGCTGCGATCCTCTGTTTCCTCGTCGCGGGAACCGTCGCCATCGGGTTCATCAATGCTCATGTCAAGGGCTACATCCTCGACGAGACCATTATTAAACAGTCGGCGGTTCACTATACGACTGACCTGCCATCGAGTTTGTTCGACGATGTCAACGCACGCGCTACGTCGCGGCTGTACTCATTGCTCATGGCCCCACTGTTCGCGATCGGGGTCGGAGATGTGGCGGTACGCTCGGCTCGAGCGCTCAACGCCGTGCTCTTTGCTAGCGCCGCGCTGCCTGTCTACCTGCTTGCTGGCTTCGCATTCACCGGCCGGTCGTTAACCCGAGCCGTCGTCGCGGTCTTGGCGGTCTTCTTACCCTGGGTCGTCCTCACGTCGGCCATGTTTACGGAGTCGCTCGCTTACCCACTTTTCCTTTGGGCGGCCTATGCGCTGACGCGCTTGTACGTCAAGCCGTCTCCTGGCAGTGACGTATTCTCCATCGTCGTTATCGCGCTCGCAACGGTCGCGCGCACCCAACTAATCGCCCTTGGCATCGCGTACCTCGTCGTCGTCTTGATGCGGACGGCCCATGATCTTCGAACGCCCGGGGTACCGTGGTATGTAGCCATCGACCGTCTCGTAGTGCGTCGAATGCCGGGAGCGATCGTGCTTGCCGCCGGCACGGCCCTTGGTTTGGTCTGGCTCTCACGCGCGGGCACGCTCAGCACCCACTTGAACTCCCTGCTGGGGACGTACGCGTCGACGACGACGGACCAGCGGACCCTCCCGCGGGACATCGGCTTGTCGACGGGTGTCGAGCTAATCGGGATGGCCGCCGGGACGGGTGTGCTCCCAGTCGTCGCGGGCGTCTCGTGGTTGGCATTCGCGGTTCGCGGCAAGGTTGTGCGAGCGTGGTCGGAAATCGCCTTTGCTCGAGTAGCGGTCGTCATCGGTTGCGTGCTCTTCGCCACTACGCTCTACTCGCAGAGCTTCTACTTAGGCTCGGCGACGGAGGAGCGTTACTACTTCTATGTTGCGCCCCTCCTAATCGTCGCTGGCTGGCGTGGCGCTTTGGGTCGGCTGTTCCCAGCGCAACTTGCGGCAGGCAGCGTAGTGATAGTCGCCTGCGCTGCGCTCCTTCCGCTTCCCCGGAGTCTGGAAGATCCAGAGGCGAACTTCTTCGCGCCCGGACTGGCCACGGCGCAGTCCACAGCGAACCTTCTCGAGAGTGGCCTAACCTCCGCGGTTGGCCGTGGCGGGTTAGGTAGCGCCGACTTGGTCGCAGCGATGTTCGCTCTTGTACTGGGCATCACTGCCGTCTTGCGACGATGTTTTCCGGCCCGTGGGGAGATTGTCGCACTCGGATTCGCAGCGGCTCTACAAATCATTGTCACGGTCACGTGTGTCTTAAGCGTCGCGGGCGCTATCCCTGGGATTGTCGGCCGAACCGACGGGCCCGTCGTTCGCGCAACTCGGGTTTGCCGATCGAGGGTCGGGTGGCGACGAGGTTACCTGGCTCGATAATCAGCCAAAGGTCCTTGGTCCCGCCGAGGATGATGTGCAGCGTCGGGCGCTGCTTTACAACGACCGGATCGTTCGTCGTGCATCGATTTCTCAGGTGCCAACAATCCCAGACAATTTTCCCCTAAGTAGCCTCCCAATCGAGTACGTGGGTGTTAACACGCTGACGGGGCGCCTTCGGCGTGTGGACTTTCCCGTTCCGTTGGTTGACCGGCTGTACGTCCAGTCCAGGAATTCCCCTCTTTCGCAGCTCGCCGGGAGGCGAATCCGCAGCGGGCCCGCGCCCGACGGCCTAGAGTTGGTCATGACGACGAGCCGACCGGGGCTGCGTTGGGCGGCTGAGGGCCTCGACGGGGCAGGGCGGATCGCGAGACGCTCGGCGTCGCTGCACTCCTGGGGTGCGCACCGAACCGAGGTTGCGTTCGTCGAGGAGAAGCCAGGCAGTCTCTCGGTGAGATGGCGTGGCGACACCATGCGGCTCGATGGTGGCCGCAGGGGCGAGCGGCGAGTCGAGCTCCCTGGGTGCGGATCAGGGACCGGAAGGATTGCGACGGCTGGACAGATCCGTCTGACTCGGGTTATTCAGCGTCCCTGCTGACCCACAGCGCCGCCGCCACCGCGCCACTGGCCGCCTCCCAGCGCCGCTCGGCGACCGTCGCCGGGCCCAGCCGGGAGTGGGCCGCGCGGAGGGGGAGGTCGTCGATGAGGGCTTCGAGGGCTGAGGCGATCGCGAGGGGGTCGAAGGGGCAGAGCGTGATCGGGCCGTCGGTCCCGAAGGTCGTGGCCATCGACTCGGACGCGAGGTCGACGACGGGCAGGCCGCAGGCGAGCATCTCGGTCGGGATGAGCGACGGGTTGGTCATGCTCAGCACCAGGCCCGCGGTCGCCGCGTTGTAGGCCTGCGCGAGCTCGGCCGGCTCGAGGACGCCGAGGGTGCGGTGGGGGAAGGGCGTGCGGATCGGGCGGGACTCGCCGAAGAGCACGACGTCGACGTCGGGGCGGCGGCGGTGGAGCTCCTCCAGCGCCAGCAGCCCGAGCGGGACGGCGCGGCGGGGGGTGACCGCGCGGGCGTAGAAGAGCACCATGCGCTCCTGGCGCCTGCACCGGCAGCGGGCTGGTAGATCTCGTGGTCGACGCCGAGGTCGAAGTGGTCGGCCTGCGCGCCGTAGTCGCGGCGGAGCTTCTCGGCGAGCCAGGCGCTCGCGGCGATGCAGTGCAGGCCCTGCCGGTAGGTCCACGCCGCCCATTCGCGGCTGGCCGACGCGGGGTAGAAGTCGGGCTCGTGGTCCTGGACGAGGTAGGCCCGACGGCGGACGCCGGGCAGCAGGAGCGTCCGCGGCACGGTCTGCCAGCCGGTCGCGACGGCGACGTCGGCGCCGTCCCACGCGTCGAGCCCGAGCCGCACCGGCGCCTCCATGGGCCCGAAGAAGCGGCGCCAGAGCGCGCCGAGGGCCTCGTCGTCGGCGTCGGCGTGGCGGCCCTCCTCGTCGAGGACCCACACCGAGCAGCGGTGGCCGAGCGCCTCGAGGCCGCGGATGAGGTGCGCCAGGGTCGAGTGGCCGCCGCTGCCCTTGCGGAACTGGGGGACGACCCAGGCGACGTGCGCCGGGCCGCGGCCGGCGGCGGCCGCCCCCGGGTCGAGCGGCGCCGGCCCGTCGCGCAGGACCTCGAGCAGCCCGTCCGGCGACGGCACCCGCAGCGGTGCGGCCTCGCCTCGTGAGCGGCCGCCCAGCCGGCGCAGCGAGGGGCTCATCGGCGCAGCCGGCCGGGCAGCGACCGTGCGCGGGCGGCGACCGGGCGCACGTGGCGGGCGACCGCGCGGGCGGCCCGGAGCGCCTGCCGGCCGCGCCGCGTGCGCCGCAGCGCGACCGCCTCGCCGACGCCCGGCAGCGCCTTGACGCGGTCGACCTTGTCCCGCAGGACCTGGAGCTGCGCCCGCTCGGCCATGTACGTCCGCTGGCGCTCCATCGCGCCGCGCAGGTCGGCGACCATGACGCGCGCCGCCGCCGCCGCGTCGGGGGGCGGCTCGCGCCGGATCCGCTCCAGCGCCACGGCCATGACCTGCCCCTGCTGCTCCCAGGTCGGCCAGCGCCGCGCGGTCTCCAGCGCCCCGCAGCGCAGCCGGTGCAGGAGCACCCGGTCCCGGGCCAGGAGGTCGAGCTGCCGCGCCGTCCCGCGCGGGTCGTCCCAGTCGCAGACGAGCGCGTTGTAGCCGTGCTCGACGTACTCCTCGTGCCCGGTGACCTCGGTCGTCACGCAGGTCGCCCCCTGGTGGAAGCCCTCGAGCGGCGGCCCGAACATCCCCTCGACGGACGAGAGCTTCAGCACGACGTCGTGCTCGCCGTAGAGCCGCGCGAGCTCGCGCTGGGGCACCGCGTCGAGCACGCGCGTCGCGCCCTCCGCCTCGAGGCCGGTCCGCGAGGGGGCGATGACGGTCAGCTCGTGTGGCTCGCCCATCGCCCGGACCGCGGCGATGGCCGCGTTGACGCCCTTGAACCAGACGTTCGCGTAGCCCTCCACCAGCACGCGCAGCGGCCCGTCGACGTTCGGCACGACGGCGTCCGCGACCGGGAAGACGTCCTTGTCGATCCCGTTGCGGACGAGGTGCACCGACGCGTCGGGACGCAGGTCGCGCAGCGTCTCGGCGATCCAGGACGCCTCGGTGACGAAGGCGACGGGCAGGTCGTACGTCAGTCCCGCGTAGGTCGCCTCGACGTCGGCCGGGTGGTAGAAGCGGTCCTCGAGCGACTGCACGAAGTACGCGTAGCGCTCGGCCGGGACGAGGAAGAGCGACGAGGTCGTCTCCCACCACGTGGCGACCGCGACGTCGAACGGCTGCGGCGCGGCGCGCGCGTCGGCCAGCGTGGCCACGTGGAGCTGCGCGAGCGCCTCGTGCTCCCAGTGCGGCAGCTCCTGCTCGCGGACGAGCACGAGCGTCACGTCGTGCCCGTGGCGCTCGGCGAGCTGACGGGCGTGCGCGACGACGACGCCGATCCCGCCGCTGAGCTGCAGGTCGTTGACGAGGAACGCGACCTTCACGCGGCGCGCGCCCCGAGCGCGGCGACCTGCGCCCGCAGGAGCTGCACCTCGCTCTCGAGCGCGGTCCGGGCGGCCCGCTCGGCGACCAGGTCGGCCTGGACGACGACGGCCGCGCCGGCAGCCGCCGCGACGACCTCGGCGGCGCGCGGCCCGAACGCGGCCAGGAAGGCCTCGGGCGCCGCCCCGCCGTCGAGCTCCACCGCGAGCTCGACCGGCGCGCCGGCGGCGTCTGCGGCCGCGTCCGCGGGCGCGAGCGCGGAGCCCCGCAGCGCGACCTGGTGCAGGACGACGTGGTCGTCGGGGAGGAGCGAGCGCAGCTCGGCGAACGCCCCGGCGTCCCAGCTCGTGCGCGCCGCGCCGGACGCCGCCACGAACGCGTGGTTCGGCACGGCCAGCACGACGGTGACGTCGCGCTCGGCGGCCGCCTCGATGAGCGCCTCGACGAGCGCGGCGAAGCCGTCGACGACCTCGACGACGCCGAAGGCGCTGACGACCGACCCGGGCGCCAGGGCGGCGATCGTCGCCGGCGTCGCGTCCGGGCCGAGGGCGAGGACGTCGTCCCCGAGGGCCGCCACCGCGAGGGCCCGCGCCGCGTGCGCGGGCGCCAGGGCCGGGTCGGTCTGGCGGGCGAGGGGCTCGGGCATGCGGCGGCGGCTATGGTACCCCGCCGCTCATGGAGCCCGCGCTCGCGTCCCGCCCGGCCCGGCTGGCCTTCGTCGGCCAGGCGACGTTCTTCGAGGCGTGCTCGCTCGGCCCCGGCGCGCACCCGTACGCCACGACGTTCCTCGAGTTCCGCGGGGGCGCCGACCCCGCGCCGCTCGTGCGCGCGCTCGACGAGCTCGACCCCGACGTCGTCGTGGTCTTCCGCCCGGAGATCATCCCCACCGGCCTCTTCGCGGGCCTGCGGGCGCGCACCGTCGGCTTCCTCACCGAGCCGCTGCCGCGCACCGCCGTCGGCGCGCCGCGTCACGACGACCTCGAGCGCCGCCTGTGGGAGCTCGGCCACGTCGACCGCACGAACTTCGACCGGATCGTCGCCTTCGACCCGCACATCGCGACGACGGCCGACGCCGTCCTGCCCGTCTGGCGCGCGCTGCCCCTGCCCGTCCACGACAGCTTCTACGCGCCCGTCCGCCCGGCCCCGCCGTCGGGGGCACGGACGGTGTTCGTCGGGCGCTCGACCCCGCACCGCGAGCGGCTGCTGGAGGACGCCAAGGACCGCGTCGGGCTCCTGCACCTCGCCTTCGGCGTCGACGCCGCCCACCTGCGCGAGGTCATGGCGGCCCACGAGGTGACGATCAACCTCCACAACCAGCCCTACCCGAGCTTCGAGAACCGCGTCTGCCTGCACCTCGCGGCCGGGCACCTGGTCCTGTCCGAGCCGCTGAGCCCGACGCACGGCCTCGAGCCGGGCATCGACTTCCTCACGATCGAGACCCCGGGCCAGCTCGTCGGGGTCCTCGAGCTCCTGCGCCGCCAGCCCGACGCGTGGCACCGCGTCCGCGTCCGGGGCCGCCGCAAGGCCGAGCTGTTCCGGGCCTCGCGGGTCTACCCGCGGCTGCTGGCCGACCTCGAGGCGGACCTCGCCGCCTTCGGCTCGCCGCGCGCGGCGGCCTCCGGCCACTAGAACTCCGCCCCCTATGGAACAGCTCCCCACCCGGCTTCAGGGGCCGCTCCTGCTCCAGCCGAAGGTCTTCGGCGACGAGCGTGGCTTCTTCTGCGAGACCTTCCGCGCGCAGCGCGCTGGCCGACCTCGGCGTCACCGAGGCGTTCGTGCAGGACAACCACAGCCGCTCCCGGCACGGCACGGTTCGCGGGATGCACTTCCAGATCGGCGCGGGCGCCTCGAAGCTCGTCCGCTGCGGCCGCGGGACGATCGTCGACGTCCTCGTCGACCTGCGCCGCGGCTCGCCGACGTACGGCGAGTGGGAGGCCTACGAGCTCTCCGACGAGTCGATGCGCGTGCTCTACGCGCCGGTCGGCTTCGGGCACGGCTTCGTCGTGCACTCCGACGTCGCCGACGTGCTCTACAAGCAGAGCGCCTACTACTCCGCCGAGGTCGAGCGGGGCATCGCCTTCGACGACCCCGAGATCGGCATCGACTGGGGCCTCCCGCGCGAGGAGCTCGTCTACTCCGAGCGCGACGCGACGGCGCCGCGGCTGTCGGAGATCGCCGGCGAGCTGCCGTTCGCCGTCTGAGGCGCCCGCGCGCGGCCGTCGAAGGCGGCCACGTCGGCCAGCAGGTCGTGCACGAGCCGCGGCCAGAAGGCCGAGGCGCGCAGGCGCTCGGCCCGGCGGCGCCCCGAGCGGCGGATCGGCGCGAAGGCGTGCGGCTCGGCCACGATCCGGGCGCAGGTCTCCAGCAGCTCCCAGTCCTCGCCGACCTCGACGAAGTCCAGGCCGGGGCGCAGCCCGTGCAGCGCGCCGCCGCGCTCGGCGACGAGCAGCAGGCCGGCCGCGCAGAAGAGGCCACGGCGGTGCTCGAGGCGCGGGTACGCCTCCCCGCGCAGGTCGACCGCGACGTCGCTGCGGCCGAGGAGCGCGACGAGGTCCGGCCCGGCGAGGCCGTGGGCGACGTGCAGGAGGTCGAAGCGGTGCTTGACCGGGTCCAGCCAGCGATCGCGCCGGGCGTTGGCGACCCCCGCGAAGACGAGCCGCGGGCGCCCGCGGACGGGACGCACGTCGGCGAAGCACCAGTCGGCGACGGGCAGCGGCAGCGCACGCCAGAACGGCGCGGGCGTCGGCCCCGCGGCCGGCTCGACCGAGAGGAGGCGGTCGTAGGGCTCGTGCGGGAAGGGCTTGAGCGTCTCGGGCGGCTCGGTCGTCCAGCCGGCGACGACCGCGTCGAGGCGGGCGAAGGCCTCCGGGGGGTGCAGCTCGGGGCGGAAGGCGACGACCACGTCGGGCGCCAGCGCGCGCAGGTGGCGGTTCAGCGCGTCGGCGGAGCCGGCCGCGGGCGTGTCGACGAACGTCGCCTGCACGCCGCCGGCGAGCCCCTCGGGAACGGTGTGCCGCACGTGCGCCGCCTGGCCGACGACGGCGAGGCGCAGGGGGTCGCTCACCGCGCCTAGGATAGGCCGCTCGTGCGCGTCTGCCTGGTCTCGCCCACCCCGCCCGGCGCCGAGCCGGACGACGTCGCCGGGCGCCGCGCGCTGTCCCTGGCCGGGCGGGAGGGGGTCGAGCTCACCGTCGCGCTGACGCAGGCGCCGCCCGAGGGCGGGGCCGTCGCGTTCGACGACGTCGTCGGCGAGCGCTTCGACGTCGCGCTGACCGCCCACTGGCTCGGGACGGTCCGCCTGGCCGAGGTCGCCGCGCCGCGCCGCGCGCTGCTCGCCGATCACCTCGCCCACGAGCGGATGGGCGCCTGGCAGGCCGACCGGATCGCCGCCCGGCTCGCGTACGACCTCCCCCTGGCGCTCGTCGCCGTGGGGCGCGAGCTCGCCGCGGTGCTCCGGGCCGAGCGCCCGGACGCCGACGTCGCCGAGGTCCCGGCCGCCACGCCGGACGAGGCCGCGCTCGGCCCGGTCGCCGCGACGCCGCCCGCCCGCGACCCCGGCGCCCCCGTGCGCGTCCTGGCCCTCGCGCTGCGCGAGGCCGACCCCGGCGCCGGCTGGGCGGACGCCGCCCTGGCGCGGGTCACGGGGCCGCACGAGGCCCGGACGCTGCCGCTCGGGGCGCCGGCGCCCGCGCGGGCCGAGGCCTACGCCTGGGCCGACGTCGTCCTGCACCTCTCGCCGGTCGACGGCGTGCTCGAGCGCCCCCTCGAGGCCGCCCGCGCCGGCGCGACCGCGATCGTCGTGCCGTCGACGGGCGCGGGCGAGCTCGTCGCGCACGGCGAGTCCGGGCTCGTCGCCGAGCCCGACGACGTCGACGGCCTCGCCCGCGCCGTCGACCTCCTGGCCGCCGACCGCGAGCTGCTGGGCCGGCTGCGCGCCGGGGCGCTCGCCGCCGCGGCCGCGCGCCCGTCCGCGGCGGGCGCCGCCGCGGCGCTCCAGGAGGCGCTCGAGGGGCTCCCCGAGCGCCCGGGCGACGCGTGGCCGGCGCGCCTCATGGGCGACGCGGTGGCCGGGGTCGCGCTCTACGCCCAGGAGCTGCACGTCCTCGGCGCGCGCCTGCGCGAGCTCGAGGCCGACCCCGCGGTCGCCGTCGGGCGGCGCCTGCGGACCGTCGCCGAGGATCCGCGCCTGGCGCGCGTGCGGCGCGTCGCCGGGCCGCGTCGCGCACAGGGCACGCCGCCGGCTCGGGCCCGGCGGCCCGGGCGCCTAGAGGTCCTCGGCGATCCGCGGCGCCTCGCGGCTGAAGACCGCGAAGCCGAGCACGAGCGTCACGACGGTGATGGCCACGGGCACGAGCAGCAGCCAGTCGCTGCCCAGGGCGTCGGTCAGCGACATGTGCTGCGGGTCGACGATCGCGTGGCGCGCCTGCTGCAGCACGGCGGTGAACGGGTTGCAGGCCATGACGTGCGCGACCCAGCCCAGGTCGCGCTGGAAGAGCAGCTCGAGCGGGAAGAAGACCGCGCTGGCGTAGAAGAGGATCTGCAGGACGACGTCCCAGATCGGCTCGATGTCGCGGTAGCGCACGAAGAGCGAGCTCAGCAGCAGCGACAGCCCGAGCACGAAGACCGCCAGGAAGGCCACCAGGAACGGCAGCTCGAGCCAGCCCCAGTGCGGCGACCCGCCCGCGATCACGAGGAAGACGAAGACCGGCACGAGGTTGAGGCCGAGGTTCATGAGCGCCGTCAGCAGCACGGCCAGCGGGACCGCGACGCGTGGGAACTCGATCTTGCGCACGAGGTTCTCGCGCTCGACGATCGAGCGGACCGACCGCTGGGTCGCCTCGCTGAAGAACGAGTACAGGACGACGCCGAGCAGGAGCGCGACGGGGTAGAAGGGCACCTCGTCCCCAACCTTCAACACGGTGCTGAACACGACGTAGAGGACGCCGAAGAGCAGGAGCGGGCGCATGAGCTGCCACAGGTAGCCCAGGGCCGAGCCGAAGAACTTCAGGCGGAAGTCCGTGATGGCCAGCGCCCAGGCCAGGGTCAGCACCCGGCGCGGGTCGGTGCCGAGCGCCGTGGGACCGCGGACCTCGGTCCCGACGCCCCGGATGGCGTCGACGTCGGCGGCGACGGTGCTCACGCCGAGGCCTCCTCGCGCGTGCCCGCGCCGCGCTGGAGCGCGATCTCGACCGGCAGCTCGACCAGCCCGCCGGAGGACGTCGTGGCGCCCACGACGACGGTCGCGGCCTCCTCGCGGTGATCGCAGAAGTCCATCCCCGACCCGGCCCTGGCCACGGAGGCGCTCAGCGCGTAGCGGTCGGGGCCGAGGACGTTGTCGAAGGTGAAGCGCAGCGTGACCTCCTCGCCGGCCGGGAAGCGGCCGGGGGCGTCGGGTCGGTGTGCTGCGTCGTGGCGCCGACGACCGTGCGGTTCTGGGTGTTGATGAGCGCGATGGCGAAGGTCGGGTCGTCGACGTCGGCCGCGAAGCGCACCCGCAGCGCCGCCGTGGCCCGCCGTCCGGACTCGAGGTACTCGGCGCGCGCGCCGTGCTCGTCCTCGAACCACGCCTCGGTGATCTCGGCCGACCCGTCGCCGAGCCGGACCTGCTCGTCGGTCTCGGCCGCCTCGGCCTCGGCCTCGCGGGCCTCGGGGCTGAAGTTCAGCTGCAGGTAGCGCAGGCCGACGTGGTGCGGGACGCCGAGGTCGGCCACCGCGCCGTGCTCGAGCAGCATGGCGCGGTCGCAGAAGCGGTCGACCGACCCCATGTCGTGCGTGACGAGGACGACCGTCGTGCCGGAGCGCTTGATCCGCTCGAACTCCTCGAAGCACTTCTGCGCGAAGGCGGCGTCGCCGACCGCCAGCACCTCGTCGATGAGCAGGATGTCGGCGTCGACCTGGATCATCACGCTGAACGCGAGGCGGACCATCATGCCGCTCGAGTAGTTCTTGAGCTTGACCTCGGTGAAGTCCCGCAGCTCGGCGAAGTCGATGATGCCGTCGAAGCGCCGGCGCGCCTCGCGGGGCGAGAGCCCGAGCATCGTGGCGTTGATCATCACGTTCTCGCGGGCCGGGAGGTCGGGGTTGAAGCCGACGCCCAGCTCGATGAACGTCGAGAGCTGGCCGTGGGTGAAGATCTGGCCGGCGTCGATCGCGTAGATGCCCGCCAGGCACTTCAGGAGCGTCGACTTGCCCGAGCCGTTGCGCCCCACGATCCCGTAGAACTCGCCCGGCTGGACGGCGAAGGAGACGTCCCGCAGGGCGCGCAGCTCGTCGAACTGCGGGCGGCGCAGGGGATGCAGGGCCTTCTCCTTGAGCGTGTGCACGCGCTCGCGGGGCAGGCGGAACGACTTCGAGACCCCGTCGACGACGAGGGCGGGGACGTCTCGGTGGGCGGCCACGACCTCCTGAGGGTACGGGGACGGGCCGAGCGATCAGCGCCGCAGGCGGCGCAGGGGCGCCGTGACCCGCCAGCTCACCGAGCCCGTGAGCCCCTCGACGACCCCCCGGAGGTGGTCGCGCTCGACGAGCAGCGCGTCGCGCTCGGCCCGGGCGAGATCGCGCTCGGCCACCGCCGTGCGCCGCGCCTCGAGCTCCACGACGACCTCGGCGAGCTGGCGCTCCAGGAGCGCGACGCGATCGCGCAGCGACGCCGCCTCGCGCACGGCCTCGCGCAGGTCCGGGAGCTCGGCCAGCGCGGTCTCGGCGCTCAGAAGCTGCGCGCGCAGCGCGCCCAGCTCGCGCTCGGTGGCCTCGGAGACCGCCGCGGCGCGGCGCTGGGCGGCCGTCGTCGTGGCCGGCGGGTCGTCCATGGGCGCAAGCCTAGGACCTCGCCGGGCGCCGGGGCGGCGGCGGGCGGCCGGGGGCGCGCCCTACAGTCCCGGCGCGTGACCGCCGTCTCGCTCGTGCTCGAGTCGCCGGCCGACCCCGTCGCGACCGACCTCGCCGCAGCGCTCGAGCACGAGTGCGCGGCGCTCGGCGCGGAGGTCGTGCCGGACGGGATCGAGGGCGCCGTGCCCGTGCTGCTGGGGCCGCGCGCCTGGGCCCCGCGTGCCTGGGACCCCGCCGCACTGGGGGGCGCCGTCCTCGTCGACGCCGCGCCGCCGGGCACGCGCGCCCACGACGACACGATCGCGCTGGCGCGCGCCTCGGGCGCGCCCGTGCTCTCGCCGGACGGCGCCGCGGTGCGCGAGCTGCGCGACCTCGGCCTGGCCGCCGAGCGCTTGGAGGTCGGCCCGAGCGCGGCCTGGGACCGGCCCGGGCCGGCGGACCTCGACGTCGCGCTGGTCGCGCCGTTCTGCTTCCGCCGGGCCGCGCTCGTCGCCCGCGCGGCCGAGCTCCTGGACCCCTGGCGCTGTGCGCTGCACCTGCCCGACGACCTCGACCCGCCCGTCGACGCCGCGGCGGTCCTCGCCCGGGCCCGGGTCGCGCTGCTGCTGCACGACGCGGACTGGCCGGCGTTCGCGTGGGTGCGCGCCGCGCAGGCGGTGCAGCACGGCTGCGCGATCGTCACCGAGCCCGCCACCGACGTCGCGCCGCTGGACCCCGGCGTCACGGTGGTCGCGGGGCGCGGCGACTCGGCGGCCCTCCTGGCGGTCGCGCTGCTCGAGGACGAGGGCCGGCGCGCCGCGCAGGCCGCCGCGGCCGCCGAGGCGCTGGGCGCGCGGGGCGGGATGCGCGCCGGCGCCGAGCGGCTGCTCGCGCTGGCCGCGGACCGCGCCGCCGGCGCGGGGCCGATCCGCCGGAGCGCGCCGGCGCCCGTGGCGGAGGTGCCGCCGCCGCCCGACGTCGCCGCCGACGCGGCCGACGCGGAACGGCGGGCCCGGGCGAAGGCCGACCGCCTGGCGATGATCGAGGCCCGGCGCGCCGTCGCCCGCGCGCGCGCCGGCGACCGCGCGGGCGCCGCCGACGTCGTGGCCGCCACGCCGGCGTGGGAGGACGGCCCGGCGCCGGAGGTGAGCGTCCTGGTGTCGGTCTTCGACCACGCGGAGGTCGTCGCCGAGGCCCTGGCCTCGGTGGGCGCGGTCGAGGACGTGACGGTGGAGGTCGTCGTGGTCGACGACGGCTCGACCGACGGCTCGGCCCGGGTCGTCCGCCGCTGGATGGACGCCGCTCCCGACGTGCCGGCCGTCCTGCTGCGCCACGTCGTCAACCAAGGCCTGCCCGCGGCGCGCAACCGGGCGCTGGCGCACGCGCGGGCGCCGCTCGCCTTCGTCCTGGACTCCGACAACGCGGTGCTGCCGCGCGGCCTCGTCCGGCTGCGCGACGCGCTCGACGCCGAACCCGCCGCGGTGCTGGCCTACGGGATGCTCGCGATGTTCGACGAGCGCGGCCCGCACGGGCTGCGCAGTCGCCACCCGTGGTCGCCCGCCCGGCTGCGCCACGCCAACCCGATCGACGCGATGGCGCTCGTGCGCGCCGACGCGGTCCGCGCGCTCGGCGGCTGGACCGACGACCCGCGCCTGCACGGGTGGGAGGACTACGACCTGTGGTGCGCCGTGGCCGAGTCCGGCGGCCACGGGACCTTCGTCCCCGCCGTCGTGGCGCGCTACCGCGTCTCGCCCGCGTCGATGTCGGCCGGGACGACGGACCTGTCCACCCGCGCGGCCTACGAGGCCCTCGTCGAGCGCCACCCGCGGCTCATGGCGGGCGTCGTGCCGCCGCGGGCCTAGGCTCGGGCGCCGGTCCGATCGTGGCATCCTGTGGGCGGATGCGGGACCGCCTGCGCATCAGCCCCGAGCGCTACTTCGTCGTCGCCTGCGTCGCCCTCGTGGCGCTGACGCTCATCGTCTTCACGGGGGCGGCGGTCCGCGTCACCGGCTCCGGCCTGGGCTGCCCGGAGTGGCCGAACTGCGCCGACGGGCGCCTGGTCGCCGAGGCCCAGACCCACGCCTGGATCGAGTTCGCCAACCGGATGCTCTCCGGCTTCGTCGGCGTCGCCGCCATCGCGGCAGGCCTGCTGGCGCTCGTGCGCCGTCCCGTCCGGCGCGACCTCGTCGTGCTGGGGCTCCTGCTCCCGCTCGGGGTCGTCGGGCAGGCCGTGCTCGGCGGCCTCACCGTCTGGTACGGCCTCGCGCCCGGGTTCGTCATGAGCCACTACCTGCTGTCCATGGCGATCCTCGTGGCCGCCGCGCAGCTCGCCTGGCGCTCGCAGCCGGGGTTCGACGACGGCCTGCCACCGGCCGCCGACCGCACGACGGCGCGGTGGGTGCGCGGCCTGGTGGTTCTCGGCGCCGTCACCGTGTTCGCCGGGACGGCGGCCACGGCGGCGGGCCCGCACGCGGGCGGGTCGGGCACGAACGACGTGGTGCACCGCCTCGACTTCCAGGGCGCGGGGACGCTGACCTGGCTCGTCGACCGCCACGGGACGCTCGCCGGGCTCCTGGGCGTCCTCGCCGTCCTCACGTGGGTGCTCGCCCGCCGGCACGCGGCCGACGCGAGCCTCCAGAAGCGCCTGACCCGCGTCTGCCTCCTCCTCGCCGCGCAGGGCGTGCTCGGCATCGCCCAGTACCAGCTCGAGCTGCCCGCCGAGCTCGTCTGGGTCCACGTCGACCTCGCGGCCCTGCTCTGGGTCGGCCTGGTGCTGGCCGCGATCCAGGCCGGCGCGCCGGCGCGGGCGCCGAGGCGCGCGGGCGGGCGGGAGCCGGTCGTCCGCGACGGCGCCGCCTCGGCGGCGCGCCCCTAGGTCGCGCGGCGCCGCACGCAGGGCGGCGCGTCCCGGCGTCCGCCGCTCCTCAGCGGGTGGCGGCGGGCGTGCGGCGCTCCCGCGCGCGGCGGGCGGTCGCGGCCGCCGGCGGTCGCGGCTCGTGGCGCTGGCGCACGCGCGCGCCGCGGCTCGGCACGAGGGTCACGCCGTTGCGCTTCGCGCGCTCCCCCCGCCGGCCCACCGCCTCGAGCGTCGTGCGCTCGAGCACCGTGCGCAGCACGACCCGGATCTCCGTCTGGGCGAAGGCCGCGCCGATGCAGCGACGGCGCCCACCGCCGAAGGGCAGCCACGTGTAGGTGTCCGGGGCGCCCTCGCCCAGGAAGCGCTCGGGCCGCAGCTCGCGGGCGGCGGGGTAGAGGTCCTCGCGGCCGTGCGTGAGGACGATCGAGGGCGCGACGACGGCGCCGGCGGGCAGGGTGAAGGAGCCGACGCGGTAGTCCGCCTTCAGGACGCGGGCCACGTTGGGCACGACCGGCCGCAGGCGCAGGACCTCCTTGACGGTCGCGTCGAGGTAGGTGTCGTCGTCCGCGTCGATCGACCGCCGGACCTCGTCCAGGACGCCGGGGGTCCGCAGCAGGCGCTCGAAGGCCCAGGCCAGCGCGGTCGCGGTCGTCTCGTGCCCGGCCACGAGCAGCGTCATGAGCTCGTCGCGGACCTCGAGGTCGGACATCGGCTCGCCGTCGGCGTCCGTGGCCTGCAGGAGCAGGGCGCAGATGTCCTCGCGCGCGGCCAGGCCCGGGTCGGACCGCCGCCGGGCGATGAGGTCGAGCAGGAGGTCGTCGACGGCCTGCACCCGCTGCGCGAAGGCGCGGTCGATGCCGCTCCCGCCCAGGAGGCCCCCGGTGACCGCGATGAGCACGAGCCGCAGGCGGTTGCGCATCGGCTCGAGCATGTGCCGCAGCCGGACGCGCAGCTCGGCGCCCTCGGGGTCGTCGGCGGGCAGGCCGAAGACGGCCTGGGCGATGACGTCGAGCGTGATCGCCTGCATCCGCGGCAGCAGGGCGAACGGCCGCCCGACGGGCCAGGAGGCCACGTCGGCCACGGCCGCCTCGCGCATGAGCGCCTCGTAGGCCCGCATGCGCTCGCCGTGGAAGGGCGGCAGCAGCAGCCGCCGCTGGCGCAGGTGCTCGCGGCCGTCGAGCAGGAGCACCGACCTGGGCCCGAGGACCGGCTCGAGGAAGGCGTTGGCCTCCCCGGCGCGCAGGACGTCGTGGTCGCCGGTGAAGACGTCCTTCGTCGCCGCGGGGTCGGCCAGGAAGACGATCCGCCCGCTCACCAGGGAGCGGGCGGTGAACACGTCGCCGTAGCGCCGGCGCCAGCGGCGCAGCGTCGCCTCCGGACGCAGGACGAGCAGCGCGGTCTGCAGGTAGGCCGGGAGGCGCGGGCCGGGCGGGAGGGCGGCCATCGGCCCATCCTCCCACCCGGCGGACCGCCGGGCCAGGGCGGCCGGTCGCCGGGCGGGTGGGTGGGTGCGGCCCGGGGCGCCTAGCGCGCCAGGGCGTCGCCGGTCGAGCGCGCGGGCTCGAGGGCGACCTGGAGCACCTCGCCGATGGTCATGGCCGGGTGGAACGCCATCGCCTCGCGGACGTCGGCGGGGACGTCGTCGAGGTCGCCGCGGTTGCGCTCGGGCAGGACCACGTCGGTCAGCCCGGCGGCGTGGGCGGCCAGCACCTTCTGCTTCAGCCCGCCGATCGGCAGCACGCGGCCCTGCAGCGTGACCTCGCCGGTCATGCCGACCGTGTGCCGCACCGGCCGGTCCGTCAGCAGCGACGCGAACGCCGTCGTCATGGTCACGCCCGCGCTCGGCCCGTCCTTCGGGATCGCGCCGGCGGGGACGTGGACGTGGAACTCGCGGTCCTCGAAGGCGTCGTCCGGGATGCCCAGCTCCGCCGCGTGGGCGCGGACGTAGGTCAGGGCGATCTGCGCGGACTCCTTCATGACGTCGCCGAGCTGGCCCGTGAGCGTCAGCGCGCCCGACGTCCCCTTCATCGCGTTGGCCTCCACGAACAGGACGTCGCCGCCCGTGCCCGTGACCGCCAGGCCCGTGGCCACGCCCGGCACCGCCGTGCGCGCCGCGGCCTCCTGGAACACCTTCTGGCGCCCCAGCGCCTCGCGGACGAGGTCCAGGTCGACCGTCACCGGCGCCTCGACCTGCCCCGCGGCGATCTTCGTCGCGGTCTTGCGCAGGAGCGTCCCGAGCTCGCGCTCGAGCTGGCGCACGCCCGCCTCGCGGGTGTACTCGCTCACGACGGACTGCAGGACGTCGTCGCCGACGGCGACCTCGTCCTCGCGCAGGCCGTTGCGCTCGCGCTGGCGCTTCCAGAGGTAGTCGCGGGCGATCGCGACCTTCTCGGCGACCGTGTAGCCGTCGAAGCGGATGACCTCCATGCGGTCCAGCAGCGGGCCGGGGATCGTCTCGGCCTGGTTGGCCGTGGCGATGAACACGACCTCGGAGAGGTCGAGCTCCACGTCGAGGTAGTGGTCGCGGAACGTCGAGTTCTGCGCCGGGTCGAGGACCTCGAGCAGGGCCGCGCTGGGGTCGCCGCGCCAGTCGGCGCCGACCTTGTCGACCTCGTCGAGGAGGATGACCGGGTTCATCGTGCCCGCGTCGCGCAGCGCGCGCACCAGGCGGCCCGGGAGGGCCCCGATGTACGTGCGGCGATGGCCCCGGATCTCCGCCTCGTCGCGGACGCCGCCGAGCGACATGCGGACGAACTCGCGGCCCATGGCCCGGGCGATCGACTCGCCGATCGAGGTCTTGCCGGTCCCGGGCGGGCCGATGAGGGTCAGGATCGCGCCCGACCGCTTGTCGGCCTCGATGCCGCGCTCCTCGCGCAGCTTCTTGACGGCGACGTACTCGACGATGCGGTCCTTGACGTCCTCCAGCCCGGCGTGGTCGGCGTCGAGGACCTCACGCGTGTGGTTCGGATCGAGGTCGTCCTCGGAGCGCTCGGCCCACGGCACGGCCGTCAGCCAGTCGAGGTACGTGCGGATCATCTGACCCTCGCCCTGCTCGCCGGCGCGCTCGAGACGGGCGAGCTCGCGCTCGGCCTGCTCGCGCACGGCCTCCGGCATGCCGGCCTCCTCGATCTTCTTGCGCAGGTCGTCGGAGGCGCTGCCGTCGTCCTCCCCGAGCTCGCGGCGGATCGACTCCATCTGCTTGCGCAGCACGTACTCGCGCTGCTGCTTCTGGGCGCCCTCCTCCACGTCCTCCCGGATGCGCTTGCGCACCTGGAGCTCGGCCAGGCGCTCGCGCTGGAGCTCGAGCGCGAGCTCGAGCCGGGCCTCGACGTCGAGGGTCTCCAGCAGGCGGACCTTCTGCTCGAAGGTCAGGTCGGGCGCGTAGCCCGAGGTGTCGGCCAGCGCGCCGGGCTCGCTGATCGCGCGCAGCCAGGAGGAGATGCGGCCGTCGTCGCCACGGAGCTCGAGGATCTCCTCGACCGTGGCGCGGTACTCGCGCTCGAGCGTGCGCAGGACGCCGGAGGGGACCCCGGCCTCGTCCTCGTGCTCGATGACCTCGACGCGCAGGCGGCCCTGCGCGTCGGTGTGGGCCGCGCCGGCCTCGCCGCGGGCCACGCCCTGGAGGACGGCGCCGCGGGCGCCGCCGGGCAGGCGGACGCGCTCGGCCACCCGCGCGATCGTGCCGACCTTCGCGTACTCGCCCTCGTGCCGGGGCACGAGCAGCACGCGGTCCTCCGTCCCGGGATCGACCGGGAGCGTGACGTCCATGGTCGGGAAGACGACGGTGTCGTCCAGGGGGACCAGGAGGAGGGTGGATGCCATCAGAGAAGCCAGACCTTTGAGTTGCTCAACCGTTGCAGAGACAACATGATATCGCGAACCTGAGTCCTGTCAACGCAGATCTCATGCGCTGGCGTCCTCCCATTCAAGCGGGTCCGGGGAGGCGAGCTCGGGGGCGCCGAGGTCGGTGAGCAGGGCCGCGAGCGCTTCGCGGCGGACCGCGCCGAAGGTCAGGACGTGGGCCACGACGCCGCCGTAGCTGAACGACTGCGGGGGCTCGCAGAGCGCGTCGACGAAGGCGTCGTCCCAGGCGCCGCGCTCGCGCAGCGCGCGCACGAGCCGGGCGAAGCGCGGCCCCGCCGCGTCGAAGCGCGCGAGCAGGTCCCCGGCGGCGCGCGGGTCCAGGTCGTCGGGCAGCTCCTCGCCGGCGATCGCCGCGATCCAGACCTCGAGCGTCCGGACGAGCCGCTCCGCCATGAGCGCGGCGGTCGGCTCCGGGCCCTCGAACCCCACCACGACGAACCCGGGCCGCAGCTCGCGGGCGAGCGCCGCCGGCGCGAGCGCGCCCGCCGCCACCAGGAGCTCGCGGACGCGCTCGAGGTGGTGCGTGACCAGGCGGTCGGCGAGGTCGCGGCCGCGCACGGGCCCCACGCCGCGCCGCCCGCCCGGGAGCAGCAGGCCCGCCGGCGGGTGGAAGTGGATGCCGTTCGGCGCGTCGAGCTGGACCGGGCGCCCGGAGTCGGCGAAGGCCCGCGGCGGGACGCCGTGCGCACGGGCGAAGGCGCGGGAGAACGCCGCCGCCGAGCCGTAGCCGGCCGCCAGGGCGGCCTCCGACGCCGGGATCGCCCCCGTCCGCAGCTGCCACGCGGCGCGCTCGAGCAGCAGCCGCCGGCGCAGGGCGACGGGCGACTCGCCGGTGGCGCCGGCGAGCAGGCGGTCGAGGTGGTCGCGCGAGAGGTGCGCGCGGCCGGCCAGGGCGCGGCCATCCGCGGCGGGGTCGTCGAGCGAGGCGACGACGAGGTCGATGAGCTCACGCAGCCGGTCGGGCACCGCCCCGGATCTTCGCCGCTGCCCACTTGATCGGGTTCGACCTCCTGCTGGACGCCGGCGCCGCGGGGCGCCAGCGTCCTGCCCATGCCGAGCTGGACCGAGTTCGAAGCCGCGGCGCCGGAGCTCGCCGCCCGGGTGCGCGCGCGCCTGGACGCCCACGTGCACAAGACGCTGGCCACGATCCGGCGCGACGGCTCGCCCCGGATCTCGGGCACCGAGACGCGGTTCGCCGACGGCGAGCTGTGGCTCGGCTCGATGTGGCAGGCGCGCAAGGCGGCCGACCTCGCGCGGGACCCGCGGTTCGCGCTGCACAGCGGCTCGGACGACCCGCCCGCCTGGGACGGGGACGCGAAGCTCGCCGGCCTCGCGGAGGAGGTCCGGGATCCGGACCGCGTGCGCGCGATCAACGGCGCCGACGGGGGTCCGCAGGGGCCGTCGCACCTCTTCCGCCTCGACCTGCGCGAGGTGTCGGTCGTGGGGCTGGACCCGACCGGCCGGGAGCTCGTCATCGAGCTCTGGACCGCCGGGTCCGGCGTGCGGACGATCCGGCGCGCCTGAGCGGCGCCCCGGCCGACGCCGGCGCGCGGGCGCGCGACGCCGGACGGCGCTCAGGCCGGACGGCCCTAGTGTCCGCCGCCCGCCTGCTCGAGCTTGTCGCGGCCCTGCTCGAGGGCCTGCTCGTCGGTTTCGCCGTTGGCGGGCGGGTGCGTGCGGCCCGCGGTCTCGCGCAGGTCGCCGTGCTCGGTCGTCAGGTCCTCGGTCCGGGTCTGGTCGGTCTGGTCGCTCATCGCCTCGCGCTGCCCCGCCGAGGCCGCCTCCACTCGCGCCCGCAGCCCCACGGCGTTGCGCACGGCGAAGCCCTCCCAGTCGTTGTTGAAGTAGGCCCAGACCGTCGCCTGCTCCCGGAGCGCCGCGATGCGGCCGGCCCACAGGTCGAGCTCCGTCGGGCCGTAGTTCCCGCGCCGGCCTCGCCGCCCGGCGTGGAAGCGCAGGAACGCCCAGTCCGTGGTCAGCACGTCCCACGGCTGCCACGGCCGCTCGGGGTGGTCGCCGACGACGAGCGCGACGCCGTGCCAGCGCAGGAGGTCGTAGACCGGCTGCGCGAACCAGGACGGGTGGCGGAACTCGAAGGCGTGGGCGCCGGGCCGCGCCGTGACCGCGTTGAGCGCCTCGCCGAGGCGGTCGTCGTCGCGCGCGAACCAGCCGGGCAGCTGCCACAGCACCGGCCCGAGCTTCGGCGACGCCGCCAGCGGCGCGATCGCGTCGTAGAACCGGCCGAGCCCCTGGTCGAGGTCGGCGAGCTTCTTCATGTGCGTCAGGTAGCGGCTGGCCTTCACCGCGAAGCGGAAGCCGGGCGGCGTGGCGTCGAGCCAGCCCTGCACGGCCGCCGGCCGCGCCAGGCGGTAGAAGGTCGCGTTGACCTCGACGGTGTCGAAGGCCTCCGCGTAGCGCGCGAGCCAGCGGCGCTGGGCGAGCCCCTCCGGATACAGGACGCCGCGCCAGCTGGCGTACTGCCAGCCGCTGCAGCCGATCCGCACCTCAGAGGGCATCGCGCAGCGCGCGGGCGTCCGCGACGAGCGTCTCGCGCAGGCGCTGGTTGTGCAGCGCCGCCGCGGGGTGGAACCAGGGCAGGACGCGACGACCGTCGGCCTCGACGACCCGGCCGTGGGCCTCCGTGATCGTCGGGCCGGTGAGGAAGTGCCCCATCGCGTGGCGCCCGAGCGGGACGACGACCTCGGGGGCGATCACCTCGAGCTGGGCGTCCAGCCACGGCCGGTGGTGGGCGACCTCGTCGGCCCGCGGGTCGCGGTTGCCCGGCGGGCGCGCCTTGACGACGTTCGTGATGAACACCTCGCTGCGCGCGAGACCCGCCTCCTCCAGCAGCAGCTCCAGCAGCTTGCCCGCGGCGCCGACGAAGGGGCGCCCGGTCGCGTCCTCGCGTGCTCCGGGCGCCTCCCCGACGAGCACGACGCGGGCGTCGGAGGGGCCCTCGCCGGGGACGAGGTTGGTCGCCTCCTCGCAGATGGCGAAGCCGCATGGGAGGTGCCCGAGGACCTCGCGGGCGATGGCCTCCAGGCGCGCCTCCGGCGCTGCGGCGCGCGCGGGCGTCACGCCGCGCTCCCCGCCGGGACCTGGCCGAGCAGCTCGCGCAGGCGCGCTGCGGCGACGGGGGCGTCGTCGGAGTGGTTCGTGTTGAGCATGACCCGCACCGAGTCCGCCCGCTCGGCCAGGGCCGTCGCCCGGTCGCCGAGCTCGCGCAGCTCGTCGTCGCCGTAGCGGTAGGCGAAGCGCTCGGCCACGGCCCGGCCGCGCGTGTAGCCCTCGAGGTTGCGCCCGTGGGCGCGGAGGTAGGCGACGGAGCGCCGCGTCACGGCGTCGACCGGCGGCACGACGGTCGGCGCCCGGCTGCCGCGCGGGCCGTCGACGCCGACGAGGACCGCGCCGTGATCCTCGAGCCAGCCCAGCGTGCCCTCCAGCCGCGGCGGCTCGAGCCAGCCGCGGTGGCGGACCTCGACGGCCACCGGCACGGGCGCCAGCCGGGCGACGAGCGGCGCGAGCTCGTCGAGCTCGTGGTGGCGCGGGTCGAACGCCGGCGTGAGCTGCAGCAGGAAGGTCGACAGGCGGCCCGCCTCGGCGAGCGGGGCGGTGGCCTCCAGGACCGCGTCGGCGAGGGCGTCCTGGAGCGAGGGCGTCAGGAGGACCCGGCCGCGCGGCGTCGTCTCGGCCCGAGGGCGCAGCGCCGGTGGCAGGGCGCTCGAGTCGGCGGCGTGGCGCGACAGGAGCCGGTGGAGCTTGACGTCGAAGGTGAACCCCGCGGGCGTGGCCTGCGCCCAGCGCTCGACGGTCCGCCGCGCGGGCACGGCGTAGAAGGTGGAGTTGACCTCGACGCCCTCGAAGTGCTCCGCGTACCAGGGCAGGCGCTCCTGCGCCGGCAGGCCGGGCGGGTACCAGTCGGCGACGAACCCGGGGTCCGCCCAGCTCGAGGTGCCGATGACGATGCGCCCGGCCATGCCCCCGAGCGCTACCCGGCCGGGGCGCTTCGCGCGCGGCGGGCCGCGGGCTAGGAGGCCTCGTCGCCCTCGGGCGGCCGGTGTCCCGCGGGGCGCAGGACGTCGCCCGTCAGCGACCGGCGCCGGTCGCGGGCGTGCCCGCGCCGGACGCGCACGAGCTCCTCGCGGACCACCGCCTCCCACGCGTCGTCGATCCGGCGGGAGCGCGGAGCGGCGCCGTCGCGCGGGGTCGTGGCCTCGAGGACGACGTCGGTGAGCTCGGGGTCGGGCTGCGGCACGCCACGCCACTACCCGGCTCGCCCGGGCGCGAACGCGGCCGGGCGCGGGTACGTCAGGCGCATGTCCACCGAGGTCCTCGTGCGCACCACCGGGCGATCCGTCCGCCTCACCCACCCGGACAAGGTCCTCGTCCCCGAGGGCGCGGTCACGAAGGCGGACCTGGCCGCCTGGTTCCGCGACGCCGCCCCGGTCATGCTGCCGCACGTCCGACGCCGGCCGGTGAGCCTGCAGCGCTTCAACGGCGGCATCCGGGCTCCGGGCATCTTCCAGAAGGAGCTTCCGAAGGGCGCGCCGGCCTGGATCCACCGGGTGCGGGTGCCGAAGGAGGGCGGGACGGTCCTGCATGCGCTCGCCGACGATGCCGCGACGCTCGTGTGGCTGGCGCAGCAGAACTGCCTGACCCCGCACGTCTGGACGAGCCGGGCGGATCGCCTGGACCGCCCCGACCGCCTCGTCGTCGACCTCGACCCGCCCGGCACCGACGACTTCCCGCTCGTCGCGCGCACGGCGCTGCGCCTGCGCGACGTCCTCTCGGACGCGGGCGTGACGCCGTTCGCGATGGTCACCGGGTCGCGCGGGATGCACGTCGTGGTTCCGCTCCGGCGCCGGCACGGCTTCGATGCGGTGCTCGACGCGGCCCAGGCGGTCGCCGCGGCGCTCGTGGCCACCGCCCCCGACGAGCTGACGACCGAGTTCCGCAAGGCCAAGCGTGGCGACCGCCTGTTCGTCGACGTCCTGCGCAATCGGTGGGCCCAGACCGTCGCGGCGCCGTACGCGCCGCGGGCGCGGCCGTTGGCCCCCGTCGCGATGCCCGTGCGCTGGGAGGAGCTGGAGACGGGCTCGGTGCGCAGCGCGGCGCAGTGGCCCGTCCCCGCCGCACGCGAGCGCCTGGAGGCCGAGGGGGACGCCTGGGCCGGCCTGCAGGCCGCGGCCGGGCGCCTCCCGCGGGTGTGACCCGGCGCACGAGGGCTCGGCCGGCGTGTGGGGAGCCCCCCGCGGTGGGAACCCGTCCAGGATGGACTCGCTGCGCGGCAAGCTCCTGGTCTCCTCGCCCTCCGTCCTGGACGGCAACTTCCGGCGCACCGTGGTGCTCGTCGCGGAGCACACCGCGGAGGGGGCCATGGGCTTCGTCCTGAACCGCCCGTCGGCCGTGACGGTCGGCGAGGCCGTGCCCGACCTCGAGTGGCTGGCCGAGGAGGACGCGCCCGTCAGCGTCGGCGGCCCCGTGGCCGCGCAGAGCGTCATCGTGCTGGCCGAGTTCGACGACCCCTCGCTGGCGGCCATGGTCGTCACGGGGGACCTCGGGTTCATCCCGGCCGACCCGCCCGACGCCGGCGCGCTGGCCGCGGCCACCCGCCGCACCCGGGTCTTCGCCGGGCACTCCGGCTGGGGGCCCGGCCAGCTCGAGGACGAGCTGGGCGAGGACTCGTGGATCGTCGTCGCCGCGCTCGCCGACGACGTCTTCGGCGAGGACCCCGACGAGCTGTGGCGGCGCGTCCTGCAGCGGGCCGGAGGCGAGCACGTGCTGATGGCCACGCTGCCCATGGACCCGTCGCTGAACTAGGCCAACCGGTCCGGGCGCGCACGGGGCGCGCCGCCGATGCCCGGCACACGGCAGACTGGGGCCATGCCCGCCGCGGAGCTGCATCCCGACGAGCCCGCCCGCCTGGCCGCGCTGCACGAGCTCGGCGTCCTCGACTCGCCCCCGGAGGAGCGCTTCGACCGCATCACCCGCGTGGCCTCGGCGCTCTTCGGCGTCCCGATCGCGCTCGTGTCGCTCGTCGACGCCAACCGCCAGTGGTTCAAGTCCTGCGTCGGCGTCGACGTGACCGAGACGCCGCGCGCGGTGTCGTTCTGCGCCCACGCGATCCTGGGCGAGGGGACGCTCGTCATCCCCGACACGACGCGCGACGAGCGCTTCTCCGACAACCCCTGGGTGACGGGCGAGGCCGGCGTGCGCTTCTACGCGGGGCGGCCCCTGCTGGCCGACGGCCGGCCGGTGGGGACCCTGTGCCTCATCGACCGGACGCCGCGGACGCTCGACGACGAGCAGCTCGCGCGCCTGGACGACCTCGCCGGCTGGGCCGAGCACGAGCTGGCCACCCTGCGGCTCTCGCAGGCCACCCGCCGCCTGCGGGAGAGCGAGGCGCGCCTGCGTGCGATCGTCGACCACGCGGCCGAGGGGATCCTGACCTTCGGCACCGACGGCCGCGTCAAGACCGCCAACCGCGCCGCGGCCGAGGCGCTCGGCGCCCGGCCGCACGAGCTCGTCGGCCGGACGGTGACCGACCTCCTCGGCGGCCTGACGTGGGGCGAGCTGGCGGCCGACCTCGCCCAGGGCAGCGCCCTCGGCCGGCGGCGGCTCGAGGGTCGCCGCCTGGACGGGACCGTCTTCCCGCTCGACGTCGTCCTGACCGAGGCCGAGGTCGACGGCGTGCCGCTGTTCATCGCGCTCGGCCACCACGCCGGCGCGGTGCCCGCCCCGGGCGCCTGAGCGCGCGAGCCGCTTGACTGGAGGGCGTGGCCCGGCTGCCCCACGGCGACGTCCCGCCCCGCGACGGCGCGCTCCCCGGCGCGGCGCGCGCCGAGGTGCCCGGCGCCACCTTCGGCGTCTACGTCCACGTCCCCTTCTGCACGGCCCGCTGCGGCTACTGCGACTTCAACACCTACACCGCGGCCGAGCTGCCCGGCGGGGGCGCGCGCGAGGCCTTCGCGGGCACCGCCCGCGCGGAGCTCGCGCTGGCCCGGCGGGTGCTCGGCGACGAGGTCCCGCCCGCGTCGACGGTCTTCTTCGGCGGCGGCACGCCCACGGTGCTGCCCGTCGCCGACCTCGCGGCCGTCCTGCGCGACGTCCGCGCGACGTTCGGCCTGGCGCCGGACGCGGAGGTCACGACCGAGGCCAACCCGGAGAGCGTCGCCCCGGCCTCGCTGGCGGCCCTCCGCGAGGCCGGCTTCACGCGCATCTCGTTCGGGATGCAGAGCGCCGTGGGGCACGTCCTGCGCGCCCTGGACCGTGTCCACACGCCCGGCCGCGCCGCCGCGGCCGTGCGCGAGGCGCGGGCCGCCGGCTTCGAGCACGTCAGCGTCGACCTCATCTACGGCGCGCCGGGCGAGACGGACGCCGACTGGCGCACCTCCGTCGAGGCCGCGCTCGCCGCGGGCCCCGACCACGTCTCGGCGTACGGGCTCATCGTCGAGCCCGGGACGCGGCTCCACGCCCAGGTCCGCCGGGGCGAGGTCCGCCCGCCCGGGGACGACGCGCAGGCGGCCCGGTACGAGCTCGCCGACGAGCTCCTCGGCGCGGCGGGCCTGCCGTGGTACGAGGTCTCGAACTGGGCCACCGGCGAGGCATCGCGCAGCCGCCACAACCTCGGGTACTGGCGGGGCGCGACGTGGTGGGGCGTCGGTCCCGGCGCGCACAGCCATGCCGGCGGGGTGCGCTGGTGGAACGTCCTGCACCCGACGGCGTGGGCGGCCCGGCTCGCCGAGGGCGCCTCTCCGGCCGCCGGCCGCGAGGTCCTCGACGAGGACGCGCGCCGCCTGGAGCGGATCATGCTCGAGGTCCGCCTGGCCGACGGCCTGGACCTCGACCTGCTCGACGAGGACGGGCGCGCGGCCGCCGCGGGGCTCGAGCGCGACGGCCTGCTGGACCGCGGCGAGGACCACCACGCGCGGCTGACGCGGCGCGGGCGCCTGCTGGCCGACCACGTCGCGCGCGAGCTGACGGGCTAGCACGGCCGTGGCGTCGGGCGCGGGGTAGGCTCGCCTTCCCATGGCCGACGCGACGCACACGAAGTTCCTCCTGGGCGAGGACCGGATCCCGACCCACTGGGTCAACCTCATGGCCGACCTGCCGGGGGAGGCGCTCCCGCCGCTGAGCCCGGCGACGCTGCAGCCCGCAGGCCCGGACGACCTGACGCCGATCTTCCCGGGCGCGCTGATCGAGCAGGAGGTCAGCGCCGAGCCGCTCGTCGAGATCCCCGAGGAGGTCCGCGACGCCTACCGGCTCTGGCGCCCGACGCCGCTCTTCCGCGCGCGGCGCCTGGAGCGCGCGCTCGACACGCCCGCCCGCATCTACTTCAAGTACGAGGGCGGCTCGCCCGCCGGGTCGCACAAGCCGAACACGGCCGTCCCCCAGGCCTGGGCCAACGCCCAGGCCGGGGTGCGGAAGCTCGCGACGGAGACCGGCGCGGGGCAGTGGGGCTCGTCCCTGGCCTTCGCGTGCTCGCTCTTCGGCCTCGAGTGCGAGGTCTTCATGGTGGGCTCGAGCTACGACCAGAAGCCCTACCGGCGCTCGATGATGGAGACGTGGGGTGCGACGGTGCACCGCTCGCCCAGCGACCTCACGCAGGCCGGGCGCGACAACGCCGGGCACCCGACCGGCTCGCTGGGCATCGCGATCTCCGAGGCCGTCGAGGTCGCCGCGCAGGAGGAGTCCTGCAACTACGCGCTGGGCAGCGTCCTGAACCACGTCCTGCTGCACCAGACGGTCATCGGCCAGGAGTCGATCGAGCAGCTCGCCATGGCCGGCGACGAGCCCGACGTCGTCGTCGCCTGCGTCGGCGGCGGCTCGAACTTCGGCGGCCTCGCCTTCCCGTGGCTGCGGCGGGTGCTGCGCGACGGCGCCCGGACGCGCTTCGTCGCCGCCGAGCCGGCGGCGTGCCCCACGCTGACGAAGGGCGTCTACGCCTACGACTTCGGCGACACCGCGGGGCTGACGCCGCTCATGCCGATGTACACCCTCGGGCACGACTTCGTGCCGCCGCCGGTCCACGCCGGCGGGCTGCGCTACCACGGCGACTCGCCGCTCGTCAGCGCCCTCGTCCGCCAGGGCCTCGTCGAGGCGCGCGCCTACCGGCAGTCGGAGACGTTCACCGAGGCGCTGCGCTTCGCGCGCACCGAGGGGATCATCCCGGCGCCCGAGCCGACCCACGCGCTCAAGGCGGCCGTCGACGAGGCGCTCGACGCTCGCGAGGCGGGGGAGGAGCGCGTCGTCCTCTTCGGGCTCTGCGGCCACGGGCACTTCGACCTGTCCGCCTACGAGGACTTCCTGGCCGGGCGCCTCGACGACCCCGAGTTCAGCGACGCCGACCTGCAGCGGGCGCTCGACGCCCTGCCGCAGGGCGTCCCGGCGCTGGGCTGACGCCGGACGGGGAACCACCGGGTCATGGCGCCGCTGGCCACCTACCGCGAGGCGCCGGCCCCGGGGCCGGCCGCCGACGTCGCCGCGGCGGTGTGGACCGTCCGCTTCGACGCGCCGGTGGACGACTGGCTCGTGCTCCCCGACGGCGCCCTCGACGTGGTGCTGCTCCCCGGCCGGCCGCCCGTCGTGGCCGGCCCGGCCGGCGGCCCGAGCACCTTCGCGTTCCCGGCCGGCACCCGGACCGCCGGCCTGCGCCTGCGCGCGGGGGCCACGCGGGCGCTGCTCGGCGTGGGCGCCGACGAGCTCGCCGACCGGAGCGTCGCGCTCGAGGACCTCGGCGGCCCGCTCGACGTCGCCGCCGCGCAGGCGGCGCTCGAGGACGGCGACGCCGGGCGCGCGGCGGCGCTCCTGGCCGCCGCCGCGGCCCGGGCACCCCGCCGGGCCGAGCCCGACGAGCTCGTGGCCGGCGCCGCGCGGCTCCTGCGCGCGCACCCCGGCCTCGACGTCGGCGCGCTCGCCGGCCACCTCGCGCTGAGCCCGCGTCAGCTGCACCGCCGCTGCACCAAGGAGCTCGGGACGGGCCCCAAGCGCTTCGCCCGCACCATGCGGCTGCAGCGGCTGCTCGCCCTGCGCGCGGCGCACCCGCGGGCGACGCTCGGGCGCCTGGCCGCGCAGGCCGGCTACGCCGACCAGGCGCACCTCGCCCACGAGTGCGGGCGCCTCGCCGGCCGGACGCCGGGCGCGCTGCTGGGCCAGCGCGCGACCGTGGCCACCTGACGGACGACGGCCGTGGCCAGGACGGCCGTTTCGCACAAGACGGCGGCGGCTCGACCCGGCAGAGTTCGGCCGATGTTCCTCGGACTGCGCACGATCACCCACCCCGCCCCGGACCTCGACGCCGCGAAGGCGTGGTTCACCGAGCTCCTGGGCCACGGGCCCTCCTTCGACCAGCCGTTCTACGTCGGCTTCGAGGTCGGCGGCTACGAGCTCGGCCTGGTCCCGGACGCGCCCGTCGACGAGGGCGCGACGACGTACTGGGGCGTCGCCGACGCCGACGCGGCCTCCCGGCGGCTGCAGGAGCTCGGCGCCGAGGTGCGCGCCGAGGTTCACGAGGTCGGCGAGGGCATCCGCCTCGGGACGTTCACGACCCCGGCCGGCCAGGTCGTCGGGATCATCGAGAACCCCCACTTCGCCCTGCCCGACGGGCCGCCGTCGCCCGGTCCCGGGCGCTGAGCGGCCCAGCCCCGGGCCCTGAGCGGTCGCGCGGCCGGACGCTGAGCGGGCCCGGCGCCGCGCCCTCGGCGTCGTAGAGTCCGGGGGACGATGGCCCACCCGACGCACACCGCCCTCGGCACCTGGAGCGGGGGCCGCTTCATGCACTTCGGCGAGGAGCTCGACGACGAGCGCCTGACCGCCCTCGTCCGCCCCGGCGACGACGTCCGCACCGTCCTGACCGCCGACGTCTACGGCCAGGGCGAGGCCGACGCGGTGCTCGGGCGGGCGCTGCGCGACGTGCGCCGCGACGACGTCGTCGTCGTCGGCGCCGTCGGCCACGACTTCTACGAGGGCGAGCGCCAGGGCGCCAAGGGGTTCCCGCGCTTCACCGACCCCGCCCTGCGCGGCCCGGAGGGCTACGCGGACTACCTGCGGCGGGCCACCGAGCGCTCGCTGGAGCGGATCGGGATCGACCGCTTCGACCTCCTCCTGCTCCACAACCCCGACCGGACGGGCTACACGTCCGAGGCGGTCTGGGACGGCATGAGCGCCCTGCGCGAGGCCGGGTTGACCGGCCTGCTGGGCATCGCGCCGGGGCCGGCCAACGGCTTCACGCTGGACCTCATCACGGCGTTCGAGCGCTTCGGCGACCGGCTCGACTGGGCCATGCTCATCCTCAACCCGATGGAGCCCTGGCCCGGCGAGCTCGCGCTCGGCGCCGCGGCCCGCCACGGCATCTCGGTCCTGGCGCGCGTCGTCGACTACGGGGGCCTGTTCTGGGACGACGTCACGCCCGCGCGCGCGCCGCAGCGTCCCGACCACCGGGCCTTCCGGCCGGCGGGCTGGATCGAGGCCGGGCGCGAGCGCCTGGAGCGCATGCGCCCGATCGCCGAGCGGCACGGGCTGACGATGCTCCAGCTCGCGGCCCAGTGGGACCTCGCGCACGGCCCGGTGCGCAGCGTCGTGCCCACGCTGATCCAGGAGGCCGGGCCCGGGGCGCGCCCCGTCGAGGACAAGCGCGCCGAGCTCGCCGCCACGCCCTCCGAGGTCGTCCTGTCCGCGGCGGAGGTCGACGAGCTGCGGGCGATCGGCGACAACGCCGGCAGCATGGCGCTGAAGGGCGGCGTGCCCGACCATGACGGCCCGGCCGTGGCCGACCGCTGGACGCTCGACGACGACCTGCGCGAGGTCGCCGCCCGCTGGGGCATCGCGCCCGAGCGCGAGCTCGCCCCGAGCGCCGCCTGACCGGGAGCGACCGGACGCATCTTCTCCCGGACGGCGCCGGCCCGCCCTCCCAGGCGGCCCGGCCGTCGTCGCGGGCCGACGCCCGGTCGACGCGATCGGGACCGCCGGTCGGTGGCGCCGCCGCCCCGCCGGCCCGACCATCCGCGGCCATGGTGGAGATCCTGCGCCTCGTGGACGCCGACGAGTCCTCGCTCGCCGCTCGCGTGCAGCGCGCCGTGCACGCGACCGGCGGGCCGTGCGTCGTCGACCGCTTCGTCGTCTGGTACACGACGCGCCCGCCCGTCCACGTGGCGGTGCTCCTGGCCGACCGCTGACGGCCGGTGCCGGCTTGCCCGCCGGGGGTGGCTCGACTACGGTCCCGCGCCGATGCCCGGGGTCCGGCTCCTCCTGCCGCTCGTCGCAGTGCTCGCCCTCGCCGTCATGCCCGGGGCCGCGTTCGCCGCGGGTCGCTGCGGGACGCACCCGTGGTGCGACACCTCGCTCTCGCCCGAGCGCCGCGCCGACCTCCTGCTCGGCGCGCTGACGCCCGCCGAGCGCCTTGGCCTGCTCGGGGGCGACGACGTCAAGGGCGTCCTGGGCGGCGCACACGCCCACACGGGCACCCAGGACGGCGTCCCGCGCCTCGACGTCCCCACCGTCTTCTACACCGACGGGCCGCAGGGCCCGCGCCAGGGGCGGACGACGGGGCTGCCGTCCCCGCTCGGCCTCGCCGCGACGTGGAGCCCGGCCGCGGCCCGCGCCTACGGCGCCGTCGTCGGCGCGGAGGCGCGCGACAAGGGCAACGACGTCGTCTTCGGGCCGGTGGTGAACCTCCTGCGCACGCCGCTCAACGGCCGCACCTTCGAGGGCTATGGCGAGGACCCGCTCCTCACGGCGCGCATGGCGGTCGGATGGATCCGCGGGGCGCAGGCGCAGGGCGTCATCGGCGACGTCAAGCACTTCGCGGCCAACAACCAGGAGGGCGTCAGCCCTCTGGCGAACACGAGCCGGCCGGGCCAGCTCGTCGGCCCGACGGCCACCAGGGGGTCGCGCTTCAAGGTGGACGTCCGCGTCGCGGAGCGCACCCTGCACGAGCTCGAGCTGCGCGGCTTCGAGGCGGCGGTGCGCGACGCCGGCGTCGGCACGGTGATGTGCTCGTACAACAAGCTCGGCGGGACGTACGCGTGCGAGAACCCGGGGCTGCTGACCGGCGTCCTGGGCGGCTGGGGCTTCAAGGGGTTCGTGCTGGCCGACTACGGCGCGGTCCACAGCGTCGCCCCGTCCCTCCGCGCCGGCCTGGCCTTCGAGCCGTGGCCCGGCTCGACGCTCACCGTGGCGAACGTGCAGGCGGCCATCGACGCGGGCGAGCTGACCCGGGCCCAGGCCGACGACGCGGTCCGGCGGATGCTGCGGACGTTCTTCGCCTTCGGGGTCTTCGACCGGCAGGCCTTCCGCGACGACGACGCCCAGATCCCGCGCCGCGCCCACGCGCGGACGGCGCGACGGCTGGCCGAGCAGGCGACGACGCTGCTCGTCAACCGCCGGGGCACGCTGCCCCTGCGCGCCGGCCGGCTGCGGTCGATCGCGGTGCTCGGCGCCGGGAGCGACCGCTTCGTGACGGGCGGCGGGTCGGGGAACGTCACGCCGTTCCGGGTCACGACGCTCCAGTCGGCCGTTCGGGCGCAGGTCGGGCGCCGCGTCCGCGTCCGCGCGTACGCCGGGCGCGACCGGGCCCGCGCCGTGCGCCTGGCCAGGCGGTCCGACGTCGCCGTCGTCGCGACGCCCGACTACCTCACCGAGGGCGTCGACCGCGCGTGCCTGACGCTCGAGTGCCCGCCCGTCTACGGCGACCAGGACGCCCTGATCGCGGCCGTGGCGAAGGTCAACCCGCGGACCGTCGTCGTGCTCCAGACCGGCGGCCCGGTCCTCACGCCGTGGCGCGGCCGGGTGGGGGCGCTGCTCGAGTCGTGGTACCCGGGCCAGGAGGGCGGCGCGGCCATCGCGCGAGTGCTCTTCGGCGCCGCCGAGCCGGGCGGACGCCTCCCGGCGACCTTCCCGCGCCGCGCGTCGCAGCTGCCGACCGCCGGCGACCCGCGCCGCTACCCCGGCGTCGAGGACGTCGAGGCGTACGCCGAGGGCCTCCTGGCCGGGCATCGCTGGTACGACGCGAAGGGCCTGCGACCGGCGTTCCCCTTCGGCTTCGGCCTGACGTGGACCACGTTCGGGCTGGGCCGCCCGGTCGCCCGCGCGGCCGGCGGCGGCCGCGTGGCCGTGGCCGTGCCCGTGCGCAACACCGGCCGGCGCCCCGGGACGGCCGTCGTGCAGCTCTACCTCGCCCACCCGAAGCGCAGCGGGGAGCCGCCGCGCCAGCTCGTCGGCTTCACGCGCGTGCGCGTCGGCCGCGGCGGCGCCGTGACCGCCCGGGTGCGCCTGGACCGCACCGCCTTCCGGACCTGGGACGCCCGGCGGCACGCGTGGGTGGTGCGTCCCGGCCGCTACCGGCTCTGGGCCGGGACGTCGTCCCGGGACCTCGGGCGCGCGGTCGGCCTGCGGGTCGGCTGACCCGCGCGCGAGCGGCTACGCGGCCTCGCGCAGCGCGGACGGCTCGTCGGCCGCGACGTCGACCTCCGCGCCCGCCGGCGCGACGGCCGGCGCCGGGCGCAGGACCGTCGTGGCGACGACCAGGGCCAGCGCGACGAACCCGGCGCCGAGGACGAAGGCGAGCCGGTAGCCGCTCGTGAGCGCCGACGCGGTGCCGACGCCGTCGGCGAGCAGGCCGTCGGTGCGGGTCGTCGACAGCGTCGCGAGCACGGCGAGGCCCAGGGCGCCGCCGACCTGCTGGGTCGTGTTGACGAGCCCGGAGGCCAGGCCGGCGTCGTCCTCGGTCGCCCCGGACATGGCCAGCGTCATGACCGCGGGGAACGAGAGCCCGGCCCCGGAGCCCAGGAGCACCATCACCGGGAGCACGTCGACGACGTAGTCGCCCTGCACGGGCACGCGCGCGAAGAGCGCGAGCCCGGCCGCGATGAGGGCCAGCCCCGGCAGCAGCACGGCGCGCGGCCCGTACCGGGTCACGAGGCCGGGGGAGACGCGCAGCGACAGCGCGCCGATGAGCACGGACACCGGCAGGAAGGCGAGGCCGACCTCGACCGGGTCGAACCCGAGGACGCGCTGGAGGTACAGCGCGCCCAGGAAGAACATCCCGAACAGGCCGGCGACCATGAGGATCTGGACGAGGTTCGCGCCGGCGACGTTGCGCGATCGCAGCACGCCGAGCGGCACGAGCGGGTCGGAGGTGCGCGACTCGCGCAGGACGAACCCGGCCAGGAGCGCCACCGCCAGCGCGCCGACGCCGAGCGTGCGCGCCGAGCCCCACCCGTGGTCGGCCGCGCCGACGATCGCGAACACGCCGAGCATGAGCGCCGAGGTCACCAGCACGGCGCCCGCGGCGTCGGCCCCGTGGCCCAGGCCGCGGCCGTGGTCGCGCTCGATGAGGCGCGCGGCGAGGGCGGCGGCGACGAGGCCGATCGGCACGTTGACGAAGAAGATCCAGTGCCAGCTGATCGCCTCGGTCAGCACGCCGCCGGCGAGCAGGCCGATGGACGCGCCCGCGGAGGCGACGAAGCTGTACACCCCGATGGCCTGCGCGCGCTCGCGCGGCTCGGGGAACATCGTCACGATCATGCCCAGGATGACCGCGGAGGTCATCGCGCCGCCGACGCCCTGGGCGAAGCGCGCGCCGACGAGCACCTCCTGGCTGCCGGCCAGGCCGCAGGCCAGGGACGCCGCGACGAAGAGGCCGAGGCCGGAGAGGAACACGAGCTTGCGGCTGACGAGGTCGCCGAGGCGGCCGGCGAGGAGCAGCAGCCCGCCGAAGGGGATGAGGTACGCGTTGACGACCCAGGCCAGGCTCGACCCCGAGAAGCCGAGGTCGCTCTGGATCGAGGGCAGCGCGACGTTCACGATCGTCCCGTCGAGGATGATCATGAGCATCCCGACGCAGAGGACGTAGAGCGCGGGCCAGCGGCGGTCGGGGGCGGAGGAGGGGGAGGGAGGAGAGGGAGCGTGCGACGGCCATGCGCCGGACGCTAGCAGATCATCCCGTAGTAGACGATCTCAGTTCACGACATTTTGTCGAGATAAGCATCGAGGGCCTGCGCCGGCCCGTCCGGGCGGCGGGCCTCATCGCCGCCGGCGCACCGGGCGCGCGCACGCCGCCGGCGTCGCGAGGGACCCGCCGAGCAGGTCGGCCAGGCCCTCCAGGAGGGCCTCGCGGCGGTCCTCGGGCAGCGCGGCCAGGACGTCGCGCTGGACGCGCGCGACGACCTCGTCGGCCTCGGCGACCTTCCGCCGGCCGGCGTCCGTGACCGCGACGACGCGCACGCGCCGGTCGCCGGGCGACGGCCGGCGCTCGGCCAGGCCGTCGCGCTCGAGCTCGTCGAGCGTGACGACCATCGTGGTCTTGTCCAGGCCGACGAGGTGGGCGAGCTCGGTCTGCGTGCGCTCGCCCGTCAGCGCGGTCGCCAGGACGCAGTGGCCGCGGGGGAGCAGCCCGATGCCCTCGAGCGCCGCGGTCATCTCCGTGCTCAGCGCGTGGCTGGCCTGCGAGAGCAGCCAGCTGAGGTTCTGCGCGAGGACATCCGGCGAGCTGGTGCCCGCGGGCTCCGGGGCCTTCGACGCCACCGACATGACCACGACGCTACCAACGCGCGGGGGCGGCCTATGGTGGATCGCACCATGGACGTCGGGATCTCCACCTTCGCCGAGCGCACGCCGGACCCCGCCACGGGCGCCACGATCGACGCGGGCGAGCGCCTGCGCGAGGTCGTCGCCGAGGCCGCACTGGCCGACGCCGTCGGCCTCGACGTCTACGCCGTGGGCGAGCACCACCGTCCGGACTTCGCGTCCTCGGCGCCCGCGGTCGTGCTGGCCGCCGCGGCCGCGCGCACGGAGCGGATCCGCCTCAGCAGCGCGGTCACGGTCCTGAGCTCCGACGACCCGGTGCGGGTCTTCCAGCAGTTCGCGACGCTCGACCTGCTCTCGGGCGGCCGCGCGGAGGTCATGGCCGGGCGCGGCTCGTTCATCGAGTCGTTCCCGCTCTTCGGGCAGGACCTCGACGACTACGACGAGCTCTTCGCCGAGAAGCTCGAGCTCCTCCTGCGCCTGCGCGAGGCCGAGCGCGTCACGTGGTCCGGGCGCCACCGCCCCGGGCTGGACGACGTCGGCGTCTACCCCCGCCCGCAGCAGGACCCGCTCCCGGTGTGGGTCGCCGTCGGCGGGACGCCCCAGTCGGTCGTCCGGGCCGCGGCCCACGGCCTCCCGCTCGCGCTGGCCATCATCGGCGGCAGCCCCGACCGCTTCGCGCCGCTGGCCGACCTCTACCGCCAGGCCGCCGCCCGCGCCGGGCACGACCCGGCCCTGCTGCCGCTCGGCGTCCACCTGCACGGCTTCGTGGCCGACACGACCGAGGCGGCCGTCGAGACGTTCTACGAGCCCTACGCCGCGGTCATGACGCAGCTCGGGCGCGAGCGCGGCTGGCCGCCGATGTCGCGCGCCCAGTTCGACGCGATGCGCGGGCCGGAGGGCTCGCTCGCGGTCGGCAGCCCCGAGGAGGTCACCGCCAAGCTCGTCCGCGTCCAGCGGCTGCTCGGGCTCGACCGCGTCCTGCTGCACCTGAGCGTGGGGACGATGCCGCACGCCGCGGTCCTGCGCGCCGTCGAGCTGCTCGGCGCCGAGGTCGCCCCCGCCGTGCGCGACGCCGCGGCCACAGCGCCGGCGCGCGCGACGGCCTAGCGCGCGTCGCGGTCCGCGCTCGCCGCCCGCGGCCGTCGCGACGGCTCCACGCGCCAGGATCCGCGCCGGGAGCCCCGGTGCCCCGGGTCGTCTGCTCTGATCTGCGCCATGGCGAACGGCACGGTGCCGACCTACCGCCTGCGGCGCTGCCGGCTCGCCGACGGCGAGCGCACGACGGTCTACGTCGTCCGCCACGCCCTGGAGGCCGTGCGCCCCCGCGTCCACGTCTTCCCCCAGCCGCGGCGGCTGGACCACTGGTGCTGGCGCAGCGGCGTGCGCGAGGCGATCGTCGGCGGCTTCTACCTGCGCGACCCGTTCCGGCCGCTGGGCGAGGTCCGCGTCGGTGGCGAGTCGGTGCCGGGCACGGCCTTCCCGGCCGAGCACCACCCGCGCCGCCCGGCCTTCCACGCGGTCGACGGGCGCGTCGCCATCGCGCCGCGCGACCGCCTCGCCGAGCACCCCGGCGGCGACCTCCTGCAGGCCGGGCCGCTGCTCGTCGACGACGCGCGGGTCGTCTACGACGACGGCGCCGACGAGGAGGGCTTCAGCGCCGGGGCCGGGCAGTTCGACTCCGACATCACGGAGGGCCGCCACCCGCGGGCGGCGATCGGGGTCGACGACCGGCACGTCTGGCTGCTGGCCTGCGACGGGCGGCGCAGCGGCGTCGACGCGGGGCTCGGCATGCGCGAGCTGGCCGAGCTCATGGCCGAGCTCGGGTGCCGCGTCGCCATGAACCTCGACGGCGGCGGGTCGACGACGCTCGTGCACCACGGGCACCTGCTCAACCGCCCCTACAGCGAGCAGGACCAGCCCGCCCCCGCCTCGCGCCCGATCGTGACGGCGGTCGTGCTGGAGGCGCGCTAGCTCACGCGGCCAAGCTCAGCTCGGGCACGTCGTCGAAGCGGTGGTGGATGCTCGTGCCGCGGCGCTCGATGTCGGCGCCGTAGACGTGGATGGAGATCGTGAGGCCCTCGCCGCGGGCCTCGACGAGGTGGATGTCGTCCGCGGGCGGGATCAGGGCCTCGACGTGGCCGCGGTGGGCCTCGACGACGTCGATCGGCTCCAGGTGGCGCTCGGCGCCGGCCTCGACCAGGCGGTAGCGGGTCTCGCGCTCGATGCCCTGCAGGACGCCGACGACGCACCAGGCGATGTGGTCGTGGATCGGCGTGCGCTGACCGGGCTGCCAGACGAGCGCGACGATCGAGAACCGTCGCGTCGGGGAGACGTGCAGCAGGTGCTGGCGGTAGGTGTCGGTCCCCGGGAGCCGGTCCTGGGGCGCGAGCCAGCCGTCCTCGCCCAGCAGGTCGCCGAGGCGGTGGGCGATGGCGTGGGGGTCGTCGACGAGCGCCTCGGCCTGGTCGACGAAGCGCGCGAACGCCGGCGCGGCGGCGGTGCGGAGGGAGGACGTGCGCATGCCGTCATCGTCGGCGACGCCGGCCATCCGGTCGGCGGGGCAGCCCGGCGTCCGCGCGTGCGCTGCCCGGCGCTTCGCCGGTGCGGCGACCCGCACCCGCGCGGCGGTGACGCACCCGGCGCCGGCGCGCCCTGGACCCCGGCGCCGCCATCCGCGACGATCGTGCCGTGGACGCCTTGCACGAAGGTCAGAAGGTCTGGGTCGAGCAGGCCGACGGCTCGCAGCGCGCGGGCATCTTCGTCGGCGAGGCCGACCAGGCGACGTGGTTCGGCGGCGGTCCCGGCGCGTACGTCGTCTACCCGGACACCCGGTCGGGGGAGGAGGTCTCGATCATGCAGGTCATCCCGCGCGAGGACGGGTAGCGCACCGAGCCATGAGCCGGATCACCTGTGACCTCGCGACCTCCCTCGACGGGGACGTCGCGGGTCCCGACCAGAGCCTCGACGAGCCGTGGGGCGAGGGCGTCGGGGACCGGCTGCACCGGTGGCTGCTCGACCAGGCCGACGAGAACGCCGACGAGGTCGCGGCCATCACGGCGGCCTCGGCCTTCGTCATGCGCCGCGACATGCTCAGCCCCGGCCGCGGCGCGTGGGATCCGGACTGGAAGGGCTCGTGGGGCGACGTTCCGCCCTACCACGCACCCACCTGACCTACCGCGTCGTGCGCTGAGCGGCCGGGTCGTCGGGGCTCGCGGGGGCCGCGAGCCACTCGGGCGGCAGGAACGGCGGCACCGGCTCCGGGTAGGCGGGGAAGAGCCGGCGCGCCGCCGCGGCGCACGGGTGCGCGGCGACCTGGTCGTGGAGGTCGGCGAACGTGTCGAGCGCGCGCACGCTGCAGAGGACCTGCAGCGTCGCCGCGTTGGGCTCGTCGATGGCCAGGACGCCGTCGGCGAGCAGCGCATCGACCCGGTCGAGCATCGGCTCCAGCTCGGCGAGCACCCGCCGGGCAGCCGCCTCGTCGGCGTCGACGGCGCGCGCGTAGTACCAGGCGGCCGGGGCGCTCAGGACGGCCGCGACCCCGGGCGCGGGGAGCCCCGACTGCCGCGCCAGCCACCGCCGCAGCTCCGCGTGCCGCACGAGCCCCCAGCGCAGGATGATCCGCGGCACCGGCTGCAGCTCCTCGTCGCCCCAGCGCTCGGCCTCCTCGACGCGGGCCAGCGCCGACGGGCCGGCCGGGAAGAACGGCGGCTCGGGCCGGAGCCGCTCGAGCGCCCGGGCGATGCTGCGCGAGCCCTGCACCCGCCGCCCGTCGAGCTTCAGCGCGGGGACCGTGCCGCCGCGGAAGCCGGCGAGCCGCAGGTGGATCCGCTGCAGGCCCGGGAGGACCTCGGTCAGCTCGTGCTCGACGCCCTTGAGGTCGAGCATCACCCGCACGGCCTGCGCCGGATGCGACAGCGGGAACCAGTACAGCCTCGCGCCGATGGGCCGACCCTAGCCGCCGCGGCCCCGCCTACGGGTTGGCGGATGCGTCGTCGTGTCCGGGGCCAGGGCGGTGACCGTGGCGCTGATCGGCCCCGTCGCCGTCACCGGCTGCCCCGCGGTGCGCTGCTTGGCGGTCGGCGTGGCCGCCGGCCAGAACTCAAACCACGCGCGCTCCCGTACGCCGGACTCGACCGTCGTGATCGTCCGCGACTAGCTCCAGATCACGCCGTTGCCGACGCGCTCCTTGACCTTGTCGTCGTCCGAGCGGGCGGCCTCGTGGCGTTCCGCCCGCGCCTCCGGCGTGTCGGTCGTGCGCTGGGCCTTCTCGCGCCGCTTCTGCCGGAGCTTCTCCAGCCGATGCGCCTTCTCCGGGTCCGGCTCCGCCATGGCACGTCACCTTCTTCGGTCGGGGCACCGACAGTACGCCTGCGGCAGGCCGCGCGCCAGAGGGCGCTCGCCGCCCGGGACACGCCGGCGGCGCGCCCGCCTAGCGCGCCCGGGCGAACTCGCGCGCGAGCCGGTACCCGCGCGGCACGACCTTCGCGAGCGGCCGCTTGACGAGCCCGCCCGCGCTCCCGGGGCGGTCCACGGTCGGGAGCCGGAGCTGGAGCCCCGCGACCGTCACCTGCGCCTGGTCGTTGGAGGCCCGGCCGTACGGCGCGTCCTCGGGCAGCAGCTCCAGCTTGACCGTGTGGCCCGGCGCGAACCGCCAGGCCCCCGGGTGGAGCTGGAACACCTGGCGCACCGGCTCGGAGGAGACCCTGGGACGCCACAGCCCCCGGCTCACCAGCGTCTCCCGCCCGTCGGCGCCCACGTCGAGCAGCCGCGCCGCGACCTGCGAGCCGGCGCGCGGGAGCGTGAGGTCGGCGAGCACGGTCGGGGCGCCGATCATCGTGAAGCCGCGTCCGGCCCCGAGCGCGTACGTCGCCGTGCCGGGCTGCGGCGCGCCGGGTGCGGTCGCGCAGGCCGCGGCGCCGATCGGGTTGAACGTCGCGCCGATCGCCGCGCTGCCGGCGTCCGCCAGGATCGTCTGCGCGACCGGGCTGGTCACGCGGACCTCGCCGGGCGCGAGGCGGGCCCAGGTCGAGGCGCGGAAGGGTCCGGCGGACGGCGCCGAGGCGGGGCAGGTCTCGGTCAGCGCCTGGACGCCCTGGAAGGGCTTGCGGCCTCGTCCCTTGAGGTAGAAGTCCAGCCAGCGGTGGATCGCCGTGACGTAGCGGGCCTCGTCGGGGTCCTTGTTCTGCGCCCGGGGGTGCCCGAAGTCGAGGAAGAACAGCGAGACCGGGGTCCTCGGGTACTGGGTCGTCGTGCGGTTGTAGAAGCGGAGCGCCTCGTCGGCCGGGAAGAGGTCGTCGGTCCATCCGTTCGCGATGAGCAGCGGGGCGGGCGGCCTCGAGTGGTCGATGGAGTACGACGAGTGGTACGTCGTGACCTGCCGCAGGATCCGCGCGGTCACCGGCCCGGCGTACGGCTCGCCCTGGTTGAGCCGCCGGATCCACGCCCCGAGGTCCCAGTCGGGGTGCGTCGTGGTGCAGAAGGTCGTCGGCGTGCCGCACCCCGTGGCGTAGAGCCCGTTGACGTACGAGCTCTTCAGCACCCCGTACGGCCCTCGGTACGGGGCGTCGGCGACGTAGTCGAGCGTGCGCCCGTTGGGCGTCAGCGCGTAGGCGAGGTCGGTCCAGGGGACCGCCGGGGTCGCGGCCGCCAGGCGCATCTTCTCGCCACCCGGGCTGCGCCAGGGCACGAGCCGTCCGCCCGGGAGCATCACGCGGTCCCTGAGCGCGGCGAGGGCCATCGACATGCCTCCGCCGTAGGAGCCGCCGACCGACGCGATCCGCGTCGGCGACACGAGGCCCTGGTCCGCCGAGCAGCCCGGCGAAGTACTGGGCGTCGCGGACCTCGTACCGCGTGTCGAGGAGGTGGTTGAAGCCGCGCGCGCACCGCCTGGCGGGGACCGACGCGCGGCTCGCCGCGGTGCCGCACGACTCGCCGAAGCCCCGGTCGGACATGCTGAACGTCGCGTAGCCGGCCTTCAGCCACGGCGTCATCGAGGAGATGGCCGAGCCGATCCCGCCGCCGCCGTCGCCCAGGCCGAACTTCGACCCGCCGTAGCCGTGGAAGAGCATCACGAGCGGATAGGGCCCGCGGTGCCGGGCGGACGCGGGCGGCAGCGCGAAGTTGACGTCGACGGCGGTGCCGTCCCAGCTCGTCACGAGGGTCCGGGCGGGCGTCGGCTGCCGGTCGACGACCAGCGACCCGCAGAACCGGATGCCGTCGGGTCGGGTCGAGCACTTGACGGCGCCCTTGAAGACGCTCGCCGGCCTCGCCTGCGCGGACGGCGCGGCGACCAGCATCGAACCGACGACGACCAGCAAGACCAGCCTGCGCACCGAGGTCTCCTCCCGAGGGTTGCGCGCGACCGTACCAGGGGGGTCGCGGCGCTCGCGCCGCGCAGGGTCCGTCGCGGGCCTCGCTCGGCTTGCTGCGAGTGCTGAGGTCGGCGTCCGGGAACGTCCTTCGACCATGACGGAGCGAGATCCCGCCCTGGAGCCGTTCGACGCGCTGATCGGCACGTGGACGACCGAGGCGACCCACCCGATGGTCGACGGCGCGGTGCCGGGCAGCCTCACGTTCGAGTGGCTGGAGGGCGGGCGCTTCCTCCTGCAGCGCTCGCACAACGACCACGAGGCGTTCCCGGATGCGATCTGCGTGATCGGCGCCCCCGAGGAGGGCGACGGCCTGGTCATGGAGTACTTCGACTCGCGCGGCGTGCGCCGGACCTACGGCATCGCGCTCGAGGACGGCGTGCTGCGGATGTGGCGCGACGACCCCGGGTTCGCCCAGCGCTACTCGGCGACCATCGGCCACGACGGCTTCGAGGGCCGGTGGCAGCTCGCCCGCACGCCGGGCGACTGGCAGGACGACCTGCGCGTCGCGTACCGCCGGGCGCGCTAGGGCTGCACGCGTGGGGACGAAGGCCCGGCCTCGGCAGCGCGTCCGTGGAGAGCCGACGCCCGGACTCGAACCGGGGACCCCTTCATTACGAGTGAAGTGCTCTACCAGCTGAGCTACGTCGGCGCGGCGACTCAGTCTAGCCAGCGATCGGCGTGGCCTGCGGCGCGCGTGCGCGGGTCGCGTCGGGTCCTCCGGCGGCCGCTCGGGCGCGGCGCTCGCGGCCCTCGGTGACGGCCAGCACGGTCGCCGGGACGAAGGCGACGGCGGTCAGCGCGAGCGCCCACCAGTAGGTGTGCGCCGAAGGCCGTCGCGAGTGGCTCGGCCAGGCGCCGGCGCGCCTCGGGCGACGCGGACTGCACGCTCGCCCAGCGCCCCGCCGCCGCCGGGGACGGCCCCGACGAGCTGGCGCTGCAGGACGACGGCGAGCACCGCCGTCCCGATGGACCCGCCGACGCGCTGGACGACGTTGAGCATCGGCGTCGCGCGCGGCACCTGCTGGTGCTCGAGCGTCGCGTAGGCCGCCGCCATCGCCGGCATCATCGTGAAGCCCAGGCCCACGCCCCGGGCGAGGACGCAGACGCGCCAGCAGCCAGTAGGGCGTGCCGGCCGCGATGAGCCCGAAGGGGATCGTCGCGACGGTCAGGATCGTCAGCCCGATGAGGACGACCCGGCCGCCGCCGACGCGGTCGGTCATCCGGCCGCTGAAGCGCATGGCGAAGGCCGCGCCGAGCCCCTGCGGCGCGACGAGCAGGCCGGCGTGCAGCGGCGACTCGCCGCGCGCGACCTGGAAGTACAGGGGCAGCAGGAGCATCGAGCCGAAGAGCGCCATGCCGACGATGAAGGTCGTCCCCGCGGCGGCGCTGAACCCGCGCCCGCGGAAGAGCCGCACGTCGACGAGCGGGCGCTCGACGCGCAGCGCGCGGAGGACGAAGGCCGCGATGAGCGCCAGGCCGCCGACCATCCAGCGCCAGGTCCACGCCGGACACGCTGCCCTGCGAGCCGACCTCGCTGAGCCCGAAGACGAGCATCGCCACGCCGGGCGAGAGCAGCACCAGGCCGCGCCAGTCGAGCTTCGTCGTCGCGTCCAGGCCCTCCGCGCGCCCGCTCGGCAGCAGCCTGGCGGCCAGCGCGAGGCCGACGATCCCGATCGGGAGGTTGACGTAGAAGATCCAGCGCCAGGAGAGGTGCTCGACGATGAGCCCGCCGATGACCGGCCCGAGGACGGGCGCGAGGAGCATCGGCACGCCGACGACGCTCATGACGCGGCCCATCCGCTGGGGGCCGGCCGTCTGCGCCAGCGTGATCATCCCGACCGGCATGACCATGCCGCCGGCCAGGCCCTGCAGGACGCGGAAGGCGATCAGGCTCTCCGCGCTCCAGGCCAGGCCGCAGAGCGCGCTCGAGACGACGAAGCCGCTCACGACGGTCATCCAGACCCGCTTGGGCCCGAACCGCTCGGCCGCCCAGCCCGTGAGCGGGATGACCGTGGCCAGGGCGAGCAGGTACGCCGTCGAGACCCACTGGATCGTGGAGAGGTCCGCGTGCAGCTCGCGCGACAGGGTCTCGAGCGCGACGTTGACGATCGTCGTGTCGAGGATCGACATGATCGCCCCGACGACGACGACGATCGCGACGGCCTTGATCTCCGGCGTCAGCCGGCCGTCGTCGTTCACGACGAGGGCGCCTTCGCGGGGACGCCGGTGGCCACCGGCTGCCTCGTCCGGTCGCGGCGCAGGTCGCCGGGCACCGCCAGCGTCGCCAGCAGGGCGACGAGCGCGCCGACGCCGCTCATGACGAACGCCGCCGTGTAGCCGCTCTCGGCCGGGTACGTGACCGCCCCGACGGTGACGGTCCCGGCCGTGACCAGCGCCGCGGCGACCTGGGCCCCGACGGCGCCGCCGACCGAGCGCGCGATCGTGTTGATCGCCGTGGCCACGCCGGTCTGGTCCTGCGGCACGGCCACCACGATGAGGTTGGCGATCGCCGCGAAGGCCAGGCCGATGCCCAGCCCGAGGAGCGTCGAGCCGACGTAGATCCCGAGCTTCGAGCCGTGCTCGAAGGCGAGCCAGAAGTACGACGCGGCGGCCGCGATCGTCCCCAGCAGCAACGGCAGCTTCGAGCCGTGGCTGGCGCCGAGCCGGCCGCTGAGCGGGCCCGCGAAGAACATCACGACGCTCGAGGGCAGCAGGAACAGGCCGCTCGCCGTGACCGTCGCCCCGAAGCCGTAGCCGGCCACCGACGGCGTCTGCACGAGCTCGGGGATGAGGATGAACGACCCGAACATCGCGAAGCCGACGGCGAAGCCGACGAGGTTCGTCGTCCACACCGGTCGCCGGCGCATGAGCGCGAGGTCGACGAGCGGGTCCTCCGTGCGATCCTCGAACGCGATGAACGCGACGCCGAGCGCGACCGCGCCGGCGAAGAGCCCGAGCACGCCGGCCGAGGTCCAGCCCCAGGCGTTGCCCTGGCTCACGCCGAGCAGCAGCGCGCCGAGCGACAGCCCCAGCAGCGTCGCGCCGCCCCAGTCGATGCGCGCCCGGACGCGCACCGGGGACTCGGGCACCCAGCGCCACGTGCCCCACGCGGCCAGGATGCTCCCGGCCAGGCTCAGCCAGAAGATCCACGCGAGGCTGGCGTGGTCGACCAGCACGCCGGCGATGACGAGGCCCGCGCCGCCGCCGATCCCGAACATGGCCGAGATGGTGCCGATGCCCGTCGCGACCTTCTCGCGCGGGAACTCGTCGCGCACGATGCCGATGGCCAGCGGGATGATCGCCCCGCCCAGGCCCTGGATCGCGCGACCGGCGATGAGGACCCCGAGCGAGCCGCCGAGCGCCGCGACGAGGTTGCCTGCGCCGAAGACGCCGAGGGCGATGAGGAGCAGGCGCTCCTTGCCGTACATGTCGCCGAGGCGGCCGAGCAGCGGCGTGGTGACGGAGGAGGTCAGGAGGAAGATCGTCAGCAGCCACGTCGCGTCGGCGGCGCCGACCCCGTAGGTGCGCTGGATGTCGGGCAGCGCGGGGACGACCATCGTCTGGGCCAGGGCGTACGCGAGCGCCGCACCGGCCAGGACGACGAGCGTGCGGGTGGGGTGGCGCTGGGCCTCGCGCGGGTCGGGCGTCACGCCAGCTCCTCGATGGCGGCGGCCAGCCGGCTCAGCAGCGGGGCCGCGTCGCGGCGCTCCTCCGGGCTCAGCGCCGCGAAGAGCTGGCGCCGGCGCTCCTCGTTGCGGGCCAGCCGGTCGTCGGCGGCCGCGCGTCCGGCGGGCGTCAGGGAGACCTTCACGCAGCGGCGGTCCTCGTGGCCGCGGGTGCGGGCGCACAGGCCGTCGCGGACGAGGGCGTCGACCATGCGCGTCGCGGTGGGCGCGCTGACGCCGGCGGTGTGGGCCAGCTCGCCGACGCCGAGGGCGCCGTCGGGCGCGTCGAGCAGCGGTCGCAGGAGGTGGAACTGGGCGATGCTCAGGCCGTCGTCCGGGCGCAGGCGCATGCGGGCCCGGTGCCAGGCGCGCGCGAAGTCGTCCATCGCCTCGCTGAAGGCCTCGGCGGCGTGCTCGGCGGACGGGGGAGGGAGGGTGGCGGACATCTGCTTAGGATCCTAACAATTGTCAGGCTAAGGGGAACGTCGCGCGTCCTCGCGCGTCCGCCGTGTCAGGGGCGCGCCGTACGCTCCGGGGCGTGGACGAGCACCTCAAGCTCCTGGCCGACACGGCCCTCGACGTCACCGCCGCCGAGGAAGCGCTGGACGAGGGCGACCCGGGCACCGCGCGCGCGGCGGTCGAGCGCGCCCAGGCCGGGCTCGCCGACCTGCGCGGGCGCTGGCCCGCGATGGGCCCGGCCGAGCGCACGCTCGTGGGCCGCGCCGCGGCGCCGGTCCGCACGCGGCTCGACGCCGCGGCGGCGCGCCTGCCGAAGCGCACCGCGTTGTCGGAGGCCACACCGGAGCACGACGCCGAGGAGGACGTCGACCCCGCCGCCGCATGAATGCGTCCGCGGCCGCCGCCCCGACCTTCGACCTGCAGAGCCACTCCGTCCACTCCGACGGCGCGCTGCCGGCGGCCGACGTCGTCGCGCGCGCGGCCGCGGCCGGCGTGGAGCTCCTGGCCCTCACCGACCACGACACGGTCGACGGTGTCGAGGAGGCGCTGGCTGCGGCGCGGTCGGCGCCGGGCCTGGGGCTCGTCCCCGCGACCGAGCTCAGCGCGCTCGACGGGGACCACGAGGACCTCCACGTGCTCGGCTACGGCGTCGACCACCGGTCGCCCGCGCTGGCCGAGGCGCTGCGCGCCTTCCGCGCCGACCGCGAGGGTCGTGCCGGGCGCATGGCCGACGCGCTGCGCGAGGTCGGCTGGGTCCTCGAGGTGCCCGACCGCGGCGGGGCGCCCGTGGGGCGCCCGCACCTGGCCCAGGCGGTCGTCGCCGAGCCGGCGAACGCCGCGCGGCTCCAGGCCGAGGGCCTGGCGTCGTTCTCCGCGCTGCTGGAGGCCTACCTCATCCCCGGCCGCCCGGCCTACCGCCGCCGCACCATGCCGACGGTGGCCGAGGCGATCGCGCTCGTCCACGACGCCGGCGGCGTCGCCGTGTGGGCGCACCCGTTCTGGGACCTCGACCACGACGACGAGGTGCTGGAGGCGGTGGACCGCTTCGCGGGGCTGGGCCTCGACGGGGTGGAGGCCTTCTACGTCACCCACGCCGAGGCGCAGACGCGCCTCGTCGCCGGGCACGCGGAGGCCCGCGGCCTGCTGACCACCGGGTCGGCCGACTTCCACGGCCCCGAGCACCCGCTCTTCAGCCGCTTCCGCGCCTTCTCGACCTACGACCTGGCGCCGCGGCTGGGGCCGATCCCGGAGCTGGCCGCGCGCTAGGACCGCGCGGGCGCGGCCACCTCGCGGCGGAGCGCCTCCTCGAGGCGGTCGACGGCCTCCTGGAGGCGCAGGGCGCCGCGCAGGATCGCGTCGACCATCGCGCGCTGCGCCTCCGGCAGCTCGTCGCCCGCCGACTCGCTCAGGGCCTCGGCGTAGCCGCGGACCGCGGTGAGCGGCGTGCGCAGCTCGTGGCCGACGGCGTCGGCGAGGTCGAGGGGTCCCATGGGTGCCACGTGACGGGCAGCGTGACCGCCGCGGGGATCGGTCCGGGATCGCGCCGGTGTCGATCCGGGATCGGCGCACGCCGATCGATCCGCGGGCCGGAGGAAGATGACCGGATGACGGGGGCGAAGGTGCTCGTGGCCGATGACGACGAGGACATCCGCGACCTCGTCCGGGTCCTCCTCGAGCGCGACGGGCACGAGGTCCGCGGCGCTGCCGACGGCGCCGAGGCGCTGCGCCTGCTCTACGCCGAGCGGCCCGACGTCCTGCTCCTCGACGTCGACATGCCGGGCCTCGACGGCTGGACCGTCCTCGGGCGCGTGCGCGAGCTCAGCGACGTCCCGGTGCTCATGCTCACGGCGAAGAGCTCGGAGCTCGACAAGGTGCGCGGCCTGCGCGCCGGCGCCGACGACTACGTCGTCAAGCCCTTCGGGCGCGCGGAGCTCTCGGCCCGGGTCGCCGCGGTCCTGCGGCGCGGTGCCCGGGCCGCGGCCGGCGCGACGGGGGCCGCGGACCTGCCCGACGTCTACGCCGACGGCCTGCTCACGGTCGACCACCGGCAGCGCACCGCCCTGGCCGGCGCGACCGACCTGCACCTGACGCCGCGCGAGTTCACGCTGCTCGCGGCCTTCGTCCGCCACCCCGCCCAGGTGCTCAGCGGCGAGCAGCTCGTCGAGCTCGTGTGGGGCGACCCGTGGACCGCGCCCGACCAGGTCAAGGTCGCCGTCGGGCGTCTGCGGCGCAAGCTCGCGGCGGCGGGGGCCGGCGACCCGATCGAGACGGTGCGGGGCTTCGGCTACCGGTACCGCCCGGCGGACGGCCCCTCCGGCCGCGCCGACCAGTAGCCTCGCCGCCCGCATGGATGCCCTTCAGGCCATCGTGCTCGGGATCGTGCAGGGCCTGACGGAGTTCCTGCCCATCTCGAGCACCGCCCACCTGCGGATCGTCCCCGCCTTCTTCGGCTGGGAGGACCCGGGGGCCGCGTTCACGGCCGTCGTGCAGCTCGGGACGATGCTCGCGGTCCTCGTGTACTTCCGCCGTGAGCTGTGGGCCATCGCCAAGGGCTGGGTGGCCGGGCTGCGGGACCCCGCCGTCCGCGGCACGGAGGAGTCCCGGCTCGGCTGGTACCTCATCCTGGGCACGATCCCGATCGGTCTCCTCGGCCTCGCCTTCAAGGACACGATCGAGCACGAGTTCCGCACGCTCGAGCTCATCGGCGTGGCGATGATCCTCTTCAGCGTCGTGCTGCTCGAGGCCGAGCGCCGCGGGCGCCGGACCCGGTCGCTCGAGGACTTCACCCTCCGCGACGGCGTGCTCATCGGCTGCGCCCAGGCCCTCGCGCTCGTCCCCGGGGTCAGCCGCTCGGGCGCCACGATCTCGGCCGGGCTCCTGCTGGACTTCGACCGCACGACGGCGGCGCGCTACTCCTTCCTGCTCTCGGTCCCGGCGGTCGTCCTCTCCGGGCTCTTCGAGCTGCGCCACGTCGGGGACGGCGGTGGGGCGCCGGCCGGCGCCACGGCGCTCGCCACGGTCCTCGCCTTCATCGTCGGGTACGCCTCGATCGCGTGGCTCCTGCGCTGGGTCGCGAACCACGGCATCGGGATCTTCGCGACCTACCGGATGGTCGTCGGCGTGCTCGTGCTGGCGCTCGCGTCGACGAACGTCATCAGCTAGCCAGCTCGCGCGCCAGGCGGGACGCCAGCGCCTCGAGCAGCAGCTCCTCGGTCGGGTTGACGGCGAGCGCGGCGCGCGCCTCGTCGACGAGGGCCACGCCGGCGCGCAGGCGGTGGACGTCACGGCCCTCGGCATCCGCCCGCAGGTCGGCGCGGCGGTCGGTCGCGTGGACGAGCTCCTCGGCCCCGTCGCGGACGACCGCGACGTCGCGCAGCCACAGCCCCGCGACCTGGAGGGCGAGGTCCAGCGCGCCCGTGCGCGCGCGCCGAGCCGTCGCGCCGGGCCGCGTCGGCGGCCTCGCGCTCGGCGCGCTTGCGGTCCTTCTTGGGCAGGAGCTCGAGGTCGGCGGCCACGGCCGCCTCGATCTCCGCCTGCGCCGCTTCGCCGCGGCCGCGCGCGACGGCGAGGATCGCGAGCCACGGGCGCCCGAGCAGGTCGTCGCGCAGCGCCGCGCGGGCGAGGTCGGCGCCCGCCGCGCGCAGCGCGGGACCGTCCCCGGCGGCGAGCGCCAGGGCGCGCTCGGCGTCGCCGAGGCCGAGGCGCGCGCACGCGTCCGCGGTGGCCGCGCCGACGCCGTGCGCCGTCAGGCGCGCGGCGACCTCCTCGGCGGGCGGCGCGTCGAAGCGCACGGGCTGGCAGCGCGACGCGACGGTGGGCAGCAGGTCGGCGGGCCGGCTCGTCAGCAGGACGAGGTGCGCGAAGGGCGGCGGCTCCTCGAGCGTCTTGAGCATCTTGTTGGCGACCTGGTCGCTCATCGTCTCGGCGCGCTCGAGGACGAACACCCGCCGGCGCGCCTCGAACGGCGTCCGCGTGGCCGCGGCGACGACCGGCTCCTCGACGTCGGCGACGAGCATCTCGGCGGCGCCGCTGGGCGCCACCCAGGTCAGGTCGGGGTGCACGCCGTGGGCCACGCGCAGGGCGACGGAGCCGGGATCGGGCGCGCCCTCGGCCAGCAGCGCCGTGGCGAACGCGCGCGCCACGTCGCGCTTGCCCGCGCCCGCGGGCCCGTGGAAGAGGTAGGCGTGCGAGGGGGAGCCCTCGGGCGGGAGGGCGGCGGAGAGCACGGCGCGGGCGTGCGGGTGGCGCTCGGTGAGCGTCGCGACGGTCGTCATCGGCCCCTGACAGGCTATGTCCTGTGCGCGGACGGCTCGTCACGATCGAGGGCCTCGACGGGACGGGCAAGACGACGCTCGCCGACGCCCTGGCGGCGGGGCTGCGCGCGCGGGGCGCCGACGTCGAGCTGCTGCGCGAGCCCGGCGGCGTCGCGCTGGCCGAGCGGATCCGCGCGCTCGTGCAGGACCCGGCCCTGGAGGTCGACCCGCGGGCGGAGGCGCTGCTCTACGCGGCGGCGCGCGCCCAGCTCGTCGCCGAGCGCGTCGCGCCGCTGCTGGACGCCGGGCGGTGGGTGGTCCTGGACCGCTTCGTCGACTCGTCGCTGGCCTACCAGGGCGGCGGCCGCGAGCTCGGCGCCGGGGCCGTCGCGGCGGTCAACGCCTTCGGCACCGGCGGGCTGGCCCCCGACCGGACGCTCCTGCTGCGCGCCGACCCGGGGACGCGTGCCGCGCGCCGCGACGCCCGCGGGCACGCGCCGGACCGCCTCGAGCTCGCCGACGACGGGTTCTTCGCGCGCGCGGAGGCGGCCTACGACGCGCTGGCCGCGGCGGACCCCGGGCGGATCACGGTGATCGACGCCGCCGGGCCGCCCGACGCGGTGCTCGCGGCGGCGCTGGCGGCGGTGGAGGACCTGCTGGCATGAGCGACGAGGTCCTGTCGCGGCGCGCGCTCGGGCGGGCGACGCTCGCGCGCCAGCTGCTGCTCGCGCGCGCACCGGTCCCCGACGTCGCCGAGGCCGTCGACCGGCTCGGGGGGCTGCAGGCGCAGGAGCCGCGACCGCCCTTCGCCGCGCTGTGGTCGCGGCTCGAGGGGTTCGCGGCCGAGGACCTCCGGCGCGCGCTGGCCGAGGGCGAGGTCGTCCGGGCGACGCTGCAGCGGGCGACGCTCCACCTCGTGAGCGCGACCGCCTTCCGGGCGCAGCGGCCCGTGGTCGACCCTGCCCTGGACGCCGCGCTGCGGTCGGTCCTGAAGGCCCGCCGCGCGACGCTGGACCTCGACGCGGTCCTCGCCGCGGCGCGTGCGCGTCTGGACGAGCACCCGCACACGTTCGACGAGCTGCGCGACGGGCTCGCCGCCGAGTTCCCGGACGCCGACGTGCGCGCGCTCGGCTATGCGGTCCGGATGCGGCTGCCGCTCGTGATGGTGCCCACCGAGGACCGCTGGGCGTTCCCGCGCGCGGCCGCGTTCGCCCTGGCCGAGGACGGTCTCGACGCGTCGCCGGCGTCCGGCGAGGCCGCCCGCGAGGCGCTCGTGCGCCACCACCTCGCCGCGTTCGGTCCCGCCACCGCCGCCGACGTGCAGGCGTGGTCCGGCCTGACGGGCCTCGGGCCGGTCGTCAAGGGCCTGCGCGAGCAGCTCGTCGTCCTCCGCGACGAGGCGGGCCGCGAGCTCGTCGACCTCCCCGACGCGCCGCGGCCGGGGGAGGACGCCGCCGCGCCCGCCCGGCTTCTGGCGCCGTTCGACGCCGTGCTGCTCGCCCACGCGGACCGCACGCGCATCGTGCCCGAGGAGCACCGCCCGGCCGTCATCACGAAGAACCTGCGGATCCCGGCGACGTTCCTCTGGGACGGCCTCGTTCGCGGGACCTGGACGGTCGCGCGCAAGGGCCGGCGCGCGACGCTGACGCTCGCGCCGTTCGGCCGGCTGCCGCGCGGGGCCCGCGCCGCCCTGGAGGCCGAGGCCGAGGGCATGGCGCACTTCCTCGAGCAGGACGCCGAGGGCGTCGCCGTGGCCGTCGAGCCGGCCTGACTACGGCACGACGAAGTCGGGCAGCGGCGTCCCGGTCGCCGTCGGCGACGACGCGGCCGGTGCCTGGGCCGCCTCGGCCGCGCGGGCGAGCGCCACGAGGCGCGGGTCGTGCGGGTCGAGGCCCACGGCGCGGCGGGCGGCGGCAAGCCCGCCGGGGCGGTCGGCGAGGCGCAGCGCAAGGCGGGCCAGGGCCGCCCACGCCACCGCGCTGTCGGGCTGCTCGTCGACGGCCTCCAGGAGCTCGCCGCGCGCCTCCGACGGCCGTCCCCGGCGCTCGGCGACGGCGGCGGCGGCGAGGTTCGGGCCGACCGCGGGCGGGTCGAGCTTCGAGGCCAGGCGCGCGGCGCCCGCGGCGTCGAGGAGGTCCTGCTCGGTCGCCCGCGGCTTCGAGACCAGGCGCCAGGCCGTGTCCTCGCGCCCGCGCGACCAGGCCGGCAGGAGCGCGGACGTCGCCAGGAGGGCCAGCAGCGTCGCGCCCGCCGCGAGCGCGCCCCAGCGCCACCCGCCCGTCTGCGGGTCGGGGTCGGCGACCGCGGCGGCGTGGCGCGGCAGCCCCGGGCGCGCGCCCGCGACGGCGACGAGGACGAGCACCGGCAGCGTGACGGCCGGGACCTCCCAGGTCGACGCCACGAGCAGCCCGGCGGTCCAGGCCACGGCCGCGCCCACCACCGCGGCGACGAGGTCGCGCCCCGGCCCGGGCGGGAGCGCGCGCAGGCGCAGGACCGGCGCGGCGACGAGCAGCAGCGCGGCCGCGACCAGCAGCACCGCGCCGATGGTCCCGCGCTCGGCGAGGACCTGGGCGACGCTCGAGCGCGCGTCGCGCGCCGGGACCTCGGCGCCGCGGTAGGCCGCGTGGACGACGGGCCAGGCGCCGGCGCCCCACCCGCCGGCGGGCTTGTCGGACGCCGCGCCGAGCGCCTCGTCCCACAGCGCGCGCCGCCCGCCCGAGTCGGTCGCGGTCAGGCGCTCGCGGCCGCCGTGGGCCGGCGCGCGCGTCGAGGAGGCGAAGGTGTCGGCGGCGTGCGACAGGGACCCGCCGAAGCCGCGGTCGGATGCGGCCAGGGCGACGAGCCCGGCCAGGACGGCGGCGACGGCGACCGCCGTGGCGACGGCCGCGACCGTCGACGTGCGCCGCGACGTCCCCCCGGCGAGCAGCCGGGGCTCGGCGCGCAGCCAGGCCCAGCCGGCCAGGACGAGCACGACGACCGCGGCCAGGAGCACGAGCCCGAGCGTGCGCCCGTCGTGCGCCCGGGCGGCCTCGCGCGCCCCGTCGGTGGTCAGGGCGCGCGACGAGAGGCCGACGGCCAGTGGCGCGGCCGCGGCGGCCAGCGCCGCGACGGCGGTCGCGAGCGTCCGGAGCCGCGCCCCGCCGGCGACGAGCGACGCGGCCAGCCCGAGGACGAGCACCGCGACGCCCGCGCGCGACCCGGTCATCCCGAGCGCGACGAGCAGCACCGGTGTGGCGGCGAGCGCGAGCAGGCGCGCCGCGCGGCCCGGGACGCCACCCGCGGCCAGGCGGACGGCCACCGGCGCGATCGCGCCGAGCAGCAGGGCGAGGTCGGTGAAGGTCGGCAGCGGCGCGTGCAGGCGCCAGGCGCGGGCTGTGTCGTGGGTGGCTGGGATGGCATCGGGGGCGATGACGCCGGCCAGGGCCCAGAGCGCGACGAGCGTCGTCACGAGCACGACGCCGCCGGCGGCGCGGGGCAGCGCGCGCGGGGCCGAGCTGCCGGCCGCGATCCCCGCGACGAGCACCAGGGCGTAGGCGGCCTCGCGGTTGAAGACCTCCCAGCTGCGGTCCGGGGTCGCGCTCCAGGCCAGCGACACCGCCGCGAGCAGCGCCAGCAGCGCGACCGCGGCCACGGCCGCCCACAGCGGCCACGGCGCGCGCAGGACGAACCCGGCCGGCGCGGGGACGGGCCCGGTGTCGGCGGCGGTCGCGGGGGCGCGCAGGCCGAGCTCGGCGCCGGGGCGGCGGTCGGCCACCCAGGCGGCGAGGACCCCGAGCGCGACGAGCGCCGCGCCGGTCTGGACCCAGGTCGCGTGCGGCACCGCGCGCGCGCCGCCGAGCCCGGCGGCCAGGCCGCAGAGCGCGAGCAGCGCGACGAGGACGACGAGCCCGGCGCGGGCGCCGGGCACGGCGGTGGCGGCCGGGGTCGCGGGGCCGGCGGCGCCGGGGTGGTCGGAGGTCGGGCGGGGGGCGACGGCCATCGGGACGGGGCGGCGGACGGTAGGTCATCGCGCGGGCCGGTGCGGCGCCCCCGCGCGCCGACGCCGTAGCCTGCGCGGGAGCGATGCGCCGCCCGCGACCGACCTCTGCCGCCCCCTTCCGCGCGCTCGCCGTGCTCGCGGCCCTCGCGCTCGGAGCGGTCGCGCCGACGGTCGCGGCGGCCGCCCAGCCGACGGCGACCCAGGCGCAGACCTCGACGCAGCCCACGGCGACGCAGCCGGCGCCGGCGACCACCACCCCGCCGGCCTCGACGACGACGACGCCGAGCACGACGACGCCGCCGGGGGCGACGACGACGACGATCCCCCAGGGCACCACGACGCCGGCGCCCACGCCCGCGCCGAGCCCCGCGCCCGGCGCGTCGGACTCGCGCATCCCGCAGGCGGCCGAGGCGCAGGGCGGGAACGGAGCCCCGGCCGCCGTCGTCGTGCTCGCGGTGACGGCCGCCGTCCTGCTGCTCGCGTTCGCGCTGTGGGGCGCGCTGCGGTGGTCAGGCTGGGCGCCCGGGTGGTCGCCGCGCGCCCGCCACGCCACGGCGGAGGCGGGCTGGCGGGCGTCGCTGGCGTGGGCCGACTTCCGCGACTGGGTGCGGCTCGGGCGGTAGGCCGGGCGGCGTCCCGCGCGCGGTCGGCGGAGGCCTCCGCCACTAGACTGGAGAGGCCAGGATCGCCGGGCCCGACGGGGATCGCCATGCCGTCCGACGGCAGCGGGAGTATGCCCGTCCGCTCAGGGAGAGGCCCGGCGGAGTCGCGCCCCGTGCGGCTGGTGAAGAGGAGCCCCAGACATGACGGACACCGCCCCCCAGACCACGATGCTCGGCACCCCGCAGGCCGGGAAGGCCTTGAGCGTCAAGCGCCGCTTCACGCAGGCGGGGGTGCATCCGTTCGACCAGGTCGAGTGGGAGCTGCGCGACGCGCGCATCGGCCACGGCGACAAGGTCTCCTTCGAGCAGGCCGACGTCGAGTTCCCGGCCTCGTGGTCGCAGAACGCGACGAACATCGTCGCCCAGAAGTACTTCCGCGGGCAGCTCGGCTCGCCCGTCCGCGAGCGCTCGGTCAAGCAGATGATCTCCCGCGTCGCGGGGACGATCGCCGACTGGGGCCGCGCGCGCGGGTACTTCGCGACGGTCGAGGACGGCGACGCCTTCGAGGACGAGCTGACGCACGTCCTGCTGCACCAGATGGCGGCCTTCAACTCGCCGGTCTGGTTCAACGTCGGCTTCGAGGAGCAGCCGCAGTGCTCGGCCTGCTTCATCCTCTCCGTGCAGGACACGATGGAGTCGATCCTCGACTGGAACACGCGCGAGGGGCGCATCTTCCGGGGCGGCTCCGGCTCGGGCATCAACCTCTCGACCATCCGCGGGTCGATGGAGCCGCTGAGCAAGGGCGGCACGGCCTCCGGGCCCGTGTCCTTCATGCGCGGCGCCGACGCGTGGGCCGGCACGATCAAGTCCGGCGGCAAGACGCGGCGCGCGGCCAAGATGGTCGTCCTCGACGTCGACCACCCGGACGTGCGCGAGTTCATCTGGTGCAAGGCCAAGGAGGAGGACAAGGCCGCCGCGCTGCGCGACGCCGGGTTCGACATGTCGATCGACGGCGACGGCTTCACGTCGATCCAGTACCAGAACGCGAACAACTCGGTCCGCGTCACGGACGAGTTCATGCACGCCGTCGAGGCCGACGACGAGTGGCGCCTGCTGGCCCGCAAGACGGGCGAGCCGGTCGGCGAGCCGCTGCAGGCGCGCGAGCTCATGCGCGAGATCGCGGAAGCCGCCTGGCGCTGCGCGGACCCGGGCGTCCAGTACGACACCACGATCAACCAGTGGCACACGTGCCCGGCGTCGGGGCGCATCAACGCGTCGAACCCGTGCTCGGAGTACATGCACGTCGACGACTCGGCCTGCAACCTCTCGTCGATCAACCTCATGAAGTTCCGCCGGCCCGACGGCTCCTTCGACGCGCCCTCCTTCGAGCACGTCGTCGACGTCATGCTCCTCGCGCAGGAGATCGTCGTCGGGCCGTCGAGCTACCCGACCGAGGCCATCGGCGTCAACGCGCGCGCCTTCCGCCAGCTCGGGCTCGGCTACGCGAACCTCGGCGCCTTCCTCATGTCGAACGGGATGCCGTACGACTCCGACGCGGGCCGTGGGACGGCGGCGGCGATCACGGCGCTCATGACCGGCCGCGCCTACGCCCAGTCGGCGAAGGTCGCCGCGGCGATCGGACCGTACGAGCGCTACGCGGAGAACCGCGAGCCCCACAACGCGGTCATGCGCATGCACCGCGACGCGTCCTACGCGATCCCGGACTCGACCTGCGCCGACACCGCGCTGCTCGAGGCGGCGCGCACGAGCTGGCAGGAGGCCGTCGAGCTCGGCGACCGCTTCGGCTACCGCAACGCGCAGGCGACCGTGCTCGCGCCCACGGGGACGATCTCCTTCCTCATGGACTGCGACACGACCGGCATCGAGCCGGACTTCTCGCTCGTGAAGTTCAAGGAGCTCGTCGGCGGCGGCCAGATGACGATCGCCAACCGCACGGTGCCGATGGCGCTGCGCACGCTGGGCTACGACGACGCGGCCATCGAGCAGATCGAAGCCCACGTCAACGAGCACGCGACGATCGTCGGCGCGCCCGGCCTCTCCGACGAGCACCTGCCCGTCTTCGACGTCGCCGTGGGGCAGCGCGCGATCTCGCACATGGGCCACATCAAGATGATGGGCGCGGTTCAGCCCTTCCTCTCGGGCGCGATCTCCAAGACGGTCAACATGCCGCACGAGGCGACCGTCGAGGACATCGCCGACGCCTACCTGCAGGCCTGGCGGCTCGGGGTCAAGGCGCTGGCCATCTACCGCGACGGCTCGAAGACCGCGCAGGCGCTGCGCACGGAGCGCCAGGACGCCAAGCCGGTCGCATCCGTCGACGACGCCAAGGCGGCGGCCGAGGCGCTGGGCGCGCGGCTCTACTCCGAGACCGAGGTCGAGGAGCTGCTGACGAAGGCGCGCGCCGAGGTGGCCACGCGCCGGCGCATGCCCCGGGAGCGCCAGTCGCTCACGCACAAGTTCTCGGTGGGCGGCCACGAGGGCTACGTGACCGCCGGCATGTACGAGGACGGCACCGTCGGGGAGATCTTCCTCACCGACATCGGCAAGGAGGGGTCGACGCTGCGGGGGATGATGAACTCCTTCGCGACCGCGATCTCCATCGCGCTGCAGTACGGCGTGCCGCTCGAGACGCTCGTGCAGAAGTTCGCCTACATGCGCTTCGAGCCCGAGGGCATCACGATGAACTCCGAGATCCCGTTCGCGAAGTCCATGCCGGACTACATCATGCGCTGGCTGGCCTCGCGCTTCCTCGACGCCGACACGCAGGAGGAGCTCGGGATCCTGACCCCGGAGGTCCGGGCGCGGAAGATGGCCGAGGACGCGGCGATGTCGACCGGCTCGGACACCGCCGGCCCGTCCGCGGGCGCGGCGACGGCGCAGCCCTCCGTGGGCTCGACGCCGCTGCCGGCCGCCACCGCGCTGACGGAGACCCCGCCGGTCGTGCCGGCCAAGCTCTCCGGCCTCGACCTCGGGCCGGCCTGCAACCAGTGCGGCGGGATGATGCAGCGGACGGGCTCCTGCTACACGTGCTCGTCCTGCGGGAACACGACGGGCTGCGGCTGAGCCGCCCATCCCTCCTCGGGGCGTCCGGGCGGGCCGTCCGGGCTCGTGGCGGGTCGGCCGGCGCGGGCGGCGTCCGGGCGCGCGCGTGCTCGAGGCCGGCCTGGCCGACGTGCGCCCCCGGACGATGCCCGGCCCCCCCGGGATGCTCAGCGCTGCCGGCGCGTCACCCGCTGACGTGCCGGTGCAGGTGCCCGTGCGCCTGCGCCCAGCGCGTCCCGACGACCGCGGTGGCCCCCAGCACGACCGCTCCGCCGACGGCGAGGAGCAGGATCAGCGCCGTGCTCAGTCCTCCGTCGGACGTCGACGCGGGTGCTAGTGCGAGCGCGGGGGCCGTCCGGTCCGGAGCGCGGAGGTCCTGCGTGACGACCGCCGCGCCGGCGGCTGCCGAGCTTGCGGGCGTGGTCCGGTCCGGCGCGCGGAGGTCCTGCGTGGCGACCGTAGCGACGGCGGAGCTCGGCGCGCCCTGGTCGGCGGGCTGAGCGACGGCGGCGGGGGCGGTGACCATCAGTCCCAGCGTGGTCGCCAGGACGGGGACGAGACTCCTCATGATGCGACCTTCCGGTGGTGGAACAAGGTCGCTGGCCAGCTCCGACGACCGTAGGGGTGTCAGCGCGCGGACGCAACGCGTACCTAGGCGCTCTACCTTCCGGATGTTTGGAAGACACCCGGGCGGGGGCGGCGGAGCCGTCGACCCTCGGCCCGCCCGCGTCAGATCGACGCAAGCCGCCGCATCTGCCGCGTGGCGGCGTCCCGGTGCGCCCGTCGGCCCGACCTCGACAGCCGCGCGAGCGCGTCGCGGAGGGCCGTGACGTTCACGTCGGCGCCCTCGCGCGCCAGCTCGCGGACGTAGGCGTCGACCGGCCGCGAGCCGCGTCGCTCGTTGCACGTGCGGCAGGCGACGAGCGCGTTCTCGGGGGTCGTGTGACCGCCGCGGGAGCGCGGCACGACGTGCTCCAGCGTGAGGTCGCGACGCCACGGCTCCCGGCCGCACCAGACGCACGCCGGACCGTCCCGTTCGATCAGCTGCTCGACGTTTACGTCGACCCCCAGGGTCGTTGGGGGGCGGCCGAAGGCCTGCTCGGTCGAGCGCCAGGGGCACGACGGCGGATCACTTCAGGTTCGACAGCTCGGGGTGGGTCGCCAGGAGCGTCTGCGTGAACACGAAGTTGAAGGCGAAGATCCCCATGATCGCGATGACGACGGCTTGGTTGACGGCGCGTCCGACGCCTTCGGCGCCGCCGGAGGCGGTCATGCCCTTGTAGCAGCAGACGATGGCGATGATGGCGCCGAACAGGGTGCACTTCAGGACCGACCCCCACAGGTCGGTGATGGAGGCGTTGGTGAAGAAGGTGGCCCAGAACGGGCCCAGGGGGGCGTGGTTGACCAGCGTGGCCACGACGCCGCCGAAGATGCCGAACAGCAGCGCGTAGATGTCAAACAGGCCGGTGACGAGCATCAACGCCAAAAAGCGGGGGACGACGAGGTTCTTGACCGGGTCGACGCCGAGAACCTGCAGGGCGTCGAGCTCCTCGCGGATCTTGCGGGCGCCGAGGTCGGCCGTGATCGCGGTGCCGGCCACGCCGGCCAGCACGATCGCGGTCACAAACGGCGCGAACTCCCGGATCGAGGCCAGCACGAAGAAGCCGCCCAGCCGGTCGATGGCGCCGAAGAGCACCAGCAGGTTGGCGGCCTGCAGCCCCGGCGCCCCGTACCCGAACGCGACCGTCGAGATCAGCAGCGGAAACCAGCACAGCCGCAGCGCGAACAGGAACTGCGAGACGAACTCGCCGCCGTAGGGGTACGGGGGACGCACGGCCGAGACGATCGTCTTGCCCGTGAGGATCATCATGTCCCCGACCTCCTCGAGGACGTTCTTGGCCGGCAAGAACGCCCGGTCGGCGACCCCTCGGACAGCCATCGGGCGACAGTACCAGTCTGCTGGCACTCTGAGGCACTGATCCGTGTCGCTCGGCTGCGAGGTAGCCTCGGGCTCGGATGAGCGGCTGGGCGACCCAAGTCGGCATCAGCGTGGACCGGCGCGGGGACGTGCCCATCGGCGTCCAGCTCGCCTGGGGCATCGCGGCGGCGCTCGCCGCTGGACGGCTGCGGCCCGGCGACCGGCTCCCGGGCCTGCGGGACCTCGCCGCGGAGCTGTCGGTGAGCCACAACACCCTGCGCGCGGTCGTCGCCCGCCTCGAGGCCGACGGGGTGCTCGAGCGCCGGCACGGCACGGGCACCTTCGTGGCCGCCACGACGGCGTCGCCGGCGCTGCAGCCCGCGCTCGTCGAGCAGGTGCTGCGCCTCGCCGACGACGCCGGCGTCCCCCCGCGCGCGCTCGCCTCCGCGCTCTACGTCACCGCGCCGCGGTCCCGGCCACGCGACGCCGAGGCCGAGGAGCGCCGCATCCTGCGCCACGAGATCGCGGTGCTCGACCGCCTCCTGGTGGACCTCGGCGCCGGGCCGCCGCCGACGGGCCCCGAGGGCAGGACGAAGCGGCGCGGCTCGCACCTGCCGAGCGCCGCCCAGCTGCGCCGCCAGCGCGACGACCTGGTCGCCCGCCTCGCGGCCGCCCATGCGGCGGGGCAGGAGCCCGACGACGACCCCCAGCCGACCTCGGTCCCGACGCCGGCGGCCCGTCCGCAGGCGGCACGCGGCAGCCGGCGGCGGCCGGGCATCGCGCCCGCCTGACGCTCCCCCGGCGGGTACGGCGTCAGGCCGGCGGCCGGGGCGTCACCGGCGCGCCCCGCCGAGGAGCCGCCCTGCGGCCGCTCCTCGCCGGGGCGGGGTCGCGCCGGGTGCCGCGGGGCGGTCTACGCGGCCGGGGGCGCCTCGACCACGGCGACGTGGTTGCCGTCGGGGTCGCGGAGCATGAACAGCAGCGGGGCGCCGGGGGTGCGCATGGGCTCGGGGTCGACGTCGACGCCGAGGGCCTTCAGGCGCGCGTGCTCGCCGAGGACGTCCGGCGTCTCGACCCCGATGCCGCTGCCGCCCGGCTGGCCCTGCATCGGCGGGTTCAGCGCGAGGCGGGCGGTGGAGCCGGCCGGCGCCACCTCCAGCCAGCGCATCTCGCCGTTCTCGCCGAAGCGCGTGTCGCTGCGCACCTCGAAGCCGAGCTTCTCGGTGTAGAAGCGCAGGGCTTCGTCCTGGTCGGCCACCGAGAACATCGCGACGCCGATGTTCGTGAGGGTGGACTGGGTCTGCGTGGAGTCGCTCATGGTCCTCAGACGGCGCGGGCGCCCAGAGCTCATCGGTCGGCGTTGGAGCCGCCCTGGTACAGCCACGCTCGCTCGACGGCCGCGGACGTCATCTGGGCCAGGTGCACGAGCGTGGCCTCGTCGTCGACGGTGAAGCCCGAGCCCTGCCCGTCGAAGAGCTGGATCGCCCCGAGCTCGCGTCCGTCGAGGGCGGTCAGCTCGGCGGCGAGCCATCCTTCGACCCATCGCTCCCCGGGCGCCCCGCGGAAGGGCGGCAGGCGGGCGAGGGACTCGCCCGCCACCCTGACCGAGCCGCCGCTCTGGCGCACGAGCCGGTAGATCGCGGCGAGGTCGAGCCAGCGGACGAACGCCGTCCAGCGGCGGTCGGCCTCCTGGTAGGAGGCGGCTTCGGCGGCGCGGGGGCGTCCGCCGACCGCCACGGTCGCCACGCAGCAGTCGGCCCCGACGAGCTCGCGCGCCTGCTCGGCCACGAGCCGCAGCACCTCCTCGAGCGACCCGAGGCCATCGAGGGCGAGGGAGGCGTCGGCGAGGAAGGTCGAGAGCTGCCGCGAGAGCTCGGTCTGGCGCCGTCCGAGCAGGGCGGCCTCACGGGCTTCGCGGAACCCCCGCTGGACCATCTCGAACGTCGACAGGCCCTCGAGGAAGAAGTCCCCGGCGGCCCGGCTGGTGCGCGTCGCCTCGGGCCGGTCCGCGGCACCGGCGAGCGCCGTGACCAGGGCCTCCTGGTGCACGACGGCCAGGTCGAGGACGCTCAGCCCCTGGCCGACCGCCTCGCGCGCGAGCTCGTAGGCGGCCCGGAGCGAGGCCTCCGTCGGGTCGCGCAGGTGCTCGTCGAGGGCGGACGCGTACGCCGCCCGGAAGGCCGGTGACGGGCCGCTCATGCGCGCACGCCGAGGTAGCGGACCGCCACCACGAGGGCGTCGTCCGAGTGCTTGCGGTGGTCGGCCAGGATGCGGTCGCTGATCGTCTGGATCGGCCCGGACGTGTCGAGCTCGTCCGCGAAGGCGGCCTCGATGCCGTCGGTGGCCAGGACGAGGACGTCGCCGGGCCGGACCTCCAGCGTCGTCGTCCTCAGCGACGGGAGCGCGTGCCCGGGCACACCGCGCGCGAGCGCCAGGGAGCCCTTCAGCCGTGTCGCCCAAGGGGCACCGCTCAGCACGCGCCCCTCCACGTTGCCGACGCCGAGCCAGCTCAGCACGTCCGTCGAAGGGGACACGAAGGCGAGGCTGAGCGCTGCGCCGCGGGTGCCCCTCAGCGCGACGTGGCACCGCTCCAGGAGGCCGACGAGGTCCTGCCCCGGATCCGCGTGCAGGACCGCGGCGGCTGCGCGGGCCGCGTGCGCCGCCTCGGCACCGTGTCCGAGCCCGTCGATCGCGGCGACCAGCGCGCCCTGCGGCAGGAGCGAGACGACCGCGACGTCGCCGCTCGTCGCCTCGCCGGGCCGGCACCTCGTCGCCACGCCCCACTCGACCGCCTCTCGCACGGCCTGCTCAGGCACGGCGCCGGCGCTCCTCGCGCAGCCGCGCGAGCTCGTCGCGGAAGCGCCACTTGCACATGGTCACCGTCGTGCCGGTGTCGGGGTCCGAGGACACCTCGAAGTCGTCCATCAGCCGCCGCGCGCCGGGGAGGCCGAGGCCGAGGCCGCCGCGTCCGCTGTAGTCGTCGCGCAGCGCCGCCTCGACGTCCCGGATCCCCGGCCCCTCGTCGCGGGCCGTCACGACGACGCCGTAGCGGTCGGCGTCCCCGAAGGGCTCGAGGATGATCTCGCCACGGCCGACGTGCACCACGATGTTGCGCGCGATCTCGGAGATGGCGGTGGCGATCAGCGTCGGGTCCGGCCGCGGGAAGCCGAGTCGCTCGGCCATCGCGCGGGCCTCTGCGCGGGCGGTCACGAGATCGGCGTCGCTGGTGATGGGGACGCGGACCTCATCCGCCATCCTCAGCGTCCTCCCGGCTCATGCGGTCGAGCAGCACGATCGCCGCGTCGAGGTCGAGGGCCGCCCGCAAAGGCTCCAGGTTCAGGCGGAACTGCACCATCGCGATCGCCACGTCGGGCTGGATGCCGACGATGATCGTGTCGGCACCGCGGAGCTTCGCGGTGACGACGATCGCGCGCAGGGCCCGTGCGACGAAGGAGTCGATCACGTCGAGCGCGGCGACGTCGATCACGATCCCGCGAGCACGATGCCGCCCGACCAGCTCGGCGAGCTCCTGACGGAGGGCGACCACCTCGGAGTCGGAGAGGTCCGACTGGATCGAGGCGACGAGGTAGTCGCCCTGCCGGAGGATGGCGACCGACATCGGCGCGCGGTCTAGGTCGTGACGTCGCGGGTCGCGTCGTCCCGGTCGGCGTCGCGGTAGCCGGCCAGGCGCTCGGCCTCCTCGAGCCCTCCCTGGAGGTCCCCGACCGTCTCCATCATGCCGAGGTCGACGTCGAGGTCGACGAGCGTCTGGGCGATCTCCGACGACAGGCCGGTCAGGATCGTCCGCGCTCCCATGAGCCTCGACGCCTCGACGGTCTGGACGAGGTGGTTGGCGACGGTCCGATCGATCGACGCGACCCCCGTGATGTCGATGACCACGACCGTGGCGCGGCTGTCGCGGATGGCGCCCAGGAGCTGCTCGGTCAGCTGGCGGGCGCGGGCGGAGTCCAGCATGCCGATGATCGGCAGGAGGAGCAGGCGGTCGCGGATCTGGAGGACCGGCGTGGACAGCTCGCGCATGGCCTCCTGCTGTTCGTGGATGACCCGCTCGCGCTCCTCCACGAAGCTCACGCCGACCGTCACCGCGATCCGGTTCGCCGCGGGCTCGTAGGCATCGAGGATGCGGTTGAGCAGCCCCAGGTCGCCCTGGTACTTCGCGAACAGCGACCGCGCGAGCGCGTCCCGCAGCAGGAGCACGATCCCGAGCACCTCGTGGGTCTCGACCCCACGGGGGATGATCCGCTCCGAGAGCTCGCGGGCGTACGTCTGCAGGTTCTCGATGCTCCCGGTCTCCAGCGCATCGACGTAGTTGTCGTACACCTCGGTCGCCTCGGAGAAGATCTCCTCGTCCGACATCACGCCCAGCAGTTCGGCCTCGCTGATGCGTCGGGCCCACTCCTCGCGCAGGTCGCTGCGGTTCTCGCGCAGGTACGCCACGAGCTCCTGCAGGAGCGAGTCGGTGTCCTCGGAGCGACGCCCGGAGTCCTCCTGCGGCGGTTCGCCCGGCTCGTCGCGCGACCGGCTGGGGTCCTCGGCGGACGTGCCTCGATCGGGCTCGCGATCCATCTGCTCCTCCTCGGGTCTGGGCTGGGCTGAGTGCCGCGTCCGCTCGGGGGCGCCCGCCGGATCCTCGGTCATCGGCGTCGCGGGCCGCGCGCGCGGGCCCCGTCGCAGAAGAGGCCGGTGATCGTGGTCGCCATGTCCTCCCGGCCGAGCGGCGGCGTCGACATGAGCATGCCCACGACGAGGCCGATGAGGGACTCGGTCAGACGGGCGCTCGTGATGTCCTCGCGGACGTGCCCGCCGGCCTGACCGCGCTCGATGAGCCGGCGCAGCGGCTGCATGAGGCTGTGCTCGAACCGCGCCGGGTCGGACCGGCGTCGCTCGCGGGCCAGGAGGACGAAGGCGTCCCCGACGTCGACCAGGGCGCGGACGGCCCGGGCGATGCCCTCCTCGGGCGCCACCTCGTCGATGCGGGCCGATGCCAGGCGTGCGTCGAGGTCGCGCACCGCGGCCCGCGCCAGCTCGTCGAGCAGGGCCTCGCGGTTCGGGAAGTAGCGGTAGACCGTCGCACGGGCGACCCCAGCCGCCTCGGCGACGTCGCTCATGCTCGCCTGGTCGCCGTGCAGGGCGAAGATCTGCGCGGCCCCGTCGAGGATCGCCTCGGCGACGCGTTGCTGCAGGGATTGTCGGGGCGCCGAGGCAGACATCGTTGTCTTGCTGACAGTCTACGCGTTTCGCTTGACGAGACAGGAGAGTCTCATCTAGCCTCACCCTTGTCCTACCCTGAGGAGGCTGTGCCTGATGTCTTTGCTGGAGCGAACGCGGACGGGCCTGCGGGAGATGCCCTCCAACGCTGCCTGGCTCTTGTCGCGAGCCCTCGACCACCCCGTCGACGCCGCCGAGTCCGCCGCCGAGTCCGCGAAGACGGTCGCTCGCGACCAGGGTCGCAAGGTGCGGGCGGCCGTGGTCGACGCGGCACCGGGCGGGGGCGACTCGGGCGGCGACTCGGTCGACGCCCGGATGCGACGGGCGCAGGACGCCGCGGACCGTGCTCGGGAGGCCGAGGACCGCGCGCTCGAGGCCGCCCAGGAGTCCAAGGACCGATCGGACCACGCCCGACAGGTGATCGAGCGCGGCCGTGCCCGCGCGAAGGAGGCGGAACGGGAGACGGCCGGCCGCGTCAAGCAGCGCGTCGCCGACGCCCAGAAGGCTGCCGACGAGCTGGTGGAGCGCGAGCGCCGAGCCGCCCGGGCGGAGGCCGAGCGGGAGCAGCACGAGGTCCAGGCCGAGATCGACGCCGAGGTGGAGGACGCCCGGCGGGACGCCGAGGAGGCGCAGCAGCGCGCCGAGGAGCTCGTCGCGGACGCCGCCGAGAAGCTGATGGAGGCGCGGCAGCTGTCGGACGAGGCGTCCGAGGCCGCGCGTGCCGCCGCCGACGAGGCGCACCGCCAGGCCGAGGAGCTCGCCGGCGAAGCCCAGCAGCAGGCCAGTGACGTGAAGGCGCCCGTCGGCGCCACCGCCCAGCGTCGCGAGCCCTTGCCGGCCGCCGCGAAGCCCGCCGCGCGTGAGGTCCAGCGCAAGCCCACCAACGGCGGGCTCAGCTCCTACGACAAGCCGGAGCTGATCGAGCTCGCCGCGAGCAAAGGGATCGAGGGACGGACCACCATGACCGAGACCGAGCTCGTCGAGGCGATCGAGAAGGCGTCTCGCGACGCATGAACGGAGGCGAACGAGGATGAGACTCCCCCACAGGAAGAGCCGGCTCCAGCGGGTCCTGCAGACCGTCGGCGACGCGCTGGACGCGTCCGGCGGGCCGAAGCTCGCCGTGCCCGGCGCGATCGGGTCGGCCAAGGGCCTGAAGCCCTCGGTGCCGAAGGGCACGGCCGTGAAGGCCGGGTTGATCGCCGGAGGCCTCGCGGGCCTGACGGCCGGCAGCGCCGGCATCTCCGCGCTCAGGGAACGTGCGGAAGGGGCGAGGGACGATTCGTGAAGCCGCCGGTGGCCGTCGTCGCCATCGGGGGCGGGATCGGGGCGAAGGCCGGCCGTGAGCGCCATGCCCAGATCGCCGACGGGGTGGCGTGGACGTCTCGGACGCTCGAGGATTCCGGCTCACGTCACCGCCCGGGCCGTCCGGGCCCCGGACCCGGGCGTGCTGACCGCCGTCCCCGATCCGACGAGGCGCCTGGCTGACGGCGTCCTCGTCGACGCGTGCCTCCGCGCGCGCGTCCTGGGCTTCCGGCTCCTGACGATCGAGGCCGCCGTCGTGCTCGTGCCCGCCGCCGTCGCCCCGGCGTCGTCGGGAGACGCCCGGCCGCAGCGCCCGCCCGCGCGCTCCTTCCGGGCGCCGCTCCCGCGATGGTCCGGCCCGCCGCCGGGCCGGCGCCCTACGGGCCATGCCCTGGCCGACGCCCGGCGCAGCCTCATCGAGGGGGCCGAGCTGCTGGCCGGGGCGAGCCGCGACGGCCCTGCGACGCACCCTCACCGAGCCTCCACCGGCGCCGGCGCCGCCACGCGCACCGACGCGTGCCGGGACGGCAGCAGCGCCCCAGCCGTCGCGGCGAGCACCGAGAGGACGGCCGAGACGCCCATCGCGGCCACGAAGCCGTCGCTGAAGTCCCCCGGCGACGCGTAGCTGCCCGCGCCCGAGAACGCCGCCACGCCGAGCGCGATCCCGAGCACGCCGCCCAGCTCGCGCATCGTGCTGTTCGTGCCCGACGCCTTGCCGATCGCCTCCGGCGCGACCGAGCCCACCACGGAGTTCTGCGCCGCGGGGAAGGACATGGAGATCCCCACGCCCGCGACCACGAGCGGCGGCGACGAGCTGCGCGTAGGCCATCCCCGGCTCGGCGACCAGCGCGATCCAGGCCAGGCCGGCGGCCTGCAGCAGCGGCCCGAGGACGAGGAACGGCCGCTCGCCGAAGCGGTCGACGAGCTTGCCGGCCACGGGCGCGACGAAGAAGAGCGTGGCCGTCCACGGCAGCAGCCGCAGCCCCGCGCCCAGCGGCCCGTAGCCCAGGCCGGCCTGGAGGAACTGCGACATGAAGAAGACGGCGCAGAACAGCGAGCCGACCGCGCAGAAGATCGCCGCGTTGCCCGCCGAGAACGCCCGCGAGCGCGAAGAAGCGCATGGGGAGCATCGGGGCGGCGGTGCGCAGCTCGAAGGCCACGAACGCGCCGACGAGCGCCAGGCCGCCGAGCAGCGCGCCCAGCACCTCGGCGCTCGCCCAGCCCGCCGTGTTGCCGCGCACGAGCGCCCACACGACCCCGAGCACGCCGGCGCTGACGAGCGCGAGGCCGGGGAGGTCGAGCGCCGAGTCCGGGCCGCGGCTCGTCGGGCACGCGCGCGAGGACGAGCGGGATGAGCGCGAGCCCCGATCGGCACGTTGAGCCAGAAGATCCACTGCCAGGCGAGGCCCTCGGTGACCGCGCCGCCCACGAGCGGCCCGCCGGCGACCGCCAGGCCGTTGACCGCGAAGAAGATCCCGAGCGCCGCGCCGCGCCGCTCGGGCGGGAAGGCCGCGCCGACGAGCGTCAGCGCGAGCGTCGTCACCGCGGCGGCCCCCGCGCCCTGCACGGCCCGCGCCGCGATCAGCGTCCCCGACGTCGGGCGCGAGCGCGCAGGCGGCGGACGCGAGCGCGAAGAGCGCGATGCCGCCGACGAACAGCCGCCGCCGGCCGAAGCGGTCGCCCGAGCGCGGCCGCGGTCATGAGCAGCACCGCGAAGCTGAGGTTGTAGGCGTTGACCGTCCACTCGAGCTCGGCGACGGACGCGCCGAGGTCGCGCCGGATGGTGCTCAGGGCGGTGGTCACGACGAGCGTGTCGAGCGCGGTCATGAAGGCGGCCAGGGCCGCCAGGACGAGGATCCACGTCTGCGATCGTGGTCATGCCCGTTCCGACACCGGCGCCCGCACGGGATCGACCGATGAGTTCGGGGCCCGGGCGGTGTCGTTGCCCTCACATGCCCGAGGAGGACCAGCCCCGTGCGAGGACCAGACATGACCGAGGCGACGCTCGAGCGCGCGCGGGCGGGCGACGAGGAGGCCTTCCGGGCCCTGACCGACCCGCACCGGCGCGAGCTGCAGGTGCACTGCTACCGGATCCTCGGCTCGGTGCAGGACGCCGAGGACCTCGTCCAGGAGACGCTGCTGGCCGCCTGGCGCGGGCTGGCGGGCTTCGAGGGCCGCGCCTCGCTGCGCTCCTGGCTGTACCGGATCGCCACCAACCGCTGCCTCAACGCGCTGCGCGACGACGCCCGCAGGCCTGACGTGGCGACCACCGGCGGCCCGGCCAAGCCGGAGCCGACGCGCTGGGGCGAGCCGATCTGGCTGCAGCCCTACCCCGACGCGCTGCTCGAGGGCCTGCCCGACCGCGCCGACGGCCCCGACGCCCGCTACGAGACCCGGGAGGCCGTGGGCCTGGCCTTCGTCTCCGGGCTCCAGCGCATGCCGCCCCGTCAGCGCGCCGTGCTCGTGCTGCGCGACGTGCTCGGCTACCGCGCGGCCGAGGTGGCGGAGATGCTCGGCACCAGCGAGGCCGTCGGTCACCAGCGCGCTGCAGCGGGCGCGGGCGGCGCTCGACGCCGCGCCCGAGCGGTCCGTCGGCGGCACGTTGCCGGACTCGCCGGCCGAGCGCGACGTGCTCACGCGCTTCGCCGACGCCTTCGAGCGCGGCGACGTCGACGCGGTCGTCGCGCTGCTCACCGACGACGCCTGGATCCGCATGCCGCCCGAGCCGCACGAGTACCAGGGCCGTGCCGGCGATCGCGGCGTTCCTGCGCAGCCGGTCGATCTGGACCACGGGCGGGCGCATCCGCCTCGTGCCGACCCGGGCCAACGGCCAGCCGGCGTTCGCCTACTACCTCGGCGACCCGCAGGCCGGCGTCGCGCACGCCGGCGGCCTCCTCGTGCTCGCCTTCGACGGCGACGCGATCGGCGCGATCACGCGCTTCGGCGACACCGGCGTGCTCCCCTGGTTCGGGTTGCCGCGGACGATCGCGGGCTGAGCGGTCTCGAGCGGGCGTCACCCGCGATCATCCCGGCCATGCCCGACTACGCGATCGTGAACCTGCTCGAGCTCGACGACTCCGTGAGCGGGAGGGTCGAGGGCCTGGAGGGCCGCTTCGGTCGCACGCCCCTGGGCTCCCGGGACCTCGGCGTGAGCCACTGGCGGTACGCCCCGGGCACGCGCAGCCCGGCCGCCCACAGCCACCGCGAGCAGGAGGAGGCCTACGTCGTCGTCGCCGGCTCCGGCCGCGTGCGGCTCGACGACGAGCTGCGCGACGTGCGGGCCTGGGACGTCGTCCGCGTGGCGCCGGAGGTCGTGCGCGCGTTCGAGGCCGGACCCGAGGGCCTGGAGCTGATCGCCGTGGGCGGCCCGAAGCCCGAGGGCGGGGACGGCGTGCAGTCCGACGCGCCCTGGCCCGCCGCCGACGGGGCCTGAGCCCGCCCACTACGGGCGAGCCAGGAGGGGCAGGAGGACGTCCTCGCGGCCGTAGTGGCCGGTGACGTCGAAGGTGCGCTTGGCCCGGAGCGCCGTGGCGAGCCGGCAGTCGTGGAGCACCATGCCCTCCTCGCCGTAGAGCGGCCCGGCGACGACGTCCCCGTCCACCGGGTCGATGATCGCCGCGCCGCCGTTGCCGAGGACCTGCTTGCCCTCGGGCAGGGGGACCGGGAAGTCGTCGGGGAACGCGGCGGCGGGGATGAACTGCGGGACGGAGACGACGAACGCGCCCGCCTCGTAGGCGATGTGCCGCATCGACCCGAGCCACGACTCGGAGTCGTCGGCCGTCGGGGCGACGTAGAGCTGGGGACCGCCGCGGTAGATCGCGTAGCGCGCGAGCGGCATGAGGTTCTCCCAGCAGATGAGCCCGCCGAGCCGGCCGACCGGCGTGTCGTGGACCTGGAGGTCGTCGCCCGCGCCGACGCCGTGGAACAGGCGCTCGTGGACGGTCGGCATGAGCTTGCGGTGCTTGCCCAAGAACCCTCGCGGACCCAGGTAGGCGAGGGTGTTCCACAGGGTCCCGGGCCGGCTCGAGTCGCGCTCGTTGACCCCGATGGCCACGTGCAGGTCGCGCTCGCGGCAGACCGCGGCGAGGCGGTCGAGCATCGGTCCGGGAACGTCGACGCTGCTCGTCCACAGACGCTCCCACAGCTCGTCGAACGCCGCGTCCCACGGGTTCGTCGCCCCGGCCCACGACCCCGAGGGGTACAGCGACACGAAGCACTCCGGGAGCACGGCGAGGCGGGCGCCCGCGTCGGCGGCCTCGTGGAGGAGGCGCTCGGCCTTCTCGATCGTGCCCTCCGCGTCCAGGATCACCGGCGTGGCCTGGATCGCGGCAACCCGAATCGTGTCGAACGAGGTCATCTCACGGGCTCCCCGTCGTGCTGGTGGACGAGCGCCGACCCTACGTCACCCGTCGAGGAGCCGCGCGGCGAGGGCGTCCGGCCGGGCGAGCGCGACGAGGTGGCCGCCGGGCAGGACGCCGGGTTCGACGCCGAGCCGCTCGCGGGCCACGCGCTGCTGGAAGGCCAGGGGGAACAGCCGGTCGTCGCGGCCGCTGAGGACCCGGACGGGGACCCCGTCGGGCCAGGTGGTCAGCGGCGTGCCGAAGATCCCCCCGCCCTGCCGCCGCGACGACGTGCCCGCCGCGGCGGCCGGGGGCACGTCGTGGAGGACCACGTCCTGGAGGTCCGCCTCGGTCCACCCACGCATCGGGCCGTGCCGGGCGAGCGTCTCCGCCGCGGCCTCGTCGTGGCCGACGGCGTCCCACCACGCGCCCGGCGTCTCGCCGCGGGCCGGGATCATCCCGTTGACGAGCACGAGCGCCCGCGTGGGCCGGGCGGCCGCGACCGCGGCGGCGGTGAACGCGCCGAGCGACTGCCCCACGACGACGAGGTCGTCGTGGTCCCCGATCGCCGTGAGGGCGGCCTCCGTGTACGCGGGCAGGCCCGCCGTGTCGCTCTCGCACGGGAGGTCGGGGGTCACGGCCTCGTGCCCCGCCGCCCGCAGCAGCGGCACGACGAGGTGCCAGTGGTCGGGGCCGGACCCGGCTCCCGGCAGCAGGACGAAGGTGCTCATGCAGCTTCCTCGCGAATCGGGGATGGTGGACGTTGCGCATGAGACGGCGGCGCCGGCGAGAAGTCAGCGCCGCGTCGTGCCCGATCGGTCGACGGGAGGAGCGAGGATGAGCGCGGTCGTGGGACGGGTCCGCACCGACGCGGACAGCACGATGGACCTCGAGGACACGCGATGAAGGCCGTCGTCTGCCAGGACGCCGAGCTCGAGGTCGTGGAGCGCCCCGAGCCGACGCCGGCACGCGGTCAGGTGCGGCTGACGGTGTCGCGCTGCGGGATCTGCGGGTCGGACCTCCACGCCCGCCACGGCCTGGATGCGTGGGCCGACCTCGCGCAGCGGGCCGGGTACAGCCGCTTCGGCCGCTCGCACGAGCCCGTCGTCTTCGGGCACGAGTTCTCCGGCGAGGTGGCCGAGTACGGCACGGGGTGCAAGGGCGAGGCGCCGACCGGGACGCCCGTCGTCGCGCTGCCGCTCATCCGCGCCGCGGGCGGCGTCGACACCGTCGGCCTCTCGGCGCACGCGCCGGGCGGCTACGCCGAGCAGGTGCTCGTCCAGGAGTCGCTGATGCTGCCGGTGCCCAACGGGCTGGCCCCCGACGTCGCGGCCCTGACCGAGCCGATGGCCGTCGCCTGGCACGCGGTCCGGCGGGGCGACGTCGGCAAGAGGCAGGTCGCGATCGTCATCGGCTGCGGGCCGGTCGGCCTCGGGGTCGTCCTCATGCTCAAGGCGAGCGGCGTGCGCACGGTCGTGGCCAGCGATCCCTCGCCGGGCCGGCGCGCGCTCGCGGGCGCGTGCGGAGCGGACGTCGTCGTCGACCCCGGGGCGGCGTCGCCGTTCACGGCGGCGGGGGACCGGGGCCACCTCGAGGACCTGCCCTCCGCCCTGGAGCTCGCCGTCGGGACCCGCGAGCGCCTCGGCCGCCTGCCGGTCGGGTGGTGGCACGTCTGGCGCATGGCCGAGAAGCTCGGCGCGGCCCCCAAGCACCCGGTGATCTTCGAGTGCGTCGGGGTGCCGGGCGTCATCGAGAGCATCGTCGACGGCGCCCCGCTCTTCTCGCGCGTCGTCGTCGTCGGCGTCTGCGTGGGCCCCGACCGGTTCACGCCGGCGATGGCGATCAACAAGGAGATCGACCTGCGGTTCGTCGTCGGCTACACGCCGCTCGAGTTCCGCGACACGCTGCACATGCTCGCCGAGGGCGACGTCGACCCGCGCCCGCTCATCACCGGCGAGGTCGGGCCTCGGCGGGGTCGAGGCGGCCTTCGCCGCGCTCGGCGACCCCGAGCGGCACGCGAAGATCCTCATCGACCCGCGCAGCGCGGCGACGCAGCCCGCCTAGGAGCCGATCGCGGTGCTCGCGGGACGTGAGCTCCGCGACGGCGGCGGTCGCACGCGACCCTCGGGCACCGGGGAGCGCGCGGACTGGGCGCGCCGGCGCTCCCCCGGCGCCGCCCGGCGCCGGCGCCGCGCTCCGCTTCAGCGGTAGCCCGTCGCGTCGGCCGGGCGCCCCGCCTCCTGGACCTCGACGAGGTAGCGCCAGCAGTCCGGCCGCGATCCGTCCACGTCGGTGAAGCCGTACTCGCGCGCGAGGCCGCCGGAGGAGAAGGAGCCGCCCGTGCGACGCCCGACGTCGGGGTCGGCGGCCAGGGCGGCGACCGCTCGGCCGACGAAGCGCGGGCTCTCGGCGATCGCGGCGAAGTGCGGGTTCCGCTCGGCGGCGTCGCGCCAGGTCGCCTCGGTGACGCCGTAGACCTCGAGCATCATCTCCGAGCGCATCCAGCCCGGGGTCAGCGCGACGGCGGTGCAGCCGTGCGGCGCCAGCTCCTCGCTCAGCGCGAAGGCGAGCCGGGTGACCGCGGTCTTGGCCAGGTCGTAGAACACGGAGAGCCGCACGTGCGCGTCGTTGTAGTCCCGCGTGCCGTCGGTCATCTCGACGAGGAGGCCGCCCGGCCGGCGGATGAGCAGCGGCAGCGCGAGGTGGCTCGTGATGAGGTGCGTGTCGATCGCCAGGCGGAGCATCCGCAGGCCCCCGTCGAGGTCGTGCTCCCACACCGGCGCGTTCCACTCGATGAGGCGCTCGCCGCCCCAGATGTCGTTGACGAGCACGTCGAGGCGGCCCGTCTCGGCGTCGATGCGCCCGACGAGCTCCCGCACCTGCTCGGGCACGAGGTGGTCGACCTCGACGGGGATCCCGTCGCCGCCGGCGGCGGTGACGAGCTCCGCGGTCTCCTCGATCGTCTCGGGCCGGTCGTACTCGGACCGGTGCCGCCGCGTCGAGCGCCCGGTGCAGTAGACCGTCGCGCCCGCCTCGCCCAGCGCGACCGCGGTGCCGCGCCCGGCCCCTCGGGTCGCGCCCGCCACGAGGGCCACCCTGCCCGCCAGCGGAGCCGGCGCGCCGGCGCCGGGTGAGACGGAGGAGGCCATGCGGCCAAGCCTGCCACCTGCGGGGCGGGCGCGCCCGCGTCGCCGCCGTCCGGCGGTTGCAGCGGCCACCGCGCCCCGGTCTGATGCCCGCATGCCCCCGAGCCCCGACGCCCCCGCCGACTTCAGCACGATCCTCTACGCCGCCGACGGCGCGGTGGCGACGATCACCCTCAATCGCCCGGAGCGGCTGAACACGATCGTCCCGCCGATGCCGCAGGAGGTCCAGGCCGCGGTGGGGCGCGCGATCCGAGACCCGGCCGTCAAGGTCATCGTGGTCCGCGGCGCCGGTCGTGCGTTCTGCGCCGGCTACGACTTCGGGGGCGGCTTCGAGCACTGGGGCGAGGCGATCAGCACCGACGGGCGGTGGGACCCCGGCAAGGACTTCGTCGCCGCGACCGCGCCCGAGCTCGCGCCCACCCAGCAGCTCATGAGCGTCTGGCGCTCGCCGAAGCCGGTCATCGCCCAGGTCCACGGGTACTGCGTCGGCGGCGGGAGCGACTTCGCCCTCTGTGCGGACCTCGTCGTCGCCAGCGAGGACGCGGTCATCGGCACGCCCTACAGCCGGATGTGGGGCGCCTTCCTCTCCGGGATGTGGATCTACCGGCTCGGCCTCGCGCGCGCGAAGTTCCACGCCCTGACGGGGCGCCCCCTGAGCGGGCGCCAGGCGGCCGACGTCGAGCTCGTCAACGAGGCGGTCCCGTTCGCGCGCCTCGAGGCGCGCGTGGCCGAGCTCGCCGCCGACCTGGTGGCGATCCCGAGCTCGCAGCTCGCCGCGATGAAGCTCACGGTCAACCACGCCTACGAGGCCATGGGCCTGGCCTCGACCCAGACGCTCGGCCCGATCCTCGACGGCCTCATGCGGAACACCCCGGACGCGCTCGAGTTCGTCCGCACCGCGGCCGAGCAGGGCGTCGGCGCCGTGGTCGAGCGCCGCGACGGCCCGTTCGGCGACTACGGCCAAGCGCCCGAGGAGCTGCGCCCCGACCCGCGCAACGTCATCGTCCCCTGAGGCCGTCCGGCGCGGCCGCCGCGACGACGCCGGCCGCGACCTCCACGATCTCGGCCAGCTCCTCCTCGGGGCGCCCCGGCGGGAGCACCAGCGCCAGGCTGTCCGCGCCGGCGGCGAACCACGCCCCGATCGCCTCCGCCGCGTCGTCGTGGCTCGCCATGAGCGTGACCTCGCGCGCGAGCGCCTCCGCGACTGCGGGCAGGTCCGGCCCGTGCGCCCCGTCCGCCGCGGCCACGACCGCGTCGAGGCCGGCGGCCATGCCGAACCGCTCGCCGAGCATCCGCGGGTAGATCGGCCCCATGCGGGTGGCGTAGGTCGACAGCCACCAGGCCGCGAGCCGCCTCGCGCCCGCGGCGTCGGGTGCGAGGGCGACCGGCACGCCGACCGAGACCCGCGTGGGGGTGGGCGCGTGCGCCCGTGACTCCCCCTCGTCGAGCAGCGCGCGTCCCTCCGGCAGGCGCGAGCGGGCCCACAGGAAGGGCGCCCACGCGTCGGCCAGCTCGCCGGCCAGCCGGATCGAGGCCGGTGACAGCGCCGCCAGCCCGATCGGCACCGGGACCTCCGGGAGGACGCCGAGGCGCAGCGGGCGGGCGCCCGGCGCCGGGTCCGGCAGCCGATCGCCCGCCAGGAGCGCCCGGACCGCCGTCAGCGTGCGGCGCAGCCGCTCGAGGGGCCGCTCCCACGCGATCCCGTGGAACCCCTCGGTCAGCGGCGGGCTGCCGGCGCCGAGGCCGAGCGAGAAGCGCCCGCCGGACGACCGCTGCAGGCCGGCCGCGGCGAGGGCGATGGTGGCCGGCGTGCGGCCCCAGACGGAGATGACCGACGTGCCGAGGCCGATGTGCGAGGTCCGCTGGGCCAGCTCCGCGAGGAGGAGCGTCGAGTCGTGCGTCCACGCCTCGGCGACCTCGACGCGATCGAGGCCCAGCTCGTCCGCCCTGGCCCCCAGGCGGAGGATGACGTCGGCGCGCGTCTCGAACGGCGTGAAGCCGACCCCGACGCGCACGGCTAGCTCGCGACCGCGAGGACGATCTTCCCCCGCGTGTGGCCGGCCTCGATGAGCTCGTGCGCGCGCCGGACCTCGGACAGCGGCAGGACCTCTGCGATCTCGACCCGCACCTCGCCGCCCGCCACCAGCCCGGCGATCTCGACGAGCTGCGCGGGGTCAGGGCTCATGACGAGCAGCTCGGCGCGCGCGCCCCGCTCCCGCGCGGCCTCCTCCGGCGGGGCCGCGGCGATCGTGACGAGCACGCCGCCCTCGCGCACGGCCGGCAGGAGCGACAGCGTCGTGGCTCCGCCCACCGTGTCGAAGGCGACGTCGGCGCCGCTCACCGCCTCGGCGACGTCCTGCTTGGTGTAGTCGACGTACTCGTCCGCACCGAGGCCGAGGACGAAGTCCCGGTTGCGCGACGAGCCGGTCCCGATGACGCGCGCCCCCGCGCGCTTCGCGAACTGCACGGCGAGGTGCCCGACGCCGCCGGCGGCGCCGGCGATGACCACGGTCTGCCCGCCTTCGAGGCCGCCGCGGTCGAACAGGGCCTGCCAGGCCGTCATCCCCGCGACCGGGATCGCCGCGGCCTGCTCGTGGCTCAGGCCGGCGGGCTTCGGGGCGATCGCCCCCGCAGCGGCGGTCGCGTCCTCGGCGTAGGCGCCGCTCGAGGCCATCCCGAAGACCTCGTCGCCCGCGGCGACGCCGTCCGCGCGCGACGTCTCGACCGTGCCGGAGACGTCGCTCCCGAGGACGGCCGGCAACGGCGTCTCCGCGAGCCCGCGCCGGCGTTTCGAGTCCACCGGGTTGACCGAGGCGGCGCGGACGCGCAGGAGGACCTCGCCGTCGCCCGGCTCGGGCCGGTCGACCTCCTCGTCGCGCAGGACGTCGGGCCCTCCGGTCTCGTGCACGACCACGGCTCGCATGGCATCCGCTCCCTCGGCAGGTGGACGTTCGCGCCAGTCTAGGGGCGGGGCATCGGGCCCCGTCAGGCGCGCGTGCCGACCGCGAGCAGGTACTCCAGGGCGAAGCGCGCGCGCTCGGGCGACCCGACGTCGGCGTCGTCGCAGAAGCCGTCCAGCGCCGCGTCGAACTCCGTCTCGCGGCCCTCCCGCACGGCGTTGGCCCGGGCGGCGATCGTGGGGCCGTAGCGCTCCTTGAAGTGCTCGCCGAAGTCGCGCGGCGTGGCGAAGGCCGTGACCTCCAGGACGTCGCGCTCGAGCGTGCCGAACGCGACGCGTGCCGCGAAGAGCTCGTCGAGGTGGGCCTCGCTCCCCCACAGCGGCGGGGGCTGTGCGCCCGGCGGGGGCGCCGGGGCGAACGGCCCCATCGTGCGGAAGAGCGCGCCGATCGTCCCCTCCGGCGTCCAGCTCAGCAGCCCGACCGTCCCCCCGGGGCGGCAGACGCGCACCAGCTCGTCGGCGACCTGCCGGTGGTGGGGCGCGAACATCGCCCCGATCGACGACATGACGACGTCGAAGGACGCGTCGGCGAAGGGCAGGTGCTCCGCGTCGGCCTCCACCCAGTCCAGCCTGGCGCCCTGCGCGTCGGCGCGGGCCCGGCCCGCCTCGAGCAGCTCGGGTGTGAGGTCGCTGGCCGTCACCTCGGCGCCCGCCTGCGCCGCGGGGATCGAGGCGTTGCCGGTGCCGGCGCCCACGTCGAGGACGCGCATCCCGGGGCCGATGCCGCAGGCCTCGACCAGCCGCGGCCCGAGCGGCAGGAGCCACGTCTCGACCATGGACGGGTAGTCGCCCGACGCCCACATCGTGCGGTGGCGTGCCTTGAGCGCGGCGTCGGCGCCGCCGGGATCTGTGGGGTGCTCTTGCGTGGTCATCGGCCTCCTCACGGTTCGGGTGCGACGACGCTACGCCTGTCGCGACCGCCCGACAGGGGGGTAACCCCCCGTCTGCGAGCATCCCGCGGATGACGCCCAAGCCCGTCGTCATCCAGCCCGGCGAGGGCCACCGCGTGGGCAACGTCGAGTTCCTCGCCCGCACGGCCGACACGCCCCGCTTCACCTTCGGCATCATCGAGATCGCGGCCGGCCGCGAGCTGGAGGCTCACGTCCACGCCGACGAGGACGACGCGTTCTACCTCCTGGAGGGCGAGCTGACCTTCACCTTCGGCGCGGAGCAGGTCACCGCGCCGCCCGGGGCGTTCGTCCTCGTGCCGCCCGGCGTCGAGCACGGGTTCCGCAACGACACCGCGCACCCGGTGCGGATGCTGAACCTGCACGCGCCGGCCGGCTTCGACCGGCGCATCGGACTCGTGGACTGACGCCCTCAGACGCCGAGCTGCGCAGCCACCTCGCCGGCCGCGACGGCCTCCGCCAGGCGGGCGTGGTCGCGCTCGTTCTGGTCGGCGTACGCGCTGGCGAAGCGGGCCATCGCCCGGTCGAAGCGCGGGCCGGCGCCGAGGTAGGCCGCGATGGCCAGGCGGTCACCCGACCGGGCGTGCGCGCGCGCCAGCGACCACCCGCAGGCGCGCGTGTACGCGTGCAGGCCCGCCTCGCTCATCGTGGCGAGGTCGGCCGACGCCTTCCAGTCCCAGAGCTGCCGGACGTAGAAGTCGTGCTCGGCGCCGTCGAGGCCCTCGCTGCGCTGCCAGCTGAGGAAGATGTCGCTGGCCGCGTGCGAGATGCGCTGCCCCTGGACGACGCGCTCGCCGTGGTTCTCGAACGCGCTGGCCCCCAGGTGCGCCTCGAGCACCGACGGCTGCGCCTCCTTGGCCTGCAGCACGAGCGGGTCGCGGCCGTCGCGGCCGACGAGCAGGACGATCCACGCGCGCGTCCCCACGCTGCCGACGCCGACGACCTTCCGCGCCAGGTCCACGAACCGGTACGTCCCGAACAGGAAGCGCCGGTCCGGGTCCAGCCCGGCCGCGTACTGGTCGAGCAGCCGCTGGACGAAGGTCGCCTCGTCGTGCGCGCCGGTCGGGTCGAAGAGCTCGCGGAAGGGCGTCAGCAGCGGCGGGACGCTGCGGAAGCGCAGCTCGCCGCCGACGCGCTCCGTGAGCTTCCGGACTGCCCGCACGCTCGTCTTGCGCCGTGCGCGGGCGAACGGCTTGGCGAACAGCACGCGCCCCTTGGCGCCGAGCCTGCCGCCGAAGCGGTCGACGAGCTCGCTCGCGGTGAGGCGGTCGTACCAGACGTCGAGGTGGCTCTCGTCCGCGAAGCCCCGCATCCCCTCGCGGTACTCCCGGACGCACGCCGTCACGATCGACCGGCGCGGACCCGCGGGCAGGCCGACGTCGCGGCCCGCGATCTCGGCGCTGGCCGCCATCCGCTTGACGTCCCACTCCCAGGGCCCGGGCAGCGTCTCGTCGAAGTCGTTCGGGCCGAAGACGAGCCGGCGGTCCGGCGCGGCGAAGCCGCCGAAGTTCGAGATGTGCGCGTCGCCGCACGCCTGCACGGTGATGCCCGACTCCGGCGTCGAGGCGAGGTCGGCGGCCATCACCGCGGCCGCGCCGCGGTAGAAGGTGAACGGGGAGGCGAGCATCCGCCCGTAGCGGATCGGGACCAGGTCCTGCACGCGCGTGGCGGCCTGGGCCGCGAGCACTGCGACCGGGTCCGGCCGGTCAGGCCTCGGCGCCCAGTCGCCGTGGGCGGACCGGGGTGCGGCCCGGCGCGCCTCCCGCCCCCGCTCGGCCGACTCGCCCGGCTGGAGCCGGGCCCGGGGGACACGGGGCCGGGAAGCGGGTCGGCGAGCGGCCATCGCGACATCGTCGCGGGCGGGCGGGCCGGGGAGCTCACCCCGACCGGGTGATGCGTACCTAGACGTTCGCCGCGCCTCGGTCCTCGCGCGGACACCGGCCACCTGGGATCGACGCCGCGCCCGCTCCCGCTCGGCGAGGGTCGGGCGATGGAGCGCTCGCCGCGGGGGGCAGGCCGCGCGGGACCGGCGCGTGCCCTCGCGCGCGTCGCGGTGCTGGCCGCCCTGGTGGCGATCGGCGCCCCGGCCGCCGCCCACGCCGGGCGCGCCCCGACGCCCGGTGCGACCGGCGCCGGCGACCGCCTGTTCCCCGGCCTCGGCAACGGCGGCTACGACGTGCGCCGCTACGCGCTGGACCTCGCCTATCCCAGCGCCGTCCCGAGCCAGACGCTGCCCGGACGCGTGCGGATCGAGGCGACGGCGACGCAGGCGCTGTCCCGCTTCGACCTCGACTTCGCCGGTCCGTCGGTGCGCTCGGTCCGCGTCGACGGCCGCCGGGCGTCGTTCGTCCGGTTCGGCGAGGAGCTCGTCGTCACGCCGAGGCGACCGATCCGGGACCACCGACGGTTCGTCACCGAGGTGGCCTTCACCGGCACCGCGACGCTCCTGTCGCCGTCGGCATCCGTCACCGCGGCCCAGCCGAACGGGGCCCACCAGATCTTCCCGAGCAACGACGTGCCGTCCGATCCGGCGCGGTTCACGATCCGCGCGCGGACGGCCGCCGGCACGACCTTCGTGGCCAACGGCGAGCTCGCCGAGCGCAGGACGAAGCGCGGCCGGACGGCGTGGCGCTACGAGATGCGCGAGCCGATGGCCACCGAGCTCATCCAGCTCGCGTTCGGAGCGCTGACCGTGCGCGACCGCGGGACGGTCGGCGGCGTGCACCTGCGGGACGTCGTCGCCACGCCCGTGGTGTTCGCGGTCGAGCCCGCGCTGGCGCGGGTCGCCGACCACCTCCGGTTCATGGCGGGCGAGGTGGGCCGGTACCCCTTCCGGACCTACGGGACGCTGGCGATCGACGCGAACCTCCCGTTCGCGCTGGAGACGCAGACCCTCTCGCTGTTCTCGGCGACGTGGTTCACGCCGGTCGCCGGCACCGTCCTCGGCGACCCGCGCTGGTACGAGCCGATCATGGTCCACGAGCTGGCCCACCAGTGGTTCGGCGACGCGGTGACCCCGGCTCGGTGGAGCGACGTCTGGCTCAACGAGGGCCATGCCACCTGGTACGAGTTCGAGTACGCCCAGCGCCGCGGTGACCCGGCCTTCTACTTCGCCCGCCTCTTCGGGCCCGCCGCGACGGACCTCGAGCGCGCGATGCGGGCGGTGTACGCCCAGGGCGACCAGCTCCGTGCGGCCGGGGGGCCGGTCGCGGCCCCGCGCGACGCGGGGACCCTCTTCGGCCCGAACGTCTACGAGGGCGCGGCGCTCGTGCTCTACGCGCTGCGCCAGGAGGTCGGGGACCGCGTCTTCCGCGAGATCGAGCGCGAGTGGCCGCGCGACGTCGGCGGCGGCCCCGCGTCGACGGAGGACTTCATCGCCTTCGCGTCGCACGAGGCGGGCCGCGACCTGACCCCGTTCCTGCGGGCCTGGCTCTACGGGACCAGGACGCCGCCGATGCCCGGTCACCCGGACTGGGAGGTCGACCCGGTCCTGGCCACCGCCACGGCGCCGCGGGCGGCGCTGCGAGCGGGCGGGACCGGGTCGCGGCGAGCCCTGCGCCCGTAGGTCCGGCCGGCGCCCGGGCGGGCGCGTGCGCCGGGATCGAGTGACACCAGGGCCGCCCGAGCGGCGGCGCGACAGGTCGTCTGCGTGAAGACCGGCGCGAGGGGGGAACACGCCCCCGTCCTGTCTCACTACCGCAAGGGCCTCATTTGATCATCCTCGGTCTCATCCTGCTCATCCTCGGCTTCGCGCTGGGGATCGGCATCCTGTACACGCTCGGGATCATCCTCCTGCTCGTGGGGATCGTGCTCTACGTCCTGGGCGCCACGAACCGCGCCGTGGGCGGGCGCCGGCACTACTACTGACCGTGGTGAGGCCCGGCGTCGCGGCGCGCCGCGGCGCCGGGGCCCCGCCAGCGCGTAGGCTGAGATCATGCTCCTGCCGCTCATCTGCATGATCGTCTGTGCGCTCGTCTTCGTCGCGGGCGGCTACGTCGCCAGTCGCTGAGGCCCGGGCTCAGGCGTCGCCGAGCCGCCCCTCGGCCGCCGCGACGGCGCGTTCGAGCGCGCGGCGGGCGTAGGCGCGCCACAGCGGGGCGACCGCGACGCGCACGAGCGGCCGGGCCAGGCCCCGCGGGCGGAAGGCGTAGGTCCACGTGACCGCGGTCGCGGGGCCGCCGTCACCGCCGTCCGCGGGCGCGAACCACCAGGCGCCGTCGGCGCCGTCGACGAGGTGGCGCAGCGGGCCGGTGAACGGCCCGACGTGGTAGGCGAAGCGGTGCGGGCGCTCGTGAAGCGTGAGCCGCTCGCGCGCCTCGGTGCCGTCGGCCAGCTCGACGACGCGCGTGGCGTCCACGTGGTCCCACGCGCCCGTCTGCTCCCGCGTGCCGGTGACCGCGGGCAGCGGCCCGAGGCCGGTGAAGATGCGCGGCAGGTCGATCGGGGCGATGACGTCGAACGCCACCTCCGGGGCGACGGCGGCCCGCGCCCGCACCGTGACCGGCACGCCCGCGCGCGCCATCACGTCACCCGCCGCGCAGGACGGGGGCGCCGGTGGGCCGCGTCCCGGGGGCGGGTCCGCACGCCCCGGAGCCTACGCTGGACGTGATGCCCGCCCCCGCCGAGACGACCGTGACCGAGCCGCTGGAGACCCGCGCGCTGGAGCTGCTGCGCGTCCTCGCCGGCCCCGAGGCGGCCTTCCGCGAGCACCAGCTCGAGGCCGTCGCCGACCTCGTCGAGCGCCGGCGGCGCGTGCTCTGCGTGCAGCGCACGGGGTGGGGCAAGAGCGCCGTGTACTTCCTCGCGACGGCGCTCCTGCGCGAGCGCGGCGCCGGCCCGACCGTCCTCATCAGCCCGCTGCTGGCGCTCATGCGCAACCAGATCGCCGCCGCCGAGCGGCTCGGCCTGCGGGCGGTGACGGTGAACTCCACGAACCGCGACGACTGGGCGAGGGTGCGGACGCAGCTCGAGGACGACGCGGCCGACCTGCTGCTCATCAGCCCCGAGCGGCTGAACAACCCCGAGTTCCGCGAGCGGATGCTGCCGCTGTTCATCGCCCGCGTCGGCCTGCTCGTCGTCGACGAGGCCCACTGCGTCTCGGACTGGGGCCACGACTTCCGGCCCGACTACCGCCGCATCCGCGACGTCCTGGCCGACCTGCGCGACGACGTCGCGGTGCTCTGCACGACCGCGACGGCGAACGACCGCGTCGTGGCCGACGTCGGCGAGCAGCTGCGGGTCGGCACCGGGGAGGACGGCACCGGCGACGCGCTGACCGTGTACCGCGGCCCGCTCGGGCGGCGCAGCCTGCGCCTCGAGGTCCTCGACCTCCCCGACCCCGCGGCCCGGCTGGCCTGGCTGGCGACGCACCTCCCGCAGCTGCCCGGCTCGGGCATCGTCTACTGCCTGACCAAGCGCGACACCGACGCCGTCGCCGACTGGCTGGCCGACCAGGGCATCAGCGCGGTCGCCTACTCCGGCGAGGTCGCCGACGAGGACCGCGTGCGCGCGGAGGCGCTCCTGCAGGCCAACGAGGTCAAGGCGGTCGTCGCGACCTCGGCGCTCGGCATGGGCTACGACAAGCCGGACCTGGGCTTCGTCGTCCACTTCCAGGCGCCCTCGTCGGCCATCGCGTACTACCAGCAGGTGGGCCGCGCCGGGCGCGGCGTCGAGGAGGCGCACGTGGTCCTGCTGCGCGGCGCGGAGGACCGCGCGATCCAGGACTTCTTCATCGACACCGCGTTCCCCGCGCGGGACCTCGTCGACCGCGTGCTCGGCCTCCTGGCCGCCGACGGCGCGACGACGCTCCCGGCGCTGCAGGCCGACGTCAACCTCGGGCGTGCCCGGCTGGAAGGGCTGCTGAAGGTCCTGGACGTCGAGGGCGCCGTGCGGCGGGAGGGCTCGGGCTGGCGCGCGACCGGCGCGCCGTGGACCTACGACGCCGAGCGCTACCGCGCGGTCACCGCGCTGCGCCGCGACGAGCAGGCCGCGATGCGCGCCTACGGCGCGGACGGGCGCTGCCTCATGCTCGCGCTGCAGGCCGAGCTCGACGACCCCTCGGCCGAGCCGTGCGGCCGGTGCTCGGTGTGCGCGGGGCCGCGCTTCGCGGGCGCCCTGGACGAGGCGCTCGTCCAGCGCGCGGGCCGCGCGCTGCGGTCGCGCCCGGTCGTCCTCTCCGTGCGCCGCCAGACGCCGCGGACCGCCGACGGGCCGGGCAAGCGCCTCGGCCCCGAGCTGCAGCTCGAGGAGGGCCGCGCCCTCGGCCGCGCCGGCGACGGGGCCTGGGACCCGCTCGTGCGCGAGGGCCGCGCCGCCGGGCGCTTCGACGACGAGCTCGTCGACGGCCTGGCCGAGGCGGTGCGCGGCTGGGCGCCGTCGCCGCCGCCGCGCTGGGTCACGGCGGTGCCGTCGCGGCGCACCGGCATGCTCGTCCCCGACCTCGCGGCCCGGCTCGCCGGCCGGCTCGGGCTGCCGTGCGTCGAGCTCCTGGAGCGCACGGGCGACAACCCGCCCCAGCGCGAGATGGCCAACTCGGCCCAGCAGGTCGCCAACGTCCGCGGGCAGTTCCGCGTGACCGCCGCGCCGCCCGAGGGCCCCGGGCTGCTCGTGGACGACCTGCGCCTGTCCGGGTGGACGCTGGCGACCGTCGGCGCGCAGCTGCGCCTGGCCGGCGCCGGCCCGCTGCACCCGCTGGTCCTCGCCCTGGCCGGCGCCTGAGCCGGTGCGCCGTCAGCCGCCGGCGACGTCGCGGCGCAGGAACGACAGCGCCGCCAGCGCGAGGCACGGCAGCGCGTAGAGCGCGCAGACCCAGACGGCCCGCACCACGGGGGCGTAGTCGATCGGCTCGCGCAGGAAGCCCTGCCACGCGGTGAACTGCGTGGGCAGGAGGTACGGCTCGAGGTCGCCGAGGCCCGGGATGATGAGCACGAGCTGCAGCAGCAGGCTGATCATCAGGGCGCCGACGACGGCGGCCGCCGAGTTGTGCGTGACGGTGGAGAGCAGGAGCGCGATCGCCGCCACCGCGGCCAGCGGCAGCGCGTAGACGGCGAGGCTCGCGCCGAGCAGCGTGAGCGCCCGACCCGCGCTCACGGTCGTCCCCGAGAGCGTCACGAGCGGGTGGAACCCGGACTTCAGGACGCCGGCGATCAGCGCCGTGAGGCCCATGGCGAGGAGCGCCACGAGCGCATAGGTCATCGCGGCCAGGACCTTCGCCGCGAAGATCCGCCCCCGCCCGACCGAGCGGGTCAGGATCGTCTTCAGCGTCCCGTTGTGGTCCTCGGCGGCGACGATGTCGCCGGCCACGAGCGCGGTGATCAGCGGGAAGAGCCAGTAGGACCCGAAGATGAGGATCACGGGCGGGACGGCCAGCCCCGACTGGCGCACGTAGCGCCCGAAGGCGACGTCGTCCGGCTGCCCGGACTGCAGCGCGAGCGCGACGACGAAGATGATCGGGACGGCCACGGCCGCGCCGAGGCCCAGGTAGGTGCGCTTCTGCGCGACGAGCTTGCGCAGCTCCCAGCGGTAGACCGTGCGCAGGGCGACCATCAGGCCGCCGGCGCGCGGTCGGTGAGGTCCGGGCCCTCGGTCCGATCGGGCCCGCCGGCGGCGGCGTCGCCCTCGGTGAGGCGGAAGAAGAGGTCCTCGAGCGTGGCGCTGTGCGGCGCGAGGGCCCGGATCGCCACGCCGCCCTCGACGAGCGCGACCGACAGCTGGGCGGCCGCCTCCTCGGTGGCCTCGAAGCGCAGCTCGAGCGGGTCCTCGCGGATGCCGTCGATGCCGCGCTGCGCGCGCAGGATGCCGACCGCGCGGGCGTCGTCGGTCGTGCGCAGCCGCCACTCGCCCCCGGCCGTGCGCTTGAGGTCGTCCAGCGCGCCCTCGAAGACGACGAGGCCGGCGCGGACGATCGCCACCCGGTTGCAGAGCTCCTCGACCTCGGTGAGCAGGTGGCTCGAGAGGAGCACGGTCGTCCCGCTGAGCGACAGCCGGGCGACGAGCGCGCGCATGTCGCGCATGCCGGCCGGGTCCAGCCCGGTGGCGGGCTCGTCGAGCAGGAGCAGCTTCGGATCGCGCAGCAGGGCCGCCGCGACGCCGAGCCGCTGGCGCATGCCGTGCGAGTACCCACCCACCTTGTGCCGCTGGCGCTCGGTGAGCTCGACCACGTCGAGCACCTCGTCGATGCGCCGCGCCGCGTCGCCGCCGTCGAGGGCGGCCAGCAGCTCCAGGTTCTTGCGGCCCGTCAGGTAGGGGTAGAAGCGCGGCGACTCGACGAAGCCGGCCACGCCGTCGAGCGCGCTCGCGCCGTGCACGAGCGGGTCGCGCCCGAAGAGGCGCACCTCCCCGGCGGTCGGGGTGATGAGCCCGAGCAGCATGCGCAGCACCGTGGTCTTGCCCGCGCCGTTGGGCCCGAGGTAGCCGTAGACGTCCCCGGCCTGCACCGTGAGGTCCACGCCGCCGACGGCCACGACGTCGTCGTAGCGCTTGACCAGGCCACGGGCCTCGACCGGCGCGGCGTCGCGCACGGTCTAGAGCGCCCTGGCCGCGGCCTCGGCGGCGGCCGGCGGCACCGACCCGATGACCGTGTAGCGCACGCCCCCGCGGTCGAAGCGCAGGACCGTGCCGAGCGCCGTGGCGAGCTCCACGCCGCGTCCGCCGCCGGCCAGCGCGACCTCGGGGAGCGGCAGGCCGGCGGTCCCGCCGTCGCGCAGCGAGCCCTTCGCGCGCTGCTCCAGGACGGCGAGGCCGCCGAGGCCGTCGCCGTAGGTCACGAGCGCGCCCGGGTTCGTGCCCGAGCCGACGAGCCGCACCCCGTGACGGGCGCGCCCGGCGAGCCGCGCCGGCGCGCTCAGTCCGAACGGGAGGCGCGCCGCGACGGCGCGCGTGCCGCGCACGGGCGGGTGCGAGCGGCCGTGGTCGCGGTGCCCCGCGTCGCCGAGGTCGATCGTCGTCATCTTCGCGCCGCGCGGGGCGCCGACGCCGAGCGCGGCCGCGTCGACCTCCCCGTAGGAGATGTCGGTCGCCGCGAGCTCGAGCACGGGCTTGGCCGCGCCGGCGGCGTAGATCGCCGCGCGCAGCGGCGTGCCGTGATCGGCGTCCCAGGCGAGCTCCGCCGCGCCGATGAGCCCGCCGTCGTGCTTCGGGGCGATGCGCACGGTGTAGGCCGGGCGGCCGGCGACGGTCGTGGGCCGGGCGCCGGAGAGGTCGGCGCGGCCCATCACGCGGCCCAGGAACCGCGTGATGGCGGCGACCGTCGGGACGCCGTGGCGGTCCTTCGTCCCGGCGTCGGCGGCGTCCTGCGGGAGCGTGACGCGGTAGCCGCTGTTCGTCGTCGCGTCGTAGAGCGCGATGGTGCGCCCGTCGCCGGTGATCTGCGCGTCGCCCGCGTCGGACTGCAGCTCGAGGCGGAAGCGCCCGTCGGGCGCGGCCCACAGCCGGCCCTCGGCCCCGGCGAGCAGCGGCGCGCGGCCGGCGCCGGCGCCCGAGCCGTCGATGAGCCGGTTGACGAACGTGATGCGCGCGGTGACGCCGGCCACGGGCTTGGCCGCCAGCGCGTCGTGCAGGGCGACGGCCAGCGGCCTGGCGGGCGGCTTGGGGTCCGAGCCGCCGAGCGCGCCGGCGGCCAGGGCGGTGCCGCCGCCGAGGACGGCGCAGGCGAGCGCGACGAGGAGGACGAGGCGGGAGGTGGAGAGGCGGCGGAGCATGCGGGATCCGGGTCGGGCGTCGTGGGCGAGGTCCCTGACGGTACGCCCCTGCGCGCGAAGCGGAGTCGCCAGAGCGCGCACGTATGCTGCGCGGGATGCCCGACCCCGCCGTGGCCGCCGCGCCCGACGAGGACCACACGCTCGATGCGCTGCTCGGCCGCCAGGGCTCGGCCGTCATGCGCGCGGTGTGGCACGCGTCACCGCAGCCGGTCGGGCTCCTGTGGGCGATCCGCGACGACGCCGGCACGATCGTCGACTTCGAGTTCGGCTACGGCAACCCGGCCATCCTGCGGCTCTTCCGCTTCCCGGAGAGCATGCGCGGCCGCTTCACGCTGCTCGAGGCGCTCCCGCAGATGCGCGAGGACGGGAGCTTCGACGTCTACGCCCGCGTCTGCGAGACGGGTGAGCCGCTCGTCGACGAGATCTCCTTCGACACGCCCTTCGCGGTCGGCTACGCCCGCGGCACGCTCCTGCGGCGCACGGCCAAGCTCGGCGACGGGCTCGTCGTCCTGCTCGACGACGTCACCGCGCAGCGCCGCACCGAGGCCGAGCTCCGGGGCTACGCCCACGCCGTCGCGCACGACCTCAGCGAGCCGATCGCGGCGATGGCGGTCCTCGTGACGCTCCTCGAGCGCCGCCGCGACGAGCGGCCCGACCCAGAGGCGCTGCGGCTGCTGCGCGAGAGCGTGGGGCGCGCGCGCCAGCTCGTCGACGGGGTGCTCGAGTACGCCCGGGCCGGCGAGGTCCGCCGCGACCGCGTCGACCTCGCGGTGCTCATGACCGAGGTCGAGCAGGACCTCCGCGCCCGGCTGGCGGAGGCGCAGGCGACGCTCGAGGTGCGCGACCTCCCCGAGGTCGGCGGCGACGCGGGCCTGCTGCGCCGGGTGCTCCAGAACCTCGTCGGGAACGCCGCGAAGTTCCGTGGTGCCGCGCCGGCCCACATCACCGTCGAGGCCTGCGACCAGGACGGCGACTGGGTCGTCAGCGTGCGCGACCGGGGCGTCGGGGTGCCGCCCGAGGACGCCGACCGGATCTTCGGGATGTTCGCGCGCTCCGGCGCGGAGGCGGCCGGGAACGGCATCGGGCTGGCGGTCTCGCGCCGCGTCGTCGAGGCGCACGGCGGGAGGATCTGGGTCGAGCCGGCCGAGGGCGGCGGCAGCGCCTTCCGCTTCACGCTGCCGCGCTGACCCCCGGGGCGTCCTCAGGCCGCGGGCTCCAGGAAGCCCGTCACCGAGCGCAGGCGACCGTCGTCGGCGACGAGCGCGACGTCGAGGCCCGTCGCGATGCGCGTCCCGCCGTCGGCGACGAGGTGCCACGAGAAGCGGACGCGGTCGTGGTGGGCGTCGGGGCCGTCGGCCAGCTCGAAGCGGTGGCCGGGGAACTGCTGCTGGGCCCCCGCGATCATCGCGGCGATGCCGTCCCGGCCGGCGCCGGTCATGAGCGGGTCGACGTAGCCCGCGTCCTCGGTGAACACCTCGGCCACGAGCGCGCGGCGGCGCTCGGCGTCGGTCTCGTTGAAGGCCGCGAGGTAGCGGTCGACGGTGGTGGTGATGTCGGTCATGGCGCACAGGACATCCGACCGCGGGAGGCCCGTCGATGACCTCCGAGGTAGGCGTCGGGCGGCGGGCGCGGCGGTAGCGTCGCATCCATGCCCCCGGTCGACGCCCCGCCCTCCCGCGTCGGCGCGCTCCTGCGGGAGTGGCGTCGGCGCCGGCGCCTGAGCCAGCTCGACCTCGCGCTCGAGGCGGGCGTGTCGGCCCGGCACCTGAGCTTCGTCGAGACGGGGCGCTCGCGGCCGAGCGCCGACATGGTCCTCCACCTCGCCGAGCAGCTCGACGTGCCGCTGCGCGACCGCAACGCGCTGCTGCTGGCCGGCGGCTACGCGCCCGTCTTCGGCCAGCGCGGGCTCGAGGAGCCCGAGATGGAGGGCGTCCGCGCGACGCTCGAGCTCGTCCTGCGCGGCCACGAGCCCTACCCGGCGGTCGTCGTCGACCGCCACTGGGGCATGGTCGCCGGCAACCGCGCCGTCGCGCTCCTCACCGACGGCGTGGCGCCCGAGCTCCTGGAGCCGCCCGTCAACGTCCTGCGCGCCAGCCTGCACCCGGACGGCGTCGCGCCGCGCATCGCGAACCTGCCGCAGTGGCGCGCGCACCTGCTCGACCGCCTCGGCCGCCAGGTCGTCTCGACGGGCGACCCCGCCCTGGCGGCGCTCTTCGACGAGCTCTCCGCGCTCCCGGGCGGGCGGCCCGCGCGCGTGGGCGAGGAGGCCTGGGCCGCGGGCGAGGTCGCGGTGCCGCTGCAGCTGCGCGCCGGCGGGGCCGTCCTGTCCTTCCTGAGCACGATGACGACGTTCGGGACCGCCACGGACATCACCCTCGCCGAGCTCTCGATCGAGTCGTTCTTCCCGGCGGACGCGGCGACCGCGGAGGCGGTGCGGGCGTTCGTGGCCGGCCTGGACTGAGGCGCCGGGCGCCGGCGGACGCGCCGGCCGGCGGTTGAGGCCGCCCGCCGCGGGCGGTAGACCACCCGCCATCGCCGCCGTCGCGCGCACCTCGGCCCGCTCCCGGCGGGCGCCCACCGGCTGGGACCTCGGCGTGCTCGCCGCGGCCGGGCTGGCCCTCGCCGTCGGCCTCTGGTGGCGCGAGGGCGGCGTGCGCGAGGTGCACGACACGGCCGGGCTGCTGACGAGCCTCGGCCGGGTGGCCGGGATGGCCGGCGGCTACCTCGCGCTCGTCGAGGTGCTGCTGCTCGCCCGCATCCCGCTCGTCGACCGGGCGCTCGGCGCCCGGCGCGTCGCCCGCGCCCACCGCGTGGGCGGGATCGCCGTGCTGGCCCTCGTCCTCGCCCACGCGGCGCTCATCACGGCGGGGTACGCCCTCCAGGACGGGGTCGGCCCCATCGCCGAGCTGCGGACGCTGCTCGGCGACTACCCGTGGATGCTCCCGGCGGCGGGCGGCCTCGTGCTGCTGCTCGTGGTGGTGGCCACGTCGGCGCCCGTCGTGCGCCGGCGCCTGTCGCACCGGACCTGGCACGGCGTCCACCTGCTCGCCTACGTCGCCGTGGCGCTGGCCTTCGCCCACCAGCTCACCACGGGGCACGAGTTCCAGCACCAGCCCGTCGCGCGGGCGGCGTGGATCGGCCTCCACGTGCTCGCCCTGGCCGCCCTCGTCGGCCTGCGCGTGGCGCTGCCGGTCGCCGTCTCCCGGCGCCACCGGCTGCACGTCCGCCGGGTCGTGGCCGAGGCGCCGGGCGTCGTCTCCCTCGAGGTCGGCGGCGTGGGCCTCGACCGCCTCGGCGCCGAGGCCGGGCAGTTCTTCCACTGGCGGTTCCTGGCGCCGGGGCTCTGGCGCGAGGCGCACCCGTTCTCGCTCTCGGAGGCGCCCGACGGGCGCCGGCTGCGGGTGACGGTCAAGGGCAGCGGCGACTTCACGGGCAAGGTCGCCGCCATCCGTCCCGGCACGCGCGTGCTCGTCGAGGGCCCGTGCGGCGAGCTCACCGCCGCGGCGCGGCGCCGGCCCCGCGTGGCGCTCATCGCCGGCGGCGTCGGCATCGCCCCGCTGCGCGCGCTCCTGCAGGACCTCGAGGGCGCGCCGGGCGAGATCACGCTCCTCTACCGCGCGGGGGCGGCGGGCGACGTGCTCTTCGGCCCCGAGCTCGACGCATTGGCGCGCGAGCGCGGGGTCGAGGTGCACTACCTCCTCGGCGACGGCCCCGACCTGCTCGGGCCCGCCGAGCTGCGCCGGCTCGTCCCCGACATCGCCGCGCGCGACGTCTTCGTGTGCGGGCCGCCCGGCATGACGACGGCGGTGAGCGCCGGCCTGCGCCGCGCGGGCGTCCCGGCGCGGCACATCATCAGCGAGGCCTTCGGGTGAGAGGCCACCGTGGTTCCGGCTCCCGGGGCGTCGCGAGCTCGGTGCGCGAGCGTGCAGGACGCCCGGTGCGCCGCGCGGTCCCGGCGGTCGTCGCGGCGGCCGCGGTGGCGGGCCTGCTCGCGGCGGTGCGGCCGCGGCCGGCGACGCCCCGGGCCCCGACCGGCGCGCTGCAGCTGCCGGTCCCGGCCGGCCCGGGGACCGAGGCGGAGGGCGAGCCACGGCGGGTCAGCGCGCGCCGGCCCTCGGCGGCGGCCCGCGGCGGGCGCGTCCGGCGCGCGACCGGCCCGGCGGTCGCGACGCCGTTCTCGAACATCCAGGTGGCCGTGACCCTCACCGGCCGCGAGCTCACGCGCGTGGAGACCGTCGCGCTGAGCGGCGTCGGCGCGCGCACGCAGGCGCTCAACGCGCGGGCCGAGCCGATCCTGCGGCGCGAGGCCCTGCGCGCGCAGAGCGCCGACATCGACGTCGTGACCGGCGCCACCTACACGAGCGAGAGCTACCGCTCGTCGCTGCAGCAGGCGCTCGACGCCGCGCGGCGTCGGGGCTGAGCGCGGGCTGCGGCGACCCCGGCGGCGCCGGCCGCCGCGACCGCCGGGGCGCCGCCCGCCGCGACCGCCGCGTCGCTAGGCGGCCTCGGCCAGCAGCGCGTCGACGTCGAGGTCGCCGAAGACGGCCGCGAGGTGCCCGTCGTCGTCGAGCGGCCACTCCTCCGTCGGTCGGTCCCAGGCGAACTCGAGGTCGTTGCCGTCGGGATCGGAGAGGTACACCGCGAGGTGGGTGCCGTGGTCGCTGGCCTGCCGGATCGGCACGCCCGCGTCGACCAGGCGCCGCACGACGGCCGCGAAGGACTCCCGTGTCGGCCAGTTCAACGCGACGTGGTGCAGGCCCGCGACCCCGTCGGGCTGCGGACCGCCACCGGCCGACTTCCAGGTGTTGAACCCGAGGTGGTGGTGGTAGCCGCCCGCGGAGACGAAGAGGAGGTCGCCGGTCGTGCCCCAGCCCGGCACGTCGCGCGCCTCCATGACGACGTCGAAGCCGAGCAGGTCGACGTAGAAGGCCCGGACCCGGTCGATGTCGGCCGTCCGCAGGTGCACGTGGCCGACGCGCACGCCCGGGTCGATCGGGTCCGCGGCGGGCGGCTCGCGCGGGACCATCGGGCCCTGCGGGCCGGGGCTCACGCGTCCTCCTCGCCGGCCGTGACGAGCAGGGGGATCGACCACGGGTCGCGGACGAGGAAGGCGCCGTCCCCGCGGTCCTCCACCGGGACGCCCGCGGCCTCCACGCGCGCCCGGAGCGCGGCGACGTCGGCCGTGCCCGGCAGCACGAGCGTCCAGTGCTCGAGGCCGACGACGCCGGCGGGGACGGGCGGCGCGCCCGCGCCCTGCCAGGTGTTGAAGCCGAGGTGGTGGTGGTAGCCGCCGGCGGCGACGAAGGCGGCGCTGGGCAGGAGCGCCATGACGTCGAAGCCGAGCAGGTCGCGGTAGAAGCGCAGGCCGCGCTCGAGGTCGCCGACGTGCAGGTGCACGTGCCCGACGCGCAGGCCCGGGGCCGCCTCGGTGGCCGGCTCCTCGCCCGCGACGGTCGAGAGGAGGTCCTCGACGTCGAGGGGCTGCGGGCCGCCCGCGTAGCCGAGCGACGGCGGCCACGCCTCCCGCGGCCGGTCGGCGGCCAGCTCGATGCCGTTGCCGTCCGCGTCGGGCAGGTAGATGGCCTCGTGCGTCTCGTGGTCCGACGCGCCGTCGACCGGCGTGCCGGTGACGCTCAGGCGGACGGCGGCGCGGGCCAGCTCCTCGCGCGAGGGGTACAGCAGGGCGTAGTGGTAGAGGCCGCTGTGGCGGCCGGCGGGCCGGGCGTCGGGGTCCTCGTGCAGGACGACGACGTCCTCGCCGTCCGCGGTCCCGAGCGCGGCCTCGTGGCCCTCGCGGCGGAGGACCTGGAGCCCGAGCGCCGTCGTGTACCAGGCCAGCGCGCGGTCGAGGTTCGCCACGCGCAGGTGGACGGGGCCGAGGCGGAGGCCGGGGGGGAGGGTCGCTTCGGGGGTCGGCGTGCTCATCGCGCCCCATGATGGCGCGCCGGGACGCCCGCTACGAGCGCGCGGGCGCGGCCCCGGCCAGGCAGTCGAGGCAGATCGCGCTGACGAGCACCGCGCGCAGTGCCGCCGGAGGGGCGGCGATCGTGACCGTGAAGGTGTTGTCGGCCACGTGGCGCAGCCGCAGCGGCCGCGTCGAGAAGCGGCCGTCGGCCCCGATCGGGACGACCGCCAGCCGCCGGCCGTCGCGGACGACCGTCACGTGACCGCCGTGCGCGCCGCCCGCGCGGCCCCGGATGGTCAGCGGCCGCGTCGACTCCGTCTCGACGCTGAACGTGCCGTCCCCGGCGTCGTCGGTCCCGTCGACCGTCACGGCCAGCCCGGGCGTCACGAAGGGCAGCACGCGCGCGCAGACCCGGGCGACGGGGCGCCCCTGCCGGGCCACGGCGGTGTAGGCGGTGTCGAGCTGGTCGCGCAGCGCGCCCGCGTCGACCGCCCGGAGCTGGCCGGCGGCCAGGCCGTGCGTCGCCGCCGCGGCCCGCGCCCGGCAGCGCTCGGCGACCGCCAGCCGGTCGCGCGCGTCGAGCGCGCGGTAGGCGTGGCCGGAGGGTGGCAGCGGCCCCGTCGCGGCCGGCGCGCTGCGCCGCGAGCGGTCGTCGCCGCAGGCGCCCAGCGCGGCCGTCGCGACGACCGCGACGAGCAGCAGGGCGGGCGCCCGGCCCCGCACGGTCCACGCTCACCCGTCCCCGAGCACCCGCACGATCACCGGCCGGTCGGCCTGCCGGGCGGCGGCGACGAGCGGGGCGAGCTCCTCCTCCCGCAGCTCGGAGGCGGCCTGGATCTCGATGACGAGCGGCTGCACGCCGGCGCCGGCCAGGTGCAGGGCGCGGCGGACGTCGTCGGCCTGGCGCCGGATCGCCTCGGGCGACGGGAGGCCCAGGACCACCTCGCCGACGGCGGGACGCTCGAGGCGCCCGTGGTCGTCGGCCGGCGACGCGTCGAGCGCGACGGTCCCGTCCGCCACGCTCGGCGGCGGGTCGGCGCGCAGCGCGAGGTCCAGCGCGCCGTCGACGGGGAGCTGCAGGACGAAGGTCGCGGCCATGCTGCGACCGTACCCGCCCTAGGGCTGCTCGATGGAGCAGCCGTCGCCCTGCGTCTCGCCGCCCTTCGTCCGGCAGGACGACTTGCCCTTGGCCTCGCCGTTGGCGACGAGCAGCGCGCGCGGATCGGGCCGCACCGGGAACGAGCCGGGGTCGCCCAGGGCGAGCACGATGTTGTCGTCCTTGCCGAGCACGTGGGCCGCCGGGTCGCCGAGCTTGCGGCCGTTGAGGTAGGCGTGCACGTCGCCCTCGAGGCCGCCGATCGCGGTCTTCGACAGGCGCACGCCCCAGAGCCGGAAGAAGTCGCCCAGCGTGGCGCGGAACGGCTTGTCGGCCTCGAGGTGGATGACGCCGGTCGCGTCGTGCGTGTGCAGCCCGGCCTCGATCTTGCGGCGCTCGTCGATGCCGATGTTCGCGGCCACGGGGACGAGCAGGCCGTCGTCGTAGAGGTGCAGGAGCGCGTGCAGGTGGAACTCCTCCTTGCCCGGGTGCGGCAGCCCCAGCTCCTCGATCCGGGCGGCGACCGTCGCGGGCTCGATCGGCCACGGCGGCTTGGACGTGCGCCCCTCGGCCACGGTCCCCGCATCCTGCGCGGAGGACGACGACCCGCAGGCCGTCACGGCGACGGCCAGCAGCGCGAGCACGAGGACCAGGGGGCGGCGCACCGCCGCCCACGGTAGCCGCCCTGCGCGCGCGGGACCGCCGCACGCTCCTCGGCCGCAGCGGCCTGCGCGCCGTCTACCATCCGTCGCCTGACCGTCGTCCGCCCCGCCAGCACCGCCGGCACGGCCGGCAGCCCGGTCGCCCCGGGGGACGACCGCGACCTCCTGCGCCTGCTGGCCGCGGGCACGTCGGGCGTGGTGGGCGACGCCTTCTTCCGCTCGCTCGTGCGGCACCTGGCCGAGGCCTTCGACGCCGAGGTCGCGTTCGTCGCGGAGGTCGTCGACGCCGACGGCGAGCGGGCGCGGATCCTCGCCTCCTGGCGCCACGGCGTCGAGCTCCCCGAGGGCCTCGAGTTCGAGCTGGCCGGCACGCCCTGCGAGCTCGTCGAGGGCGCCGACGCGGTCCTGCTCGAGGACGACGCCACCCAGCGCTTCCCCGAGGACGAGTTCGTCGCGCGCTACGGGCTCCGCGGCTACCTCGCGGTCGCCCTGCGCGGCTCCGACGGCCGCCGCCTCGGCCACGTCGGCGTCCAGTCGGCGCACGCGCTGCGCGCGACCCCGCGCGAGCTCGAGGACCTCCGCATCTTCGCCTCCCGCGCGTCGGCGGAGCTCGAGCGCCGCCGCCACCAGCTCGCCCTGCGCGAGCGCGAGCTCGAGGTCGTCGCCTCGCGGTCGCGCGTCATGCAGGCCGCCGACGAGGAGCGCCGGCGCATCGGGCGCGACCTCCACGACGGCGCCCAGCAGCGGCTCGTCGCGCTCGGCCACCTCATCGGGCTCGCGCGACGCAAGGCCGGCGACCTGCCCGACGCCGCGGCCGAGCTCCTCGACGGCGCGGCCGAGCAGGCCCAGCTCGCCTCGGGCGAGCTGCGCGAGCTCGCCCGCGGCCTGCACCCGGCGGGCCTCAGCGAGCGCGGCCTGCGCGTCGCGCTCGAGGCGCTGGCCGCCCGCTCGCCGCTCGAGGTGCGCCTCGCCGCGCTGCCGGAGCGCCGGCTGCCCGAGCCGGTCGAGCTGACGATCTACTACCTCGTCGCCGAGGCGCTGACGAACGCGCAGAAGTACGCGGGCGCGGCGCGCGTCGACATCGCCGTGGCCCAGCAGGCGACCGAGGCCGTCGCCACCGTCCGCGACGACGGCCGCGGGGGCGCGCTGCCGGAGTCCGGCTCCGGCCTGCTCGGCCTCGCCGACCGGCTCCACGCGCTGGGCGGCACGCTCGACGTCGACAGCCCGGAGGGCGCCGGGACGATGCTGACGGCCACCGTGCCGCTCGCGCCCTGGCGCGACGCCCGTGAGCCGTTCCTGGAGTTCGGCCACGAGGGCGACGACGGCCTCGGCGAGCACCTCATCGGCGAGATCCTGGCGGGGCGCAAGACGGTCACCGTCTCGCTCATGCGCGAGTGCGAGCTCGAGGGCGGCGCGCCCCGCATCGGCCAGCAGCTCCCGATCATGGACCACCACGGGCACCGCCGGGCCGTCGTCGAGGTCACGCGCGTGGCGGTCATGCCCTTCGACGAGATCGACGAGGCGGTCGTCACCGCCGAGAGCGCGGGCGCGCGCTCGGTGGCCGAGTGGCGCGGCCAGCAGCGCGCCTTCTACGACCGCTGCCGTGACGAGATCGCGATGCTCATCGGCGAGCCCGGCTGGCGCCTGACGGAGGAGGAGCCGATGATCATCTGCTCGATCCGTCTGGTCGGCGACGATGACGACGACGCCGGCGGCTGAGCGGCGCGAGGACCTCGCGGTCCTCGACGCCGTGCAGCGGCGGGTGCTGTGGCTGGCGACCGCCATGGTCCACCACGCCAACCACGTCCGGCCCAACCCGTCGGGCATCAAGGTCGGCGGGCACCAGGCCTCGAGTGCGTCGATGGTGTCCCTCATGACCGCGTTGTGGTTCGCGCACCTGCAGGCGCCGGACCGCGTGTCGGTCAAGCCGCACGCCTCGCCGGTGCTCCACGCGATCAACGTGCTGCTCGGCCGGCTCGACCCCTCCTACCTCGAGCGCCTGCGCGAGTTCGGCGGCCTGCAGTCCTACCCGTCGCGGACGAAGGACCCCGACCCGGTCGACTACTCGACGGGGTCGGTCGGCATCGGGGCGACGGCGACGATCTGGGGGGCGGTGGCGCACCGCTACCTGGCCGGGCACGTCGAGGTGCCGGTCGGCGGGCGCCAGATCGCGCTGCTCGGCGACGCCGAGCTCGACGAGGGCGCGGTCTGGGAGGCCGTGGCCGACCCGATGGTGCCGCGCCTGGGCGAGGTCCTGTGGGTCGTCGACCTCAACCGCCAGTCGCTCGACCGCGTCGTCCCGGACATCGCGGCGGGGCGCCTGGCCGACATGTTCACGGCCGCCGGCTGGCACGTGGAGACGGTGAAGTACGGCCGTCGCCTGCGCGCGCTCGGCGAGGCGGTGCTCGCCCGCGTCGACGCCATGGGCAACGAGGAGTACCAGCGGCTGCTGCGCGCCGACGCGGGCGAAGTGCGCGAGCGGCTGCCGGCGGGCGACGCCGCGATCGCCCGCGCGATCGCCGACCTCGACGACGCGGCGCTGCTCGCCGCGCTGCGCGACCTCGGCGGCCACGACCTCGGCGCGCTGCTCGAGGCCTACCGGGCGACGGACGCGGTCGCCGACCGCCCGTCGGTCGTCTTCGCCTACACGATCAAGGGCTGGCGGCTGCCCACCGAGGGCCACCCGAGCAACCACTCCGCGCTGCTGACCGAGCCCCAGCTCGGGGAGCTCGCCGCCGCGCTGGGGACCGACCCGGAGGACCCGTGGCGGGGGTTCGCCGAGGGCAGCGCCGAGGCCGAGCTGTGCGCGGCCGCCGCCGCGCGCCTGGCCCGCGCGCCGGTCCCGCCGCGCGAGCCGCCCGCGGTGCCCGCGCAGACGACGCGACGGCACACCGGCTCGGGCTCGACCCAGCAGGCGCTGGGGCGCCTGCTGCTCGACCTCGTGCACGAGGCGCCCGAGGTGGCGGCGCGCGTCGTGACCGTGTCGCCGGACGTGGGGACGTCGACGAACCTCGGCGGCTGGATCAACCGCGCCGGCATCTGGTCCCTCGGCGAGCGGATCGACTGGTTCGCCGACGACCGCGAGACGCTCGTGCGCTGGCGCGAGGACGAGCACGGCCGCCACGTCGAGCTCGGGATCGCCGAGGTCAACCTCGTCGGCCTGCTGGGAGAGCTCGGGGCCACGTGGTCGCGCGACGGCGAGCCGCTCCTGCCCGTCGGGACGATCTACGACCCGTTCGTGACGCGCGCGCACGAGCCGTGGTCGTTCGGGATCTACGCGGGCGGCCAGTCGATCCTCGTCGGGACGCCGAGCGGGGTGACCCTCGGCCCGGAGGGCGGCGCCCACCAGTCCGTCGTGACCCCCTCGATCGGCATCGAGCAGCCCGGGTGCGTGAGCTGGGAGCCCGCCTTCACCCAGGACTTCGAGTGGGCCTTCCTGCACGCCCTCGGCCGGCTCGGCCGCCCCGACGGGACCGCGTCGTACTTCCGGCTCTCCACCCGGCCGCTCGACCAGGCGCTCGCCGGCGAGCCGTCGCCCGGCCGGCGGGAGGACGTGCTCGCCGGCGGCTACGTCCTGCGGCCGGCCCGGCCGGGGGCGGTCGGTGTCGGCATCGTCTGCGTGGGCGCGGTCGTCCCCGAGGCGCTCGCGGCCGCGGAGGAGCTCGGCGGCGCCGAGGTCGTCGTCCTCACGAGCCCCGACCTCGTCTTCCGCGCGCTGCAGGCGCGCTGGGGGCTGCGCGACGGCGACGACGCGATCCTGGGCCGGCTCTTCGCCGCGCCGCGCCCGCTCGTCACGGTGCTGGACGGCCACCCGCACTCGCTGGGCTTCCTGGCCGCCGTCCACGGCGTGCCGGTCGCCTGCCTCGGCGTCACGGAGTTCGGGCAGTCGGGCGACATCGCGGACCTCTACCGCCACCACGGCCTCGACGCGGAGACGATCGTCGGCGCCGCGCTCGACCTCGCGGGCTAGCCCGCGGCGTGGGTCAGGGCCGAGCAGGCGGCCGCGAGGCGGCCTTGGCCCTAGCCGCGCGGGCGCCGCCCTGCCAGCGCGTCGTGGCGCGCCCGGCGTTCCCGGCGCGCGGTGACGCGTCGCGGCGGGCGCAGCGCGGGCGTGCGGCGGCCCGGCGTGGCCGGCGTCGGCGAGCATGCGCGCGAGGAGGAGCCAGAGCAGCACGCGACGGGCGGCCTCGGCGTGCGCGCCCTCCCGCGCGGTGGCGCGGAGCAGGACGGGGAGGAGCAGCCGGTGCGGGCGCGTCATCCACCGCGGATGCTGCCAGGCGCCGCGGCGGGTGGGGATGCCGCGCCCTCGTCCGCCGCCGCCCACAGCGACCCCTTCGCCGAGCTCGGGAGCCGCAGCACGACCTCCAGGCCGCCGCCCTCGGCGGCCCGGGCCTCGACGCTGCCGCCGGCGGCCACGGCGACCTGCTCGACGATCGCGAGCCCCAGCCCGGTCCCCGCCCGCCCCCGGGACCGCGCCCCGCGCCAGAACCGGTCGAAGACGAACGGCAGCTCGTCGGCGGCGACCCCTGGGCCGCGGTCGCGGACCCGCAGCTCGCCGCCGCGCACCACGACCTCGACCTCGCCGCCGCCGTGGGTGGCGGCGTTGTCGAGCACGTTGTTCACGGCCCGGCCGAGGCGCTCGGGCGCGGCGCGGACGAGCGCGGGCTCGAGGCTCGCCGTCCAGGTCGCCTGCGGATGGTGGCGCCGCGCGCGGTCGAGCGCCTCGGCGACGACCTCGTCGAGGCGCACGTCGTCCTGGAGGGCGGCGGTCGCCGCCGCGTCGCCCTCGCGCGCGAGCTCCATGAGGTCGCCCACGAGGACGCCGAGCTCCTCGGCCTGGGCCTCGAGGTCGTCGAGCAGCGCCCGGCGGTCGGCCTCCGGCAGCTCGGCGGCCGACCCCCGCAGGACCTCGAGGTTCGTCCGCAGGCTGGTCACGGGCGTGCGCAGCTCGTGCGACGCGTCGGCCACGAGCCGGCGCTGGCGCTCGAGCGACGCCGCCAGCGCGCCGTTGGAGCGCGCGAGCGCGTCGAGCATCGCGTTGAAGCGCTCGGCCATCCGGGCGACCTCGTCGTCGCCGGTGACGGCCAGCCGGCGCCCGAGGTCGCCCGTGGCCTCGATGTGCCCGGCGGCCTCGGTGACGTCGGCGATCGGCGCCACCAGCCCGCGGGCGGAGAGCCGGGTCAGCGCCGCCGCCAGCGCCGTCCCGCCCACGACGAGCAGGGCCAGGACCCACCGCAGCGACCGCAGGACGGCGTCGACGGAGGCCAGCGGGCGCGCGACCTGCACCGCCCCGCCGCCGGCGAGCGGCACCGTCAGCACGCGCAGGTGCCCGTCGTCGCCGTGGCGGTCCGCGAGCTGCGCCCCGCGCTGCCCGCCCGCGATCGCGCGGTCCGTCGCGGTCACCGGGATCAGGACGCCGCGGTCGGGGTCGCGGTCGAGGCGGATCGCCTGGCCCGACGGCGCGACGGCCTGGACGTAGCTGCCCGGGCCGCCCTGGCGCGGCGGCGGGACCGGGATGCGGACCGGACCCCCCAGGCCGCTGAGGTCGTCCGCCACGCGCTGCACGCCGTGGGCCTGCGCCCAGAGCTGGTCGTCGACCTGGCCGCGGAGCGTGGCGCGCACGGCCACGAAGGCGACGATCGAGCCCAGCAGCAGCGTCGCCGCGACGATGACGGCGCTCGCCGAGGTGATGCGGCCACGCAGCGACAGGCGCACGTCAGCCCTCGCGCAGGACGTACCCCACGCCGCGCACGGTGTGCAGGAGGCGCGGCTCGCCGCCCTCCTCGGTCTTGCGGCGCAGGTAGCCGACGTACACGGCGAGGGCGTTCGAGGTCGGGCCGGGGTCGTAGCCCCACAGGTGGTCGAAGATCTGCGCGCGGCCGAGGACCTGGCGCGGGTGGGCGAGGAAGAGCTCGAGCAGCAGGAACTCCGTGCGCGTGAGCTCGATCGGACGGGCGCCGCGGTGGACCTCGCGCGTGGACGGGTCGAGCGCGAGGTCGGCGAAGCGCAGCGCCCCGCCGTCGAGCCCCGGCCCGGCGCGGCGCAGGAGCGCGCGCAGGCGCGCGTGCAGCTCGCGCAGGGCGAAGGGCTTGACGAGGTAGTCGTCGGCGCCCGCGTCGAGGCCCGCGACGCGGTCGTCGACGGCGTCGCGCGCGGTGAGCAGGAGCACCGGCACGCGCTCGCCCGCGGCCCGCAGCCGGCGGGTCACCTCGAGCCCGTCGACGCCCGGCATGGCGACGTCGAGCACCACGGCGTCGGGCCGGCGCTCGGCCAGCGCGTCGAGCGCCGCGCGCCCGTCGGCGGCCACCTCGACGTCGTAGCGCTCCAGGCGCAGCGCCCGGTCCAGGGCCGACCGGACGGCGGGTTCGTCGTCGACGACCAGGATGCGCATCGGGGCAGACTCTGGCAGGGCGAACCTAAGGGTCGCTGAAGAAGGGGGCGGGTAGGGTCGCGCCGTGCGCGACCGGCGACGGCGGTGGACGACGACGGCGGCGACGGCGACGGCGCTCGCCCTGGCGTTCGCCGCCCCGGCGAGCGCCCGGGCCCCGCACGCCGTCCCCACGGCCGCGGCGCACGTCCACGGCCCCGACGCGGCGCCCGGGGCGCGCTCGCGCGTGACGCGGCTGGAGGTCCGCGGCCGCCAGGCGCTCGCCGGGGGCTACGAGCGGGTCCTCGGCGTCGCGCACGGCGTCGTCGCCGGTGGCGAGCCGGTGCGCGGCCTGCCCGCCGGCGGGGTGCGGTACGACGCGGAGTTCGAGGTGCTGCGCCCGCGCCGCGGCGCCCGCGCGCCGCGGCCGCGGATGCTCCTCGTCGAGGCCGAGAACCGCGGCAGCCCGCTGCTGCTCGGCGCGCTGACCGGGTTCGAGCCGACGGTGACCGGCGCCCCCTCCACGGCCCGCCACCCGGCCGCCACGGGCCGGGTGCTGCGCCGGCTGCGCGTGGCCTACGCGCGGGTCCAGTGGCAGACGGGCCTCGCCGCCGGGGTCCCGGCGACGGCGCAGGGCGCGGGCGAGGTCGTCGTGCGCGACGTGGGCCGCGCCCTCGGCCGCGGCTACCCCCGGCGGGCGCTCGCCGGGGTCAGCCAGGGGGCGTTCTTCGTCGACACCTTCCTGGCCGAGGGCTTCAACGCCCTGGCCGGCGGCGGTCGCGCCTACGACCGGGCGATCACGGTCGACGGGAACGGCAACTGGATGGCCATCAACCGCCTGGCCGGCGCCGGCCCCCAGGATCCGTACCTGCGCCCCGACGGGCGCCCGCTGCCCTACCGTCGCCTCCTGCGCCGGCCGCGCACCGACCCGCTCCTCGTCGACGTCGCGAACCTCACCGACTTCCACCGGCTGCGGGCCGGGCTCACGGACGCGCGGCGCCCGCCGCGCGGGGTGCTGCGCTACGACTGGCCCTCGCCGCACCAGAGCTTCCCGCCCGCCGTCGTCTTCGCGGGGCTGCGCTGCAACGGCGGCGTCCCCGTGCCGCTCAACCCGCTGCGCTACGAGCCCTACCTGCGCGCGCTGGTGCGCGGCGTCGCCCGCGGCCGCCCGCCGCGCCCGCGCCGCTTCCGCCTCGGGGGGCAGCCCCCGCCCTCGCCGTCCTTCAACGCGCTGCCCGGCGTGCGGGTCCCGGTGCCGCGCACCGACGCCGACGGCCAGCCCGTCGGCGGCGTGCGCTTCCCGGAGGTCGACCTGCCGCTCGGGCGCCTGGAGCCCGCGTCGCTGTCGCCGTCGGTGACGACGAGCAGCGGCGCGGTGTGCGGGAACTCCGGCGGCTTCACGCCGTTCCCGCCCGCCGCCGTGGCCGCCCGCGGGTCCCAGGCGCGGTACGTCGCGCGCTTCGACCGGGCCCTGCGGCGGCTCGTGTCGGGGGGCTACGTGCTGGCCGCCGACCGGCCCGGGATGCTGGCCCGCGCGGCCGCCGCGTCGCGGGCTGCACGCGGGGGTTGACACGGCGCTAACCAATCGCAACACCCGTTCCTACGCGGAATGCGTAACTCCATGGCGAAGGGGGAGTTGTCTCCACCAGAACCGCGATGACCGCCCAGACCGCCACAGACCTCCGCGAGCACCTCGACCTCCTGCACCAGGAGCACGCGCTCGCGCTCGGCACGACCCTCGCCGACGACCCGGCCTACATGGCCGACCTGCACGAGGAGATCACGGCGACGCACCACGCCTACGTGGGTTCGGCCGTCATCGAGATCGCCCGCCTGCGCGCCCGCCTGCACGGCGAGCTGCGCGGCTAGCCCCTCCGCCCGGCCCCGGCGCTCCGCCGGACGCCCGCGCGGGCTCCGCCTCCCGCGCCCGCAGCGCAAGCGCGAACGCGAAGCGCGCATCGGCGTCGTCGAGCGCGTCCCCGAGCAGGTCGCGCAGCTGCCCCAGGCGGTAGCGCACCGTCTGCGGGTGGACGTGCAGGGCGCCCGCCATCCGCTGGACCTGCCCCGGCTGGTCGACCCAGGCCCGCAGGGTCGCGTGCATCCGCGCGCGCGGTCCCGCCCCGAGCGCGTCGAGCGGCGCCAGGACGCGCGCGGCCAGATCGGTCGCCGCGTGCGGGTCCGCGCCGTGCAGCAGGAGGGCAGGCAGGTGCTCGTCGGCGACCGTCAGCCCCTCGGCCGGCAGCCGCCCCGCCACGAGCAGCGCGTGGGCGGCCCGCGCGCGCCGCAGCGACCGCGCGGCGGCCTCGACGGCCACCGCCGGGCCCAGCACCGCGGCCCGCCCGTCCACGGCCGCCGCGACCTGCGCCCGCCGCCCCGGAGCGTCCGGATCGGCCAGGAAGGCGACGACGAGCCCGTCGTCGACGGCCGCCACGGCCTCGGGCCCGAGACGGGCGGCCAGACGGTCGGCGTCCGGCTCGCGCGCCCCGGCGCCGCCCCCGGCCACGAGGGCCGCGACGCGCGCCGGGCGCCGCCAGCCCGCCAGCGCGGCGACGTCGTCGACCTCGGCCGCCGGCACGTCGTCGCGGGCGAGCAGGAGCGCGAGGGCGCGGCGACGGCGCTGGCGCTGGCCGGCGACGTGCTCCTGCTCCTGCGTGAAGCCGGCCACCGACTCCGCGCTGATCGCGTCGATGTAGCTGAAGATCGCCCCGGCCAGGTCGTAGAGCGTGGCCGGGGCGAACCCGGCCGCCTCGCCGGCGGCGCTGAAGCGCTCCCAGGCCAGGCGCGCGCCGAGCCGGTAGGCGGCCAGGAGCGCGTCGAGCGTCCGGCCCGCGCGCTGCTCGGCGCGGCCGAGCGCCACGTAGATGTCGGACGGGCCGCCCTCCGTCGCCCCACCCGCCTCGACCTCGTCGACGAAGCGCGTGAGCGCCCGCTCGACGCCGAGCCGCAGCGCCCGCCCGAACGGGCCCTCCAGCGGCCGCGCGTAGTCGGGCACCTCGCGGCCGATCGCGGCGATCGTGTGCCGCGCGAGGTCCTCCAGCGTCGGCCGCAGCGCCCCGGCGAGCGCGGGCGGCAGGCTTCCGTCAGTTGTGCTCAAGCCACAAGAATGGCACGCCTTCTCATGCTGATCGAGCGAAGAGCGCACGGAATCCAGCCGTAGCCTCCAACGTCATGACCAGGACCGCCCGCATCTCGAACATCGGCGCCGTGATCGTCCCCTTCGTCGCCTTCTGGGCGGCGGTGCTCCTGCTCTGGAACCAGGTCGTCGGCTGGACCGACCTCGGGGTGCTCGCGATCATGTACCTCCTGACCGGCTTCGGCGTGACGATCGGCTTCCACCGGATGCTCACCCACCGCGCCTTCCAGACCTCCAAGCGGGTCGAGTACGCCTTCGCCACGCTCGGGTCGATGGCCGTGCAGGGTCCGGTCATCAACTGGGTCGCCGACCACCGCAAGCACCACGCCCACACCGACGAGGAGGGCGACCCGCACTCCCCGCACGGCCACGGGGACGGGGTGGGCGGCGTCCTGCGCGGGCTCTACCACGCGCACATCGGCTGGCTCTTCAGCGAGCACGGGCAGGCGCGCCGCATGAAGTACGCCCCGGACCTCATGGAGGACCCGGGCATGCGGCGCATCCACAAGTCGTTCGTGACCATCGTCCTGGCCGGGCTCGCCCTCCCCGCCCTGCTGGGCTTCGTCCTGTCCGGGCTGGAGTGGCGCGGCGCGCTCACGGGCCTGCTGTGGGGCGGGCTCGTGCGGATCTTCCTCCTGCACCACGTGACGTGGTCGATCAACTCCGTCTGCCACTTCTTCGGCACGCGGCGCTTCGCGACCGAGGACGAGTCGCGCAACGTCTTCTGGCTGGCGCTCCCGAGCTTCGGCGAGGCCTGGCACCACAACCACCACGCCTTCCCGCGCTCGGCGACGCACGGCCTGCGCCGCACGGAGCTCGACCCCTCCGGGTGGGTCATCGCCGGGATGGAGCGCCTCGGGCTCGTCTGGAACGTCGTGCGGATCGCCCCGGAGCGCCAGGCGCAGCGCCTCGCCGCCCCCCAGGCGGGGTAGCCGCCGGGCGGCCCGGCGCCCTCAGCCGCGGTAGCGGCGGCGCCGGACGGGGTAGCTCGCTCTCCGAATCCCTGGAGAGGAGCTGTCGTGAAGACCGCGATCATCATCGTCGTCATCGTCGCCGTGCTGGTGCTCATCGCGCTGGCGCTGCTGCGTCCGCGCATGAAGGCCAAGGCCGAGGAGCGCCGGCTGGAGGGCCGCCGCCGCGACGTCGCCGACCGCCACCGCACCGAGGCCGAGGAGCGCGAGCTGCAGGCCCGCCACGCCGAGTCCGAGGCGCGAGCCGCACAGGCCCACGCCCAGGAGTCCCGGGCCGAGGCCGAGCTGCACGAGTCCCGCGCCGAGCTCCACGAGCGCGGCCTGGCCGACGACCAGCTCGACCGCGACGAGGAGCGCTTCACCACCGGGCAGGACCGGGTGGAAGGCCGCTAGAGCCGCGACATCGAGCCGCAGGAAGGCGCGGGATCCCCCGCGCCAGACGGACGCCGGGCTTCCCGCGCGCGCGAGGCGGGTATCCTAGGGGACATGCCCCCGAAGACGCAGCGCGAGCGTGAGGAGGCCTGGCGACAGGCGAAGCTCGACCGCATGCAGGAGCAGATCGACGACGGCTCCCTGTCCGTGCGCAAGATGACGGACGAGGAGCGGGCGAAGTTCCTCAAGGCGCGCGACGACAAGCCGTCCGCGCCGGCGACCGCCGCCCAGCGCGACCGCGCGACCCGGGCGCGCGAGCGCCGCAAGCGCGCCCGGTCTTCGTAGGGCCCTGGCGCTCCGCCGCACCTTCGGGCACACTCCACGGCGCCTTGGAGGAGCTCCAGCACCTGGTGCGGCACGTGCCGCTGCCGGACGGGCGCCGGCTGCGGGTCCGGTCGTGGCCGGGCCGCGGACGGCCGCTGATCCTCCTCCACGGCCTCCTCGACGACTCGACCGGGTGGGCCCGGCTCGCCGCCGACACGCGGCGGCCGTGCATCGCGATCGACCTCCCCGGCTTCGGCGGCTCGGACCCGCCCACGCGGGCCCGGATCGGCGCCTACGCCGACGACGTCGCGTCGGCCCTCGGGCGGATGCGCCTGGAGGGGTCGACGCTCGTCGGCCACTCGCTCGGCGGCGCCGTCGCCGCGGCGGTGGCCGAGCGGACCGACCTCGTGGGGGGCCTCGCGCTCCTGGCGCCGATCGGCTTCGGCCACGTGCGGCTCGCCGAGGCGCTCGCGCTGCCGGGCGTCGTCCAGCTCGCCCAGGCGGCGCTGCCCTTCGCGCTCGTCAGCCCGCTCCACGTCACCGCCGGCTACGCGACGTTCGTCGCGCACCGCCGGCTGCCCTCGCGCGACCTCATGGGGCGCCTGCGCCGGAGCGCCTTCCGGTCCGCGCCCGGCGTCCGCGCCGCCACCGAGGCCGTCGCGGCGGCCGGCCGCTCCCCCCGCGGGTTCGCGCACCGCCGGCTCGACTATGGCGGGCCGGTCGCGGTCCTCTGGGGTGAGCGCGACGGGCTCGTCCCGATCGGGCACGTCGATGCGCTGCGCCGCGCGCTGCCGCAGGCGCACGTCGAGGTCTGGGCCGGGATGGGCCATCACCCCCAGCGCGAGCGCCCCGACGACCTGCGGGCCTTCATCGAGCTGCACGCCGCCCGCACGCCGCGCCCGCGCGCCCGGCGCACCTCGGTCGCCCCGGCCGGGGTCGTCGGCCAGGCCGCGGCCTGAGCCGTGGCGGGCGCGCACACGCTCGACGCGCTGCCGCACTGGGACGACGGCACGGTCGCGATCCTGTCGACCGGCGGCGGGTCGCCCCACGCGATCCCCGTCTCGACCGGCGTTCGCGCCGGCGACCGCCGCATCCTGCTCGCGCTGGCCCGGCGGCGTGAGTCGCTGGCGCGGCTGCGCACCGACCCGCGCTGCGCGCTGACGCTCATGGCGGCGGGCGTCGCCTGCACCGCCCAGGGGCGGGCCACGGTCGTCCAGGAGCCGATGGCGGCGTCGGACCGCGTGGCCGCCGTCGCCCTCGAGGTCGACCTGGTGCAGGACCACCTCCAGCCGCGCTTCGCGCTGGAGGGCGGCGTCCCGTGGCGGTGGACCGACGCGGAGGCGCGCGAGCGCGACGACGTCATCCGGGCCGCGCTGCGCGAGCTGGCCCGCGACGCGTAGCGTTGCGCCGGTGAAGCTCGCGACCTTCCTGGCGCCCGGGGGCGGCGCCCCGCAGAGCGGCGAGGTGCGCGGCGAGGAGGTCGTCGCCTTCGCCGACGGCGGCACCGTCCTGGACCGCCTCGCCTCCGGCGATCGCAGCCCGGCGACGGGCCCTGCGCTCCCGCTGGCCGAGGTGACGCTCCTGGCGCCGCACGTCCCGCGGGCGATCTTCGGCATCGGCCTGAACTACCGCGCCCACGCGGCCGAGACCGGGCGCGAGCCGCCCGAGGTCCCGATCGTCTTCACGAAGCTCACGACCTCCGTGGCGCCGCCCGGGGGCCCGGTCCGCTGCCCGGCCGTCGTGCGCCGCCTGGACTACGAGGGCGAGCTCGGGGTCGTGCTGGGCGTCGGCGGCCAGGTGGCCGGCTTCGTCGTGGCCGACGACGTCAGCGCCCGCGACCTCCAGGGCCGCGAGTCGCAGTGGACGCGCGCGAAGGGCTTCGACACCTCGTGCCCGTTCGGGCCCTGGGTGACGACGGCGGACGAGGTCCCGGACCCCGAGGACCTCGCGCTGCGCACCTGGGTCAACGGCGAGCTGCGCCAGGACGCCCGGACGAGCGACCTCGTGTTCGGCATCGCGGAGCTCGTCGCCTTCCTGGCCGAGACGATCACGCTGCTGCCCGGCGACCTGATCCTGACCGGGACGCCGAGCGGCGTCGGCATGGCGCTCGACCCGCCGCGGTTCCTGACCGCGGGCGACGTCGTGCGCATCGAGATCGAGGGCCTGGGGCGCATCGAGCATGCCGTCGCCTGAGGTCCCGGACGCGCCGCCCGAGGTCCAGGCGCGGTGGGCCGCGCTGCTCGCACGGGTGGCCGAGCTCGACGACCTCAACGCCGCCGGCCACCTCCTGGGCTGGGACCAGCAGACGATGATGCCGCCCGGCGGGGCGGAGCCGCGCGGCGAGGTCCTGGCGACGCTCACGCGCCTGGCGCACGAGCGGACGACCGACGACGGGCTGCTCGAGCTCCTCGACGAGCTCGACCCGTGGGCCGAGCGCGAGCTGCCCGCGGACGACGTCCGCGTCGACCTCCTGCGCGTCCTGCGCTACGACGTCGAGCGCACCCGGCGCGTCCCGAGCGACCTGACCACGGCGATCTCGCTCGCCGGGTCCGAGGCGCTGCCCGTCTGGCAGCGCGCGCGGGCCGAGAGCGACTGGGCGTCCTTCGCGCCGTACCTGGAGCGCCACGTCGCCCTGCGGCGCCAGCTCGCCGCCTGCCACCCGGCCGAGCACCCCTACGACGCGCTCCTGGAGACCTACGAGCCCGGCATGACGACCGCGGTGCTGCGGGACCTCTTCGGGCGCCTGGAGTCCGGGCTCGGCGAGCTGCGCGACGACGCCGCCGCCCAGCCCCCGCCCGAGCTCGAGGGGCCCTTCGCCGTGCGCGAGCAGCGCGTCCTGGCGCTGGAGATGGCCGCCGCGATGGGCTTCGACGAGGCCCACTGGCGCCTGGACGACGCCGTGCACCCGTTCGCGCAGTCGGTCGCGCCGACCGACATCCGCGTGACGAGCCGCTTCGCCCAGGACGACCTCAACGGGCTCTTCGCCGTGCTCCACGAGGTCGGCCACGGGCTCTACGAGCGCCAGTCGGACCCGGCGCTCGTCCGCACGGGGCTCGGCACGGGGGTCTCGCTCGGGATCCACGAGTCCCAGAGCCGGCTGTGGGAGAACTTCGTCGGGCGCAGCCGCCCGTTCTGGGTGCGCTGGCTGCCGCGCGCCCAGGACCTGTTCCCCGCGCTGCGCGACCACGGGCTCGACGGGTTCCTGCGCGCGGTCAACGCGGTGCGCCCGTCGCTCATCCGCACCGAGGCCGACGAGTTCACCTACCCGCTGCACGTCATCCTCCGCTTCGAGCTCGAGGTGGCGCTCATCGAGGGCGACCTCGCGGTGGCCGACGTCCCGGCGGCGTGGGACGAGGGGATGCGCCGCCTCCTCGGCGTCACCGTGCCGGACGACCGCCGCGGCGCGCTGCAGGACATCCACTGGGCGTTCGGGGAGCTCGGCTACTTCCCGACCTACGCGCTCGGCACGATCGCGGCCGCGCAGCTGTGGCAGGCCGCGCGTGCCGACCTGCCCGACCTCGACGCGTCGCTCGAGGCGGGGGAGACGGCGCCGCTGCGCGACTGGCTGGGCGAGCACGTCCACCGCCACGGCCGCCGGCTGGAGCCCGACGAGCTGCTGCGGCACGCCACCGGCTCGAGCTACGACCCCGACCCCCTGCTGGCCCACCTGCGGGCGAAGCTCGCCGAGCTGTGACGGCGGCGCCCCTCGCTCCCGGTCACCGCCCGGTGACCCACGCGACGGCCGCGGTCTGGTTGGCTGCGCACCCATGTCCCTTCGCACCTCGCACGTCCCGCGGGCCGTCGGCGCCGCGCTGGCGCTCGTCCTGCTCCTGGCCGCCGCGATCGCCGGCGTGTCCCGTGCCGGCGGCGGCGACCGCGCCGGACACGGCATGACCACCCCCGGCGGGGAGCCCGTCGTCATCGGCCACCGCGGCTCCGCCGGCTACCGGCCCGAGCACACGCTCGCGAGCTACACCCTGGCCGCGCGCATGGGCGCCGACTTCATCGAGCCCGACCTCGTCTCGACGAAGGACCACAAGCTCGTCGCGCGCCACGAGCCCGAGATCAGCGCCACGACGAACGTCGCCGACCACCCGGAGTTCGCCGCGCGGCGGACGACGAAGGTCATCGACGGCGTCGCGATGACGGGCTGGTTCACGACCGACTTCACGCTCGCCGAGCTGCGGACGCTGCGGGCCAAGGAGCGCATCCCGGCGGTGCGGCAGCGCAACACGCTCTACGACGGCCGCTACCCGATCCCGACCTTCCAGGAGGTCATCGACCTCGCGCGGCGGCTGTCGCGCGAGCTGCACCGGACGATCGGGATCTACCCCGAGACGAAGCACCCCACGTGGTTCCGGACGCAGGGGCTGCCGCTCGAGGGGCCGCTCGTGCAGGCGCTGCGGGCCAACGGCCTCGACACGCGCCGCTCGCCGGTCTTCGTGCAGTCCTTCGAGACCGCGAACCTCCGGCTCCTGCGCCAGCGCCTCCGTGTCCCGCTCGTCCTGCTCTACGGCGCGGCGCCGACGAAGCCGTACGACGTCACGGCGGCCGGCGGCACGACGACCTACGGCGACCTGGCCACCGCCGCCGGCCTGCGCTCGGTGGCCGCCTACGCGGACGGGGTCGGCCCGTCGAAGGAGTACGTCATCCCGCGCGACGCCGCGGGGCGCTCGCTGCCGCCCACGCGCTTCGTGGCCGACGCCCACGCCGCGGGGCTCGTCGTGCACCCCTACACGTTCCGCAACGAGAACCAGTTCCTGCCGCTGGAGGCCCGCCGCGGGACCGACGCGAACGCCTACGGCGACGCGTTCGCCGAGTACGACGCGTTCTACGCGGCGGGGGTCGACGGCGTCTTCGCCGACAACCCCGACACGGCCGTCGCGGCGCGCGCCGAGCGCTGAGCGTCAGTCGCCCGCGGGACCGGTGGCGCCGTCCGGCGCGCCGGTCCCGCGCGGCGCGAGCACCGAGCCGGTGAACTCCGACGCCAGCACGTCCATGTAGACCTCGTCGCAGAGCCGGCCGCCCGAGAGGACGGCCTCGCGCCGGCGCCCGAGCTCCCGGAAGCCGGCCCGGCGGTACGACGCGAGGGCCTGCTGGTTCCAGTCGAGCGCGCGCAGCACGACGTTGTGCAGCGACAGCACCGTGAAGGCCCAGTCGAGCGTGAGCCGCGCGGCGTCCGTGCCGAGCCCCCGCCCGCGCCGGTCGCCCATCGAGATGCCGAACTCGGCGGTGCGGTCACGGTGGTCGATGCCCATGAGCGCGGTCGTGCCGACCGGCGCCAGGTCGCTGCGGTCGTAGACGGTGAAGCCGGCGACGGCCGGTCGCCGGGCCGCGCCCTCCTTCAGCTTCGTCTCGACCCATTCGCGCTCGGCCTCCGGGGTCATGATCCCGAGCGCGCCCGTCCCGTCCTTGACCTCGGTCTGGTTGGTCCACCGGGCGTAGTGGCCGGCCAGGTCCATCCGCAGCGGGCCGAGCGCGACGCGCTCGCCGACCGCGAGCAGGTCGGGCTCGTCGCTCAATGGCGGCTGATGACCCGGTCGATCAGCCCGTAGTCCGCGGCGTCGGCCGGCGTGAAGAACCGGTCGCGCTCCATGTCGCGGTGGACCTCCTCGAGCGGCTTGCCCGTGTGGTGGGCGTAGATCTCGTCGATCCGCGCGCGGGTCTTGAGGATCTCGCGGGCGTGGATCTCGATGTCCGTCGACTGCCCTTCGAACCCGGCCGACGGCTGGTGGATGAGGATGCGGCTGTTGGGCAGCGACATGCGCTTGCCCTTCGCCCCGCCGGCGAGCAGCAGCGAGCCCATCGACATGGCGATCCCGCAGCAGATCGTCGCCACGTCGGGCTTGATGAACTGCATCGTGTCGTAGATCGCCAGCCCGGCGTAGATCGAGCCGCCGGGCGAGTTGATGTAGATCGAGATGTCCTTGTCGGCGTCGGCGCTCTCGAGGTGGAGCAGCTGGGCGACGATGAGGTTCGCGACCTGGTCGTCCACGGCCGAGCCGAGGAAGACGATCCGGTCGTTGAGCAGCCGCGAGAAGAGGTCGTACTCGCGCTCGCCCCGGGCGGTGCGCTCGATGACGGTGGGGACGAGGGGCATGCTCTGACCCTAGTGCCCCGAGCCGGACGGCTAGCGGCCGACCGAGCGCATCCCCGTCTCGTCGTAGCGGTCGCCCGCGGTCTCCGGCAGCGCGTCGTCGATCCGGCGCAGGTCCTGCGCCGAGAGCTCGACCTCCAGGGCGCCGACGTTCTCCTCCAGGCGCGACCGACGCTTCGTGCCCGGGATCGGCACGACGTCGTCGCCCTGGGCCAGGACCCACGCCAGCGCGAGCTGCGCCGGCGTGCACCCCTTCTCGGCCGCGAGCTCCTCGACGAGGCGCAGGAGCTCGAGGTTGCGCTCGAAGTTCTCGCCCTGGAAGCGCGGCGAGTGGCGGCGGAAGTCGTCGGGGTCGAGGTCCTCGACCGCCTTGATCGCGCCCGAGAGGAACCCGCGCCCGAGCGGCGAGTACGCGACGAGGCCCACGCCGAGCTCCCGCGCGACGGGGAGGACCTCCTCCGCGACGTCGCGCGTCCACAGCGACAGCTCGCTCTGCAGCGCCGCGATGGGGTGGGTGGCGACCGCGCGGCGCAGCGTCTCCGGGCCCGCCTCGGAGAGCCCGAGGAAGCGCACCTTGCCCGCCTGGACGAGCTCGCCCATGGCGCCGACGGTCTCCTCGATCGGCGTGCCCGGATCGACGCGGTGCTGGAAGTAGAGGTCGACGTGGTCGGTCCCCAGGCGGCGCAGCGAGGCGTCGATGGCCTGGTGGACGTACTCGGGCCGGCCGCTGATGCCGCGGCGCCGCGGGTCCTCGCGATCGCGCACCACCCCGAACTTCGTGGCCAGGACCACCTCGTCCCGGCGGCCGTCGATCGCCCGGCCGACGAGCTCCTCGTTGTCGCCATGGCCGTACATGTCGGCGGTGTCGAGGAGCGTCACCCCGAGCTCGAGGGCGCGGTGGATCGTGGCGATCGACTCGGCCTCGTCGGTCGCGCCGTAGAACTCGCTCATCCCCATGCAGCCCAGGCCGAGGGCCGAGGCCGGCAGGCCGTCCTGTCCGAGCACGCGTCGTCGCATCCGCGACGGATACCCTCGAACGCCGATGCCATCCCCGCCCGCCCTCGCGCTCCGGGGGCTGACGAAGCGCTACGACTCCGGCCTCCTCGCCCTCGAAGACTTCGACCTCACCGTCCCCGACGGCGCCTTCTTCGGCCTGCTCGGGCCCAACGGCGCGGGCAAGACGACGCTCATCAGCGCCGTCTGCAACCTCATCCGCGTGACGCGCGGGGAACTGCGCGTCTTCGGCGCCGAGCACCACACCGTGGAGGCCCGGCGGATGATCGGCCTGGCCGAGCAGGACATCAACCTCGATCGCTTCCTCGACGTCGAGGAGACGCTGCTCTACCACGGCGGCTACTACGGCATGGACCGCGCCTCCGCGCGCCGCCGCGCCGGCGAGATGATGGACGTCTTCGACCTGCGCGCGAAGGCCGACGTCCGCGCCCCGCAGCTCTCGGGCGGCATGCGCCGGCGCCTGCTGCTGGCCCGCGCGCTCATGCACGAGCCGCGCCTGGTCATCCTCGACGAGCCCACCGCCGGCGTGGACTTCGAGCTGCGCCTGGAGCTCTGGGACTACATCCGCCGGCTGCACGCCGAGGGCACGACGATCCTCCTGACGACGCACTACCTCGAGGAGGCCGAGGAGCTCTGCGAGGACATCGCCATCATCCGCGACGGCCACCTCGTGGCCCGCGACTCCGCGGCCGGCCTGAAGGACGAGTTCGACGCGGCCACGATCGCCGACGTCTACGTCAAGGCGATGGCGTCCTGATCGTGGCGACATCACCCCGAGCTCGAGCACCGGCCTGGTGGCCGAGGGCGTGGCCGATCAGCCGACGAGGATGTGGCGGCGCCCGGGACGCACCGGCGAAGGCAGTCCGTCCGAGGACTCGTCCTCTGCTTGCCGCACGTCCTCAAGCCAGGCGCCGATGTCCGGCTCCAGGCGCTCGCGCAGCCCCAGTCCCGATCGGCGGATCGCGCGCTCGCCCAGCACGACGCCGATGGCGCGCGCGAGGTCGCGGAGGTCACGCCGCGCCACGTACGAGCGGACGTACCAGCGCGCGGCCGCGAATCGGCGGCCCGCGGCCCGGTAGGTCACGGCGACGTGGAAGGCGAGCGTGTCACCGGGCCACGGGCCGGACGGACCGGCGGGCTGCCAGCCGTGCTTCTCGCGCATCGCCACGATCTCCGCGAGCAGGCGGTCGGCGTCGAAGCTCATGCTTTCGGGGTGGCGCATGTACCCGACGAGCAGCTCCTCGCAGGCGGCGAGCTCCCACTCGGCGGTCACCCGCACCCACAGGTCCCAGTCCGCGACGGTCGAGAACGTCGGGTCGAAGCCACCTGCGGCGCGGACCGCTTCGGTCCGCAGGAGGACGCGCGACGGGCCGCCGATCAGGTTGAACCGGTCGAGGTGCTCCGGGACACCGGCCACCGGCACGGCTCGGGAGATCCCGATCACCCGTCGAGCCCAGTCGACCTCGACGTGGCCGCTGTAGACGAGGCCGATGCGCCGGGAACAGGCGTCGGCAGCGTGGACCGCGTCGAGCATCGCTGCCAGATGGCCAGGAGCCCACACGTCGTCGTCGTCGAGGAACGCCACCCACGGGGCCGACACCTCGGCCAGCCCGCGGTTCCGGGCCACCGCGACGCCCTGACCCTCGTCTTGGCGCAGCACGGTCAGCCGCGGCTCATCGAGTGCGGCGAGCAGGGCGGACGTCCCGTCGGACGACCCGTCGTCGACGACGACGACGTGGACGTTCACGCCACGCTGCGCCAAGGCGCCGGCCAACGCGGTTCTCAGAAGCGGCCACCGGTTGCGGGTGGGGATGACGACCGCCACGTCATCACGGCCCCCGTGACGTGGTGCGTTTGACAACGCTCGCCAATCTAGAGCGGCAGTAGCAGGAAGTCGAGTGCCCATGGGGACGGGGTTCGTACTCCGACTTTGGCGCTCGCGAGGCCAGCGATGCTGCTCGGCGGCGCGGCACAGGCCGGAGATGCCGCGCCTCCTAGGCTGTGTCGGTGCCCTCGATCCCGAGCCGCGGCCTGGCCGCGCTGACCGGGCGCGAGACGGCCCGCGTCCTGAAGCTCTGGACGCAGACCGTCGCCGCGCCGATCCTCTCGTCGTTCCTCTTCATCGCCGTCTTCGGCCTGTCGCTGGGCGGGCGCATCCGGCAGATCGACGGCGTGCCCTACGACGTCTTCATCGTCCCCGGCCTCATCACGATGGCGATGATCCAGGCCGCCTACGCGAACAACTCGTCGTCGGTCTTCCAGGCCCGCTTCGACCGCTACCTCAACGACGTCCTCGCCTCGCCGATGCGCCCCTGGGAGGTCAACCTCGGCTTGTCGCTGGGCGGCGTCGTGCGCGCCCTGCTCATCGGCGGCGGGCTCCTGGTGGCCAGCCTGGCCGTCGTCGACGTCCCCGTGCGCGAGCCGCTCGTGCTCGTCCTCGCGATGGGCCTGGGGCTCACGCTCTTCGCCGCCTTCGGCGTCGTCGTCGGGATCTACGCCAAGAGCTGGGACCAGTCCGCCTTCATCCAGAACATCGTGATCCTCCCGCTGAGCTTCCTCGGCGGCGTCTTCTACTCGGTCGACCTGCTGCCCGGCGCCCTGGGAGCAGCTGTCCCACGTCAACCCGATCTTCTTCCTCCTCAACGCGGTCCGGTACGGCTTCCTCGGCACGAGCGACGTGAGCGTGTGGCTCTCGCTCGGCGGTCACCGGCGGCGCTGGCGGCCGGCGCGGTCGCGTGGAGCTCATGGCTGTTCAGGACCGGCCGGCGCCTGAAGCCCTGACGGACCGCGTCCCGCCCGTCGCGCTGCTGCTGACGGGGGCGACGTCGGTCCAGTTCGGCGCCGCGCTGGCGGCGACGCTGTTCGACGACGTCGGGCCGGCCGGCACGTCGATGCTGCGCCTCGTGCTCAGCGCGGCCGTCCTCGCGCTGTTCTGGCGCCCGGCGATCCGCGGGCTGCGGGCGGCCGACCGCCGGCTCGTGGTCGCCTTCGGCCTGGCGCTCGGGCTCATGAACTTCTCGTTCTACGAGGCGCTCGACCGCGTCCCGCTCGGCGTCGCGGTGACGATCGAGTTCATCGGCCCGGTCTCGGTCGCGGTCGCGCTGTCGCGCCGGCGGCTGGACTTCGTCTGGATCGCGCTGGCGGTCGCGGGCATCGTCCTGCTGGCCGACCCCTTCGGCGCCGACGGCATCGACCCGGTCGGCCTGGTCTTCGTCCTCGTCGCCGCCGCCTGCTGGGCCGCCTACATCCTGCTCGCCCAGCGCGCCGCGCGGGCGCTTCCGCGGCGGCGAGGGGCTCGCGCTGGCCGCCGCTCGTGGCCGCGCTCGATCCCGCATCGTGCCCGGCGTCGCGGAGGCCGGCACGCGACCTCCTGGCGCCCGAGATCCTCGCGCTCGGCCTCTGCGTCGCCGTGCTGCTCGTCGGTCATCCCCTACTCGCTGGAGACCGTCGCGCTGCGGCGCATGCCCGCCCACCTCTTCGGCGTCCTCATGAGCCTCGAGCCGGTCGTCGCGGCGATCGCGGGCCTCGTGGTGCTCGGCCAGCACCTCGGCGCGGCCGACCTCGTCGCCATCGGCGCTCGTCGTCGCCGCCTCGATCGGCGCGACGCAGTCGTCCCGGACGGCCGTCGCCCGTCGACCTGCAGTAACCAGGGGCGCCCGGCGGGGATACTGCGCGCGTGTTCCCGGTCAACGCGCCCAACGTGCTGACGGTCCTGCGCATCCTGCTGGTGCCGGTGCTCGTCGTCGCCCTGCTGGCCGGGACCGACCACGGCGACCTGCTGGCCGCGATCGCCTTCGCGCTGGCCTCCTGACCGACGCCGTCGACGGCCACCTCGCGCGCTCGCGCGGCGTCGATCACGACGTTCGGCAAGCTCATGGACCCCGTCGCCGACAAGCTGCTGATCATCGCGGCGCTGCTGGCCCTGGTCTCCCTGGACCGCCTGGCCGGCGTGGGTCGCGATGGTCATCATCGCGCGCGAGTTCGCCGTCACCGTCACCCGGCTCTACGCGACCCAGCAGGGCGTCGTCATCGCCGCGAACTGGTGGGGCAAGGCGAAGACGATCGTGCAGGTCGCGGCGATCTTCTTCGTCATCGCGTTCGACCCGACGCCGCTCTGGGTCGACGCGCTCGTCTACGCCGCGGTGGCCATCACCGTCATCTCCGGCATCGACTACTTCTTCGGGCTGCGCCGCCTGCTGCGCGAGGCCGAGGAGCGCCGGGCGGCCGACCGCATCACCGCGTGAGGTGGCTGCTCGCGCTGCTGGCGCTCGCGGTGGCGGGCGTCGTGGCGGCGGGGGTGTTCGCGATCACGAAGAGCCACGACACCGCGCCCGGCGACGTCGAGGCGTGCGCCGTCGACCAGGGCGCCCACCGCGCGCTCGGCGAGGAGGGCCTGCAGGTCGCCCGCGAGGACATCCGCGCGGGCACGCTGCGCGTCGCCCGCCGCTACCGGCTCCACGACGACCGCGCCGTGCTCCTGCGCGGGACCGGCTACCGGGTCCTGGTCATCAGCGCCCCCGAGGACGCGCCGCTCGACGCGCCGGACCTGTCCTTCCGCGTCTACCGGCAGACGTCGACCTTCACGACCGTGCTGACCGAGCGCGACCCGGTGCGCGGCGTGCTGGACGCCTGCGTCCGGCGCGCCGCCGCGTAGGCCCGCTCAGCGCCCGGCCGCGTCGAGCCACTCGCGCATCGACGTGTGGTGCGCGAGGTGCTCGCCGGTCGTGAGCTCGCGGCGCAGCTCGCCGAGCAGGCCGAAGCGCTCGGCCACGACGTTGTGCTGGTGGATCGTCTCGAGGTTCTCCTGGCGGGCCGAGACGAACGTCCCGTCCTGCAGGTCGCCGAAGCGCTCGACGACGCCGCGCACCACCTCGCGCACGCAGTCCTCGACGAAGCGCGGGCGGCGGTGGGCCTTCTCGACGACGGCGCCCTCGTCGGAGCGCTTCATGAGCTCGTAGATCTCGCGACGACATCGACCCCTCGACGATGTCGAGCAGCGTCTGCGCCTCGATCTCGGTGTCGCAGTCCTCCGGGCAGCCGATGTGCAGCGTCCCCAGGCCGCGCTGGTTGTGCGTGGCGACGGGGACGGCCTCGAGGACCTGGTCGATCTGCGCGTCGTCGAAGCCCTCGTCCTGCAGGCGCACGCGCGCCTTGCCGGCGACGAGCTGCTGCGCGCACGGGCACGCGGTGATGCCCTGCGCGGCGACGCCGACGAGCCGGCGCGTGCCCTTCGCGGACGCCACCGCCGAGCCGTAGAGCGTGTAGATCTCCTGCGTCTGGATGCCGGAGACGGGCGCGGGCTTGTGCTCGGGGTAGCGCGCGGCGATCGTCACCTCGGCCCGCAGCGCGTCCTGGCGGTCGCGGATGCGCTCGGCGACCTTCTGCGCGAGGACCTCGGCCTTGAAGCCGCTCTCGCCGAGCAGGACCTCGCCGATCGCGTCGTTGACGACCTCCTCGAAGCGGCTCATGTGCGCGCCCTTCTGGCGCGGGCCGAGGTCGACGAAGCAGTCGAGCCTGGCCATGAACAGCTGCGGCGCGTCGGCCTCCCCGATGCGGATGACCTTCTCGACGTTCGTGACGCCGACGCGCGACAGGGAGACGTGGACCGACGGCAGCGAGGCCTGGACGTCGGGCTGGTGCAGGGTGCTGGGCTCCATGGGATCTCCGGTCAGGGTAGACGGGCGACCCGCCTGCGATGGTCCTGCGCTTGTGGGGATCCTGGCGTCCTTGTGCTAGAACACACGCACTTCGGCTGGAAGCCCCCGGGGATACGCGCCGCGGGACGACATGGCTCAGCCACCCGGGCGGCGGATGCCGCAAGACGAGCGCAGGACCACACGTAGTGCTTACGGGAGCGACAGAGGGAATCCGGGGGAGTGAGCACCAAAGCCGACGTCCTGCTGGCCGACGAAGCGCCCATCTGGGAGCTCGACGAGCTGCGCCAGCTCATCACCGACGGTCAGGAGCGAGGCGTCCTGACCTTCGAGCAGATCGCCTCGACCCTCGAGGAGGTCGAGGTCACCAAGGAGCAGGTCCAGGACCTGCACGCCCACCTCGTCGAGCAGGGCATCGACGTCGTCGGGGCCGACGGCCGGCCCGCGACGAGCGAGGCCCAGAAGGTCGAAGCCGCCGCCGAGGCGCGCAAGCAGCCCGGCGCCGCCGCGCCGAAGAAGCCGGAGATCGACCTCACGGTCGAGCCGAGCCTGGACTCGCTGCGCCTCTACCTGCGCTCGATCGGGCGCGTGCCGCTGCTGACGGCCGCCGCAGGAGGTCGACGCTGGCCAAGCGCATCGAGCGCGGCGACATGGCGGCCAAGACGCACATGGTCGAGGCCAACCTGCGCCTGGTCGTGTCGATCGCCAAGGGCTACCTCGGGCGCGGCCTGACGTTCCTCGACCTCATCCAGGAGGGCTCGCTCGGGCTCATCCGCGCGGTCGAGAAGTTCGACTACCGCCGCGGCTACAAGTTCTCGACCTACGCGACGTGGTGGATCCGCCAGGCCGTGACGCGGGCGATCGCCGACAAGGGCCGGACGATCCGCATCCCGGTCCACATGGTCGAGAAGCTCAACAAGGTCGTCCACGTCGAGCGCCAGCTCGTCCAGCAGCTCGGCCGCGAGCCGACGCCGGAGGAGATCGCCGCCCATCTCGAGTGCGGCGTGCGCGAGGTGCGCGACATCCTGCGCATGAGCCAGCAGCCGATCTCGCTCGAGAAGCCGATCGGCGAGGAGGAGGAGTCCGAGCTCGGCGACTTCGTCGAGGACCAGGCGGCCGAGTCGCCGTTCGAGGTCGCCTCGGAGAACCTCCGCAAGGAGAACGTGCACCGTGCGCTGGCGGCGCTGCCCCAGCGCGAGCGCGAGGTCATCGAGATGCGCTTCGGCCTGACGGGCGGCCGGCCGCGCACGCTGGAGGAGGTCGGGCGGGCGTTCAACGTCACGCGCGAGCGCATCCGCCAGATCGAGAACCACACGCTCAAGAAGCTCGAGTCGCTGCCCGAGGCGCAGCGGCTGCGCGACGTCGTGTAGACGTCGCGACACAGGCTCCTCGCGGAGGAGAGGGAGAGGACAGAGGGCCGGCTGGGGAGCCGGCCCTCTACTATTGCGGCGCGCGGCGGGGTTCCCGAGCGGTCAAAGGGGACGGGCTGTAAACCCGTTGGCTCTGCCTTCGCAGGTTCGAATCCTGCCCCCGCCATGCCACCTCAGGCGTCGCCGGCCAGGACCTCCAGCCGGTTGCCGAAGGGGTCGTCGACGGAGAAGCGCGCGACGCCCGGCAGCCCGTCGTCCCAGCGGACGGCGTGGCCGCCGGCCTCGAGCGCGGGCGGCTTGCGGAGCTCCGGCGGCCCGAGCAGCTCGCCGTAGAACGCGCGCGCGTGCGCCTCGCATCCGGGCGGGGCGGCGATCTGGACATGGTCGAAGGTCAGCGCGTCGACTGAACGGTTTGGCATCTAAGCGTTAGACCTCTATCGTTCTGCTCATGCTCCGCAAGACGCCCCAGGGTCGGCGGCTCACCCCGGCCGCCCGCCGTGCGGTGCTCACGACGCACATCATGGTGTCCGTCGGACTGCTCGGCGACTCGGCCGGCTTCCTGGCGGTCGCCCTCAGGGCGGCGACGACCGACGACCCCGCCTTCGCCCATGCCTGCGTCCGGGTGCTCGAGATGTTCGCGCTCGCCTTCGGCATCCCGCTGAGCTTCGCGGCGCTCCTGACGGGCCTGACGCTCGGGTTGGGCTCTGAGTGGGGGGTCCTGCGCACGCCGTGGGTCACCGCCAAGCTGCTGCTCGTCGTCACGGTCATCGTCGTCGGCGCGCTCGGGATCTCGCCCGCGCTGGACACGGCGCTCGCCGGCCACGGCGGCGAGGGTCGGCTCGTCGCCGCCGGCGCCTGGGACGTCGCGGCGCTCGCCACGGCCACCGTGCTGTCGGTGTACAAGCCCGGACGGCGCCGGGCGGCGCGACGGCGCCGCGCGGGCCGCGCGGCGCCGTCGGCGTCCTAGGCGCCGTCAGTGGGCGAGCGCCGGGACCGCGTCCGGCGCGAGGCGCGCCTGCGCCTGGACGCCGGGGCGCAGCAGCGAGCCGCAGACGACGGCGCCCACGGCGAAGATCGCCGCCGACCAGAAGAACGCCGTCGTGTACCCGTGGACGGCCGCCTGCGCCAGGGCCTCGCTGCTGGGGCGCTGCCCGGCCATGGAGCTCGCCACCGCGCTGGACGCGAGCGTGCTCAGCAGCGCCGTGCCGAGCGACCCGCCGACCTGCTGGCTCGTGTTGATCATGGCCGAGGCGGCGCCCGCGTCGGCGGTGTCGACCCCGAGCGTGCCCGTGCTCATCGAGGGGCTCAGCACGAGCCCGAACCCGAGCCCGGCCACGACGAGCGCCGGCAGGACCGTCGTCGCGTAGCTCGAGTCGACCGCGACGCCGGTGAGCAGCAGCATGCCGGTGGCGGCCAGCAGCATCCCGGCCGTCACGAGCGGCTTGGGGCCGGTGCGCGGGAGCAGCCGCGTGGTCGACAGCGTCGACGCCGCCACGACGCCGACGATCATCGGGAGGAACGCCAGGCCGGTCTGGATCGGCGAGAAGCCGAGCGTCTGCTGCAGGTAGTACGTCAGGAACAGGAAGACGCCGAACATCCCGGCGCCGGCCAGGGCCACCGCGAGGAAGGAGCCGCCGCGGTTGCGGTCGAGCACGACGCGCAGCGGCAGCAGCGGGTGCGCGGCGCGCCGCTCGACCCACGTGAACGTGGCCAGGAGGACGGCGCCGGCGGCGAGCACCCCGAGCGTCACGGGATCGGTCCAGCCCGCCGACTCGGCGTGCGAGAACCCGTACACGAGGGCGAAGAGCCCACCGACGGCCGTGACCGTCCCGGGGAGGTCGAGGCGCGCGTGCCCGGGGGAGCGCTCGGTGACGAGCAGGCGCATCGCCGCGAGCGCCGCGGGGACGGCGAGGAGGAGGTTCACGTACAGGCACCAGCGCCAGCTCGCGGCCTCGGTGAGGACGCCGCCGAGGAGGAGCCCGATGGCTCCGCCGGCGCCGGCGATGGCGCCGTAGATCCCGAACGCCTTGCCGCGCTCGGCCGGGTCGGTGAAGGTCGTGGACAGCAGCGCGAGCGCGGACGGCGCGAGCAGCGCCCCGAAGGCGCCCTGGGCGGCGCGGGCGCCGACGAGCACGCCGAACGACCCCGCCGCGCCGGCGACGGCCGACGCGACCGCGAAGCCGAGCAGCCCGGCGATGAAGGTCCGCTTGCGGCCGAGGAGATCGCCGAGGCGCCCGCCGAGCAGCAGCAGCGAGCCGAAGGCCAGCGCATACGCCGTGATGACCCACTGGCGGCTGTCGTCGGAGAAGCCGAGCGACTCCTGGGCCGAGGGCAGGGCGATGTTCACGATCGTCGCGTCGAGGACGACCATGAGCTGCGCCACGGCCAGGACGCCGAGGATGAGCCAGCGACGCGCGTGGTGGACGCCGGGGATCGGGTGGCTCGTCGCGGTGGTGGTGGGCATGTCGGCTCCGGGAGCTGGTTGGAAGTGGAGAGGTATTCTCCGGTTGTGCCGGGGGACCGTAGCACGAAACGGAGAGCATGTCTCCACTTCTTCGCTACGCTGTCCGCATGGCCCCTGATCCGGCTCCCACGCCACGGCCGCTGCGCGCCGACGCGGAGCGCAACCGCCGGCGCATCCTCGACGCGGCCCGTGAGCTCTTCGCGGCCAAGGGCCTCGAGGTCGGCCTGGACGAGATCGCCCGCCATGCCGGCGTCGGCGTGGGCACGGCGTACCGCCGCTTCCCGTCCAAGGACGACCTGCTGGACGAGGTCTTCGAGGACCGACTCGACGCCCTCGTCGCCACCGCCGAGGGCGCCGTCGCCCTGACCGACCCGCTCGACGCCCTGCGCGCCTTCCTGGGCGGCGTCCACGAGCACGTCGCGGCCGACCGCACGCTGCGGACCCTCGTGCTCGCGGCCGAGGGCGATCGCTTCGAGGAGATCCGCGCGCGGATGCAGCCCATCGCCGGGAGGCTCCTGCGCCGCGCGCAGCGGGCCGGGGTGGTCCGCCGCGACGTCCGCGTCACCGACCTGCCGGTGATGACGATGATGGTCGGCGCCGCCGCCGACGCCACGCGCGCCGTGCGCCCGGACGCGTGGCGGCGCTTCAGCGCCCTGCTGCTCGACGCCCTCCTGGTCGACCCGGACGCGCGGCGGCCACTGCCCGTCGCGCCGCTCGACCAGGCCGCGCTCGCCGCGCTGCGCGTGGGCACGGACTGAGGGACGCGAGGCGCCTAGTGGCCGTGCCCGCGCCCGTGGGCGTGGGCGTGGGGGTGAGCGTGGACGTAGTCGCCGTGGCTGTGCTCGTGGGCGTGCTCGCCTGCCGCCGGGCGCGTCGCCCTCCGCCGCGCACGCGGGGCACAGGCCGGTGATGGGGAAGTGGGTGAAGCGCGCGCGATAGCCGAAGGTCCGCTCGACGAGCGCGCGCACCTCGTCGAGCTGCGCGGGCGCGACCGTCGTCACCCGGTCGCAGCGCTCGCAGACGAGGTACTCGCGCTCGCCGGCCCCGACGAGCGCGTAGAGCCCCGGGCCGTGGCCGACGTGGACGTGGCGGACGACGCCGAGCTCCTCGAGCTGCTCGAGGCTGCGGTAGACCGAGGCGAGGTCGACCTCGGGCCCGCGGCCGCCCAGCCCGCCGGCGAGGTAGGAGGCGGACACCGGGCCCTCGGCGGCGAAGAGCGCCTCGAGCACCCGGCGCCGCGGCGCCGACAGGCGCCCGCCGGCCTTCCGCACCGCGGCGGCCACCTCCTCGAGGTCGCGGAACGGGAGCGGGGGCGTCTGCGCGGCGCGCGGCACGGGGCGCCTAGAGCTCCTGCAGGCCCGCCGACCAGCGCTCCTCGACGTGGCCGAAGCGCCACACCGCGAGGGCGACCGCCCAGGTCGCGACGAAGAGGCCGACGATCGCGTAGCCGACGACGTTGAGGTCCACGCCCGCGACGACGTCCCACAGCCCGCCGCTGAGCCCGAGGTGCTGGGCGAGGACGGAGAGCAGCTCGATCGTCCCGACGCCGAGCGCGACGGCGACCGACAGCCCGGTGACGGTGAGGTTGTAGAAGACCTTGCGGACCGGCCGCGAGAAGGCCCAGCCGTAGGCGAAGTTCATGAACGCGCCGTCGAGCGTGTCGAAGAGCGACATGCCCGCGGCGAAGAGGATCGGCAGGCACAGGATCGCGTAGAAGGGCAGGCCGCCGGCCGCGCCCGCGCCTGCGAGGACGAGCAGCGCCACCTCGGTCGCGGTGTCGAAGCCCAGGCCGAACAGACAGCCCAGCGGGTACATCTGCCACGGCCGGCGCACGGCGCGCGTCGCGCGGCCGTAGAAGCGCGTCATGACCCCCCGCCGGTCGAGCTGCGCCTGCAGCTCGGCCTCGTCGAAGGCGCCGCGGCGCATCGCCCGCACCGTGCGCAGGACGCCGAGCAGGAGCGCCAGGTTGAGCAGGCCGATGAGGAGCAGGAACGACCCCGACACGAGCGGGCCGACGAGCCCCGTCGCCTGGTGCAGCGTCGAGCCGTCGTCCCGCACGGCCCCGCTGAGCCCGCGCACGCCGACCACGACGAGGAGGCCGAGCGCGAAGACGATCGTCGAGTGCCCGAGGGAGAACCAGAAGCCGACGCTGAGGGGGCGCTGGCCCTCGCCCATGAGCTTGCGCGTCGTGCTGTCGATCGCGCCGATGTGGTCGGCGTCGAACGCGTGGCGCAGGCCGAGCGTGTAGGCCGTCATCCCCAGGCCCAGGCCGAAGACCCCGCTCGTCCCGAGGTCGTAGTGGTGGGGCACCACGGCGAGCAGCAGGATCGCGAAGCCCACGACGTGCAGGCCCACGACCGCGGCCGCCAGGGCGCCGGCCCGGCGCCACTCGGCCGGCGTCAGCGCCGCCTTGATCCGAGGCCATCGGGCGCCTGCTCGCATCGGCGTCGGCACCCGCCGACCGTAGACCGACCCCGCGCTTGGTGCAAGTCGTTCTCGGTAGCGTCGCGCCCGCTACGAGGGCTGAGGGGGTGCGACCGGCGCCGCCGGCCGTCGGGACGCCGTGAAGGCCTCGTCCGGCACGCGCAGGAGGCGGACCGTCGTGACGACGGCCAGCAGCGTCATGACGACCGCGCTGGCGACGCACCAGATGCAGATCGCGTCGATCGTGAAGAGCTCGCGGTAGGTCAGGTAGGCGCTGAAGCCGAAGCCGGTCAGCGACAGCGCGGCGGCGACGAGCGCCGCCTCCTCGCGCCGGAACAGCAGCGAGACGACGATGAGCGCGTAGGTTGCGAGGCCGAGCAGCGCGACCGGGACGCCGGCGAGCTTCGACCAGTCCGACGTCTGGACCTTCTCGCAGCCGTGGGCGACGGCGCAGACGGGGGAGACCCCGGCGTAGTGGACGTAGGTCAGGTAGCCCGCGATGCCGGTCCCGATGAGCGCGAGGACCAGCGCGACGGGGCGCAGGCGGTCGGTCACGTGGTCCATGGTGACAACGTCGGCGCACGGACGTCGCGGCTTGAGCCGCGGCACCGCGCACGGCGGCGCTGACCCGCTCAGGGCTCCGTCGGCTCCCGGACCGGCGTGAGCAGCAGGCGGCTGCGCCGCCCGTGGAGCGGGACGATCCGCACGGGGCGTGCGGAGCGCCAGCGGCGCACCTCGAAGCCGGCGGTGTCGAAGACGCCGGCGGCCCGGAAGCCGCGGGCGGGGGGCGTCGTGATCGGCGGCCGCGGACCGACGTCGCAGGCCGCGCCCCACCACGTCGCGTCGGGGCAGTCGTGGGCCGTCGGCTCGCGGCGGACGACGTCGACCTCGGTCACCGGGGCGCCGCGGCGCGGCATCCACCACGTCCGCGGCAAGTAGACGCCGAGCGGGCGCGCCCAGGTCCGGCTGCCGTCGAGCAGGATCGCGCGCCGGCCGTGCGCGGGCCCGATGACCGTCGCGACCTGACGGAAGCCGGGCCGCTGGGCGACGCGGTCCTCGCGGGCGGCGTCGAGGACCGAGAAGGAGGCCGCGACGATCGCCGCCGTCGCCGCGACCCCGAGGATCCCCGCGCGGCGCGCGCCGAGCCCGGCCGCGACGACCACCAGGAGCGGGACGAGCGCCCCGACGAGGTTGCGCCCGTTGACGTAGTCCGTCCCGGCCAGCGCCAGCCCGACGGGCACGGCGACCGCGCCCACGCCGACGACCCCGGCCACGAGCGCCCCGCGCCGCTGGGCCGCGTCGGCCCGGACGGCGAGCAGGACCAGGCCGACCGCGACCGCCGCGGCGGCGGTCGCGAACGCGGCCGTCGTCGCGGGCGGCCGGAAGCCGACGAGGAAGAGGTGGCCGGTCTCTCCGACGCGCCGGGGCAGCGGCAGCCCGAGGAACCAGTACGTCCGCGTGCGCTGCGTGAGCGCCAGCGCCGGGAGGGGGGAGGCCAGGAGCGCGACGAGGACGGGGCCGGCCAGGCGCCGCCGCAGCGGCACGCCGCGCAGCGCCATGAGCAGCAGCGCCTCGGGCGCGACGACGAACAGCGCGAAGTAGTGCGTCCACAGGGCGAGCGCCGCGACGACGGCCCAGCCCACGAGGCGCCCGGCCGTCGGCCGGCTGCGCGCCCGCGCCATGAGCCAGAGCGAGGCCGTGCTCAGCAGCACGAGCAGGGCGTAGGACCGCGCCTCCTGCGAGTACCAGACGAGCATCGGGCTGACGGCGACGAGCAGCGCCGCGATGAGCCCGGCGCGACGCCCGGCCAGCTCGCGCGCCGCCGCGTAGGCGACCGGCACGGTCGCGATCCCGGCGGCGGCCGAGAGCGACCGCAGCCCGAGCTCGTCGCGCCCTGCCAGCCGCACCCAGCCCCAGGCCAGCAGGTAGTACACCGGCGGCGTCGACTCCGAGTGCGGCAGGGCGTGGAGCATCTGCCCGGGCGACCCGCGTAGGAGCCAGGACGTGACGGCCTCGTCGTACCAGAGCGACTGCGAGGCGAGGGTGGGAAGCCGCAGCAGGGCGGCGAGCACGACGCAGCCCGACAGCGCGACCGGGACCGCGGCCACGGCCCACGCGGCCCGGGCGGGTCGCCGGCGCGGTCCGGGCGACCAGGGCCGGCGGAGCGGGAACCCCGGCGCGTGGTGGGACATCCTCGCCGACGGTACGCGCGGTCGTCTGGGGCGTCGTGAACGCCACATGAACGTGCCCCTGCGCGGCGTAGCGCGCTGGCGCTCCGCCGCGCGTCTGCCAGGCTCCGCCCGCCATGCCGACGCCGCCCGAGGTCCTGCGCCTGACCGCCTTCAGCGACGATCCCGCGGGCGGGAACCCCGCCGGCGTCGTCCTCGACGCCGGCGGCCTGGACGACGCGGCGATGCTCGCGATCGCCGCCGAGGTCGGCTTCTCGGAGACCGCCTTCGTCACCGCCGCCGACGGCGCCGACCTGGCCGTGCGCTACTTCAGCCCGTTGGCCGAGGTGCCCTTCTGCGGGCACGCGACGATCGCGACCGGCGTCGCGTGGGCGGATCGCCACGGACCCGGCGCGCTGCGGCTGGCGACGGCGTCCGGCGAGGTCCGCCTCGACGTGCGCGACCAGGGCGGCCGCCCGGTCGCGACGCTGACGAGCGTGCCCCCGCGCGTGGAGCCGCTGGCCGACGACGACCTCGCCGAGGCGCTCGCCGCACTGGGCTGGCGCCGGGAGGAGCTCGACCCGGCGCTCCCGCCGCGCGTCGCCTGGGCGGGCGCCGCGCACCCCGTCCTGGCGGCGGTCACCCGCGCCCGGCTGGCCGACCTCAGCTACGACGTCGCGCGCCTCGGCGCGCTCATGGCCGAGCGCGACTGGACGACCGTGCAGCTCGTCTGGCGCGAGGACGCCACGACGTTCCACGCCCGCGACCCGTTCCCGCCCGGCGGCGTCGTCGAGGATCCGGCCACCGGAGCGGCCGCCGCGGCGCTCGGCGCCTACCTGCGCGAGCTCGCGCTCGTCGACCCGCCCGCGACGCTGACGATCCACCAGGGCGACGACCTCGGCCGCCCGAGCCTGCTGCGCGTCGACGTGCCGCCCGAGGGCGGCATCCGGGTCAGCGGCACCGCCGTGCCGCTGGGCTAGCGCGCGACGGGCGCGCCGGACGCGTCGAGCAGGCCCGCGACGGCCTCGGCGGGCGACGGCGCGGCCACCACCCGCAGCCCGAGCTCTTGAGCTTCGGCGGCGGGGCTGACGCCGACCGGACGGGCTTGTCGCCATCATGTGCCGCGATGACGACCAAGAGCCTGTTCCCCGTCGCCCTGGCCGCCGCCGCGATCGCCGCCGCCGGCTGCGGCGGGGACACGAAGCCCAGCACCGCCGACACCTACGCCGCCAAGGCCGCCGACGAGGCCAAGACCCAGACGACCGGCACGTCGAGCGCGGCGGCGCTGCCGACCGCGCAGAAGGTCGAGCCCGGCCCGGGGGAGGGCGACCTCAAGACGAAGCCGAAGATCCCGGCTCAGACCGGCTCCGCGCCGACGAAGCTCGTCGTGCAGGACGTCATCGTCGGCACGGGCCCGCAGGCCAAGAGCGGCGACCAGGTCAGCGTCCAGTACGTCGGCGTCCTCTTCAAGGGCGGCAAGGAGTTCGACTCGAGCTGGAAGCGCAAGCAGCCGTTCGACTTCTCGATCGGCGCGGGCAACGTCATCCAGGGCTGGGACCAGGGCGTGGCCGGGATGCGGGTCGGCGGCCGCCGCCGGCTGATCGTCCCCGCGTCGCTCGGCTACGGCGCGCAGGGCTCCCCGCCGGCGATCCCGGCCAACGCGGCGCTCGTGTTCGACGTCGACCTGCTGAAGGTCAACGGGAAGACGAGCTAGGGCGGTGGCCCGAGCGCGTCCCTGAGGGCGCGCTCGGTCGACCAGAAGGCGAGCGCGTCCCAGGGGAGCTCCGCGGGGGCGAACGCGGTGACCTCGGTCGCCTCGGCGGTCGTGCTCGGTCGCTCGCCGCGGCGCGTCATCGCGGCGAAGACGATGAGCACGACGCGGTCCGTCGGGCGGGAGTAGACGCCGACGAGTCCCTGGAGCTCGACGTCGATCTCGAGCTCCTCGCGGACCTCGCGCCGGGCGGCGTCCTCGACGGACTCGCCGAGGTCGACGAACCCGCCGGGGAAGGTCCACAGGCCCTTGCCGGGCTCGAAGCCGCGACGGAGGAGGACGATGCGCCCCTCCTCGTCGCGGGGGATCGCGCAGGCGACGGGCTTGGGGTTGAAGTAGGCGACCAGGCCGCAGGCCTCGCAGCGCAGCGAGCGGTCGCCGTCCTTCTCCGGCGCCGGGGTCGCGCAGCGCGGGCAGAAGCGCGTCTCGGCCAGGAGGGGGTTCAGGGACGGGCCGTGCGGGGCGTGGCCGTGGGGCTCCGGGCCATGGCGGTCCGACACAGCCCGCAGCCTAGTGCCGGCGGCGCCCGGCTCCGCCCTCAGCGCACGCGGAAGCGCACCGCGCCGGCGAGCGCGGGGCGCGCCGTCCCGGCGACGGCGAGCCGGAGGCGGTAGCGCCCCGCGCGCAGACGGCCGAGGCCCACCCAGTGGCGTCCCGGCCTCAGCGCACGCGTCGTGGCCTGGCGGACGGGGTGCCTGCGCCGGTGCAGCGTCCAGCGCACGCGCGCGCGCGCCGAGAGCCGGAACGTGACCCACCAACGTCCGGCCGCGTGGCGGACGCGGATGCGCGACAGGCGCGTGCCCACCGGCGGACGGGCCGGCGGTGGGTGCGCAGCAGCAGGACGACCGGGTCCGCCGCCAGCTCGACGGGCAGCGTGCCCGTGCGGAGCCTCATGGCCGGCTCCGTGGTGCCGGCGGCCGGACGGCCGACCGCGACGGTCGCGGCCCGGGGCGCCGACACCGTCACGCGGCGGGGCGCGACCGCCAGCGGGCGGCGGGCGTCGCGGTCCCAGACGCTCGCCGTGCGCCACAGGACGAGGGCGTAGCGCCGGGCCCCCTGCTGGAGCAGCAGCGAGCGCACGTCGCGCGTGTCGCCGCCGATGGTGAGCGCGAGGGGCCTGAGGGACGGCGGCGCCGAGGACCCGGTCATGTCCAGGAGCCGCTTGAGCTGGGTGAACGCCGGCTTGGGCGAGAAGTCGGCGTGCAGCAGCCCGAAGTTCGATCCCGAGTCGAGCGGGGCGACCCGCTCGTCGAGCAGCTCGTAGAGGTACGTCCGGTCGATGCCGTCGGCGAAGTGCTCGAGGAACGTGCGGAGGGTGTAGGCGGCCGCCGTCGGCTCGTCGGTCGGCGGGTGGCTGCCGTTCGTCTCGAACGGCGAGGTGTGGAAGCCGGCCTCGGTGGCCACGAGCGGCTTGTGGCCCGAGACGGGGCGCATCCGCCGCTGCTCGGCGGAGATGTGCCGCGGGTTGGGGCTCGACCCCCCGGTGTAGGGGTGGAGGTTGCCGGCGTCGAGGTAGGCGGACTGGTCGCCCAGGACGGTGGGCGCGGCCGGCGCCACGAGCGACGGGCCCACGACGCGCAGCGAGCGCAGGACCGGGTCGGCCTTGACCCGCCGGTAGAGACTGCGTCCCCAGGACTGCAGGACGGGCTTCCACCCGGGGCCGCCGAAGAGGTCGTGCTCGTTGGGCCACTCGACCGACTCGACGCTGCCGCGCGGCAGCTCGGCCTTCATCCCGGACAGGCACGGGTCGATCCTGCCGCTGGGCGAGCAGCGCAGGTCCAGCACGACGTTGACGCGGATGCCGGCCGCGAAGGCCGTCCGGAAGTTCTCGGCCTGCCGGGCGTTCCAGCCGGCGTTCCCCGAGGCGAAGAAGCTGCCGCGGATGTGGTGGACGCCGAGCTCGCGCAGGCGCGCCACGACGCGGTTCCACTGGCCGTAGGGCGTGTCGTAGTAGCTCGGGTGGGTGCCGACGCCGACGGAGTCGCGGAACGCGGCGGCGGACGCGAGGCGCGGCGCGGCCGCGTCCGCGGACGGGGTCGCGATCAGGAGGAGCGTTGCCAGCGTGGCGGCCAGCGGCGCGAGGTGGCGCTGGTGAGGCATGCGAAGCGCAGGGTCGGGTGCGATGGCCTGCCGGGGGCCGAGGCGGCTGGACGACGGCGCTTGGCGCCCGGCGAACGGCGCAGGGTAGGCGGTCCGGGCCGTGAAGCGCGCCTCCGGCCGCCCGCCGTGTCAGCGGCACCGCGCGGGTGCGACCGAGCGACCGCAGAGGTGCTCGACCTCGTCGCAGATCGCGACCGTCACGCCCCGGGCTCGGCCGGCACGTCGCGGACCGCGCCGACCGCGGTCACCGGGTCGTTCGACAGGCGCTGCGCGAGGTAGACCGGGATGACCGAGAGGATGAGCGTGAACACCGCGACGACGTTGACGACGCCGAGGTTCCGCGGCCGGCTGAGGTTGTTGAGGATCCAGATCGGCAGCGTCTCGGTGCTGCCGGCGGTGAACGTCGTGACGATGACCTCGTCGAAGCTCAGCGCGAAGGCCAGCAGCGCGCCCGCGACGAGCGCCGAGCGCATCTGCGGGAAGGTGATGTCGCGGAAGCCCCGGCCGGGGAGCGCGCCGAGGTCGGCCGCGGCCTCCTCGAGCGACGCCGGCGTCCGGCGCAGGCGCGCGACGACGTTGTTGAAGACCAGGACGACGCAGAAGGTCGCGTGGCCGACGATCACCGTCCACACGGCGAGGTCGGTCTTGACGACCTGCGTGAAGGTCGCGTTGAGCGCCATGCCGGTGACGATGCCGGGCAGGGCGATGGGAAGGACCACGAGGAACGAGATCGACGTCTTCCCGAAGAAGTCGAAGCGCGCGACCGTGTACGCCGCCAGCGTGCCGAGGACCAGCGCGATGGCCGTCGCGCCGAGGCCGACCTTGACGCTCGTCCACAGCGCGTCGCGCGCGCCGGGGTTGTTGATGCCCTTGTCGAACCACCGCAGCGACAGGCCGGCCGGCGGCCACTCCTGCACCGTCGTCTTGTTGAAGGCGTAGATGACGATGACGACCAGCGGCAGGTACAGGAAGACGAGCGTGATCGCCGACCCGAGCCGCAGGAGCCAGCGCGTGCCGCCGGAGACGGGCATCAGAGGGCCTCGAAGGCGCCCAGGCGCCGGGCGATGAGGAGGTAGAGGACCATGACGAGCACGGGCACCATCGCGTACGCGGACGCGAACGGCAGGTTGTTGGCGATGCCGACGTTCGAGTAGACGACGTTGCCGATGAACTGCGTGCTCGAGACGAGCTGCGGCGTGATGTAGTCGCCCAGCGTCAGCGAGAACGTGAAGATCGAGCCCGCCACGATCGCCGGCAGCGCCATCGGCAGCACGACCGACCGGAACGTCCGCCACGGCCGCGCGCCGAGGTCGCCGGAGGCGTCCAGCAGCGAGTTCGGGATGCGCTCGAGCCCCGCGTAGAGCGGCAGGATCATGTACGGCAGCCAGAGGTACGCCATGACGATCCAGACGCGCAGGTAGCCGGACGTCGGCACGGTCAGCCCGAAGGGGTCGCCGAGCCAGTTCAGCACGCCGTCGTGCGCGAACATCGTGCGCCACGAGTAGACCTTCACGAGGTAGCTCGCCCACAGCGGCATGAGCACCGCCACGACGAGCAGGCCCTTCGTCCGCCCGGTCGCCACGCGCGCCATGAAGAACGCGATCGGGAACGCCAGCACGATGTCGGTGATCGTCACGAGCGCCGCGATCGAGACCGTGCGCAGCACGATCTTCCGGTACACGGGCTCCTCGATGATCGTCCGGTAGTTGTCGAGGGAGAAGCCCTTGACGATGAGCCCGGAGAAGTCGTTCAGCGTCCAGAACGACGTGATGAAGAGGACGACGAGCGACCCGAGGTAGACCACCGCGAGCCAGCCCAGCGGGGCGAGCAGCAGCGAGCCGACGCGCAGCGCCTTGGCGCGCCAGAAGAGCCCGGCGAGCCGATGGCGGCTCGCCGGGCCCTGCTGAGGTGCGGTCGCCGGGGCGACGGACACCGCGTCCTCCGCGTCGGTCCGGGCGGCGTCCTAGCCCTTGATGTCCGTCCAGGCCTGGACCCACTTCGAGTAGTCCACGCACTGGTTGCCGCGGCTGTCGCGGCAGTTCTTCGTCGGCGTCGCCCAGAACTTGACCTGGTCGTAGAACTGCTTGTCGCCGGCCTTGAACGTGTCGCAGTGCGACTTCTCCGCCGTCTGCTGGCAGGCCTTGAGGTTGGCCGGCGCCTCCCCGAACCACTCGGCGACCTGGGCGTTCGTCTTCGGGCTCTCGATCCAGTTCATCCACTTGGCCATGCAGTTGGGGTGCTGGGCCTTGGACGAGAGCATCCAGGTGTCCGACCATCCGGTGGAGCCCTCCTTGGGCAGGACGGTCTTGATCGGCACCTTGTCCGCGGCCAGGAGGTTGGCGATGACCTGCCAGGTCGTCCCCTCGACGATGTCGCCCTGCGTGAACGCGGCCTGGGACTTCGTGTAGTCCGACCAGTACTGCCCGATCAGCGGCCGCTGCTTCTTCAGCAGCGACACGGCGGCGTCGAACTGCGACTGCGTGAGCTCGTAGGGGTTCGTGATCTTCAGGTCGGGCTGCGTCTTGGAGAGGTAGAGCGCCGCGTCGGCGATGTAGATCGGGTCGTCGTACGCGGTGATCTTGCCCTTGTTGGGGTTGTTGGGGTCGAAGACGACGCCCCAGCTGCTCGGCGCGGTCTTGACGTCCTTCGTGTTCCACATCAGGAGGTTCGCGCCCCAGCCGTGCGGCGCGCCGTACATCTTGCCGTTGACCGAGTTGTAGGACTGGTTCTTCAGCAGCGGGTCGATGTTCGGGTAGTTCGTGAGGATCTTCGTGTCGATCGGGACCACGTCGCCGCCGGCGATCAGCCGCACGGACGCGTTGCCCGACGCCGAGACGCCGTCGTAGCGGCCGGTGCGCATGAGGGTCACCATCTCGTCGGAGGTGCCGGCCGTCTTGGCGTTGACCTTGCACCCGGTGCTCTTCTCGAACGGCGTGACCCAGTCGACCTTCGGGTCCGTCGAGCCGTCCTCGGCGTAGCCCGCCCAGACGATGAGGTTCAGCTGGCCCTCGCCGGCCCCGATCGACGACTTGACGGGGCGGCTCGGGACCTGGAACCCGGCGCTGCTGGTCGAACTGCTGCTGCTGTTGTCGTCGCCGCCGCACGCGGCGACGCCGAACAGCAGGGACACGGCCGCGATGGCCGCCACGGTGATGCGCTTCATGCTCGCTCCCCCTCCGGAGGGTGTGCACTGCTCTGGCCGATGTCGAAGGTCTGCGCCACGCGCCAGCCGACGCGGACCTGCCGCCCGCGCAGGTCCCCGGCCTCGTCGCGGGACGTCTCGAGGTTCTGGCGGGTGACGGCGATCGTGCCGCCGGCGTCGAGCGCGACCTCGTAGCGCGTCGTCGCGCCGGTGTAGCTCGTGTCGACGACGGTGCCGGGCTCGGTGACGAGGCCCTCGGCGGCGTCGTTCTCCGCCAGGAGCCGCACCTTCTCGGGGCGGATCGTGAACCGGCGCCCGTCGCGCTCCAGGACGTTCGACGCGCCGACGAACCCGGCGACGAACTCGCCGGCGGGGTGCTCGTAGACCTCCGCGGGCGTGCCGACCTGCTCGATGCGGCCCCGGTTGAACACGGCCAGGCGGTCGCTCATCGAGAGCGCCTCGTCCTGGTCGTGGGTCACGTAGACGAAGGTGATGCCGACCTCCTGCTGGATGCGCTTGAGCTCGACCTGCATCTCCTCGCGCAGCTTGAGGTCCAGCGCGCCGAGCGGCTCGTCGAGCAGGAGGACGCGCGGGCTGTTGACGATCGCGCGCGCGAGCGCGACCCGCTGGCGCTGGCCGCCCGAGAGCTGCGCCGGCTTGCGGCCGGCGACGTCGGGGAGGCGGACCATGGCGAGCGCCTCCTGGGCCTTCTGGCGGCGCTCGGAGCGGCCGACCTTCTTGACCTTCAGGCCGTAGGCGACGTTGTCCAGGACGGACATGTGCGGGAACAGCGCGTAGTCCTGGAAGACCGTGTTGACGTCGCGCTCGAACGGCGGCCGCCGCGCGACGTCCTCGCCCGCGAGCTCGACCCGGCCCTCGTCGGGGAGCTCGAAGCCCGCGATGAGCCGCAGCGTCGTCGTCTTCCCCGAGCCCGAGGGGCCGAGCAGCGTGAAGAACTCGCCGGGCGCGACGTCGAGGTCGACGCCGTCGACGGCCGTGAAGCCGCCGAAGCGTTTGACGAGGCCGGTCAGCCGGATGTCGGGCACGCCGGAGGAGGCCGTCGTCGGCCCGGCCTCAACGGCGTGTGCTCCCTCGCTCATGCTCGACGCGACGCTCCTCGACGGCGGATCGGATGGAATGGTCCGACGGGTGCACCATCTCGCGCCTCCCTCAGGCCGTGCTGGCACACCTGGTGCGGGGGCATTGTCCACTGCGGCGCGGCGGAGGTCCATGTCTCGCGGGCCGGAAGGCCCGTGGCAGCGCGATCAGGCCGAGCCGCGTGGGCGCGGTCGGACTCTTGGCGGCGGGGCCCGTCGCGACTGCGTGCGGATGATGTCGGCGATGCTGGCCGACGAGGCGGCGGACGAGCACGAGCTCCGGCGCCGCCCGCAGAACCCGGCCGAGGGGCGGTATCCTCGGCCCCTCGCTGCCCTCCTAGCTCAGTTGGTAGAGCACTTCCATGGTAAGGAAGGGGTCATCGGTTCGAGTCCGATGGAGGGCTCTAGGGCAGTCCTCCGCGCGCGGCGCGGACACCACCTGACCTCGTCGGTCGTCCCCGCGGCCTCGACCTGCTGAGGCGGCTCATCGCTCGCGGCTGGAGGCAGACGTGCTGCTCAGCGGGGACGATCAGGCCATCGCGGCGAGCGTGACGGTGACGTGACCGAGGGCGTCGACGGCGCGGCTCACCACCCGGGCCGCGGTCGACATGCCCTGCGCCCCGGGGCGGTCCGCGCCAGAACCCGTCGGCACGGCGAATCACGTCGCGAGCGGTGTTGGGCCGGAGCTGCCCACGAGCCCTCGCCGTTCTCCCCGGACCGACGCCTCTGATTAGACTCGCCCCCGACCCCATGAGCGCGCGCCGCGTCAGCGGAGAATCTCCCGGCCCCCACGCGGTCGGTTGGCGCCTCGACCCGGCGCTCCTCGGGCGCCATCAGGGAGCGGTCGTCTACGCGGGCACGCTCGCGGTCGTGGCCGGGGCCTACTACCTGTCGGGGCGCATCGGCCTCGAGCTCGCCTATCTCGATGGCGCCGTGGCCGCCCTGTGGCCGCCCGCCGGCCTCGGGCTCGCGATCCTGGTCCTCTTCGGCGTCCGCCTCTGGCCCGGGATCGTGGTCGGGGACCTCCTCCTCGCCGACTTCTCGACGCCGTTCGGGACGGTGCTCGCGCAGACCGTCGGCAACACGGTCGCGCTCGTCGTGGCCGCGCTGCTGCTGCGCCGGCTCACCGGGGGGCGCTGCTCGCTGGAGCGCGTCACGGACGTGCTGGCCTTCGTGGGGTGCGCGCTCGTCGCGGCGCTCGTCAGCGCCGCCTTCGGCCCGCTGGCGCTGCGTCTGGGCGGCGTGATCCCGCCCGAGGAGCTCGGGCGGGTCTTCCGGACGTGGACGCTCGGCGACGCCGCCGGCGTGCTCGTGGTGGCGCCGGTGATCCTGACGTGGGCGAGCTCCGGCCTCCGGGGCTTCGGTCGCCGCGAGCTTCTCGAGGGCGTGGTCGTGGTCGTCCTGCTGGTGGCGCTGGCCACGCTGCCGCCCCAGCGCGACGTGCCCTACATCGTGTTCCCCGTCCTGCTGTGGGCGGCGGTCCGCTTCGGGCCGCGCGGCGCCGCCTCGGCGGTCTTCGTGGTGTGCGCGATCACCGTCTGGACCACGGCCCAGAACGACGGCCCCTTCGTCCGCGACTCGATCACGGACAGCCTGCTCGCGACGCAGCTCTTCATCGCCATCTCGGCGCTCACGTCGCTCGTGCTCGCGGCGGTGACCGCGGAGCGCACGCAGGCCGCGGCGGCGCTCACGGCGAGCGAGGCGTCCCAGCGCGTGCTCGCCGACGAGCAGGCGGCGTTGCGCCGGGTCGCCACGCTGGTCGCCAGCGGCGCACCGCCGAGCCGCGTGTTCGAGCACGTGACCAAGGAGGTGGCGCTGCTCCTGGGCGTGCCCGGGGCGAGCTTGGTCCGCTACGACGGCCCCGGGACGGCGACGGTCGTCGGGGGCTGGAGCGACGACGGCCGGTTGCGACTGCCCGTCGCGAGCACGATCGATCTGGACGGCGACACCGTCGTCGCGAAGGTGCTCCGCACCGACCGGCCGCAGCGGGCGGAGTACGAGGACGCGGGCGGGACCCTCGCCGACAAGCTGCAGAGCGCCGGGTACCGGGCCGCGGTGGCCGCCCCGGTCAACGTCGGCGGGCACCTCTGGGGCGCGCTCGCCGCGGGCACGCGGTCCGCCGACCCGTTCCCGGAGGGCGCCGAGGGACGCCTGTGCGACTTCGCCGAGCTGGTCGCCCAGGCGCTCGCGAACGCCGACGCCCACGAGCAGCTGGCCGCGTCGCGGGCGCGCCTCGTCGAGGCCGGCGACGCCGAGCGCCGGCGGCTCGAGCGCAACCTGCACGACGGCGCGCAGCAGCGTTTCGTGTCGATCGCGGTCAACCTGCGGGTCGTCGAGGCGAACCTCGACAAGGACCCGCCGGCCGCCCGCGAGGTCCTGTCGGCCGCCCGGGACGAGCTCGCGCAGGGACTCGACGATCTCCGCGAGCTGGCCCGTGGCATCCACCCGGCGGTGCTCACCGACCGCGGTCTCGGGCCGGCCCTCGAGTCACTCGCGGTGCGCGCGCCCGTCCCGGTCGAGATCACGGAGGTGCCGGACGAGCGGCTGGCCGGCCCGGTCGAGGCGGCCGCGTACTACGTCGTCGCCGAGGCGATCACGAACGTGGCCAAGTACGCGCACGCCTCGCACGCGACCGTCAGCGTCCGCCGGTCCAACGGGCACGCCACGGTCACCGTCGCCGACGATGGCGTCGGCGGCGCCGACCCTGCGCTCGGCACGGGCCTGCGCGGGCTCGCGGACCGTCTCGGGGCGCTCGACGGACACCTCGAGGTGGAGAGCCCGGCGGCGAGCGGCACCCGCCTCAGCGCGGAGATCCCCTGTCCGTGACTCCACGATGAAGGGGTACGCCGACGGCCGGCCTCAGTGCCGCGAGCCGCCCACGGCCATGCGGACCCGCGCGAAGACGGGAACCGTCTCCTCCCGCGCCGGCCGCAGCCACCGCAGCGCCGCGACCAGTCCGGCAGCGACACTCGCGGCCGCGATGACGAACGCCACCTGGTAGCCGCCGGCCAGCGCATCCGCCACCGACGACCCGCCCGCTTCCAGCGTCGTCGTCCGCGAGCTCGCCACCGTCCCCAGGATGGCCATGCCGAAGGCGGCGGCGATCTGGACCGAGACGTTGATGATCCCGGACGCGATCCCGGCGTCGGCCGCCGGCACGTCGGCCAGCGCGAGCGTCATGAGGCTCATGAAGGACAGGCCGGCGCCGATCCCCGCCAGGGCGAAGGCGACGCCCTGCGTCGGGAAGTAGGCGGTGCCCGCCTGCAGCGATGCGCCCAGGGCGCCCAGCGCGACGACCAGGATCGTCATGCCCGCGAGCAGGACGCGCCGCGGCCCGAAGCGCTCGCTCAACCGGGCCGACGGCCCGAGCGACAGCGCCGCCACGACGAGCGTCTGCGGCAGGAAGGCCGCGCCGGCCTCGATCGGCGTGAATCCGCGGACGCGCTCGAAGTACAGCGCGCCGAGGAAGAACGTCGTCCACATGCCGGACACCATCAGCGCGCGGACGCCGCACGCGACCATGAGGCTGCGCAGGCGCATGATGTGCACGGGCAGGATCGGGTTGGCGATGCGGCCCTCGTAGGCCAGGAAGGCTGCGAAGAGCGCGCCGCCGGTGCCGAGCAGGCCGAGCGTCCGCAGCGAGCCGAGGCCGTGCTGCTCGGCGCCGACGATCGCGTAGATGGCGACCATCGCGGCGAGCGTGACCATCACGGAGCCGAGGACGTCGACGTCGCGGCTGAGGCCGAGCCCGCGGTCGCGCGGGAGCACGATCCGCCCGAGCCCGAGGGCCAGCAGGCCGATGGGCAGGTTGACGAAGAAGATCCAGTGCCAGCTCAGTGCCTCGGTCAGCAGCCCGCCCGCCAGGAGCCCGAGCGAGCCGCCCGCCACGCTGACGAACGTGTAGGCCGACATCGCCTTCACGCGCTCGCGCGGGTCGGGGAACTCGACGACGATGAGCGCGAGGATCGCCGAGGCCGAGATCGCGGCGCCGAGGCCCTGGACGAAGCGCGCGGCGATGAGCATCCCCTCGCCCGAGGCAACGCCGCAGACGAGCGAGGACGCGGTGAAGAGCGCGATGCCGGCCAGGAACAGCCGCGTGCGGCCGACGAGGTCGCCCAGTCGGCCGCCGAGCAACAGGAAGGACCCGAACGCGATGAGGTACGCGTCGGGCACCCAGATCAGGGAGGACTGCGAGAAGCCGAGGTCGTGCTGGATGTCGGGGAGCGCGACGTTCACGATCGTCGCGTCGAGGATCATCATGAGCTGGCCGAGGAGGACGATCCCGAGTGCGAGGCGCCGCTTGTCCATACGAAGCATGATCATCACGATATCAGGATGATCGTAGAAATGTGAAGATGCTGTTGCTGGTACCGTGATGGGCACCATGGAAACCGCCACGAGGGCCGGTGCGCTCGTCCTCCTCACCCGCATGTCGCGGCTCATCCACCGCCAGGTGGACCCCGACGAGCTCGGCATGTCCATGAAGGAGTTCTCGACGCTGAACTTCGTGCGTGACGCCGACGGCGTCACGCAGCAGGAGCTCGGCACGCTCATGTGCGTCGACGCGAACATGGTGGTGCACCTGCTCAACAGCCTCGAGAAGCGGGGCTTCGCGATGCGCGAGCGCGACCCCCAGGACCGGCGCCGCCACGTCGTGCGCATCACGCGCGCGGGCACGCGGGCGCTGGTGAAGGCGGAGGGCGTGCTCGAGCGCTCCGCCGACGACATCCTCGGGCCGCTGGGCGACGACGAGCGCGGCGAGCTCCGCGGCCTGCTGGCCAAGGCGCTCGGCGACGGCGCCTCCGCCGCCATCACCGCCGAGTAGCGCGCCGCGAGCGTCCGGGCGCATGGCGCCGCGCCCCTTCCGCATCGAGGTCCCGGACGCGGTCCTCGACGACCTGCGCGAGCGCCTCGCGCGGACCCGCTGGCCCGAGCCGCTGAACGACCAGGCCGGGTGGGACGACGGCGCAGACGTCGCCTACCTGCGCGAGCTGTGCGCCTACTGGGCCGCCGGCTACGACTGGCGGGCGTGGGAGGCGCGCCTCAACGCGATCCCCGGCTTCCTGGCGGAGGTCGACGGCGTCGAGCTGCACTTCTGGCACGTCCGCGGCGCGGGCCCATCCGCGATGCCGCTCCTGCTCGTCCACGGGTGGCCGGGGTCGATCGTCGAGTTCCTCGACCTCGTCGGCCCGCTCACCGACCCCGGCGCGCACGGCGGCGACCCGGCCGACGCCTTCGACGTCGTCGTCCCGTCGCTGCCCGGCTTCGGCTTCGGCGGTGCGCCGCGCGAGCGCGGGTGGGGCGTCTCGCGCATCTCGGCCGCGTTCGACACGCTCATGACGCGCGAGCTCGGCTACGGGCGCTACGGCGTCCAGGGCGGCGACTGGGGCGGCACGGTCGCCGCGAAGCTCGGCGTGGCGCACCCCGACCGTGTCGCCGGGATCCACGTGAACTTCGTCACGGCGCCGCCGCCGCGCGAGCCGGGCCCGGAGGACGCCGACGCGCTCCAGCGCCTGCGGGAGTGGCGGCGCCAGGACGCCGCGTACGCGCAGCTGCAGGCCACGAAGCCCGACTCCCTCACGGTCGGGCTGACCGACTCGCCCGCGGGGCTGGCCGCCTGGATCGTCGAGAAGTTCCGCCGCTGGAGCGACTGCGACGGCGACGTCGAGCGGGCCTTCTCGAAGGACGTCCTGCTGACGAACCTCATGACGTACTGGGCGCCGGGGAGCACCGCGAGCGCGGCGCGCATCTACCGCGAGAGCGCCGCTGACCCGGAGGGCGTCCTGCGCCGCGGCCGCGTCGAGGTCCCCGTCGCGTACGCGGCGTTCCCGCGCGAGATCGTCCGCCCGCCGCGGCGCTGGGTCGAGCCCCACTACAACGTCGTCCGCTGGACGGACATGCCGCGCGGCGGCCACTTCGCCGCGCTCGAGGAGCCGGAGCTGCTCCTCGGCGACGTCCGGGCGTTCTTCCGGGCGCTGCGCTAGTCGCCGCTGTCACCACGCGAGCCGCAGGACGCGGTGTGGCGGAGGATCGCGGGGACGACACGGTCCCAGGTGGCGGGCGGGAAGTGCTCATGGCCCATGTCGTCGAGGATGAGCAGCTCGGCGTCGGGGATCTCGGCGGCCAGCGCGCGCCCGTGCGCCGGCGGGAACATCGGGTCCTGCCGGCCGTGGACGACGAGCGTGGGGACGGCGATGTCGCGGAGGCGCCGGCGCCACGGCGCGCCGGGGTCGACCTCGAACGGCTTGGTGGCGCTCGCGCGGATGTCGATGGCACGATCGACGACGCGCTCCATCAGCGCACGCGCGCTGACCTCGTCGAACCGCGCGGCGTACGGTCGCTCGGCCTCGACGAGATATGCGACCACGGCGTCGCGGTCGGACCAGTCGACGGCGGACGCTGCCGGGAACCGGACGGTCGGCGGCGGGAGGTCGCGGGTCTCCACGCCGGGGATCCCCGCAGTGGCGCAGGCCAGCGTGAGGGTGGCCACCCGCGACGGGTGGTCGAGGGCGGCGAGCTGGGCGGCCGCGGCGCCGCCCGACATCCCGACGAGATGACCGCGTGCCGCGCCGAAGCGTTCCAGCACCCCGGCCGCGTCCGCGGCGAGGTCGCGCAGGGTGGAGCCCGGCGCGCCCACGGCGCCGGTCGAACGGCCGGCGTCGCGGCTGTCGTACCGGATCACGAAGCGGCCCGCGGCCGCGAGCCGCTCGCACAGCTCCTCCTGCCAGGACAGCATCGTGCTCCCGGTGCCATGGATCAGGAGGACCACCGGGTGCTCGGGATCGCCGAAGGCTTCGGCACACAACGCAACCCCGTTGACGGTGACGAGGTGTTCGGGCATCTGGACGTGAAGACCTCTGCGTCCCGCGAAAGTCATCGGCGCTCGACACCGCCGCCAACGAGCCCGGGAGCTCCAGCGCGCTCGACCCGACCGTGCCGCGCTGAGACGCTCAGCGCGCGAGCGGCACGACGGCGCGGACGCTCGTCCCGCCGCCGACCGGGCTGACGACCGCCAGCCGCCCGCCGAGCGCCTCGATGCGGTCCTGCAGCCCGCACAGCCCGGTGCCCGCGCCGACGTCGGCGCCGCCGACGCCGTCGTCGCGGACCTCGACGACGAGCTCCTCGCCGACGACGGCGGCGCGAACCCACAGGACGGCGGCGCGCGCGTACTTCTGCGCGTTCGCCAGCGACTCCGCGACGACGAAGTAGGCGCTGAGGGCGACGTCGTCGGGGAGCGGCTCATCCGTCACGTCGACCTCGACGCGGACCGTGCACGTCGCCGCGAGCGACTCGACGGCGGCGCGCAGCCCGCGCTCGCCGAGGGCGACGGGGTGCAGGCCGCGCGCGAGGTCGCGGAGCTCGGCGTGGCCACGGGAGAGCTCGTCGATGGCCATCGCCAGCACGCCCTCGACCTTGTCGGGGTCTTCGAGCTGGCGCTGCGCGACCTTCAGGAGGTTCGTGACGGCGACCAGGCGCTGCTGCGCGCCGTCGTGCAGGTCGCGGCCGATCCGGCGGCGCTCGGCGTCGCCGGCCTGGATCACGCGGGCGCGCGACGCCTCCAGCGCGGCGGCCTGGTGGCGGCGCTCGAGCTCCGCGGCCGCGCGGGAGGCGAAGACGCGCAGCGCCGCGATCTCGTGGTCGTCGGCCTCCATCGGGCGCGTGTCGAGAACCGCCAGATGGCCGAGGTGCGTGCCGTCCGCCGCGCGCAGGCAGACCGCGAGGTAGGAGTCGAGCCCCATGTCGATGGCGGCCTGGTCGTCGGGGAAGCGCTCGACGAGGGCGTTCGGGACCGCGACGACCGGGCGCTCGGCGACGAGGGCGCAGGGCGCGCCGTCGGTGTCGTACTCGAACGGCACCGGCATGGGGGCGGCGTCGTACCAGCCCGCGAGCACCCGGACGTGGGTGCCGTCGCCGGACGTCGCCTCGGCCACCATCGCGAGCTTCGCGTCGAAGGCCTCCGCGAGGCTGCGGACGAGGGACCGGAGGAACTGCTCGCCGATCTCGCCGGCGGTCCCCTCGGCCAGCGCCCGGAGCAGGTCCCGCCCGCGCGGACCGACGCTCGTCGGCGTCGTCTCGGCCGGTGAAGGCAAGGACGCCATCGGTCGATCGTAGCGGCCGGGTGTCAGGAAGCCTGCGGTCCGACGGCGACCGGCGCCGGTCGCTCGGGCACGTCGCGGGCCGAGACGCCGACGACCCGCACGCGCCCGCCCCCGAGCGGCACCATCGTCAGGCCGCGCCGCACCGCGGGCGCCGGCTCGCGCGTGGCGGGGCCCAGGTCGACCCGGCGCAGCATCGTGCTCAGCGCGACCTTGATCTCGAGCTCGGCCAGCGCCGCGCCGATGCAGCGGTGCGCGCCGCCGCCGAAGGGCAGCCACGTGTACCGCTCGGGCGCGCCGTCGAGGAAGCGCTCAGGGCGGAACGCCTCGGGCTCGGGGTGCAGTGCGGGGTCGTGGTGCAGCCCATGGCCGTCGACGAGGATGGCCGTCCCGGGCGGGATCGTGTGGTCGCCGATCGCGAACGGCTCGGCGAGCATCCGCGAGGCCGTGCCCGGGAGCGGCGGCCGGATCCGCAGGATCTCCTTGACCAGCGCGTCGAGGTACCGGTCGTCGCCCTCGCGGGCGGCCTGCGCCGCGCGCTCGCGGACGGCTCGGTCGTCCGCGAGCAGCACGGCGCCCCAGGCGATCGCCGCCGCCGTCGTCTCGTGGCCGGCGGCGATCAGCGCCACCAGCTCGTCGCGGAGGTCGTCGTCGCTGAGCCCTTGGCCGTCCTCGTCGCGGGCGCGCACGAGCAGGGCGAGGATGTCCTCGCGGTCGGCCAGCGCCGGGTCGGCGCGTGTCGCGGCCACCTGCTCATCGAGGACGCCCAGCAGCTCGTCCCGATGGCGCCACCAGCGCTCGACGGCCGCGTTCCAGCGCGAGCGGACCTTCAGCCCCGGGAAGTACGTCGTGACCGAGGGGGTCGGCAGCGCGGCCACGAAGGCGCCGGCCAGCGCGAGGCGCCGTGGCGCCCTCACCTGCGCGAGTGGCGTCCCGCGCGCCCACCGGCGCAGCCCGCCGAACGGATAGCCGAGCGTGTCGTCGATGAGCCGGCGCAGGCGGCTGCGCATGGCCGGGTCCGCGACGCCGAGGACGGCCTGGAGGATGACCTCCATCGTCAGGTCCTGGGCCTTCGGGAGGACCTCCACCTCGTCGCCGGGGCGCCAGCCGTCGAGCTCGGCGTCCATGAGGCGCTCCATGAGCTCGGCGTACGCGCGGACGCGCTCGCCGTGGAAGGGCGGGAGCAGGAGCTTGCGGCGCTCGAGGTGCTCGGCCGGCTCGAGCAGCAGGATCGAGCGGTCGCCGATGAGCGGCTTGAGGACCTCGTTGGCGTGGCGCTTGTCGAGCGGGGAGCCCGTCATCAGCCGGCGGATCGCGTCGCGGTCGGTCGTCACCACGAACGGCGGGTACGTGCCTGGCCGCACCGTGAACGTCGGTCCGTAGCGCGCGTGGGCGGCGCGGGTGAACTCCGGGTAGCGCAGCCCCCACTGCACGGCCTGCACCACGCGCGGGGACCTCGGCCCGGGCGGCAGCCGGCCGGTGGTGCTGCCGATGCCGTCGTGCTGGCTCACGGGCCTCCCGTGCTCGGACCTGGGCCGCCAGCATCGTCGATGCGGCGCCGAGCGTCCAGTCAGTCGCCGGGCGTCCGCCGCCGCTCGCGCCGGTCCCGCCACCCGTGTGACCACGCGCGGGACCCACGGGTCGAGAGTCACGCGCGGCGCGGGGCCCTCACCTCCGCGCGCGCAGCCACCGGTACCCGTAGCCGTCCAGCTCGACCCGCAGCCGCCCGCCGCGCACGTCGTGCTCGCGCAGCTCGAGCAGGTCGTCCGCGCCCGTGACGTCGTCGCCGAGGTCGAGCTCGGCGACCGCCGGCTCGCCGGAGAGGTTGTGGACCGTGAAGACGGTCGAGCCCTGCCAGTCGCAGCGGTGCGCGAACACGCCGGCCGGCTCGTTCTCGAGGAGGCTGCTCGTGCCCAGCCCGAGCTCGGGCGCGGCGCGGCGCGCGTGGACGAGCCGGGTGACGTGCTGGAGCAGCGACCCCTCCGTGCGCCGCTGCGCCCAGACGCTCACCGCGTCCGGCCCGAACGCCCCTCGGGGCACCGGGCGCACGAGCCGCTCCGCGGGCGCCGACGAGAACCCGGCACCCGGCCCCGGCGCCCACTGCATCGGCGTCCGGACCGCCATGCGGCCGTCCAGGCCGAGGTCCTCGCCCATCCCGATCTCGTCCCCATAGAGGATCACCGGCGACCCCGGCAGGCTCAGCATGAGCGACCACGCCATCCGCAGCCGAGGGCCGTCCCCGCCGAGCATGGACGCCGTGCGCCGGCGGATCCCGTGGCCGTAGATCCGCATGTCCTCGTCGGGCGCGAACGCGGCGAACACCTCGTCGCGCTCGGCGGTGGTCAGCTTGTCGAGGGTCAGCTCGTCGTGGTTGCGCAGGAACGTCGCCCAGCCGCAGTCGCGCGGCGGGACCGGCAGCTCGCGGATGAGCTCCTCCAGGGGCGCCGCCTCGCCGCGGGCCAGCCCGAGCCAGAGGCGCTGATTGATGAGGAAGGCGAGCTGGAGGTGCAGCGCGTCGCCGTGGTCTTCGAAGAAGGACGGGACGTCCTCCATGGCGACGTTGCACTCGCCCATGAGCATCGCGTCGCCGCGCCGGCGCATCGCGTACTCGCGCAGCGCGTGGAGCCAGCGCTTGCCCGCGCCGGCCTCCTCGTCACCGCGCGCGTCGATCTCCTGCACGAGGAACGGCACCGCGTCCATGCGGAAGCCCGACACGCCCAGCTTCAGCCAGAAGCCGACCGTCTTGACGATCTGGTCGCGGACGGCGGGGTTGGCGATGTTCAGGTCCGGCTGGAAGGGCGCGAACTGGTGCATGTAGAACTGGCCGGCCTCGTCGTCCCAGGCCCAGTTGTCCTCCGACGTTCCCTCCTCGCGGCTCGGGTCGTCGGTCCAGACGTAGAAGTCGCGGTACGGCGAGCGGCGGTCCGCGCGCGCCGCGCGGAACCACGGGTGCTCGTCCGAGGTGTGGTTGACGACGAGGTCGGCGAGCACGCGCAGGCCGCGGTCCTCGGCGTGGCGGATCGCCTCGACGAGGTCGCCCAGGTCGCCGAGCCGCGGGTCGACGCCGAGGTAGTCCGTGATGTCGTAGCCGTCGTCGCGGTTCGGCGTCGGGTAGAGCGGCATGAGCCACACGCAGGTGGCGCCGAGGCTCGCGACGTGGTCGATCCGGTCGACGAGCCCGGCCAGGTCGCCGCAGCCGTCGCTGTCGGCGTCGGCGAACGTCTCGACGTCGAGGCAGTAGACGACGGCGTTCTTCCACCAGACGTCGCTCGTCGGGGCGGTGTGCATGGCGGGCACGTACCCGTCCGGGCCCTGGGCACTCGGTCGACGCGACCTCCTCCGCGTCAGCAGACGCGCCGCGCCGCGCGCTCCCCGAGCGGCACGCACCGCGTCGTCGCGCGCGGAACGCCTCGGCGCCGGACGGCCCACCGCACGAGCGTGCCGTCGAAGCGGTGCGCGGAGACCTGCACGGAGAGCGCCTGGCCGGCCCGCAGCCGTCGCACCCGCCGGCTGAGCGTCCCGCCGACGTCGAGCGCGCGGCCGGACGCCCGCAAGGTCCGCGTGTGGAACGGGCAGGCCCGGCCGGTGCAGCGCACCGCCACGACCGCCCGCGCCGGCAGCGCCCGCAGGCGCAGCGACCCCAGGACCGCGACGCCGCCGCGGCGCGTCCACGTCGCCGACACGCGGGCCGGGTTGGCGAGGCCCAGTTCGTGCAGGCCCCAGGGCGGGTTCGCGTTGACGATCCGGCCCGGGCGGCAGGTCGCGACGAAGCTCGCGAACCGCGCCGTCGGGTGGTGGGCGGTGATCCGGTAGGTCCCCGTCGGCACGCCGGTCCAGATCACGCCGCCGTCCTGCGAGGAGCGCCGCTGCGCGGGATCGGGGACGACCTGCTCGTTGAAGTAGATCGGCGGCGGCAGGGACGGCAGCGCGGACGCGGTCGCTCCGGCGACGCCGTGGGCGCCGTAGGCGATGAACCCCGCGAAGCCGAGGTCGCGGACGTCCCGCGTGCTGAAGGTCGAGACGATCGCGCACCGCTGCGGGTCGCCGGCGGCGTCGAGCGGGACCCTCAGGAGCGCCGCCAGCGCGCGGTAGATCGCGTCCGACGGCGTCTGGAAGTTCACGTTCGCGAGGTCGGCGCCGGACGTCGTGAAGGTCTGCAGCGAGATCGTGTGGTGCCCCGCGGCCCGGATGAACGGCGTCACCCGCCGGTGGTTCGGGACGGCGAGGTCGTAGGTGCCATCGGGCCTGGTCGTCGCGCGCGCCGTCGGGAGCTCGGCGACGCCGATGGTCGCCCCGCCCAGCCGGAGGCCGACGTTGTTGAACTCGTACGCGGTCCCTCGGAGGTGCACCACACCCCTGCTCGCGGCGGCCGCGCCCGGGAGGGCGAGGAGGAGGGCGGCGGCGACGGCCGCGGCCGGCACCGTTCGGCACGATGGGCGGCGCATGCGCCGATCCTCCCACGCCGGGTCCGACGCCGGACGCGCGACCTCGCTCGGCGCGGCGCGCCCTTCACAAGCCGGTCACCACCGGCGAGGATGGGCCCGCCAAGCTCCGCGCCGTCCACCCCCTCAACGACAGGAGCCGTCCTCGATGGCGACGTCCCCCCAGCTGCGCCCCGATGCGGACGACGACGAGCGCGGCCTGTCGCGCCGCACCGTCCTGACGCGCTCGGCCTCCACCGTCGGCCTCGCGCTGACGGGCAGCTTCACCGGCCTCTTCGGCACCGAGGCGGTGGCGAAGGACGGGAAGCCCCGCGGGCCCGGCTACGGCCCGCTCATCGACGACCCCGCCGGCCGGCTGTCGCTCCCGGCCGGCTTCACCTACACGATCGTCGCGCAGTCGGGCGTCACGACGCTCGAGACGGGCCAGCCGACGCCGTCGGACCCCGACGGCGCCGCCGCGTTCCCGCGCCGCCACGGCGGCACGGTGCTCATCTACAACCACGAGGTCAGCGGCACCGAGGCGTACCCGGTGCCGAAGATCCCGGGCTTCGTCTACGACCCGGCCTGCGGGGGCGGCACGACCACGGTCGAGGTCGACCAGCACGGCCGGCGGATCCGCGAGTACGTGAGCCTGGCCGGGACGATGAACAACTGCGCCGGCGGCAAGTCGCCCTGGGGCACGTGGCTGACCTGCGAGGAGGCGGAGTCCGCCCCTGGGCAGACCAAGCCGCACGGCTACGTCTTCGAGGTCGACGCCTACGACCAGGACGCCAACCGCGACCCCAAGCCGATCAAGGCCTTCGGCCGCTACGCGCACGAGGCGCTCGTCGTCGACCCCGACCGCGGCACCGTCTACCTGACGGAGGACGCGGCGAACCCGAACGGGCTGCTCTACCGCTGGACGCCGCCCGAGGACGTCCTGCCGCTGCGCCACGGCTCGCTGCGCAAGCTCGCCGACGACGCCGGCGAGCTGCATGCGCTGAAGGCCTACCAGCGCGACGGGACGTTCGTGCCGGACCTCTCCGTCTTCACGAAGCCGGGCACGACGCTCCGCGCGCGGTGGGTCGAGGTGCCCGACCGCGACGCGACGACGACGCCGACGCGCCAGCAGTTCGGCGCGGCCGGCGTCACGCGCTCGCGCAAGCTCGAGGGCATGTGGTGGGGCGACGACGGCGCGTACGTCGTGTGCTCCTTCGCGCGCACGTCGGACGGCAGCGCGGCCCAGCACGACGGGCAGGTGTGGTTCCTCGATCCGTGCGACGGGACGATCGAGCTCAAGCTCCACTTCGCCTACACGCCCACCGACCAGGACAACGACCCCGACGGGCCGGACAACATCACGGTCTCGGCCTACGGCGGCGTGATCATCGCCGAGGACGGCGGGGGCAAGCAGCACCTCGTCGGGGCCGACCGGCGCGGGGAGGCGTTCTTCTTCGCCCGCAACGACGATCCGCTCAACGGCGAGTTCTGCGGTCCGACGTTCTCGCACGACCGCAGGACGCTGTTCGCGAACGTCCAGTCGCCGGGCTACGTGTACGCGATCCGCGGGCCGTTCCGCAAGCAGCACTGCTGACGCGGCGCCCGGGCGGTCAGCCGCCCGCTCCCCGCTCCTTGGACCACTGCCACAGCGCGCGGTCCAGCGTGCGGCCGTCGACCCCGGCGGCCGCGCGCACCGCGCGCCACGCCTGCACGTAGGCCGCCCAGAAGCCGAACGTGTACGAGCTCGGCGCCAGGACGCCGAGCGCGTGCAGCGCGCGGACGTCGAGGATCGGATCGCGGTCGGGGTCCGCGACGTGCAGCAGCACCGACGCCGTCGGCCAGCCGACGCCGCGCAGGGCCAGCAGGGCCGCCGTGCGCTCGGCGTCGTCCGACCCCGGCGCCAGGGCGACGGTCGTCGCGGCCCGCACGGCACGGGCGTCGTTCTGCGCGACGAGCGGCGCGCTGCGCGGCGTCTTCCAGCGGCACACCGCCACGAACTCGCCGCGCGTGTACCGGCCCCGCGCGCGGGCCGCGCGGCCGACGGCCAGGATCGGCGCGTCCCCGGCGGCGGGGAACCGCGCGGCGTGGGCGGCGACCTGCTCCACCGGGAACTGCAGCGCGAACGCCGGCGCGGCCCTCACGCGACCGGGACCCGGCCGCCGGCCTTGACGGTCTTCATCGTGAACTGGGAGTTCACGCGCGCGAGCCCGGGCAGCTCGGCGAGCTGCGTCATGGAGAAGGCCTCGTAGGCCTCGGCGTCGCTCACGGCGACGCGGATGACGTAGTCCGGGATGCCGAACATCCGCCGGCACTCGACGACGGCGTCCATCCGCGCGATGCGCTCCTCGAAGGCCTCGACCGTCGCGCGGTCCTTGAGGTGCAGCTCGGCGTGGACGATGACCTCGAAGCCGCGGTCGAGGGCCGCCGGCTCGAGGACGGCGCGGTAGCCGCGGATCACGCCGGCCGCCTCGAGCGCCCGCACGCGGCGCAGGCAGGGCGAGGGCGAGAGGTTGACGCGCTGGGCCAGCTCGACGTTCGAGAGCCGCCCGTCCTCCTGGAGGTGACGCAGGATTGCGCGATCGAGGCGGTCCATCGGCAGATCATGCCTCAGTTCCGCCGTTCCGGCCCGCAACAGGGCACCACCTGCCGCCGACCCGGGCGTAGCCTGCCGTGGGCGATGCGCTCCGACCCGATCCTCCGCTCGGCGCTGGCGATCGGCGCGGCGACCGGCGCCTACGGCCTCTCCTACGGCGTCCTCGCCGTCGGCGCCGGCCTGTCGGTGGCCCAGGCGAGCGCGATGTCGCTGCTCGTCTTCACCGGGGCCTCGCAGTTCGCGGTCGTCGGCGTCGTCGGCGCCGGCGGGAGCGTCGCCGCGGCCGCCGCCCCGGCCCTCCTGCTCGCCGCGCGCAACGCGATCTACGGCCTGTCGCTGACGTCGATCCTGCGCGGCGGTCACGCGACCCGGGCGTGGCAGTCGCAGCTCGTGATCGACGAGTCGACCGCGATGGCCCGCGCGCACGCGCACCCGCGCGACGCCCGCCGCGCGTTCCTGGCCACCGGCCTGAGCGTCTTCGCCTGCTGGAACCTCGGCTCGCTCGTGGGCGCCCTGCTCGGCGGCAGCGTCGGCGACCCGCGGTCGCTCGGCCTCGACGCGATGTTCCCGGCCGCCTTCCTGGCGCTCCTGGCCCCGCAGCTCACCCGGCCCGAGGCGCGGACGGCGGCGCTCTGCGGGGGGGTCATCGCCCTGCTGCTCGTCCCGCTGACGCCCGTCGGGGTCCCGATCCTCGCGGCCGTGCTCGGGCTCGTCCCCGCCCTCGCGCGCCTGCGGGCGATCCGGCCGGAGCCGTCGTGAGCTGGACGGCCATCGTCGCGCTCGCGTCGTCCGCCTACGCGCTCAAGGCGGTCGGGCCGCTCGCGCTCGGCGCCCGCACCCTGCCGCCGCGCGTCGACGCGGTCCTCGCGCTGCTCGCCGTCCCGTTGCTGGCCGCGCTCGTGCTCGTGCAGACCTTCGACGCGGCCGGCCGGCTGACCGTCGACGCCCGGGTGCCCGCGCTGGCCGTGGCGGCCGTGCTCGTGTGGCGCCGGGCGCCGTTCCTCGTCGTCGTCCTCGCCGCCGCGGCCGCCGCGGCGGCGCTGCGCGCCCTCACCTGAGCGGGCGGCCTCGAACGGGGCGGCGGCCGGTCTCAGGCCGCCGCCCCGTGCCAGGCTCCGGCGAGGACGTCCGCCGGGAGCATCGTCTGGGCGGACTACCCCGCGGGGGCCGACGCGGACGCGGACCTCGCCGGGGGCCCGTTCCGGGCGACGGCCCCGTGACGGCCACGACCGCCGGCGGGCCCGCCCAGGACCCGCCTCAGCGCGACGTCTCGGCGCGGCGGCGCCGGACGCGCAGGACCACGACGGCGGTGGCGACGGCGGTCGCCCCGGCGACGAAGCCGACCACGCCCAACGCCTTGAGCACGCGCTCGGCGCTGTCGCCGACGAGGTAGCCGACCAGCCCGACCGTCACCGCCCAGCTGATGCCGCCGACCGCGTTCCAGAAGAGGAACGACGTCCACGGCATCCGCGTCACGCCGGCCAGCCAGGAGGCCCACGTGCGCAGGCCGAGGATCCACCGCCCGAGGAACACCGCCTTGGGCCCGTGGCGGGCGAAGAACGGCTCGCCGTACGCGAGCACCGCCCGGCGCGAGCGGGCGAACGGGCCCGCGCCCTCCAGGAGCGGCCGCCCGACGCGCCGGGCGACGACGTAGCCGAGGTTGTCCCCCGCGATCGCCGCGGCGGCGGCCAGCATGATCACGAGCGGCAGGTCGAGGTGCCCGGCGGAGGCGGCGACCCCGGCCGTCACCAGGGCCGTCTCGCCCGGCAGCGGGACGCCCGCCGACTCGGCCATGACGAGCACCACGAGCAGCGGATAGCCGACGGACCCCGCGACGCTGACGGCCTCCACGAGCAAGGGGCGGACCATCGCAGACCCGCTCGCGGGTCACGGACGTGGCCGCTCGCCGCCGACCGCGCCGAGCACCGTGCCCACGACGATCGTCTCCGCATCCGCCTCGGGCAGGCGGCCCGCGCGCAGCTCGCCGCTCGCCGCGTGCACCAGGGCCATCACGGTCGAGAGGTGCCAGGCGACGGGCACCCCGGCCCGGAACGCGCCGTCCGCCTGTCCGCGCAGGAAGAGCGGCTCGAGCGCCCCGAGGACCGACCCGTGGCGCGCGCGCAGGGCGTCGTGGCCCTGGGCGACGTTGATGCCGATGAGCGCGTGGTAGCGGCCGAGGGTCCGCCACGTCGCACCGATGACCCGCGCCAGCGCGGCGGCCGGCTCGCCGCGGTCGGGCTCGGACGCCGCGATGACGGCCGTGACCTGCGCGAACGCCTGCCGCGTCACCGCCTCCAGCAGCGCCTCACGCGTCGGGAAGTGCGCGTAGAGCGTCGCGCGGGCGACCCCCGCCCGCGCCGCGATCGCCGCCATGCTCACCTCGTCGTCGTCGCCGAGCGCGTCGACCGCCGCATCGACGATGCGCTCGACGTTGCGCTCGGCGTCCGCGCGTCGGCGCGTCCGCGGGGGCTCGGCGGGCTCGGCGGCGTCGGGCGGAACGGGCATCCGGGGCTAGTGGACGGCGACCCGCGGCGTGAGCCGCATGCGGGGCAGGAAGCTGCGGGCGGGGGGCAGGAGCGCGAAGGCCACGAGGCTCGCCCCCGCCGCGATCCCGGCGGCCACGAGGAACGCGTCGCCGATGCCGCCCGCTGCGGGCGCGCCTCCCACGCCACCGGCCGCGCTCGTGGCGACCGCCAGCAGCACGGCGATGCCGAGCGAGCCCCCGATCTCGTGCCCGGTGGTGTTCAGGCCCGACAGCATGCCGCTTTCCTCGTCGGCGGCGCCGCTGAGGACGGAGACGGCCACCGAGACCAGGACCACGCCGAGCCCCACGCCCGCGACCAGCATCCCCGGCAGGACGTCCGAGACGTAGTGGCCCCCGGCGTCCACGCCCGCGAGCAGCACCAGCCCACCCGCCGTGACCGCGAACCCGGCCGCCATCGGCACGCGCACGCCGCCGCGGCCGACGAGCTGCGAGCCGGCGTGGGCGCCGGCGCCGATCGCCGCCGCCATCGGCAGGAACGCCAGCCCGGTCTCGAGCGCTCCGGTGTGCAGCACCTCCTGCAGGTACAGGGACGACAGCAGGAACGCGCCGAACATCACCGCGGAGGCGGCGAGCATCAGCAGCGCCCCGCCGCCGACGGCGCGGTCGGCCAGGCGCCGCACCTCGAGCAGCGGCCGCGGCGTGCGCAGCTCGACGGCGGCGAACGCGGCCAGGGCGGCGAGGCCCGCCGCGCCGAGGCCGAGCGTCTGCGCCGACGTCCAGCCGGCGGTGCCGGCCTGCGAGGCGGCCAGGACGAGCGCGGCGAAGCCGGCGGTGGCCAGCACCGCGCCGCGCAGGTCGAGGCCGTGCCAGCGGGGGCGGGCGTCGTCGGCGGGCAGCACGTGCAGCGCACCCGCGGCGAGGGCGACGCCGATCGGCAGGTTGATGAGGAAGATCGCGCGCCAGTCGACGAGCTCGGTGAGCGCGCCGCCGAGGAGCACGCCGACCGCCGCCCCGGCGCCGCCGACCGCGCCCCACGCCCCGAGCGCGGTGGTGCGCTCGCGGCCCTCGCGGAACGTGGTCACGAGGATCGAGAGCGCGGCCGGCGAGAGCATCGCGGCGCCGGCGCCCTGGGCGGCGCGGGAGGCGAAGAGGGTCGCGGCGCTCGCGGCCAGCGCGGACGCGACGGACGCGATCGTGAAGAGGGCGAGGCCGCCGAGGAAGACCCGCCGGCGTCCGAGCAGGTCGGCGGCGCGGCCGCCGAGCAGGAGCAGCCCGCCGAACGCGACGGAGTAGCTCGTGATCGTCCAGGCCAGGTCGCCTCGTCCCAGGCCGACGTCCGCGGCGAGGTCGGGCAGCGCGACGTTCACCGCCGAGATGTCGAGGATGACCATGAGCTGCGCGACGCAGAGGAGGAGCAGCAGCAGACGCGCCTTGGGACGGGCGTCGCCCTCGACCGGCGCGCCGGGCTCGGCGGTGGGCTCGGCGAGGCGATGACGGCGGTGGTGATGCGGCATGACGGCCTCCGGTGAGCGACAACCTGAACAGTGATGTCTGAGTTGTAGCACAAGTCAGACAGGCATGTCCGAGTTGTTCGCTCGCCGACCCCACCACCGATGTGTGGATACCCCCCGTGGGCATCTGGTACGGTGGCCGCATGTCGTACCCCTCCCCCGTATCCGGACCGTCCGAGGAGCTCCTCATGCACGCCCAGTCCGCCGCCCGTCCCGCGGCTCGTCGCTTCGCCCGCCACTACGCCGAGATGGTCCTGGCCATGGTCCTCGGCATGGTCGTGCTGGGCGTGCCGCTCGGGTGGGCGCTGGGCGCGGCCGGCACGAGCTGGTCGGCCCTGCACGAGGACGCCCCGGCGCTCATGCTCTTCGCCATGGCGCTGACCATGACCGTGCCGATGGTCGGGTGGATGCGCCACCGCGGGCACGGCTGGCGCGCGGCCAACGAGATGTCGGCCGCGATGCTCGTGCCCACCGCCGCCGTCATCGGCCTGCTCGGCGCCGGCCTGGTCGAGGACCTCGGGACCCTCCTGATCCTCGAGCACGTGGCGATGCTCACGGCCATGCTCGCGGCGATGCTCCTGCGCCCGGCCGAGTACACGGGCGGCCACGGCCGCCCGCGCGCGGACGCCAGGGAGGTGACGGCGTGAGCGCCGTCGCGCGCCTCGCCGGCTTCGCGGCCGGCCTGGCGGTCGTCTTCGCGGCCGCCGTCCTCGCGGGCAGCCGCCTCGACGTCCACCCGGGGGCGACCGCGGCGGCGGCCGGCGTGCACCCGATGGGCGGGGACGAGCCGGCGCCGCCGGCCGTCCGCGGCCTCGGCGTGAGCGACGCCGGCCTGACGCTGCAGCTCGCCCGCACGGCCGCGCCGCGGGGCGCGCGCTTCGACCTCGCGTTCCGCGTCGTCGACCGGCGTGGGCGCACCGTGCGCCGCTTCGACGTGACGCACGAGAAGCGGATGCACCTCATCCTCGTGCGCCGCGACACGGCCGCCTTCCGGCACGTGCACCCGACCCAGCGTGCCGACGGCACGTGGTCCGCGTCGGTGACGCTGCGCGACGCGGGCTCCTACCGCGTGTTCGCCGACTTCTCGGTCGACGGTCGGCCGCGCACGCTCGCCGCCGACCTCGGCGTCGACGGCGTCCTGCGGTCGCGGCCGCTCCCGCCGCCGTCCACGACGGCGGACGTCGACGGCCTGCACGTGTCCCTGGCCGCGGAGCGGTCGACGGCGGGCGCTGAGTCCGAGCTCGCGTTCACCGTGACGCGCGGCGGCCGGCGCGTCGCCGTCGAGCCCTACCTGGGGGCACGCGGTCACCTCGTCGCGCTGCGCCAGGGCGACCTCGCCTTCCTGCACGTGCACCCCGACGAGGACCGCCCGACGTTCATGGCGACCTTCCCGACAGCCGGGACCTACCGGCTCTTCCTGCAGTTCCGGACCGAGGGCCGCGTGCACACCGCCGCCTTCACCCAGCAGGTCGCGCGATGAGCGCCACACTCGACCATGTGGACCTGCCGATCACCGGCATGACCTGCGCCTCGTGCGCCACCCGCGTCGAGCGCCGGCTCAACGACCTCGACGGCGTGCGCGCGACCGTGAACTACGCGACCGAGAAGGCGACCGTCGACTTCGATCCCGCCGCGGTCGACCCCCGGCAGCTCGTGCAGGCCGTCGAGGCGGCCGGCTACCACGCCGCGCTGCCGGCGGCCGAGCCGGCCGGCGCGTCGCCGGAGGCCGAGCCCGACGAGACGGCGGCGCTGCGCGGGCGCCTCGTCGTCGCGGCCGTCCTGTCGGTCCCCGTGCTGCTGATGTCGATGGTCCCGGCGCTGCAGTTCGACAACTTCCAGTGGCTGTCGCTGGCGCTCGTCAGCCCGGTCGTCCTGTGGGCCGGGTGGCCGTTCCACCGCGCCGCCTGGGCGAACCTCCGGCACGGCACGGCGACGATGGACACGCTCATCAGCCTGGGGACGCTCGCGGCGTGGGCCTGGTCGCTCTACGCGCTGTTCCTCGGCGACGCCGGGATGAACGACATGCGGATGAGCTTCGACGTCGTGCCGAGGGGCGGCGGCGGCGCCGATCAGATCTACCTCGAGACGGCCGGGATCGTCACGACGTTCCTGCTGGCGGGGCGGTACCTGGAGGCGCGCGCGAAGCGCCGCGCCGGCGCCGCCCTGGAGGCGCTGCTCGCCCTCGGGGCCAAGGACGTCGCGGTCCTCGACGCCGACGGGACCGAGCGCCGGGTCCCCGTCGAGCAGCTCGGCGTCGGGGACCGCTTCGTGGTCCGCCCCGGCGAGAAGGTCGCCACGGACGGCGTCGTCGAGACCGGCTCCTCGGCGATCGACCGCGGCATGCTGACCGGCGAGTCCGTCCCGGTCGAGGTCCGGCCGGGCGACGACGTCGCCGGCGCGACCGTCAACGCGGGCGGGCGCCTCGTCGTGCGGGCCACCCGCGTCGGCGCCGACACGGCGCTGGCCCGGATCGCTCAGCTCGTCGAGGACGCGCAGACCGGCAAGGCGCCGGTGCAGCGCCTGGCCGACCGAGTCTCGGGCGTCTTCGTCCCGGTCGTCATCGCCCTCGCCGTCGCCACGCTGGGCTTCTGGCTGGGGACGGGGGAGAGCGCGACCTTCGCCTTCACCGCCGCCGTCGCGGTCCTCATCATCGCCTGCCCGTGCGCGCTCGGGCTGGCCACGCCGACCGCGCTGCTCGCCGGGACCGGTCGCGGCGCGCAGCTCGGCCTGCTCATCAAGGGGCCGGAGGTCCTGGAGTCCACGCGCCGCGTCGACACGATCGTGCTCGACAAGACCGGGACGGTCACGACCGGGGCCATGTCCCTCGTGGAGCTCGCCGTCGCCGACGGGGTCCGGCGCGACGAGGCGCTGCGGCTCGCCGGCGCCCTGGAGGCGGCCTCGGAGCACCCCATCGCGCAGGCGGTCGCCACCGCGGCGGCCGCCGGCGGGCCGCTGCCGGACGTCGACGGCTTCACGAGCCACGCCGGGCTCGGCGTCGAAGGCGCCGTCGAGGGCCGCGCGGTCCTCGCCGGCCGGCCGGCGCTGCTGGCGGACCGCGGCATGCCGCTGCCGCCCGAGCTGGACGCCGCCCGGACGGCCGCCGAGGCGCGCGGCCGGACCGCGATCGCCGCCGGATGGGACGGCCGGGCCCGCGCGGTGCTCGTGGTCGCCGACACGGTCAAGCCCACGTCGGCGGAGGCCGTCGCCGCGCTGCGCGCGCTCGGGCTGCGGCCCGTGCTGCTGACCGGCGACAACGCCACGACCGCCCGCGCCGTCGCCGCCGAGGTCGGCATCGACGAGGTCGTGGCCGAGGTCCTGCCGGGCGACAAGGCCGCGGTCGTGCGCCGCCTGCAGGCCGACGGACACGTCGTCGCGATGGTCGGCGACGGCGTCAACGACGCGCCCGCGCTGGCGCAGGCCGACCTCGGCCTGAGCCTCGGCACGGGGACCGACGTCGCGATCGAGGCCTCCGACCTCACGCTCGTCTCGGGCGACCTGCGGGCCGCCGGCGACGCCATCCGACTGAGCCGCGCGACGCTGCGGACGATCAAGCAGAACCTCGGCTGGGCCTTCGGCTACAACCTCGCGGCGATCCCGCTCGCGGCGATCGGCCTGCTCAACCCGGTCGTCGCGAGCCTGGCGATGGTGGCGTCGAGCCTCTCCGTCGTCGCCAACGCGCTGCGGCTGCGGCGCTTCCAGGCGCGGCGGGACGCGGCGCCCGTCAGCCCTCGGGCCCGCCCGTGAACAGCCGGTCGACCTCGTCCATGGGGGCCGGGGCCGGCGCCATGGCCGCGCGGCTGAGCGCCTCGAGGTCCTCGGCCAAGCGCTGGTCGACCTCGCCCTCGGTGCGGAAGAGCACGCCGCCGGCGGAGGCGGGGCGCAGCGCGCCGCCGAGGCGCCCGGCGTCGGCGAGCGCCCCGGCGCCGGCGCCGAGCAGCTCGCCCAGCGCGCCCAGCAGCCGGCGGGACACCCCCGCCGGGGCGAGGTCGCCGCGCTCGAGGCGCTCCACGTAGGCCTCGGCGCGCGGCTCGTCGTCCGGGGCCAGCCCGAAGCGGGCGACGAGCGCGGCGGCGACGTCGGCGCACCGACAGCCCCGCCCGCTCGCGCAGCGACGGCAGCACCGCGGGCCACAGCCCGCCCTCGGCGTCGGCGGCCGCGAGGACGCGGGCGACCGCGGGCTCCGCCCGGATCGCGGCGCGGGTCGCCGCGTCGTGGTCGGGCTCGGGGGCGACCTCGAGCCACGCGGCCAGCCGGACCGCCAGCTCGTCGCGGTCGGGGCCCGCGGGCACACGGCGCAGGGCGTCGCCCACGCGCGGGCGGCGCCCGGCGTTCCACGCGTCGACGAAGTCGCCGAAGACCTGCTCGATGTCGCTCATGCGTCGAACCGCTCCTTGAGCTGCCGGAGGTCCTTCAGCCCGCGCGAGCGCAGCTGGTAGGCGTTGTCCCGGCTGAGGCCGAGCTCCTGCATGATCTCGGGCAGCTCGGCCCCGTGCAGCGTCAGCTCGACCACGGCGCGGCGGCGCTCCTGGAGCTGGGGCAGGGCCCAGTCGAGGAAGGCCTGCGCGTCGGCACCGCGCGCCGCGGCCTCGAAGCGCCGCGTGGCCTCGCCGGCCTCCCAGGCCGGCGCCGGGCGGTCCTCCAGGTCGGCCTCCCAGCCGGCGTCGAGCGACGCGCCCTCGTGGCGGCGACGGCGGATCGACGCCCGCTGGACGTCGATGCAGATGCCGCGGGCGAGCGTCGCCGTGGCGTTGACGAGCTCGCCCATCGACTCGCCCTCGAAGGTGTGGATGAGCCGCTCGGAGATCCGCGCCAGGCTCAGCGCGACGGCGTCCTCGTGCTCGCGGTCGTCGAGCCGCCCGCGGTGCGCCGCGTGGACGAGGCCGTCGACGCGGTCGTAGAGGTCGATCACGAGCTCCTCCCACCACCGCCGCATGGCCGCGGCGTCGCCACGGCCGCGGGCGTCGAGGAAGCGGCGCAGGTGCTCTGCCTCGTGCCGTCCCACGGCGCGGACCCTTGCACACGGCGCGGGGGACCTCGACGGGTGGCGCAGCGGGGCATGACGCCGGGTCGACCGTGACGCGGAGGTCCTGACACGCGGGGGCGGGAGGTCCTGCGCCGGACACGCGGCGCTCGCCGCGCACGCGCTCGTGGTATGCATGCGTCATGCATGTTCTTCGGGAGGGAGCGGCGACCTGCAGGGGACGGACATGGGCCGCGCCCAGACCGCGGCTCCTGGCGCCCGCGCTCCTCGCCGCCGCCCTCGTGGCCGCCGGTTGCGGCGGCGGTGACGACGAGGCCAGCTCGTCGGGCCCGGCGAACGCGAGCCACGCGGCTGCGACGGCCCCCGCCCGCACCGGCGTCCGCGTTCCGCAGATCGCCGGCGTCGAGATCGACCACGCGCGCCACCGCGCCGAGCGGGTCGGCCTCACGCTGGCCGTCAGCGGCTACGTCGGCAAGTACGGCAACGGCCGCTACAACGTCCGCTGCGTGAAGGTCCTGCGGCAGAGCCCGGTGGCGGGCGAGCGCCTGGCCAAGGGGTCGAAGGTCTACGTGATCCTCAAGGAGTGCCGCACGCCGAAGACCGCGCCGGTGCCTCCGGCCGGGACCACGTGAGCGACGACGACGCGCGGACCGCGAACCTCCTCGGGGCGCTCGCCTACGCCGTGACCGAGCGGACCGACGCCGCCCTGCGTGACGGCGCCACCGTGGCGGGGACCGACGCGATGGCGCTCGTCGCGCTGCGCAACTACGCCGACGGCGCGCCGCTCGAGACGCTGCGCGACGGGCTCGGGCTCTCGCAGCCGGGCACCGTCCGCCTCGTCGACCGGCTGGCCGCGCGCGGCCTGGTCACGCGCGGGGCGGCGCCGCACGACCGCCGGGCGCGCGCCGTCCGGCTGACCGAGGCGGGACGCCGCGCCGCCGGCGTCGCCCTGGCCGCCCGCGCGACCGTCACCGGCGACGCGCTCGCGGCGCTCGGGGCGGCCGACCGGCGGCGCCTGGTGGTGCTGCTCGAGCGCCTGCTGGCCGGTCAGACGACCGACCGCACGAGCGCGCGGCGGATCTGCCGCCTCTGCGACGGCGACGTGTGCGGCCACCCGGGCCGCTGCCCGGTCACGCAGGCGGTGCCGGCCTAGGCGCCGGCCGCGAGGTGCGCGACGGCCGCCGCGAACGCGGCGGCGGGCGCGTCGGCCGCCCGCGCGGCCGCCGCGGCGCTGACCTCGCCGCGCAGGGCCGCCGCCAGCGCGGAGCCCTGCAACGACGGCGGCAGTCGCGGCAGCGCCGTGATGGCCGCCAGGACGTCCCCCACGGGCGCGACCTCGGCGGCGACCGCCGGGCGCACGTGCGCGTCGAGGCCCTCGGCGAGCTCGGCGCGCAGGACGTCGGCGCGCGAGGGCGAGGCGAGCCCGAGCGTCCGCAGCCGGAAGAGCGCCACCGTGGTGGAGACGCCGAAGGTCAGCGCGACGCGGACGACGTCCTCGAGCGACGGGCGCGGGCCCGCCACGAGCGCGCGCACGCCCTCGCGCGGCGCGAGCAGCTCGGCGGCGAAGGCGTTGGCCTGCACCTCGCACGGGTCGTGCTCGTCGGTGAGCGTCGCGGGCGTGTCGACGAGCGCGCGGTCGGCGCCGTGGCCGCAGACGACGTGCCCGAGCTCGTGGGCGACCGTGAAGCGCTGGCGCACGAGCGCCTGCGCGCCGTTGACCCACACCACCCGCTCGCCCCCCGGGCCGGCCGGCACGCAGGCGCCGGCGCACGCGCGCGGGAGCGCCGCCACGATGACCGGGACGCGGCCGTGGCGCTCGGCGACGGTGACGATGCAGGGCAGCGGCGCGCGGTCGCCCAGGTCCCAGCGCACCCGAGCCTCGCGCGCGCGCTTCGCGCCCCTGTTCGTGTCGATCCCCGGCACGGCCCTCGCAGGATGGCAGCGCCGTTCGGACGGCTCCGTAGCATGGGCCGCGATGGCCCCGACCACGGCCTCCCGCGACGCCGCGGCCGACGAGCTGCGCGCCGCGATGCTCGCCTTCTTCGCCGCCCAGCGGCGCCTGCGCGGGCGCGACACCAAGCGCGGGGGGCTGACCTTCGCGCAGTGGCAGCTCGTGCGCTGCCTGCACGAGGGCGGTGAGCAGCCGGCGCGGCGCTGCGCCGCCGAGCTGGCCCTGAGCCCGGCCTCGACCAGCGAGGCCCTCGACCACCTGGCCGACCTCGGCCTCGTCGAGCGGGTCCGCAGCGCGGCCGACCGGCGCGTCGTGCTCAACCGCCTGACGGAGGCCGGCCGCGGGGTCGTCGCGTCCACCCAGGGGGAGATGGACGCCCGCTGGCGCGACGCCCTGGCCGACCTCAGCGCCCGCCAGCTCGCCGACGGCGCGCAGGTCCTGCGCCGCATGGCCGGCGTGCTCGACGAGATGTAGGCTCGCCCGACCCCACGAGTGGAGATGAGCCGCGTGCTGTCCTACGCCCACGGTGCCTGCGAGACGCCCCTGATCGGGCGCACGATCGGAGAGGACCTGCGGCGCACGGCGGGGCGGCATCCGGACCACGACGCCCTCGTCGTCCGCCACCAGGGCGTTCGCCTGACCTACGCCGAGCTCGACGCGCTCGTCGACCGCGTCGCGCGCGGCCTGCTGGCGGCGGGCGTCGGTCGCGGCGACCGCGTCGGCATCTGGGCGCCCAACGGCGCCGAGTGGGTCCTCGTGCAGTACGGCGCGGCGCGGGCGGGGGCGATCCTCGTCAACGTCAACCCGGCCTACCGCACGCACGAGCTCGGCTTCGTGCTGCGCCAGTCGGGCACCCAGCTGCTCGTCTGCGCCGACGCGTTCAAGACGAGCGACTACCGCGCGATGGTCGCCGAGGTGCGGGGCGACTGCCCGGACCTGCGGCGCGTGGTCGTGCTCGGCTCGGGCGACTGGGAGGAGCTCCTGGCCGGCGGCGACCCGCTGCCCGCCGACGCGTTGGACGAGCGCGCGGCCGAGCTGGGCTTCGACGACCCGATCAACCTGCAGTACACCAGCGGCACGACCGGGTCGCCCAAGGGCGCGACGCTGACCCACCACAACCTGCTCAACAACGGCTTCTTCGTCGGCGAGCTGTGCGGCTTCACCGACCGCGACCGGATCGCGATCCCGGTGCCCTTCTACCACTGCTTCGGCATGGTCATGGGCAACCTCGGCGCGACCTCGCACGGTGCCTGCATGGTCGTCCCCGCGCCGGCCTTCGAGCCCGCCGCGACGCTGCGCGCCGTCGACGAGGAGCGCTGCACGGCGCTCTACGGCGTCCCGACGATGTTCATCGCCATGCTGGCCGACCCGGCCTTCGCCGAGGTCGACCTGACCTCGCTGCGCACGGGGATCATGGCCGGGGCGCCGTGCCCGGTCGAGGTCATGCGGCGCGTGATCGGCGAGATGCACATGAGCGAGGTGTCCATCTGCTACGGGATGACGGAGACCTCGCCGGTCTCGACCCAGACCCGCCGCGACGACCCCCTCGAGCGCCGCGTCGGCACGGTCGGCCGCGTCGGCCCGCACGTCGAGGTCCGCGTCGCCGATCCCGCCACGGGCCTGACCGTCCCGGTCGGCGAGGCGGGCGAGCTGTGCACCCGCGGCTACTCCGTGATGCTCGGCTACCACGACGACCCCGAGCGGACGGCGGAGGCGATCGACGCCGCCGGCTGGATGCACACGGGCGACCTGGCCGACATGGACGACGAGGGCTACGTCCGGATCGTGGGCCGCATCAAGGACCTCGTCATCCGCGGCGGCGAGAACGTCTCGCCGCGCGAGGTCGAGGAGTTCCTCTACGCGCATCCCGACATCGAGGACGTCCAGGTCGTCGGCGTGCCCGACGAGCGCTACGGCGAGGAGCTCTGCGCGTGCCTCCGGCTCCGCCCCGGGGCGGAGGCGCTCGACGCCGCCGCCGTGCGCGCCTTCTGCGACGGGCGTCTGGCGCACTTCAAGGTCCCGCGCCACGTGCTCGTCGTCGACGCGTTCCCGATGACCGTCACCGGCAAGGTCCAGAAGTTCCTGCTGCGCGAGCAGGCCGTCGAGCGCCTCGGGCTGCCCGAGCTCGTGCCAGGCGGGTAGCCGGGCGGCATGACGGGTGTCCGCGGACCGCGCGCCGTCATCGCCGCCGCGGTCCGGCGGGCGCCGGCCCTCCTGGCGGCGCTCGTCCTGGCCGTCGGCGCGGCGGGCACCTCCGGTTGCGGCAAGGACGACCTCGACCAGCTGGCCAAGGACACCCGCGCCAAGGCCGAGCAGCGCCTGGAGCGGCTCCGCGCGCGCGTCGAGGAGGCCCTCGGGCGGCTCAAGGCGGCGGTCCCGCGCGCCCGGCGAACGAGCCCCGCCGTCCGGTCGCGCGGGCGGACGCAGCCGAGCGAGATCGACGCGTTCCTCACCGACGTCCTGCGGAGCGTCGACAGGTTCTGGACGCGCACGTTCGCGGCGAACGCGCTGCGGGAGCCCCGCGTCGCCTACCGCTGGGTCCCGCCCGGGGCCCGCGAGCGGACCGGGTGCGGCGCCGTGGCCGACGACGCAGCCGCCTTCTACTGCCCCACCGACGACACGATCTACGTGGCCGAGGTCTTCGCCTCACGGCTCTCCGAGGGCACGCTGACCGGCCTGCCGGGGGAGCGGGCGGGGTTCGGCCGGGCCGCGGGCGACTTCGGCGTCGCCTACGTCCTCGCCCACGAGTACGGGCACAACCTCCAGACCGAGCTGGGCCTGTTCCGCATCGCGCGGACCAACAGCTCCGAGCCCTTCGAGCTGCAGGCCGACTGCCTGGCCGGCGCCTGGGGCCGCTCCGTCTACGCCGAGGGCCGGTTCGACGACGCGGACGTCGCCGAGGCGGTCGCCACCGCCCAGGCGGTCGGCGACTTCGACTTCACGAGCGCCAACCACCACGGCACCCCGGAGCAGCGGGCCGACGCCTGGCTGACCGGCTTCCGCAGCAGCGACCCCTCTGCCTGCGGGGAGTTCCTGCCGACCGCCGCCTGACCGGGCAGCGCCGGTGCGCCACCCGCCCCGGTGCGCGGGTGCCTGGCAGGATCCAGGGTGATGGCGGACGACCGGCGCACCGGGGACCTCCACGGCGGCGAGCCCGGCGCCGTCGTCCTGCCGCGCGTCGCCACCGAGGAGCCCGCGGCGGTGCTCCTCGTGGAGCTCGGGGCGCGCCGCGTCGTCTACGCCAACAGCCTGGCCGAGCAGCTCGCGCCGGGCGTGGTCCTGCCCGCGGGCGTCGACGCCTGGTCCGACGCCGCCGGGCTGCGCGACGTCGACGGGGCGGAGCTCTCGGACACCGAGCACCCGCTCTCCCGCCTGTCGGGCGGGACGCCCGTCCAGGGCCAGGCCGTGTCGGCGCGCCGCGCCTCTGACGCCACCCGCGAGCGCGAGCCGCTCTGGGTCGTGGGGCTCCCGCTGGCCGAGGCCCCCGGGCTCGGAGACCATGCGCTCGTCCTGCTCCTCCCGGTGCGCGACACGGACGCCGTCGCCGAGGCGCGGGCGGAGGCCCAGCTGCGCGAGCGGGCGGTGCTGGCCACCGGCCTGTCGTTCACGGTGGCCGACGCCCGGGCCGACGACCTGCCGCTGATCTTCGTCAACCCCGCCTTCACCTTGACGACGGGGTACCCGCCCGAGGAGGTCCTCGGGCGCAACTGCCGCTTCCTGCAGGGCCCCGAGACCGACCCGGCCGGGCCGGCCGCGATCCGCGCGGCGATCGAGGCCGGCGAGGAGGTGACGGTCACGCTCCTCAACCACCGCCGCGACGGCACGGCCTTCTGGAACCAGGTCTCGATCAACCCGATCCGCGACGACGGCGTGGTGACCCACTTCGTCGGCATCCAGCACGACGTCACCGAGCGGGTCGAGGCCGACCGCGACCGGGCCGCCGCGTACCGGGCCGAGCGCGCCGCCCGCGAGCGCCTCGCGCTCCTGGCCGAGGCGACGAGCACGCTGGCGGCGACGCTCGACGTCGACGAGTCGCTCGACCGCCTGGCCCGCCTCGTCGTGCCGCTGCTCGCCGACTGGGTGGCGATCCACCTCGTCGACGAGGCGGGTGGCGTGCGCCAGGTCGCGGTCCTCCACCGCGACGGCCAGGAGGACCTCCTGCGCCGCTACGCCGAGCTGCAGCCCCGCCACGCGACCGAGCAGTCGCCGATCCGGCGGATCCTCGGCGGCGCCGAGGCGCTGCTCCTGGAGGACTTCGGCCGCGAGCGGATGGGGGCCGCGACCGACTCCGACGAGGTCCTCGGGATCGTCGAGCGCCTCGGCTGGCACTCGGCGATGGTCGTCCCGCTCGAGGGCCGCGACCGCGTCCTGGGCTCGATCGCCTTCGTCTCCGGCCCGTCGGGGCGCACGTTCGGGCCCGACGAGCTGCAGGTCGCGGTCGACCTCGGGCGCCGCGCGGCGATCACGGTCGAGAACGCCCGGCTCTACGAGGACGCGCGCCAGGCCCAGGCCCGCGCGGAGCAGGCCAACGAGCGCCTCGCGCTCGTCGGGCAGGTCACGAGCGCGCTCGTCGGCACGCTCGACGTCGAGGAGGCGCTGCGGCGGCTGGCGGCGCTCGTGGTCCCGCGGCTGGCGGACTGGTGCGTCGTCAACCTCCTCGACGAGAACGACCGCCTGCGGGAGGTCGCCGCGCGCCACCGCGACCCGGCCCGGGTGGCCGACGTCGAGCGCTTCGCGGCGATCCAGCCCGGCAGCCTGCGCGAGGGCGCCGGCGTCCTCGAGGTCCTGCGGACGGGCGAGCCCCTGTTCGTCGACGCGATGGACGAGGCCTCGCTCAGCCGGCGCGGGTCGCCGGAGATCGCCGCGCTCACCGCCCGCCTGGGCGCGCGCAACGCGCTCGTGGTCCCCCTGCGGGCGCACGGGCGGACGCTGGGGACGCTGGCCCTCGTCAACGGCCCGGACCGGGCGCCGCTGGGCCCCGGCGACCTGGCCGTCGCGGCCGACGTCGGGCGCCGCGCCGGGCTCGCCGTCGAGAGCGCGCAGCTCTACGGCGTCCAGCGCCGCGCGTCGGAGATCCTGCAGCGGTCGCTGCTGACGAGCGCCCCGGACACCGACCACCTCGAGATCGTCTCGCGCTATCGCCCGGCCGCGCACGAGGCGCAGGTCGGCGGCGACTGGCACGACGCCTTCCTGCAGCCCGACGGCGCGACGATCGTCGTCATCGGCGACGTGGTCGGCCACGACATCGGGGCGGCGGCCGCCATGGGCCAGCTGCGCAACCTCCTGCGCGGCACGGCCTACGGCTCCCCGGACGGCCCGGGGGAGATCCTGCACCGCGTCGACCTGGCGATGAGCGGCCTGCGACTCGAGACGCTGGCGACGGCCGTCGTCGCCCGCGTCGACCCGCCCGGGGGCGGGCCCGGCGGGGACCGGCGCCTGCGCTGGGCCAGCGCCGGCCACCCGCCGCCGATGCTCCTGCACGCGGACGGCGAGGTCGAGGTCCTCTCCGAGCCGGGCGACCTCCTGCTCGGCTTCGACGCCGGCGCGGAGCGCACCGACCGCGCGGCGGTCCTGCCCGCCGGCGGGACGCTGCTGCTGTACACCGACGGGCTCGTGGAGCGCCGCGCGCTGGCCGTCGACGAGGGCATCGACCGCCTCCGCGCGACGCTGGCCGCGCTCGCCGGGCGGCCGCTGGACGAGCTGTGCGACGCCCTCCTGGCCGAGCTCCTGCCCGAGGACGCCGACGACGACGTCGCCGTCGTCGCGGTCCGCAGCCCGGCGGGGTAGCCACGGCGGCCCGCGGGTGGGACGATCGGCACCACCCGACCCGACAGGAGCGTCCCCATGGAGGAGCCCGTCCGCGTCCTGGTCGTCGCCCACAAGACCGCGGCGACCCCCGCCCTGCTGCAGGCCGTCCGCGAGCGCGCCGCCGCGGGGCCCGCGGCGTTCACCCTGCTCGTCCCCGGCGCCGCGCACGGGCTGCACCGCCTCGTCGACCCCGAGGACCAGGAGGACGACGAGGCCCAGCAGATGGTCGAGCTGGCGCTGCCGCTGCTGCAGGACGCCGCGGGCGCCCCGGTCGAGGCCATCATCGGCGTGCCCTCGCCGCTCGAGGCGATCCACGACGCCGTGAACGTCCACGGCGCCGACGAGATCATCATCTCGACGCTCCCGGCGCGCGTCTCGAAGTGGCTGAAGCTCGACCTCCCGAGCAAGGTGGGCGGTCTGGGGCTGCCGGTCACGACGGTCATCGCGCGCGAGCGCGAGCCGTCGACCGCGTAGCGCCGCGGCGGCCGGCCGTCGACCCGTCCTGCGCCGGGCGGTCGCCGGGCCCGCCGCGGCGCGGGCGCTAGCGTGATCCGGATGGCCGAACCCGAGGACCGGGCGTGGGGCGCGGCGACACGCGCCGTCCACGCGGGTGCCCGCCCGGACCCCACGACCGGGGCGCGCGCCGTCCCGATCTACCAGACGACGTCGTTCGTCTTCGAGGACGTGCAGGACGCGGCGGATCTCTTCGCGCTGCAGAAGTACGGCTCGACCTACAGCCGCCTGGGCAACCCGACCGTCGCCGCGCTCGAGGAGCGCGTGGCGAGCCTCGAGGGCGGCATCGGCGCGGTCGCGACCGCGTCGGGCCAGGCCGCCGCGCTGCTGGCGATCACGGCGCTGGCGGGCGCCGGCGACCACGTCGTGGCCAGCGCCGCGCTCTACGGCGGCACCCACGTCCTGCTCGACGTGACGCTGCGCCGGCTCGGGGTCGACACGACGTTCGTCGCGGCCGACGACCCGTCGGCCTTCGCGGCGGCCGTCCGCCCCGGCCGCACGAAGCTCCTGTGGACCGAGACCATCGCCAACCCGGCGGGCACCGTGGCCGACCTCGAGGCGCTCGCCGACGTCGCCCGCGACGCCGGCGTGCCGCTCGTCGTCGACTCCACGCTCGCGACGCCGGCGCTGTGCCGGCCGCTCGAGCACGGCGCCGACGTCGTCGTGCACTCGGCGACGAAGTTCCTCGGCGGCCACGGGACGTCGCTCGGCGGGCTCGTCGTGGACTCCGGGGCCTTCCCCTGGGACAACGGGAACTTCCCGGTCATGACCGAGCCCGTGGCGACCTACGGGAACCTGCGCTTCTGGGACAACTTCGGCGAGTACGGGTTCGCCACGAAGCTCCGCGTCGAGGGCCTGCGGACGCTCGGCGGCGTGCTCTCGCCCTTCAACGCGTTCCTCCTCCTGCAGGGGATCGAGACGCTCCCGCTGCGCATGGCCAAGCACGTCGCCAACGCGCGCGGCCTGGCCGAGCGCCTGGCCGCGGATCCCCGGGTGGCCTGGGTGCGCCACGCCTCGCTCCCGGACGACCCCGCGCACGCCCTCGCCGAGCGCTACCTGCCCGACGGTCCGGGTGCGGTGTTCAGCTTCGGCGTGCGGGGCGGGCGCCCCGCCGGCGAGGCCTTCATCGGGGCGGTCGAGCTCTGCTCGCACCTGGCCAACGTGGGGGACACGAAGACGCTCGTCATCCACCCGGCCTCGACGACGCACCGCCAGCTCGGCGCCGCCGCGCTGGCCGACGCCGGCGTGGACGAGGACCTGGTGCGCCTCAGCGTCGGCATCGAGGACCTCGACGACCTCTGGTACGACGTCGACCGCGCCCTCGACGCGGCGCGGGCCGCGGCATGAGCCTCGTCGCGGTCGGCACCGCCGTGGGGACGTGGACGCCGCCGACCGCGGCCGCCCGCCGGCGCATCCTGCGCCGCGCCCGCACGATCGCCGTCGTCGGCGCGTCGGCGAACCCCGCACGCGCGAGCAACTTCGTGCTGAGCTACCTGCGCTCGTCGAGCACGGACTACGAGGTCTGGCCGGTCACGCCGCGTGAGGACGAGGTGCTCGGGCTGCGGGCCTACCCGTCGCTGGCCGACCTGCCCGCCGCCCCCGACGTCGTCGACGTCTTCCGGCGCGCGGAGGACCTGCCCGGCGTCGCCGAGGAGGCCGTCGCGGTGGGCGCCGGGACGTTCTGGGCCCAGCTCGGCCTGCACGCCGACGCCGCGGTGCGCCTGGCCGCCGAGGCCGGGCTGGAGGTCGTGACGAACCGCTGCGTGAAGATCGAGCACGCGCGCTTCGCCGGCGGTCTGCACCTGGCCGGCTTCGACACCGGCGTGATCTCGAGCCGCCGCAGCCGCGCGTAGGGCGGCAGCCGCGCGAACGGCGCGGCTGCCGCGCCGAACGGCGCGGCAGCGCGTCCGCCGCGGCCGCCCGAGCGCCGCGCGGACCCCGCGGTCGGCGACGGCTTCAGCCACGGCACCGCCACGCCGATGGAGGGGGTGAGGTGCCCCCTCAGCCCTTCACCGACCCCCTCAGCGGCGACGACGCCGGTCGCGCCCGGCGGCGCCTGCGCCACGCGGGCGCGCTGCTCTACGCGGCGGGGGCGAGCACGCTCGGGCTGGTCCTCGTCTCCCCGGACCCCGACCCCTCCGATCACGTCGCCCTCGGGGCCTGCGCGGGCCTGTGCGCGACGCTGGCCCTGGTGCTCTTCGTCTGGCGCCGGGCTCCCGCCGTGGTCCTGCACGCGATCTGCCCGGCCGGGTCGCTCGTCACCACGGCCGCCGTCGCGGTGGCCGAGCCCGTCGGCCTGACGTCGATCTACTACCTGCTGCCGCTGACGATCGCGGCGTACTTCCTGCGGCCGCGCGAGGTCGTCGCCAACCTCGTCCTCATCGCCGGCGCCTACGGCCTGACGCTGGTGCTCTGGGTCGAGCCCGTCCTGCGCGCCGCGTCGTGGTTCGCGACGCTGGCCGTGCTGACGATCATCGCCGCCGTCGTGCTCGTGCTGAAGGCCGAGGTCGTCGCGCTCGTCGACCGCCTGCGCGTGCTGGCCAGCCACGACGCGCTGACCGGCGCGCTGAACCGCGGGGCCTTCGAGCAGCGCCTCGAGGCGGAGCTCGCCCGCAGCACGCGCTCCGGGCGGCCCTGTGCGCTGGCCATCCTCGACCTCGACCACTTCAAGGCCGTCAACGACCGCCTCGGCCACGCCGGGGGCGACGACGCGCTGCGCCTGGTGGCCTCGGTCGTGACCGACGGCCTGCGCCGCCCCGACGTCTTCGGGCGGCTCGGCGGCGAGGAGTTCGGCGTCGTGCTGACCGAGACCGACGCCGGCGGCGCGGCCGCCTTCGCGCTGCACCTCCGGGCCCGCCTGGCCGCCGCGCAGACGGGCGATGCGCAGCCGGTCACCGTGAGCGTCGGCGCGACCGACAACGGCCTGGCCGGCGGCAGCGTCCGGACGATGCTCCAGGACGCCGACCGAGCCATGTACCTGGCCAAGCGCGGCGGGCGCGACCGCGTCGTGCGCAGCGGCGAGGGCGCCTTCGCGGGCGCCGCGCCGACCCTCGGCCAGCGCTAGGGGCCCGGCGCCGCCAGCCGGGCGGGCCCGTCCGGGCCGCCGACGATCACCGCCGTCGTCATCGCCGGCGGGAAGAGCCCGTGCTCGACGACGCCGGGGACCGCCGCGAGCCTGGCCGCGAGCGCCGCGGGGTCGCCGACCGGGCCGCGCACGTCGGCGATGACCCCGCCGTCCGGGCTCGCCGGCCACCCCGCCCGGACGGCGGCGTCGCCGAGCGCGCGCAGCGTGGCTTCGTGCCCGAAGGCGAGCAGCTCGACCGGGACCGGCGGTGCGAGCGCGGGCACGAGCTTGTCGTCGCTGACGATCACGACGAAGCGCTCGGCCGCAGCCGCCACGACCTTCTCGCGCGTGTGCGCGCCCCCGCCGCCCTTGACGACCCACCAGTCGGGCGCGACCTGGTCGGCGCCGTCGATCGCGAGGTCGAGCCGGTCCAGGGCGCCGGGCGCGGCGAAGTCCTCGACGTCCAGCCCCAGGGCCGCGGCGTCGGTCGCCGTGCGGTCGGAGGTGGCCACGCAGCGCAGCCCGCGCAGGCCGCGCCGCGCCACCGCCCGCAGCAGATGCGCGACCGTCGACCCCGTCCCCAGCCCGACCCGCATCCCGTCCTCGACGAGCTCGGCGGCGGCCTCCGCGGCGACGCGCTTGCGCTCCTGCATCGGGTCGGTGACGGCCATCCGCGGAGTCTCCACGATCCGGCCGGGCCCGGGCGGGTCGCGAGCGGCCCGGTGACACGTTGCGATCCAGCCGGGGCGCGTCGGCGCACAGACCGGCATGCACCAGCACCTCCGCCTTCCTCTTGCCCTCGCCGCCACGGGCGCCCTGGCCCTCGGGGCCGCCGCCTGTGGCTCGGGCGACGACAGCAGTTCGTCCTCGAGCCCGAGCCAGTCCTCGACGCCCAAGCCGATGGCCCAGATCGACACGCTCACCGGCCGCTCGACCGCCGTCACCCTCGACGGCGGCTTCGTCAAGGCGCTCACCACGCTGAAGCTCACGCCGGCCCCGGTCGGCAAGGCCACGATCAGCAAGGCCGGCGTGGCCAGCTTCCCGATCACGGGCGGCAACGTCACGTACTACAAGCCGGGCTCGGTCACCCCCTTCGTCCAGGGCGAGGTCGACCACGACGGCTCCGGCCTGTCCCTGACGGGCGGCGGCAAGACGGTCCGCCTGACGAACTTCGTCGTCGACCCGGGCAAGTCGGTCCTCACGGGCAAGGTGACGGTCGACGGTGAGGTCGCCGCGCCGAGCGCCCCGCTGTTCTTCCTCGACGGCCGCACGCTGCAGCCGCTGCAGGTCGACTCGGGCAGCGGCACGGCCGTCCTGCGGGGCACGACGGTGAAGCTCAAGCAGGAGGCCGCCGACCTGCTCAACCAGACCTTCGGCGTCAAGGCGCTCAAGGGCGGCTTCGTCGTGGGCGTCGCCAAGATCACGGTCAACACGGCCTAGCCCGTCCGCCCGGCCGGCCACCACCGCGACCACCAGGGGCGCGCCGTCCGGCGCGCCCCCACGTTCGTACAGTGGCCGAGATGCCGTCCACCGGGACCACCCCGAGGCCCGAGGCCGGGGACGCCGCCTGACCCGCCCGTCGCTCGCCGTCGACCTCTCGCCGCTGCGCGACTCGCGCGACCTGCGGCTCTTGGTCGGGGGCAACATCGTCTCCGGGCTGGGGACGCAGGCGGCGCTCGTCGCGCTGCCCTTCCAGCTCTACACGCAGACCGGCTCGGCCTTCCTGACCGGCCTGCTCGGCGCCGCCGAGCTCGGGCCGCTCGTCGTCATGGCGCTCGTGGGCGGCGCGCTGGCCGACCGCCTCGACCGCCGCCGCCTGCTGCTCCTCGACCAGGTCGGCCTCGTGGCCTGCGCCGCGGCGCTCGCGCTGCTGGCCTTCGCCGGCGAGCCGCCGCTCGCGGCGCTCTACGTCCTGGGCGGCCTGCTGGCCGGCTTCGGCGCGGTCCAGAACGTCGTCCGGTCGGCCATCGTCCCGAACCTCGTCGCCCCGGCGCGCCTGCGCCAGGCGCTGGCGCTGAACTTCGGGCTCTACCAGCTGACGCTCGTCGCCGGGCCCGCGCTCGGGGGCCTGCTCATCGCCGCGCTCGGGGTGGGGTGGGCCTACGCCGTCGACGCGGCGAGCTGCTTCGCCCTCGTCGGCGCCGTCGTGGGGATGAGCCCGCAGCCCCCGCAGGCCGCGGCCGAGGCGGCGCCGGCGCTGCCCGTCGGGCGCTCGATCGCCGAGGGCCTGCGGTTCGTGCGCGGCGAGCAGGCGCTCATGGGGTCGTTCGCCATCGACCTGCTGGCCATGACCTTCGGGATGCCGCGTGCGCTGTTCCCGGCCCTCGCGGTCGGCGTGTACGGCGCGGGGGCGGAGGGGGCGGGGCTGCTGTACGCCGCGGTCTCGGCGGGGGCGACGGTCGCCGCCCTGACGACCGGGTGGCTCGGCAGCGCCAGGCGCCTGGGCCGGATCGTCGTGTGGGCCGTCGTCGCGTGGGGCGCGGCGATCGCGCCTGGCCGGCCTGGCAGGGTCGCTGTGGGTCGCCGCGGCGCTGCTCGCGGTGGCCGGCGCGGCTGACAGCGTCAGCGCGGTCTGCCGCTCGACGATCAACCAGACCGTCACGCCCGACGCGATGCGCGGGCGGATGTCGTCGGTCTTCTCGCTCGTCGTCACGAGCGGCCCGCGGCTGGGCGACGTCGAGGCGGGTGGGGTGGCGGGGCTCGCCGGCCCGCGCTTCTCCGTCGCCTCCGGCGGCCTGGCCTGCATCGCCGGGGCCGCGGCCGTCGTCGTCGCCTTCCCGGCCCTCCTGCGCTACGACGCCGAGGAGGCGATCGCGGCGGTCGCCGAGCGCGAGGTCGAGCCGGTCCCGGCCTGAGCGGCGCGGGCGCCCCCGGAAGGCCGTCCAGAACGACGAAGGCCCCGCACGGGGCGGGGCCTTCGCGAAGCTCGGATGCGGCTCGAGCGCCTAGAGGTTGTTGACGTTGACCGCCTTGGGCCCCTTGTCGCCGGCCTCGGCGTCGTAGGAGACGCGCGCGCCCTCGGCGAGGGTGCGGAAGCCGTTGGCGTTGATGGCGCTGTGATGGACGAAGAGGTCCTTGCCGCCCTCATCCGGGGTGATGAAGCCGAAGCCCTTCTCGTCGCTGAACCACTTGACGGTGCCGGTGGCCATGATGTGGGTGTTCCTCCCGATTGCTGCGTGCTGCTCATCGCGGGAGACGGCCGTACCGACGCTGCGATTGTGCTGCACTGGCTGCCGTGCCCCTGTGGCTCGGCGTTGACGCGCGCAGCCTAGCAGCGCTCAGGGGCGCCGGTGGGAATCTTGTCGAGGCGGGGTCAGGGGCGGTGGCGCGGGCGGCTCCGGCGGTACCGGCGGCCCGGGTGGCCGGCCGTGCCCGTGGTGGCGGCGACCGTGCCGGTGGCGCGGGCCTCCGACGACCGACCGGACGAGCGCGACGGTCGTGAAGAGCAGGACCCACACGGGCCAGAAGGAGCCCTGCGCGCCGGTGGCCAGCCAGATGCCGACGCAGATGAGGTTGGGGACCAGCCACGCGCCGAGGCGCTCGGGGACCCCGGCCGTCCAGCCGGCGGGCGCGCCGGCGGGCGGACCGGCCGTCACGCCGCGGCCGGGTGCGCCCGGCGGCGCCGGGAGGTCGGCGGTCAGCGGCCCGAGCTCGCCGCGCGTGCGCGCGCCGTAGGCGGCCGTGAGGCGCTCCTCGAGCTCGTCGGGGGCCAGGCGCCCGTCGCCGGCCGCGCGGCGCAGCACGTCGGCGACCTGCTCACGCTCGGCGTCGGAGGCGCGGACGTCCTGGTCGCCCATGGCGGGAAGGCTAGCCCCGGCCCGGAAGAGCGACCCACCCGGCCCCGGTAGCGTCCCGCCCGTGAGGGGCCTCGGCGTCATCTCCCGCCCATGACGGGCCTCGGCGTCATCTCGCGCCCATGACCGGGCTCGGCGTCACGTGGCTCGGGCATGCCACCGTGGTCCTGCGCCTCGGGACGACGACGCTCGTCACCGACCCGGTGCTGCGCCAGCGCCTGCAGCACCTGCGCCGCCACGGCCCGCCGCCCGCGGTGCCGGAGGGCGTCGACGCCGTCCTGGTCTCGCACGCCCACCACGACCACCTCGACCTGCCGTCCCTGCGGCTCCTGGGCACCGTCGGCCTGGTCGTGGTCCCCCGGGGCGCCGGGCGCGCGCTGCGACGCGTCCCGGCGCGCTCCGTCGTCGAGGTCGGGGTGGGCGACGAGCAGCGCATCGGCGACGTGCTCGTGCGCGCCGTGCCCGCCGTCCACGACGGCCGCCGCGCGCCGCGCCGGCACCCCTCCGAGGCGCTGGGGTTCGTGCTCGAGCATGCCGGGCGCCGGGTGTACTTCGCGGGCGACACCGAGCTCTTCGACGGCCTCGCCGACGCCGTCGGGCCCGGACGGCTGGACCTCGCGCTGCTGCCCGTGTGGGGCTGGGGCCCGTCGCTCGGGCCGGGGCACATGGACCCTGAGCAGGCGGCACGCGCGACGGCGCTGCTGCGCCCGCGCGTCGCCATCCCCATCCACTGGGGGACGCTGCTGCCGCTCGGCCTGCACCGGCGGCACGCGCGCCTGCTGCACGAGCCCGGCGGCGACTTCGCCCGGCACGTCGCCCGGCTGGCGCCGGAGGTCGACGTCCGGCTCGTGCAGCCGGGCCAGGCGGTGCAGCTCGGCGGCGACCCGGGCTAGGCCAGCCGCACGAGCACGGCCTCGCCGGCGGCGAGCTCGAGGCCGTCGAGCGTCACCTCGGTTCCCTCCTCGGGGCGCCCGTGGACGGTCGAGACGACGAGCTCGCCGCGCGCCGGCAGGCCCTCGCCGGCCAGCGCCAGGCCGCGCGGCGCCGTCGCGAAGCTCATCGCCGCCAGCCAGCGCCCGCCCTCGCCCTCGCGCACCCACGCGAGGAGGTCGTCGCCCGCGTCGAGCGTGCGCTGGTCGCCGGTCTGCAGGACGGCGTCGCCGCGGCGCAGCCAGGCGAGCCGTCGCGCGAGCGAGAACGTCGAGGCCGGGTCGTCGCGCTGCGCGGCGACGGCGTAGCGCTCGGCCTCCGCGTGGAGCGGCAGCCACGGGTCGCCCGTCGTGAACCCGGCGCCGGGTCCGGCCTCGGAGGGCCGCTCCCACGGGACGGGCGCGCGCTCGGGGTCGCGGCCGTCGACGTCGACGACGCGCCCGGGCGGGATCGTCGCGTCGGGCAGGCCGAGCTCCTCGCCCTGGAAGACGAACGGGGTCCCGCGCAGCGCGTAGAGCAGGAGCAGCACGGCGCGCGCCCGTGCCTGCCCGAGCCCCCCGTCGTCGAAGCGCGAGGCGACGCGCGGGTGGTCGTGGTTCGAGAGGAACCACGCCGGCCAGGCCACGTCGCTGGCCGCCGCCTCCCAGCCGTCGATGTTCGCGCGGAAGGCGGCGGCGTCCCACGGAAGCTTCACGAACGTGAAGTTGTGAGCCAGGTGCAGCTCGCGCCCGCTGTTGACGTAGGCGACGACGCGGTCGAGGTCGAGGAGGTAGACCTCGCCCACGAGCATGCGCGCGTCGTACTCGTCGACCATCGCGCGCATCCGCCGGAAGCGCTCGTGGATCGTCGGCTGCCAGTCCTCGTGGTGGGCGCGGTCCGAGCCGGCGTTGGAGCGGAGCTCCGGGTCCTTGGCGATCGCGTGGGCGACGTCGATGCGGAACCCGTCGACGCCGCGGTCCAGCCAGAAGCGCATCGCCTCGTGCAGCGCCGCCTCGACCTCAGGGTTGTCCCAGTTGAGGTCGGGCTGCTCGGGCAGGAACGAGTGCAGGTACCACTGCCCGGTGGCGTCGTCCCACGTCCAGGCCCGGCCGACCGCCCCGAAGTTCGAGACCCAGTCGTTCGGCGGCTCCCCGTCGGCGCCGCGCTCGTCCCCGTCGCGCCAGACGTACCAGTCGCGCCTGGGGTTGTCGCGGGAGGCGCGGGCCTCGACGAACCAGGGGTGCCGGTCGGAGGTGTGGTTCGGGACGAAGTCGATGACGACCCGCATGCCGCGCGCGTGGGCCTGCTCGACGAGCTCGTCGAAGTCCGCCAGCGTCCCGAAGAGCGGGTCGACGTCGGTGTAGTCGGCGACGTCGTAGCCGTAGTCGGCCATGGGCGAGACGTAGAACGGCGAGAGCCAGATCGCCTCGGCGCCGAGCGACCGCTCCGTGCCGTCGTTGAGGTGGTCGAGGTGGGCGATCACGCCGCGCAGGTCGCCGACCCCGTCGCCGTCGGCGTCGGCGAAGGAGCGGGGGTAGATCTGGTAGATCGCGCCGCGCTGCCACCAGGCGGGCGGACTGTCGGGCCGGCTCACGGCGGGCACGCTACCCATGACGCGCCTGCGGCCATGTGCGAGGCTTGCGCGCATGGGCTACGACGTCGGCTCCCTCCCCGGTGCGCGCCCCGCCGAGGGCGCCGCGGCACGCGCGCTCTTCGCGCGGGTCATGGGCCTGGTGGCGGTCACGTGCGGCTTCGCGGCGCTCGGGGCGTACGCCGGGCGCGACCTCGGGATCACGTTCTTCGTCCCGTGGCTCGGCGCGCTCGCCTGCCTCATCGGGCTCAACGTCGCCGCTCGGCGCGCTCCGGCGCTCGCCACCGGGCTCCTGTTCGCGGTCGGGTTCCTGCTCGGCCTGGCGATCGGGACGACCGTCAACGCCTACGCGACGAACGAGCCCGCCGTCGTCTGGCAGGCCGCCGGCGCGACCGGGTTGACCGTCGCCGGCATGGGGGCGTTCGGGTACGCGACGCGCCGCGACCTCAGCTACCTCTACCGCTACCTCTTCTGGGCGCTGCTGGCCCTCATCGTCTTCGGCCTCGTCGTCATCCTGTTCCGGATCGACGGCGCGCAGACGATCTACGCGCTGGCCGGCATCGCGATCTTCTCGGGCTACACGCTCGTGGACTTCAACCGGCTGCGCCGGTCCGGGCAGGACCAGGCGATCCAGCTCGCGGCCGGGATCTTCCTCGACGTGTTCAACCTCTTCCTGCTCTTCCTGCAGCTCTTCGGCGGCAACCGGAGCTGATGGGCGCGCTCCTGGCGCTGGTGGCGGTGACCGCGGCCGCGGCGGCGCCGTCGTCCTTCCAGACGCCGAGCCACGGCATCGCCTGCGCCCTGCAGGGCGCGACGCTGCGCTGCGACGTGCGGGCCCCGCGGCACCCGGCCCCGCGCCCGGCCTCGTGCGACCTGGACTACGGCGACAGCGTCCTCCTGGGCCGCCACGGCCGCGCCCGGTGGCTGTGCCACGGCGACACCGTGCTCGACCCGCGCGCGCGGGTGCTGCGCTACGGGCACCGCTGGCAGCGGGCGGGGCTGACCTGCACGAGCCGGCGCGGCGGCCTGACCTGCCGCAACCGCGCTGGGCACGGCTTCCGCCTCAGCCGCCAGGTCCAGCGCCGGTTCTAGCCGGGGCGTCGCCCACCGGCAACCGGGCGGCGGGGCAGCCGAGACGCATGGTCCTGATCCCCCTCACCTTCGCGGTCGCCCTCGTGCTCGGCGGCCTCGCCGCGCCCCTCCTCACGGGCGACTCCGACCTGCGGGTCGCCACCGCCATCACCTGGCCGGTGGCCGTCGTGCTCGCGGCCGCCGACCGCCTCGCGGCCGCTCGCGCCGGCACCAGGCCCACGGCGACGATCGGCCATGGGCGTGCCCTCGCGTGAGCGCGGGGCAGGAGCGCCCTCTCCGGGGGCGAAGGCCACCCCCAGGCCCATGGCCGACGTCCCCGTCCCCCCGCCACCGTCGTTCCGCCCCGCCCGCCCCGAGGTGCCGGGCGCGCGGGCGGTGCTGCGCACGGTCGCGATCGTCGTCCTCGTCGTCTTCGTCCTGTACCTGGTCTACCTGCTGCGCCGGCCGCTCGGCTGGCTCGTCATCGCCGCCTTCCTGGCCATCGCCCTGTCGGCGCCGATCAACCTCCTGAACCGCTGGATGCGCCGCGGCTTCGCCGTCCTGCTGACCTACCTGGGCCTGCTCGCCATCCCGGTGCTCCTCGGCCTGCTCCTCGTCCCACCGATCGTGCGGGAGGGCAACCACCTCGCCGACGACGTGCCCGGCTACGTCGCCGATGCGCGCGACTTCTTCGACAAGAACGACACGCTGCGCCGCCTCAACCGCGACTACCAGATCACGGACAAGCTGCAGGAGCAGGCGAACAAGCTGCCCGAGAAGCTCGGCGGGGCCGCCGGGACGCTCGGCGACATCGGCATCAGCCTGGTCAACTCGCTGTTCGCCGCGCTGAACATCCTGATCCTCTCGATCTTCATGGTGGGCGGCGGCCGGCGCTGGCTCGAGTGGCTCATCACGCTGCAGAGACCCGAGCACCAGCCCCGGATGCGGCGCATCCTCGACCAGGTGCGCCGCGCCGTCGCCAGCTACGTCGGCGGCGCGCTGCTTCAGGCGCTCGTCGCCGGCGTGACGACGTTCGTCGTGCTGAGCCTCCTCGGCGTGCCGTTCGCCGCGCCGCTGGCGGTCGTGACGTTCCTCTTCGACCTCATCCCGCTCGTGGGGGCGACGGTCGGCGCCGTCATCGTGGGTCTCGTCACGGTCTTCAACGACTTCCCGACCACGACGATCATCTGGACCGTGTGGGCGATCGTCTATCAGCAGGTCGAGAACAACCTCATCCAGCCGCGGATCCAGAGCAAGGCCGTCAACGTCGAGGGCTTCTTCGTCCTGGTCTCCGTGCTGTTCGGCGCGACGCTGTTCGGCATCGCCGGGGCGCTGCTGGCCATCCCCGTGGCGGCGACCGTGCAGATCTTCCTGGCCGAGTGGCTCGTCTACCGGCGGGAGCTGCGCGGCGAGCCGGCTGCGGCGGCCTCGAGCCAGACCCCCATCTGACCGCTCCGCGCTAGACTGGGGACCTGACTCGCCCGGGGCGGGTCTTTTCTCTGTCCCGAGCCGTCGGCCGACCTTCTCACCACCTCACCCGGAGCTGCCCCATGGCCCGCGGAGACGTGCGCATCGCAGTCACCCTCGCTTGCGAGGACTGCAAGCGGCGCAACTACCAGACCAACAAGAGCAAGCGCAACAACCCCGACCGCATCACGCTGCGGAAGTTCTGCAAGTGGTGCCGCCGGCACACGAGCCACCGGGAGACCCGCTAGCCGGGAGCCCGTCGTGGCGCGTGATCGACAACGAGCCAAGCAGCGCAAGGCGCGCCGGGCCGAGCACGGCCTCGGCCCCGCGCCGCGTCAGCCCGTGCACGAGGACGTGCCGGAGTCGCTCGAGCACGCCTCGGGTGAGGTCGAGGAGGTCGACGCGGCGCTCATCGCCGGCGCGGGCGGCGTCCCCGCCGACGCCGACGCCGACGTGCAGGACGCCGACGCCGACGCTCAGGACGACCCGGACGAGGGCCCCGACCTGGCCGGCCGCCACCCGGAGGAGCTCTCGGACGAGGACTTCGACGAGGTGGAGGACGAGGTCGACGAGGCCGCCGCGGGCGAGCCGCTGGCCGCCGGCGCCGGCCGTCCCGCGACCCGTCGCCGCGCCGCGGCCGAGCCGAAGCGGCGCGGCAACCGGCTCATCGGCTTCCTCCGCGCGTCCTGGGCGGAGCTGCAGCGCGTCCAGTGGCCGGACCGCCGTCAGGTCGGGCAGGCCACCGCCGTCGTCCTGGGCTTCGTGGTCGTGGCCGGGGCCTACCTCGGCCTGGCCGACCAGGTCGCCAAGCAGATCGTCGACTTCATCATCTGAGGCCCCATGTATCGCTGGTACGTCGTCAACACCTACTCCGGACACGAGAACAAGGTCAAGCAGAACCTGGAGCACCGCGCGAGCTCGCTGAACCAGCGCCGCGCGATCCGCCAGGTCGTCGTGCCGACCGAGACGGTCTCGGAGATGAAGGAGAACCAGAAGGTCTCCGTCGAGAAGCGCACCATGCCGGGCTACGTGCTCGTCAACATGGAGCTCTCGGACGACTCCTGGCAGCTCGTCAAGGGCACGCCCGGCGTCACCGGGTTCGTGGGGGCCTCGAACGAGCCCGTCCCGCTCACCCAGCCCGAGGTCGACCGGCTGCTGCACCGCGAGGTGGCGCAGAAGGTCGCGACGAAGGCGCAGTTCTCCATCGGGGAGTCCGTCAAGGTCGTCTCCGGCCCGCTCTCGGACTTCTCGGGCGAGATCTCCGAGATCAACCAGGACGCGGGCAAGCTCAAGGTCCTTGTGTCAATCTTCGGCCGCGAGACGCCGGTCGAGGTCGGCTTCGACCAGGTCAAGAAGATCTAGAAGGCGTTAGCGAATGGCGAAGAAGGTCCTCACCCAGATCAAGCTGCAGGCCGTCGGCGGCCAGGCGTCGCCCGCGCCGCCCGTCGGCCCTGCGCTCGGCCAGCACGGCATCAACATCATGGAGTTCTGCAAGGCGTTCAACGCCCAGACGCAGGACCAGTCGGGCACCGTCCTCCCCGTGGTCATCACGGTCTTCGAGGACCGCTCGTTCACCTTCGTGGTGAAGACGCCGCCGGCCGCGATCCTCATCAAGCAGGCGGCGGGCATCGAGAAGGGCTCGGGCGAGCCGCACCGCGACAAGGTCGCGCGCATCTCCCAGGCCCAGGTGCGCGAGATCGCCGAGCGCAAGCTCCCCGACCTCAACGCCCACGACGTCGACCAGGCGGCGAAGATCATCGCCGGGACCGCCCGCTCGATGGGCGTGGAGGTGGAGGCCTGATGGCCAAGCACGGGCGCTCCTACGCCGAGGCCCTCGCGGCCGTCGACCGCGAGCACGAGTACCAGCCCGCCGAGGCCATCCACATGGTCAAGGAGCTCAAGCGCGCGAAGTTCGACGAGGCCGTCGAGGTCCACGTCCGCACGGGGCTGAACGTCCGGCACGCCGACGAGCAGCTGCGCGGCACGATCGCCCTGCCCAACGGGCTGGGCAAGTCCGTCACGGTCGCGGTGTTCGCCTCGGGCGACAAGGCCAAGGAGGCCGAGGCCGCCGGCGCCGACGTCGTCGGCGCGGAGGACCTCGCCCAGCGCGTCCAGGACGGCTTCACCGAGTTCGACGTCGCCATCGCGACGCCGGACATGATGCCGCTCGTCGGCCGCCTGGGCCGCATCCTGGGCCCGCAGGGCAAGATGCCGAACCCGAAGGTGGGGACGGTGACCCCCGACGTCGCCCGCGCCGTCGAGGAGGCCAAGGCCGGCAAGGTCGAGTACCGCACCGACCGCACGGCCATCGTCCACCTGAACATCGGCCGGACGAGCTTCGACGAGCGCGCGCTGCTCGAGAACTACCAGGCCGTGCTGGAGGAGCTCGTTCGCGCGAAGCCCTCGGCGGCCAAGGGGCGCTACCTGCGCTCCATCACGGTCGCGTCGACCATGGGCCCCGGCATCAAGGTCGACCCGAGCCGCACCAAGGACCTCCTCGAGGAGGCGGCGCCCACCGCGGCGTAGCCCCCTTCGAGGCCACCCGAGACCCCGGGCGGCCCGCCGCAGCGCGGCGGGCGCAAGTCCCGGACAGGAGGCCAGTTGGACCGAGCACAGAAAGCTGCGGCGATCGCCGAGATCGCCGAGGACCTCCGGGGAGCGGAGGCCGTCTTCGCCGTCGACTACCGCGGGATCTCCGTCCCGCAGGCGGCCGAGGTGCGCTCGCGCCTGCGCGAGGCGGACGCCCGCTTCCGGATCGTCAAGAACACCCTGACCGAGCGGGCCGCCGACGAGGTCGGCGCCGAGGCCCTGAAGGCCCTCCTCGAGGGCCCGACGGCGCTGACGTTCGTCCGCGGGGACGCCGCCGTGGCCGCGAAGGCGATCGCGTCGTTCCACCGCGAGACCGAGCTGCTGTCCTTCAAGGGCGGCACGCTGGGCGGCGAGACGCTCGACGTCTCGCAGCTGCAGGCGCTCGCACGGCTCCCCGCCCGCGACGTCCTGTACGGACAGCTCGTCGGCGTGGTGGCGTCGCCCATCTCGGGCGTCGTCCGCACGCTGAACGCGCTCGTCTCCGGCCTGGCCGTCGCGCTGGGCCAGGTCCAGGCGAAGAAGGAGTCCGGCGAGCTGCCGGCCGCCGAGGCCGGCGCCGACGAGGCGCCGGCCGCCGAGGCGAGCGCCGACGAGGCGCCGCTGCCCGAGACCCCCGACCAGGACGCGGAGGCGCCGCAGCGCGCCACCGAGCCCGACGCGCCCGCCGAGGGCGCGCCGGAGCAGCCCGACACCGACAACGAAGAGCAGGCGGACGCTTCGGCCTAGCCGAGCTCGCCGAAGCGACCAACCGAAGGAGAACCACCACATGGCCACCACCACCCAGGACTGGATCGAGGAGCTCAAGAGCATCTCCGTGCTCGAGCTCAGCGAGCGCATCAAGGCGCTCGAGGAGACGTTCGGCGTCTCGGCGACGGCCGTCGCCGCGGCCGCCCCGGCCGGCGGCGGCGCCGGCGACGGCGGCGCGGCCGAGGAGGAGGCGCCGACCACGGTCGACGTCGTCCTCACCGCGCCCGGCGACAAGAAGATCCAGGTCATCAAGGTCGTCCGCGCGGCGACCGGCCTCGGCCTCAAGGAGGCCAAGGCGCTCGTCGACGAGGCGCCCAAGGCGATCCGCGAGGGCGTCGAGCGCGACGAGGGCGAGAAGCTCAAGACCGAGCTCGAGGAGGCCGGCGGCTCCGTCGAGCTCAAGTAGCCCGGCGACCGCCCCGCGCGGTCCCACCGTCAGTCGTGCGACGGGCGCCCCGCGGGGCGCCCGTCGTCCTGCCGGGCCCGCGCGAGCTCCACGACGAGGTGCTGGCGCACCAGCCTCCGCAGGGCGGACGGCTACGGCGTCACGGCCGCGCCCCGGGCGGAGACCAGGTACCAGGCGCCGCCGGCGTCGGCGACGTCCTGGCCGAAGCGCTCACCCGGGCGCCGGTCGCCCACGTACCGGTACAGCGGGTGCCCGGCGTACGTGACCTGGCGCCGGCCGTCGGCGCCGGGCGTCCGTCCGAGGAGGCCGGGCCGGACGCCCCCGGCTCCACGCGGGCGCCCGCGCGTCAGCAGTGGCCGCCAGGCCGCGGCGCAGGCGCCCGTGCAGCGGCTGCGCCCGCGCGCGTCGCGCGTGAAGAGGTAGAGGGAGCGCCCCGCGGCGTCGACGAGGACGCGGGTGCCCGCCGTCGAGCGGACCGCGACGCGCGCCGGGGCCCGCGCCGACGCGGGGGGCGGGCGCAGGACCGCGAGGCTGCGCAGGATCCGGCGGACCTGCGCGAGCCGCCGTGCGCGATGCGCGTCGTCGGCGACCACCGCGGTGACGATCTCGATCCGGTGCCGTCGCGTCTGCAGGAGGACGAGCCCGTCGGCCGCGTCGCCCGAGCGGAAGGCCGCCAGCCCCGCGACGCGCGTCCGGACGAACTGGTCGCGCAGCGCGGGTGGGTAGGTGCGGCGCAGGAACTCCTCCAGCGACGACGCCGGCCGTTCGAGGGGGCGCGCGCAGAGCTGGACGACCGCCTGCAGCAGGCTGGCCGAGCCCCCGCCTGAGTCAGGCGGCGGTGCGCGGTCCACGACGCGGACGCTGCGGCACGCCGCACCGATGCCGAAGCTCGTGGCCAGGACGCGCCCTTCGGGCCGCCAGCCTCGCGGGTGGATCAGCGTGTAGCCGGTGTCCGCGTCAGCCAGGCGGACGTACGCGGGCGCGCCGGTCGCGCTGGCACGGCCCGGCCCGCCGGAGGCGGCCCCGCCTGCTGCCAGCAGCGCGCCGGAGGCGAGGACCGCGCCGAGCGCTGTGAGTCGTGTCATCCGAACGAGTTGATGATAGGCCCCGAGTCCCTCGGGACCCGGCCCTTCCCCTGGTCGTGGGGGACGCCGACCACGACGCGCCCGGTGCAACTGCCGCCGCGGCCGTCGGTCACCACGAAGCTGATCCGGTAGACGCGGCCGTCGCCGGCGCCGCTGCGCTCAGCGCGCAGGAGGACCTGGTCCGAGCGCGGCCCCACCTGGGCGTCGGGCGAGGTGTTGCCGTCGCCGAGGCCGTTGAGCGGCTCGTCCTGGGTCACCCCGGTGATGCGCAGGGTGAGCGGATCGTTGTCGGGGTCCGTCGCCCCGGACAGCGTCACGAGCCGGAGCCGATGATCGGGCGGCCAGAGCGTGCTCGGGTTCGCCGTCACCGTCGAGCAGACCGGCGGCCGGTTGGCCGAGGGCGCCACCTCGCGCTCGAAGAAGACGTCGGGGTCGAGGCGCCCGTTCGGGAAGGCCGTCGTCGTGATGGTGGTCCGGTTGTCGCCCCAGAGGTAGTAGAAGTTGCTCGCGTCCCCCGCGACGCCGATGTACTCGCCGATGTAGCAGTTGACCACCCCGGGGTCGAAGTTCGGGTTGATGGGCGGCACCCCGAAGCTCGTGTCGGTCACGCGCGCGATCGGGCTCAGCGTCGCGCCCCCGTCGGTCGAGAACGTCTTGTAGACGTCGATGAGGGTGTCGTTGGCGGGGTCGTTGCGGCGGTCGTACCACGCGATCGAGAGCGTGCCGTTGCCGGCGACCGACACGAACGGCTCGAACTGGTCCGTCGCACCGCCCCCGGCGCCCAGCTGCACGCGCGGGCTCCAGGTCGCTCCGCCATCGGTGGAGCGGCTGAAGAAGGCGTCCGCGTTGTCGGGCGTTCCGGCCGGGTCGCTGACCCAGACGACGTAGAGGTTGCCCCGCGACGGCCCCGACGTCGTGTCGACCGCCAGCCACGACTGGTGGAGCTGGCGGACGTCGCCGGTCAGCGTCGTCCGGTTGTTGTTCGTGCCGCACGCGACCACGCGGTCGGTCCCGGGGAGGCGGTTGCCGGTAGCGGCGGACACCGCGGCGCCGAAGGTGACGCCGCCGTCGGTGGAGCGGCGGAACCGGATGTCCCCCAGGGTCGCGCTCGCTCGGTCTGCCCAGGAGACGTTGACCTCGCCGTTCGGGCCGACGGCGACCGAGCACCCGAACGGCGCGGTGCCGTTCGCGGCGAGGACCTGCTCGTTGACGAACGTCACGCCGCCATCCGTGGAGCGCGAGAAGCGCAGCTCGCTCCCGTTGCTGAAGAACCGCGTCCAGCAGATGTAGAGGTCGCCGTCCCTGGCCCCGCCGGTGTTGTCGACCGCGAGCCACGGCTTGTCGCCCAGCGTCGTGCCCGCGATCGTCGCGCCGACGTTGACGCGGGCGCTGAACGTCCGGCAGTCGTCGGTCGACCGGAAGACGCCGGGCGTCTGGCCGCCGAGCTCGGCGTAGTAGAAGCGCCCCGAGGCGTGGTGCGCGACGACCACCGGATCGCCGTTGGTCCCGACCCCCCCGAGGTCCTGCCAGGTCGATCCGAGGTCCGGCGAGCGCGAGAGCCCGGAGAAGCCTCCCGGCCCGGAGTTGTTGTAGCCCGCGCAGATCGTGCTGCCGTGCGCCGCCAGCGACGTCTCGCTCTGGGTCGTGCGCTCGGGGGTGTCGTCGGTCGGGTCGTTCGCCCGGATGTCGACGCCGACCGGCGCGAGGGCGGGCTGCCCGGGCGCCAGGGCGGTCGGCCCGGCCGGCGCCGTGGCGGCGCCCGCCGCCGGGAGCTGACCCGCCTCCACCGCCAGCAGCCGCTCGCCCGCGGCCGAGGGGCCGAGGCCCGGAGGCCACTGGGCCGTCCTCGCAGGGCCGGCCATGACGAGGAAGAGCCCGGCCAGGAGTCCGAGCACCAGGGAAGCACGAGCTGCCCGCCGGAACATGTCTGCCCCCTCCGGCTAGACGACGGGATCTGCAGCTTTGACGCCTGCAAGCGCGGCGTACACCGTGCGCGTCCTCCTGTCAAGCCTCGGGCGGTGGCGCGGTGATGTTGCAGGCCCTCGCGCGCCGTTTCCTACGCACGGAGCCTAGGCTCAGACCACGAGGTACTGGCGCACCAGCCGCCGCAGCGGCTCGCGCTCGAAGAGGAGCGCCAGCAGCCCCTGCTGGACCTCGCGGCCGAGGCGGCGCGCCTCCTGGAAGACCGGGTCGGCCGGCGCCGCGTCGCGGTCGAGCGCCTCGAGGCGCCCTCGCCGCTCCGGGTCGTCGATGAGCGCCAGGAAGCGGTCGTAGGCGCCGAGCGTGCGCCCGCCGGCGTCGGCCGCGTCGTGCTCCAGGAAGGCGCGGGCGACCCGGTCGGTCGGTGGCTCGGCCAGGGCCTGCAGGAGGAAGGGCTCGACCTCGTCGGCGACGAGGTGGTGGCAGGCCAGGACGGGCAGCAGCCCGCCGGCGAAGAGCATCGTCCGCGACGTGCGCAGCTTCGCGTGGCGCAGCGCCCACTTGCGCGACCCCTGCCGCGCCTTGCCCTCGAAGTCGACGCAGATCGTGCGCCAGTAGCGCACGACGTCGTTGAGCAGGAACCGCGGCGGCCGGCGGTCCCGGCGCTCGCCCTCGAGGTAGGCGGCGAGGATCGCGCGCTGCGCCTCGCGGTGCGCGCGCGCGCCCAGCAGCGGCACGCTCTCGAGCAGGAAGAGCAGGCGCCGGGTCGTGTTCGTGTTGTCGTCGGCGTCGAGGCCGAAGCGCACGAGCGCCTCCACCGCCACGGTCCGGTTGAAGATCCCCTGCGTCCCCGCCGGGGGCCCCAGCGCGCGGGCGAGGTCGTCGACCGACGGCCGCACGACGGCGCCCGGCTCCCGGCGGTGCACGACGAGCCAGTCCTCGTCGCTGCCGCTCGTGAGCTCCCGCCGTCCCCACGATCCCATGAGCGCCACCGTGGCGTCCCGGTCGACCGGGACGTCGCCGAGCGCCGCCCGCGCGGCGGCGAGCCGCTCGTCGGTGCGCACGCGCGCGGCCAGCAGCGCCGCGAAGGGCTCGCCGGTGCGCACGGCCAGCCGGTCGAGCGGCGTCAGCGCGACGGCGGCGGCGCCTCGAGGATCCACGGGACGTCCGGGCAGCGGCGCAGCACGGTGCAGAAGCGGGCCTCGTCGCGGCGGGTGAGGGGGACGTGGGAGCCCCGGTCGCGCCGCAGCGAGCTCACGTGGAGCTGGCGCAGCCGCCCGCCGTGGGCGTCGAGCAGCGCGTGGCCCAGCGCCATGGTCGGGTCGACCGCGGCGGCGTGCGCCACGTCGAGGCAGAGGCCGGCCTCCGGCAGCGCGGCGAAGAGCGCCCCGAGCTGCTCGGGGCGCTGGCCCACGGGCTTGCGGCCGTCCATGTTCTCCAGCACGAGGCGGTGGCCGAGCGGCCGCCACGCGGCGGGGTCGACGAGCTTGTCGGGGTGGACGACGACCGCGTCGACGTGCGGCGGCAGCGACGCGAGCAGGGCGACGAGCTCGGGCTCGGGCAGCCGCAGCCCCTTCGTCGGCGCGTGCACGGAGAGGTAGTGGAAGGGCAGCCGCGGCCGGCCGGCCAGGAAGGCGAGCAGGCCCGGCAGCTCGCGCTCACCCAGCGCGCTCAGCTCGACGGCGAACGTCGACACCTCGCAGGCCCGGCGCACGAGCGAGGCCCAGTCCTCGCGCCGCGTGGCCATGTAGCCGGTGGACGCGCCGAGCGGGTGGTGGTCGGCCAGGGCCTCGGACGGCAGCGGCCGCACGGCGGCCGGTCGCAGGCGGCCGTCGAGCACGAGGCCCGGGAACGGCTGGGGGCGCACGAAGGCCACGGCGGAGCACGCTACAATGGAGCGGTCGGCCAATAGTCGCAGCCGTCCCAGAGGGGTCTCCCACGCCACATACGCGGGGGCCGGGACGGGGTCCGTGAGCGCCGATCGCCCCCTGCGGGGGCCTCGCCCCGCTGTGCTATCTTGGCAGGTCGCGCTGCTCTCCCTGGCGCCCTCGCCCATCCGTTTGCCCGCTCTCGACCCCTTGAGGAGTCGCCGTCGTGCCAGTTGACGCTCCCCGGACGCGCCGTAGCTTCGCGCGCCTGGACCACGTGCTCGAGGTCCCCAACCTCATCGACATCCAGCGACGGTCGTTCGACTGGCTCGTCGACCCCGAGCACGGAGGTCTGCGCGAGACGATCGACGACATCTCGCCGATCGAGGACTACACCGGCCACCTGGCCGTGAACTTCGGCGAGTTCCACTTCGACGAGCCCGCCGCGTCGATCGAGGAGTGCCGCGAGAAGGACCTCACCTACGCGCGCCCGCTGACCGTCACGGTCGCCTTCATCAACCACGAGACGGGCGAGATCCGCGAGCAGTCGGTCTTCATGGGCGACTTCCCGTGGATGACCGAGCGCGGCACGTTCATCATCAACGGCACCGAGCGCGTGGTCGTCACGCAGCTCGTCCGCTCGCCGGGCGCCTACGTCATGGAGCCCAAGGACCGCGAGAAGCAGGTCTTCACGGCGAACCTCATGCCGGCCCGCGGCTCGTGGCTCGAGCTCGAGATCGACAAGAAGGGCCGCGTCTACGTCCGCATCGACCGCAAGCGCAAGCTGCCGGTCACGGTCCTGCTGCGCGCGATGACCTTCAACCCGGAGACCGACGCGGGCGTGGAGGAGACCCACGAGGACGTCGAGCGCCTCGACCAGGAGCTCGTCGAGCTCTTCGACAACTCGCTCTACCTCCGCAACACCGTCGAGGCGGACACCGACAACACGCGCACGAAGAAGGGCGCGCTCATCGAGCTGTTCAAGAAGCAGCGCCCGGGCGAGCCGCCGAGCGTCGACGCCGCCTACGCGCTGCTGCAGCAGCTGTTCTTCGACCCCAAGCGCTACGACCTCACGCGCGTCGGCCGCTACAAGCTGAACTCGCGCCTCGGGCTCGACATCGACCTCGACACGCGCACGCTGACGCACGACGACATCCACGCGCTGGTCAAGGAGCTCATCTCCCTGCCCAAGCTCCTCGGCATCCCCGAGGACGGCGAGGTCGAGATCAAGGACTACGCGGCCGAGGCCGTGTCGATGCCGCGTGAGCCGATCGCCGATCACCTCGACGAGTACGAGCACTTCGGCAACCGGCGCCTGCGCACCGTCGGCGAGCTCATCCAGGAGGCCTTCCGCATCGGCCTCTACCGGATGGAGCGCGTCGTCCGCGAGCGCCTGACGACCGAGGACGAGGACACGATCACGCCGCAGACGATCGTGAACATCCGCCCGGTCGTGGCGGCGCTGAAGGAGTTCTTCGGCTCCTCGCAGCTCTCGCAGTTCATGGACCAGACGAACTCGCTGGCCGGCCTGACCCACCGCCGCCGCCTCTCGGCGCTCGGCGCGGGCGGCCTGACCCGCGAGCGCGCCCCCATCGAGGTGCGCGACGTCCACCCGACCCACTACGGCCGCATGTGCCCGATCGAGACGCCGGAGGGGCCGAACATCGGCCTCATCGGCTCGCTCTCGAGCCACGCGCAGGTCTCCGAGCACGGGTTCGTCACGACGCCCTACCGCGTCGTGAAGAAGGGCAAGCTCACCGACGAGATCGTCCACCTCGACGCGACGCAGGAGGAGGTCAACAAGATCGCGCAGGCCAACACGCCCCTGCGCAAGGACGGCTCCATCGACGCCGACGAGGTCGTCTGCCGCACGCAGGCGGGCCAGTACGTCACCGTCGCCCCCGCCGACGTCGACCTCATGGACGTCTCGCCCGAGCAGATCTGGTCCGTCGCCACGGCGATGATCCCGTTCCTCGAGCACGACGACGCCAACCGCGCCCTCATGGGCTCGAACATGCAGCGCCAGGCCGTGCCGCTGCTCATCTCCGACGCCCCCGTCGTGGGCACGGGCATGGAGCGCCGGGCGGCCCTCGACACGGGCGACGTCGTCCTGGCCCGCGAGGCCGGCACGGTGTCCTACGTCGACGGCGAGCTCATCGAGATCGAGCACGCCGAGGGCAAGAGCAGCTACGAGCTGCAGAAGTTCGACCGCTCCAACCAGGGCACGCTCATCCACCAGAAGCCGCTCGTCGAGAGCGGCCAGCAGGTGGAGGCCGGCGCGGTGCTGGCCGACGGCGCCTCGACCGACACCGGCGAGATGGCGCTCGGCAAGAACCTCATGGTCGCCTTCATGTCCTGGGAGGGCTACAACTTCGAGGACTCGATCATCCTCTCGAAGCGCCTCGTCAAGGACGACGAGCTCACCTCGATCCACATCGAGGAGTACGAGATCGACGCCCGCACGACGAAGCTGGGCGACGAGGAGATCACCCGCGACATCCCGAACCGCTCGGAGGAGTCGCTGCGCAACCTCGACGACCGCGGCATCGTCCGCATCGGCGCCGAGGTCAAGTCGGGCGACCTCCTGGTCGGCAAGGTCACGCCGAAGGGCGAGACCGAGCTCACCGCCGAGGAGAAGCTCATCCGCGCGATCTTCAAGGAGAAGGCGCGCGAGGTCCGCGACACGTCGCTGAAGGTCCCCCACGGCGAGGAGGGCGTCGTCATCGACGTCATGACCTTCTCGCGGGAGAACGGCGACGACCTCCCGCCGGGCGTCAACGAGCTCGTGCGCGTCTTCGTCGCGAAGAAGCGCAAGATCTCCGAGGGCGACAAGCTCGCCGGCCGCCACGGCAACAAGGGCGTCATCTCGCGCATCGTCGACGAGCAGGACATGCCCTTCCTCGAGGACGGCACGCCCGTCGACGTCATCCTCAACCCGCTCGGCGTCCCGAGCCGCATGAACGTCGGCCAGATCCTGGAGACCCACCTCGGGTGGGTCGCCGCCCAGGGCTGGTACGACGACGGCTCGGAGGCGTTCAAGAAGTCGCGCGAGGACGGCGGCAAGGTCTACGTGTCCACGCCGGTGTTCGACGGCGCGAGCGTCGAGGACGTCGACAGCGCGCTGCTGGCCTGGCAGAAGGAGCACAAGGGCCGGATCCGCATGGACGTCGACGAGTCGCGCCCGACGGGCTCGAAGGCGTCGGGCAAGTTCACCCTCTTCAACGGCCGCACGGGCGAGCCGTTCGAGGAGCAGGTGACCGTGGGCTACATGTACATCCTGAAGCTCCACCACCTCGTGGACGACAAGATCCACGCGCGCTCGACCGGCCCGTACTCCCTCGTCACCCAGCAGCCGCTGGGCGGCAAGGCGCAGTTCGGCGGCCAGCGCTTCGGCGAGATGGAGGTCTGGGCCCTGGAGGCGTACGGCGCCGCCTACACGCTCCAGGAGATGCTCACGATCAAGTCCGACGACACGATCGGCCGCGTGAAGGCCTACGAGGCGATCGTCAAGGGCGAGAACATCGCCGAGCCGGGGGTGCCGGAGTCCTTCCGCGTCCTCCTGAAGGAGATGCAGTCGCTGGCGCTCGACGTCAACGTCGTCTCCGAGGAGGGCCAGCGCACGGAGATGCGCGACGAGGACGACGACCTCCTCCGCGCGGCGGAGGAGCTGGGCATCGACCTCAGCGGCGTGCGCGCGACGACCAGCGACGCGGCCGACGAGCAGGCCGAGACCACCGACGACACCGACGCCGGCCCGCCTGAGGATGCCCCCGAGGCCCTCGAGGACGCCGACGTCGACGCAGACGCAGACATCGACCTCGGCGACGTCCCCGCCGAGACGAACGAGGCCTAGGAGCCGCATGATCGACATCAACAACTTCGACGCCATCGAGATCGGCCTCGCGTCCTCGAAGCAGATCCGCGCCTGGAGCTCGGGCGAGGTCACGAAGCCCGAGACCATCAACTACCGCACGCTGAAGCCCGAGAAGGACGGGCTCTTCTGCGAGCGCATCTTCGGTCCCACCAAGGACTGGGAGTGCTACTGCGGCAAGTACAAGCGCGTCCGCTACAAGGGCATCGTCTGCGAGCGCTGCGGCGTCGAGGTCACGCGGTCCAAGGTGCGCCGTGAGCGCATGGGCCACATCGACCTGGCCGCGCCCGTCTCGCACATCTGGTTCTTCAAGGGCGTGCCCAGCCGCATCGGCTACCTCCTGGACATGGCGCCCAAGGAGCTCGAGAAGATCCTGTACTTCGCGGCCTCCATCGTCACCTGGGTCGACCAGGAGGCGCGCTGGCGCGACCTGGCGACGCTCCAGGCGTCGATGCAGGAGGAGCTCGACCGCCTTCGCGAGGAGGAGGACGAGCGCGTCGGCGAGCTGCGCACGTCGCTCGACGCCCGCCTGGCCTACCTCAAGGACGGCGACCAGTCCGCCTTCGGCGACGAGGACCACCTCTGGGCCGAGACGCTCGACGTCAACGTCAAGAAGATGGCCGAGGACGAGCGCGACAAGCTCGTCAAGGAGGTCCGCAAGACCTTCGAGACCGACATCGACGACACCGAGGCCTACTACGAGGACGCGCGCATGCGCCTCAAGGAGGTCTGGAAGCTCTTCGCCAACAAGGAGGAGCCCTCCGACGACCCGCCGGCCGAGGGCCGCGACTGGCCGCTGGAGCAGTACGTCGACAAGGCCGCCGAGAAGGACGAGTTCCGGCCGAAGACGATCATCGCCGACGAGACGTTCTTCCGTGAGCTCAAGCACCGCTTCGGCTCGCCCTACGGCTTCGGCGAGTACTTCGGCGGCGGCATGGGCGCCGAGCACATCCGCGAGCTGCTGCGCGAGAAGCCGGCCTGGGACCGCGAGGCCGAGAGCCGCGACGCGGACCCCGACCGCCTGCCGGGCGACGACCTCGCCCCGTGGGACCTGCCGGGCTTCTCGCTCGAGCACGAGCGCGAGGACCTCGAGGACCTCGTCAAGAACGGCAAGGGCCAGAAGCAGGCCCGCGCGGTCAAGCGCCTGAAGGTCCTCTCGGCCTTCCTGCACTCCGACAACAAGCCGGAGATGATGGTGCTCGAGGCCGTGCCGGTCATCCCGCCGGAGCTGCGGCCGATGGTCCAGCTCGACGGCGGCCGCTTCGCCACGTCGGACCTCAACGACCTCTACCGCCGCGTCATCAACCGCAACAACCGCCTCAAGCGGCTGCTGGACCTGGGCGCGCCGGAGATCATCGTCAACAACGAGAAGCGCATGCTGCAGGAGGCCGTCGACGCGCTGTTCGACAACGGCCGCCGCGGCCGGCCCGTCACGGGCCCGGGCAACCGCCCGCTGAAGTCCCTGAGCGACATGCTCAAGGGCAAGCAGGGGCGCTTCCGCCAGAACCTGCTGGGCAAGCGCGTGGACTACTCGGGGCGCTCGGTCATCGTGGCCGGCCCCTCGCTGAAGCTCCACCAGTGCGGCCTGCCCAAGCTCATGGCGCTCGAGCTGTTCAAGCCGTTCATCATGGCCCAGCTCGTCGAGCGCAAGAGCGCGCAGAACATCAAGGCGGCCAAGAAGATGGTCGACTCGATGATCCCCGAGGTGTGGGACGTCCTCGAGGACGTCATCCACGAGCACCCGGTGCTCCTCAACCGCGCGCCGACGCTGCACCGCCTGGGCATCCAGGCCTTCGAGCCCGTGCTCGTCGAGGGCAAGGCCATCCAGGTCCACCCGCTCGTCTGCCACGCGTACAACGCGGACTTCGACGGCGACCAGATGGCGGTCCACCTCCCGCTCAGCGCCGAGGCGCAGGCGGAGGCCCGGATCCTCATGCTCTCCTCGAACAACATCCTGTCGCCGGCGCACGGCGCGCCGCTGGCCACGCCGTCGCAGGACATGGTGCTCGGCACCTACTACCTGACCTACGGCGCCGAGCCCGGGGAGCTCAACGAGAAGCAGGAGCTCCTGCTGTCGGGCAGCTGGCCCAAGGGCGACGCGCGGCCGCAGACGTTCCGCACCGCGCAGGAGGCGGAGCTCAGCTACGAGCTGGGCGCCGTCAAGCTCCACGACCTGGCGGAGTTCCGCCCCGTCGGGCGCGAGGGCGGCCATGTCCTGACGACCGTCGGGCGCATCATCTACAACGACCGCATCGAGCGGGCGCTGGCCGAGGCCCTGGGCGACGCCTTCGACGTCAACCGGTACGCCTTCGTCAACCAGCCGATGCGCAAGCGCGACTCCGTGCGCATCATCGACGACCTCGTGCAGGCCTACGGGGCCTCCGCGGTGTCGCTCGTGCTCGACGCGTTCAAGGACCTCGGGTTCAAGTACGCGACCCAGGCCGGCATCACGATCTCGAAGAACGACGTCGTGATCCCGCCGGAGAAGGGCGAGATCCTGAAGAAGTACGAGGACCGCGTCGCCGACATCCAGTCGGAGTACGACATGGGCCTCATGACCCAGGAGGAGCGTCACGAGCAGGTCACGACGCTCTGGAACCAGGCCACGGACGAGGTCGCCTCGGCCATGGAGGAGCACTTCGACGTGCTCAACCCCATCTACATGATGGCCAACTCCGGCGCCCGTGGCTCGTTCAAGCAGATCCGCCAGCTGGCGGGCATGCGCGGCCTCATGGCCAACCCGAAGGGCGAGATCATCGAGCGGCCGATCAAGGCCAACTTCATGGAGGGCCTGTCCGTCCTGGAGTACTTCATCTCGACCCACGGCGCCCGCAAGGGCCTCGCGGACACCGCCCTGCGCACCGCGGACTCCGGCTACCTGACCCGCCGCCTCGTCGACGTGGCCCAGGACGTCATCATCCGCGAGCCGGACTGCGGCACGAAGGAGTCGATCGACCTCCTCGTCTTCAACGACGCGGGGGACAAGAACCCGAACCTCATCGGGCGCATCGTCGCGGCCGACGTGAAGATCGGGTCCGAGACGCTCCTCAAGAAGGGCACGGAGCTCGACCGACCCCACCTGGCGCGGCTCGACGAGGCGCACCGCGAGGCCTACGAGGCCTCGAAGGTGAACCCGTCGATCGCGGTCCGGTCCGTGCTGAAGTGCGAGGCGCAGACCGGGGTGTGCCAGGCGTGCTACGGCCGCTCGCTGGCCTCGGGCCAGACGGCGCAGATCGGCGACGCGGTCGGCATCATCGCCGCGCAGTCGATCGGCGAGCCGGGCACGCAGCTGACGATGCGGACGTTCCACACCGGCGGCGTCGCCGGCGCGGACATCACGCACGGCCTGCCGCGCGTCGTGGAGCTCTTCGAGGCGCGCAAGCCGAAGGGCCTCGCGCAGATCGCGGAGCAGGACGGCATCGTGGGCGTCGAGGAGACCGACAAGTCGCTGACCGTCGTCATCACCGACGAGGCCGGCGAGGAGCACCGGTACACGTTCCCGCGGCGCACGCGCCTGCGGGTCGACCAGGGCCAGAAGGTCTCGGCGGGCACGCAGCTCAACGAGGGCTCGCTGTACCCGCACGACCTCCTGAAGCTCCGGGGCCGCACGGAGACCGAGCAGTACCTCGTCAAGGAGGTGCAGGAGGTCTACAAGAGCCAGGGCGTCGACATCGACGACAAGCACATCGAGCTCATCGTCCGGCAGATGCTCAAGAAGGTCCGGGTCGACCAGAAGGGCGACACGACCTACCTGCCCGGCCAGTTCGTCGACCGCAACGACTTCTTCAAGGAGAACGCGCGGATCAAGGCCGAGAAGGGCGAGACGGCGCAGTACGAGGAGATCATCCTCGGGATCACGAAGGCCTCGCTGAACACGGACTCGTTCCTGTCGGCGGCGTCCTTCCAGGAGACGACGAAGGTCCTGACCGACGCCGCGCTGGAGGGCAAGAAGGACACGCTCAACGGCCTGAAGGAGAACGTGATCATCGGGAAGCTCATCCCGGCCGCCACGGGGCTCAAGCGCTACCGGCGGATCGAGATCGAGCCGGCCGAGCCGCTGCCGCGCGCGATCGACGACGTGGGCCTGCTCGACCAGGACGAGATCGCGGCCGAGCTGGGTCTGGGCGGCGACGGCCTGGGCGGGTTCGGCGCCGCCTTCGACGAGGACCTCGCGAGCCTCGAGGAGATCGGCGCCGGCGGGACGGACCCCGGCTTCGCCGACGAGCTCGCCGACCTCGACGTGCCCGACGAGGGGGGCGGCGAGCGCCAGTAGCGCTCCCCCGCCGGACCGCTGTGCCCCGAGGGCCCGCCGCGTGCGGGCCCTCGGTGCGTCCGGGGCGAGTCGCGGCCGGTCCAGGGCGGTCCGGGCTCTCGGCCCGTCCGCGGCGGCTCGGGCTCCCGGCTCGTCCGGGGGCTACGCCGCCGGGGCCGCGCGGAGGCCGGCCGCCCACGCCTCGAGCCGCTCGACGTGGGCCTCGGTGAGGCCCACGTGCGGCTGCGTCGCGACGAGCAGCGTCGGCCCCGGCCGCGCGGCGGCCCACGCGTCGCACGCGGGCGTGAAGGCGTCGTCGAGCCAGGCCAGCGGCCGGTCGGGGCCCGCGTGCTCGTCGATCGCGGCGAGCTTCCAGTGGCCCTGCATCCCGCGACCGGCGTGGCGGTCGAACCCGAGGTGCGGGAGCCCGGCGGGCGCCCCCGCGTGGTGGGGGAGCTCGGCGTCGGCCTTCTCCTCCCAGCCCGTGCACCAGACGAGCTCGAACCGCGCCGCCAGGCGGTGCAGGTGCGCGCCCGCGATGGGGGAGAGCAGGTGCGGGATCCCGTCGACGACAGCCCAGCGACCGGGCGGCTGGGCGTGCGGGGCGAAGCCGAAGAGCGAGATCACGCCGTCGACGTCGACGAGCAGCAGGGGGCGGCCGGCGGGGTCCGGGGCGTCGGGCACGGCGCGGGGGAGCGTAGCCGCCGCCGACCCGCCACCACGTCACGCCCCGGGCGTCGACGGGCAGCGCGTCCAGATCGCCTGGACGCGGCGTCGAAGCTTCGCCCGACCACGCAGGAAGGTGGTGCCTGCATGCCGAAAGGGCCGATGTGCAGCCAATTGGCTCGCGTGCCCAGGCATTTCTGTGCCGAAGCGAAGGATCGGCGCGGTTTGGGGAAGCACCCGTGTACCCTGACCGACAGTCCGCCGGTCAAGACCGCGGGGCATGGTGCCGAAGAACTACGGCAGTGCCCGGCACCTCGAACCTTCGGCCCTACGGCGGCTGACCCCCCAAACATGACCCTTCACCTCGGCATCGCCCTGGCGCTCCTCTGCGCGTTCGTCTCGAACCTCGGCTTCTTCTTCAAGCACCGCGGCTGCAGCCAGTGCGTGCGGGTGGACATCCGTCATCCGCTGCGGACCTCGAAGGCCCTCTGGTCCTCGAAGTGGTTCGCGGTCGGCATGCTCGTCGGCGCGGGCGGCTGGGCCCTGCACGTGGCGGCGATCTCGTTCGCCCCGCTCTCGGTCGTCCAGGTCGTGCTCTCCGGCGGCGTCGTCCTCATCGCGGTCATGGCCGACCGCCTCTTCGGCTTCGAGGTCGGCCGGCGGCAGTGGTGGGGCCTCGGGCTGACCGCGGTGGGCCTCATCGCGCTCGGCGTCACGATGCCGCAGCCGCACACGGCCCACTCGACCTTCTCGCTGGCGGCCATGGTCTCGTTCGAGGCCGTCCTGCTGGGCCTCGGCGGCCTGCTCATCCTGGGCCCGCGCGCCGGCGCCCCCGCCGAGCACCACGGGATCATGCTGGCCGCCGCGGCCGGCATCCTCTTCGGCGTCTGCAACGTCGCCGTGAAGGCCCTGACCGGCATCGTGGGCGCCGACGGGGTCCTCGGCCTCGTCAGCCCCTGGCTGCTCGTGGCCGCCATGGGGTCCGCCGCCGCCTTCTTCGCCTCGGCGCGGTCGCTCCAGGACGGTGAGGCCGTCTCGGTCATCGCCATCACCGGGACCGCGGCCAACATCTCCTGCATCGCCGGCGGCATCCTCGTCTTCGGCGACCCGCTCCCGGGCGACGTCGTCGGGATCGTCGTCCAGGCCGTCGCGTTCGTGATGGTCATCGTCGCCTCGGCCCTGACGCCCGCCCCGGTGCGCTCCGCCGAGAGCGGCCGCGCCGGCGCGCCCGTCGCCGTCCCGGCCTAGCCCAGCCGCGCGCCCGACGCCGTCCCGGCCGTCCCCGCGACGGCCAGCGGCACCACGGCTCCTCCGGCCTGCAGCGAACCACCGTGCGCCGGGCGAGCTCGTTGTACGCTGAGGACAAGTCACGCGGTCGATCGGGCGTCGCACCGGTTGCCGGCGCTCGGAGCGGGCACTACGGTTGTCCACTCCGACCCCCGGGTTGACCGAACTGTCGAAGGGCTCCCTCCAGCATGGCCACGATCGATCAGCAGGTGACCGGCGCGGACCTCGTGCGCAGCGAGGGCTGCTCCGGCTTCGACGACCACGAAGCCCCGTGCTGACGGTCCGCGAGCTCCTCGACGACCTCGACGTCCGGACCCTGGCGGGGGAGGGCGAGCTCGACGTCCCCGTGCGCTGGGTCCACATCTCCGAGCTCGACGACCCGACCCCCTTCCTCTCCGGCGGCGAGCTCCTGCTCACGACGGGGATGGCGCTCACGACGCCGGCGCGGCAGCGCGAGTACGTCGCGCGACTGGCCGACCACGGGCTGGCGGGCGTCGGCTTCGGCACGGGCTTCGGGCACGAGGAGGTCCCCGCCGCGCTCGTCGAGGCCGCGCGCGAGCGCAGCTTCCCGCTCTTCGAGGTGCCCTACGAGGTGCCGTTCATCGCCCTGACCGAGCGCGCCTTCACCCGCCTGGTCAACGAGCAGTACGCCCTCCTGCAGCGGTCGATCGCCGCGCAGGAGCGACTGCAGCGCATCGTCCTCTCCGAGCGCGGCCTCGACGCGATCGTCGGCGCGCTGTCGACGCTCATCGGCGGCGCTGCGCTGGTCTTCGACGGCCGCGGCGAGCTCGAGGAGCTGCGGACCTTCCGACGCGAGCTGGACCCCGACGCGGTCACCGCGCTCGCGGCCGAGCTCCACGACCGGGCCCGCCGCGGGGACGGCCGGGGCTTCGTGCCCGGCCACCCGGAGCTGGGCCCTCGGGCGCTCGTGCTGCCGGTGGGCGGCTCCGAGGCGCCCGACGGCGGGCTGCCGCAGGCCTGGCTCGTGGCGGTCAAGGACACGGGCGGCCTGGCCGAGATCGACCGCCTGATCCTCCACCAGGCGGTGACGGTCGTCGCGCTCGAGCTGCTGCGCCGTCGCGTCGCCGACTCGACCGAGCGCCGGCTGGCGGGCGACGTGCTCAGCGCCGTCGTGGGCGGCCAGCTCGACGGTGCCGAGCTCCAACGCCGGCTCGAGCCGTTCGGGCTCGGCGGCCGCGTGTCGGCCCTCGTCGTGGCCGCCGGGCGCGAGCAGGGCCGCCCCGCCGTCGAGGCGGCCCTGGCCGACGCGCTGCGCGCCGAGGCCGTGCCCGGCCTCGTCGCGACGATCGGCCGCAACGTCTGCGCCCTGCTTCCCGGCTACGCCGAGGACGAGCTCTTCGAGCTCGCCGGGCGCGTCGTGGCCCGCGCCGGCGAGGCGCTGGGTGTCAGGGCGGGCGGGCTCTGTGCCGGGGCCGGGCGCGCCGTGCCGGCCGGCCGGGCCCGCGAGGCCTACCACGAGGCCCGCTGCGCGCTGGAGGCCCGCGCGCTGACCGGCGGCGACCGGGCGGCGAATGCGGGCCCCGGGGCGCGCAAGCCCGTCGCCGCCGGCGCCGCCGCCCGCGCCCAGGGCGGGGGCACGAACGGTGCCGCGCGGCGCCCGGCCGCCGTCGCCGGCGCCCGCCCCGACGCCGGCCCGTCGGTCGCCACCTACCGCGACCTCGGCTCCTTCGCCCTGCTCCTCTCCCTGCAGGACTCCGACGCGCTGCGGCTCTTCTGCGAGTCGCTGCTCGGCCCGATCGAGTCCGGCGAGGGGCACTACGGCGGCGAGCTCATGCGCTCGCTCGAGGCCTTCATCGAGTGCAACGGGCAGTGGGAGGCGGCCGCGCGGCGGCTGTACTGCCACCGCCACACCCTGCGCTACCGCATCCGCAAGGTCGAGGAGCTCACCGGGCGCGACCTGTCGAGCGCCCGCGACCGGATCGAGTTCTGGCTGGCCCTGCGCGGCCGCGAGATCGCCAGGCCCACCCCCACCACCCCAGCGAGGTCCACGTGAAGGTCGGAGTCCCCACCGAGATCAAGGCCGACGAGTACCGCGTCGCGCTGACGCCCTCCGGCGTGCGCGAGCTCCGCGAGCACGGGCACGATGTCGTGGTCCAGGCCGGGGCCGGCGTCGGCTCGGCGATCGCCGACGAGGAGTACGTGGCGCAGGGCGCGCGGATCGCCCCCGACGCCGACGCGGTCTTCGCCGAGGGCGAGCTCATCGTCAAGGTCAAGGAGCCCCAGCCCGAGGAGGTCGCCCGGCTCTCGCCGCGCCACACGCTCTTCACGTACCTGCACCTCGCCCCGGACCCCGAGCTCACGCGCGGGCTCGTCGCGTCCGGCGCGACCTGCATCGCCTACGAGACGGTCGAGGACCGCCACGGGCGGCTGCCGCTCCTGGCCCCGATGAGCGAGATCGCCGGCAAGATCGCCACGCAGGCCGGGGCCTTCATGCTCGAGAAGCCGCTCGGCGGGCGCGGGCTGCTGCTCGGCGGCGTGCCCGGCGTCGCCGCGGGCAAGGTCATGGTGATCGGCGGCGGCGTGGTGGGGCAGAACGCGGCGGAGATCGCGATCGGCATGGGGGCCGAGACCTACGTCCTCGACCGCTCCATCGACCGGCTGCGCGAGCTGGAGGTGCTGCTCAACGGCCGCTGCTCGACGGTCTTCTCGACCGTCCTGAACGTCGAGCAGATGCTGCCGCAGGTGGACCTCGTCGTCGGGGCGGTCCTGCTGCCCGGCGCCAAGGCACCGCGCGTGATCACCCGCGCGCAGCTCGGGCTCATGAAGCCCCACGCGGTGCTCGTCGACGTCTCGATCGACCAGGGCGGCTGCTTCGAGACCTCGCACGCGACGACCCACAGCGAGCCGACGTACGAGGTCGACGGGATCACCCACTACTGCGTGGCCAACATGCCGGGGGCGGTGCCGATCACGAGCACGTTCGCGCTGACGAACGCGACCATGCCCTACGTCGTGCGGCTGGCCGACCTCGGGGTGCACCGCGCGCTCGCCGCCGACGAGGGCTTCCTCCGCGGGCTGAACGTCGCCGCCGGCCGCGTGACCTACGCGCCCGTGGCCGACGGGCAGGGCCTCGAGGGCTCCACGCCCGAGGAGGCGCTGGCCGCGGTGCCCGCCGCCGCCTAGGCGCCGACGTGCCGGTGGTCCTGACGCGGTCCTCGCGTGCGTGGAGGAGGCCTCGAGCGGGTACGCCCCCGGGCTGACGCGCGCAACGGGCAAGGAGGGCAGCGTGGCCCCTCAGGGGAGCACCGAGGGCGCCGCGGCGGCGCCCACCGCCAACGGCGGCCGGCGAGGGATGTCAGCCCGCGACGAGCAGGCGCTCGAGCAGGTCCTCGAGGCCCTCACCGCGGCTCGCGACGGGGACTTCACCACGCGGCTGCCCGCCCGCCGCCACGACGTCGTGGGCGACCTGCAGGCGCGCGTGAACGAGCTCGTCGACCGCAACGCCCGGATGGCGCAGGAGCTCGCGCGGATCGGCCGGGTCATCGGACGCGAGGGCCGGATGACCGAGCGCGCGGCGCTCCCCGGCCTCTACGGCACGTGGGCCGAGAGCATCGAGTCCGTCAACTCGCTCATCGACGACCTCGCCCGTCCCACCACGGAGGTCGCCCGCGTCATCGAGGCCGTCGCCCGCGGTGACCTCAGCCGCACCATGGCCCTCACCATCGAGGGCCAGCCGGTCAAGGGCGAGTTCGCCCGCATCGGCACGACGGTCAACACGATGGTGGAGCAGCTCTCGTCGTTCGCCGACGAGGTCACGCGCGTGGCGCGCGAGGTCGGCACGGAGGGCCGCCTCGGCGGCCAGGCGCAGGTCAAGGGCGTCAGCGGCACCTGGAAGGACCTCACGGACTCCGTCAATGGAATGGCGTCGAACCTCACCGAGCAGGTCCGCCAGATCGCGCAGGTCACCACCGCCGTCGCCGACGGCGACCTGACGCAGCAGATCACCGTCGACGCGCGCGGCGAGGTCCTCCAGCTCAAGCGGACGATCAACGCGATGGTCGACCGCCTCTCGGCCTTCGCCGACGAGGTGACCCGCGTCGCGCGCGAGGTCGGCACGGACGGGGAGCTGGGCGGGCAGGCCGACGTCGCAGACGTCAGCGGGACGTGGCGGGACCTCACCGACTCGGTGAACGTCATGGCCTCGAACCTCACCGACCAGGTCCGCCAGATCGCGCAGGTCACGCGCGCGGTGGCCGGCGGCGACCTCACGCAGAAGGTGACGGTCGAGGCCAAGGGCGAGGTGGCGGCGCTGGCCGAGACGATGAACTCGATGACCGACACGCTGCGGCTCTTCGCCGAGCAGGTCACGGGCGTGGCGCGCGAGGTCGGCACGGAGGGCCGGCTGGGTGGCCAGGCCGAGGTCCCGGGCGTGGCCGGGACGTGGAAGGACCTCACCGACTCGGTGAACGTCATGGCCGCCAACCTCACCGACCAGGTCCGCCAGATCGCGGAGGCGACGACCGCGGTCGCCGACGGGGACCTCACCCGCAAGGTCACCGTCGAGGCCAAGGGCGAGGTGGCGGCGCTGGCCGAGACGATCAACGCCATGACCGACACGCTGCGCCTGTTCGCCGAGCAGGTCACCGGCGTCGCGCGCGAGGTCGGGACGCTCGGCGTCCTCGGCGGCCAGGCCGAGGTGCCCGGGGTGGCGGGGACGTGGAAGGACCTCACCGACTCCGTCAACGGCATGGCGGCCAACCTGACCTCCCAGGTCCGCGACATCGCGCAGGTCACGACCGCGGTCGCCGACGGCGACCTGTCCCAGACGATCACGGTCGACGCCCAGGGCGAGATCCTCGAGCTCAAGCGGACGATCAACGCGATGGTCGCCCGCCTCTCGTCCTTCGCCGACGAGGTCACGCGCGTCGCGCGCGAGGTGGGCACGGAGGGCGTCCTCGGCGGCCAGGCCCGCGTCGAGGACGTCAGCGGCACGTGGCGCGACCTGACCGAGTCGGTCAACGGGATGGCGTCGAACCTCACCGACCAGGTGCGCCAGATCGCCGAGGTGACCACGGCGGTGGCCGACGGCGACCTGTCGCGCAAGGTGACGGTCGAGGCCAAGGGCGAGGTCGCGGCCCTGGCCGAGACGATCAACACGATGGTCGAGCAGCTGTCGTCCTTCGCCGACGAGGTGACGCGCGTGGCGCGCGAGGTCGGCACGGAGGGGATCCTGGGCGGGCAGGCCGAGGTCGAGGACGTCAGCGGCACGTGGCGCGACCTGACCGAGTCCGTCAACGGGATGGCCTCGAACCTCACCGACCAGGTCCGCAACATCGCGCAGGTCACGACGGCGGTCGCGCTCGGCGACCTCAGCCAGAAGATCGAGGTCCAGGCGCGCGGCGAGATCCTCGAGCTCAAGTCGACGATCAACACGATGGTCGACCAGCTGCGGGCCTTCGCCGCCGAGGTGACCCGCGTCGCGCGCGAGGTCGGCACGGACGGGGAGCTGGGCGGCCAGGCCGACGTGGCCGACGTCAGCGGCACGTGGCGCGACCTCACCGAGAACGTCAACTCGATGGCGGCGAACCTCACGAGCCAGGTGCGCTCGATCGCCCAGGTCACGACCGCGGTGGCCAACGGCGACCTCGGCCAGCAGATCACCGTCGACGCGCGCGGGGAGATCCTCGAGCTCAAGCTGACGATCAACACGATGGTCGACCAGCTCTCGTCCTTCGCCGACGAGGTCACGCGCGTCGCGCGCGAGGTCGGCACGGAGGGCGTGCTGGGCGGCCAGGCCCGGGTCGAGGGGGTCAGCGGCACCTGGCGCGACCTGACCGAGTCGGTCAACGGGATGGCGTCGAACCTCACCGACCAGGTCCGTCAGATCGCCGAGGTCACGACCGCGGTCGCCGGCGGCGACCTGTCGCGCACGATCACGGTCGAGGCCAAGGGCGAGGTCGCGGCGCTGGCCGAGACGATCAACACGATGGTCGAGCAGCTCTCGTCCTTCGCCGTCGAGGTCACCCGCGTCGCCCGCGAGGTCGGCACGGAGGGGATCCTGGGCGGGCAGGCCGAGGTCGAGGACGTCAGCGGCACCTGGCGCCAGCTGACCGAGTCGGTCAACCAGCTCGCCTCGAACCTCACGACCCAGGTGCGCGCCATGGCCGACGTGGCGACGTCCGTCACCCAGGGCGACCTCACCCGGCAGATCGACGTCGACGCCTCGGGCGAGGTGGCGCAGCTCAAGGACCGCGTGAACGAGATGATCGCCGAGCTGCGGACGACGACGCGCGAGAACGCCGAGCAGGACTGGCTCAAGACGAACCTCGCGCGGATCACGAACGCGCTCCAGGGCCAGCGGGACCTGCAGGCGGTCGCGCAGCTGCTGATGTCCGAGATCTCGCCGCTCGTGCACGCCCAGCACGGCGCCTTCTTCCTCGCCGAGGAGGAGCGGCTCGAGCTCGTGGCCGGGTACGGCCTGGCCCGCGGGGGCGCCGCGGCCGAGCGCTTCGCCTTCGGCGAGGGCCTCCCCGGGCAGGCCGCCGTGGAGATGCGGCGGATCCTCGTCACCGACGCGCCGCCCGACTACGTGCGCGTCGCCAGCGGGCTGGGGGAGGCGCGGCCCGTCGGGCTCGTCGTCCTGCCCATCCTCTTCGAGGACCAGGTCCTGGCCGTGCTCGAGCTCGCGTCCCTGGGGCCGTTCACCGCCGTCGACCTGACCTTCCTCGACCAGCTCGCCGAGACGATCGGCGTCGTGCTCTCGACGATCATCGCCAACGGGCGCACGGAGGAGCTCCTGGACGACCAGCGCCGCCTGACCGGCGAGCTGCAGACCCAGCAGGAGGAGCTGCGCCAGACGAACGAGGAGCTCCAGGAGAAGGCGGCGCTGCTCGTCCGCCAGAACCGCGACATCGAGGACAAGAACGCGGAGATCGAGCGCGCCCGCGAGGCGCTCGAGGAGCGCGCCGCCCAGCTCGCGCTGTCGTCGCGCTACAAGAGCGAGTTCCTGGCCAACATGAGCCACGAGCTGCGCACGCCGCTGAACTCGCTGCTCATCCTCTCGCGCCTGCTGGCCGACAACCCGTCCGCGAACCTGACCGGCGAGCAGGTCGAGTTCGCCCGCACGATCCACGGCGCCGGCACGGACCTGCTCGACCTCATCTCCGACATCCTCGACCTGTCCAAGGTCGAGGCGGGCAAGATGGACGTCGCGCCGGCGTCGATCGAGGTCGGGAGCGTGCTCGAGGGGCTCGAGCGCGCCTTCCGCCCGGTGGCCGAGGACAAGGGGCTGGGCTTCACGGTCGAGGTGGCGCCGGACGCGCCGGCCGCGATCGTGACCGACGAGCAGCGCGCCGGCCAGGTCCTGCGCAACCTGCTGTCCAACGCGGTGAAGTTCACCGACGCCGGCGAGGTGCGCGTGCGCGCGGAGCCGGCCCCCTCCCCCTATGCGGTGGCCTTCGTCGTCGCCGACACCGGCATCGGGATCGCCGCTGACAAGCAGGCCCTCGTCTTCGAGGCCTTCCAGCAGGCCGACGGGACGACGAGCCGCCGGTACGGCGGCACGGGCCTGGGCCTGTCGATCAGCCGCGAGCTGACGCGGCTGCTCGGCGGCGAGCTCCGCGTCCAGAGCACGGAGGGGGAGGGCAGCGCCTTCACGCTCCTGCTCCCCGCCGAGCTGGCGCCGTGGGCGGCGGAGGCCGCGGGCGGGCGCCCCGGCGCGACGCCGGCCCGCCGTCTGGCGGTCCCCGACGACGACGGCGACGAGGTCGCCGCGGCCGCCGGCGCAGGCCTCCAGCCGGAGGGGGCGCGCGGGGACGGCGGCGACGGGGCCGACGCGCTCGCCGGCCGGCGCGTGCTCATCGTCGACGACGACGTCCGCAACGTCTTCGCGCTCGCGAGCGCGCTGGAGGTCAACGGCATGGAGGTGCGCTACGCCCAGGACGGGCGCGAGGCGCTCGACCTCCTCGCCGCCGACCCCGACGTCGACCTCGTGCTGATGGACGTCATGATGCCCGAGCTCGACGGCTACGAGACGACGCGGGCGCTCCGCGCCATGCCGCGGTTCTCCGCCCTGCCCGTGATCGCGCTGACGGCCAAGGCGATGCCGGGCGACCGCGAGCGGACGATCGAGGCGGGGGCCTCGGACTACGTCACGAAGCCGGTCGACGTCGACCGGCTCGTGGCGCGCATGCGGAGGTGGCTGGCCCCGTGACCGGAGCCGGCGGCGCCGCCCGACGGGCCCCGAGGACGGCGTGAGCGCGGAGCCGCACCTCGTGGCCGTCACCCTCGTCGTCCTCGGAGCCTCCTGGGGCGGGCTGCGCGCGCTGGAGGTCGTGCTGAGCGGCCTCCCGGCGGAGTTCGGCGCACCCGTGGTGGTCGCCCAGCACCGCCAGCCCGGCGCGCGCGAGCTGCTCGCCGGGCTCCTCGACGCGCACACCGCGCTCGACGTCCGCGACGCCCGGGACCACGACGCCCTGGTCGCGGGCCGCGTGCTCGTCGCCCCGGCGGACCGCCACCTGCGGGTCGAGGGCGACCACGTCGAGCTCTCCCGCGAGGCCGAGGTCCGCCACAGCCGGCCGTCGATCGACGTCCTCTTCGAGTCCGCCGCGCGCACGCACGGCCGCGGGACGGTCGGCGTCGTCCTCACCGGCGCCAACGAGGACGGCGCGCGCGGGCTGCAGGCCGTGCGCGCCGGGGGCGGCCACGCGATCGTGCAGGACCCCGCCGGCGCCGAGGCACCCCGGATGCCCGCCGCCGCGCTGGCCCGCGCGGGCGCGGACGACCTGCTCGCGCTCGCGGACGTCGCGCCGCGGCTCGTCGGGCTCGTGGGGGGGTGCGCGTGAGCGGCCTCAACGGCGACGCGCCCGCCGTCCTGCTGGTCGACGACCGGACCGAGAACCTGCTTGCGCTGGAGGCGGTCCTGGCGCCGCTGCCCTGCCGCACCGTCACCGCCACCTCCGGGGAGAAGGCGCTGCGGGCGCTGCTCCAGGAGGACTTCGCCACCATCCTGCTCGACGTCCAGATGCCCGGGCTCGACGGGTTCGAGACGGCCGAGTACGTCCGGGGCCGCGAGCGCACCCGCGACGTGCCGATCATCTTCGTCACCGCCGCGGGCAAGGAGCGCCGGCACGTCTCCCAGGGCTACGCGGTCGGGGCCGTCGACTACGTCTTCAAGCCCTACGACCCCGAGGTCCTGCGAGCCAAGGTCGCCGTCTTCCTGCGCCTGCACGCCGCGACACGGGCGCTCGCGCAGAGCGAGGCGGTCCTGCGCGCCGCGTTCGACTGGGCCCCGATCGGCATGGCCCGCCTCGACGCCGGCGACCGCGTGCTGCAGGCCAACCGCGCCCTTGGTGCGCTGCTGGGGCGGGATCCGCGCGCCCTGGCCGGGCGGACCCTGGGCTCGCTCGCCGAGCCCGAGGACGCGGGAGCGCGCGCGGCCGACCGTGCCGCCCTGCTGGCCGGGCGGCGCGGGCCCTACGACCAGGAGCTGCGCCTCGTGTCCGCCGGCGGCGAGGCGATCCCGTGCCTGGCCAGCTTCTCGCTGGCGCAGGCCCCGGGGCAGGCGGACGCGGTCATCGCGCAGGTGCAGGACCTCCGCGAGCGGCGGCGGGCCGAGGCCGAGCGCGAGGCGCTCGTGCGCGAGCAGACGGCGCGCGAGGAGGCCGAGCGCGCGGCCGGCCGGTTGCGCGCGGTGCAGCGCCTGTCCGACGCCGCGCTGGCCGCCCGGACGGTCGACGCGGTCGCGCGCGAGCTCCTGCTGCGCGTCGGCGAGGTCGTGGCCGCCGACGCCGCCGCGGTGGTGCTCCCGCGCGACGACGACGCGGCGACGGTGCACCGCATCGACGGCAGCGTGCGCGCCTCGCTGCGGACGACGACCGAGCCGCCGCCGTCCTGCGGACCCGGACGCGCCGCACTGGCCGACGGCGCCGCGGCCGCCGTCGACGACGTCACGGGCGAAGCGCCCGGCGCCCACCCGCTGAGCGAGGCGGTGCGGGCGCTCCTGGTCGTCCCGCTGCGCGCGGACGGCGAGGTCGTGGGCGTGCTCTTCGCCGGCTCGCTCTCCCCGGGGGCGTTCGGGCCCGAGGACGCCGCCGTGCTCGCGCTGGCCGCCGACCGCACCGGCCCGGCCGTCGAGCGCCTGCGGCGCTTCGAGGAGGAGCACGCGATCGCCACGCGGCTGCAGCGCAGCATGTCGCCCGCCGAGCTCCCGCGCCTGCCGGGGCTCTTCACGGCGGCGCGCTACCGGCCCGGGGGTCCCAGCGCCACCGAGGTCGGCGGCGACTGGTACGACGCGGTGCCCGTCGCCGACGGCGGGCTGCTGCTCGTCATGGGGGACGTCGCCGGACGCGGGGTCGGCGCGGCGGCGATGATGGGCCAGCTGCGCAGCGCGATCCGCGCCTACGCGCTGCTGGACCCGTCGCCGGCCGCGGTGCTCACCCGCGTCAACGCCTTCCACGTCGGCATCGCCAGGGACACGATGGCGACGGTCCTGCTCGCCCGGCTGGATGCCGGCGGCGGCGCGCTGACCACGGCCAGCGCCGGGCACCCGCCCGCGCTCGTGACGAGCCCCGGCGGCGGGGCCCGCTGGGTGACCGGTGGCCGCGGGGTGCCCCTGGGGGCCCTCGACGATCCCGGCTACGAGGAGGTCACCGAGCCGCTCGAGCCGGGGTCGACCGTCGTCCTCTACAGCGACGGGCTCGTGGAGCAGCGCGGCGAGGACCTGAGCAGCGGCCTGGCCCGGCTGGAGGCCTCGGTCCTCGACGGGCCCGCCGCGCTGGAGGCGCTGGCCGACCACGTGCTCGAGCGCGCCGGCGGCACGCCCGGCTCCGACGACGTCTCGCTGCTCGTGGTGCGGACGGTCTCGGCCGCGGACGACCACGTCGTCCTCGCGACGCGCGGCGACGCCGCCGCGCTCACGGCCGTCCGCGGCACCCTGCGGCGCTGGCTGGAGGCCTCGGGCGCCGATCCCGAGGAGGTCGCCGAGGTGACGATGGCCGCCAACGAGGCGGTGCAGAACGCGATCGAGCACGCCCACGGCCTCGCCCCGCGTCCGCTCGACGTCGAGCTCGTGCGCGAGGCCGGCACGGTGACGATCGTCGTGCGCGACCAGGGCGCCTGGCGGCGGCCGGGCACGGAGGACCGCGGGCGCGGCATCCCGCTCATGCGCGCACTCATGGGCGACGTGCGCATCGACCGCCGCCCCGAGGGGACCGAGGTGACCCTGCGCCGGCGGCTGCGCGTGGCCGCGTCGGCGTCGAGCGCCGCGTCCGCCTAGTCGAGCGGCGAGGCCGTGAGGCCCGTCCGCTCCCCGCCCTGGCGCGCCCGCAGCCGCTCGCGAGGGCACCCGGCCGAGGGTTGGCGTGCTGCTACCATCGCGCACCGCATGCCGACCACGGAGCAACTCGTCCGCAAGGGCCGGACAGCCAAGACGAAGAAGCTGTCCACGCCCGGCCTGAAGTCCGGCAAGGGCCGGAAGAAGAAGGTCGCGGCCCCGCAGCGGCGCGGCGTCTGCACGCGCGTCTACACGACGACGCCGAAGAAGCCGAACTCGGCCCTCCGCAAGGTCGCCCGCGTCCGGATCTCCGGCGGCATCGAGGTCACGGCCTACATCCCCGGCGAGGGCCACAACCTGCAGGAGCACTCCGTCGTGCTCGTGCGCGGCGGCCGCGTCAAGGACCTGCCGGGCGTCCGCTACAAGGTCGTGCGCGGGACGCTCGACGCCGCGGGCGTCAGCGACCGCAAGAAGGCCCGCTCGCAGTACGGCGTGAAGAAGAAGTAATGCCCCGTCGCGCCGCCGCCACGATCCGGCCCGTCGAGCCGGACCCCGTCCACCGCTCGCGCCTGGTCAGCCAGGTCGTCAACAAGGTCATGCTCGACGGGAAGAAGTCGACCGCCGAGCGGATCGTCTACGACGCGCTGGCCATCATCGGCGAGCGCTCGGGCAAGGACCCGGTCGAGGCCCTGGAGGAGTCGATCAAGGCCCTGACGCCCCAGCTCGAGGTCCGCTCCCGCCGGGTCGGCGGCGCCACCTACCAGGTGCCCGTCGAGGTCCCGCCGCCGCGAGCGCGCACCCTCGCCGTCCGGTGGCTCGTCGAGTTCGCCCGCCAGCGCCGCGAGAAGACGATGGCCCAGCGCCTCGCCAACGAGCTGCTCGACGCCCAGAACCAGCAGGGCGGCGCCTTCAAGCGCAAGGACGACATCTTCCGCATGGCGCAGGCCAACAAGGCCTTCGCCCACTACCGCTGGTAGCCGGCCGCGCGGGCCCGGCGGCCCGCTAGCGCCCTGCCGCGGTGCCCGGCGCCGGGTCGGGCAGCGGCGCACGCGCGCCGGTGCCCAGGCCCAGCAGCAGGCCGCCGGCCACCAGGAGCGCGACCGCCCCGGCGGACTCGGCGTACCAGCCGGCGCCCGGACCGGCGACGGAGCCCGCGTAGACCTCACCCAGCGCCCCGGCGCGGTGCAGGTCGGGCAGGTCGCCGACCAGCACGACCAGCAGCGCCGCGACGCCCACGCCGGCCAGGCCGGCGGCGGTCCCCCGCAGGCCCCGGAGCGCCGCGCCCGCGAGCCCCAGGGCGACGAGCGCCAGCAGCACCAGGGCCGGCCCGTGACGGTCCCAGCCGGTCGCCTCGAGCGTCGTCGCCGCGACCGGGCGGCCGTCGCCGCGGACCGCCGGGACGTGCACGCGCAGGACCACCGCCAGGGTCGCCACGAGCAGCAGCAGGACCCCCGCGAGGGCGAGCGCGGCGGCGGCCGTGCGGAGGGCCCGCGCGGCGTCGTCAGGGTCCCGGAGGAGCCTCATCCCTTTGCTACCATGCCGGAACGCAGGTCGAGCCGCGCCGGTGAGCGCGCGCCCGGCCGGCAACCTCCCTCACATGGAGACCTCGGGCAGATAGAGCGCCGTCGTCCACACCGGACGTAGCCGTGCGCGCGGGCCCGAGTGGCCCGTTTTTCACGTCCGCACCCCGCAACCCGCCCGCTTCCACATGCCCCGCAAGTACTCGCTCGAGAACACCCGGAACATCGGGATCATGGCGCACATCGACGCCGGCAAGACGACGACGACCGAGCGCATCCTCTACTACACCGGTCGCACCTACAAGATCGGCGAGGTCCACGAGGGCGCCGCCACGATGGACTGGATGGAGCAGGAGCAGGAGCGGGGGATCACCATCACCTCGGCCGCCACGACGGCCGAGTGGAAGGGCCACCGGATCAACATCATCGACACGCCGGGGCACGTCGACTTCACGGTCGAGGTGGAGCGCTCCCTGCGCGTCCTCGACGGCGCGATCGCCCTCTTCGACTCCGTCGCCGGCGTCGAGCCGCAGTCCGAGACCGTCTGGCGCCAGGCCGACAAGTACGACGTCCCGCGCATCGCGTTCATCAACAAGATGGACCGCATCGGCGCGGACTTCGAGCGCTCGGTCCAGACCATGCAGGACCGCCTGGGCGCGAACGCCGTCCCGGTCCAGCTGCCGATCGGCGCCGAGTCGGAGTTCGTCGGCATCATCGACCTCGTCGGGATGAAGGCGATCGTCTACAAGGACGACCTCGGCAAGGAGTTCGACGTCGTCGACATCCCCGCCGAGCACGCGGACGCGGCCGAGGCCGCGCGCGAGCACCTGCTCGAGGAGGTCTCGCACTACGACGACGACCTCGTCGAGCTCATCCTCGAGGACGCCGAGATCCCGAAGGAGCGCCTCATCGCGGCGATCCGCAAGGCGACGCTCGCGATCAAGCTCACCCCCGTCTTCTGCGGCTCGGCCTTCAAGAACAAGGGCGTCCAGCCCCTGCTCGACGCCGTGCTCGACTACCTGCCCAGCCCGCTCGACGTGCCGGCCGTGCAGGGCGTCGCGATCCACAAGGGCGAGGCCGGCGACCCCGTCGAGCGCCACGCCTCCGACGAGGAGCCGTTCTCGGCGCTCGCCTTCAAGATCATGGCCGACCCCTTCGTCGGCAAGCTCACGTACTTCCGCGTCTACTCGGGGCGGCTGGAGGCGGGCGGGCGCGTCCTGAACGCCACGACCGGCAAGACCGAGCGCGTCGGGCGCATCCTCATGATGCACGCCAACGACCGCGAGGAGGTCTCGGAGGTCTTCTCCGGCGACATCGCCGCGGGCGTGGGCATCAAGCAGATCGTCACCGGCGACACGCTGACCGCCCCCGACGCCCCGGTGCGCCTGGAGAACATCGAGTTCCCCGAGCCCGTCATCAAGGTCGCCGTCGAGCCCAAGACGAAGTCCGACCAGGAGAAGATGTCGGTCGCCCTGGGCCGCCTGGCCGAGGAGGACCCGACGTTCCAGGTCCAGACGAACGAGGAGACCGGCCAGACCGAGATCTCCGGGATGGGCGAGCTGCACCTCGAGATCCTCGTCGACCGCATGCGGCGCGAGTTCCACGTCGACGCGAACGTCGGCCGGCCGCAGGTCTCCTACCGCGAGACCGTCCGCGGCGAGGCGAAGAAGGTCGAGGGCAAGTTCATCCGCCAGACCGGCGGCTCGGGCCAGTACGGCGTCGTCTACATCGACATGGAGCCGGCGCCCGGCGAGGGCTTCGACTTCGTCAGCGCGATCAAGGGCGGGTCGATCCCGACGGAGTTCATCCCGGCCGTCGAGAAGGGCTGCGAGGAGGCCATGGAGACCGGCGTGCGCGCCGGCTACCCGATGGTCGACGTCCGCGTGCGCCTCGTCGACGGCAAGTACCACGACACCGACTCCTCGGAGATCGCCTTCAAGGTCGCCGGGTCGCTCGCCTTCAAGGAGGCGGCGCGGCGCGCCAAGCCGGTGCTCCTGGAGCCGATCTTCAAGGTCGAGGTGGTGACGCCCGAGGAGTTCATGGGCGACGTCATCGGCGACCTCAACCGCCGCCGCGGTCGCGTCGAGGGCATGGAGCCCCGCGGCAACGCCCAGGTCGTGACGGCCTACGTCCCGCTCAGCGAGATGTTCGGCTACGTGACGGACCTGCGGTCGAACACCCAGGGCCGGGCGACCTCGACGATGCAGTTCGAGCGGTACGAGGAGGTCCCGCCGAACATCGCCGACAAGGTCGTCGAGCAGCGGTCCGGCGAGCCGGTCCCGGCCTGACGACGGACAGGGTCCGTTCTAGGCTAGTTTTCCCTGGTTCGCCCATCGGCGGGCCACCCCCCAGCGACAGACTTTCCACACAGGAGCGAACAGCAGTGGCCAAGGAGAAGTTCGAGCGCGGCAAGCCGCACGTCAACGTCGGCACGATCGGTCACATCGACCACGGCAAGACGACGCTGACGGCTGCCATCACGACCGTGCTCGCCGAGAAGATGGGCGGGCAGGCGCGGAGCTTCGAGGAGATCGACAACGCGCCCGAGGAGAAGGAGCGCGGCATCACGATCGCGACCTCGCACGTCGAGTACGAGACCGAGAACCGCCACTACGCCCACGTGGACTGCCCCGGCCACGCCGACTACGTCAAGAACATGATCACGGGCGCGGCGCAGATGGACGGCGCCATCCTCGTGGTCTCGGCCGCCGACGGCCCGATGCCGCAGACGCGCGAGCACATCCTGCTCGCCCGCCAGGTCGGCGTGCCCTACATCGTCGTGTTCCTCAACAAGGTCGACATGGTCGACGACGAGGAGCTCCTCGAGCTCGTCGAGGTCGAGGTCCGCGACCTGCTCTCCGAGTACGACTTCCCGGGCGACGACGTCCCGTTCGTCAAGGGCTCGGCGCTGAAGGCGCTCGAGGGCGACGAGGACGCCAAGCAGGCGATCTACGAGCTCGCCGACCAGCTCGACACGTACATCCCGGAGCCCGAGCGCGACCTGGACAAGCCCTTCCTGATGCCGGTCGAGGACGTCTTCTCGATCACCGGCCGCGGGACCGTGGCGACGGGCCGCATCGAGCAGGGCGTCGTCCACACGGGCGACAACGTCGAGATCGTCGGCATCAAGGACACGACCACGACGGTCGTGACCGGCGTCGAGATGTTCCGCAAGATCCTGGACGAGGGCCAGGCCGGCGACAACGTCGGCTGCCTGCTGCGCGGCACGAAGCGCGAGGACATCGAGCGCGGCCAGGTGCTGTGCAAGCCCGGGTCGATCACGCCGCACACGCAGTTCAAGGCCGAGGTCTACGTCCTCAAGAAGGAGGAGGGCGGCCGTCACACGCCGTTCTTCACGGGCTACCGCCCGCAGTTCTACTTCCGCACGACCGACGTGACGGGCGTCGCCAAGCTGCCCGAGGGCGTCGAGATGGTCATGCCCGGCGACAACGTCCAGATGGAGATCGAGCTCATCCAGCCGATCGCCATGGACCAGGGCCTCCGGTTCGCCATCCGCGAGGGCGGCCGCACGGTGGGCTCGGGCGTCGTCACCGAGGTCATCAAGTAGCGCGCCGGGGGGCCGCGCCCGCGCCCCGCGCGGGCGCGCCCTCCGCCGCCATTCGACACGACAGAGCCAAGGCTCCGGCATCCGGGGCCTGATCCAGGGGGCGGGCCCCAGTCTTCACCAGGGGAACCGCCCCCGTGGCGCGCAAGCGCCCAACACGAGACTTCACCGCAGACAGCAGACGGAACCCACCAGACCGCACACAGGACGCTCCCCGATGGCCACCGCCACCCAGAACAAGATCCGCATCCGCCTCAAGGCCTACGACCACTCGGCCATCGAGACGGCGGCGAAGGAGATCGTCGAGACGGCGACGCGCACCGGCGCGACCGTGTCGGGGCCCGTCCCGCTGCCCACCGAGAAGAACGTCTACGCCGTCATCCGGTCGCCCTTCAAGGACAAGGACTCGCAGGAGCACTTCGAGATCCGGACCCACAAGCGCCTCATCGACATCCACCAGCCGACGCCCAAGACGGTCGACTCGCTCCAGCGGCTCGACCACCTGCCCGCGGGCGTCGACATCGAGATCCGTCTGGCGGGCTGACGATGGCCGCGATCCTCGCCCGCAAGCTCGGCATGACGCAGGTCTTCTCCGACGACGGCCGCGTCGAGCGCGTCACCGTGCTCGAGGCCGGGCCGTGTCCCGTCACCGGGATCCGCACCCACGACCGCGACGGCTACGAGGCCGTCCAGCTCGCCTTCGGCGCGACGAAGGAGAAGCACCTCACCAAGCCCGAGCTCGGCCACCTGCGCAAGGCCGACGCCGGCCCGCACAAGCACCTCGTCGAGTTCCGCGACGAGGCCGGCGAGCTGCAGGTCGGCGAGACGGTCACGGTGGAGGCCTTCACCCCCGGGGACAAGGTCAAGGTCGCCGGGACCTCGAAGGGCAAGGGCTTCCAGGGCACGGTCAAGCGCCACCGCTTCTCCCGCGGCCCCGTGACCCACGGCTCCCACAACGTCCGCGCCCCGGGCTCCATCGGCGCCGCCGCGTACCCCGCGCGCGTCTTCAAGGGCATCCGCGGGCCGGGCCAGATGGGGAACAAGCGCGTGACCCAGCGCGGCCTGACGGTCGTCGAGGTCGACGCCGACAACCACCTGCTCATGGTCCGCGGCGCGGTGCCCGGCCCCAAGAACGGCTTCGTGGAGGTGCGCACCGATGGCTAGCGCTCCCGTCCTGGGCGCCAAGCCCAAGCGGACCGTCGAGCTCGACGACGTCGTGTTCGGCGCGCGCTTCAACGGCCCGCTCGTGCACGAGTCGGTCCGGGCCGAGCTGGCCGCGCGCCGACGGGGCACGGCCAGCACGAAGACGCGCGGCCTCGTCCGCGGCGGCGGCGCCAAGCCCTACCGCCAGAAGGGCACCGGGCGCGCCCGCCAGGGTTCGATCCGCTCGCCCCAGTTCGCCGGCGGCGGCACGGTCTTCGGCCCCTCGCCGCGCCACTACACCTTCAAGGTCAACCGCAAGGAGCGCCGCGCCGCGCTGCGCAGCGCGCTGTCGGTCCACGCCGAGCGCGAGACCGTCGCGGTCCTCGATCCGGGCGGGTTCGACACCCCCTCGACGAAGGCGGCCTGGTCGCTCATCGCCGAGTGGTCGGCGGGCGGCTCGGTGCTCGTCGTGCTGGCCGAGGAGCAGGCCCGCGTGGCCCTGTCCTTCCGCAACCTCGAGCGCGTCGCCGTGCTGTCCGCCTCCTCGATCGGCGTCGCCGACGTCATCGCCGCGGGCTCGCTGCTCTTCACCGAGGACGCGCTGACCCAGGTCGCCGCCCGTGCCAAGGGCGAGCGCGCCGCCGCCCCGGCGGAGGAGACCGCCTAGCCCATGGACCCCAGCCAGATCATCATCCGGCCCGTCGTCAGCGAGAAGAGCTATGTGCTCGCCGCGAACGACAAGTACACGTTCCGCGTCCACCCCGACGCGCACAAGACCCAGATCCGCCAGGCCGTCGAGGCGCTCTTCGACGACGTCAAGGTCCTCGAGGTCCGCACGATGTCCGTCAAGAGCAAGCCGAAGCGCCGCGGCCTGATCCAGGGGCGCACCCGCTCGTGGAAGAAGGCCATCGTGCAGGTGCGCCCGGGCGACACGATCCCGATCTTCCAGGGCCTCCAGGGCCTCGAGGGGTGAGCTGAGCCGTGGCCATCCGCAAGCCCAAGCCGACGAGCCCGGGACGCCGCTTCGCGACGTACGCCGACTTCGCCGAGATCACGAAGACCGAGCCGGAGAAGTCCCTCGTCGAGGGGCTCACGAAGTCCGGCGGGCGCAACGCCCGCGGCCGCAAGACGGCCCGCCACCGCGGTGGCGGCGCCAAGCGGCTGTACCGCAAGATCGACTTCAAGCGCCGCAAGGACGGCATCCCGGCCAAGGTCGCCGCCATCGAGTACGACCCCAACCGGAGCGCCTACATCGCGCTGCTGAACTACGCCGACGGCGAGAAGCGCTACATCCTCGCGCCGGCGCGCCTGCGCGTGGGCGCCACCGTCCAGAGCGGTCCCGGGGCCGACATCACGGTGGGCAACGCGCTGGCGCTGGCCGACATGCCGACCGGCACCGTGGTGCACAACGTCGAGCTCCAGCCGGGGCGCGGCGGGCAGCTCGGGCGGTCGGCCGGGACCGGCATCCAGCTCATGGCCAAGGACGCCGGCATGGCCACCCTGCGCCTGCCGTCCGGCGAGATGCGGCTGGTCCGCGCCGAGTGCCGCGCGACCGTCGGCACGATCGGCAACGCCGATCACCAGAACATCAAGGTGGGCAAGGCGGGCCGAAAGCGCCACCTGGGCGTGCGCCCGCAGACGCGCGGCACCGCGATGAACCCCGTCGACCACCCGCACGGCGGCGGCGAGGGCTCGACCACGGCCGGCCGCCACCCGGTGACCCCGTGGGGCGTCCCGACGCTCGGGTACCGCACGCGCAAGAAGAACAAGGCATCCGATCGCTACATCGTCCGTGGCCGACGTCGCGGCAAGGGCAAGAGGTAGGCAGCAGTGAGTCGTTCGAGCAAGAAGGGGCCGTGGGTCGAGGAGCGCCTGATGGCGCGCATCGAGGCCATGAACGCCGAGAACCGCAAGCAGATGGTGCGCACCTGGTCGCGCACCTCGACGATCTTCCCGGAGATGGTCGGCCACACGATCGCCGTGCACGACGGGCGCAAGCACGTCCCCGTGTTCGTCAGCGAGGGCATGGTCGGCCACAAGCTCGGGGAGTTCGCGCCGACGCGCACGTACCGCGGCCACGCGGACACGGGGCGGCGCCGATGAGCCCCGCCCCGCGCAAGCCGAAGAAGGGCAAGGAGCCCGAGGCGCCGGAGCCGCAGGCCGGCGCGCAGCCCGAGCAGGCCGAGGCCGAGGTGGCCGACGCCGAGGCGACGGCCCAGGAGGTCGCGGCCGGCGAGCCGGCGGCCGAGGTGCCCGGCGAGGCCGCCGAGGAGCCCGTCCTCGAGGAGGACGTGGCCACCGACGCGCCCGACGCCGAGGAGCCGGCCGACGAGGCCGAGGCGTCCGACGCCGAGGAGCCCACCGCCGAGGCCGACGAGGACGAGGACGAGGACGACGACGAGCCGGTCGCCGCGGCGACGCCAGCCGCCAGGCCGAGGCCCACCGCGCCGCGCCGGCGCTCCGCCGACGGCCGCGTGGTCGTCCGCGCGCAGGCGAAGTACGTCCGGTCCTCGGCGCGCAAGGCGCGCCTCGTGGCCGACAACGTCCGCGGCAAGTCCGTGCAGGAGGCGCGCGCGATCCTCGCGCACACGCCCCGCTCGGTCGCCCGCGACTGGAGCAAGCTGCTTGAGTCGGCGATCGCCAACGCCGAGAACAACCACGAGCTGGTCGGGGACGAGCTGAAGGTCCACGCCATCACCGCAGACGAGGGGCCGACGCTCAAGCGCTTCCGCCCGCGCGCCATGGGCCGCGCGACGCGCATCCGCAAGCGCACGAGCCACCTCACGATCCAGCTGACCCCGAAGGAGACCCGCTAGCCATGGGGCAGAAGGTCCACCCAGAGTCCATCCGCGTGGGGTACATCCACGACTGGAAGTCCAACTGGTTCAACGAGAAGCACTTCGCCGACTACCTGGCGGAGGACGTCGCGATCCGCGGCCACATCACCGGGAAGCTGGCCCACGCCGGGCTGAGCGACATCACGATCCGCAAGGACGCCAACGAGGTGGAGGTCAACATCCACACGGCGCGCCCGGGCATCGTGATCGGCAAGTCGGGCAGCGAGGTCGACGCCCTGCGGCGCGACCTCAACCGGATGACGCGCAAGCAGATCAAGGTCAACATCCTCGAGATCAAGCGCCCCGAGCTCGACGCGAAGCTCGTCGCGCAGTCGATCGCCGAGCAGCTGCAGAACCGCGTGGCGTTCCGCCGGGCCATGAAGCGCGCCCTGACGAGCGCGATGCGCTCGGGCGCCAAGGGCTGCAAGGTCCAGGTCGGCGGCCGCCTCGGCGGGGCCGAGATGGCGCGCTCCGAGTCCTACTCCGACGGCCGCGTCCCCCTGCACACGATGCGCGCCGACATCGACTACGGCTTCTACGAGGCACGCACGACCTTCGGCCGCATCGGCGTGAAGGTCTGGATCAACAAGGGCGAGATCATGCCGGAGGGCTACGCCGGCGCCGACCTCACCGACATGGAGGGCCCGTCCCCCGCGGCGGGCGGCGACCGCGACGACCGGCGGCGCGGCCGCGGCGACCGCGGTGGCGGTCCGGGTGGCGGCCGTGGCGGCCGCGGCGGCGGTCCGGGCGGCGGCGGCCCCGGTGGCCGTGGCGGCGGTGGCCGTGGCGGCGGAGGCGGCTTCGGCGGTGGCGGCGGTGGCCGTGGCGGCGGAGGCGGCTTCGGCGGCGGCGGCGGCGGCCGTGGCGGCGGAGGCGGCGGCGGTGGCCGTGGCCCGCGCGGAGGTGGCCGCTGATGCTGTCCCCCAAGCGCGTGAAGCACCGCAAGCAGCACCGCGGGCGTCGCGCCGGGCTCTCGCGCGGTCAGACGACCGTGCAGTTCGGCGAGTACGGCATCAAGTCGCTCGACGCCGGCTGGCTGACGAACCGCCAGATCGAGGCGGCCCGCATCGCGATGACCCGCAAGATCAAGCGCGGCGGCAAGGTGTGGATCAACGTCTACCCCGACAAGCCCGTGACGAAGAAGCCGGCCGAGACCCGCATGGGGTCCGGCAAGGGCTCGCCCGAGGGCTGGGTCGCCGTGGTCAAGCCGGGCCGCGTGATGTTCGAGCTGGCCGGCGTGCCGGAGCCCCTGGCCCGCGAGGCCATGCGCCTGGCCGGCCACAAGCTGCCCGTCCGCACGAAGTTCGTGTCCGCCGAGGACGACCGATGAAGGCCGCCGACCTGCGCGAGCTCGACGACCAGGCGCTCCTCGAGCAGATCAAGACCGCCCGCCGCGACGCCTTCGGGCTGCGCTTCCAGCTCGCCACGGGCGAGCTGGAGAACACCGCCGGCGTCCGCGCGAGCAAGCGCGACCTCGCCCGCGCCCTGACGATCGCCCGCGAGCGCGGGATCGACCCCGACCAGATCCGCTGAGCACCCACTGATGGCTGACGAGACCCCCGAGACGACCCCCGACGAGACGCCCGAGCCCGCGGCGGCGACCCCGCCCGCCGAGGAGGAGGTCGTCGCGGCCGAGGCCGCCGGCGCCGACGGCACGACCGCCGAGGAGGCGGACGCGGCCGCCCCCGCCGACGAGGCCGCCCCCGCCGCGACGCCGCCCGCCCCGCGACGTCCGCCCCTGCCGACACCCCGGCCGAGCGCCGCGCCGCGGCGCGCGCCCGGCGCGGCAAGCGCCGCGGCGCGACGCCCGAGGAGCGCGCCGAGGTCCGCCGGGCCAAGGCCGCCGCGCGCAGCCGGCGCCGCCAGCAGGAGCGCGAGAAGCGCCGGGCCGCCGGCCCGCGCGAGGGCACGCCGCCCGCCGAGCGCCCGGCGGGCAACCCGCAGGTGCGCGTGGGCACGGTGACCTCCGACAAGCCCGACAAGACGATCGTCCTGAAGGTCGACACGTCGCGCCGGCACCGGCGCTATCGCAAGATCGTGCGCTCCACGAGCGTCCTGCACGCCCACGACGAGCGCAACGACGCCAGCGAGGGCGATCTCGTCCGCGTCATCGAGACGCGGCCGATGTCGCGCACGAAGCGCTGGCGCCTCGTCGAGGTCCTGGAGCGCGCGAAGTGATCCAGAACGAGACCCGCCTGCGCGTGGCCGACAACACCGGCGCGCGCGAGATCCTCTGCATCCGCGTCATGGGCGGCTCGCGCCGCCGCTACGCGGGCGTCGGCGACGTCATCAAGGCCACCGTCAAGCAGGCCAACCCCCAGGGGACGGTCAAGAAGGGCGAGGTCGTGACCGCCGTCGTCGTGCGCACGAAGAAGGAGTACGGCCGTGAGGACGGCACGTACATCGCCTTCGACGAGAACGCCGCCGTGATCATCGACGCGCAGAACAACCCGCGCGGCACCCGCATCTTCGGCCCGGTCGCGCGCGAGCTGCGCGAGCGCAACTTCATGAAGATCGTGTCGCTCGCGCCGGAGGTGCTCTAGCATGGGAGCCAGGATCCGCCGCGACGACGAGGTCGTCGTCATCAGCGGCAAGGACCGCGGCAAGTCCGGCAAGGTCCTGCGCGTGGACCCCGCGAAGCAGCGGGTCTACGTCGAGGGCCTGAACCTCGTCAAGCGCCACCAGAAGCCCACGCCCCAGCGTCCCAACGTCGAGGCGGGGGTGGTGTCCAGCGAGGGGCCCATCCACATCTCGAACGTCATGCTGCTCGACCCCAAGGACAACAAGCCGACGCGCGTGGGGGTCACCCGCGAGGGTGGCACGCGCCGCCGCGTGGCCAAGCGGTCCGGCCAGCAGCTCGACTGATCGCCATGGCCACGACCCAGACCCCAGCCCGCCTCAAGCTCCGCTACGCCGAGGAGATCCGCCCCGCGCTCATCGAGCGCTTCGGCTACAGCACCCCGATGCAGGCGCCCCGCATCGAGAAGGTGACGCTCAACATGGGCGTCGGCGAGGCCAAGCAGGACACGCGCATGCTCGAGGCCGCGCGCGAGCAGCTGGCGACGATCGCCGGCCAGCAGCCGAGCGTCCGCCGCGCCCGCAAGTCGATCGCGCAGTTCAAGGTGCGGGAGGAGATGCCCGTCGGCCTCGCCGTCACGCTCCGCCGCGAGCGCGCCTACGAGTTCCTCGATCGCCTCATGTCGATCGCGATCCCGCGGATCCGCGACTTCCGCGGCCTGAACCCGCGCTCCTTCGACGGGCGCGGCAACTTCTCCATGGGCGTCCGCGAGCAGATCATCTTCCCCGAGATCGACTACGACGCCATCGACCAGGTCCGAGGCCTGGACGTGACGATCACGACCTCCGCGGCCACGGACGAGGAGGCCTACGCGCTGCTCGAGGCGCTGGGCATGCCGTTCAGCCGCGAGAACAACCCCTACGCGTCGACCGACGCGACCCAGGAGGCCTGATGGCCAAGACGTCCCAGCGGGTCCGCCAGTCGCGCCCCGCGAAGTTCAAGACCCGGGAGTACACCCGCTGCCGCCGCTGCGGCCGGTCGCGCGCCGTCTACCGCAAGTTCGGCGTGTGCCGCATCTGCCTGCGCGAGCTGGCCCACAACGGGTTCATCCCCGGCATGACCAAGAGCAGCTGGTGAGCCCATGTCCATGACCGACCCCATCGCGGACTTCCTGACGCGCATCCGCAACGCGATCACCGCCGCCCACGAGACCGTGGACATCCCGTCCTCGGGCCTCAAGCGCGAGCTCGCCCGGATCCTCAAGGAGCAGGGCTACATCGACGACTTCTCGATCGAGGCGCCGACGCCCGAGCGGCCGGCGGAGCTCATCCGCGTCCAGCTCAAGTACACCGAGAGCCGCCGCAGCGCGATCTCGGGCCTCAAGCGCGTCTCGCGCCCGGGGCAGCGCTTCTACGTGCCCGCCACCCAGATCCCCAAGGTCCAGGGCGGCATGGGCACGGCCATCGTGTCGACCTCGTCCGGGGTCATGACCGGCCACCAGGCCCGCCAGGCGGGCGTCGGCGGCGAAGTCGTGGCCCACGTCTGGTGAGCAGATGAGCCGCATCGGCCGCAAGCCCATCCCCGTCCCGGCCACCGTCACGGTGGCCATCGAGCCCGAGGTCGTCCGCGTCGCCGGCCCGCGCGGCGAGCTGTCCGAGCGCGTTCACCGCGACATCACGGTGGCGCAGGAGGACGGCGAGATCGTCGTCACCCGCCCGACCGACCGCGGCGAGCACCGCGCCCTGCACGGGCTGACGCGCTCGCTCGTGGCCAACATGGTCGAGGGCGTCACGACGGGCTACCAGAAGGTCCTCGAGATCCAGGGCGTCGGCTACCGCGCGCAGCTGCGCGGCCGCGACCTCGAGCTCGCGCTGGGCTTCTCGCACCCGGTCTCGATCAAGGCCCCCGAGGGCATCGAGTTCGAGGTCCCGCAGCCCACGCGCGTCGTCGTCAAGGGCATCTCGAAGCAGCTCGTCGGCGAGGTCGCCGCGGGCATCCGCAAGCGGCGGCCGCCGGAGCCCTACAAGGGCAAGGGCATCCGCTACGAGGGCGAGTACGTCGCCAGGAAGGTCGGCAAGCGCGCATGACGGTCAAGACCCGCCCCGCCGCCCGGCTCAAGCGCCGCCGGCGCGTCCGCGCGAAGATCGTCGGCACCGCCGAGCGCCCGCGCATCTCGGTCTTCCGCTCCAACCGCGGGATCGCCGCCCAGCTCATCGACGACTCGGCCGGCCGCACGCTGGCCGCGGTCACCTGGACCGAGGCCGACCTGCGCGGCCTCGGCCGGATGGAGCAGGCCGGGAAGGCCGGCGAGCTGCTCGCGCAGCGCGCGCAGGCCGCCGGTGTCCAGACCGCCGTGTTCGATCGCGGCGGCTACCAGTACCACGGTCGCGTCAAGGCCCTTGCGGACGGCGTCCGCGAGGGCGGGCTCACCGTCTAGCCCACCGACCCCTGCCAAGCTAGAGAGCGCATGCCCCCAGTCCATCGTTCCGTGAGCCCCGTCGGGCTCGACCTGCAGGAGCGGGTCGTCGAGATCAACCGCGTCGCCAAGGTCGTCAAGGGCGGCCGGCGCTTCTCCTTCACCGCGCTCGTCGTCGTCGGCGACGAGAACAGCGTGGTCGGCGTCGGCTACGGCAAGGCCAACGAGGTCCCCGTCGCCATCCAGAAGGGCGTCGAGTCCGCGAAGAAGAACCTCTTCCGGGTGCCGAAGCACGGCTCGACGATCACGCACCCGATCCTGGGCCGCTTCGGCTCGGGCCAGGTGCTGCTCAAGCCGGCCTCGGAGGGCACCGGCGTCATCGCCGGCGGCGGCGTCCGCGCCGTCCTCGAGCTCGCCGGCATCCACGACATCCTGTCGAAGAGCCTCGGGTCCCAGAACCCGATCAACCTCGTCAAGGCGACCATCAACGGCCTCGAGGAGCTCCGCACGCCCCGCGAGGTCGCCGAGCTGCGCGGCCTGTCGATCAACCAGGTCCTCGGCCTCGGCGGCGGCCCCGACCCCGCGGACGCAGCCGGCACGCTGTCGGCCGACGCCGACGCCGAGGGCACGCCCGCGGCCGCCGGCGACGAGCCCGCGCCCGAGCCGGAGCCCGCGGCGTGAGCACGGTCAAGGTCACGCAGTTCCGCAGCCGCAACGGCGCCGACAAGGCGCAGCGCGACACGCTGCGCTCGCTCGGCCTGCGGCGGATCGGCCACACGGTCGAGGTCAAGGACACCCCGCAGGCGCGCGGCATGCTCCACGCCGTCCGCCACCTCGTGAGGATCGAGCCATGAGCACCGACGAGCGCGACGAGCGCATCGGCCTGCACAACCTCAAGCCCGCCCCCGGCAGCCGCAAGGACCGCAAGCGCGTCGGCCGCGGCGAGGGCTCGGGCACCGGCAAGACGGCCGGCCGCGGCCAGAAGGGCTACGGCTCGCGCTCGGGCGCGAAGGACCGGACGCGCTTCGAGGGCGGCCAGATGCCGATCCACATGCGGATGCGCAAGCTGCGCGGCCCGCACATGAAGAAGTCGATGCCGTTCGAGCCGTTCCGGACGCACACGCAGGCCGTGAACCTCGGCGACCTCGACGCGCGCTTCGAGAAGGGCGCCGAGGTGACCCTCGACGCGCTCGTGGCCAAGGGCCTGGGCACGCGCAAGGGCATCCCGGTCAAGGTCCTCGGCAAGGGCGAGCTCTCCAAGCCGCTGACCGTCCACGCCCACGGCTTCAGCGCGTCGGCCCGGACGGCGATCGAGGGCGCGGGCGGGACCTGCGTCCTCGTCGACGCCTAGCCACTAGCCTCAGGCGCAGCCTCCATGCTGCAGACGATCCTCAGCGCCTTCACCGTCGCGGAGATCCGCAAGAAGCTCGCCTTCACGGCGCTGCTGCTCGCGTTCTACCGGCTCGGCTCGCACATCCCGGTCCCCGGGATCGACGTCCAGGCCGTCGACGCCGTCCAGAAGCAGTTCGGCGGCGGCGGGATCCTGAACCTGCTCAACACGTTCTCGGGCGGAGGCCTGTCCCGGATCGCGCTCTTCGCGCTCGGGATCATGCCCTACATCACGGCGTCGATCATCCTGCAGCTGCTGACGGTGGTCGTGCCCTCGCTGGAGAAGCTGCAGAAGGAGGGCGAGGTCGGGCAGGCGCGGATCACGCAGTACACGCGCTACCTCACCGTCGGCCTGGCCTTCGCGCAGTCGATCGGCTACGTCTTCCTCTTCAAGAGCTTCGCGCCCACCACGGGCGCGCCGATCATCCCGAGCTTCGACGTCCCGCACGTCTTCCTGATCGTCCTCTCGCTGACCGCGGGCACGGTGCTGCTCATGTGGATGGGCGAGCTCATCACCCAGCGCGGCATCGGCAACGGGATCTCGCTGATGATCTTCGCCTCGATCGTGAGCGGGCTGCCCAAGGGCGTGCAGGCCTGGTGGACGAACTCCGACCAGGTCTTCAAGGTCATGATGCCGTTCGTGGCGCTGGCCGTGATCGCGGCGGTCGTCTTCATCCAGGAGGGGCAGCGGCGGATCCCGATCCAGTACGCCAAGCGCGTCATCGGGCGTCGCATGACCTCCGGCGGCCAGACCTACCTGCCGCTGCGAGTGAACATGGCGGGCGTCATCCCCGTCATCTTCGCCGCCTCGATCATGGCCTTCCCGCCGACGGTCGGCCAGCTCATCCAGAAGCCGTGGGCCCAGGACCTGTCGACGTTCTTCAGTCCGAACGACTGGCCCTACCTGCTGGGCGAGACGATCTTCATCATCCTGTTCACGTACTTCTACACGGCCGTCACGTTCAACCCGGTCGACCAGGCGGACAACCTCAAGAAGTACGGCGGCTTCATCCCCGGCGTGCGGCCGGGGCGCCCGACGGCGGAGTTCCTGGACCGGGTGCTGGCCCGGTTGACGTTCCCCGGCGCCCTCTACCTGGCCGCCGTGGCCGCGCTCCCGACCCTGCTGATCAACCAGACCAGCGCGAACTTCTTCTTCGGCGGCACCTCGCTGCTCATCGTCGTGGGCGTGGCCCTCGACACGATGAAGCAGCTCGAGGCGCAGCTCATGATGCGGAACTACGAGGGCTTCCTGAAGTAGGTAGCGTGCCCGTCCTCCGTGAGCGAGCTGAACCTCATCCTCCTCGGCCCACCAGGGGCGGGGAAGGGCACCCAGGCTGAGCGCCTCGTCGAGGACTTCGCCGTCGCCTACTACGCGACGGGCGACATCCTGCGCAAGGCCGTGAAGGAGGGCACGGAGCTCGGTCGTCAGGCCGAGACGTACATGAAGGCGGGGGACCTGGTCCCCGACGACGTCATCATCGGCGTCATCCTCGAGGCCGTCGACCGGCCCGAGGCGGCCGACGGCTTCCTCCTCGACGGCTTCCCGCGCACGATCGCGCAGGGCGAGGCGCTCGAGGGCTCCCTGGAAGAGCACGGCCGCTCGCTGACGGCCGTCCTGCTCATCGAGGCCCCGGACGACGAGATCGTGCGCCGGCTCTCGGGCCGCCGCGTCTCGAAGACCGGCCGCATCTACCACGTCGAGTTCGACCCGCCCAAGCACGAGGACCGCTGCGACGTCGACGGCTCCCCCCTCGTCCAGCGCGAGGACGACAAGCCGGAGACGATCCGCAAGCGCCTGGAGGTCTACCATCGGCAGACGGCGCCGCTGATCGCCTTCTACGAGGAGCGCGGCCTCCTGCGCCGCTTCGACGGCAGCCGCCGGCCGACGGAGGTGCACGACCACATCCGGGCGGCGATCGCGACGCTGCGCCTCGAAGACACCCTGTGATCATCCGCAAGTCTCCGGAGGAGATCGAGAAGATGGCCGCCGCCGGCGACATCCTCGTCCGGACGATGCGGCTGCTCGAGGGGAAGGTCCGCGAGGGCGTCACGACGGCCGAGCTCGACGAGGCCGCCGAGCGCTTCATCCGGGCCCAGGGCGCGACGCCGGCCTTCAAGGGCTACCGCGGCTTCCCGGGGTCGATCTGCGCCTCGCCGAACTCGCTCGTCGTCCACGGCTTCCCGGGCCCCGAGCCGCTCCAGCGCGGCGACATCATCTCGATCGACATCGGGGTCATCAAGGACGGCTGGGTCGCCGACGCGGCGCGCACCTTCCCCGTCGGCCCCGTCAGCCCGGTCGCCCGCAAGCTCCTGAGCGTGACCCAGCGGGCGCTCTTCGACGCCGTCGAGCAGTGCCGCCCCGGGAATCGGCTGGGCGACGTCTCCCACGCCGTGCAGGCCCGCGTGGAGGGCGAGGGCATGTCGGTGATCCGCTCGCTCGTCGGCCACGGCATCGGGCGGTCGATGCACGAGGACCCGCAGGTGCCGAACTTCGGCGAGCCCGGCCGTGGGCCGCGCCTGGAGGAGGGCATGGTCCTGGCGGTCGAGCCGATGGTCAACGCCGGCCGCCACCAGGTCCGGATGGGCGACGACGGCTGGGCGATCTACGCCCAGGACGGCTCGCTGGCGGCCCACTTCGAGTTCACGATCGCGGTCACGGCCGAGGGTCCGCGGGTCCTGACGCCGTGGCACGAAGCGGACGCCCAGGCGCTCGCGGGCGAGGCCCGGACCGGCTCCTAGCGCAGCCGCCGGTCGGACCACGGGGGCCGTTGGCCCTTTGCTATCGTGACCTGTCTGCGCGCGCAGCGGACGGCCTCCGGCCCGACGCCTCGTGCGCGGGTCCGCGTCTGGTAGCGGCGGCCTGAAGCGGCCGCCAGAGCCACGGCGCCGGTCATCCAGCCGAAAGGGATCATGAAGGTACGACCGTCGGTCAAGCCGATGTGCGAGAAGTGCAAGATCATCCGCCGACACGGGCGGGTCCTCGTCATCTGCCAGAACCCGCGTCACAAGCAGAAGCAGGGCTAGGAGCGCCGCACACCGCATGGCACGCATCGCCGGGGTCAACGTCCCCCTCAACAAGCGCGTCGAGATCGGCCTGACCTACATCTACGGGATCGGGCGCTCGACCTCCAACGACCTCCTCCGGGAGTCGTCGATCTCGCCGGACACCTACGTCCGCGACCTCACCGAGGACGAGGTCGCCCGGCTGCGTGACCTCATCGACCGCGACGTCATCGTCGAGGGCGACCTCCGCCGCGAGCGCTCGCAGAGCATCAAGCGCCTGATGGAGATCGGCTGCTACCGCGGGCTGCGCCATCGCCGCGGCCTCCCCGTCCGCGGGCAGAACACGAAGACCAACGCGCGCACCCGCAAGGGCCCCAAGCGCATGCAGGTCGCCGGCAAGAAGAAGGCGGGGAAGAAGTAGGTGCCCGCCCCCAAGCGCCCCCAGCGCGGCCGCCGCAAGCCGAAGAAGAACATCCCGGTCGGCGCCGCTCACATCAAGACCAGCTTCAACAACACGATCGTCTCCCTCACCGACCGCGAGGGGAACGTCATCGCGTGGGAGTCCGCCGGCGGCGCCGGCTTCAAGGGCTCCCGCAAGTCGACCCCGTTCGCCGCCCAGGTGACCGCCGACGCGGCGGCCCGCAAGGGCATCGAGCAGGGGCTCCAGAAGGTGGACGTCTTCGTCAAGGGCCCGGGCTCGGGCCGCGAGACGGCGATCCGCTCCCTCCAGGCCGCGGGCCTGGAGGTCACGAGCGTCAAGGACGTCACCCCGCAAGCGCACAACGGCTGCCGCCCCCGCAAGCGGCGCCGCGTCTGAGGACCCGTAGAACGAGATGGCTCGAGACACCGCCCCCCAGTGCAAGCAGTGCCGCCGCGAAGGGCAGAAGCTCTTCCTCAAGGGCGAGCGCTGCCTGACGGACAAGTGCGGCGTCGAGCGCCGCGCGTACCCGCCCGGCGACCACGGTCGTGGCCGCCAGAAGCAGAGCGAGTACCGCGTGCAGCTCCGCGAGAAGCAGAAGGCCAAGCGCTACTACGGCGTCCTGGAGAAGCAGTTCGCGCGCTACTACGACCGCGCGTCGCGGCAGGAGGGCATCACGGGCGAGAACCTGCTCACGCTGCTCGAGCGCCGCTTCGACAACGTCCTCGTGCGCCTCGGCTTCGCCGCCTCCCGGCGCCAGGCCCGCCAGCTCATCCGCCACGGGCACTGGACCCTCAACGGCCGCCGGGTCGACATCCCGAGCTACCAGGTCCGTGACGGCGACGTGATCGCCTTCAAGTCCAGCGAGAGCACCGGCACCACGGAGCTCATCCGCGACGCGACCGAGCTCACCGCGCAGGTCCCGGCCTGGCTCCAGGCCGACCACGATGCCTTGACGGCGAAGGTGCTCCGCAAGCCGGATCGTCGTGAGATCACGACCCCGGTCCAGGAGCAGCTCATCGTCGAGCTCTACTCCAAGTAGTCCCCGCCCCGCCCGGGTGGGCGGGCTCCCCCTCTCGACGCTCTCCCCGTCGAGCGCGGGTTACACCAGCACGACAGTCAGGACCCCTCCGATGCTCGACTTCCAGATCCCCCGCATCACCTCCGAGTCCGTGGAGGATCACCGCGGCTCGTTCGTCATCGAGCCGCTCGACCGCGGCTTCGGCTACACCTTCGGCAACTCGCTGCGCCGGGTGCTGCTGAGCTCCCTCGCGGGCGCCGCGGTCACCAGCGTGCGCATCGAGGGCGTCGCCCATGAGTTCTCGACGATCAAGGGCGTCACGGAGGACGTCACCGACATCGTCCTGAACCTCAAGGGCATCGTCTGCCGGATGCACTCCGACGCGACCGAGGTCGAGGCCCCGCTCGTCGTCACCGGCCCCGGCGAGATCACCGCGAAGGACATCGACCTGCCCGCGGGCGTCGAGATCCTCAACCCCGACGTCCACATCGCGACCCTCGAGAAGCGGACGAAGCTCGAGCTCTACCTCACGATCGGGCGCGGCCGCGGCTACCGCCCGGCGGAGGACAACAAGTCCCCCGACCAGCCGATCGGCGTCATCCCGATCGACTCGATCTTCTCGCCGGTCAAGCGCGTCGCCTACGCGGTCGAGCAGGCGCGCGTCGGCCAGCGCACCGACTACGACAAGCTCACGCTGGACATCGAGACCGACGGCTCGATCGACCCGCAGGCGGCGCTCCGCGAGGCGGCCGAGATCCTCATCCAGCAGCTGGCGATCTTCACCGACGCCGACCGGATCGAGGAGCTCCGCGCGGGGCCGGCCGGCCAGCTCGAGCCCAACGGCGCCGGAGCGGTCAACGGCGCCGGCGCGACCACCGGCGGCCCGATGCACGACATCCTCATCGAGGAGCTCGAGCTCGGCGTCCGGTCCTACAACTGCCTCAAGCGCGCGGGCATCCAGACCGTCGGCGACCTCATCTCGAAGTCCGAGGGCGAGCTGGCGGCGATCCCGAACTTCGGCAAGAAGTCGATCGACGAGGTCATCGAGACGCTGCACGCGCGCGGCCTGGACCTCCGCGAGGACTGACCCATGCGCCACCAGAAGACCCGGCACAAGCTCTCCCGCGACGCGGCGCATCGCAAGTCGCTGCTGCAGAACCTCTGCAAGGAGGTCATCCAGCACGAGCGCATCAAGACCAGCGAGGCGAAGGCCAAGGCGGTCAAGCCCGAGCTCGAGGAGCTCATCACGCTGGCCAAGCGCGGCGACCTCCACGCGCGCCGGCAGGCGCTGAGCGCCCTGGGCCAGGACAAGTTCACGGTCCACAAGCTCTTCGAGGAGGTGGCGCCGCGCTACGCCGCTCGCCCCGGCGGCTACACCCGCATCCTCAAGCTGGGCCCCCGTCGCAGCGATGCGACGGAGATGGTCTTCCTCGAGCTGGTCTGAGCACGGGGCGGCGGGCGGCCGGGATGGGCAAGCCCCTGGCCTGCCGGGTCCTCGGCCACGACTGGAGCTTCGGCGCCGAGGGGCGCGTCGTGACCTGGGCCTGCGCGCGCTGCGGCGCGGAGGGCGGGCGCAAGGCGTACGGCTCCGACGCCGAGGCGCAGCGCTTCGCCGCGGCCTTCGACCGGCGCCCGCGCGGCCCCGCGGCGGTGCTGGCGGCCCTGGGCGGACGGGTCGACCGGCCCCGGCGCCGCCGCTGACGGCGTGGCCGGCCCGCACGCCCGTCGCGCCGCGCCGACGGCCCGGCTGGACCTCGAGTACGACGGGGGCGCCTTCGCCGGCTGGGCGCGCCAGCCCGGGCGCCGCACCGTGCAGGGCGAGCTCGAGCGCGCGCTGGCCGTGCTCGTCCGCGCGCCCGTCGTCCTGGCCGTCGCCGGGCGCACGGACCGGGGCGTCCACGCGTGGCACCAGGTCGCCTCCTACCCGGGCCCGCCGGTGTCCCTGCGGTCGCTCAACGCGCTGCTGCCCCCCGACGTCGCCGTGCGCGCCTGCACCGCCGCGCCCGACGGCTTCGACGCCCGCCGCGACGCCCGCGCGCGCACCTACGGCTACCGGCTGCTCCTGCGCCCCGAGCGCTCGGCGTTCGAGCGCGGCCGCGCGCTGTGGTGGCCCCAGGGCACCGATCGTGACGCGCTGCGAGCGTGCGCGGCCCTGCTGCCGGGTTCCCACGACTTCACCGCCTTCACGCCGACGCAGTCCGACCACACCCGCTTCCGGCGAGAGGTCTTCGCGGCGGCCTGGGTGGACGAGGGCGACGACGTCCTGGCGTTCCGGATCGAGGCCGACGCGTTCCTGCGGCACATGAACCGGGTGCTCGTCGGGACGATGCTCGAGGTGGCCACCGGCCGCCGGGAGCTCGCCGACTTCGCCGCGCTCCTGGGCGGCGCCCCGCGCGCGGCGGCCGGGCCGACCGCCCCGCCGCACGGGCTGCACCTGGTCGGCGTGCGCTACTGAGGTCCGGCCAGGGCGAAGCTCAGCGTGACGAGCGTGCCGCGGGGGCGGTTGGGCTCGATCCGCAGGGCGTCCGCGAGCCGCGCCCCGAGGACCAGCCCGAGGCCGAGGCCCGGGCTGTCGTCGCGCGGCGCGAAGCCGTGGCCCTCGTCGGCGACGACGACCTCGAGGGTGCCGTCGCGGGCGGCGGCCCGGAGGTCGAGGACGCCGGGCTCGCCGTCCCGGGCGTAGGCGTGCACCACGACGTTCGTGAGCACCTCGGAGACCGCGAGGGTGACGTCGTCGACCTCGTCCGGGGTCGCCCCGTGGCGCCGCGCGAGCGCGGCGACCTCACGGCGCAGGACGCCGACCCACGCGGCGTGGGCAGGCACCCGGCGCCGGACGCCCGGATGCCCCGTTCCGGGCTCACGGATGGCCTCCACGTCCTCGTGCTTCCCCGTCGGGGCCGCGGCTAGCACCGTGGCGGGAGGGGCCGTGGTCAGCGCCGGGACCGCCTCTATCCTCGTGGGTGGGCATGCGGGTCCTGCTCACGAACGACGACGGCATCGAGGCGGAGGGCCTGCAGGCCCTGCGGCGCGCGCTGCTGGGCGTCGACGGCGTCGACCTCGTCGTCATCGCCCCGGACGGCAACCGCTCGGCCTTCGCGCGGATGATCACGACCCGCCGCCCGCTGCTCGTCGCCGAGGTCCCGTTCGGCGACGGCACCGTCGGCTACGCCACCGACGGGACGCCGGTCGACTGCGTCCGCCTGGCGAACCTGGGCCTCGTGGACGGCTTCCGGCCCGAGGTCGTGGTCTCCGGCATCAACCACGGCTCGAACCTCGGCGACGACATCTCCTACTCGGGGACCGTGGCCGCCGCGATCGAAGGCCTGATCCTCGGCCTCCCGGGCCTCGCCGTCTCCCAGCAGTCCACCGGGCGCGAGTACGACCACCGCTTCGGCGAGGGCTTCGACTTCACCGCGGCGGCCGACTTCGCGGCCGCGCTCGTCGGCGAGCTGGCCGCGGCCGAGGGCGGCGCCGAGGGCCGGATGCCGCTGCCGACGGGGACCCTGCTGAACGTCAACGTCCCGGCCGGGCCGGTCGCGGGCGTCGCCGTGACGCGGATCGGCAAGCGCGTGTACCGCGACGAGCTGCAGCTCCACAGCGAGGTCGACGGCGCCCGGAGGTACTGGATCGCCGGCGAGGACCCCGGCTTCCGCGAGGAGGCGGGCACCGACATCGAGGCCGTCCGCGCCGGGCGGATCGCCGTCACGCCGGTGCACTTCGACCTCACCGACGTGGCCGGGATGGACGCGCTGGAGCGCTACGACCTCGAGCGCCTCGTGCGGCCCGCCGCCCGGGGGGTGGAGTGAGCGCAGCGGCGGCGAAGGCCGCGCGCCGTACCGCGGCGCTGCGGGAGGAGCTCAACGAGCACGCGCACCGCTACTACGTCCTCGACGACCCCACGATCGAGGACGATGTCTACGACGCGCTCTACGCGGAGCTCAAGGCCCTCGAGGACGAGCACCCCGAGCTCGTCACGCCCGACTCGCCCACGCAGCGCGTCGGCGGCACGCCGATCAGCCGGCTGACGAAGGTCACCCACGAGCAGCCGATGCTCTCCCTGGCCAACGCCCGCAGCGAGGAGGAGCTGCGCGGCTGGATCGACCGCATGCGCAACCACCTGCGGCGGGAGGGCATCGAGGACGCCGACTTCGAGTACGTGTGCGAGCCGAAGATCGACGGCCTGGCCATCTCGCTGCTCTACGAGGACGGCGTGCTCGTCCGGGGCGCGACGCGCGGGGACGGCGAGGTCGGCGAGGACGTGACCCACAACCTGCGCACCATCCCGACCATCCCGCTGCGGATGACGGGCTCGGACCTGCCGCGACGGCTCGAGGTCCGCGGCGAGGTCTACATGTCCCTGCCGGACTTCGCGGCCCTCAACGAGCGCCGGGCCGAGCGGGGCGAGTCGACGTTCATGAACCCGCGCAACTCGGCCGCCGGCACGATCCGCCAGCTCGACCCCAAGCTCGCCGCGGCGCGCCCGCTGTCGATGTGGGCCTACGGCGTCGGCGTGGCCGAGGGCGTCCGCTTCGACCGCCACTGGGACGCGCTGATGTGGCTCAAGGACCATGGCTTCCGGGTCAACGACGAGGTGCAGCGGCTGCGGACCGAGGAGGAGGTCGTCGTGCGCTGCCGCGCCTGGCAGGAGCGCCGGGGGGCCCTCGACTTCGAGATCGACGGGGTCGTGGTCAAGGTCGACGAGGTCGAGCTCCAGCGCCGGCTGGGCGTCGTCGGCCGTGATCCCCGCTGGGCCATCGCCTGGAAGTTCCCCCCGACGACGAAGCTCACGACGCTGCTGGGCGTGGAGTGGAACGTCGGGAAGTTCGGCGACCTGCACCCCTTCGCGTCGCTGGAGCCGGTCGTCGTGGGCGGCGTGACGGTCAAGCTGGCGACGCTGCACAACGAGGAGGACCTGCGGCGCAAGGACCTCCGCGTCGGCGACGAGGTCATCGTCCTGCGCGCCGGCGACGTCATCCCGCAGGTCCTCTCCCCGGCGCCGCACGCCGTCGAGCGCCCGGACCGCAGCGCGCCCCCCGAGCCGCCGGACCGGTGCCCGTCGTGCGGCACGCCGACGGTCAAGCCCGAGGGCCACGTCTTCACGAAGTGCCCCAACCGCGGCGGGTGCCCCGGCCAGCAGTTCCAGCTCCTCAAGCACTTCGCCTCGCGCGGCGCGATGGACGTCGAGGGGCTGGGCGAGGAGCGCGTGCTCCAGCTCCTGCAGGCCGGGCTCGTGCACCACGCCGGCGACCTCTACCGGCTCCGGACCGAGCAGCTCGAGGCGCTCGAGGGCTTCGGGGCGATCAGCGCCGAGCGGCTCGTCGCCGCCGTCGCCGCCTCGAAGGACCGGGACTTCGGCCGCGTCCTCTTCGGGGTGGGGATCGAGGGCGTCGGCTTCGTCACCGGCCGCAGCCTGGCCCAGCGGTTCCGCACGGTCGACGCGCTCCTGGCGGCCACGCCCGAGGAGATCGCCCAGACGCCGGGGATCGGCCCGATCGTCGCCGCGCTCATCCACGAGCAGCTCGCGCTGCCCGCGATGCGCGAGCTGCTCGCGGACCTCCGGGCGCAGGGGCTGCACCTCGAGGAGGAGGGGCCGCCGCCGGGGGAGGGCCCGCTGTCGGGCCGGACCTTCGTGCTCACCGGCACGCTGCCCGACCTCACGCGCGAGCAGGCCACCGAGCGCATCCAGGCCGCGGGCGGGAAGGTGACGACGTCGGTGTCGAAGAAGACCGACTACGTCGTCGCCGGCGCCTCGCCCGGGACGAAGCTCGAGAAGGCCGAGCGCCTCGGCGTCGCCGTCCTCGACGAGGGCGGCCTGCTCGGCCTGCTCGACGACGCCGGCTAGCCGCCGGTCGGCCCGTCCGGGCCGCGCCGGGCGTCACCAGGCCCAGCCACGTGGGTCACGCCGGCGGCCTCGTCGCCGCCGCTGCGCCGCAGCGGCCCGACGCGGCTGACCAGCACCGCCACGACGGTGACGAGGTAGAGCTGGCCGATGAGCGCCTCGAGGACGGCGAGCGCGCGGGCGGCCCCGACCGCGGGCGCGAGGTCGCCGTAGCCGGTGGTGGTCAGCGTGACGTAGGAGAAGTAGAGGCGGTCGGCCTCCGTGCCGTCCCCGACGTGCCGGAAGACCGGCTCCTGGAAGGTCGTCGCGACGAGGCCCAGGAGGGCGGAGAAGAACATGCCGACCAGGAGGTAGACGCAGAGCGCCCCCGCCACGGTGTGCCCGGTGACCCGCGGGTGGGTCCACAGCTCGCGGGCGATGACGACCGGCGCGACGGCCACGAGCAGGCCGTTGACGGCGCGGGCGAACGCGCCGGGGTCGTCACCGGCGTGCACGCGCGTCAACGCCACCGAGACGACCGCGACGAGGAGGAGCCCCGCGGCGACCCGCTGGTGCGCCAGGGGGACGCGGGCGGCGTGCAGGCAGGCCAGGAGCGTCGCCCCCTGCAGGACCACGGCCGCCAGGTACGTCCACCCGCGCACGGACGTCCCGGAGATCAGGGCGACGTCGGCGAGGATCAGCAGCAGGACGATGCCGTAGCGCGACCCGCGGAACGACGAGGCCATCCCGCGGAGCCTAGGGGACCTCAGGGGCCGTCGTAGCGGGCCAGCGCGGCGGCCATGCGGTCCTGGACCAGGTGGGCGCGCCAGATCGACGCCGTCCGGTTCATGAGGAACGCGAAGGCGACGGTGTGCCCGGACGCGGTCGTGCAGACGCCCGCCAGCGCGCTGACGTCGTGCAGGGTCCCGGTCTTCGCGCGGCAGCGGTCCTGGGCGGCCGTGCCGCGCATCCGCAGCCGCACCGTGCCCGTGCGCCCGACGACCGCCATCCCGCCGGTGAAGGCCTCTGCGGACGGCTGCTCCTCCATCGCGCCGAGGAGCCCGACGACGTCACGTGGCGTGACGCGGTCGGCGCGCGAGAGCCCGGAGCCGTCCGCGACGACCGGCGCCAGGCCGAAGGCGGCGGCCTGGCGGCGGACGACGGCGGCGCCGGCCGCGGTCGTCCCGGGCCGACCGGGGCCGGCCGCGAGGTCCTTCAGCAGGGTCTCGGCGTAGAAGTTGTCCGACGGCACGAGCGTGGAGCGCACGAGCGCGGCCACGGTGGGGGAGGGCAGCGTGGCCAGCGTCCGCGCGCCCGCGGGCACCCGCCCCGTGCCCACGCCGTCCACCACCCGGATGCCGCCGCGGCGGCGCAGCGCGGTGACGAGGGCCCTGGCCGCCGCGCCCGCGGGGCCGCCCCGCCGTGCGAAGCCCCGGCCCACCGTCAGCCCCCCGAGCACGCCGCCCATGTCGCGGTCGTAGCGCAGCCCGGTGGCGGGGCCGCCCCGCGCGGGGTCGAACCACGTCTCGTCGGCCAGGACGCGGCCCTGCACGCGCAGGACCCCTGCCGCGGCGACGCGGTCGGCGAGCTTGGCCAGGCCGATCGTGCTGAGCGCCGGGTCGCCCCCGCCCTTGAGGTAGAGGTCGCCCTGCCAGACGCCGTCGGGGTCGAGGAACCCGCGCCCGGCCACCGTCGTCCGCAGGCGCGCCGAGGGACCGAGCCGCACGAGCGCCGTCGAGGTCGTGAAGAGCTTCTGGACCGAGGCGGGGATCCGCCCCGTCCGCGCGCGGGCCGAGAACAGCGTCCGGCCGGTCGTGAGGTCCCGGACGTCCGCACCCGAGGCGGCGGGTGCGCCCCGGAAGGCGCGCGTGAGCTGGGCGCGCAGCGTGGGAGGGTCCTGCGCCCCCGCGCGGGCGACGGGCGCGAGGAGGGCGGCGGGTGCGGCGAGGGCCGCGGACAGGGCGAGCAGGGTCAGCGGACGGCGCATCCGTCCGGGGCACGCTACACACGGCATCGGGGAAGCAACCCGGCGCGGCGACCGGAGGTGCGGTCCGGCCCGGCGGGAGGTGCCGTCCGGCCCGGCGGGACCGGGCCGGGCCGTACACTGCCGCGGATGGGGAAGGTCGTCCCGCTCGAGGGCCAGGGTGCACCGCGCCGGCGTCGCCGGCGGCGGTCGAAGACCGCGCTCGTGCTCGGGGGCGGCGGCTTCACGGGCGGGGTCTACGAGATCGGCGCGCTGCGCGCGCTCGACCTGCTCTCGGTCAACCGCACGATCAACGACTTCGACGTCTACGTCGGCACCTCGGCGGGGTCGTTCGTGGCCTCCATGGCCGCCAACGGCATCACCCCCGAGGAGATGATGCGCGTCGTCAACCAGCAGGTCCCGACCCCCTTCCGCGACATCACGCTCGGGACCCTGCTGCGGCCGAACCTCCTCGAGTTCGCCAAGAAGGGCGTGCTGCTGCCGCTCCAGCTCGCGCGGATCACGCGGGCGCTCGCGGGCCAGCTCCCGTCCGTCTCCGCCATGGACGTCGTCCTCGGCCTGGCCGAGGCGCTGCCGTCCGGCCTCTACGCGTCGACGGGCATCGCCGACTACGTGCGCGACGTGCTGTCGGACCCCGACCGCAGCGACGACTTCCGCGTGCTCGAGCACGAGCTCTACCTCGCCGCGACGGACCTCGACACCTGCGAGCGCGTCGTGTTCGGGGCGAATGACTTCGACGACGTGCCGATCTCGACCGCGGTCGCGGCGTCGACCGCGCTCCCGATGGTCTACCGGCCCGTCCGCGTCCACGACCGCGAGCTCGTCGACGGCGGCATCGTCTCCACGACGAACATCGACATCGCCGTCGAGGCGGGCGCGAAGTTCGTCGTCGTGGTCAACCCGCTCGTCCCGTTCGTCAACGACTTCTCGAAGTCGGTCGGGACGGTGTTCGGCTCACGCCCGCGCCACGTCAGCGACATGGGCTTCCCGCAGATCGGCTACCAGGCCTTCAAGCTGCTCGCCTACCAGCGGCTGCACGAGATGGCGCGCTCCTGGCAGGAGCGCTACCCGGGCGTCGACATCATCCTGATCGAGCCCGAGCCCGACGACGAGCTCATGTTCCAGACGTCGATCATGAACTTCGCCAAGCGCGTGGAGATCGCCCGCCACGGCTTCGAGTCGGTGACGCTGAAGCTGGCCGAGGACTACGACGACCTCAAGGCCGTCTGCGAGCGCCACGGCATCGAGATCTCCGCCACGCGCGTGCGCAAGGTCGTCAAGCACTTCGACCGCGCGGCCGGCGAGGAGACCACGGGCGCCTGGCGCAAGATCCTCGAGCAGACGACCGGCGCGCTCCTGCGCCAGTCCTCCGCCGACTAGCGCGGCCCGGCGGCTACAGGGGCAGCTTGCTGCGGCCCTCGCGGCCGGCCCCGGCGCTCTTGTTCGCCGCGCGGGAGGAGCTGCGGAAGGGCTTGGCCAGCCAGCGACCGAGGGGGCCCGGCGCGCGGGAGGCGGCGTCGCCGCCCGTGCCGAAGGTCTTCGTGACCCCGCGCTGCGGGTGCCGCGACAGGCGCGGGAAGACGAACGCGAGGACGAGCAGGATGACGCAGATGGCGACGACCGCGGCGATGAGCATGGGGTGCCGCTACCCCGCGAGGGCCTGCTCCAGCGCGCGCACGAGCCGATCCGTGGCGTCGCCCCGGCTGAGGGCGACGCGGACGTGGGACGCGTCGCCGAGCGGGCCCCCGGGCGCGACCAGGACGGCGTGGCGCTCCAGGCGGCGGGCGAGCTCGACGCCGTCGAGCCCCTGGGCGGCCAGCCACACGACGTTGGCCTGGCTCGCCGGGCCGCCGACGGGCAGGCCCCGCAGCGCGTCGGCCAGGCGCCGGCGCTCCACGCCGACGCCCTCGGCGCGGCGGCGCACGACCGGCTCGGCGGCGTCGAGCGCCTCCAGCACCCCGGCGACGGCGAGCTCGTTGGGCCCCAGGTCGGGCTCGAGGCGCTCGAGCAGCGGGCCGCTGCCCTCCCCGCCGACGGCGTAGCCGCACCGCAGACCGGCCAGCCCCCAGGCCTTCGAGAAGGTCCGCACGACGAGCAGGCGCGGGTCCTCGTCGACCAGCCGCAGCGCGGCATCGAGGTCCTCGGCGTCGACGAAGTCGCGCAGGGCCTCGTCGAGCAGGACGATGACGCGCTCGGGCAGCGCCGCGAGCAGGCGCCGGAGCTCATCGACGCCGAGCAGCTCGCCCGTCGGGTCGTTGGGGTTGCACAGCGCGACGACGCGGGTGGACGGCGTCACGGCGTCGAGCACGGCGTCGACGCCGAACCCGCGCACGGGGACCGCCCGCGCCCCGGCGCGGCGGGCCAACAGGGGGTACAGCGGGTACGAGGGCCACGGCGTGACGAGCTCGTCGCCCTCCACCAGCAGCGCGGCGGTCACGTCGCGCAGGAGCTGCGCCGCGCCCGCGCCCACGACGACCTGGGCGCGCGGCACGCCGTGACGGGCGGCGAGGCGGCTGCGCAGGTCGCCCGCCGCCGCCGTCGCGTAGCGGTTCAGCGAGCGGCGGGCCGCGAAGGTGATGGCGTTGACGATCGCGGGGGGCGGCAGGCCGGGCCACGTCGTCGCGCGCAGGTCGAGGGCCTCGACGCGCTCGAGCGCGCGGGCGCGACGCTCGTCCGCCTCCGCGCGCAGGCGGGCGTTGACCTCCTCCTCGCTGAGGGCCTCGAACTGGCGGTAGCGGTCGAGGAGCCCCACGGGCTCAGCCCTGGCCGGTGAACATCGACGACCCCAGGCCGCCGATGAACACGAGCCAGCCGGTGAAGCCCACGGCGGCGACGACCGCCGTCGTCCCGAACACCCGCGGGAGGGCGCCGGAGCGCTGGTCGATCCCCGCGGCGCGGCGCACGAGGACCCAGCTCTGGTCGAGGCGCTTGAGCACGACGAGGCCGCCGAGCAGCGCCGCGACGAGGGCGCCGAAGCCGACGAGGAGCCCGATGCCGAGGTTGTCCGTGAGGTACTGCGTCCGCGACGCGAGCCACAGCGACGCGGCGGGCAGCGGGCCCCAGAACAGGAGGTTCACGACCACCATGAGGCCGAGCAGCGCGTGCGCGAGCACCGCGTCGGCCCGCCGCCGTCGGGCCGTGCCCTCGTCGGGCAGGTCGCGGTACCGCACCGGCGCGGTGCCGGGACGCCGCCGGACGAACAGGCCGCCGGTGTCGGTCGGGTCGGTGCGCACCCCTCGAGTCTAGGCGGGGCGGGCCGGGGCGGGCCTCCTAGCCCGTGTAGAGGCCCTCGAAGAGGTCGGCGTACTTCTCGTTGACCACGTTGCGCTTGACCTTCAGCGTCGGGGTCAGCTCGCCGGTCTCCTGCGAGAGGTCGTGGTCGAGGATCACGAACTTCTTGACCTGCTCGACCTGCGCGTACTTCGCGTTGGCCCCGTCGAGCTCGCCCTGGATCAGGGCGTGCACGCGCGGGTCGCGGGCGAGCGCCGCGATCGAGCGGTCCTCGATGCCCTCCTGCTCGGCCCAGGGCAGGATCTCCTCCTCGTCGAGCGTCACGAGCATCACGGGGAACGGGCGGCGGTCGCCGTGCATGACGGCCTGCGAGACCCAGCGCGTCTGCTTGAGGTCGTTCTCGAGGTTCGCCGGCGTCAGGTTCTTGCCCCCCGCCGTGATGATGATGTCCTTCTTGCGGCCCGTGATGTAGACGAAGCCGTCGTCGTCGACGCGGCCGACGTCGCCCGTGTGCAGCCACCCGTCGACGACCGCGCCGAAGGAGGCGTCGTCGTTCTTGTAGTAGCCGCGGAAGATGTTCGCGCCCCGCAGCAGGATCTCGCCGTCGTCGGCGATCTTGACCTCGACGCCGGGCAGCGGGCGCCCGATCGAGCCGAAGCGGTGCTCCTCCGGCGTCGAGCTGGTCGCGACGGTCGAGGTCTCCGTCATCCCGTAGCCCTCGAGGACCGGGATGCCGCAGCCCCAGAAGAACTCGAGGATCTCCGGGGCGATCGGCGCGGCACCGGTGACCGCCTCGCGCAGCCGGCCGCCGAAGAGGTTGCGCACGAAGTCGGCCTTGGGCTGCAGCGGCGCCCACTGCGCCTGCAGGTCGGCGGGGACCTCCTCGCCGCGGACCTCGAGGTCGCGGACCCGGCCGCCCACCTCGCGGATGGCCTTGATCTCCTCGGCCGGGAGCTGGCCCGAGGCCAGCGTGTAGAGCTTCTCGAAGATGCGCGGGACCGAGGGCAGGTAGGTCGGCTTGACCTCCATGAGCTCGGGGATGATCTGCTTCGTGTCGCCGCCCCAGAAGGCGATCGTCGTGCCCGTGTCGAACGCGCCGAGCTGGATGAGCAGCGCGAAGGCGTGGGCCAGCGGCAGGAAGAGGTAGACGAGGTCGTCGTCGCCGTTGAGCAGCCCGCGCTGCTGGACCATGTCGAGCACCGAGCGGTAGTTGCCGTGCGTGAGCACGCAGCCCTTGGGCGGCCCGGTGGTGCCCGACGTGTAGATGAACGTGAAGGGGTCGTCGGGCCCGACCGCGTCGGTACGGGCGTCGAGCTCGGCCGCGTCGCGCCGGCGGCCGCGCTCGCGCAGGTCGTCGAGCGACACGGCGTCGGCCACGTCGCCGTCGGGGTTCGCCACGACGAGGTGGCGCAGCGCGGGCAGGCGGTCGCGGACCGCGACGACCTTCGCGACCTGCTCGGCGTCCTCGCAGATGACCGCGACGGCCTCGGAGTTGCCGATGACCCACTCGCACTCCTCGGGCGAGTTCGTCGGGTAGATCGGCACGACGACGGCGCCGGTCGCGGAGATCGCGAAGTCCGCGTAGGTCCACTCGGGTCGCGTGTTGCTCAGGATGCAGACGCGCTCGCCCGGCGCCACGCCGAGGTCGATCAGGCCGCGTCCCACCTCGGAGACGATGCCGTGGACCTCGGCGAAGGTGACGTCGTGCCAGGCGCCGTCGCGCTTGTGGCGGATCGCGACGTGGTCGCCTGCCTGCTGCGCCGCGGTGCGGCTGAGGTCGGCGATGGTCTTCGAGCCCGTGGCCTGCTGCGCGGCGGTGCCGGCCTCCATGGTCCTCTCCTCCTGACGACGACGAGGAGCCGATCCTATGCCAGCACCGCCGCAGGCGCGACGGGCGACCGGATGGTCGTCAGGCGGTGGCCTGCTGCGTCGGCGGACTGGCCGCGCCGGTCTGGCCGAGCGTGGCCAGGAAGAGGGTCTTGTCGATCCTGCCCTGGAAGATCGGGACGCCCAGCTCCACGCACTTCTCGATCACGTCGCGCCGGTCGAGGCCGGCCTCTCGCGCGAGCTCGGTGGGCGTCAGGTGATTTGCCATGGGCGGCTGCCTCCTGGGGTCGTTAGCGACGTTCGGCACATATAGCGCGCGGGGCGGACGATGTGAAGGCGGCGCCCGTCTTCCTGGACCCGTTCCTAGACCGGGTTGGGCACGTCGACGAACACGTGGCGGACGCCGAAGCGGGCCGCGAGCTCGTCGCCGAGGGCCCGCACGCCGAAGGTCTCGGTCGCGTAGTGCCCGGCGGCCAGGAAGTGCAGGCCGCCCTCCTGCGCGCGTGCCATGTGGCGCTCGGAGGGCTCGCCCGTGACGAAGGCGTCGAGACCCTCGGCCAGCGCGTCGTCGAGGTGATCCCCGCCGGCGCCGGTCACGACCCCGACGGAGCGCACCTCCGGCGGCCCGGCGAGGAAGGCCAGCGGGTCACGGCCGGTGGCCTCGCGCACGCGCGCGACGAGCTCCTCCGGCGTGATCGGCGCGGGCAGCTCCGCGGCGACGCCGAGCGGCTGGCCCTCGTGGAGCGCGAACGGCCGCCACGAGCTCGCGCCGAGCGCCCGGGCCAGCAGCGCGCCGTTGCCGAGCTCCTGGTGGCCGTCGAGCGGCAGGTGGTAGGCGGCCAGGGCGAGCCCCGCGTCGAGCAGGAGCTGCAGGCGCGTGCGGGCGATGCGGTCGTAGGGCTGCGACGGCCCGCCCCAGAGCAGGCCGTGGTGGACGACGAGCAGCTCGGCGCCCTCGGCGATCGCGCGCCGGAAGGTCTCGGCGTTGGCCGACACGGCGGTGGCGACGGTCCGGACGGGGGCGTCGTCGTCGGCGCCGGGGACCTGCAGCCCGTTGGGGCCGTAGTCCTGGAACCTGGACGGATGGACGATGCCGTCGAGGTGGGCCAGGAGCTCGTCTGTTCGCGGCATCGCCCGCGAGGGTAGCCCCAGGGATCGAGCCGTTCGCCGCGGCGCGCCGGCATCGCGCGTCCGGGGAGCCCCCTGATCACCCGGGTCCGCAGGGAGGACCACCGAAAGCATGCAGAGCCCAGCGGCCGTGGCCGCGATCCCGCCCGTCCCCCCGTCGCTCGCCGGGCGCCTGAGCGACGAGCGGCTGGTCGCCGCGGTCCGCCTGGGGGACGACGCGGCCTTCGAGTGCCTCTACGACCGCTACGGCCGCCGGATCGCGGGCTTCGTCCGCGGCATGGTCCGCGACCACGGCCGCGCCGAGGACGTCACCCAGGAGGTGTTCGTCTCCGCGCTGCGCCGCCTGCGCGCCACGGACGCCCCCATCGCCTTCAAGCCGTGGATCTTCGAGATCGCGCGCAACGCCTGCATCGACGCGCACCGGCGTGGGCGGCGCGCGGAACTGGTCTCCCTCGACGGCGGCGACGGCGAGGGCCCGGGTGCGCAGGGGCGCCGGCTGGCGGGCCCGGAGCCGACGCCGGATGCGGCCGCGGAGGGCAAGCACCGGCTCGAGTCGCTCACCGGGGCCTTCGGCGGCCTGAGCGACGTCCACCACGAGATCCTCGTGATGCGCGAGCTCGCTGGGCTGAGCTACCAGGAGATCGGGGCGCGGCTCGGGCTGACCCGCTCGTCGGTGGAGTCGACGCTCTTCCGCGCGCGCCGGCGCCTGGAGGTCGAGTACGAGGAGATCCTGTCCGGCCGGCGCTGCGTGCAGGTGCAGGAGATCGTGGCCGGCGGGTCCGAGGCCCGGCTCGGCGTCCGCGCCGAGCAGCGGCTCGCGCGGCACCTGAGCTACTGCCAGCCGTGCCGCCGGGAGGCCGCGCAGGCCGGCTTCGACGTGGCCGCGCTGTCCGTCAAGCCGGTCCGCGCGCGGATCGCGGCCTGGCTGCCGCTGCCGCTCTTCCTGCGGCGGGCACTGGCCGGCGACTCGGGCGTGGTCGGGCTCGGCGGCGCGCCGGCGTGGTCGGAGCCCGCGACGGCCGGCTGGGGCCGCGCCGCCGCCGCCGTGGCGACGCTCGTGCTCGCCGGCGCCGGGGCCGGCGTCGTCGAGCGGACCGGGGCGCTCGCCCAGGGCGACCGCGCCACCACCGCCCCGCGCCCCGGGGTGGTGCGGACGGCGCCCGCGGTGTCGTCGAGCCGGACGATGCGGCGGCCCGGAGCGGCCGCGGTCGTCGTGCCCGGCGCCGGTGGCTCGGGGGCGCGCGGCCAGGCGCAGGCCGGCGCGTCCGGCAGCGGTGCCGCCGCTGGGCCCGGCGGCTCCGGGGCGACGACGGGCACCGACCGCGCGCCGGCGACCGGCACGGCCGGCGGATCCGGCGTGGCCGGGGCGGCGACGGGCCCGTCCGGCGCCGTGCAGGCCGCAGGGAGCGCCGTGGAGGGCGCGGGCGACGCCGTGAAGGGGGCGGGGGATGCCGTGAAGGGGACCGTGTCCGCGACGACGGGCGCCGCGACGGGGACGGTCGACGCGGCCGCGCAGACCGTGAAGGGCGCGACGTCCGGCGCGCCGGCGCCCGTCCGCGACGCGGTGGGCACGACGACGACCGCGGTCGACGGCACCGCCGGGTCGGCCACAGACGCCGCGAACGGCGTCGTCAGCGGCGCGACGGACGCCGTCGAGGGGACCGCCGGCGCCGCCGGCGGGACCGTCAGCGGGCTTCTCGGCGACGGGTCGTCGACCCGCTCCGCCACCACGGCCCTGAGCACGACGGTCGCCGGCACGCTCTCCGACGCCGCGATGACGACCCGATCGGTCGCGTCGTCGGCGTCGGGGGTGGTGGAGCAGGCGGCGCCGGTGGTGACGGAGGTCGCGTCGTCGGCGTCGGGGGTGGTGGAGCAGGCGGCGCCGGTGGTGACGGAGGTCGCGTCGTCGGCGTCGGGGGTGGTGGAGCAGGCGGCGCCGGTGGTGACGGAGGCCGCGTCGTCGGCGTCGGGCGTGGTGGAGCAGGCGGCGCCGGTGGTGACGGAGGCCGCGTCGTCGGCGTCGGACGCAGTGGAGCAGGCCGCGCCCGCCGTCACGGAGGTCGCCCCGACGGCGACCGAGGCGGACCAGGACCCGGGGGCCGCCGTCACGAAGGCCACAGCGCCGGTCGAGCCCGCGGTCGCGGCCGCGACCGAGGTCACCCGCGACGGGTCGGCCGCGGTCGAGCGCGTCGCGGCGCCCGTCGAGGAGCCCGCTCCGGCAGCGCCCACGCCCGAGGCCGAGACACCTGCCGCGACCCCGGAGCCGGCGGCGCCGGCCGCGCCCACCCCCAGCTCGTCCACCGGTACGCTCGCGGACGTGAGCGACACGGTGACCGGCCTGGTGGGCGGCGGCGGGTGAGCCAGGGCCCGGACGGGTTCCTCGAGGCCCTCACCGACTCGAGCCTGTACTCCATCGGTGCGTTCTTCTGCGACCAGCACCCCGACCTGATCGACGACGTCCTCGCGCAGGCCGGCGAGATCGAGCACGCGGGGCTGGCCCGGTGGGCGCAGGACGAGGGCGTCGAGCTCGAGGCGGCCTTCCAGACGCTCGTGACCGCGCTCGCGGTGCGCTACTTCAAGGCCGTCGCCGGGACCGGCTGACCGCGCGCCGCCGCACCGGCGGGGTGCGTCATACTGGGTCGCCTCGGGGCGTGGCGCAGCCTGGTAGCGCGCACCGTTCGGGTCGGTGAGGTCCCCGGTTCAAATCCGGGCGCCCCGATCGACGAGACCGCCGTGTTCATCGGCGGTCTCGCTCGTTCTACGGCGGGCCGTGGTCCCGTCAGGGTCCCGAAGTCCCCGCGACACGCCGACCCCGGCACCCCGGGACGGGGAAGGCGGGGACAATTCCGGCGTGGCGCTCACCCGAGCACCCGGCGCCTGCGCCCAGCCCGACTGCGCCCGCGTGCCCGTGGTCACGGCCGTTTGGCACGGGCTGCGGGCTTTTGCCGTTAGGGTCGCGATCGTGGTGCGGGGTGTCCTCGACGCCGTGGCGATCGGGTCTGCTGCTCGCCGCCGTGGCGCTCACGATCGCCGTCGTGGTGGGCGCCGTGTGGCTGATCCGGCGCACGGTGCCGGCGACACGCGAGGGATTCCACGCCGAGATCTCGGCGCCGATGCTCGGCGTCGTCGCGGCGCTCTTCGGGCTGCTCCTCGCGTTCGTGATCATCACCGCGTACCAGAACTTCATCGAGGCCGGCGCCGACGTGGACCGGGAAGCAGACTCGCTCGCATCGACAGCACCGTCGCGTTCCCGGAACAGGACGGTGAGCGCGTGCGCAGCGCGGTGCGAACCTATGTGCGAACGGTCGTGGACGCGGAATGGGGACTGATGCGTGAGGGCCGCGACAGCCTGCAGGCGTCCCGCGGCTAGACGGCGTCTTCGCCGCCCTGCCGGCCCGGGGAGCCCAGAACACCCGCAGGACCGGGTTCTACGACGACTCGGTGCATCAGTTGAACGACGCCCTCGACGCCCGCCGCGATCTGCTCGAAGCGGCCCGCGGCCGGCTTCCTTCGAGATGACGGCGCTGATCGTCTTCACCTCGATCGCGCGAGCGGGCGCTGTACCGCGAGGCGTGGCGGAGCCCGAGTCGACGCTCTGGCGGCGCTCAGACGCCCCCAGGGTCGGTGGGCGCACCTCTCCGCCCGCGCGGAGACCGACCCGGCGTCCCGGATGTTCACGCAAACGTTCAGCCTTGCCGGATGCGCTCGGGCACCGCGGGTTCGTCGCCACGCCTGCGCGAGCGCGGCGTCGGTCGGCGCCGGCGCCCACGCCACGCACGCGCCGCCGCGGCCCGGCCGCCTCAGCCGGGACGGCCCGCGGCGATGCGGACGAGCTTGGCGGCTGCGGCCACCGGGGAGTCCGGGAGGCCCGCGGACGGCGACGCGCCGGGGTGCCCCGGCGCGATCCGGACAGCGAGGACCCCGGGGCGCGTCGTGAACCGCAACGGCGCCTCCAGCATGACGGCCTCGCCGTCGACGCCGCCCGCCACCGGCTGCGCGGACCGCACCTCGAACGCCGGCGTGGCCCACTGCCGCACCGGCCCCCGCCCCTCGCCCCGGTCGGCTCCTCGCGGCCGCGCGCCCTCGAAGACCGCGACCCCGAGCCGGCCGTCGTCGAGGCGGGGACGGGTCCCGCCGCCGATCGCGCGGAGCCGGTACGGGTTGTTCGAGATCAGGAGCACGGCTCCCGTCTCGTGCTCTCGGCCGTCCGGCCCGGTCCAGCGCAGGTCGAGCGGACGACCGTCGGGGCCGAGCGCGTCCGGCACCGTCCGGGACATCGTGCGCAACTTCGCCTCGCGGTAGCCCTCCTGCTGCACGGCCTCCGCGTAGACCCCGAGCGAGACGTTGTTCACGAAGACGCGGCCGTTGACCTCGGCGAGGTCGACCCGCCGCTCGCGCCCGTCGACGAAGGCGTCAAGGGCGCCGACGACGTCGTCGCGGTCCACACCGAGGTCGAGCGCGAAGTGGTTGCGGGTGCCGGCCGGGATGCAGGCGTAGGGCAGGCCCGCCTCGGCGGCCATCGCCGCGACGATCGCCTGCGACCCGTCGCCGCCCGCCATCGCCAGCGCGTCCGCCCCGCTCCGGATCGCGGTGCGGACAAGGTCCCGAAGGTCCTCTCCGGGCCGGAGCTCGACCGGTTCGATCCCCCGGGCCCGGGCCGCGTCCGGCAGGTCGGCCTTCTGGGCCTTGCCGCCGCCCGAGCGTGGGTTCCAGAACAGCACCGGCCTCTGGGGCCGCGGCGCCGGGGCCAGCTCGGCGTGGACGGCGAAGACGGAGCGGGCGAGGGCCACGCCGAGCGCCGCCACGACGATCACGGCGAGCTCGCCCAGCACCGGCCCGACCAGGACCAGCAGCGCGACCGCGGCGGCGAGGAGCAGCGCGGCCACGGCGAGGGCGACGCCGCGCCGGATCCCGCGGTGCACCACGCCCCACCACGCGAGCGGGACCGCGATGGCGACGAAGGCGACGACGAGGAGCCCACGCGGGAACGCCGCCACCCCGATCGCCACCGCCCCGGCGAGGGCCGCGAGCACGAGGGCGAGCGAGCCGAGCGCGAGCAGGGATCGGTGCCGCGTCGTCACCCGTTCAGGACCTTCTGCTTCTCTGCGTCGAACTCCTCCTGCGTCAGGACGCCGCTGTCGAGGAGGCCCTTGAGCTCGGTCAGCCGGGCGATCGGGTCGGGCGCGTCGCTCGGCTGCGGCTCGGCGGCCTGCTCCTCGGCTTCGCGCTCGCGCTCGTTGTGCTTGTGCACGGCGTAGGCCCCGGCCGCCCCAGCCGCTGCGACGCGCCGGCGCCGGACCCGCTGTCTGCGTCCGAACGGCATGATTCCGCCTCCTTCTTCGGGGCCACCCATCCAACCGTGCCCCCGCGCCGGCGGCATCGCCCGATTCGGTTGAAATGGCGGCGCGCGCGCCCGGTCAGACGCCCGTCTCGATGGGGATCTGGCCGTCGGCGGCGGCGGCCTTGAGCAGGTCGTAGTCGCGCTCGTTCTCGTCCGCGTAGAGCTCGGCGAACTCGACGATCGCGTCGTCGAAGACCTTGCCGGCGCCCAGGTAGGAGCCGATGGCGACGCGGTCGCCCGATCGCGCGTGCGCCCGGGCCAGCGTCCACCCGCACGCCTCGACGTAGCGGCCGAACTGCGGTGCGCCGATCGCCGCGAGGTCCGCCGACCCCTTGCCGTCCCAGAGCTGGCGGACGTAGAAGTCGCGCTCGCGCCCGTCGAGGCCGCTCGCCACCCGCTGCCACCCGAGGAACATGTCGCTGGCGGTCTGCATGAGGCGCTGGCCCTCCACGACACGCTGGCCGTGCTGGCGGTAGCGGCTGCGGCCGGCGTAGGGCTCGAGCACCGAGGTCGTCGCCTCCTTGGCCTGCAGGACGAGCGGGTCGGACTCGTCCCGGCCGAGGAGCAGGATCACCCAGGCTCGCGTGCCGACGCTCCCCACGCCGACGACCTTGCGCGCCATGTCGACGACGCGGTAGGTGTGGAAGAGGTGGCGGCGGTCGTCCGCGATGCCCTTGTAGCCCTCGATGAGCTTGACGACGTCCTCCCAGGTGCCCGCGTTGCCGCCCTCCCGACGCACAAGGTCCTCGAGCCGCACCAGCAGCGGTGGCTCGCTACGGAAGCGCAGCTGGCCGTCGACGACGTCGGTGAGCTTCGTCAGCGCCCGCAAGCTGCTCTTCTGCTCGGCCTTGCGGAGGTTCGCGTCGAAGGTCGCGCGGGCCTTGCGCCCCATCTCGCGCTCGAGCTCCGCGGCCATGGCGCTGATGTCGAGCCGGGCGTACCACACCTGGAGGTTCGTCATCCCGGCGAACGCACGGATGGCCTCGCGGTAGCGGCGCACCGCGGTGGCGACGGCCTTGCGTCGCTGCGCGCGCTTCTCGCCCCGATCGCGTCCGGCGATCTCGATGCTCGCCGCCATGCGCTTGACGTCCCACTCCCACGGCCCGGGCGCCGTCTCGTCGAAGTCGTTGACGTCGAACACGAGCGAGCGGTCGGGCGCCGCGAACACGCCGAAGTTCGAGATGTGGGCGTCGCCGCAGGCCTGCACCCGCAGGCCGGACGCCGGGGTGGTGGCCAGGTCGGCGGCCATGAGCGCCGCCGCCCCGCGGTAGAAGGTGAAGGGGGAGGCGAGCATCCGGCCCCAGCGGATCGGGACGAGCTCGGGCACGCGGGTCGCGTCCTGGCCGCAGAGGATGCCCTGCGGATCGCGGTCGTCCCCGGCCATCCACTGCGCGTGCGTCGAGCGGGGCACCTCGGCGCGCGCGGTCTTCCCGAGGGCGGCGCGGTCGGTAAGCGTCGGAGGGGTGCCGTCGTGCGGCGTCGTCCGCCCGGTCGCCTTGGCGGGCTTGGTCGGCGTGGTGGTGGCCATGGCTGCAGGAGCTCCCGGGTCGAGCGTGGAACCGTCCGGTCGGGCGTCGGATGCGCAGCGCGCACGCCATCCCTTCAGTAACCCTACGTCGCCCGTCATGGCGCGACCTCATCCCCTTCGGGGGATGCGCGCCTACCGGCGGCGGCGCAGGTCCCGCTGCAGCGTCGCGACGCCGGGGACGTTGCCGTCCCGCCCGAGGTGGCTCAGCGCGCGGCGGTCGTGCTTGAGGTAGCCGTCGAGGAAGTCGGTGACCGAGCGGACCGTCGGGTCCAGCCAGGGCGGGAGGAACGGCGTGTGGGGCGCCCCGAGGAGCGTGAGCAGCGCCTTCGGCCCGGGCGCCTTGGCGTAGATCTGCGTGCTGCCCGCATAGGGCACCGTGCCGTCGGCGTCGCCGTGGACGAGCATGAGCGGCGGGATCCGGCCCGCGTACGGCGTGCCGGGCGGGAAGGGGAGCTGGAGCCCGGAGAAGGCGACCGCGGCCTCGACGCGCCGGTCGTGGCAGCAGGTGTTGAGCGCCAGGCCGAGCGTCGTGATGGCCCCCAGCGAGTGGCCGGCGATGCCGACGTCGTGGCGGTCGATGGTGCGACGCAGGCCGCGGTCGGTGCGCGCCAGGCGCAGGACCCTGCCGAGGACGAAGCTCACGTCCGCGGGCTGGTTGACGTAGTCGCCGAGCCTCGGGCCGCCCGGGGCGGCGCCGTTCGACAGCGGGAACGTCGGCGCGGCCACCACGTAGCCCTGGGCCACGAAGCGATCCAGCAGCGGCTCGTAGAGCGGGCCGTTGGCCCCGAAGCCGTGCGAGAAGACGACGAGCGGGAAGCCGCCGCGGTGGCGCAGCGGCCGAGCGCCGTCCACCGAGGGGCCGCCGGGTGCGCCGGCCGTCGGGTACAGCAGGAGGGTCGGCAGCGTGCGCGTCGGCGCGCCGGCATAGGCGCCGTTGGCCGCCGTCGGCCGGCTGCGGTCCACGAACGTGTACGAGCGCTTGCCGACCGCGTACGTGCGGTCGGCGTGGCGAGCGGCCGCCGAGGCGGCCGGCGCGAACGCGACCGACGCGACGGCGGCGACGACGAGCACGAGCAGCGCACGGAGGCGCGGACCGACCTGGACCCGGGGCATGCGGCCCATCTAACCGCATACCTGAGCGCCAGGGCGCCGGGTCCCGGGCGCCGGAGGCGGACCGGGCCCCGCGCCGTGCTCCTCGGCGCGGGACCCGATCAGCGGGCGGGGCGGCCGGGTCAGCGCCCCATCGTGGTGACCGCGGTCACCTGGAAGCTCTCGTTCACGAGGACCTCGAGCTGGGTGCCGTCGGCCTTGCGGACGTGCGCCTCGTAGGGCGAGCCGTGGTCGACGTCGGTCTCGACGCGCTCGACGGTGCCCCCGCTGACCTTCGCCAGCGCGGCGGCCTTGACCTTCGCAGCGACGCTCGCGCTCAGCGCCTGCTCGCGCTTGCCGTTGGCGCCGACGTGCCGGCCGCCGGGCGCGCCCGGACCGCCACGCCCACCGGCCGGCCGGGCGCCGGAGGGCGGCGTGCCGTAGCCCTGCTGCTGCTGCTGCGGCGTCGTGGACGACGAGGACGAGGACGAGCTCTTGGACGCGGCGTCGGCGAGCGCCGAGCCACCGAGGGCGAGCGCGCCGACACCGGCGACGGCGACGGCGGTCCTGCGGGCGGTGCTGAACATGGGGACCTCCTTGGTCGTGGACAGGCCGCCATGCTGGGGGGCGGGTCTGGGTCCCGGCGCGGAGGAGGCTGAGACGGTCCTGGGAGTGGTCGACACCACATCCGGGGTGACGGCGCGCACCGTGCGCGAGGCCCCGCGTGCACTAGGATCCTGGTCGAGAGGCCCCGTGGAGTGCGACCGCCGGGGGATAAACCTGCCCGTGGAGTGCGACCGCCGGGCGTCATCACCGAAAGGACCCACCCATGCCCGAAGCCGTGATCGTCGACGCGATCCGCACCCCGGTCGGCCGCGCCTTCAAGGGCTCGCTCGCGTCGCTGCGACCCGACGAGACCCTCGCGCACGTCCTCGACCAGGTGCTCGAGCGCAACCCCGGCGTCGACCCGTCCTCCGTGGAGGAGGTCATCACCGGCTGCGGCCTCCCCCAGGGGCTGCAGGCCAACAACATCGGCCGCATCGCGGTGCTCCTGAGCGAGAAGCTCGGCCAGGAGACCAACGGGTCGACCGTGTCGCGCTACTGCGCCTCCGGCCTCGACGCGATCAAGATCGCGGCGAACAACGTCGTCGCCGGTCAGGGCGACGTCTACCTCGCCTCGGGCGTCGAGTTCGTCTCGCGCTACAACGGCTCGCAGGAGGCCGCGCACCCCGAGGACCAGAACGAGCAGCTGCAGGGCAAGGAGCCCGGGCAGCCCAACGCGTACATCGCGATGGGCCTCACGGCCGAGAACGTCGCCGAGAAGTACGGCGTCACCCGCGAGCAGCAGGACGAGTTCGCGCAGCGCTCGCAGGAGCGCGCCGTCGCCGCGCAGCAGAACGGCGTCTTCGACCGCGAGATCGTGCCCGTCACGCTCGCCGACGGCACCCAGGTGTCGCAAGGACGACGGCCCGCGCGCGAGCTCGACGCTCGAGAAGCTGTCCCAGCTCGAGCCGGCGTTCAAGCCGGGCGGGACCGTGACGGCCGGCAACTCGTGCCCGCTCAACGACGGCGCGGCCGCCGCGATCGTCATGAGCGACACGAAGGCCGAGGAGCTCGGCCTGACCCCGCGGGCGCGGATCATCACCGCGGCCACCTGGGGCAACGAGCCGGAGCTCATGGGCGTCGCCCCGATCGGGGCGATCAAGAAGGCCCTCGAGCGGGCCGGGATGTCGATCGGCGACGTCGACGTCTACGAGCTCAACGAGGCGTTCGCCGCGCAGGTGATCCCGATCGCCGCGGAGGTGGGCTTCGACTACGACAAGCTCAACCCCCACGGCGGCGCCATCGCCCTCGGCCACCCGTTCGGGATGACCGGCGTGCGGATCATGACCACGCTGCTCAACGACCTCGACACGCTCGACGGCACGATCGGCCTGGAGACGATGTGCGTCGCCCAGGGCCAGGGCGAGGCGATGATCGTGGAGCGCCTCAACTAGTCGCGCAGGCCCACCTCACCGCGGGGCGTAGACGCTGAGCGTCCCCGCGGTGCGGTGGTCGTTGGCGTCGCCGGAGGGCAGGTAGACCCGCCCTCCGGCGACGATCGGGCTGTTCCAGTGCCCGGCCGGGGCCGGCAGCGTGCGCAGCACGCGGCCGGTCGCCGGGCGCAGGACGCGCAGGGCGCCGGCGGGGTCGTAGGCCCACAGCAGGCCGCCGGCGAGCACCGGGCTGGTGGCGCCGACGCGCTTGGACCACGCCACCCGCAGCCGGGCGCCGCGCAGCCGGTAGGCCGTCGTCGCGCCCTCGGTCCCGACGAACGCGAGGGTCGAGCCGCGCGTGCGGCGGACCGCGATGGCCGAGACGAGCGTGCCGCTGCCCCGCAGCGGCAGCGTCTGCACCTCGCCCCCGAGCCGGGGGCCGTCGGCGCCGGTCACGCCGTGCAGGCTGCGGCGCACGTCCAGCAGCCGCAGCCGGCCGTCCTTGCCGCCCTGCAGGAGCAGGGTGCGCGAGAGGAGCGCCGGGGCGGCGGAGCCGAGGTCGGCGTCGGTCGTCTCCAGCACGCGCTGGTTGGCCGGCGTGTAGTGCCGCTCCAGGCGCCCTGCGCCGCGCGAGAGCCGCAGGACCGAGTCGCCCCAGTCCGTGCGCCCGTCGAAGGGCCCGTTGCTCGTGGCCACGAACAGGTCGTGCGTCCCGGGTTGCACGACCACGCCGGCGCGGCCCCAGATCGCCGCCTCCTGGGAGCGGCAGCTCGACGGGTCGATCACCGCCCGGCGGTCGGAGCACAGGACGTTGAAGACGTGGCCGACGGCGCCCGTGCCGCGGTCGATCGCGACGACCTTGCCCTGGTAGGGCGGCTGGTCGCCGAGGTAGCCGCCGAGCGCCGCGTACACCCAGCGGCCGTCGAGGTTCAGCGCCGAGGCGAGCTTCTCCCGGACCGGCTCGCGGCTGACGACGGCCGGCCACGCGCCGGATCGGGCCTCGCGCCCGTCGGCCAGCGCCAGCTTGTGGACGCGCCCGTCGGGCGAGGCCGCGAAGACGAAGCGCCGGCGCGGGTCGGCCACCGGCGTCGCGGTGGTGATCTGGGCGCTGCCCCGCACGCGGTCGTAGGCCGCGGGGGTGAACCGCCACAGCACGGCCCCCTTCGCGGGGTCCAGCGCCTCGGTGCGCCCGTAGGTCGTGGTGACCACCACGACGTCGCGCATGCGCCCGCCGACGCGGACCGCGTGGAGGAAGATCGGCGACGAGTCGACCGTGCCGTCGAGGGAGACCCGGCGCTCGCGCAGCCGGGTCACCGCGCGAGCGCTCAGGCCCGTGCGCGCCACGTTCGTGCGGGCGGCGTCGACGCCGAAGCGCGTCCAGTCGGCGCCGCCCGCCGCGGGGGTCGCCGCGGCGACCGTCGTCGAGTCCGCGGCCGGCGCGTGGGCGGGGGCCGGGGACGGGGCCGCAGCCCCCTCGCCCGAGCCGCAGCCGGCCGCCGGGACGACGAGCGCAGCGGCGGCGAGCAGGGCCAAGAGGCGGCACGCTGGTCGGGTCACCACCGGGTCCTACCCGGCGCGCGCCGGGCCCGTGTTGAGCTCGGCGGAAAAGGCCTGGTAGCCGCACCTCTGCGCTGCGGCTCCCCCGCCTGCGGGGCCGGGGGAGCGCTGGCACGCTCAGCGCCCATGTCCTCCCCGTCCGCTGCAGCGCGCCGGATCGATGCCGCCGACGCCACCGGGACCGTGCTGTGGCTCGGCGAGCCGGGCGCCTCGCGGCGCGAGGTCGTCGGGGGCAAGGCCGCCGCGCTGAGCCGGCTCAGCGCGCGTCACCGCGTCCCGCCGGGCTTCGTCCTCGCGCTCGAGAGCGCCGAGCTTCCCGCCGCCGCCCGATCGCAGGTGGCCGCGGCCTACCGCCACCTCGGTGCCCTGACCGGCGAGGACCGCCCGGCCGTGGCGGTGCGCTCCTCCGCCGTCGACGAGGACGGCGCCGAGGCGTCCTTCGCCGGGCAGCACGACACGTTCCTCAACGTCGCCGGGCCCGAGCAGGTCTGGTGGGCGGTCGCGCGCTGCGTCGCCTCCTTCGCCGGCGAGCGGGCGGCCGGCTACCGCCGCGGCCGCGGCCTCGCCCCGGCGCCGGCGCGCACCGCCGTGCTCGTCCAGCAGCTCGTCGCCGCCGACGCCGCCGGCGTGGCCTTCAGTGCCCACCCCGTGACCGGCGCCCGCGACGAGGTCGTCGTCACGGCGAGCTGGGGGCTGGGGGAGAGCGTGGTCGCCGGGACCGTCACGCCCGACACCTACGTCGTCGACCGCCGCGACGGCGCCCTGCGCTCGCGCACGATCGGCGCCAAGGAGCGGATGACGATCCCCGCGGCCGACGGCGTGCGCGAGGTGCCCGTCCCGGGTCGCCTGGCCCGCATGGCCGTGCTCGACGAGGCCCGCGCGCGGGAGGCGGCGATGCTCGCCGTCGCGCTCGAGCGCGAGGCCGGCCACCCCGTCGACCTCGAGCTCGCGTGGCGCGGGCCCGACCTCTTCCTCCTGCAGTGCCGCCCGATCACCACCCTCCAGGACCCCAGGAGCCCGCGATGACCCTGCTCGAGCACCCGTCCGCCGCGCCCCCGCAGCCCGGCGCCTTCGCCGCCGCGCTGGCCTCCGGCGACGAGGCCCTCTTCTGGCAGCGCGACACGATGCACTTCCCGGGCCAGTTGACGGCCCTGGAGTCCGAGCTCGTCACGGGCGGCATCGCGCGCGGCATGGCGCTCGCCTTCCGCCGCTACGGCCTCCCGATCGCCGATGTCCGCATGCTCACGGCCCATGGTCGCGTCTACCAGGCCATGGTCCCCGCGGCCGCGCCCCCGGCCGAGCTCGCGGCGAGCGGGACGGAGGCCCAGGCCCGCCTGGAGCCCGTCCTCGCCGACCTCGGCGGCCTCTGGGAGCGGCGCTGGCTGCCCGAGATCCTCGACCACCTCGCCGCGATGGAGCGGGTCGACGTCGACGCGATCGCGCTCGACGAGCTGGTCGCCCACGTCGACGACGCGGCGCTGCGCCTCCGGCGCCTGTGGGAGCTCCACATGGAGCTCGTGCTCCCCGCCTACCTCGCGGTGAGCGAGTTCGACGAGCTCCACCGCGACCTCACCGGCGGGGCCGGCTTCGACGCCTACCGGCTCCTGCAGGGCCTCGACAACAAGACCGTCGAGGTCGGGCGCGACCTGTGGCGGCTGAGCCGCGTCGCCCAGCGCTCCCCCGACGTCATGGAGGTCCTGGGGACGTCGGCGGCCGCCGAGGTGCTGCCGCGGCTGGCGATGACCGCGGACGGCCGCGCGCTGCTGGCCGAGCTCGACGTGCACCTCGCCCGCTACGGCCACCGCGGCGCCCTCTGGGGCCTGAGCGAGCCGACCTTCCGCGAGGACCCGACCCCGGTCGTGAAGGTCCTGCAGGACTACGTCACGCAGCCGGACGCCGCGAGCCCCGACCGCGAGCTCGAGCGGCTGGGCCGCGAGCGCGAGGAGGCCATCGCCGCGGCGCGGGCCGCCCTCGACGGCTACCCGGGCCCGGTCGCGGCCCAGTTCGAGGCCATGCTCCAGGCCGCCCAGGTCGGGCTCGTCCTCACCGAGGACCACGGGTTCCACATCGACTTCCACGGCGTCGCGCTCGTCCGGAGGGCGGTCCTCGCCCTCGGCCGGCGCCTCGTCGACGAGGGCGTCCTCGCCGCCGGCGACGACGCCCTGCACCTCACCCTCGAGGAGCTGCGCGCCACCGCGCAGGCCGCGCCGCTGGTCGACCGCCGCGCGCTCGTCGCCGCCCGCAAGGGCGAGCTCGAGCGCCATGCGGGCGTGCCGGCGCCGCCCGTCCTCGGGACGCCCCCGGCCGGGCCGCCGCCCGCCGACCCCATGACCCGGGCGATGCTGAAGTTCTTCGGCACACCCCCCGCCGAGGCACCGGCGCCCGGGGTCGTGCAGGGGTCGGCGGGCTCGGCCGGACGGGTCAGGGGCGTCGCGCGCGTCGTGCGCTCCCTGCAGGACGCCGAGCGCCTGGCGCCGGGCGAGGTCCTGGTCGCCGAGACGACGGCCCCGCCGTGGACCCCGCTCTTCGCGGTGGCCGCCGCGGTCGTCACCGACACCGGCGGCATCCTCAGCCACGCGGCCGTCGTGGCGCGCGAGTACGGCCTGCCGGCCGTCGTGGGCGCGGCCGGGGCCACCACCGTCCTGCGCGACGGGGACGTCGTCGAGGTCGACGGTGACCGCGGCACGGTTCGCGTCGTCGGCTGACGACGCCGCCACGCGCGAGCGCGCGGTCCTGGTGGCCGTCGCGCTCGCCTGCGTGCTCGTCCCGCTGAACTCGACGATGCTCGCGGTGGGGCTGCCGCGGGTCGTGGACGACCTCGGGGTCAGCCTGGGCGCCGCGAGCTGGCTCGTGACGTCCTACCTGCTCGCCATGGCGTCGCTGCAGCCCGTGGCCGGCGGCCTCGGCGACCGCTTCGGGCGGCGCCCCCTCGTCCTGGCGGGGCTGGCCTGGTTCGCCGTCGCCTCGCTCGGGGCGGCCCTGGCCTCCGGCCTGGGCCTGCTCATCGCCTTCCGCGTCCAGCAGGCGGTCGCCGGCGCGCTCGTGCTGCCCAACGCGATGGCCCTGCTGCGCGCCGGCGTCCCGCGCGAGCGGCTGGGGTCGCGCCTCGGGCTCCTCGGCGCCGCGATCGGCCTCGGGGCCGCCGCCGGTCCGCCCCTCGGCGGCGTGCTGCTCGCGCTGGGCGGCTGGCGCGCGACGTTCCTGGTCAACCTGCCGCTCGTCGCGGTCGCCGTCGTCCTCGCGCTCCGCGCCCTGCCGCCCGAGACGCGGGCCGCGGCCCCCGTCCCCCGGATCCCGTTCGACCGCGCGGGCGCGGTCCTGCTCCCCGCCGCCCTCGCGGCGGCGGCGTGGGCGCTGACCGGCGCGGGGCTGCCCGGCCGCGGGGCGGTGCTCGTCGCCGGCGCCGCGGCGGTGCTCGGCGTCGTCCTCGTGCGCCTGGAGCTCCGGCGCGCGCAGCCGATCCTGCAGCCTCGCCTCTTCCTGCGCCGGGCGTTCGGCGCGGCGTCGGCGGGCGTCGCGCTGAGCAACCTCGCGATGTACGTGACCTTCCTGGCGGTGCCGGTGCTGCTCGACCGCCGCGGCGGCTTCGGCAGCGCCGCCGTGGGCCTCGTGCTGGCGTCGCTGTCGGCCGCCTCGCTCGTCGTGACGCCGGTGGGCGGCCGGCTGGCCGACCGCCTCGGCCCGCGCATCCCGGCCGTCCTCGGCCTCGGGCTCCAGGCGGCGGGCCTGGTGCCGCTCGCCCTCGCACCGGGCGCCCTGCCCGCGGCCGGGCTCGTGGCGTGCCTCGTGACGGGCGGCATCGGCCTCGGGCTCGCGACGTCGGCGCTCCAGGCCGCGGCCCTGGCGGCGGTCGAGGCGCCCGCCGCGGGCGCGGCCGCAGGCGTGTACTCCACCAGTCGCTACGCCGGAAGCATCGCCGGGGCGGCGCTGCTGGCGGGCCCGCTGGCCCCGGCGGCGAGCGGCACGGGCGGCTTCGCGCTGCTGTTCGGGGTCCTCGCGCTGGCGGCCGCGGGGTCGGCGGCGTGTGGCGCGCTGCTGCCGGCCACCGCCGCGCACTAGGCCGCTGCCCGAGGTCGCTCACGCCCGCTGCGGCGGGCGGCCGGGCCGCCTCCGCCGACGGCGCGGGCGTGCCCGGGCGGCCCGGGCCCTCCGGCCTTCAGGTGCCGGACAGGGGGACTCGGCTACCGTCCTGTCGCTCCGAGCCCCAGCCCCGGGACCCTGGAGGACCACCGCATGCCGTCGACCGCCCCCGCCCGACCACGGACGCGCCCTCACGCCGTCGCCCTGCTGCTGGCGCTCGCGGCCGCGCTGCTGGCCGTGCCCGCCGCCGCGTCCGCGGCCTCGCACGGCGTCCAGCGGCTCAGGGCCACCCGCCACGTCACGACCCGGGCCGCCGCGAGGCGCGGGCTCACCGTCAAGGCGGTCGTCCCCCGGCGCGACCACGCCCTGCGCCTCACCCTGACGCGGCGCGGCAAGGTCGTCGCGCGCCGGACGTTCCGGCTCCGCCGGGGCGGCCGGGTCGCCCTCCGCTGGCACGTGCGACGCCTGGGTGCGGGCCGGTACCTCCTCCGCGCGCGCAGCGGACGCAGCGGCCGCTCCCTGCGCGGCAGGGCGCGCCGGGCCGCGGTGGTCGTCCGCCGCTCCGCCACCGCGCCCGCGCCGACGACCACGGCGCCGGTGCCCGCGCCGGCGCCGGCGGCGATCTCCGCGGGGTCGCCGTGCGGCGCGCGCGCTCCCGGCGCCCCGGTCAGGCACGTCGTCTGGGTCGTCTTCGAGAACAAGAAGTACGAGCAGGTCATCGGCAGCCCGAACGCCCCGACGTTCAACGCCCTGGCCGGCCAGTGCGGCCTGGCGACCGCCTTCTCGGCCGAGACCCACCCGAGCCTGCCGAACTACATCGCGATGACCTCGGGCGGGACCCAGGGGATCACGGACGACAGCGGGCCCTCCTCGCACCGCCTGTCCGTGCCGAGCATCTTCTCCCAGGTCGGCGACTGGCGCGCGCTGCAGGAGGACATGCCGTCGACCTGCGACCCCGGCAACACGGGCACGTACGCCGTGCGCCACAACCCGGCGACGTACTACGCGAACCTCGCCGGCTGCGCGCAGCGCGACGTGCCGCTCGGGCCGACGCCCGACCTGTCCGCGAGGTTCACGTTCGTGACGCCGAACCTCTGCCACGACATGCACTCCTGCCCGACGCAGTCGGACAGCACGACCGAGGTCCGCACCGGCGACGCGTGGCTGGCCTCGTTCCTGCCGAAGATCGTCGCCACCCCCGAGTACGCGTCCGGCTCGACGGTCGTGTTCGTCACCTTCGACGAGAGCGAGGGCGGCAGCTCGCAGCAGGTGCCGACCTTCGTCATCTCGCCGTCGACGCCCAGGGGGGCGCGGTCGGGCGCCCCGTTCACGCACTACTCGCTGCTGCGCACGACCGAGGAGCTGCTGGGCCTGTCCCCGTACCTCGGCGCCGCCGCGTCGGCCCCGTCGATGCGGGCCGCGTTCGGCCTGTGAGCCGCACGTTCGACGTCTCCGGCCTCACCGTGGCGGTCGAGGGCCTCGAGCCGGACGCCGTGGCGGACGTCGAGGCCATGCTCGACCCGTGCGGCCCGGCGCCCGAGGACGCGACGCCCGACGTCGTGCTGGCCCACGACCCGGTCGGCCCGGGGGCGTTCACCGACCTCCAGCGCGACGCCCGCGACGGTCGGCTGACGGGCACCGACGGGGAGCGCTTCTTCCTCCTCGAGCACGACCGCGCGTGCGCGCTGCCGCGCGTCGGCGAGCTGCCCGCGCGCTTCGAGCTCCAGGCGGGCTTCCCGACCGGGCGGACGCTCGCAGGGCTCGTGCGCCCCGTGCTGCAGCTCGGCCACGTCGTCCGCGGCGCGGCCGTCGCGCACTCGGCGGCGGTCGTGCTCGACGGCCGCGCGGTGCTCGTCGCCGGCTGGTCGGAGAGCGGGAAGACGGAGACGGCGCTGGCCCTCATGGAGGACGGCGCGCGCTTCCTCTCGGACAAGTGGACGGTGCTCGCGCCCGACGGCACGGCCCGGGTCTTCCCGATCGGCGTGGGCGTCCGGGGCTGGACGCTGGCGCACCTGCCGCGGCTCGACGCGGCCCTCGGGAAGGCCGCGCGGCGGCGCCTGTCCGTGGCGGCGGCGGCCCGCAGGGCCGTGACGCCGCTGCAGCGCGGCCGGGCCGCCGGCCCGCTCGACCGGCTCGTGTCGCTGGCCGACCGCATCTCGGTCACGCCGACCGAGCTGCGCCGGCTGAGCGGCGACGACCCGGGGGCCCCGTGGCGGGCGCCGCTGGGGGCGGTCGCGCTGCTGACGACGGTCCCCGACGACGCCGGGGTGGAGGTCCGCGCGGCCGACCCGGCGTGGGTGGCACGGCGGCTGGCCGTCACGGCGGACATGGAGCGCCGCCCGATCTTCGAGCTGCACGACCGCTACCGCTGGACGGCGCCGGAGACCGCGCCCGACGTGCGCGAGCGGATGGCCGAGGACGAGCGCGCGCTCCTGGAGCGCGCGCTCGCCGGTGTGAGGGTCCTCGAGGTCCGGGCGCCCTTCCCGACCGACCCCCGTCAGGTCGGCCAGGCGCTCGCCCGCGCGCTCTGAGGGGCCTGCGGCGCCTGCGGCGTCGAGGTCCCGGGCGGTGCGGCGGGCGCGGTCAGCCGGCGACGCAGGACGTCGTCGGCGCCGAGGATGATGCTCGTCGCCTCGCGGCGCGAGCGCACCCCGAGGCGCTGGAACGCCGTCGTGAGGTAGCCCTTGACCGTGCTCTCGGCGAGGAACAGCCGACGCGCGATCTGCTCGTTCGTCAGGCCCGCGGCGACGAGGCCGAGCACCTGCCGCTCGCGGTGCGACAGCGACGGCGGGCTCATCGACCGCCGCAGCTCCTGCGGCACGACCATGAGGCCCGACAGGACGGCGCGGATCGCGAGCGCCAGGCGCTCGTCGGGTGCGTCGTCGAGCAGGACCGCGGCCGCGCCGGCCTCGAGCAGCGAGCGCATCTCCGTGCTGCGCCGTGCCGGCAGCACGACGACGATCGGCGCCTGCGGCTCGTCGCGCCGCAGCGTCCTGAGGCGGTCGACGCCGACCTCGGCGCCGCGCGCGAGGACGATGACGTCCGGATCGAGGAGGTCCTCGCCGTGGACCGTGGCGTCCAGGCCCTCGCCGCGCAGCAGCTCACCGAGCCGCTCAGCGGTCCGGGCGCTCGTCGTGGCCAGGGCGACGGCGAGGGCCGGGCGCTCACCGAGCGCCCGGCCCGTCCGCGCGGTGGTCATGCCGCGGCGGGCTGCTCGATCGCGGCGTGGGCGGCCACGGCCGGGTGACGGCCGCGGCGGTGGATCGACGGCGCGGCGTTCAGGCGCACGAGGTTCGACCGCGTCGCGACGCGGGCGCGGTGGTGCAGCGCGTGCACCGAGCCCTCGGTCCGGTCCATCTTCTCCGCGATCTCCGCCGGGCTGAGGCCGTAGAGCTGGCGCAGGACGATGACCTTGCGCTGGTCGTCGGACAGGTCGCTCAGCGCCTCGACGATCGCGCCGCGGCGATCGCGGCCGGCCTCGTCGACCGGGCCGCCGTGCTCGGTCTCGCCCGAGAGGATCGGGCGCGCCTTGCGCAGGTGGTCGATCGCGACGTTGCGCGCGACGCACAGCAGCCAAGAGCTGAAGCGGCCTCGGCGCGCGTCGTAGCGGCCGATGTCCGACATGAGCTTCAGGAACACCAGCTGGGTGACGTCCTCGGCCTCGTGGTCGTCGCGCAGGTGGCGACGCACGTGGCGGTAGACGCCCCAGGCGTGGCGCTCGTACAGGTACTGCAGACCGTCGCGGTCACCGGCGGCGGCCCGTGCGATGGCACGGCGCTCCCGGCGGTCGTCCTCGACGCCGTCATGCGACGACGCGAAGAGCGCGTGGACGGTGTCGTCGGCCGCGCTGCGCGCGGCGCCCCCCGACACGGACATTGAGTTTTCCCCCCTGATCGTGTGGCCCCCTGGACGGGGCCTGTGCATCCTTGTGAGACGGCACTGTGAGGCAAGGGTGTTACAGACCGGTTACGGGAGGCCGACCAGGCCGGTCGGGGAGTATTGGAATCGTATGGTTCCGCTCCGCCGACCGGCCCGCTACAGTGCGAAGCACAAGGAAGTCGACCGGGGGTCCCGTCAAGTTCCGGTGACGTGACCCGTCAGAACGAGCAGGCAGTGGGGGGCAGCATGGGGGACGTCCGCACCGGGCTGGGGATCCAGCCCGCCCAAGCGGAGATCTTGGAGGTCCTCGCGGACCGCGTGGGGCACGGCCTGATGGTCGTGGACCCGAGCGGGACCGTGGTGGCGGCCAACGCGGAGATGCGTCGGCTGCTCGACCTCCCGCGCACGGAGACCGACGGCGGCGGGGCGACCTGCTGCGAGGTGCTCGGCTGCGCGGACTCCGGCGAGGGCCGGGTCGGCCCGACGCCGTGCGTCACCCGGGCGACCGTCGACGCCGGCCGGACGCTCCAGCACGTCCGCGTGCGCCCGCCGGGCGCCGGGGACTGGGTCACGCTGACCGCCACGCCCCTGCACGACCAGGGCGGCCACATCGCGCTCGAGGTCGTGGAGGCGCCACGCACCGACGCGCCGCCGAACGACGGCAAGCTGCGGATCGCGACCTTCGGGCGCACCGTCGTCGAGGGCCCGTCCGTCCAGGCCGAGGCCGGCTGGCTCGACCAGCGGCCCGGGCAGCTCCTGAAGTTCCTGCTCGCCTGCCGCGGCCGGATCGCGACGTCCGAGGAGGTCGCCGAGGCGATCTGGCCGGGCGCGCCCTTCACCTCGACCGGGACGGTGCGCCGTCTGGTCCACGCCCTGCGCGAGCGCCTCGAGCCGCACCGCGACAGCGGCTCGCCGTCGCGCTACCTCGTCGCGCGCGCGGGCGGCTACGAGCTCAACACCGCGCTCGTCGAGGTCGACGCGGACGGCTTCGCCGCCGCCGCCGACGAGGCGCTGGCCGCCGCCGCGCGCGACGAGCCCTGGGCGCCGGCCAAGCTCGAGGAGGCCCTCGCGCTCTACCGCGGGGAGTTCCTCGCCGACGAGCCCTACGCGGTCTGGGCCATGCGCGAGCGCGAGGAGCTCCGCGACCAGGCCGCGCAGCTCCTGCGCGCGCTGAGCGACCTCGCGGTCGCCCGGGGCGACGATCGCGCCGCGATGGCCTTCCTCGAGCAGCTCGCCGAGATGGAGCCGTTCGACAACGACGTCCATCGCCTCCTGCTCGAGACGGCGCTGCGCAGCGGCCGGCGCAGCCGCGCCCAGCGCCAGTACCGGGTGTTCGAGCTGCGGCTGCAGCGGACGTTCGGCGAGGCGCCGGAGTTCACGCTGCGCGAGCTGAGCGCGCACGTGTCGGGCGTGCCCTCCCGGCACGACGACGCCGAGCCCGGGCTCGGCCAGCAGCGCTCGAACCTGCGCTGAGGTCGACGGGCGGCCGTCAGGGGACGATCCGCCCCCGCTCGACCCGGTAGGTCTGCACGTCGAACGTCCGCCCGCGCGAGTCCGTCGGCGCGACGGTGACCGACGATCGCGTGGCCGTCACCTCGAGGAAGTGCAGGAGCTGGGCGACGGACGTCGGCGCGGAGGCCGCGCCGCAGGCGCTCCCGCGCGATCGGCGCGTCGACCAGCCGATGGCGTAGGCGTCGACCGGCGAGCACCGGCCGACTGGCTGCGGCGGCCCGCCCCCACCGCCGCTGACGTACGTGATGAGGCCGCCGGCGTGCGGCTTGACGTTGCGCTGGTAGATGTGCGCGTGGCCGTTGAACGCGATGGCGACGCCGTGTCGGCCGAGCAGCCCCTCGAGGCTGCGCGGGCCCTGCAGGTGGGTGTCGGACGGCTCCGTCGCGTTGTCCGCGTAGAGCGGGTGGTGGAACACCGCGAACTTCAGGCCTGAGGGGTGGGCGGCCAGGTCTCGCGTCAGCCAGCGGCGCTGCGGGCTCGTCGGGCGCCAGTGCGCGTCGTAGTCGTCCTCGTAGGCCGTGGCCTGCCCGAGGTTCCCGTCCGGCCACGCGGCCGTGAGCACGTAGAACCGCGCCGGGCCCGCGTCGAACGCGTACCACGCGTCGGGGTACTGCGCGGGGCTCGTGCCGTTGACGCAGCAGTGCCGGGCGAGCGCGTACCGCCCACCCGAGGACGACGCCGCGATGGCCGTGGGCCAGACGGCCAGGTGCGTGCGGTTGAACCCGTGGTTGCCGAGCGCGTTGAACAGCGGCAGCGACGCTCCCGGCGCGCGCCAGAAGAGCGGCCCGAACACGGCGCTGATGCCGGCGCCCGACTGGCGCAGGTCGCCGTAGTTCAGCTGCGAGCCCGACGGGTACGCGGTGTCGCCGGTGCCGAGCGCGAACCGGGCGTCGCTGCCGGCGAGCCGGCGCAGCAGCTCCGCCTGCCCGGGGTTGCCGTCCGCCCTCGCCGCGCCCCAGTCGCCGAGGACGGCGAACGTCACGGGCTTGGACGACCGTGGCGGCAGCTGGCTGAGGAAGGTCGGCGCGGGGTCCCTGCCGAGGAGGTCCAGCCGGCCGAGCCGCACGCGGTAGCAGTAGCGCTGGTCGGGCGCCAGGCGCAGGCGGGCGCTCCACTGCGTCTGCGGCACGCGGCCGACGAGGATCGACGATCGCCGCGCCCGCGCGACCCGGGCGGTGCAGCGCTCGGTGCCCACGCGCCCGTAGCGCACGGTGCCGGCCGCCGCGGATCGCGCGGTGGCCCAGTTGACGGTGACGGACGAGGTGACGAGGTCCGTCAGGTACGGGTACCGCGTGAGGCGCCCACTGGCCGCGTCCACCGGCGCGGCACAGGTCAGCGCGAGGGCGGCCGCGACAAGGCCGGCGACGATCGCCGTCGGGACGGCGGGTGCTCCGCCCTGGCGGACGAGGAAGGGTGCGGACGCGAGGCGTCGTCTGCGGCCCACGGGCCCGGGTCCTCGGGGACGCAGGCGCCGCGCTAGGCGCCCGGGTCGCGATCACGGTCGCGGACCGCGCTGAAGCGGCGCAGGCCGCGGCGCGGGCGGGGCTGCTCGGCCGGTCCGCGGCGCCGGCCGCCGCCGTCGGCGGCCACCACCCGGGCGAGGCCCTGGGGCCGGCGGGCCGCCTGGAGCCGGTTGCCGATCGGGTGCAGGCGGCCGGTGCCCTCGTCCCAGGCCTCCAGCGTCGCCATCGGCCCCCGCGCGCCGCCGCGGCACAGCCAGACGCACGACAGCGCCGGCGGGCGCTTCCTGCTCGTCCAGGCTCCCGAGTTGATGAACCAGGGCGAGGCGGCGGCCTGCCCGAGCGGGCGGACGGCCGGGCGATGGGAGTGCCCCATGACGATGAACGCGACCTCGGCCCGGTCGGCGACGAGCTGGCGGTCGATGCCGCGGGCCGCCTCCATCAGGCATTCGTCGACCGTGGCCGGCGTCGACGGGTCCACCGGGGTCCGCGTGGGGACGCCGGCGCGGGCCCGCCGGCCGAGGAGGCGCAGCATGCGGCGCGCGACGCTGGGCAGGCCGGCCTCCGAGAGGCGGTGGATGCCCCGCAGGGTCGTGACGTCGAGGCCGCTGGCCTGTGCCTCGGCGGTCAGGATCGCGTCGCGGTAGCGCGCCGCAGGAGGGCCGTGGCGCAACCAGGCCTGGCGCAGCGCCGCGCGGGCGGCGGGGACGGCCAGCGCGCCGAGGGCCTTCAGCCGCGCGACGACGCCGCGGCCGCGCGGGGCGGCGTCGCGGGCACCGAGCAGCGAGCCGATCGGGTGCTCGACCTCCGCGCCCGTCCACCACGGGGCCAGGAGCGTCGGGAAGGCGTTGAGGTCGTGGTACTGGCTGCCGTGCTCGGCGTAGACGACGCCGGGGATGTGCAGGAACCAGGGGAGCACCTCGACCCGGGCGGCGACCGCCGGGTCGGGCGCGTCGCCGACGAGGTGCTCGCGCAGCCGCGCGCGGACGGCGGCGCGCGTGAGCTCGACGTCGTGGTTGCCGGGCAGCACCGTCAGCGCGCCGCCGAGGGCCAGGAAGCGACCGAAGGCGTCGAACACCGTCCGGTGGGCGGCGACGATCGCGTCCAGGCGTCGCAGCGTCTCGGCGTCGGAGGGATCGAGCGGCCCGGCCTCCGGCGCCGCCTCGATGAAGTCCACGAAGTCGCCGAGCAGGACGACGCGCACGAGCGGGGCGTCGGCGTCGAAGCGCCCCAGCAGCCGCACGAGCGCCGCGTCGTGGGTGAACCGGTCGACGAGCCCCGCCGACCCGGCCGCGAGGTGCAGGTCGCTCAGGAAGAGCAGGTCGCGGCCGTCATCGGCCCTGGGCCGGGGCGGGTCGCCGGCCGCGGCGCTCACGCGGTGGCGATGACCGGGCAGCGCTTGATGCGCGAGCCGAAGACGCAGGAGTCCTTGCGCTCGACGTTCGCGTACTTGTGCCTCTTGTAGACCGAGATGCGGGTGTACTTGCCGTACGCACCGGTCTTGGTGACGCGGATCACGATGCGCACTCCGACCCGCAGGGTCCGGCGCTCGAGCGCCTTGACGCGAGCCTTGCCCCCCTTGCCGACCTTGAAGGACTTGATCCGGCGCGGGCAGCCCTTGCCGTGGCACGTCGCGCTGACCTTGGCGTCGCGTGGTCCGGTCACCTGGAGGTTCGAGAGCCAGACGCCGTAGCGCTGACGGCGGCCGGCGAAGGCGACGCGGGCGTTGAGGAGCGAGATCTTCGGCGTGACGATCGGCGCGGTCGGAGTGCCGGTCACGGTCGGCGTCGGTGGGTTCGCCGGAGCCGTCCCCACCGTGATCGTCTGAGACGAGATGCTCGCGATGCCCTCGTTGTCCGTCGCACGGACGGAGACGTGGTACGTGCCGGCGGTCAGATAGGCGTGCGAGACGACGTTGCCCTGGGCGTCGTCGAACACCCCATCGCCATTGAGGTCCCAGTCGACGCTGGCGACGAACCCGTTGGGGTCGGTGGAGGTCGACGTGAACGTCACGATCGACGGGGCGACCGGCGCGACCGGGCTGAAGGTGAAGCCCGCCGTCGGCGGCTGGCCGACCGGGATGTTCTGGACGACCTCGGCGGGGGTGCCCGAGCCGTCGGTGACGGTGAGCCTGACCGGATGCTGACCGGGCGTGCCGAAGCGGACGGTCGGGCTCGCGGAGGTCGAGTCCACGGTGCCGTTGTTGTCGTAGTCCCAGGCGTACGAGGCGATGCTGCCGTCGGGGTCGGTCGACGTCGACGTCAGCGTGATCGGCTGATCGACGCGCGGAGCGCTCGGCGAGAAGGTGAAGCTCGCGACCGGAAGCTGGTTGGCGGCGACGACCTGGACGACCTTCGTCCCGGAGCCGGTCGAAGGATCGATGCCGTCGGTCGAGCCCACGGACATGGACGCCTGGCCCGGCGCGCCGAACGTGCACGTCATCGTCGCGCCCTGGTTGGGCTGGCCGCGGGCCGCTGGCGGCGCAGCCGGCGGGCATGCCCCAGAAGAACTGGAGCGGATCGCCGTCGGCGTCGTTGCCGCTGGCGGTGAAGGTCACGGGCTGGCCGACCACGGCGCTCGCCGGACCGGTGATGGTCGGCGGGTCCGGCGGGCTGTTGGACACGTCGAAGTTGCTGAGCGAGCCGCTGTCGGTCCCGCCGGCGACGCCCGTGGCGGTCACGGACACGGAGTGGGATCCGCGGGCGAGCGTGCGCGTGATCGAGTTCCCGGTCGGCGCCGAGGACGGTCCCGTCCAGGGTCCACTCGTACGTCGGGTTGACGAGGGGCTGGTCGCTGCTGGCGGTGAACGTCACCGGGTCGCTCGAGGTCGGCGACGCCGGCGACGGCGAGATCGTGACGGTGGCAAGGGCGGAGGTCGCGCCGAGGGCGAGCGCGGCGCAGGCCGTCAGGAGGGCGGTCAGGACGAGGCGGAGGGGGCTGAAGCGGTGGGACATGGACCTGTGTGCTCGAAGGTGGTGGGGCGGTCGCGACGGAACCCGGCCGCCCGTCCTGCAGTACGTCGTGGGAGGTCCGGAACTTGCTGCGCTGCGGCGGTGGGCGTCAGCCGTCGCTGACGATGGCCGGACCGCCGCCGCCACCACCGCTGCCGCTGCTGCCTGACGACGGGCGGGTCGGGGCGGGCGATCGGGACGGCGTGGGGGCCGGACGCGAGACGACCGGCGGCGCGGTGCGCTGCGGGGCCGGGGGCGTCGTGGTGGTGGTGCGGGGCGTGCTGGTCGACGGGCGTCGTCGAACGGCGCGGGCTCGCCGCGGCCGGCGTGCTCCGGCGGGCGGCGGCAGCCGCGGCAGCGGCGGCGGCGCGGCGACGGGCCGCGGCGGCCCGGCGACGGGCGGCGGCGCGGCGCTGGGCCACGGCGCGGCGGTGGGCGACCGCGCGGCGGTGGGCGACGGCGCGGCGGTGGGCCGCGGCGGCCTTGGCGCGGGCGGCGGCGTCGGCCCTCTTGGCGGCGGCGGCCTGCTTCTCGGCGGCGGACGGCACCGTCAGCGGGGTGGAGGTGGCGGCCGGGCGGGCGTGACCGCGGTGCGTCGTCGTCCCCGAGTCGTGGCCGAGCACGGCGGGCCAGCCGACGAGGAGGCCGGCGACGAGGACGCCGTGGGCGATGCCGGCGCCCGAGATCGAGCCGGTGCGCTGGCGGGCCAGGCCGAAGCCGGCGCCGGCGACGGCCATGAGCACGATGAAGCCGGCGTCGCGCGTGCTGAGCTGCACGACCGCGAAGAGGGCGGTGGCCAGGACGAGGCCGGCGCGGCCCGGCAGGGTCGCGGGCAGCAGGCCGCGGAAGAGGAGCTCGCCCGAGAGGCCGACGAGGACCACGAGCGCCAGCGCCCGGGCGGCGAGGACGGCGGGGCCGCCGCTCATCGGGGCCGGGTCGAGCAGCAGGTAGGCGACGAGGCCGAGCGGCACCCCGGCGGCGGCGATGGCCGCCTGCCGCGGCCAGGGCCCGACCTCGAGGCCGAGCTGGGCGGGCGTCAGGCGCAGCAGGCGCGCGGTGAGCAGCGCGCTGAGCAGCAGGCACGCGCCCAGGATCAGGAGCCGGTCCACGGCGGCCAGGTTCCCGAGCGGCATCGCCAGGCTCACGAGCCGCATGAGCGGGATGACGGCCAGGGCCGGCAGGACGTCGCGGATCGTGCGCGCCCGCTCGCGGGCGGACTGCGCGTCGGTGGGGGCCGTCAGCGCCCAGTGGTTGACGAGCGCGAAGACGAGCAGGCCGTCGACGACCGCCGCGGCCACCGGGTCGCGCAGCGCCGCGAGGACCTCGGCGGCGGCGATCGCCAGCGCGTAGAGGGGCAGCGCGCCGAGCGCGGTCGCGGTGCGGGTCCGCGCGCGCGAGCGGCCGTGGACGAGGGGACTGGCGCTCGTCGCCATCAGCCGTTGAGGTTGGCCAGGCGCGTGGCCATGACGGCCAGCGCGGTGACGAGCAGGGGCAGGCTGGCGACGGTCAGCGCGCGCATGCGCGCGGTCGCCTGGGCGCCGCCGGCGGCGCGGAGGACCTCGCGCTCGACGAGCAGCACGATGAGCAGCACGACGACGACGATCCCCGCCGCGGCGCTCGACCCGAGGTCGCCGAGGTAGGAGATCATGCCCGCCGCCGTCCCACGTCGAGGCCGACGCCGGTGACCGTCGCGGCGATGAGGACGCCGAGGACGGCCTGCGGCGACCACGCGCCCGCGTACAGCAGCGCGGCGGCGACGACCGTCGCCAGGGCGACGCTGAGCGCGACGCCGACGGCCAGCTCGGCCACGGGGTCGGCCAGGTGCGCGAGGCGGATGAGCGCGAGGCCGGGGCACACGAGCATGAACCACAGCACGATGACAGCCCGCAGCGGCGAGTCGAGGTTCGCGAAGGCCAGCACGCCCGCCAGGAGGGCCGAGAAGAGGAGCACCGGGGGCCAGAGGGCCCGCAGGTCCGAGGAGCGCGTCATCGCGCGGCCTCCGGGAGGGCGCCGGGCAGGCGGTAGAGCTGGGCGTCCGGGGTCACGTAGACCGGCTTGAACTCCTTGGAGCGCGCGACGGCGGCACGGACGTGCTCCAGCACGCCGGGACGCACGGTCCCGAGCAGCTCGGCGCCGGCGTCCTGGCTGCGCATGAGCAGGAGGTAGCTCGCCGTGCGCCGGCCCGCCGCACGGCGCAGCGAGGCCGCCACGGCGTCGGCCAGCGGGCCCGGCCCAAGGGCCAGCGGGTCCTGCTCGCGGAAGAGCGGATCTCCGAGGAGCACCTTGTGATGTACGTCCCGGTAGCGCTCGAACTTCCACGGCGTGTTGGTCCCGCCCGCCATGAGGACCGCCCCGTCGGGCACGACGTCGTAGGCGACCTGGACCGCCGACACCTCGTCGGAGGTGAAGGCATCCATGCGCTCGTTGCCGTAGCGGGCGACGAGGAACGCCCCGATCAGGCCGAGGAGCACGACGCCCGGAGACGGCCGCGGCGCGCCGCAGAGCCGCCGCCCCACGCCGGTCGGCGAAGGCCAGCGAGGCCACGAGGAACGCGGTGAAGGGCAGCGAGAACAGGCAGACGCGCAGGAGCAGCTCGCCGCCGTAGGGCAGCGGCAGCAGACCGAGCGGGGCCGCGGCCAGCAGCGCGACGGTCCAGGGCCGGCGGCCGTGGCGCCACAGCCGCCAGAACCCGAGCGCGCCGAGCGCCCACAGCCCGCCGGCCAGCGCGAGGCGGACCTTGATGACGAGCAGGTGCTGGGCCGACCCGGCGACGTGGTCGTTGACGTTGGCCCCGACGCTCTGGCCGACGCCGACGCTGCCGGTGATCTTCTCGATGTGGCCCGACAGGTACGCCACGGTCATGAAGACGACCCAGGCGGCGATCATGACCGCCATGAGCGTCGGCAGCCCGCGGGCGTCGGAGCGCTTGAAGACCACGAGCGCCGCGACGCCGATGAGCGCCATGAGCGGCGTGAGCTGATGGCTCGGGACGATCGCGGCGAAGACGACGATCAGGGTGGCCATGAGCGCGGCCCGCTGGCCGCCCAGGCCGGCCAGCGGTCGCGGGCCTCCCGGCGGGCGCGGGCGCGGGGAACCAGCGGACGACGATGCCGACGATGACGAGGAACAGGAAGAGCGACTCGGCCTGCGGCGAGAAGTAGTCCTGCCCGATCCAGTTCGTGGCGTAGAAGAGGAAGACGGCGGCCCAGATGACGCGGCGGTCGCGCGTGAAGCCGCGGAAGATCATGAGCAGCGGCGCGAGGTACAGCAGCTCGAAGAAGAGCGAGCCCCAGCGCGCGAGCCCCGTCAGCGAGCCCAGGCCGGCGAGCTCCTGGAAGGTCGCGCAGAGGATGAAGAAGCCCGGCCAGTTGAAGTAGGCGTCGATCCCGGGGTCGACGCTGCCGTGCTGGACGATGTAGTCCGTGATCCCCGCGTGGCGCCAGGTCACGGCGAAGCGGGGGACCTCCTCGATGATCGCCGGGGTGCCGTGCAGCATGAGCACCAGCGCGCCGACGTGGGCGAGGTAGAGCCAGCCCGGGGCGCGCCGCGTGGCCAGCGTCCAGGAGAAGCTGCCGACCAGGACGACCAGCGCGGCGTAGAACGTCGCCGGCAGGACGGAGACGAGCCCGAGGTCGTTGATGTCGGCCGGGTCGACCCGGTCGAGCGAGAGGGCCCACAGGACGAGCGACACCGCGACGAGCAGGACCGGGCCGGCGACGCCGGCGGAGACGCGGCGGCGCGCGCGACCGACCGCGGCCGGCGGCGCCGGGGCGTCGACGGCCGGGGTGGTGACGGGCTCGAGCTCGGTCAAGGTCATGGGAGCGACGCGGTGGTCGTGGCGGACACGCCGCCGGCGCGGGCGATGACGGCCAGCCGTGCCGCCGCCCAGCCCCCGGCCAGGAGCTGCACGACCACCCAGGCGATGGCGACGCCCTCCAGACCGTACGCCTGTCCGGCCAACGCCGCGGCCGTCACGCCGGCCACGCCCGTCACGGTCGCCGCGATCGTGGCCTCGGTCAGGCGCCGGCGCGCGCGGCCGACGACGTAGTAGGCCTGCACGAAGGTCATCGGCACGAGCGAGATGAGCAGGATCCGGAGCGGGGCCGTGCCGGCGTCGGCGTAGCGGTGGCCGAGGACCGACAGGGCCAGCGGCGCCGCGAGCTCGAGGACGACGGCGGCGCCGACGCCGAGCACGAGCGCGTGCTTGACGCCCTGGCGGACGAGCACGCCCAGCGGCTTGGAGCCGTGCGAGGCCTCGGCGAAGAGCGTCATGCCGACCTGGACGGGGATGATGAAGACGACCCAGGCCATCATCCAGACCGCGTACCAGTAGGCGTTCTGGGTCGGCGAGAGGAGCTCGGTGATGAGGACCGGCAGCAGCAGCGCGGGCGCGCGGTCGGCCAGGGTCAGCAGGTGGTTGGGCAGCCCGACCGTCATGAGCTCGCGCGACATCCCGGCCGTGCGCGCCCGGGGGCGGTAGCCGGCGACCGTGCGGCGCAGCTGCACGGCGGCCCAGGCGCACATGACCACCGCGCCGAAGACCCAGACGTCGAAGATGGCCTGGGCCTGCTGGCCGCTCGGCAGGAGCAGGACGAGCGGCAGGCCGATGAGCGAGACGAGGCCGTTGAGGACGCCGCGGACGAGGACCTGGTCGCCGCGGCGCAGGACCGTCGAGGTCTGGTCGAGGACGATGCCCGCCGTCCCCAGGACGCACATGAGCGCGAAGCCGATCGCGAAGAGCGGCTGCTCGGCGACGACCTGGAGGTTCTGCAGGACGGTCGCGGCGAGGACGAGGAAGATCGCCGCGCCCACGAGCGCGGCGCCGCTGACGATCGTCAGCGCGCCGTCGAGCAGCCCCGACGGGTCGTCCTTGCGGGCCGGGTAGAGCGAGATGACGGCCGAGCCCACCCCGAAGAGGGCGAGCTGGGTGATGAGCATCATCGCCGAGACGGCGCCCGAGGCCAGGCCGACGTCGGCGGGGGCGAAGAGCCGCGCGGCGACGAGCCAGAACAGGAACCCCAGGCCCATCGTCGCGACCTTCGCGAGGATGAGGGCGACGGAGTTCTGCGCCATCGGGAGGGTGCGGGCGCCGGCGCGCGCACGCCGGGCCGTGGTGGGCCAGCGGACGTCGCGCAACAGCGCGGCTGCCGAGGCCGGGCGGCTCACGCGCCGCGGGCCTTCAGCATCCCGACGTAGTTGCCCACGCCGTAGCAGAGGAAGTAGGGCACCCAGCGGGGCTGGCGCTTCGCGAGCGCGAGCAGGATCCCGCGGACGGCGCCCGCCAGGGGGAGGACGAGCAGCGGCAGGCCGCGCAGGCGGTGCTTGGCGACCATGCGGATGAGGCCCTTGCCGTCCATGAGCCACTGGTCGACGGCGAAGCCGAAGCCGTCGCCGAAGCGGTGGGTGACGACCGTGCGCTGCGAGACGCCGATGCGCGAGCCGTGCTGCTGCAGGCGCCAGCGGAGCTCGATGTCCTCGCCCGACAGGAACGAGGCGTCGAAGCCGTGCTCGAGCAGGACGTCGCGCTCGAAGATGGTGCACACGAGCCCGAACCAGTTCTTGCTGCGGCCCGTGCGGTGGTGGTACGCGAGCGCCTGGCCCCAGTAGCCCGGGCCGCCGACGCTGTTCTGGCCTGCCTGCAGGGCGGCGTAGCCGCCCTCCTCGAACTCGGCCAGCAGCGCGGCCAGCGAGCCCTCGGGCAGGATGACGTCGGCGTCGAGCAGCAGCACGCGCCGTGTCCGGGCGTGCTGCGTGCCCAGCAGGCGCGCGTAGGGCAGGCCCTTGCCCTCGTCGGAGAGGATCGTCGCGCCGTGACGGCGGGCGATGTCGAGCGTGCCGTCGGTGGACATGCCGTCGACGACGATGACCTCGGCCGGCCCGGACGCGGCCACGGACGCCAGGCACTCCTCGAGCAGGCCCTCGGCGTTGCGCACCGGGATGACGACCGAGACGTCCAGGGCTGCAGGCATCGGGAGGGTCTGCTCTCCGTCGGGGTTGTCCATCACGCGGGCACCCCGGCCGGGACCGCCGCGCGCACGTGCGCGGAGATCACGTCGGAGGCCTCGTCTGCCAACAGGGTCGCAGGGACGCGCAGGAGCGTGCAGGAGGCGTGCTCGAGCCCCTGCGCGAGGAGCCGCTCCTTCTCGCCGAAGAGCTCGTGCTGGGCGTCGAGCCCGGTCGCGCAGAGCTTGTCCAGCAGCACCTTGGAGAAGCGCGGCAGCTCGTCGTGGAAGTTCCCCAGCAGCCGGGCGGCCATCCAGGACGCGTCGACCTGCTCGGCGGTCACGAGCTCCTGCTCCACGCGCTCGACGAAGATCGCCGCGGCCAGCGGGGCCTCGGTCGCGACGGGCGTCTGCGGGAAGGCGTCCTGGAGCCCCACCATCAGGTGCTCGGGCGACCAGCGCCGGAGGACGCGCGCCGCGCGGGGATAGCGGACGATCGTCGGGTGCACCGCCGTGGCCAGGCGGCCCATCGGGCCGGCCAGCGCCGGCGGGATCATCGGCTTCTTCTTCGTGCCGGGCTTGAAGAGGTGGGGGTACAGGCCGCGGTGGTGGGGCCGGACGAGCAGCGGCTTGGCGAACCCGAGCAGGCGCCCGTCGCCCGCCAGGAAGGCCCAGTCGTCGCCCATCGGGCGCGTGTCGCCGCCCTGGACGAGCTTCGCGACGGTGCTCGTCTTGCCCGCGCCGCCGGTGCCGGCCAGGAGGACGCCGTGGCCCTCGTGCTCGACCGTCGCGGCGTGGACCATGGCCGCGCCGCCCCGGACCGCGACGCGGTCGACGAGGGGCAGGACCGTCGTCAGCAGCTCGCCGGCGCCGTGGACCCGGAAGGCGTCGCCCTCGCGTTCCACCTGGACCTTCGGGGCCCTCGAGGTGCATCGTCGTCGCGGTGAAGCGGTCGCCGTCGTCGGCCAGGGCCGCGCCGGGGGTCTCGACGAGGCGGTCGTCGACGGTCAGGTTGGGATCGGCGACCTCGTCGACGAGGAAGCCGGCGAACATGTCGCGCAGCTGCGGGGCGGCGGGGCCTTGCACGGACATCCGGACGAGGCCGTGGAGGTCGAAGTCGGCGCGGCTCACCGCGGCGCCTCGATGCGGTTGAAGCGCCCGGCCGCGGTCCCGGCGGCGTAGCCGGAGGCGGTCAGGACGAGGCCGGCGACGATGTGGGCGGCCCGCGAGAGGCCGGCGACGTCGCCGCGCAGGCCGTCGCGGACGCCCCGGAGCACGCCCGCGGGCAGGGTCCGCATCGTGTAGGTGCGCTCGGAGGCCAGGGCGGGACCACGGCCGGCGACCTGCGTCACGAGCGCCTTCGAGAGGCCCTCGGCGTAGCAGCGGGCGCGGAAGTAGGCCCAGTCGGCGCGCGCCGCGGGGACGCGGTGGCGGACCCGCGCGGTCGGCTCGTAGAGGATGACGCCCTCGGGGAAGCGGGTCTGCGCACGGATGCAGAACTCCGTCTCCTCGCAGCCGACGGGGCGCTTGCCGACGCGGCCGATGCCGTGCGTGAAGGCGCCGACGGCCTCGAAGACCTCGCGGCGGAAGGACATGTTGGCGCCGACCGGGTTGCGCACCGGCGCGGTCGTCGTGGGCAGGCCGCGGTAGGTGCAGCCCACGACCCAGTTGAACTCGTCCGGGAAGGACGGGGGGCGTCCGCCGTCCCAGGCCGGCTCGGCCGGGCCGCCGACCGCGATCACGGCCGGGTCGTCGTAGGCGCTCAGCATGCGCTCGAGCCAGTCCGGCTCCGCCACGGCGTCGTCGTCGAGGAACGCGACCACGGACCCCGCGGCGACGGCCAGGCCGCTGTTGCGCGCGCCGGACAGGCCGCGCTGCTCGACGTTGGTGATCGCGAGGACGCCCTCGGGCGCCGTGGCGCTCAGGCGGGCGTGCAGGTCGTCGTTGTGGTCGATGACGACGATGATCTCGCCCGGGACCGCGGTCTGCGACCGCAGCGAGGCGACGGCCGCCAGGAGGTCGTCCCAGCGCTCGTCGGTGTAGGCGCACACGACGACGGAGACGTCCTTGGCGTGCACGGCGCCCGTCTGGACGGGCGCCGGTGCTGCGTGCGATGTGGTGATGGTCTGAGCCATTGGAGAGGAGAGGTGGTCGGGGTGGGCGGTCGGGCGGCCTCAGCGGCCGGGTCCTGCCACCGGGCCGCCCGACGCCCCATCGCGTCCGGACAGGACGTCAGGACGTCGAAGCGGTGACCTCCGCGGTCGCGACCCCGCCGACGGCGAGCTCGGCCACGGCCAGCTCGGCCAGGACGGGCTCCTCGTGCTGCCGCTTGCGCGGGCGGATCCCGACGCGCTCGGCGAGCATGGTCTTCAGGACGCGGCGCCCGTCGCGCCAGGCGCTCAGGTTCGACTCGCCGTAGCGGCGCGGGAGCTCGAAGCTCGGCACCTCGGCGATGCGCAGGCCGGCGCGGCAGGACCGCACGACCATCTCGGTCTCGATCTCGAAGCCGTCGGAGCGCAGGTCCATGTCGTCCAGCCGCTCGGCGCGGAACGCCATCATCCCGTAGCAGAGCTCGCTGAAGCGGCGGCCGTAGAGGATGTTCGCCAGCGTCAGGAGGGCGCGGTTGCCGGCCTGGCGGATGTGGCTGATGTCCTCCGAGCCCCCGCCGTCCAGGAAGCGCGAGCCCTTGACGAGGTCGTAGCCCTCGGCCAGGCGCTCCATGTAGCGACGGATCTCGGCCGGGTCCATGCTGCCGTCGGCGTCGATCATCATCACGAAGTCGCCGCGGGCCTCGCGGAAGCCGCGCCGGAGCGCGGCGCCCTTGCCGGGGCGCTCCTCGTGGACGACGACGATGTCCGGGCGCACGGCCCGGGCGACGTCGACGGTGCCGTCGGTCGACTTGTCGACCAGCACGACCTCGTCGATCCAGTCCGGCAGGAGCCGGAGGACCCAGGCGATGTTGCGGGCCTCGTTCATGGTCGGGATGACGAGGCTGACCGTCTCCCGCACCGGGCGGTTCCGGAGCGGTCCGTTGCCGGCGGCCGCGAGACGCGGGCCAGCCGGACGCAGGACCCGATCGTCGATCAGCTCTGCGCTCTCATCCGTGATGGTGCCGGAGATGCCCCCCCGGTGGTCCGTGTGACGGTCCATCTTCTCCTCGCTTGCGGCGGCGCCACGCCTCATGCGGGCGGGGCCGGTCGGTCGACTTGCCCCCTCTCTACGGCCCGTCGCCGCCCGTTCTTACGGGTGTGAAGATTTCGTCACCGAGACCGCGTACGGCGCCAGCTGGAGGGCCCGGCCGCCGACCTGGACCCAGGTCGTCCGGGCCCGCAGGTTGACGAGCATCGTGGCCCGGGGGGAGGCCAGGGCCTCCACGAGCGGCGCCGAGGCCCGGACCGGCCGCAGGGGCGTGCCGGGCGGGAAGGTCCGGGCCACGAGCCGGGCGGCGCGCAGGGGCGGCTCCGGCCGCCCGCCGCCGGGCCGCGACGGGTCCGAGACCAGGCTGAAGGCGTTGACGCGGCCGCTGCGGCCCGCGACCGCCTGCGGGCCCCAGAGCAGGCTGGCCGCGGCGCCGCCGCGGACCTGCTCGAGGAGCATCGTCGCCGTGGCCGCCGCGCGGAAGCCCGCCCCGCGCTCGGGGTCCATGTGGCCCTCGGTCCACCACACCGGCAGGCGGGTCATCCCGCGGACCTCGCGCGCGACCTCCCCGAACCACCGGGCGAGCTGGAGCTGCTCGAAGCGCGAGTAGTGGTTGGGATCGTGCACCGGCGTGACGTTGCGGTCGATCGCCACGAAGTCGGCGCCGTGGCTGTGGGCGAGCCAGGAGCGCAGCACCGCGCGGTCGGCCCGCAGCAGCGGATCGGCCGTCTGGTGGCCGTGGCGCCCGAGGCTGCGCGAGCCCGTGCCGCGGACGTTGAGGTAGGGGCCGCCCACGAGGATCCCGGGGTCGACGGCCTTCAGCGCGTCGTGGACGGCGTTGTAGAGCCGGGTGTAGCGCTGGACGTCCCACGCGCGGGCCTGCGGGTCCCAGAGGCCCTTCATCTCGTTCCACACGACGAAGCGGCGGACGTCGGGGTAGCGCCGGGCGACCCGCGCCGCCAGGTCGGCGAAGTCCCGGACGTGGGCCTCGGTCGGCGGGAGGAGGGGGTAGTGGCTCGTGGGCGTCCCCAGCCGGGTCATCCAGTCCGGCGCGCAGCAGAGCGTGATCACCGGCGTCGTGCCGAGCCGGCGCATGACCTCGACGCGACGGTCGAGCGACCGCCAGTCGAAGACGCCCGGCGACGGCTCCGGGTTGCGCGCGCCCCAGCCGTAGAGGTGCTGGTTCTGCAGCGCCGCGACCGGCCGCAGGGCGGCCCGGGCACGGGCGAGGGCCGCCGGGTCGCCGTCGGGCTCGAGGCTGATCTGCGTGTGGGTGATGCCGACGCGCAGGCGGCTCCGGCCGTCGGTCCCTGCTCCGACGCGGACGACGACGGGCCGCCGCTCGGAGCCCGGCGCGCCGGTGCCGTAGGCAGGCGCCGGCCGTGCGAGGGTCAGGCGGCTCGGCTCCTCGCGATCCGGCCCCCGCAGGAGGGCGGCGGCAGTCAGGCCGAGCAGGACGAGGACGAGGAGCGTGAGGGCGACCTTGCCGGGGAGGAGGCGCATGGGCGGAGGGACGGCCCGCCAGGCCGCACGGGGAGTACGGGGCGGCGGGCGGCCGGCTTGCGGGTGCGGTCCCGCCGTGGTCCGGGCGGCCAGGGTAGGACTAGCGGCGGCCGAGCCGCGCCAGGGCGGCCTGCGCGGCGCGGCGCACCGCGATGTGACCGTCGTCGCGCGCGATGGCCAGCGCGGTGGCCGCCCGGGCGTCGCCGAGGCGACCGAGGGCCTCGGCGGCGGCCTCGCGCACGTGGGGCCCGCGGTCGTGCTGCAGGGCGGCCAGGAGCGGGTCGACCGCGGCCGGGTCGCCGGTGAGGCCGAGCGCGCGGGCGACCTGCTCGCGCACGGCCTCGGAGCGCTCGGACCGCAGCGCCGCGACGAGCGGCGCCACCGCGGCGGCCAGCGTCACCGCGCGGCCCGCGGAGGCCTCGCCGACGTCGCCGAGCTTGCCGGCCGCCAGCGCCCGCACGGTCTCCTGCGGGGCGCGCAGCGCCCGCACGAGCGGCGGGACGACGCGCGCGTCGGCGAACTGGGTGAGCGCCCACACCAGGCCCAGCCGGCCGGGCTCGCGGAGGGCCGCGGCCACGACGGCGTCGATCGCCGCCGGCTCGCGGAGCTCGCCCAGGGCCCGCGCGGCGCGCTCGCGGGTGCCGGCGTCGGGATCCACGAGCCGGTCGAGCAGCACGGCCGCCTGCGGGGACGGCGGCGCCTCGACGAGGAACGGGCCCTCGGGCTCGACGGGCGGGTACGGGGCCGGTGGCGTCGTCATGCGGGGGCCGAAGCGGGGCACAGGTCCTCATCGGCACGGTACCCGCGGGCCTTCAGCGTCAATGTCGTCCTTCGGCGCGTGACTGAGAGCTCCTCCCGCGCCCCGCCCGCCCCAGCCGAGCGGCGCTCGCGTCAACGACGACCGGACCAGGCCATCGTGGCCCGGTCCGGTGCGCCGTGGGTGCCCTGGCCGGCTCGGAGCGGTTCCGGTGCTCCTCCCCGGCCCGGCTGCCCGGCCGCGCGGTGGGGGGTCCCCACGCGGCCCGTCAGCGCCTCAGCGTCAGCCGGCTCGTCGCGGCGGGCGTGAACTCGCCGGCGGCCGTACGCGCCGAGAGGCTGAGGGTGATGACGACCTTGCGGTGCCGCTTGAGCGTGCCGCGCACGGAGCGCAGCGCCTTGGCCGGGATGCGGATCGTGATGCGGGTGCGCCGGTTCGCACGGGCCTTCTTGCGGACCTTGTAGAGCCGCACGGTCTTGGCCTTCTTCCCGGTGCGGACCTTGGCCTTGGCGCCGCCGCTCACCGTGCAGGTGCGGGAGCAGCGGACGTAGGCGCGCAGCGTCTTGTGGCGCTTGAGCGTCTGCCGGGGCACGAGCAGGCTCAGGCCGAGCGCCCGGCGCCCGTTGACCGTGCCGCCGCCGACGGTGATCGTGCCGCCCGCGGGCTTCGAGGCCGGCGTGACCGTCGTGTTCGTCGGCATGGTGCCGCCGCTCGAGACGGGGACCGGCGAGCTCGTCACCGGGACGTTGGCCCAGTGCGGCTCGTCGTCGTTGACCGCGTTGCTCGTGATCTGGGTCGGGCGCAGCGTCGTCCCGTCGAGCGAGCCGATGAAGATCTCGCCCCCGCCGCTGGTCGGGTATCGGACGTACGTCAGGTACTTCGCGTCGGGCGACCAGGACGCCGCCCGGCCGTCGCCCAGCTGCGGCGAGAGGTCGGTGATGCCGGGCGCGCCGCCCCGGCAGCCGTTGTCGGCGCAGTCGATCGTGAACAGCTGGCGCTGCGACACCGGGGCCGGCGGCGGGGTGAAGCGCCGGAAGGCGATGCGGCTGCCGCTCGGGTCCCAGGCCGGGTAGCGATCGGAGGTCCCGGCGTTGTTCGTGAGGTTGCGGCGGTTCGCGCCGTTGAGGTCGGAGACGAAGATCTCGTCGTTGGGGGTCAGCGAGCCCGCGGCGATCTCCGGGGCGGTGTACGCGACCCGGGTGCCGTCCGGGTTGAACGCGGGCTGGTCGCCGCCGCCGCTGCCGGGGATGGCCGTGCTCGCGCCGCCCGCCGAAGGCATCGTCAGGATCTGCTTGCCGCCCGTGGCGCCGGCGTAGCCGCTGTAGGCCAGGCGGGTGCCGTCGGTCGACCACGTCGGGTAGCGGTCGTCGCGGCCGTTGGAGGCCGTGAGCTGCTGCAGCCCCGAGCCGTTCGCGTTCACCGTGTAGATGTCGAAGCCGCTGCCGCTGTTGCGCGCGAAGGCGATCTTCGTGCCGTCCGGGGACCAGGACGGGTCGACGTCGTTCGCGCCGCCGCTGGTGATCTGCGCCCCGGCGCCGTCGGTGTTCTGCACGACGAGGTGACAGGGCGGGAGCGCGGGCTCGCCGGGCGCCACGAGGGCGTCGCACGCGCGCTTGTCCGGATGCGTCGTGTAGACGACGTTCGCCGACACCGTGGCGGCGGAGGCCGTCCCGGCGGCGAGCGCACTCACGCCGATCGCCGCGAGGGCGGCGATCAGGGCGCGGTGGCGCGGGGTGGAGCTGGTCACGTCAGGCGTCCTTTCCTTGAGGTCCCCGGGGCGACGGCGCGCGCCGGCCGTCGGGGCGGGTCCTCGGTTCCGTGGTCGTCATGCATACGTACCGCGCGGTCCGTTCCTTGCTGCCGAACGGTCAGGGCGTCTGGACGGACACGTCGTCGGCGAGCAGCCCGAAGGCCTGGGCGGCCGTCTCGTTGCCGACCTGGAGCGTCGAGATCCCGGCGGCGGGCAGCGTGGCGGTCGTCGTCTTGAAGGCCGAGACGCCGTCCTGGAGGACCTCGATGCTGCTCGTCCCCGCGCCGGCGGCCGTGATCCGGACCTCGTAGCGGGCCCACGTCGAGAGCGGGAGCTTCGTGCTGAGCGTCCCGCGGACGGTGGCGCCGTTCGCGGTCCAGGCGACGTACATGGTGTTGCTCGCGAGGTTCTGGCGGTACAGCCACAGGGCGCGGGTGCCGCTCGGGTCCAGCAGGCGCAGGAGTGGCACGTTGCCGCCGCTGGCCCCCTCGGCCGTGACCTGGAAGGCCCCGCCGACGGTGAGCTTCGTCTGGGCCGTCGCCAGCGTCTTGCGGACGTAGGCGAGCGAGCCGGGCGTCGTGGTCCCCGTCAGCCGCGCGGCGAACGAGCCCGTCCGGACAGCAGATGACTGCACCGTCGCGGTGCCGTCGGCACCGGTGCGGGTCGTGGTCCAGGCCGAGAACGTCCCGCTCTCGAAGCCGTCGCTGAACAGCGGGCCGCCGGCCGGCGGGGCCGCGGCCGTGCTGAAGGTCCACGTCGAGGCGCTCGTCATCGCGTTGCCCGTGGTGTCGCGGACGCCGCTGACCTGACCGGTGTAGGTCGTGCCGGCGGCCAGCGGGGACGCCGGCGTCAGGATCGCCGTCCGGAAGGGCGCGGAGTACGAGACCGTGGCGGAGACCGGGGTCGAGCTGCCCGCGGCCGTGACCGTGAAGCTCGTCGCCGTGACGCTCGCCGGGTCGACGTCCTCGGAGAACGTCGCGTTCGGCTGCGTGGCGACGTCGACGCCGGTGGCCCCGTCGGCCGGTGCGGTGGTGGTGACCGCGGGCGGCGTCGCGTCCGTGCCGCTGCCGACCGTCCACGTGCGGATGGCGGGCGATGCGTCCGCGTTGCCGGACGTGTCGATCGCTCGGACCTTGAAGGTGTGCGAGCCGTCGGCGAGGCCGGAGAGCGACAGCGGCGAGGTGCAGGCGGCGTAGGCGCCCGCGTCGAGGGCGCACTCGAAGGAGGCGACGTCGGCGGCGGGGGAGGAGAAGGCGAAGGTCGCCGTCGGGCCGTTGCCGGTGCCGCTCGGGCCGCTGTCGATCGCGGTGTCCGGGGCCTGCGTGTCGACCGTGACGCCGACGCCGGTCGACGCGGGCGAGGCGTTCCCGGCCGCGTCGGTGGCCACCGCGGTGAGCGTGTGGGCGCCGTCGGCGAGCGTCAGGGCCACCGTCCAGGCGCCGCCGGCGCCGGCCGTGACGGCCGTGCCGACGGGGGCGCCGCCGTCGCGGACGCGGACGGAGGCGCCGGCCTCGGCGGTGCCGCTGACCGTGAGGGCGCCGTCGGTGTCGGTGGCGCCGTTCGCGGGGCTCGTGATGGACGGCGCGGCGGGCGCGGTCCCGTCGACGGTCCACGTCCGCGCGGCCGGGGTCGGGTCCGTCCCGGTGGCGTTCTTGGCACGCACCTGGAAGCTGTGGACGCCGTCGGCCAGCGCGCTGTAGGCCTGCCCCGAGGCGCAGGCCGTGAAGGTCGCGGAGTCCAGCGCGCACTCGAACGTGGCGCCCGAGGGCGTCGAGGTGAAGGTGAACGCGGCCGAGCGGCTGCTCGTCGTGCCGCTGGGGCCCGTCACGATGGTCGTCTCGGGCGCCGTGGCGGCCGGGGCGAGCGCGAGCTTGCCGTGGGTGTAGAAGTGCGTCCGGTCGTCGCCGGCCTCGACCAGGAGGCCGGTCGTGCTGTTGAGCTCCTGCTTCGTGGAGGTCGGGTTGTTGACGTTCGGGTCCGTGGGCAGCTGGATGAACGGGGTCCCGAGCCCGACCTGGCCGGAGAGGTCCGGGTTGTCCAGGCTCGTCGACTTCAGGTAGATGGAGCCGCCGCTGCAGCACGGGGAGGACGCGAACCCGTAGAGCCGGCGGTTCTCGCGGTCCAGGAGCACGAGCGGCCGCGTGTGGTTGTCCACGACCCGGCCGAAGACCGTCTTCTTCCAGCCCGCGCCGTCCTTGTAGACGCCGAGGTAGATGAGCGGCAGGGTCGACGACGACGACACGACGTCGTTCGTGGACGTCTTGAACACCGCGGCGACGTCGCCGGCGGCGTCGGCGTTGATCGCCTTGAGGTTCATGTGGTCGTCGGACAGCGCCGTCCCGCTCAGCGCCGGGAAGTCGGTCCACGTCGCGTCCGAGGTGCCGTCGGGATGCACGGCGAAGTGCATCGTCCCGTCGTTCTCGTTGGACCACATCACGCCGACCTTGCCGTTGAAGGTCACGAGCGCGGAGATGTCGTCGTTCGTCAGGCCCGTCGCGCCGGTGACCGGGATGACGTAGGGGGCGGCCCACGTCGTCTGGCTGCCGGCCACGGTGTGCTGGACGTAGACCCGGCGCGTGCCGTCGGCCTGGTCGAGCGTGTACGAGGTCCAGAGGTTGCCCTGGGAGTCCTTGTCCAGCGACTGCGACTCGACGCCCGCGTTGACGAGGCTCACGGGGAACCCGGCGTCGAGCGAGTACGTCTTCGTGGTCGCGTCGTAGGAGTAGCGCCGGACGCGGCTCTGCTTGTCGGTCGTCGAGGTGCCGACCGGGATGTTCGAGCTGACGTAGAGCTTGCCCCCGGACCACAGGACGTCGGCCTGGGAGCGCGCGCGGGTGTCGACCGCGGTGCCCGTGTCCGTCCACGTGTCGGTGGCCCAGTTGAACCTGAAGATGTCGAAGCGCTTGTTCGTCGAGCTGTAGAGGACGCCCCACCAGCTGCCGTCGTTGAACCACAGCTTGCTCTGGGGCTTCTGGCCCGTGGGGGCGCTGGCGCTGGTGGAGTAGGCGAAGTCGCGCGTGCCGGCCGCCTGTGCGGAGGCGGCGAGGGTCAGGGCGGCGAGGACGGTGAGGACGAGGGACGAGGCCCGCTTCGAGGGGAACACGCCCCTGGAACGGTTCCCGGTGCATCGAACTTGCGGCGGGCCGCGCGTCACACTGGTCACGTGGACGGCGAGCTGGAGCCCGGTGCGCGCTTCGCCGGCTGCCGCATCGAGGCGGTGGCCGGCCGCGGCGGCATGGGCGTCGTCTACCGGGCGACCGAGCTGGCGCTCGGGCGCCCGGTGGCGCTGAAGGTCGTCGCGCCCGAGCGCGCGGCCGACCCGACCTTCGGGGAGCGCTTCGGCCGCGAGGCGCGCCTGGCGGCGGCGATCGAGCACCCCAACGTCGTCCCGGTCTACGCCGCCGGCGAGGAGGACGGGCGCCTCTTCCTCGTCATGCGGCACGTCGAGGGCACCGACCTCCACCGGCTCCTGCGCGACGAGGGGCGCCTCGCGCCCGCCCGCGCGGCGGCGATCGTCGAGCAGGTGGCGGCCGGGCTCGACGCGGCGCACGCGGCGGGGCTCGTGCACCGCGACGTCAAGCCCGCCAACGTGCTCATCGGGCTCGCGGGCGGGCGCGAGCACGTGTACCTCACCGACTTCGGGCTGACCGTCGAGGCGGCCTCCGACACGCGGCTGACGACCACGGGGCAGTGGATCGGGACGGTCGACTTCATGTCGCCCGAGCAGCTGCGCGGGCAGCCCGTCGACGCGCGCGCCGACGTCTACGCGCTCGGCGCCGTCCTCCACGCGGCGCTCACGGGCGAGCCGCCCTTCCGGCGGGCCACGGCGCCGGACGCGATCGCGGCGCACCTGTCGGCACCGCCGCCCCGCCCATCGGCGGTGGCGGGGGTCGACGCGGCCTTCGACGCGGTGGTGGGCCGGGCGCTGGCCAAGCGCCCCGAGGACCGCTACCCGTCCGCCGGCGACCTGGCCCGGGCGGCAGGCGCGGCCGCCCGCGGCGAGCGGGTCACGACCGACGAGCGGGTCGTCGCGCGCGGGCCGGCCGCCCCGGGCGGGGACGCGACGGCCGTCGTGCCTCGCGTGGGGACGAACGGCAGCCGGGAGGGCGTCACGTCGCTCGTGCGGGGGCGGCGGGGTGACGCGCACGGCGGGGAGGAGCCGACCGCGCTGGTGCGCGGCCGGCCGGGTGCCGAGGAGGCGACCTCGCTCGTGCGCGGGCGCCCGGGCGCGGCGGAGGGCGAGGACGCGACGGCGCTGGTGCGGGGGCGGCACGCGGCGGGCGCGGACGGCGAGGCCACCGCGCACGTGCGGCCGGCGGCGGGCAGCCCTGTGGCGGACGGCGCCGAGGCGCCCCCGGGCCTCGTCGCCGCCGCCAGGCGGCGGCGCACACGTCGCCGCGTGGCCGGGGTCGTCCTGCTCGTGCTGGCCCTCGCGGGAGCCGGGGCCCTGGTCTCGGCCCTGGCCGGCGGGGGTCCCTCGACGTCGTCGACGGCGCCGCTGTCGGCCGACGACGTGCGCGGTGCGGCCCAGGACTTCGCGGCCGCCTACGGCGACGAGGACCCCACGGCGCTGCGCGCGGTCCTCGCCGGGGACGTCCGGCGGGTCACGCCCGACGGCGTCCAGCAGGGGCGCGCCGCCGTGACCGCCGTGTACCGGCGCCAGTTCGCCGCGGACGACATCCGCGGCTACGCGCTGAGCGACCTCGGCGTGCGCGCCGGCGAGGCCGGCCGGGCGGCCGGTCGCTACTCGGTCGACCGGGCCGGCGCGCCCGACGTCACCGGCCGAATCGTCTTCGGCGTCGTGCGCGAGGCGGGCCGGCCGCGGATCGCGCTGCTCGCCGCGACGCCGGATCCCTGAGCCGCCGCTCAGCAGCGCTTGGCGGCCGTGACCTCGACCGTGGTCCCGGGCGCGACGTCGGCGCCCGCGGCGGGCGAGGTGGCGCAGGCGCGCCGCGGGCCGCTGCGGAGGGCGTCGAAGAACCCCCCGCCGTCGACCGTCTGCACGTCGAGGCCGTCAGCCTCAAGGGCCGCCGTCGCGTCGTCGAGCGTGCGCCCGACGACGTCGGGGACGGTGACGGTCGAGCGGCGCGTCACCCGCACGACCCGCCAGGCGGCCCGGGCCCGGGGGGCGACGGCCGCGACGTCGATGAGGTTGGGGCCCTCCTGGAGGGCGACCGACGTGCTGAACCGGCCGCCGCTCACCGCGACCCGCCGGCCCATGACCACCACCCGGGCGCCCGCGGTGCCGACGGTCCCGGCGACGGTCGCGGTCGCGCCCGCCGTCCTGCTCGTGTCGGACGGGCTGGTCACCTGCAGCGTGACCGGCGGCCGCGCGGCGGGCGCGGCCGGGGAGCCGCCGCACCCGGCGGCCGCGGCGGCCGGGACGGCGAGCAGCGGGAGGAGGCGCAGCGCACGCACGGGACGCGTCTGAGGCTAGCCCGGAACGGGTCCGGCGACGACGGAGGCCGGCCCGGGGGTCCGGGCCGGCCTCGATCGTGGTGCTCGCGCGGGTGCCGCGGCTACGCGGCGCGCGGGAGGGCGACCGGGACGGCCGCCGCCTCGACGGCCAGCGCCACCTCGCCGTCCGGCCCCACGCCGGCCCGGACGCGGTCCCCGTCGGCCAGGCGGCCGTCGAGGATGGCCCGGGTCAGCTCCCGCTCCAGCGTGCGGCGCACGTGGCGCAGCAGCGGGCGGGCGCCGTAGGCCTCGTCGAAGCCGTCCTTGGCCAGCTGGGCGACGAGCGCCTCGTCCGCCTCGAGCTCGATCCCGCGCTCGGTCCGCAGGCGGTCGGCCACGCGGCCGACGACCATCTCGCAGATCCGCTCGACCTGCGCCGGGCCCAGCGGCTCGAACGTCACGACCTCGTCGATGCGGTTGAGGAACTCGGGCAGGAAGGCGGCCTTCGCGGCGGCGAGCATGCGCTCGTCGTCGGGAGCGGCCTCCGCGGCGGTGAAGCCGAGCGCCCGCTTGGCCTGGCCCGCGCCGAGGTTCGACGTCATGACCACGACGGTGTTCGTGAAGTCCACCGTGCGGCCCTCGCCGTCGGTCAGGCGCCCGTCGTCGAGGAGCTGGAGCAGGACGTTCCAGACCTCGGGGTGGGCCTTCTCGACCTCGTCGAGGAGCACGACGCTGTACGGGCGGCGGCGCACCGGCTCGGTGAGCTGCCCGCCGTCGCCGTAGCCGACGTAGCCCGGCGGCGACCCGATGAGGCGCGCCACCGTGTGCGGCTCGCGGAACTCGGACATGTCGATGCGGACGAGCGCCGACTCCGTGGCGAACAGCCGCTCGGCCAGGGCCTTGACGAGCTCGGTCTTGCCGACGCCCGTCGGGCCCAGGAACAGGAACGTCCCCAGCGGCTTGTCCTCCTCGGCCAGGCCGACGCGGGCGCGCCGGATGGTCTCGGAGACGGCCTCGACCGCCTGCTCCTGGCCGATGACGCGGCGGTGCAGGTCGGCCTCGAGCTCCTGCAGGCGCTCGAGCTCGCCGGCGACGAGCTCGCCCACCGGGATCCCGGTGCGCGCGGCGACGACCGCGGCGACCTCGCGCTCACCCACGACGGGGCGCGCGACCTGCTCGGCCTCGGGGCCGAGGCCCTCCAGGCGGGCGGTCAGCGCCTCGATGCGCGCCTTGATCTCGCCCGCGTCCTCGTAGGCCTCCGCCTCGACGGCGGCGCGCTTCTCGGTCCGCAGGTGCTCGAGCTCGGCGCGCATCCCGGCGCGCTCGTCGGCGGTCGCCGGGGCGGCCAGGCGCACCTTGGCGGCGGCCTGGTCGACGAGGTCGATCGCCTTGTCGGGCAGCCGCTCCGCCGTGACGTAGCGGTCGCTCAGCCGCGCGGCGGCCGCGAGCGCCTCGTCGGTGATCGTCGTGTCGTGGTGGGTCTCGTAGGGCTCGCGCAGGCCGCGCAGGATCGCGATGGTGTCGTCGACCGACGGCTCCTCGACCAGGACGGGCGAGAAGCGGCGGGCCAGCGCGCCGTCCCGCTCGATCTTGCGGAACTCGGCCAGCGTGGTGGCGCCGATGACGCGCAGCTCACCGCGCGCGAGGAGCGGCTTGAGCATGTTCGCCGCGTCCATCGCGCCCTCGGCCGCGCCGGCGCCCAGGACGGTGTGGAGCTCGTCGATGAACAGGACGACCCTGCCCTCGGAGGCGACGGCCTCCTCGAGCGCGGTCTTCAGGCGCTGCTCGAACTGCCCGCGGAACTGCGCCCCGGCCAGCATGCCGGCCAGGTCGACGGCGACGATGCGCGCGTCGCGCAGGGTCGCGGGGACCTCGCCCGCGGCGATCCGCAGGGCCAGGCCCTCGGCGATGGCGGTCTTGCCCACGCCGGGCTCGCCGATGAGGACCGGGTTGCTCTTGCGTCGCCGGGCGAGGACCTCGACGGCCTGCTCGATCTCGGTCGCACGACCGATGACGGGGTCGATGCGGCCCTCGGCCGCGTCCGCGGTCAGGTCACGGCCGAAGCCGTCGAGCGCGGGGGTGCCGGAGTCGGAGTGGGCAGGGGTGGGGCCGCCGATCGCCTGGGCGCCGGGCGTGCCGGGGACGCCGCCGAAGGCGGAGCCACCGGGGCCACCCGGGCCGCCGGGACCGAGCAGCTCGGTCGCGCACGTCTCGCAGAGCGTGCCGTTCGAGCGACGGCCGCCCGTGCCGAAGAGGACGTTGATCGTCCCGGGGCGCTGCCGGCAGGCGTCGCAGAGGGGGGAAGTGGGATGGAAGTCAGCCATGGGAAGGAAAGATCTTAGTCTTGCTGACTCATGTTATCGCACACCCGACGCGCATCCTGCGAGCCGCGCCGATCGCGCTCGTGACGCCCCTCGAGCGCGCCGATCGCGCTCCTGACGCCCCTCAGCGCGTCAGGAGGCGGTCGCGCAGGTCGTCGTAGAACGTGTCCGGCTTCGTCCGGAGCAGCAGCGCCGGGCACGCCGCCCGGCCGAGGTCCAGGTGGCCGCCCGGCTCGAGCTCGGCGGAGGTCTGGCCGTCGACCTCGACCGTCAGGGGGGCCGAGTCGTCGCGGGCGAGGAGCCGCAACCCCTCCTGGGCCCCCACGACGAGCGAGCGCAGCGGGCCGGTGTTCGCGGCGACGGGCGTCAGGACGAGCGCGTCGAGGAGCGGCGAGACGGCCGGGCCGCCCGCGCTGACGGTGTACGCCGTCGAGCCCAGCCCGGTGGCGACGATGACGCCGTCCCCGATGACGTCGACGACCCGCGTCCCGTCGACCGCGACCACGATCCGGGCCGACCCGTGGCCGGCCCGGCGGCCGAGGACGACGTCGTTGTAGGCCAGCTCGTCGAGCGGCGGCCCGTGCCCCGCGACCACGTGCAGCGCGGTGCGCCGCTCGCAGCGCGCGTGGCCCGCGGCGACGGCGGCGAGCGCCTCGGTGAGCTGGTCGCGCTGCACGTCGGCCAGGAAGCCGACGTGCCCGAAGTTCACGCCCAGGACCGGGAGGCCGCGCGGCGCGCTGAGCCGCAGGGCGCGGAGGATCGTGCCGTCGCCGCCCAGCGCGATGACGAGCTGGACGCCGTCGACCGCCTCGGAGGGGTCGGAGAGGCCCACGGTGACGAGGTCGAGCTCGCGGGCGGCGCACCAGCGCCCGACCTCACGGCTCTGGGGTCCGCCGTCGGCCCCCGGGGCGCTGAGCAGGGCCACCGGCGGGCCGCCGGGCTCGAGGGTGAAGCCCGTGGTGGTCACGAGCCGTCGAGGGGGACGATCGCGTAGGCGTGGGCCTCGAGCGGCTGCGCCTTCAGGAGCACCGGGTGCCGGGCGAGCGCCGCGCGCACCAGGCCGCGGGCCGCGAGCAGGTGCGGGGCGGCCTCGCCCTCCCAGCGGACGACGAGCGCGACGCGCATCCCGTCCTCGCTGCGCAGGATCTCGAGGCCGACGCCGATCCGCCGGCGGGCCGCTTCCGCGGCGATCGCGGCGGCGATCGCCTCCTGGTCCTCGGGCGGCGTCGCGAGTGTCTGGACGTAGGCCGTCGGCGGGCCGCCCTCGAGCATGCGCTCGGGGTCCATCGGCGGCGCCGGCGGCAGCAGGCCGCGCGCGGCCAGGCGGAAGCGGAGCCAGAAGAGGAAGGAGAAGTCCTTGCCCTCGGTCGTCGCGTCGAGCTCGATGAAGCCGACGTAGAGCGGCACGTCGGGGATGCGCGCCAGCACGTCGTCGAGGACGTCCTCGCGATCGCGGTCGCCGTCGCGCCAGCGGCGGTACGGCTCGTCGTGGAGCTCGATGGCCTCGAGCAGCCGCGGGTCGTCGACGTACCGAGCGGCGACCTGCCGGGCCAGCCAGGCGTGGTCGTTCTCCTTCGTGCGCGGGCCGTCGTGGATCACGCGGAACTTCTGCGAGTCGTGGACGACCGCGATGAAGCGCAGGTCCGCGCGCGCGGGGTCGTGGCGCCCGATCTCCTCCAGGATGTCGGCGACGTGCAGCCCGACGTGACCCTCGGGGTGGCCCCAGCGCGGGTCGCCCCACGCGAGGCCCTCGCGCACCTGCGGGTCGGCCATGAGCTCGCGCTCGAGGTCGTTCTCGGCGACGAACCCCGGGACGGGCTCCTCGACCACGGTCAGCTCCGCTGGGCCGTCAGGACGGCGCGGACGTCGGCGGCGAAGGCGTCGACGTCCTCCTGGCGCGTGTCCCACGCGCACATCCAGCGGACCTCGCCGCGTCGCCTCGTCCCAGACGTAGAAGCGGTGGTCGCGCTGCAGGCGCTCGGTCGCCTCGCGCGGCAGGACGGCGAAGACGGCGTTGGCCTGCACCGGCTGCGTCAGGCGCAGCGCCTCGACGTCGGCCACGCCCGCGGCCAGGCGCCGCGCCATCGCGTTGGCGTGCTCGGCCGAGCGCCGCCAGAGGTCGGTCCCGAGCAGCGCCTCGAGCTGGGCCGAGACGAAGCGCAGCTTCGACGCGAGCTGCCCGTGCTGCTTGCGCACGTACGCGAAGCCCTCGCCCAGGCCCGGGCGCAGGAAGACGACGGCCTCGGCGGCGAGCAGGCCGGCCTTCGTCCCGCCGAAGCTCAGCAGGTCGACGCCGACGCCGGTCGTGATCGCCGCGAGCGTCCGTGCCGAGCGCCGCCGCCGCGTTCGCCAGCCGCGCGCCGTCGACGTGGAGCAGCAGCCCGTGCGCGTGGGCGCGCGTCGGCCAGCGCGCGCAGCTCGTCGGCCGAGTAGACCGTCCCCAGCTCGGTGCGTCTGCGCGACGAGACGACCCGCGGCTGCACCGCGTGCTCGTCGCCGACCCGGGTCAGGTGCGCCGTGACCTGCTCGGGGACGAGCTTGCCGTCCGGCGGTGGGGACGGTCAGGAGCTTGAGGCCGCCGAGCTGCTCGGGGGCGCCGCACTCGTCGACGTTGAGGTGCGACGTCGCCGGCGTGATGACGGCCTCCCAGGAGCGGCAGACCGCCTTGAGGGCCAGGACGTTGGCCGCGGTGCCGTTGAACACGAACCACGCCCGCGCGTCGGGCCCGAAGTGACGCGCGGAAGCGTCGCGTGGGCCCGGGCGGTCACCGGGTCGTCGCCGTAGGAGACGACGTGGCCCTCGTTGGCGGCGGCGAGCGCGTCGAGCACCTCGGGCGGGACGCCCGGCGTAGTTGTCGCTGGCGAAGCTGCTCATGCAGCGGTCACGCTAGCCGCCGTGGAGCGCCAGGCGCTGCCCGTTCATCTTCCGGGCGGCGTCCGAGCAGAGGAAGACCAGGGCCTCGGCGATCTCCTCGGCGTCGGTGAAGGTCCGGTAGGCCTTCTCCGGGTGCTCGGCGCGCATCTGCGGCGTGACGATGCGCGTTGACGACCACGACGTTGGCGGTCGCCGCCGGTCTCGGCCAGCTCCTGGGCGAAGGCCAGCGTCCACGCCTCGGCCGCCGCCTTCGTCGCCGCGTAGGCGGCGTTCCCGGCCGACGGGCGCTGGGCCTGGGCGGCGGAGACGAGCGCGAAGCGCCCGCGGTCGCCGGCCGCCTGCAGCGTCGCCGGCGAAGGCGCGCGTCGTGTGCGACGACCGTGCGGAAGAGCAGGTCGCTCGAGCAGGTCGAGGTCCTCGAGCGGCGCCTCGTCGAGCGCCTGGCCGCCGCGCCAGCCGCCGACGAGGTGCAGGAGCCCGTCGACGCGCGCCGAGGTCGCGGCGCGACCGCGTCGCGCCAGGCGCGCGCGCCGTCGGCGTCGAGCAGGTCGGCCGTCGCGGTGTGCGCGGCCGCGTCGCCGAGCGCGGCGAGCAGGTCCGCGTCGCGGTCGGTCGCCGCGACGCCGCGCGCCCGTCGGCGGCCAGCGCGCGGACGACGACGGGCCCGAGCGACCCGCCGGCGCCGGCGACCGCGATGACGCGCCCCTCCAGGCGCCCGCTCATGCGGCCACGAGCGCGCGCTGCTCGGCGCGAGCGGGGCGGTCGAGCGCGGGCGCGAGCTTGCCCTTGAGCGGGTGTAGAACATCGACAGCGGGAACTCGTCGGGCTGCGACGTCGTCGATGTAGGGCCGCGGGTCCTCGACGTCGGCGAAGACGCGCGCGTCCGCCGCCCACCGCGAGCCCGTCGCCGGCGGGACGTAGCGCGGCGACGAGGTCGTGCGCCGCGCCCCACTGCGCGAGCTTCGAGCGGTCGATGCCGTCGCGGTAGAGCGCCTCGACCTCCTCGCGCAGCGCGGCGACGCCGTCGGCGACGCGTCGTCCCACTCGATCGTCAGCCGGTTGTCGGTCCAGTGCACGTAGCCCGTGGCGGTGCAGGTAGGCGAACAGCAGCTGGCCGCCGAGGCCGTCGTAGTTGCGCACGCGCGTGCCGGTGACCGGGAAGCGGAACAGCCGGTCGAAGAGGATCGCGTACTGGACGTGGCGGGCGAACGCGAAGCCCTCGCGCTCCAGCGCCACCGCCTCGCCGAACGCCGTCAGGTCGCAGCGCAGCTCCTCCAGCGAGTACATCCAGTACGGCATCCGCTGGCGGATCATGAACGGGTCGAACGGCAGGTCGCCGTGGCTGTGGGCGCGGTCGTGGACGAGGTCCCACAGCACGTAGGCGTCCTGCGACAGCGCGCGGGCTGGCCAGCAGCGCGGCGGCGTCGGGCGGCAGGTTGAGCGCGCAGCAGGTCGGCCGCGGCGCCGCCGACGCGGCGGAAGCGCTCGGCCTCGCGGTCGCAGAAGATCGCGCCGAAGTGGTTGGCCGGGCTGCCCGGCCACCGACACGGTCTCGGGGAAGAGGACCGCGCACTCGCTGTCGTAGCCGGCGGTGTGGTCGACGAGCGTCGACCGGCACGAACTTCGCGTTGTCGTAGCGGTCGCGCTCGAGCTCGGCGAGCCACGCCGGCCAGGGCACGCGCACGATCAGCGCCTCGAAGACGCGTGTCGCGCGAGCCGTTCTGCTTGTACATCGGGAAGACGACGAGGTGCTCGATGCCGTCGACGCGGTGGAGGTCGGGGCGGAAGCGCTCGAGCGAGGCGCGTGAAGTCGGGCTCGCCGAAGCCGCCGGCCGCCCACGCGCGCAGGTCGCCGACCGTCGCCTCGAGGTAGTCGGCCTGGTGCGCGAAGCGCGGGGCGAGCGCCTCGATCGCGGCGGCCACGTCCTCCACGAGGGCGCCGGCCCGGTCGCGGTCGGCGTCCGGGCGCGAGCGCGCCGTCGGCGCTGCTGGAGCAGGCGCAGCGCGTCGGTCGCGTCGCGCAGGCGCGCCCACGCGGGTCCGCGGCGGCGTCGCTGCGGACCGCGGCCGGCTCGTGCGGCGAAGGCGTGGCGCGGCGGCCCAGTGGACGAGGTTGCGCCAGCAGCGCCTCGTGGTCGAACTCGCCGAGGCAGTCGTCGCCGAAGAGGTCGGAGTCGGCGAGCACGACGACGCGGCCCTCGCCGTGCTCGGCGACGGCGAGCAGCGCGCGCGCCGGGCGCCGACGCGGTCGCGCGCGGCGCGCGCCAGGACCCGCGCGCCCTCGGGCCGGGCGTCGAGCGACGCCGGCGCGGTAGAAGCAGCGCCGTCGCACGCGCGCCAGCAGGTCGACGCGCCGCGCTCGGCGCGAGGTCGGCCAGGACCCAGTGCGGCGCCTGGTGGTGGTGCGTCGTAGTCGCTGGACGCGTGTCGTTGCCGATGCGGATCCGAAGCGCGCCGAGCAGGTCGTTCAGGTTGGTGCCGTACTTCTCCTGCTCGCCTCGCCGAGGACGAGCAGGCCGCCGCCGCGCGGCGACGAAGCGCTCGACCGCGTCGAGCTCGGCGTCGGTGAGCCGCGGCGAGCCGCCGGGCACGACGCGCTCCCAGCGCGGGTCCGAGGGGTGGGCGAGGACGAGGACGTCGGCGCCCGTCGAGGGCGGCGTCGGTGAGCGGGCCCTCGGCGTGCGCGCCGCACCGCGAAGCCGCGGCGCGCGCAGCGCGTCGGCCGCGTCGGCGTAGGAGGAGTCCTCGGGGTGCGACGGGCTGCATGGCCGCGCGCGACGTCGGGCCGGATCGTCCAGGCCTGGGCGTGGGCCTCGTCGAAGAGCACCGTGGCGATGGGGGCGAGGGTCGGCATGCGACACAGGGTAAGGGACGATCCGGTGCGTCTGGTTGCGCATGTGTGCAAGAATTACGCCGTAATGGACGCCATCGACCGCAGGATCCTTGCGTTGCTCGTGGAGGACGGGCGCCGGACGCTACGACGACGTCGGCGGCCACGTCGCGCTCAGCGCGCCGGCCGTCAAGCGCCGCGTCGACCGGCTGCGCGCGGCGGGCACGCTGCGCGGCTTCACCGCGGTCGTCGACCACGACGCGCTCGGCGGCGCCACGCGAGGCGCTCATCGAGCTCTTCTTCGCGCCCGGCGTCTCGCTCGACGAGGTCGCCGAGACCCTGCAGCGCGCGCCCCGAGGTCGTCGAGGCGTGGAGCGTCACCGGCGAGCCGGACGCGATCGCCCGCGTGCGCACGCGCGACAACGCCGACCTCGAGCGCCTGATCATGCGACCTCCAGCGCGACGGGCGCGTCGTGCGCACCCGCTCGCAGGTCGTCCTCAGCGCGTTGGTCGAGCGCTGAGCACGGCCCTGGCCGCGTTGTGCCCGGGGATGCCGCTGACGCCGCCGCCGCGCCTGGCGCCCGCGCCGCACAGCCAGACGTTCGGGTGCGCCGTCTCGACGCCCCAGCGGCCGGCCTCCGCCGGGTCCTCGGCGAACGGCCACGCGAGGTCGCGGTGGAAGATGTGCCCGCCGGGGAGGTGCAGCTCGTCCTCGAGGTCGACGGGCGTCCTGGCCTCGAGGCAGGGCCGGCCGTCGGCGTCGCGCCACAGCAGGTCCTCGACCGGCTCGGCCAGGACGTCGTCGAGCGAGCGCAGCGTGGCCGCGACGGCGGCGTCGCGCGCGCCCTCGGGGTCGCCGCGGAAGAGCCGGGCGGGGAGGTGCAGCGCGAAGCACGTCAGCGTCTGGGCGCCCGCGGCTCGCAGCTCCGGCCCCAGGATCGACGGGTCCGCCAGCGAGTGGCAGTAGAGCTCGGAGGGCACCGGGTCGGGCATCCGCCCGGCGACCGCCGCCGCGTGCGCGGCGTCGAGCTCGGTCGCCGACTCGTGGACGTGGAAGGTGCCGGCGAAGGCCTCGTGCGGGTCGACGCCCGGGTCGCGCAGACGGGGCAGGCGGCGCACGAGGAGGTTGAGCTTGAGCTGGCTGCCCTCGGGCCCGGGCCCGGCCGCCTCGTCTGCCGCCTCGCCCAGCAGCCGGGCGAGCACGGCCGGGGCCGCGCCGCAGAGGACGTCGCGGGCCGCGACGACCTCCCCGCCGGCGAGCTCGACCTCGGCGTCGCGCCCGTCGGTCCGCACGGCGGCGACCTCGGCGCCGGTCCGCAGCGTCGCGCCGGCCGCTCGCGCCGCGGAGGCGAGCGCCTCCGTCACCGCGCCCATCCCGCCCACGGGCACGTCCCAGTCGCCCGTGCCGTTGCCGACGACGTGGTAGAGGAAGCAGCGGTTCTGCGCCAGTGAGGGGTCGTCGGCCGCGGCGAAGGTCCCGATGAGGCCGTCGGTCAGCACGACCCCGCGGACGAGGTCGTCCGGGAACGGCGCCCGCAGCGCGCGCCCGAGCGGCTGCTCGACGAGGTCGTCCCACGTCGCGTCGTCGCCCGCCAGCGCGCGCAGGTCGGCGCGCGACCGCAGCGGCTCCGTGAACGTCGGGAAGAGCCGGCCCGCGACCGCGCCGACGCGGGCGTGGAAGGCCTCCCAGCGCCCGAACGCCCCGGCGTCGCCGGTGACGCGCTCCAGCGACGCGCGCGTCCGCCCCGCGTCACCGGCGTCGACGAGCAGCCCGCCGTCGCCGCGCGGCGTGTAGGACGAGATCCGCCGGCGCCGCAGCTCGAGGCCCAGGCCCAGCTCCCGCGCGAGCGCGCGCGGGAGGAGGCTGACGAGGTAGCTGAAGCGCGACAGCCGCGCGTCGACGCCGGGGAAGGGGCGCTCGGAGACCGCAGCGCCGCCCACGTGGTCGAGGCGCTCGAGCACGAGCACCGAGCGGCCCGCGCGGGCCAGCAGCGCCGCGGCCACCAGGCCGTTGTGGCCGCCGCCGACGACGACGGCGTCCCAGCGGCCGCTCACGGCGCGGCGCCGGTCACCGCCGCCGCGCGGCCGGCTCCATGGCCGGGTCCTGGTAGCCGGCGTCGGCGGGGTTGACGTCGACGCCGGGCGGGACGATCTCGTCGATGCGGTCCAGGACGTCGTCGCCCAGCGTCACGTCGAGCGCGGCGAGCTGGGACTCGAGGTGCTCCATGGTCCGCGGGCCGATGATCGGCGCGGTGACGGCGGGGTGGCGCAGCACGAAGGCGAGCGCGAGCTGGACGAGGGTCAGGCCCGACTCCTCGGCGAGCTGCGCGAGCGCCTCGGCGGCCTCGAGCTTGCGGGCGTTGGCCGGGATCGAGAGGTCGAAGCGCCCTGGCAGGCGCTCGGCGCGCGTGCTCGTCGGCGCCTCGCGGCCCGCGCGCCAGCGCCCGGACAGCCACCCGCCTGCGAGCGGGGACCAGGGGATGACGCCCATGCCGTGGCGGGCGCAGGTCGGCAGGAGGTCGCGTTCGACGCCCCGCACGAGCAGCGAGTAGGGCGGCTGCTCGGTGACGAAGCGCTCCAGGCCCCGCTCGCGGGCGGCCCACTGCGCCTCGACGACGCGCGAGGGCGGGAAGGTCGAGGAGCCGACGTGGCGGACCTTGCCCTGGTGGACGAGGTCGCTGAGGGCTCCGAGGGTCTCCTCGACGTCGGTGTCCGGCTCGGGGCGGTGGATCTGGTAGAGGTCGATCCAGTCCGTGTCGAGCCGGCGCAGCGAGTCCTCGACGGCGCGCATGATCCAGCGGCGGGAGTTGCCGCGCTGGTTGACGTCGTCGCCCATCGTCCCGTGGACCTTCGTCGCCAGGACGACGTCGTCCCGCCGGCCCTTCAAGGCCTTGCCCACGATCTCCTCGGACTCCCCGCGCGAGTAGACGTCGGCGGTGTCGACGAAGTTCAGGCCCGCGTCGAGGGCGGCGTGGATGACCCGGACGGACGCGTCGTGGTCGGGCTCGCCCCAGGCGCCGAACATCATCGCGCCGAGGCAGAGGGGGCTGACCTGCACGCCGGTGCGCCCGAGCGGGCGGTGCTCGATGGGCATGCCCGCACGCTAGTAGGGTCCGCCCATGAGCCCGGTGACCCGCGGCTTCTTCGGCCGCCGCCGCATCCCGCCCGAGCTGGCCGACCGCGTGCCGCCCGGCCAGTACGTCGAGACCGGCTTCCCCGTGCTGACCGCGGGCCCGACGCCGCGCGTGGCCGAGGAGGACTACGCGCTGACGATCGACGGCCTCGTCGGCGCCTCGCGGACGTGGACGCTGCCCGAGCTGCGCGCCCTGCCCCCGTCCACGTTCGACGGGGACATCCACTGCGTGACGACCTGGAGCAAGCTCGGCACGAGCTTCGGGGGCGTGTCCGTGGACACGCTCCTGGAGCTCGTCGAGCCGCGACCGGAGGCGACGCACGTCGTCGTGAGCTCCTACGGGGGCTACACGACGAACCTGCCGCTCGCGGACGTCACGGACGGCAAGGCCTGGGTCGTCTGGGAGTGGGAGGGCCGGCCCCTGCCGCGCGAGCACGGCGGCCCCGTGCGCTTCCTCGTCCCCGCGCGCTACTTCTGGAAGTCGGCGAAGTGGGTCACCGGCCTGCGGCTGCTCGACCACGACGAGCCGGGGTTCTGGGAGCTCAACGGCTACCACAACCGCGGCGACCCGTGGAAGGAGGAGCGGTACTGGGGGGACTGACCTGGCAGACGGCCCGCGTCGTCGGCCGCCGCCCCGAGCACCCGGCGTGCGTGTCGCTGCGGCTCGCCCTCGACCCGTGGACGCCGCACCTGCCCGGGCAGCACTACGTCGTCCGGCTGACCGCCCCCGACGGCTACACCGCCCAGCGCTCGTACTCGGTCGCCTCGGCGCCCGAGGACACCGGCGAGATCGAGCTCACCGTCGACCGCCTGCCCGACGGCGAGGTGTCGCCCTACCTCTGCGACGAGGTCGCCGTGGGCGACGAGCTCGAGGTCCGCGGGCCGATCGGGGGCTGGTTCACCTGGCGCGGCGAGTCGCCGGCGCTCCTCGTCGGCGGCGGCTCGGGGGTCGTGCCGCTCGTGGCCATGCTGCGCCACCGCCGCCGGGCGGTGCCCGACGCGGACATGACCCTCGTCGCGTCGTTCCGCTCGCCCGACGTCGTCCTGCACCGCGAGAGCCTCGGCGACGACGCCGTCATCACCTACACGCGCGAGTTCCCCGACGGCTGGATGGGCGCGCGCGGGCGCGTGAGCCGGGCGCTGCTCGAGCCGGTCGCCCGCCCGCAGGGAGCGGCCTTCGTCTGCGGCTCCGAGGGCTTCGTCGAGGCGACGACGGACGCCCTGCTCGCGCTGGGCTACGACCAGGCGCGCGTGAAGACGGAGCGCTTCGGCCCGTCGGGCTAGGGCGCCGGGGCGGGTCCCGCCGCGTCGCCGCCCCCGCGCAGGGCGGCAGCCTCCTCGAGCCGGTCGTCGCCCCAGACGACCGCGTCGCCGACGCGCACCGACGGCACGCCGGTCACCCCCGCGGCGAGCGCGGCCTCGGTGAGGGCGCGCAGCCGGTCCTTGACCTCCTGCGCGCCCGTGGCGGCCAGGAGGTCGTCGGCGTCGAGGCCGGCCCGCCGGGCGGCGAGCGCGAGCCCCGCCTCCTCGCTGAGCGCCCGGCCCTCGGTGAAGTGCACGCGGAAGGCCGCGAGCGCGAAGGCCCGGCCGTGCCCCAGCGCGTGGGCGTGGACGGCCGCCCGCATGGCGCGCAGGCCGTCGTTGGGCCACGGGTCCGGCCAGCGCGGCGGCGGCAGGCCGCGGTCCCGGGCGCGCCGCGCCACCTCCGCCATCCCGTCGGCGCGGGCCGGCGTGCGCGCCCACGAGGAGCGGCCCGTCGCCGCGAAGAGACCGCCCAGCAGCACGGGCGTCCAGGCCAGGCCGGAGCGGCCGAGCACCGCGTCGGCCCGCTCGGCCGCGAGCCACGCGTAGGGCGAGCCGAGGTCGTAGTAGAACGTCGCGCCGCGCATCGCCTGCCGGCCGCGCCGCTACGCGCCGGGGCGGCCGTCGACGGCCAGCGCGCGGTTCTTGTAGGCGTCGTCGTCGGTGACGTCCCGGGTCACCCACGGCGGCGGGGTCCAGGCCTCGGCCGCCTCCTCGTCCGGGAACTCGACCTCGGCGACCACGAGGCCGTCGAGGTCGCCGCCGTAGACGTCCAGCTCGACCGGGGCGCCGTCCACGTCGGCGCGGTGGCGCACCTTCTCCACGCGGCGCCCCTCGGTCAGCGCCCAGAGGCGGCCGGCCTGCTCGGCGTCGACGTCGAGCTCCTCCTCGGCGCGCACGCGGCCGCCGCCGCGCTTGAGCGTCAGGACCGCGGCGCCGTCGCCGCGCAGGCGCAGGCGGACCTCGGTGTCCCCGTCGAGCGCCAGGTAGCCCTGGCGCAGCGGCTCGCCGTCGTCCCAGGCGACGTCCGCCGGGACGCCGTCGACCAGGAACTTGCGCTCGATCTCCGTGCCGGCCATGGGCGCAGGGTGCCACGGCCGCAGGGTGGGAGGGGGCCGGCCCGGCGATGCGGCATGCTGCGCGCGTGCACGCCGACGTCATCGTCGTCGGGGGCGGCCTCGCCGGCCTCGTGGCCACCGCCGAGCTCGCCGACGCCGGGCGGCGCGTCGTCCTCGTCGACCAGGAGCCGGAGGCCTCCCTCGGCGGCCAGGCCTTCTGGTCCTTCGGCGGCCTCTTCTTCGTCGACAGCCCGGAGCAGCGGCGGTCGCGCATCCGCGACTCGCGGGACCTGGCCTGGCAGGACTGGCTCGGCACCGCCGGCTTCGACCGGCCCGACGACCACTGGCCGCGCCGCTGGGCCGAGGCCTACGTCGACTTCGCGGCCGGGGAGAAGCGCGCGTGGCTCCACGCGCAGGGCGTCCGCTTCCTGCCCAACGTGGGCTGGGCCGAGCGCGGCGGCTACCTCGCGACCGGGCCCGGCAACTCCGTCCCGCGCTTCCACATCACGTGGGGGACGGGTCCGGGCCTGCTCGAGCCCTTCGTCCGCCGCGTCCGCGAGGCCCAGCGTCGCGGCCTCGTCGAGCTGCGCTTCCGTCACAAGGTCGACCGGCTCCTCGTGACCGCCGGCGCGGTCGACGGCGTGGCCGGGGAGGTCCTGGAGCCCAGCGCCGCCGCCCGGGGCCAGGCCAGCTCGCGGACGGTCGTGGGCGACTTCGAGCTGCGCGCGCAGGCCGTCGTCGTCACGTCGGGCGGCATCGGCGCCAACCACGACCTCGTGCGCCGCAACTGGCCCGAGCGCCTCGGCCGCGCCCCGCGCCACATGATCTCGGGGGTCCCCGACCACGTCGACGGCCGGATGCTCGCCATCACCCAGGCCGCGGGGGCCAGCCTCCTGCACCCCGACCGCATGTGGCACTACGTCGAGGGGATCCGGAACTGGGCGCCGATCTGGAGCCGCCACGGCATCCGGATCCTGCCCGGGCCGTCGCCGCTGTGGCTCGACGCGGAGGGCCGGCGGCTGCCGGTCCCGCTCTTCCCCGGGTTCGACACGCTCGGCACGCTCGCGCACATCACGCGGACCGGCCACGACCACACGTGGTTCGTGCTCACCCAGAAGATCATCGAGCGCGAGTTCGCGCTCTCGGGCTCCGAGCAGAACCCCGACCTCACCGGCAAGAGCATCAGGCAGGTGCTGGCCACGCGGGTCGGCTCGGGCGCGCCCGAGCCGGTCGAGGCCTTCAAGCGCCACGGGGCGGACTTCGTCGTCGAGCGCGACCTCGGGGCGCTCGTGCGCGGGATGAACGCGCTGACCGACACCCCGCTGCTCGACGAGCGGGCGGTCGAGCGCGAGGTCCTCGCGCGCGACCGCGAGATGGCCAACCCGTACGCGAAGGACCTCCAGGTCGCGGCCATCCACGAGGCGCGCCGGTACCTGCCCGACCGGCTGACCCGGGTGGCGTCGCCGCACCGGCTGCTCGACCCGGAGGCCGGGCCGCTCATCGCCGTCAAGCTCCACGTCCTGACCCGCAAGACGCTCGGGGGGCTGGAGACCGACCTGACGGGCCGCGTGCTGCGCCCGGGCGGCGAGCCGCTGCCCGGCCTCTACGCCGCGGGCGAGGTCGCCGGCTTCGGCGGCGGCGGGATGCACGGGTACCGCTCGCTGGAGGGGACGTTCCTGGGCGGCTGCCTGTTCTCGGGGCGGACCGCCGGCCGCAGCGCCGCGCGCGCGACCGGCGGGTAGCGCGCCGCCGTCGACCGCGCCGTCGACCGCGCCGGCGACTGCGCCGTCGACCGCGCCGGCGCCGCCCAGCCGATCGCCCTTATCGTCACCTGACGACCGCGGTGCCACCGTGGTCGTCGATGGCGTCGACCCCTCCGCTCTGGACCGGCCGCGAGCCGGGCGACGACCACGGGTGGCTCGCGCGCCCCACCGTCATCGCGCGCCCGCGCCCCGTGGAGCCGCCGCCGGAGCCGCCGCCGAAGCGCCGCCGGCGCTGGCCCTGGGTCCTGCTGGCCACCGCGCTCGTGCTGCTCGTGGCCGGGGCGTTCCTCGCCGGCCACCGCACGAGCGGCTCGCGGCCCGAGGCCGACGCCGCGCTCACGGTCCAGGGCGGCCGGCCGCCCGAGACACGCCTGAACCGCATCTACGCCGCCGTGGCGCGCGGGGTCGTGTCCGTCCAGGTCGCGCTCGGCAACGGCGCGGCGTCGGGGACCGGCTTCGTCATCGACGGCGACGGGACGATCGTCACGAACGCGCACGTCGTCGAGAACGCCCAGCGCGCGCAGGTGCGCTTCGACGACAAGGGCGCCCAGATCGCCGCGAAGATCGTCGGGATCGACCCGTCCTCCGACCTCGCCGTCCTGCGCGTCGACCCCACGCGCGCGCCGCGGCTGCACCCGCTGGTCCTGGCGGACTCCAACCTCGTCAAGGTCGGCGACCAGGCCATCGCCGTCGGCTACCCGCTCGGCCTGGACCGCACGGCGACGGCGGGGATCATCTCCGGCCTGGGCCGCGAGATCCAGGCGCCCAACGGCTTCCGCATCGAGAAGGTCCTCCAGACCGACGCGCCGATCAACCCGGGCAACTCGGGCGGCCCGCTGCTGGACGCCAAGGCCCGCGTCGTCGGCGTGAACTCCCAGATCGCCACCGCGGGCAGCCAGGGCAACGTCGGCATCGGCTTCGCCGTTCCGTCGAACACCGTGCGCCAGGTCGTCCCGCGGCTCAAGCGCGGTCAGGCGGTCGTGCGCCCGTGGCTCGGCGTCTCCACCGGCACGGCGATCGGCCGCCAGGGCGCGGTCGTCCGCAACGTCAGCCCGGGCGGCCCGGCGGCCGCGGCCGGGCTCCGCGCCACGCAGGCCGTCGACGGGCGCGGCGGCGACGTCATCACCGCGATCGACGGCCAGGCCGTCACCACCCCCGACGACGTCTCGCGCCTCATCGAGGGCCGCGCCCCGGGCGACCGCGTGCGGGTCGACGTCGAGCGCGACGGGAAGAGCCGCTCCGTGACCGTGACGCTGGGACGCCGGCCGAACCGGATCCCCTAGCGCCGTGCCCCTCGCCGTCTCCTTCGCCGCGCCGCTGTTCCTGCTGGTGCTGCTCGTGGTCCCGGCCGCCATCGTGCTCTACGCGCGGGGCGAGCGGCGCCGGGCCCGGGGCCGGGCCGCCTTCGCCGCGCCGGCGCTGCTGCCGTCGGTCGCGCCGCGGCCGTCGGGCTGGCGGCGCCACGTGCCGCTGGCCTTCTACGCGCTGGCGCTCGCGGCGCTGGCGCTGGCGCTGGCGCGGCCGCAGGCGACACGGGCCGTCGAGGTCGAGCAGGCCTCGGTCGTCCTCGCCTTCGACCAGTCCGGGTCGATGGCCGCGACGGACGTCGAGCCCAACCGCCTCGAGGCCGCCCGGCGCGCCGCCGACCTGTTCCTGCGCGCGGTCCCGAAGAAGGTGCGGGTGGGGGCGGTCGCCTTCTCCGACGCCCCGCGCGTCGTCCAGGGCCCGACCGTCGACCGCCAGGGCGTGCGCGAGGCCCTCGACGTCCTGCAGCCCCAGGGCGGCACCGCCACCGGCGACGCGCTCGACCTGGCCCTGCGCACGGCGCGCCGCCCCGCGCGGCCCGGCGCGAAGGCGCCCCCGGCGGCGATCGTCCTCCTCACCGACGGCGTGTCCGTCAAGGGCAAGGACCCGCTCGCGGTGGCCCGCCGGGCGCGGCGCCTGCGCGTGCCCGTCTACACCGTCGCGCTCGGCACGCAGGGCGGGACGATCACCGTCCCGCGCCGCGGCGGCGGGTCGAGCACGGTCCGCGTCCCGCCCGATCCCGCGGGCCTGCGCCGGATCGCCCAGGCCTCCGGGGGACGGGACTTCACCGCGCAGGACGCCGCCCAGCTCGACGCGGTCTACCAGCGGCTGGGGTCGCAGGTGGCCACGGAGCGCCGCCCGCGTGAGATCACGGCCTCGTTCGCCGCCGGCGCGCTCGTGGCGCTCGTGGCGGGCGCCCTGCTCTCGCTGCGCTGGTTCGGCCGGCTGCCGTAGGGCTACCCGCACTACTCAGGCGCTCGCGGCGCGCGTAGGGTTGCGCGGCCGCGCCCGCGGCCCAGTCATCACGCACAGCCGCCGGGGGGCCCGGCGGGGGGAGGAAGACGAGGCACATGCATCACCGCAAGCTCGTGGCCGGCCTGGCCACGTTGTCGCTCGTGGCCGGAGGGACCGGCGTCGCGCTGGCCGCCGGCAAGCCGCCCAGGCGCGCGGACGTCGTGGCGGTCTCGACCACGAAGGTCAAGATCAACCGGTTCATCCAGGACGGGCTGCGCTGGAAGAAGGACACGTACACGGTCCGCTCGGGCGGGACGCTGCGCGTCGTGAACAACGCCCCGGACTCCGGGCCGCACACGCTCACGGTCGTCAAGAAGTCCGACCTGCCCAAGACGCCGAGGGCGATCTTCAACTGCGCGGTCTGCAACAAGCTCGCGCAGGCCCATGGGGCCGACCAGAACAGCGAGGCCCCGCCGAAGTTCCTGTTCCTCGAGAACGGGGTCGGCTCGGCGACCGCGCCGAACGTCGACCGCGCCGGCGACTCGGCCTTCATCGACGCCAAGAAGGGCGCTTCGGTGACGCTCAAGGTGACCGCGAAGAAGGGCGCGACGCTGCGCTTCATCTGCCTCGTCCACCCGTGGATGCAGGCCAAGGTCCTGGTCCGCTAGGAGCTCCGCTTGCGGGGCCGCGCACTCGTCGTCTGCCTCGCCCTGGCCGGGGCGGCCGGTCTCCTGACCGCCGCCCCGGCCGGTGCACGGGTGCGCGACTACTGGGTCGGCGCCGTGCCGACGACGTGGAACGTCGTGCCCAACGGGCACGACGCGATCATGGACATGCACGTCGAGACCGTCGACGCGGTGTTCCCGACCGTCGTCTACCGGCGCTTCACGCGCGGGTGGCGGCGGCCGGTCGGCAACGCCCCGCGGGCGAGCGCCGACGGGCTGGCCATCCCGGGGCCGCTGCTGCACGCCCGCGTGGGCGACCGGCTGCGCGTCCACTTCAAGAACCTCGACACGCTGCGCCGGGAGCCGCACTCGATGCACTTCCACGGCGTCCGCTACAAGCCCAGCTCGGACGGCGCCTACCTGCCCGGGTTCTCCGGGCGCGACGCCGAGGTCCGCCCCGGGCGCTCCTACACCTACCGCCTGACCGCGGGGCGCGACTCCGCCGGCGTGTGGCCGTACCACGACCACTCGCCCTCGATGATGGCGTCGATCGACGGCGGCATGTTCGGGATGCTCTCGATCCTCGGTCGCCACGAGCGCGCGCCGGACCGCGAGTTCGAGGTCGTGTTCTCGCCCTTCGGGAAGTTCATGGCCATCGACGGGCGAGCCTTCGTCGGCAACACGCCGGTGTTCCGCTCGGCCGTGGGCGACGTCGTGCAGTGGGACGTCATGGCGATGGGCTCGGACTTCCACACCTTCCACGTCCACGGGCACCGCTGGCGCGACGCGTCCGGCGTGCCACGGGACACGCTCACCGTGGGGCCGGCCGAGAGCTTCCGCCTGCGCTGGCGCGAGCGGGACCCGGGGACGTGGCTGTACCACTGCCACGTCGAGGACCACATGATGCGCGGCATGATCGGGATCTACCGCGTCGCACGCCGATGAGGCGGCGGGCCCGCGTCGTGGCCGCGGCCGCGACGCTGCTCGCGGCCGGCGCGACCGCCGTCGCGGACGCGGCCTCCGGGCCGGCCGGCGTCAACGTCCAGTTCGAGGCCTTCGCGCCGACCCTGCTCGACGTGCTGCCGGGCGAGTCGGTGCAGTGGTCGAACGTCAGCCAGCGCACGCACACGGTCACCTTCGACGACGGGTCGTACGACTCGGGCGAGCTCGGGCCCGGCAGGGTGGTCCTCCGGCGCTTCGACCAGCCCGGCGCCTTCCCCTTCCACTGCACGCTGCACCCGGGCATGGTCGGAGCGGTCGACGTGCGCCGCGTGATCCTCGACGCCCTGCCGCCCGCCGCCGTCCCCGCCGGGCAGCGGGTGCAGGTCACGGGTCGCACGGCGAACCCGGCGGTGCCCGTGACGGTCCAGCGCGAGGGCGGCCGAGGGCCCCAGACCGTCGCCCGGGCCGTCCCCGCGGCCGACGGGACCTGGTCCGTCGCGGTGACGGCGACGGCGCCCGTCCAGCTGCGCGCCGTCGCCGGGGACGACGTCAGCCAGACCCGGCGGCTGCTCGTCACCGACCGGCGGATCGTCCTGCGCCGGACGCGGGACGGCGTGGCCGCGACGGTCGCCCCCGCGTTCCCCGGTGCCCGGGTGCGGCTCGAGGTGCGGCGCCGAGAGCGCTTCGGCTGGTGGCCGACCGCCACCCGGCGCCTGGACTACCTCTCGCGCGCCGGCTTCCGCCTGCGTGGTCGCGCCCGCGTGCGCGTGGTGCTCGTCGACCGCGACGGCTGGACGCGGCTCGCCACGAGCCGGGCCCTGCGCCTGCGCTCTTAGCCTGCCTTCAGGGTCCGCGGCCTACAGTGGGCGCATGGCGGCAAGGACGGCCCTCGCCCGGCTGGCCCTCGGCGCGACGCTCGCGAGCGGCGCCGGGCTCGTCGCCGTGGGCGCGCAGGGCGTCGTCGGGCTCGACTCCCGTCTGGAGGCCGCGCAGCACGAGCGCGTCGTGCGCGATGCCAGGCCCGCGGGCACGGGCGCCTGCCCGCACCGGTCGCGTCCGCGACCCGCGCGCACCGCGCCGGACCGCGGCGTCTCGCTCTAGGGCCGCCGGGCCCCCGCCTCGGCGAGGCTGCGGCGCGGACGCGGCGCCGGGACGGCGTCGCCCGCGACGGCCGCGGCCGCACCGGCCGCCGGCAGGCGGACCTCCGCGACGAGCCCGCCGCCCGGCCGCGAGCTGAGGGCCAGCCCGCCGCCGTGCGCCTCGGCCACGGCGCGGACGATCGAGAGGCCGAGCCCGCTGCCGGGCGTGGGCGCCGCGCGGTCGAGCCGCTCGAAGGGCTGGGCCAGGCGGGCGAGCGCCTCCTCCGGGATGACCGGCCCGCTGTTCTCGACGCGCAGCAGCGCCGAGCCGTCGGCGCCGACGCCCGCTTCGAGCTCGGCGACGCCGCCCGCCACGTTGTGGCGCACCGCGTTCTCGGCCAGGTTCGCGGCCAGGCGCTCGAGCAGCGCCGCGTCGCCGCGCACCGGCGCGGCGCCGGCGCGCACGCGGAGCTCGACCGAGCCGGCGGCGGCCTCGCGCGCGACCTGCCCCGCCGCGCGCTGGAGGAGCACCGCGAGGTCGACGGCCTCGTCGCGGCGCAGCGGGCGGCGGCTGCGGGCCAGCACGAGCAGCCCGTCGAGCAGCGCCTCCGTGCGGTCGGTGGCCTCCAGCACCACCTCGCCCATCTCCCGCAGCTCGGCGACGGTCGCGTCGGGGTTCGCCAGCGTCACGTCCGCCTCGGTCCGGATGACCGTCAAGGGGCTGCGCAGCTCGTGGCTCGCGTTGGCCACGAAGCGGCGCTGGTCGTCGACCGCCGCCTCGAGGCGGTCGAGCATCTCGTCGAGCGTGTCGCCGAGCTCGCGCAGCTCGTCGCGCGGGCCGGTCAGCGCGATGCGCTCGTCGAGGCGCTCCTCCGAGACGCGACGCGCGGTGTCGGACATCCGCCGCAGCGGGCTCAGGACGCGGCCGGCCACGAGCCAGCCGATGGCGATCGCCAGCAGCGCGGTGCCGGCCAGCGCGATCCCGTACTGCGCGAGCAGGCGGCCCGAGAGCGAGCGGGCCTCGTCGCCGGGCAGCGTGCGGTGCAGCTGGGCGCGCATGAGCCAGAAGCTCACGCCCAGCAGCACGACCGTCGTGCCCACGACCAGCCCCGCGTAGGCCGCGGTCAGGCGCAGGCGGACGGTCGGGCGCGGCCTCACACGCGGTACCCGGAGCCCTGGACGGTGTGGATGACCGGGGGGTCGCCGAGCTTGCGGCGCAGGGTCATCACGACCATGCGGACGGCGTTCGTGAACGGGTCGGCGTGCTCGTCCCAGACGCGCTGGAGCAGCTCCTCGGGCGAGACGACCGCGCCGTCGGCGGCCAGGAGGGCCTCCAGGACCCCGAACTCCTTGGGCCCGAGCTCGAGGTCGCGACCGTCGCGCGTGGCGGTGCGCCGCGCCGGGTCGAGCTCGACGTCGCCGCGCTGCAGCACCGTCGCCCGGGCGACCCCGTTGCGCCGGGCCAGGGCCTGCAGGCGCGCGACGAGCTCGGCGAAGCGGAACGGCTTCGGCAGGTAGTCGTCGGCGCCGAGGGCCAGCCCGTCCACCACGTCGTCGAGGCCGCGCGCCGCGGTGAGCATGAGGACCTTCGTGTCGGGCTGCTCGCGGTTGAGGACGCGGCAGACGTCGTCGCCGTGCATCCGCGGCAGGTCGCGGTCGAGCACCACGACGTCGTAGGGGTTGACGCGCGCCTTGTAGAGCGCGGTCTCGCCGTCCGGCGCGACGTCGACGGCCACGCCCTCGCGCCGCAGGCCGCGGGCCACGGCGTCCGCGACGCGCGCTTCGTCCTCGGCGAGCAGCACCCGCATGGCTCGACTCTAGCCCGCCCGATCGTCCGGTCGGCTGGTTGTGCGCCCTCCCGGGCCCGCGGCGATGATGTGGGGGCGGCCCGACCGTCCTTGCTGCGGCACTGCCCCCACGACCGACCCGGAGACGCGCGTTGACCACATCCGCCATCGAGGCCGAGGGCCTCGTCAAGCGCTTCGGCGACACGACGGCCGTCGGCGGCGTGGACCTCGAGGTCCGCCAGGGCGCGGTCTACAGCGTCCTCGGGCCCAACGGGGCCGGCAAGACGACCACGATCCGGATGCTCGCGACCCTCCTGCGCCCTGACGGGGGCCGGGCCCGCGTCCTCGGGCACGACGTGGTGCAGGACGCCGACGCCGTGCGGCGGCAGATCAGCCTGACCGGCCAGCTCGCCTCGGTCGACGAGGACCTCACGGGCAGCGAGAACCTCGTGCTCATCGGCCGCCTGCTCGGGTACCGCCGCCGGGAGGCGCCACGGCGCGCCGAGCGCCTGCTCGACGCGTTCGGGCTCGCGGACGCCGCGGGCCGGCAGGTCAAGCACTTCTCCGGCGGCATGCGGCGACGGCTGGACATCGCCGCCAGCCTCGTGGTCACCCCGCGGCTGCTGTTCCTCGACGAGCCCACGACCGGGCTGGACCCCAGGTCGCGCAACGAGGTGTGGGACATCCTCCGCGCGCTCGTGGGGCAGGGGACCACGGTGCTGCTGTGCACCCAGTACCTCGACGAGGCCGACCAGCTCGCCGAGCGCATCGCCGTGATCGACCGCGGCCGGGTCATCGCCGAGGGCACGCCCGCGCAGCTCAAGGCGTCCGTGGGCGAGAGCACGCTCAGCGTCCGCCTGCTCGACCCGCACCAGCGGCCCGCCGCGGCGGCCCGGCTCGAGCGCGGGCTCGACGCCGCGGTCCGCCTCGAGGGCGACCCCGCCGCACTCAGCGTCCCGGTCGCCGGCGCCGACGAGGCGCGCGGCGCGCTCGACGCCCTCGCCGAGGACGGGATCGCGGTCGCCGGCTTCGCCCTGGGCCAGCCGAGCCTCGACGAGGTCTTCCTCGCCCTGACCGGCCACGCCGCCGAGCCCACCGCCGGCGACCCGGGGGAGGTCGCCGCATGAGCGAGACGGCGAGCCCCCGGACGAGCCCCGCCGCACCGTCCGTCCGCCCCGACGCCGTCCACGCCGCGCTGGCGGCCGGCGAGCCGCCGGACCGCCCGGCTCCGCTGACGCAGTGCCTCACCTACGGCTGGCGCGGCATGCTGAAGATCAAGCACGTCCCCGAGCAGCTGCTGGACGTGACCGTGACGCCGGTGATGTTCCTGATCATGTTCACCTACCTGTTCGGGGGCGCGGTCGCCGGCTCGACGAGCGACTACCTGCAGTACCTGCTGCCGGGCATCCTCGTCCAGACGATCCTGTTCACGACCGTCTACGCCGGCGTCACGGTCAACACCGACATGACGAAGGGCGTCGTCGACCGCTTCCGCTCGATGCCCGTCTGGCGTCCGGCGCCGCTCGTCGGCGCGCTGTTCGGGGACGTCGTCCGGTACGCGCTGGCCGGGACCGTCACCGTGGTCCTGGGGCTGATCCTCGGCTACGACGCGAAGGGCGGTCCGGCGGGGATCGTGGCGGGGATGGCCCTGGTCATCGTCTTCGCGTTCGGGCTCGCCTGGGTCTTCACGACGGTCGGGCTCGTCCTGCGCTCGCCGAACGCCGTGATGAACACCGGGTTCATGGCCATCTTCCCGCTGCTGTTCCTCAGCAACATCTTCGTCGAGCCGTCGACGCTCCCGGCGGCCCTGGAGTGGTTCGTGGGGGTCAACCCGATCTCGCACCTCGTGACCGCGACGCGGGACCTCTTCGCCGGCGACGTCGACGCGGGCCGCGTGCTGCTCGTGCTCGGTGAGGCGGCGCTGCTGACGGCCGTCTTCGCGCCGCTCACCGCGCGGCTGTACGGCCGCGCCGGCTGACCGCGGCCGGGCGGGATCCGCACCTGACGGCCACCTGACGCCCCGCCCCCTAGCGTCCCGGCCATGCTCGACGACGACACCGCCCGCGAGGCGCGCACGGTCCTGGAGACGGCGCTCTACGAGTGCAAGCGCGTGATCGTCGGCCAGGACGCGATGCTCGAGCGCGTGCTCGTGGCGCTGCTCACCGGCGGGCACGTGCTGCTCGAGGGCGTGCCCGGGCTGGCCAAGACGCTGACCGTCCGGACGCTCGCGCAGGTCGTCGGCGGGAACTTCAGCCGCGTGCAGTTCACGCCCGACCTCGTGCCCGCCGACCTCGTCGGCACGCGCATCTGGCTGCCCGACCACGGCGAGTTCCGCACCGAGCTCGGCCCGGTGTTCACGAACCTCCTGCTGGCCGACGAGATCAACCGCGCGCCGGCCAAGGTGCAGTCGGCCCTCCTCGAGGTCATGCAGGAGCGCCAGGTGACCGTGGGCGGCACGACCCACCGGCTCCCGGCGCCCTTCCTCGTGCTCGCCACCCAGAACCCGATCGAGTCCGAGGGCACCTACGCGCTCCCCGAGGCGCAGGTCGACCGCTTCCTCTTCAAGCTCCTGGTCGACTACCCGTCGGTCGGGGACGAGGTGGCCGTCGTCGACCGCGTCGTGGCCGGCATGCCCGAGCCCCGGCGCGTCCTCGACGCCGACCGGCTCGTCGCCTACACGCCGATCGTGCGGGAGGTCTTCGTCGACCGCCGCGTCATGGCCTACGCCGTCCGGCTGGCCGACGCCACGCGCCGCCCCGAGCACCACGGGCTCGACGACCTCGAGGGCCTCGTGGAGTACGGCGCCAGCCCGCGCGCCCCGATCGGCATGGTCCAGGCCGGCCAGGCCCTCGCGCTGCTGCGCGGGCGCGACCACGTGACGGCGACCGACGTCGCCGACCTGGCGCCCGACGTGCTGCGCCACCGGCTCGTGCTGTCCTACGACGCGCTGGCCGACGGCGTCCGGCCCGACGACCTCGTCGCGCGGGTCCTCGCCGCCGTCGACCCGCACGAGGCCGACGGCGTGCCCCGGGAGGCCGCGGCGGCGTGAGACCCCGGCCCGACCCCGGTCGGGCGGTGGGCCACGGCGGCCTCGTCGCCCCTCCGGCCCGGCAGGGGCCCGGCTCCCTGTCGGCCGACGCCGTCGCCGCGCTCGACCTGGCCTTCGCCCGGCGGGCGGGCGGCGTGCTCCCGGGCGACCACCGCGGCACGGGCGTCGGCGCCGGCACCGAGCTCGCCCAGCTGCGGCCCTACGAGCCCGGGGACGACGTCCGCCAGCTCGACCCGGCGGCCAGCGCGCGCACGCTCGTCGCGCACGTCCGCCAGCACGTCCCCGAGCGCGCGCTGACGACCTGGATCGTCCTCGACGTGTCCGCCTCGATGGGCTTCGGCACCGCCACGCGGCTCAAGAGCGACGTGGCCGAGGGCGTCGCCGTCGTCCTCGCGCGCCTGGCCGTGCGCCGCGGGGGCCGCGTCGCCGCCCTCGCCTGCGGCGGCCCGGTGGTCCGGCTGCTGCCGCCGCGCGGCGGGCGCCGCGCGCTCGCCTCGGTGCAGCGGCTGGCCGCGGAGGGCGTCGCGCCGGACGGGCTCGGCGACGACGGCGGCCTGGCCGACGGCCTGTGGCGCGTGCGCCGCCTGGCCCGCGAGGCCGGGCTGGTGGTCGTCGTCTCCGACTTCCGCGCCGGCGGCTGGGAGCGCGCGCTGCGATCGCTGCGCGACCGCCACAGCGTCCTCGCCGTCGAGGTCGGCGACCCGCGCGAGGCCGAGCTGCCCGACGCGGGCCACCTCGTGCTCGTCGACCCGGAGACCGGGCGCCTGGTGGAGGCGGACACGACGTCGGCGCGGCTGCGCGCGCGCTTCGCCGCCGCGGAGGCCGAGCGCCGCGAGGCGCTCGCCACGACCCTGCGCCGGTCGGGCGCCGAGCACGTCCGCCTGAGCACCGACGGCGACTGGCTGCGGGAGATGGCCCGCCGCGTGCGATGAGCTTCGCCAGCCCGCTCGGCCTCCTCGCGCTGCTCGTCGTGCCCCTCGGCGCCGCGCTGTACGTCGCGGCGCGCCGGCGCCGCCGCCGCCACGCCCTGCGCTTCCCGGCGGTCGCGACGCTGGCCGGCGTGCTGCCGAGCGTGAACCCGTGGCGCCGCCGGCTGCCCCTGGCGCTGCTGGCGCTCGCCGCCGTCGCGCTGGCGCTCTCGCTCGCCAAGCCGCAGCGCTCGGTCGCGGTGGCCGTCGACAACGCCTCCGTCGTCCTGGTCATGGACGCGTCGCGCTCCATGCTGTCCCAGGACGTCGCGCCGACGCGCATCGACGCCGCCCGCAAGGCGGCGCTGAGCTTCGTCGACAAGGTGCCCGGCGGCCTGCAGCTCGGCCTCGTCGGCTACAACACCGTCCCGTTCCTGGCCGAGGGCCCGACCCTCGAGCACGACCGCGTCCGGTCCGGGATCGAGAGCCTGCAGGCCGACGGCGGCACGGCCACGGGCGACGCGCTGACGGAGGCCCTCAAGCGCCTCCAGCAGCGCAAGGACGCCCAGGGTCGCCGGGCGCCGGCGGCGATCGTCCTGCTCTCCGACGGCAAGTCGACCGACGGGCGCGACCCCGTCGAGGTCGCCCGCCAGGCGGGGCGGCTCGGGATCCCGATCTCCACCGTCGCGCTCGGCACGGCGGAGGGCGTCGTCCCGGGCGGCCCCTTCGGCGCGCCGTTGTCGGTCCCCCCGGACCCGGAGACGCTGCGCCAGATCGCGGCGGCGTCCAAGGGCGACGCCTTCCAGGTCGGCGAGGCCGGCCAGCTCAACGACATCTACCGGCAGCTCGGCTCGCAGCTCGGCACGCGCCGGGAGGAGCGGGAGATCACGGCCGGCTTCGCCGGCGTCGGCCTGGTGCTCCTGCTCGGCGCCGCGGCGCTCGGGACGCGCTGGCGCGCCCGCATCGGCTAGGCGCCGGCCGCTAGGCCGCCTCGGTGCAGGGGCGCTCGCCGCGCGCCGGCTCGTGTCCCGGCTCGCGCGCCTCGGCGCGCCGCGGGCGCAGGAGGGCGAACGCCACGCCGATCGCCGCCACGACGAGCCCGGCGGCGACGAGGAAGGCGACGTGGTAGCCGTCGGTCAGCGCCGCGGCGGCCGAGGCGCCGTCGGCGACGCGCGCGTCGGCCCGGGTCGAGGCCAGCGTGGCCAGCAGGGCCAGGCCCAGCGCCCCGCCGACCTGCGCCGTCGTGTTGACGAGCCCCGAGGCGAGCCCCGCGTCCGCCGGGGTGGCGCCCGACATCGCGAGCGTCATGAGCGACGGGAACGCCAGGCCGGCGCCCGTGCCGAGGAGCACCATGGACGGCAGGACATCGGTCACGTAGGCGCCGTCGACCGGCGCCCGCGCCAGCAGCACGAGCGCGGCGGCGATCAGCGGGCTCCCCGACAGCAGCGCCCGGTGGGCGCCGAAGCGCGTGATCAGTCGCTCGGTGTACCGGACCGACAGCGTCCCCATCAGGAGCGTCGTGGGCAGGAAGGCGAGCCCGATCTGGAGGGCGTCGTAGTGCAGCACGCGCTCGAGGTAGAGCGCCCCGAGGAAGAAGACGCCGAACATCCCGGCCACCAGCAGGACCTGGACGACGTTCGCGCCGGCGACCGTGCGCGAGCGCAGCACCCGCAGCGGGATGAGCGGCGCGGCCGCCGTCGCCTCCCGGGCCACGAACGCGGCCAGCAGGACGAGCGACGCGGCCCCGAAGGCGAGCGTGCGCCCGGCGCCCCAGCCGTCCTGGGCCGCGGGCTCGACGATCGTGTAGACGAGCAGCATCAGCGCGCTCGTGACGAGCGCCGCGCCCGCCACGTCGGCCCCGCGGCCGAACCCCGCGCCGCGGTCGTGGTCCAGCACGCGCACGGCCATCACGGCGGTGGCGACGCCGATCGGGAGGTTGACGAAGAAGATCCAGTGCCAGTTGACGGCCTGGGTGATGACGCCGCCGGCCAGCAGGCCGATCGAGCCGCCGGCGGAGGCGACGAAGGCGTACACGCCGATCGCCTTGGCCTGGTCGCGCGGCTGCGGGAACAGCGTGACGATCATCCCGAGGACCACGGCCGAGGTCATCGCGCCGCCGACGCCCTGGACGAAGCGCGCCGCCACGAGGGCGGCCTGGCTCTGCGCGGCCCCGCACGCGAGCGAGGCCACCGTGAAGACGGCGAGCCCGGCGAGGAACACGCCGCGGCGGGAGATCAGGTCGCCGAGCCGCCCGGCCAGCAGCAGCAGGCCGCCGAAGGCGATGAGGTACGCGTTGACGACCCAGGCCAGCGAGGACTGCGAGAAGCCGAGGTCCTGCTGGATCGAGGGCAGCGCGACGTTCACGACCGTGACGTCGAGGACGATCATGAGCACGCCGACGCACAGCACGACGAGCGCGACCCAGCGCGAGCGCTCGCCGCGATCCGGCGTCGTGCCGGCGGCCTGCGCGCCGCCGCGGGTGGTGGTGTCGGTGGTCATGCCAGGAGGACGCGGTGCCGCGCGCGAACTCATCGGTCGCTCAGCCGACCAGGACCTCCTGGTGCATCGTGATCGGGTGCAGGGGGCAGAAGAGCCGGTAGGTCCCGGGCCGGCGGAAGCGCGCCGAGGTCGTCCCGTTGCGGCGCGTCGGCGAGCCCACCACGGCGGGCCCGCCGGCGAAGAGGACGTTGTGCGCCTCGGGGTCGCGGAAGCGCCAGCGCAGGACGCCGCCGACCGGGAGCGCGACCTTCTCGGGGGCGAAGCGGTTCGCCACGAGGTCGACCGTGCCGCGCGTGCCGAGCGGCGTCGGCGCCCCGGGCAGGTGCTCGACCGGCCCGACGACGCCCTGGTCGTCCATGACGTTGAAGGGCACGGGCTCGTAGGGCGGGTCGGTCCGGCCGTCGCGGCGCGGCAGCACCTCGCGGCGGTCGCCCGGCAGCGGAGCGCAGCGAGCACCGCGCCGCCGGCGCGGGGGCGCGAGGTAGAGGTGGAGGATCGACATGACCCGCGCGCGCGCGTGCTCGCCGTCGTAGCTGCCGGTGACCCGCAGGCGCTGGCCCCGGCGGACCGGGATCCCGGTCGGCGAGAGGAAGTACCGGGTCGCGATCGGCCCGGGCTCGTGGAGGACCGGGCGCACCGCGTAGACCGGGTCGTCGGGCGGCCCGAAGAGCGGCCGGGCGTCGAGCAGCTCGCGGCGGCAGCGCGGGTCCCTCACGGTGAGGTCCCGGGCCCCGGCGTGCAGGTGTCCGCCGGCGGCCACGATGCGCCCGTCGGCCGGCACGCGCCAGGTCCCCGAGCGGCGGTCCGTGCTGCCGGGCGGACCGCCGCCGCGGACCGTGTAGCTGGCCGCGCAGCCGTTCGGCCGCACCCAGTACGGGGTGACCGGCGTCAGCCGGCGCCCGGTCTCGATCCGCATCGTCCACTGCACGTAGACCCGCGCCGGGCGGACGGAGTGGCTCATGAGCATGACCTGCATCCGCCACCGGTCGCGGCGGTGCAGCGGGTAGCCGTAGCCCGGGGGCAGCACGAGCCGCTGGTGCTCCTCGCCGGTGCCGTAGAAGGGCCGGGCGTGGCGCCCGCCGCAGGACCCGCGCGCCGGGGTGCCCGGGCGGGCCGTCGTCGAGGAAGACCACGTGGTGCAGCATGACCCGGCCGATGCTCACCGGGCGCCCGCGGCGCCCGACGAGGCGGACGTCCATGTGCGTCAGCGAGCCGTCGACCCCGGGCGCCCGGATGCTCGCCTTGGGCATCCGCGTCCGGAAGGCGCCGACCTCCACCGGCCCGTAGCGGACGACCCTCGTCCGGACCGCCGCGCCGGCGACCGCCGGGACGGCGGCGGCGGCGACGATCGTCAGCAGGGCGGGGAGGAGGCGCCGGAGGGGCCGTCGCGAGGGCACCGCGGGACCGTACCGGCGACGCGCCGGCGAGACCCCTCCGCCCCGTTGCGGACCCGGCCGCCCCGGCGCTAGGGTCGCCAGGCGCCGGCGAGGGCGCACCCGGTCCGCGGAGAGGGCTGAGCCCACCTCGCGTCGTGCCCCGCCGGGCCGGACGTCCAGCCTCAGCCGCCCTGCGGACACGGCGAGGAGGGAGGGCGGATGCGATGGACCTCGACCTCGGACAGCTGCGCCAGCAGGCCAAGGAGCTCGTGCGGGCGGCGCGCGCCGGCGACGAGCGGGCGCTCGCGCGCCTGCACGGCCGCGAGCCGATCCTCGCGCGGGCGCAGCAGGTGCTCGCGCGCGAGCACGGCCACGCGCGCTGGGCGGACCTCGTGGCCGCGGCGGAGGCGACCGCGGACGCGTTCGTCGTGGCGGCGACGGACCGCCGGCGCACGCGGGCGCAGGCGCTCCTGGCGGCGCGGCCGGCGATCCGCGACGACCCGTGGGCGCGCCTGGCCCTCGGCGAGGGCTGGGACGGCGACCCGTCGGCACCCGGCGGCCCGCGCGGCTGGGCGCCGCTGCTCTACGTCTGCCACTCCGTGTTCGCGTCGGCCGCCCTCGCCCGCGAGCTGCTCGCGCGCGGCGCCGACCCGAACGCCACCTTCCGCAACCGCTTCGGGGACATGTCGGCGCTCTACGGCGCGTCCGGCGTCGTCCACGACCCCGAGCTGACCGCGGTGCTCCTCGAGGCGGGCGCCGACCCGGACGATGGGGAGTCGGTCTACCACGCCGCCTGCGCCGACGACCCGGCCTGCCTGCGCCTGCTCCTGGAGGCGGGGGCGACGGCGGCGGGGACGCACGCGCTGGCCGCGGCGCTCGACGAGGAGCGCCCCGAGCACGTGGCGCTGCTGCTCGACGCCGGGGCCGACCCGGCCGAGGGCGCCCTCCTGGCGCATGCGGTGCGGCGCGGGCGCAGCCCCGCGGTCCTGCGCCTGCTCGCCGGGCGGGGCGCCGACGTCGACCGGCCCGGTGGGGAGACGTGGCGCGGCGCCGTCCCGCTGCGCACGCCCTACCAGCACGCGGTCCTGCGCGGGCGCGACGACCAGGCGGAGGCGCTGGCCGAGCTCGGCGCGTCGGCCGCCGTCGACCCGGCGGACCGCCGGCTCGGCGCGCTGGCGCGCGGCGAGCGGCCCGACGGTCCCCTGCCCGACCGGCTCGACGTCGACGGCCAGGAGGTCGTGGTCCTGGCCGCGCTGCGCGGGCACCTCGACGCGGTGCTCGCGACGGTCGGCCCTCGGTTCCGCGGCGTCGTGGGCGGCTCGCCGGAGGGCGAGCTGCTGCACCACGCCGCCTGGGTCGGCGCCGCGGGCGTCACCCGCGCCCTGCTGGAAGCGGGCGCCGACCCGCGGGCGCGCGCCGACACCGAGCTCGCCACGCCGCTCGGCTGGGCGGCGCTCTCCTCCCGTGACGGCGCGCGCGGGGCCGACCACGTCGCGGTCGCCGAGCTGCTGGTCGCGGCGGGCGCCGGGGTCGAGCCGGCGCTGCTCGACGTGGCCGACGGGCCGCTGGCGGAGTGGCTGCAGGCGCGGGTGCCCTGAGGTCGTCGTACCTTGCGGGTACGCGGCGGTACCCGTAGGGTACGTCGCCGTCGATGCCGCCCGCCGAGCCCTCCCTCGTCGCCGCGCACCCCGACGTCGAGCCCCTGCTCGACGCGCGCGCCGGCGCCCAGCGCGCACGGCTGCTGGAGGGCATGGCGCAGGCCGTGGCCGAGAAGGGCTACGCCGCCGCGACCGTCGCCGACGCGGTGCGCATCGCCCGCGTCTCGCGCGGGACCTTCTACGCGCTGTTCGCGTCGAAGGAGGCCTGCTTCCTGGAGTCCTACCGCCACGGCGTCGACGTGCTCGTCGACCGCGTCCGGGCGGCCGTCCGCGCCGAGGACGGCGACTGGGTCGCGCGGCTGCGCGCGGGCCTGCGCGCCTACCTGCGCACGCTCGCGGGCGAGCCGCGCTTCGCCCGCACGCACCTGCTCGAGGTGCACGCCGCGGGACCGCGCGCGCAGGCCGCGCGCGACGACGCCCTGCGGCGCTTCGCCGGGCGCTACCGGTCCTCGTTCGAGGCCGCGCTCGAGGAGCGGGACGGCGCCCGGCTGCCCTCCGACGACGCGCTCTTCGTCCTCACGGCCGGCGTCGACCAGCTCGTCTGCACGGTCCTGCGCGAGCAGGACGCCGCCGCCCTGGCCGGTCTCGAGGACCGGCTGCTGACCGTCGCCGTCGCCTTCCTCGAGGGTGCGGCGCCCACGACCACCCCGACCCACGGAGGACCCTGACGTGGACCTCACCTTCTCCGAGCCCGAGCAGGCGTTCCGCGACGAGCTGCGCGCCTGGCTCGCCGCCAACGACCCGGGCCCCGAGCCCCAGCACGACGAGGACGCCCACTACGCCTGGCGCCGCGACTGGCAGCGGCGGCTCTACGACGGCGGCTGGGCCGCCGTGCACTGGCCCGTCGAGTTCGGCGGCCGCGGGGCGACGATCACGCAGTCGGCGATCTTCTTCGAGGAGCTCGGCCGCGTCGCGGCGCCCGCTGCCGGCCAACGTCCTGGGCATCCTGCTCGCCGGCCCGACGATCATGCTCTGGGGCGACCAGGAGCAGAAGGACCGCCTGCTGCAGCCGATCCTCTCCGCCGAGGAGATCTGGTGCCAGGGCTTCAGCGAGCCCGACGCCGGCTCCGACCTGGCCGCGCTGAAGACCCGGGCGGTCAAGGACGGCGACGAGTGGGTCGTGACGGGCCAGAAGGTGTGGACCTCCGGCGCGCAGTACTCCAAGTGGTGCATGCTCGTGGCCCGCACCGACCCCGACGCCCCCAAGCACAAGGGGCTGACGTACTTCCTCATGGACATGGAGCAGCCGGGCATCCAGGTGCGCCCGCTGCGCCAGATCACCGGCGAGGCGGAGTTCAACGAGCTCTTCCTCGAGGAGGTCCGCATCCCCGACGCGAACGTCCTGGGCGGCGTCGGCAACGGCTGGAAGGTCGCGCTGACGACGCTCATGAACGAGCGCGCGGGGCTGGCCTTCTTCCTCCAGGTCCGCCTGCGCGAGCTCCTGGACCAGCTCATCGAGGAGGCCGCCGGCCGCGGTCTGCTGGACGGGCCGGGCGGGGAGGTCGTCGCGACCGGCTCGGCGAGCTGCACGTCAAGGCCGAGGTGCTGCGGCTGACCGCCTACCGCGGGCTGACGGCGATCGAGAAGTACGGCCAGCCGGGCCCGGAGGGGTCGCTGACGAAGTGGATGTGGTCGGAGACGAACCAGCAGCTCACGCAGCTGGCCGCCGACCTGCTCGGCCCCGAGGCGCTGACCGCGGGCACGAGCTGGAGCTACGAGCTCCTGCGCGCCCGCGGCAACACGATCGAGGGCGGCACGACCGAGATCCTCAAGAACATCGTCGCCGAGCGCGTGCTCGGGCTGCCGCGGCTGCGGTAGGGGAGGAGAGGCACATGGACTTCGGGTTCACCGACGACCAGCAGGAGATCAAGCGCACCGCGCACGACCTGCTGGGCAACCGCTCGACCTTCGAGCGCGTGCGCGAGGCCGCCGAGGCCGGGCGCTACGACGACGCGCTGTGGCGCGAGCTCGGCGAGCTGGGCTGGCCCGGCATCGCCGTGGCCGAGGAGCACGGCGGCCAGGGCCTGGGCGTCGTCGAGCTCGCGATCCTGCTCGAGGAGCTCGGCTTCGCGCTGGCCGTCACCCCGTTCCTGGGGACGGCGCTGGCCGCCGCGGTGCTCGAGCAGGGCGGCTCGGACGCCCAGCGGGAGCGCTGGCTGCCGGGCTTGGCGGCCGGGGAGCTCGTGGGCGCGGTCGGCACCGCTCGGGACGGGGTGGCCGAGCTCGTGGCCGACGGCGCCACGGCCGACGTGCTCGTGCTCGTCGAGGCCGACGGCTCGGCGCGCGTGGCCGCTCGCGCGGAGGCGCAGGTCGAGCCGGTCGCGGCGATCGACCCGACCCGCCGCTACGCGCGCGTGCGAGCCGACGGCGAGGCCCTGACCGGCGACGTGGCGGCCGGCGTCGACCGCGCCACGGTGGCGGTCGCCGCCGAGCTCGTCGGCGTCTGCCAGCGCGCGCTGGAGATGACGCTCGCCTACGTCAAGGAGCGCAAGCAGTTCGACACGCCCGTCGGCGCCTACCAGGCGGTCTCGCACCGCTGCGCGGCGATGCTCCGCGAGACGGAGGGCGCGCGCTCGGCGACGTACTTCGCGGCGTGGACGGCGGACGCGGAGCCCGAGCGGCTGCGCGAGGGGGCGTCGCTGGCCAAGGTGGCCGCCTCGGGCGCGGGCCGCGAGGTCACCGCCTCCGCGATCCAGGCCCACGGCGGCATCGGCTTCACGTGGGAGGCCGACGTGCACTGGCTCTACAAGCGCGCCCAGCTCGACAGCGTGCTGCTGGGCGGCGCGGGCGAGCACCGCGCCCGGCTGGCGCGCATCGCGGCCGAGCGGCTGCGCGCGCCGGCGACGGCCTAGCGGCGAGCCCGGCGGCGGCCGTCGCACCGCGGCGGCCGGTCGCCGGGCGGCTCCGGCTCGGCGCGGCCCGGTGGGCGCGGTGCCGCCGCGGTCAGCCGGCCTGCGCGGGCGAGGGCGTCGTCGCGACCATGAGCGAGGCGCCGAGCGCGCCGCCCAGGTCCCCGAGCTCCGCCACGCGCACCGCGGGCGGCCGCTGGTCGACGAAGAGGTGCGGGAGCATCGCCTCGCGCAGGCGCTCCGCCATCGGCTCGCCGAAGCGGATGCCCAGCCCGCCGCCGAGGACCACCGCCTCGACGTCGAGGAGGTTCACGACGCTCGCCGCGCCGGCGGCGATCGCCTGCAGGCCGCGCTCGATGAGCTGCTCGGCCACGTCGTCTCCCTGGCGCAGCGCCTTCTCCCAGATGCCGGAGGTCAGGCGGTCGCGGCCCTTCTCGTCCATGAGCTTGAAGAGCACCGTCTTCTCGCCCTTCTCGTGCAGCTCGCGGGCCCTGGCCTCCATGGCGCCGCGGCCGGCGTAGGCCTCGACGTGCCCGAGGCGCCCGCACGGGCAGCGGGCGCCGCCGAGCTTGACGACCATGTGCCCGACCTCGCCGGCGAACCCGCGACCCCGCCAGCGGACGCCGTCGAGGATGACGGCCCCGCCGACGCCGGTGCCCCAGAAGACGCCCAGGAAGGAGGCGGCGTCCTTCGCCGCCCCGAGGCGGGACTCGGCGTCGGCCGCGGCGCCGACGTCGTTGCTGAGCCGGACCTCGTCGATGCCGAGGTCGTCGCGCAGGGCCTGCGCCAGGGCGAAGGTCCCGGTCCAGTCGGTGAGGTTCTTCGCGCTCGAGACGGTGCCGGCGGCGTCGTCGACCTGGCCCGGCGAGCCGACGCCCGACGCCGGTGAGCTCGCGCGGATCGGCGCCCGCCTGCTCGGCGGCCTCGCGGAGCGCGCCGGCCATCGTGGCGGCCACGGCGGGCGGCCCACCGCGCAGCGGCGTCTGGGCGCGCGCCTGCCCGCGCACCTCGTTGGCCTCGTCGACGACCACGGCCTGGACCTTCGTCCCGCCGAGGTCGATCCCACCGCGCAGCGTCATGGCGCGAGGCTACCCGCGTCGGGTGGGCGCACCACGTGGCATCCTGCGCCGCCCGATGCCCTGCCATGCCCCGCTGCCCGCCCTCGCCCTGGTGACCGCCCTCGTCGTCGTGGCCGCCTGCGGCGGCGGGGGCGCCGACGCCAGCCCCGACGCCGCCAAGCCGACCCCGGGGCCGGGGCGGGGCGTGCGCCTGGTGACGGTCGGGCGCTTCGACCAGCCCGTCTTCGTCACGGCGCCGCCCCGCGACCGGCGCCGGCTCTTCGTCGTCGAGCAGGGCGGGCGGATCCGCGTCGTGCGCGACGGCCGCAAGCTCGCACGGCCGTTCCTCGACCTCCGGTCCCGCGTCCTGGCCGGCGGCGAGCAGGGCCTGCTCTCGCTCGCCTTCGCGCCCGACTACGCCACCTCGCGGCGCTTGTACGTGTACTTCACGGGTCGCGACACCCGCCAGCACCTGGTCGAGTACCGCGCGGCGTCGGCCGACCGCGCCGACCCGGCGAGCGCCCGGCCGGTGCTCGTGATGGACGACCCCGAGGACAACCACAACGGCGGCCTGCTCCTCTTCGGACGCGACCGCCACCTCTACGTCGGCACGGGCGACGGCGGCGGCGGCAACGACCAGCACGGCCCGCGCGGCAACGCGCAGGACCTCGGGTCGCTGCTGGGCAAGATCCTGCGCATCGACCCGGCCGCGGCCGGCGGGCGGCCGTACACCGTGCCCGCGTCCAACCCGTTCACGGGCCGCCGCGGCGCGCGCCCCGAGGTCTACAGCTTCGGCCTGCGCAACCCGTGGCGCTTCTCGTTCGACCGGCGGACCGACGCGCTGCTCATCGGCGACGTCGGCCAGGACGCGGTCGAGGAGATCGACGCGGTGCGGGCGGGCGCGGGCCGGGGGGCGAACTTCGGCTGGCGGCCGTTCGAGGGCCGGCGCCGGAACTTCGACGAGCCGGCGCCGCGCGCCGTGCCGCCGGTCATCACGCACGCCCACCGCGACGGCTTCTGCTCGATCACGGGCGGCGTCGTCGTGCGCGACCCGCGCGTCCCCGGCCTGGCCGGCCGCTACGTCTACGGCGACCTCTGCGAGGGGTCGCTGCTGAGCGCGCGGATCACGCCGGGGCGCCGGGCCACGCCGCGGCGCGTCGGCCGGCTGCGCGTCGAGAACGTCACCTCCTTCGGGGAGGACGCGCTCGGGCGCGTGTACGCCACGTCCCTGGCCGGACCCGTGTACCGGCTGGCCGCCGCCCGGTAGCGTCCGCCGGGTGGACGCGCTGGCCGCGCTGGACCTCGAGGTCGTCCGGGCGGACAACCCGTCGCCGTTCACGCTCGAGGGGACGAACACCTGGCTCGTCGGGCGCGACCCGTGCTGGGTCGTCGACCCCGGGCCTGCGGACGGCCGCCACGTCGCCGCGGTCACGCGGGCGGCGGAGGGCCGCGGGGGCCTGGGCGGCATCGCGCTGACCCACGACCACCTCGACCACACCGAGGCGGTCGGCGCGCTCCTGGAGGCCGCCGGGCACGGTCGCCACGTCCCGGTTGCGGCGTCGGCCCACGTGGGCGCCGACGTCCGGCTCGGCGACGGCGACGCCGCCGGCCCGCTCGTCGCGGTCGCCACCCCGGGCCACTCGCCTGACCACCTCGCCTTCGTGGCCGGCCGTGCGCTGCTCAGCGGCGACGCCGTGCTCGGCCGGGGCTCGGTCTTCGTGTTCCCCGACCCTGGGGCCATGCGCGGCTACCTCGCCGCGCTCGACCGCCTGGCGGGGCTGGACCTCGACGTGATCTGCCCGGGCCACGGGCCGCTCGTGCTCGACCCCGCGGCGAAGCTGCGCGAGTACCGCGAGCACCGCCTCGACCGCGAGCGGCGGCTCGTCGAGGCCCTCGACGCCGGGCTGCGGACCGTGCCCGACCTCCTGGACCGCGCGTGGGCCGACGCCCCGGCGGCGCTGCGCCCGGCGGCCGCCGTCACGCTGGCCGCCCACCTCGACAAGCTCGACGAGGAGGGACGGCTCCCCGACGGGGTCGAGCGCCCGGACGTCGACGGGCTGCTCCACGGCGCGCGCCCGTAGCTCACCAACCCCGGCGCTGCCGACCCACCGCGGCGGGCGTAGCTTCGAGGTGAACCGGCGGCCGGGGTGGGTTGCGGTGCCCGTGCGGTGCCGCCCATGGACCCGGGGGAGCCTCGGCCGCCGGCTCGGTCCGCGCGCCGCCGGTCCCCGGGCCGACCGGCCGGATGGATCGAGCGTGAGCGCGGGGCCGGTCCTGGGGAAGCGGTTGTCTGTGCAACCGATTCGCGTCACCCACTTCACCGACCCGGGCTGCCCGTGGGCCTACTCCGCCGCGCCCGCCCTCGCGGCCCTGCGCTGGCGCTACGGCGACCAGCTCGAGTGGGACCTCGTGACCATCGGCCTGACCGAGGACGCCCGCCAGTACGTCGACCGCGGCTACACGCCCCGGAGGATGACCGGGGGCTACCTGACCTTCCGCGAGCGCTGGGGCATGCCCTTCGCCACGGCGCCGAAGGCCCGCGTGGCCGCCACGTCGCGCGCCTGCCGGGCGATCGTCGTCGCCCGCGGCCAGGACCCTGCCCTCGGCGACGCCGCGCTGCGCGTCCTGCAGCTCCTGCAGTTCACGACGCCGCTGCCGCTCGACGACGACGAGGCGTTGCGCCTCGCGCTCGGGGCGGTCGAGGGCCTCGACGCCGACGCCGCCGTCGCCGCGATCGACGATCCCGAGGTCCTGGCGGCCTACGAGGACGACCGCAGCCGGGCGCGCACGGCCGAGGGCGGCGCGACGCAGTGGCAGGGGAAGGCCGCGAACTCCGACGGGCGCTGGCGCTACACGGCGCCGTCGCTCGTCTTCACCCGCGACGGGCGGTGCCTGGAGGCGGGCGGCTTCCAGTCGCTCGAGGCCTACGACGTCCTGCTGGCGAACCTCACCCCGCGCCTGGAGCGGCGCGACGCGCCCGGCGACGTGCGCGAGGCGCTCGCCGCCGAGCCGCTCGGGCTCACCACGGCCGAGGCGGCCGAGGTGCTGCGTCGCGGCAACGACGCGCCCGACGTCCTCGGCGCCGAGGCGGGGCTCGTCGCGGCGGCCGCGGACGGCGAGGCGGTGCGCGTGGCGGCGGGCAGCGACGCGCTGTGGCTCGCGCCGCGCTACGCCGAGGGGCCGGAGAGCCTGCTCTCGGCGAGGGCGGTCGCCGCGCTCAGCGGCGTCGCCCCGGTGCTCGCCGCGCGGTCGTAGACCTCGAGCAGGGTGTCGGCGATCGCGCGGACGTCCCGTCGCGCACGGGCCGGGTCGTAGCCGCCAGGCCCGAGCTCGACGGCGATGTTGATGATCCCGCCGGCGTTGGCCACGAAGTCCGGCGCCCACAGGATCCCGCGGGCCTGCAGGAGCTCGCCGACGCTGTCGTCGGCGAGCTGGTTGTTCGCCGCGCCCGCGATCGCCTGCGCCTGCAGGCGCGGGACCGAGTCGTGGTCGAGCACCCCGCCCAGCGCGCAGGGCGCGAGCACGTCGACCGGCGCGGTCAGGGCCCGGGCCGGGGTCACCCAGCGTGCGCCCAGGGCCCGGGCCTGCGCGCGCTTGGCGGGGTCGATGTCGGCGACCAGCAGCCGCGCCCCGCGGCGGGCGAGCAGGCGGGCGACGCGCAGGCCCACGTGCCCGAGCCCGACGACGGCGACGCTGCGCCCGCGCAGCGACGCCGAGCCGAAGGCCCGCTCGCACGTCGCCAGCACGGCGGCCTCCACGCCGAGGGCGGTGTGCGGGCTGGGGTCGCCCGAGCCCCCGGCGCGGCGGGGCAGGCCCGTGACGTGGGTCGTGGCGCGCGCGATCGTCGTCATGTCGCGGGTGGCCGTGCCGACGTCCTCGGCCGTGACGTAGCGGCCGCCGAGCGCGTCGACGGCGTCGCCGAAGTCCAGCAGCACGTCGCGGCGGGCACGGCCCGTCGGCGGCGCGGCGTCCGGCGGGAGGGCGATGACGCCCTTGCCGCCGCCGAGGTCCAGGCCGGCGACGGCCGACTTGTACGTCATGCCGCGCGCCAGCCGCAGGGCGTCGCGGAGGGCGACGCGGGTGTCGTCGTAGCGCCACATGCGGCACCCGCCGAGCGCCGGACCGCGCCGCGTCGAGTGCACGGCCACGATGCTGTAGAGGCCCGAGCGCGTCCCGTGCCGGACGAGGACCTCCTCGTGCTCGATGGGGACGAGGTAGCGGTCGTCGGCCACGGGGCGGACGCCTACCCGCCCGCGGGCGGCGGCGCACCCGGCGTCCCGCGAGGCGCCGGCGCTGTCGGCGGCGCCGGCAGGCTAGTCGCCGTCGCCGGGCCGGGTCCCGGCGCCGGCGGTGCTCGCCGTCGTCGCGGGCGCGGCCGGCGGGGTCTCGGACGCGGTCGCGGTCCCGTCGTCCGCGGCCCCGCTGCCCGAGGCGCTCGGGCCGGTGGACGAGGCGGTCGCGGTGCCGTCGCCCGTGCCGGCGGTCACCGAGGTGTCGCCCGTCGCCGTGGGGTCGGTGGGGCTCGCGGCCGGCGTGGTGCCGTCCCCGGGCAGGCTCTCCTCGGCCGGCGCGGCCGTCCCGCCCGTCAGCGGCGGGTCGGTGCTGGTCGGGTCGGTCGTCGTGGCCGGGGCGGTGACGACCGGATCGAGGCTGCTCGCCCGGCGGCTCGTCGGGTCGTCGGCCGCGCCGCCGTGGGCGCCGGAGCGGGCATGGGCCGCGGCCTGCGCCTTCGTCGCGGCGGGCTGGGCCCGGACGCCGACGGCGATCGGGACGGCGGTGGGAGCCGCGGCGGCCGCCGGCCGGGCGGCCGCCGGCGCCTTCTCCGCGTGGTGGCGCGACACGGGGCCGATCTTGTGCTGGACCTCGGCCGACCCGGCGCCGACGACGGCGGCGCAGCAGATGACGGCGGCGACCTTCGTGGCGGTGCCCGTCGCGACGCCCCCGGCGATGACCGTGCCCGTCGCGGCGCCGCCGGCCCCCGCGCCCGCGCCGGCGGCCGAGCCGGCGCCGCCGATCCCGAGGAGCTTGGCGATCGTCGCCAGCGGACCGGCGCCGGGGGTGAAGGCGCCGAAGCCGCGCCGGGTCGCGCGCAGCGCTGCGTGGTAGTCGCGGCACCCGCCGCAGTCGCGCAGGTGGCGGCGCGCGCGGCCGTCGCAGCGCACCCCGCGGTCGTGGGCGCCGAGCAGGTCGCGCCGGATGTCCGTGCAGGCGGTGTCGCGCGCCTCGCCGGCCTCCACGAGGCCCATGCGCGCGCGCACGAGGAGCGACTTGACGGCGGGGAGGCTCACGCCCAGGACGTCGCCGAGCTCCTGGTAGCTCAGGCCGTCGAGCTCGCGCAGGAGGAGCGCCGAGCGCTGCTGCTCCGGCAGCCGCTGGACGTCCGCGACGAGGCGCCGCAGGTCCTCACGCCGCTCGCACTCGGCCATGGGGTCCTGCAGCGGCGTGCGCCCGGCGGCGAGCAGGTCGGCCGGGGCGGGCGCCGGGCGCCGGAGCTGGTCGATGCAGCGGTTGTGCGCGACGCGGTAGAGCCAGGCGCGCAGCGTGACGGGCCGGTCGTCGGTGCGCAGGGCGCTGTAGGCCCGCAGGAAGACGTCCTGCAGCGCGTCCTCGGCGTCCGTCGGCGAGCCGGCGAGCATCTGGCGCGTGTAGGCGAAGAGCCGCTGCCGGTAGCGGTCGAAGATCGCCTGGAAGGCCTCGTCGTAGCCCATCCGGAAGAGCGCGACGAGCTGGTCGTCGGTCCGCAGGCGCAGCATCGGCCCACGGGCCGTCAGACGACCGAGGCCCTGCGGGGCTTGGAGTGCCGAGGCTTCCACCGCTGCTCCCGCCCACCATAACGCCAGGCGCAGGCGGAAGTCGCGTCTGCGCGGGCCACGGCGGGCCCGCGCGGACGACCGGGCGCTCCGGCTAGGCCAGGCTCGCCATGACGTGCTTGACGACCGTGTAGTCCTCGAGCGCGTACATGGAGAGGTCCTTGCCGTAGCCCGACTCCTTGAAGCCGCCGTGCGGCATCTCGGAGACGAGCGGGATGTGGTCGTTGATCCAGACGCGTGCCGAACCGCAGCGCCTTGGAGACGCGCAGCGCGCGCCCGACGTCGCGGGTCCAGACCGACGACGCCAGGCCGTACTTCGTGCCGTTGGCCCAGCGGATCGCGGCGTCCTCGTCGGAGAACTGCTGGACGGTGATGACCGGCCCGAAGATCTCGCGCTGGATCATCTCGTCGTCCTGCTGCAGGTTCGCGACGACGGTCGGCTCGAGGAAGAAGCCGGGGAGGTCGGGCTCCTTGCCGCCCGTGACGACCTCGGCGTGCGTCGGCCGGCGCTCGAGGAAGCCCTCGACGCGCTCGCGCTGGCGCTGGGAGTTGACCGGGCCGAGCGTCGTGTCCGGCGACGCCGTGTCACCGAGGACGTAGCCCTTCGCCTGCTCGGCGAGGCCGCTCACGACGTCGTCGTAGACCTTCGGGCCGACGAGGACGCGGGTGGCCGCCGTGCAGTCCTGCCCGGCGTTGTAGTAGCCGGTGCCGGCGATCGTCTCGAGCGCGGTCTCGAGGTCGACGTCGTCGAAGACGATGACGGGCGCCTTGCCGCCGAGCTCGAGGTGCACGCGCTTGAGCGTGCGGGCGGCGTGCTCGGCGATCCACTTGCCGGTGTCGACCGAGCCGGTGAGCGAGACCATGTCGACGTCGTCGTGGGTGACGAGCGCGGCCCCCGCCTCGTTGCCGCCGGCGACGACGTTGAGGACGCCCTTGGGCAGCACGTCGGCGGCGAGCTCCGCGAAGCGCAGCGTCGTGACCGGGGTCGTGGGAGCCGGCTTGAGGACGATCGTGTTGCCGGTGGCCAGCGCCGGGCCGATCTTCCAGACGGCCATGAGCAGCGGGTAGTTCCACGGCGCGACCTGGCCGACGACGCCGACCGGCTCGCGCCGCACCCACGACGTGTAGCCCTCGAGGTACTCGCCGGCGGGCTTGCCCTCCATGTTCCGCGCGGCGCCCGCGAAGAAGCGGAGGTTGTCGACCATCGCGCCGATCTCGTCGTCCTTGACGGCCTGGAGCGGCTTGCCGGCGTTGGCGGACTCCAGCTCGGCGAGCTCGTCGCCGTGCTGCTCGAGGACGTCGGCGAGCTTGAGCAGCACGTCCTGGCGCTGGCCCGGCGTGGTCTGCGAGTAGGTCTCGAACGCGCGCCGGGCGGCGGCGACGGCGCGGTCGACGTCCTGCGCTCCCGAGGCGGGCGCCTGGCCGATCTCCTGCCCGGTGGCCGGGTTGAGGACGGGCTCGGTCGCGCCCTCGGCGGCGTCGACGAGCTCGCCGTCGATGAAGTTCTGCAGCTGCTGCGTGGCGGTCGCCATCGCGGGTCTCTCCTCTGTCCGGGGCCTCGGGCGGAACGTAGCACCGGCCGACGCGCCCTTCCGGACAAGGGGAGCCCCGGTGGTCAGCCGCGCCGGCGTGCGGTTCGCGTCCCCTCACGCGGCCGGCGGGCGGGCGGCGAGTGGAGGCTGACGAGCGCGGCGCGCGAGCGCCGCCGTCGTCGGCCGTGCGGGGCGATCCGGGGGCCTGCCTGAGGAGGACCCGCGCTCGCTAGATTGCTGCGCGTGCCGTACTTCGAGGACGACCGCGCCGTCTACGGCCACATCGGCTACCTGCTGCGGGCCGCGGCGACCGACGAGGCGCTCTCCGGCCGCCTGCGCGACGCCGACGCCGTCGTCCAGTACGACGTCCGCCGGCCCGACGCGCGGATCACGGCCGCGCTGCGGTCCGAGGGCGACCTCCGCGTCGACCTCGGCCTTACCGAGCTCCGCCCCGACGTCGTCCTGACCATGGACGGCGACACGGCGCACGCCTACTGGCAGGGCCAGGTCAACCTCTCCGTCGCGCTGGCCAAGGGGCAGATCAAGGCCTTCGGCCCCGTCGCGGCGATCCTGCGGCTCGTGCCCCTCAGCCAGGCGCTGTTCCCCCGCTACCGCGAGCTGGTCGAGGGCGGCGACATCCCGTCGCTCGACGCGTCGGTGGGCGCGACGACCGGGGACGGGGCAGCGCAGGCGGCGGAGGCCGGGGCGGAGCCGGAGGCGACGGCCGGCGAGCCGGCCGCGGCGCAGGCGACCGCGGAGGGGGCGACCGACGAGGGGGCGACCGAGGAGCGGCCCGCCGCCGAGGAGCCCGCGGAGCCGACCACCGACGCCGCCGCCGAGGAGCCCGCGGAGCCGACCACCGACGCCGCCGCCGAGGAGCCACCGCCGGCCGACCTCGCGCAGCCCGTCGTCGAGGCCGAGCCGGCGCGGGCCGAGCCCGCGCCGCCCGCGGACGAGCCGGGCGCCGAGGAGCCGCCTGCGGCCGACCTGGCGCAGCCCGTCGTCGAGGCGGAGCCGCCGCCCGACGAGCCGCTGCCCCCGGACGAGGCGGCCGGCGACCCCGAGCGATCGTCGGGCTAGCAGCCCGCTCGAGCCTCCGCCGCGAACGGGGTGCTGGACCCCCGTCGAGCGGGTAGCAGCCGGGGTGCCATGAAGCTCCTCGTGCTGGCCACCGAGCCGATCACCGCCGACGACGTCCGCGACGCGCTCCCGGGCGACGACGACGTCGAGGGCGCCGAGGTGCTCGTCGTCGCCCCCGCCGTGAACGAGTCCGCCGTCGCCTTCTGGGTCTCCGACAGCGACGAGGCCATCGGCGACGCCGAGTCGGTCGCCCGGCGCACGGCCGACGCCCTGCGCGAGCGCGGCGCCCGGGCCCGGGCCACGACGGGCGAGTCCGAGCCGCTGCTCGCCCTACAGGACGCGCTGGCGACGTTCCCTGCCGACCGCATCCTCATCGTCGCGCGGAGCGACGAGGATCGCGCCCGCTACCGCGAGGACGACGTCGCCGGCGAGGCCGGGCGCCGCTTCGGCGTCCCGGTGACCGAGGCCCCCCGCTAGTCGCCCGCGGCGGCCCGCGCGCGCTAGGTCAGCGGGCGCGGGCGCAGCACCCAGCGCCCGTCCTCGTCGAGCAGGTCGCCGTGCACGAGCAGCTCGCGCTGCTCGGCGTCGAGCACGAGCAGGCACGCCGGACCCGGGTCGAGCGGCGCGCCGACCGGGTCGGCGCCCATCTCGACGCGGCCGGCCTCGGGATCGACGGCGACCGGCAGCACGACCGCGAAGGGGAACCCGTCGGGCCCGACCACCGCCAGCGTCCCGCGAGCGCCGCTCAGGACGGCGAGCGCGTCGAGGCGGGACTCCCACGACGTGGCCTCGGGCACCGGCGGCTCGTGCGGGACCTCGGGCTCCTCGTTGTGGGCCGACCGCACCTCCTCCAGGTGCGCGTCGTAGAGCTCGGGCTCCGCCTCGAGGTCGCCGTCGGTCCAGCGGTAGACGCGCTCGGGACGGACCTGGACGCCCATCGCGCCGGCCGGCCGCGCGGTGCCCTGCACGAGCACGAGGTCGTCGACGCCGTCCGCGAGGACGAGCGCGGCGTGCGGGTCCGGCAGCCCGAGCGCGACGTCCAGGCCGAAGCAGCCGGCCGCCGGGTCGTGCTCCACGCGCGACGTGGTCGCGATGGGGTGGCCCGCGCCGTCGAGGGTCACGAGGACCGCGGTCCCGGCGCGCCCGAAGGCTGCGTCGAGCTGCGGGGAGAGTCCGAGCGTCATGGCTCCGTGGTACCCGCGTGGCGGGCGCGCGTCAAGCGATCTCGTCGTAGCCGTCGTCGCCGGGCAGCAGCACGCGCGCGACCTCGCCGCCGCCGACGATGCGCGGCTCGACCGGCACGACCTCACGGCCTGCGGCGTGGGCCAGCAGGGCGTCGGCGGAGGGGAAGTCCGAGAGCTGCTCGAGGTGCTTGATCGTGGGGAACACGAGCGGCAGCTCGCCGCGGCCGTGGGCCTCGAGCGCGCCCGCGGGCGTGAACCAGCCCTGGTCGACGATCTCGGACCCGTCGACCCGCGGCTCCTGCCCCTCGGGCAACGGCGCGAGGAAGAAGTGCGTGTCGTAGCGGATGACGACCTCGCGCGGCGTGATCCAGCGCGAGAACTTCACGAGCGCGCCGGGGTCGTCGAGGCGCAGGGCGGCCTCCTCCTCCAGCTCGCGGAGCGCCGCGGCGCGGTGGGCGGCGTCGCCGTCGCCCTCGTGGGCGTCCACGGCCCCGCCCGGGAAGACCCACACGCCGCCCATGAAGCGCGCGGCCTCGGTCCGGCGGACGAGCAGGACCTCGAGCGCCGCAGCGCCACCGCGGAGCACGATGACGGTCGCCGCCTGCCGCGGCGGGGTCGGCTCGCCCTCGGTGCGCAGCCGTTCGCTGGGGTGGGCTGAGGGCGGCCGGGCCTCCACCCGCGAGAGGCTACTGTTCGGCCGATGAGCGAGACCACGACCGCGCAGAAGTGGATCTGCGAGTCCTGCGGCTTCGTCTACGACCCGGCCGAGGGCGACCCCGACGGCGGCATCCCGCCGGGCACCCAGTTCGACGCCATCCCGGAGACGTGGTTCTGTCCCGTCTGCGGGGCCCGGAAGCGCGACTTCGTCCCCTACGAGGACTAGCGCGGTCCTGGCCGGCAAGGCGGACAAGCCCGGCAGGGACGCCAAGCCGGCGAAGCCCGGCGGGAAGGCCGGCGAGCGCGAGCGGCTGCGCGACCAGCGCGCCGCCGTCGCCGCCGAGCGCGCCGCGCTGGCGTCCGAGCGCGCGGCGCTCGACAGCGCGCGCCGGGCCGTCCGCGACGACCTCGAGCGCCGCCAGGCGCTGAGCGACGAGCTCGCCGGCCACGAGTCCGTGACGGCCGAGCCCGTGCTGCCGGACGCCGCGCTCGGCCCGGTCGCCGGCATCGGCGCGGGGTCCGGCGTGCAGGCCTCGGAGGCCGACCCCGGGCCGGCCGGCCTCGAAGGGGTCCCGCTCGCGGACCGCCTGCTCGCCGGCATCGCCGGGGCGCGGTTGTGCTTCGGCGAGCCCCTCGAGGCCGAGGGCCGGACGGTGCTGCCGGTCGCGCGGGTCCGTGCCGCGGGAGGCCTCGGAGCGCCGCGCGCCGGCCGACGTGCCGGAGGCGGCGGACGCCTGGACGCACGGCCCGTCGGCGTCCTCGAGGTCGGTCCCGACGGCGTGCGCTTCACGCGCCTGCCCACGTCGCCGGCGCTCCAGGCCGCGGGCGCCGGCGCCGCCGCCGCGGTGGTGCTGACGGGCGCGGCGACGGCGCTGCGCCTGCTCGGTCGCGGGCGCCGCGGCCGCAGCCCGCGCCGCTGACCGCGGCCGGCGTCAGCCGTCCTCGCCGGCGGGCACGTCGGCGACGACGGGCACGCCGGGCCCGCGCTCGCTGCGCTCCGCGTCGTCGTCGTCGCCGTCGCGGTCGGCCTCGGCCGCCGCGGCGCGCGCGACGAGCAGCGCGCGGGCGGTGGCGGCGTCCGTGACGAGCTCGTTGAAGTACCCCGCGCTCGCGGCGGCGAGGATGCTGGGCACCTTCGCGGTGCCGGCCGCGAGCGCGATGGCGGTCGGGATCTCCCGCAGGCGCTCGAGGCGCGTGGCCATGAGGCGCTCGCTGCCCGGGAACGGGACCGGGTCGCCGGCCCGGTCGTAGAAGCGCGAGCAGATGTCGCCCACCGCCTCGCGGAGGTTGTGCGCCGCCGCGGGCACGAAGCGCGGGAGCCGCGTGCGCGTCGTGAGCGGCGCGCCGACGCCGAGGATCACGCAGGACGCCGTCGCCCACAGCTCGAGGACCTGGCGCGTCGAGGGATCCTCGAGCAGCGTCTCGTGGAGGTGCTCGCCGGGGAGCGCGGGGGCGTAGAGGAACGTCGGCGTGCCGCCCACGCGCGCGGCCACCTGCCGCGTGATCTCGTTCGTCGCGTACCAGACCTCCGCCTCGTCCTGGCCGCCGACCGTCGGTGCGAGCACGACCCCGGGGAGGTGGGGCAGCGCCGTCTGCGCCGCCTCGTAGATCGTCCGCCCGGACGAGACGAGCAGCGCGTCGCCGGGGGCCAGCCGCGCGCCGCGCAGGGCATCCGACAGGGCCGGGGCGAGCACCTCCCCGAGGGTGCCCTCGGCGGGCGGGGCGAGGTGCACCCGGCGCAGCCCGAGCGCCTCCCGCAGCTCGTCCTCCAGGTCCGCGCCGTCCTCCTCCATCGGCGCGACGACCTCGATGCGCACGATGCCCGCACGACGTGCCTCCGACAGCAGGCGGCTCACGGTCGGCCGGCTCACGCCGAGGCGCGCGGCGATCTCCGCCTGGGTCGCGTCCTCCAGGTAGTAGAGCCGGGCCGCCGTGTGCATGAGCGCCGTCGAGAAGCTCATGCGTCCCATCCTGCCGGTTCCCCGGGCTCACCGCCACCCTTGTGAACAAATGTGTTGGACATCCGTTCCGGGAGGGGCTACGGTTCCGCACCGGAGGCGGGGAGGAGGAGGAGGAGCAGTGGTCGAGACCATGCAGGCCGTCGTCTGCCACGGGCCGCGGGAGTACCGGCTCGAGGACGTCGCCGTGCCCGAGCCCGGACCGGGCGAGGCCCTCGTGCGCGTCGAGGCCGTCGGCATCTGCGCGAGTGACCTGAAGTGCTACGACGGCGCCGCGAAGTTCTGGGGCGACGACACGCGGCCGGCCTGGGCCGAGACGGAGGTCATCCCCGGCCACGAGTTCGCCGGCGAGGTCGTCGCGCTCGACGACGCCGCGGGCGAGCGCTGGTCCATCGGCGTCGGCGACCGCGTCGTCTCCGAGCAGATCGTGCCGTGCTGGGAGTGCCGCTACTGCCAGCGGGGGCAGTACCACATGTGCCGCCCCCACGACATCTACGGCTTCAAGCGCCGCACCCCCGGGGCGATGGCGCGCTACATGGTCTACCCGGTCGAGTCCCTGGTCCACCGGGTCTCCAAGGGCATCCCCGCGGCGCACGCCGCCTTCGTGGAGCCGCTGGCGTGCTCGCTGCACGCGGTGGAGCGCGCCGACATCCGCTTCGGCGACGTCGTCGTCGTCGCGGGCTGCGGCCCGATCGGCCTCGGCATGGTCGCCGGCGCCGCCGCGAAGCACCCCGGCCACGTCGTCGCGCTGGACCTCGAGGACCACAAGCTCGACCTGGCGACGGCCTGCGGCGCCGACTCCACCGTGAACATCGGGCGGGAGGACCCCACCGAGCACGTCAAGCGCCTCACCGAGGGCTACGGCGCCGACGTCTACCTCGAGGGGACGGGCCACCCGTCGGCCGTCGTCCAGGGCCTGGGGCTGCTGCGCAAGCAGGGGACCTTCGTCGAGTACAGCGTCTTCAAGGACGACGTCTCGACCGACTGGAGCGTCATCTCCGACGACAAGGAGCTCGACGTCCTGGGCGCGCACCTCGGCCCGTACTGCTGGCCGGCGGCCATCTCGATGATCGAGTCCGGCCGGCTCCCGATGGACCGCATCTGCACCCACCAGCTTCCCCTCGCGCAGTTCGAGGAGGGGCTCGAGCTCGTCCGTGACGGCTCGCGCTCGATCAAGGTCTCGCTGATCCCGGCGTGACGTTCGCAACGCAGGACCACCAACGGAGGACATCGCTGTGAGGAACGCCTGTCTGAGGTCAACCGGAGTCGCGGCGCTCGCCGCCGCCACGCTCGCCCTTGCCGCGTGCGGCTCGGACGACAGCAACAGCAGTGGCAGCAGCAACAGCAGCAGCAGCAGCTCCGGCGGGAAGAGCGGGAAGGTCGCCTTCCTGATGCCGGACCAGGGCTCGACGCGCTACGAGCTCTACGACCATCCGCTGTTCGAGAAGAAGCTGAAGGAGCTCTGCCCGGACTGCGACGTCCTGTACTCGAACGCCGACGCGGACCCGGCCAAGCAGCAGCAGCAGGCCACCTCGGCCATCACGCAGGGCGCGAAGGTCATGGTCATCGACCCCGTCGACGCCGCGGCGATGTCCTCGACGGTCCAGCAGGCGAAGGCCCGCGGGATCAAGGTCATCTCCTACGACCGTCCCTTCCCGAAGCTCCCGACCGACTTCTACGTGTCCTTCGACAACGAGAAGATCGGCAACCTCATCGCCCAGTCGCTCGTCGACCACCTCAAGCAGACGAAGGCCCAGGGCGGGGTCCTGCAGATCAACGGCTCGCCGACGGACGCGGCCGCGGGCCTGATCAAGAAGGGCGTCCATTCGGCGGTCGACCCGAGCGGGATCAAGGAGCTGGCCGAGTTCGACACGCCGGACTGGACGCCGGCCAAGGCGCAGGACTGGACGTCGGGCCAGATCTCGAAGTTCCGCGGCCAGATCGCGGGGGTGGTCGCGGCCAACGACGGCACCGGCGGCGGGGCCATCTCGGCGTTCAAGTCCGCCGGCGTCAAGCCGGTCCCGCCCGTGACGGGCAACGACGCCGAGCTCGCCGCGATCCAGCGGATCGTCAACGGCGACCAGTACAACACGATCAACAAGCCGATCAAGATCGTCGCGTCCGCGGCGGCCGAGGCGGCCTACGCGATGCTCCAGGGCAAGCAGCCCAAGCAGACGGCGAACGTGTTCAACACGCCCTCGGCGCTGTACACCCCGTTCGTGGTGACGAAGACGAACCTCAAGAAGCAGATGGTCGACTCGGGGCTCCTGAAGGCCTCCGACATCTGCACGAAGGCCTACGCCCAGGGCTGCGCGGCCCTCGGGATCAAGTAGCGCAGGCGCGAAGGTCCTCCGCCGGCACGTCCGGCGGAGGGCCGCCCGCCCGGCCACCCCCACGACCAAGGACCACATGTCGACCACGACCGCGCCCACGACCGAGCAGACCAAGCCGGTCCTCTCGCTCCGGGGCATCTCCAAGACGTTCGGCGCCGTGGCGGCGCTCACCGACGTCGACTTCGACGTCGCCCCCGGCCAGGTCGTCGCCCTCGTGGGCGACAACGGCGCCGGCAAGTCGACGCTGGTCAAGGTGCTCGCGGGCGTCCACGCCCCCGATGCGGGCACGATCACCTTCGAGGGCCGGGAGGTGTCGATCCCGACCCCGGGCGCCGCCCAGCACCTCGGGATCGCCACCGTCTACCAGGACCTCGCGCTGTGCGAGAACCTCAACGTCGTCGAGAACCTGTTCCTCGGGCACGAGCTCCGGCCCGCGCGGCTCAACGAGGTCGACATGGAGGTCCGCTCCTGGGAGCTCCTGCGCGAGCTGTCGGCGAAGATCCCGACGGTCCGGATCCCCGTCGCCTCGCTCTCGGGTGGCCAGCGGCAGACCGTGGCCATCGCGCGGTCGCTCCTGGGCGACCCGAAGCTCATCATCCTCGACGAGCCCACCGCCGCCCTGGGCGTGGCCCAGACCGCCGAGGTCCTCAACCTCATCGAGCGCCTGCGCGAGCGTGGGCACGGGGTGATCATGGTCTCCCACAACATGGCCGACGTGCAGGCCGTGGCCGACACGGTCTGCGTCCTGCGCCTCGGGCGCAACAACGGCGTCTTCGACGTGGACGAGGTCTCGGCCGAGGAGATCGTGGTCGCGATCACGGGCGCCAGCGACAACGTCGTCGCGCGGCGGGCCGGCCGCGGCCGGCGCGGCGCGCCGTCCACCCCCACGACCCCCGAGGAGGGCTGAGCCGTGAGCAGCGTGGAGACCCCCACCCCGCAGGTCGCGCAGGACCGCGACGACGAGCGCCTCCTGGGCGCGGAGGGCGTCCGCGGCGCCGCCAAGACGATCGTCGACCGCGTCCGCGCGGGCGAGCTCGGGGCGCTCCCCGTGATCCTCGGCCTCGTCGTCATCGCCGTCGTCTTCCAGGCGCTGAACTCGCTCTTCCTGTCGAGCGACAACCTCACGAACCTCCTCATGGAGTGCGTGCCCACGGGGGTCATCGCGCTCGGCGTCGTGTGCGTGCTGCTCGTGGCGCAGATCGACCTCTCGGTCGGGTCGGTCAGCGGTCTGACGGCGGCCCTGACCGCCGTCCTGTTCGTGAACAAGGACCTGCCGGCGGTGGTGGCGGTCGCGCTCGCGATCCTCACGGGCGTGGCCATCGGCCTGCTCTACGGGCTGATCTTCAACCGTCTCGGCGTGCCGAGCTTCGTCATCACGCTCGCCGGCCTGCTGGCCTTCTTGGGCATCCAGCTCTGGCTGCTGGGCAGCCAGGGCGCGATCAACCTGCCCTTCGACTCGGGCCTGGTGAAGTTCGCGCAGCTCGACTTCGTCCCTCAGTCGCTCTCGTACGTGCTCGTCCTGCTGGGCGCCGGCGGCCTGTTCGCCACCGGGTGGCTCCACGCGCGCGAGCGGCGACGGGCGTCGCTCTCGGGGACGTCGCTGCGCGTGCTCCTCCTCCGCAGCGTCGCGCTCCTGGTGGTCGGCTGCCTGGCGGTCTTCTACCTCAACACGGGCGAGGGCCGCGGGATCGGGTGGATGTTCGTGTTCTTCCTCGGGCTCGTGCTCATCATGAACTACGTGTTCACGCGCACGTCGTTCGGGCGCTCGCTGTTCGCCGTCGGCGGGAACCCGGAGGCCGCGCGCCGCGCCGGCATCAGGGTCGGCGCGGTCTACACGGCGGCGTTCGTGCTCTGCTCGACCTTCGCGGCGATCGGCGGCGTCCTGGCCGCCTCTCGCCTGGCGGCCGTCAACCAGCAGTCCGGCGGCGGTGACGTGAACCTCAACGCCATCGCCGCGGCGGTCATCGGCGGCACGAGCCTCTTCGGCGGCCGCGGCTCGGCCATCTCGGCGCTGCTCGGCATCCTCGTCATCCAGTCGATCTCGAACGGCCTGACCCTGCTGAACCTCGGCTCGTCGTACCGCTTCATGGTCACGGGCGCGGTGCTGCTGCTCGCGGTCGCGGTGGACTCGGTCGCGCGGAAGTCGCGGGCCTCGTCCGGCCGGGCCTGAAGCTCGCGCATCGGGGAGGTAGCGTGCCCGCCCGTGGCGCACTACCTCCTCGGCGTGGACATGGGCACGGGCTCGACCAAGGGCGTCCTGGTCGAGCCCGACGGGACGGTCGTCGCCACCGCCGTCCGGCGGCACACGATGTCGCTGCCCCGGCCGCGGTGGGCGGAGATGGACGCCGAGGCCGACTGGTGGGGCGACGCGGCCGATGTCATCGCCGAGCTCGTGGCGGGCGTCGACCCGGACGTCATCGCCGGCGTCTGCGTCTCCGGCCTCGGCCCGTGCCTGCTCGTCGCCGACGCCGACGACCGGCCGCTGCGCGCCGGGATCCTCTACGGCATCGACATGCGCGCCACCGAGGAGATCGCGGAGCTCACCGCGCGCTACGGCGAGGAGGCGATCCGGACGCGATGCGGCAAGGAGCTCTCCACGCAGGCCGTCGGCCCCAAGCTCCTGTGGGTGCGCCGCCGCGAGCCCGACGTGTGGGCGCGCGCGAGGCGGTGGTACTCGTCGCACTCCTTCGTCGTGGCGCGGCTCACCGGCGAGTACGTCCTCGACCACCACACCGCCAGCCAGAACGACCCGCTCTACGACCTGGGCGCCAACGACTGGGCCGACGACTGGGCCGACGAGATCGCCCCCGGCCTCGAGCGCCCGCGGCTCGCGTGGCCGGCCGAGGTCGTCGGCGCGGTGACCGGGCAGGCGGCCGGGCGGACGGGCCTGCGGCCGGGGACGCCGGTCTGCGCGGGCACCGTCGACGCCTGGGCCGAGAGCTTCTCCGCCGGCGTCCGGGCGCGCAACGACCTCATGCTGATGTACGGCTCGACGATGTTCTTCGTGCAGGCCGTGGACGCCCCGGACGCCCACCGCGGCCTGTGGACCACCGCCGGCGTCGAGACGGGCACGTTCTCGCTGGCGGCGGGCATGGCGACCTCGGGCACGCTGACGACCTGGGTGCAGGAGCTCACCGGCGGCGCGAGCTTCGACCAGCTCGTGGCCGAGGCCGCGCGGACCCCGGCGGGCGCCGACGGCCTCGTGGTCCTGCCGTACTTCGCCGGCGAGCGCACGCCGATCTTCGACCCCCACGCCCGGGGGGTCGTCGCAGGCCTGACGTTGCGCCACGGGCGCGGCCACGTGTTCCGCGCCGTGTACGAGGGCATCGCGTACGGGATCCGCCAGATCCTCGAGGTCTTCGAGGAGGCCTCCGGGCCGGCCGCCCGCCTCGTGGCGGTGGGCGGCGGGACGCAGGGCGGCCTGTGGACGCAGGTCGTCACCGACGTCACGGGGCGCGAGCAGGACCTCCCCGCGGAGACCATGGGCGCGAGCTACGGCGACGCGCTGCTGGCCGCGATCGGCACCGGCGCCGCCCCGCCCGAGACGGACTGGTCGCGCGTGGCGCAGCGGCTCGTCCCGGACCCGGGGCTGCGCGGGCTCTACGACGAGCTCTACGCCACGTACCGCGACCTGTACCCCGCCACGCGGGAGCAGGTCCACCGCCTCGCCGCCGTCCAGGACCTGACCCACGGCGCGCGGGACCCCGACCCGGTCGGCTGAGGCGCCCCGGGCGCCGCCGCTTCAGCGCCCGTCGTCGCCCGAGGTGGACTCGCGGACGACGAGCTCGGGCTGGAAGACGACGTGCCGCTCGTCGGGCGGATCCCCGGTGAGCTGCCCGATGAGCATCTCGGCCGCGGTGCGGCCCATCTCGTAGGACGGCTGCCTGACCGTGGTCAGCGGGATCGCGACCTGGCGGGCGAACTCGATGTCGTCGTAGCCGACGAGGGCGAGGTCCTGCGGGACGCGGACGCCGTGGCGCAGGAGGACCTGCAGGACGCCGATCGCGACGAGGTCGCTGCTGGCGAAGAGGGCGGTCGGCCGCTCGGCGGCGGGGAGGCGCGCGAGCGCCTCGCCGACCCGCCGGCCGCCGTCGACGGACAGCGAGGCGGTCGGGAGCACCTGCAGCCGGGCGCCCGTCCCCGCGGCCTCGACGGCGTTCGTCGCGCCCAGGAGGCGATCGCGCACCTGGGTCACGCGAGCCGGGCTCCCGGCGAACGCGATCTCGCGGTGGCCGCGCTCGAGGAGGTGCGTGGCGGCCAGCTCGCCGCCGCGCACGTCGTCGAGCGACACGGACATCGACCCCGTGCCGGTGTCGCGCTCGTCGACGACCACCGTCGCGATCCCCTTCTGGCGCAGGGCGAGGAGCCGGTCGGCGAGATCCCCGGTGGGGACCGCGATGACGCCCTGGACCCGGCGCTCGGCGAAGAGGTCCAGGTAGAGCGACTCCCGCTCCGGCTCCCGCGCGCTGTTGGAGATCAGGAGCGCCCACGAGCGGTCGGCGGTCCAGTCCTCGACGCCGTGCGCCAGGTCGGTGAAGAACGGGTTCCAGGCGTCGAGCAGCAGCAGGCCGAGCGTGCGCGACGAGCCCGACCGCAGGTGGCGGGCCGACTCGTTGCGGACGTACCCGAGGTCGCGGACCGCGGCCTCGACGCGCCGGCGCTTGTCCTCCCGGACGCGCTCGGGGTGGTTCAGGACGTTCGAGACCGTGCCGGCGGAGACGCCGGCCGCGCGAGCGACGTCCTTGACGCTCACCGGCCGGCTCGCGCCGGTCGGCGGGCGGACGGGCGGCGCCGGGCGGCTGAGCCGATCGCTTGACATGACCCCGGCGGCCAACGTACCGTGCGGCGACGTCGTTTGCAACGATTCAAACGGACGGTGGCGCCCAGCGCCACCCGCAGCAGGACGACCCGGAGGACACGACCCATGCCGAACCGCGCCGCCGTCATGACCGGGCTCGGGGAGATCTCGATCCAGGAGCGCCCGGAGCCCACCCCGGGCCCCCGCGACGCCGTCGTGCGCATCGAGGCGGTGGGGGTGTGCGGGTCGGACACCGCCTACTTCAAGCTCGGGCGGATCGGCGACTACGTCGTCGACGGGCCGATCGTCCTCGGGCACGAGGTCGCCGGCCAGGTCGAAGTCGTCGGCGCCGAGGTCACGAACGTCCGCCCGGGGGACCGCGTCGCGATCGAGCCGGGCACGCCGTGCCGGGACTGCGAGGAGTGCCTCGCCGGGCGCTACCACCTGTGCCCCGACCTGGAGTTCCTCGCCACGCCGCCCTACGACGGCGCGCTCCTGCAGCTCCTGCTCATCGACGCCCGCAACCTCTTCGTCATCCCGGAGGGGATGAGCTACGAGGAGGGCGCGCTCCTCGAGCCGCTGTCGGTGGGCATCTGGGCCTGCCAGCGCGCCGCGCTCGCGCCGGGCGACGACGTCCTCGTCACCGGCGCCGGGCCCATCGGCCTCGTCTCGGCCGCCGCGGCGCGCGCGCTCGGCGCCGGGTCGGTCACCGTCACCGACGTCTCGGACTTCCGCCTGGAGCTGGCGCGGTCGATGGGGTTCGCGACCGAGCGGGGGGACGCGCCCTCGGACGACCGCTTCGACGTCCTCATCGAGTGCTCGGCCGCGCCCGGGGTGCTCGCCGAGGCGATGGGCCGGCTGCGCCCGGCCGGCCGCGTGGCCATCGTCGGCATGTCCAAGGAGGACGCGGTCGCGCTGCCCCTGGCCCAGCTCAACCCCCAGGAGCTCACGATCAGCCTCGTCAACCGCTACGCGCACACGTGGCCGACGGCCATCGGGCTCGTGGCCTCGGGGCGCGTCGACCTCAAGCCGCTGATCACGCACCACTTCCCGCTCGCCGACACCGACTACGCGATGACGCTCGGCAGTCACGTGGACGACTCGGTCAAGGCGATCGTCCACCCCCAGCAGTGACCACGACGTCCCCAGGGAGCGCAGCGCACATGCAGATCGGTTGTCACGGCTCCGTCTGGAGCGGCACCTTCGACCGCGACGGCCTCCGGCACGCCGTCGCGAAGACCCGGGAGGCCGGGTTCGACCTCATCGAGGTCCCCCTCATGGACCCCGAAGGGCTCGACGTCGTCGCCGCCCGGGCAGCCCTCGCCGAGCACGAGCTCGCGGCGACCGCCTCGCTCGGCCTCAAGCCGGAGCTCGACCTCTCCAGCGAGGACCCGGAGGTCGTGCGGGCCGGCGAGGCCTTCGTCGGCCGCTGCCTGGAGGCGGTCAGCGACCTCGGCGGCACGCACCTCGTGGGCGTCATCTACTGCGCGATGACGAAGTACGCCGCGCCCGCGACGGCGCGCGGCCGGCAGAACAGCGTCGACGCCATCCGCCGGCTCGCCGCGCGCGCGGAGCAGCTCGGCGTCCGGCTCGGGATCGAGGTCGTCAACCGGTACGAGTCCAACCTCGTCAACACGGCCGAGCAGGGCGTGGAGTTCGTCGAGGAGGTCGGCAGCGACAACGTCGTCGTGCACCTCGACACGTACCACATGAACATCGAGGAGCGCGACCTCTACTCGCCCGTGCTCGCCGCCGGCCCGCGCCTCGGCTACGCCCACGTGGGCGAGAGCCATCGGGGCTACCTCGGCTCGGGCACGGTCCACTTCGACGCCTTCTTCCGCGGGCTGGCGTGCCTGGGCTACGACGGGCCGATCGTGTTCGAGTCGTTCTCCTCGGCGATCGTGCACGAGGACCTCAGCACGATGCTCGCGATCTGGCGCAACCTCTGGGACGACTCCGAGGACCTCGGCGCCCATGCGAACTCCTTCATCCGCAACCAGTGGGAGTCCGTCCCGGCCGCCGCGGCGCGCGCATGAGGGCGGTCGTCTACTCGGGCCCGGAGGACTTCGCGCTGGAGGAGGTCCCCGACCGCCGGCCCGGTCCGGGCGAGGTCGTCGTCCGGCCGACGCTCGTCGGGGTCTGCGGGACCGACCTGCACCTCCACGCCGGCGGGTTCTTCGCGAGCTACCCGCTCACCCCGGGCCACGAGATCGCCGGCGAGGTGCTCGCCTGCGGGGACGGCGTCGAGGGGCTGCGCCCCGGTCAGCGGGTGGTGGTCGACAACGCGTCGGCCTGCGGCCGCTGCCCGGAGTGCGGTCGCGGCGAGCCGCTCTTCTGCCGCAACTTCCGCTCGCTCGGCGTCAACGGTCCGGGCGGGTTCGCCGAGCAGGTGCTCACCCCGGCCGACAAGGTCTTCGCGGCCGACGACCTCGCCGACGAGGTCGCCGTCTTCGCCGAGCCGCTGGCCTGCGCGGTCCACGGGATGGACGTCCTCGACCTCAAGCCGGGCGCCGACGTCGTGATGATCGGGTCGGGGACGACCGGGCTGCTGCTCGCGCAGCTGCTGATCCACGGCGGCGCGTCGCGGCTGACGGTGGCGGGGCCGACGGCGTTCAAGCTCGAGCTCGCGGCGGCGTTCGGCGTCGACCGCGTCGTGCAGGTGCCGCGCCACGACCCCGAGGCCACCGTCGCGATGCTCAGGGCGGCCGCGCCGGGCGGGTACGACGTCGCGATCGACGCGACCGGCGCCTCGGCCGTCGTGCAGCACCTGCCCGAGCTCGTCCGCGACGACGGCACGGTCCTCGTCTACGGGATGTGCGACGAGGCCGATCGCGTCGCCTGGAGCCCGTACGAGATCTTCCGCCGCCAGCTCACCGTCAAGGGCTCCTTCGCGCAGGTCAACTGCTTCGACCGGTCGCTCGCGATGCTCCGGTCCCGCCGCGTGCGCGGCGACGGGCTCATCACGCACCGGTTCGACCTTCCCGGGTACGGCGACGCGCTGGAGGCCCTCCGATCGGACCCGACCTGCCTGAAGGCGGTCGTCGCGCCGAGCTGAGCGCGGCGCCTAGCCCACGGCGGCCGCGGCCACCACGGCGCCGGCGACCTGCGCGAGCTCGTCGTCGGTGCAGACGTAGGGCGGCATCGCGTAGACGAGGTCGCGAAAGGGCCGCAGCCACACGCCGCGGTCGACTGCGGCCGCCGTCGCCACCGCCACGTCGACCGGGTGGTCGAGCTGCACCACGCCGATCGCGCCCAGCACCCGGACGTCGGCGACGCCGGGCAGCTCCCGCGCCGGCGCGAGCCCGTCGCCCAGGGCGACCGCGGCGCGGCGCACGTCCTCACGCCAGGCGCCCGCCGCCAGGAGGTCCAGGCTCGCGAGCGCGGCCGAGCAGGCCAGCGGGTTGGCCATGAACGTCGGGCCGTGCATGAGCGCGCCGCCCTCGCCCTGCGAGATGGCCCGGGCCACGGCCGAGGTGCAGAGGGTGGCGGCGAGGGTCATGCACCCGCCGGTGAGCGCCTTGCCGACGCAGAGGACGTCGGGGGCGACGCGCGCGTGCTCGCAGGCGAACAGCGCGCCGGTGCGCCCGAACCCCGTGGCGATCTCGTCGAGGACGAGCAGGACGTCGAAGCGGTCGCAGAGCTCGCGCAGCGCCCGCACGTAGCCGGGCGCGTAGACGTGCATCCCGCCCGCTCCCTGCACGACCGGCTCGGCCACGACGGCGGCCAGCTCGTGATGGTGGCGCTCGAGCAGCGCCTCGACGCCGTCGCGCCAGGCCGCGTCCACGGGCGCGTCGAACCCGCCCGGCGGGCGGTCGGCGAAGACGTGGCGGGGCAGGACGTCGGCGAAGAGGTGGTGCATCCCGCCCACCGGGTCGCAGAGCGCCATCGCGCCGAAGGTGTCCCCGTGGTACGCGCCGCGGAGCGCGAGCAGGCGCGCCTTCTCCGGGCGCCCGGCGCCGCGCCAGTGCTGGAGCACCATCTTCAGGGCGACCTCGACCGCGACGGACCCCGAGTCCGCGAAGAAGACGTGCTGCAGCGGCGCCGGCGTGATCGCGACCAGGCGGGTGGCCAGCGCGACGGCCGGCTCGTGGGTCAGGCCGCCGAACATGACGTGGGGCATGCGGTCGAGCTGGGCGCGCATCGCCGCGTCGAGCGCGGGGTGGCGGTGGCCGTGGACGGCGCACCACCACGAGGCCATGCCGTCGACGAGCTCGCGCCCGTCGGCCAGCCGCAGGCGCACGCCCGACGCGGAGACCACGGGCAGCGGCACCTGCGTCGCGGGCATCGGGCCGTACGGGTGCCAGACGTGCTCGCGGTCGGCCGCCAGGAGCTCGTCGACGTCGGGCACCGCCATGCGGGGGCACCCTAGTGGTCGCGACGCTAGCCTCAGGCGCGGATGGCCGCCCGACGCATCGAGGTCCTCGCGGCCGTGGTCGGCGCCGCCTCGCTCGGGGCCGAGATCGCCGCCACGCGCCTGCTGGCGCCGTGGTTCGGCGCCTCGACGATCGTGTGGGCGAACACGATCGCCACCGTCCTGGTGGCGCTCTCGGCGGGCTACTGGATCGGCGGGCGCCTGGCCGAGCGCGACCCGACCGTGCGCGGGCTGAGCCGGGTCGTCCTCGTCGCCGCGGGGCTGCTGGCCGCGGTGCCGTTCGTGGCGCCCCCGTTCCTGCGCATCTCCGTCGAGGCGCTCGACGCCGTGGAGGCCGGCGCCTTCGTCGGCTCGCTCGTCGCCGTCCTGGCCCTCGTGGCCGTGCCCGTGCTGCTGCTGGGGACGGTCGCCCCGTACGCCATCCGGCTCTCCGTGCGCGAGGTGGGGGAGGCGGGCCGCGTCTCCGGGCGCCTCTACGCGATCTCGACGATCGGGAGCCTGGTCGGCACGTTCGCCAGCGCGCTGCTGCTCATCCCGCTCGTGGGCACGCGCCGGACCTTCCTGGCCTTCGCGATCGCCCTCGCACTGGCCGCGGTGCCCTCGCTCGGGCGCCGCTTCGCGCTCGCGCCGGTCGCGCTCGCGGCCCTGCTGACGATCCCGGTCGGGACGGTCAAGGCGACGGGGGGCGGGCGGGTCGTCTGGGAGCGCGAGACGCCCTACCAGTACGCGCGCGTCGTCGAGGACGCCGACGGCGAGCGGCGCCTGGAGCTCAACGAGGGACAGGCGATCCACTCGGTCTACCGCCCGGGGACGTACCTCACCGGGGACTACTGGGACGAGCTGCTGACGGCGCCCTTCGCGACCGCGCGGCGTCCGCCGCGGTCGGTGGCGATCCTCGGCAACGCGGCGGGCACGACGGCCCGGGCCTACGGGCACTTCTTCCCGCGCACGCGCGTGGACGGGGTCGAGATCGACGGCGCCCTCACGGACGCGGGCCGGCGGTACTTCGGCCTGCGCGGGCCCGACCTGCACCTGCACACCGCCGACGCGCGGCCGTTCCTGCGCCGCACGGCGCGGCGGTGGGACCTCATCGTCGTCGACGCCTACCGCCAGCCCTACATCCCCTTCTACCTGGCCACGAAGGAGTTCTTCGCGCTCGTGCGCGACCACCTCGCGCCCGGCGGCGCGGTGGCCGTCAACGTCGGCCACCCCGAGGACTCCGACGCGCTCGAGAAGACGCTCACGGCGACGATGCGCTCCGTCTTCCGCACGGTCCTGCGCGACCCGAGCGAGGACGTCAACACGATCCTCGTGGGCAGCGCCGCGCCCGGCTCGGCGCAGCGGCTGGCCGCCGCCGCGCCGGCGCTCCCGCCGGCGCTGCGCCCGATCGCGCAGGGCACCGCCGCGCGGCTGGCGCCCGGGCTGCGGGGCGGCGAGGCCTACACCGACGACCGCGCGCCGGTCGAGTGGCTCATCGACGCCTCGATCGTCCAGGTCGCGGCCGACGGCGGGCGGTGAGCGCCCCGCACGGGTACGTGCTGCGGTACGCCTCGGTGCTCGCGGTGGCCCCGGAGGACCTGTGGGCGCGGGTCGGCACGATCGACGGGGCCAACCTGGAGCTGGCGCCGTGGCTGCGGATGACGGCGCCGCGCCACGTGCGCCGCCTCGAGGACCTGCCGACGGGCCTCCCCGCCTTCCGGTCGTGGCTGCTGCTGCTCGGCCTCGTCCCCGTCGACCGCGACGAGGTGCGCCTCGTCCGCGTCGACCCGCTGCACGGGTTCCTCGAGCGCTCGCGCCTGCTCAGCGCGCCGCGCTGGGAGCACGAGCGGACGCTCGAGGGCCATCCGGAGGGCACGGTCCTGATCGATCGCCTCGACGTCGTCGTCGGTCGTGCCCTGCCGGTCCGCGCGCACCGCTCGGTCGTCGCCGCGACGTTCGGCCACCGCCACCGCCAGCTGCGGGCCGCGTTCGGGGGCCGGGCGGCCTGATCACCGGCCCCGGGCGGGTGCTCGGCGCGGTGCGCCGCGGCGCCGGGTCGCCTCGTCGGTCGCCCCCAGGCGGTAGCGTCAGCGGACGCAATGGCCGCCACCGGCACCCCGGCCCCCCAGCGCCCGGCCCGCACCGTCCGCGGCGCCGCGCGCAGCCGGGGCGCGGGCCCCGTCGCCGCGCCGGGCCTGCCGCCCGGTCCGCGCCTGCCGGCCGCGGTGCAGACCGCGGGCTGGGTCGCCCGGCCGCTCGGCATGCTCGAGCGCGCCCGGGCCCGCTACGGCGACGCGTTCACGCTGCGGATCCTCAACGAGGGCCCGTGGGTCGTCCTGTCGCACCCCGACATGGTCCGCGACGTCTTCACCGGCGACCCGGACGTCCTGCGCTCGGGCGAGGCGAACCAGATCCTGCGGCCGACGCTCGGCGAGCACTCGGTGCTCGTCCTCGACGGCGAGCGCCACCTGCGCCAGCGCCGGCTGCTGCTGCCGCCCTTCCACGGCGAGCGGATGCAGCGCTACGGCGCGCTCGTGCGCGCGATCGCCGAGCGCGAGGTCGCGACCTGGCCGCGCCACCGGCCCTTCGCGCTCGCGCCGCGGATGGCCGCGGTCACGCTCGAGGTCATCATGCGCGCGGTGTTCGGCGTGCGCGACGTCGAGCGCCTCGCGCTCCTGCGCGAGCGCCTGCCGGTGATGCTCGCGCGGTCCATCGCGCCCTGGCAGATGCTCGCCGCCGTCGCGGCCGGCCCCGACCGCACGGCCCGCAGCGCGCGCACCCGCGGCATCCGCCGCCCCGTGGACGAGCTGCTGCTCGACGAGATCGCGCGCCGGCGCGCCGTGCCGGACCTGGCCGAGCGCGAGGACGTGCTGTCGCTGCTCGTGCAGGCGCGCCACGACGACGGAAGCCCGATGGGCGACGACGAGCTGCGCGACGAGCTCATGACGCTCCTCGTGGCCGGCCACGAGACGACGGCGACCGCGCTCTCGTGGGCGATCGAGCGCCTCGTGCGCCACCCCGGCGCGTGGCGGCGCCTGCGCGAGGAGGCCGTCTCGGGCGACGGCGACGACTACGCCGACGCCGTGTGCAAGGAGACGCTGCGGCTGCGGCCGGTCGTCCCGCTCGTCGTGCGCCGCGTGCACGCGCCGGTGACCGTCGGCGGCGTCGACCTGCCCGCCGGCGTCACGGCGGTCCCGTGCATCCACCTCGTCCACCGCCGCGCCGACGTCTACCCGGAGCCCGACCGCTTCCGCCCCGAGCGCTTCCTGGAGCGCCCGGCCGGGACCTATACGTGGTTCCCGTTCGGCGGCGGGACGCGGCGGTGCCTCGGTGCGGCCTTCGCCCTCTTCGAGATGCGCACGGTCCTGCGCGTCGTCGCCGCCCAGGCCGAGCTGCGCCCCGCCCGGCCGGAGCCCGAGCGCGTCGGCCGCCGCTCGATCACGCTCGTCCCCGCCCGCGGGGGCGAGGTCGTCGTGGCCTAGGCCACCTCGGCGCGGCCCGGGCCCAGCCACGCGTCCACGCGGAGCCGTGCCCCCGCTGCCGCCAGCGCCGCGGGCGCGAGCTCGACCTCCGGCAGGACGGCCACGGGCACATCGCCCTCGTCGGCGATCGTCGCGCGGTTGGAGCGCTCGATCGCGCCCGGCTCGGCGGGCCAGGGCCCCAGGACGACGGCCCGGACGTCGAGCCCCGCCGTGCGCGCCGCCTCGAGCGTGAGCAGCGTGTGGCTGATCGTCCCCAGCCCGGGGCGGGCCGCGACCACGACCGGGAGCCCGAGCGCGACCGCCAGGTCGCGGACGGCGAGCCCCGGCGCGAGCGGGACGAGCAGCCCGCCGACGCCCTCGACGACGACCGCCGCGGCGCCCTCGGCGGCCGACCGCACGGCGTCGAGCAGCTCGACGGGCGTGAGGCGGCGGCCCGCGAGCTCGGCGGCGAGGTGCGGGGAGACCGCGGGCCCGAAGCGCAGCGGCGCGACCGCCTCGGGCCGCTGCCCGGTGACCGCGGCCAGCAGCTCGTGGTCGGGCGGGGCGCCGCCCGCCGGCGTCTCGTCGGTCCCCGTGAGCACCGGCTTGCTCGCGTGGACCTCGACCCCGCGCGCCCGCAGGCCGGCGGCGATCGCGGCGCTCACGACGGTCTTGCCGGCGCCGGTGTCGGTGCCCGTGACGAAGACGCCGTGCACCGGCCCCTAGGCCGCCGCCGCGCGCGGCGGCGGCGCGGGGCCGGGATCCGCCTCGCGGGCGGCGACGGCGGGGACGCCGTCGCCCGGGCGGAAGCCGGCGCGCAGGGCGGCGCGGGCCAGCACGCGGGCGGCCTCGCCGAGCTCGGCGCGCGTGTGCGAGGCCATGACGGCGAGCCGCAGCCGCGAGGTCCCCTCGGGCACGGTGGGCGGGCGGATGGCCTGGGCGAAGACGCCGCCCTCCAAGGCCCGCTCGCACACCCGCATGGCCTGCCCGGCGTCGCCGACGACGAGCGGGACGACCTGCGTCGTGGACCCGGCCACCTCGAAGCCCTCGCGGGCCAGCGCGTCGCGCAGCGCCCCGGCGTTGGCCTGCAGGCGCTCGGCGCGCTCGGGGCGCGCCTCGACGAGCCCCAGCGCGGCGAGCGCGCCGGCCACGGCGGGGGGCGGGGGGGCGGTCGAGAAGATGAAGGGCCGCGCGGCGTTGACGAGCCAGCGGGCCGTCGTGCGGTCCGTGGCCGCGAAGGCCCCGTAGGACCCGAGCGCCTTGCCCAGCGTCCCGACGACGACGTCGACGTCGTCCTGCACGCCGGCCTCGTGGACCGCGCCGCGGCCGCCCGGGCCCAGGCAGCCGGTCCCGTGCGCCTCGTCGACGACGAGGCGGACGCGGTGGCGCCGCGCGAGCAGCGCGAGCTCCTCGAGCGGGGCGACGTCGCCGTCCATGGAGAAGACCGAGTCCGTGACGATGACGGCGGCGCGGCCTTCGGCGCGCCGCAGGCCCCAGGCCAGGTGCTCGACGTCCGCGTGGCGGTACACGACGGTCTCCGCGCGCGCGAGCCGGCAGCCGTCGACGATCGACGCGTGGTTGAGCTCGTCGGAGAAGACGACGGGCCGGTCGGCGTCGGAGGCCGCCGCGAGCGCGGTGACGACGCCGACGTTGGCCAGGTAGCCCGACCCGAAGAGCAGCGCGGCCTCGGTGCCCTTGAAGGCGGCCAGGCGCTCTTCGAGCCGGCGGTGGATCGTCATCGACCCGGACACGAGACGCGACGCCCCGGCACCGACGCCCCAGCGCATGGCTGCGTCGGCGGCAGCCTCGCGCACGTCGGGGTGGTCGGCCAGCCCCAGGTAGTTGTTCGAGCACAGCAGGAGGACCGGCTTGCCGTCGAGCACGACCCGCGGCCCCTGCGGCCCGCTGACCTGGCGCAGCCGGCGGCGCAGGCCGCGTGCCTCGAGCTCGTCCAGACGCGCCTGCAGCCCCATCGCCGGGCTCAGTGCCCGAAGGGCAGGCCGCTGGGGACCGGGCCCGCCTCGGGCCACCGGTTCGGCGCCCCGTCCGGCCGCGGCGGCACCGCGCCCTTCTTGGCGAAGCGCAGCTGCTCCTCGGGGTCCCAGAGGCGGACCTCGAGGGTGGGTGGGGACGAGCTCGCCGCCTCCTCCGGGGTGTCGAGGAGGGCCTCGACGACGTCGGGCGTCTCGCCGTCGAGCCACCCGGAGCGGTTGTCCGGTCGGGGGTTGGCCCCGTTGTCGGGCTGGCGCGCGACGTTGAGCCCGAGCTCCTCGAAGAGCGCGCGGTCCTCGGCGGGCGTCGAGCCCAGCGTCGTGAGGAAGTTGCCCATCATGACGCCGTTGAGCCCGGCCTTGACCGCCAGGCCCTGCAGCTCGCCGAGGTTCTCGACCCGACCGCCGCAGAGGCGGAAGAGCGCGCCGGGGAGGATCAGGCGGAAGATCGCGATCCACTTCACGGCCTCCCACGGGTCCATGGCGTCGCGGTCGCCGAACTTCGTCCCGGGCCGCGGGTTGAGGAGGTTGATCGGCACCGACGTCGGGTCGACCGTCGCCAGCTCGAACGCCATCTCGACGCGCTGCTCCTCGGACTCACCCAGGTTGAGGATGCCGCCGACGCAGGTCTCCAGGCCGGCCTCCTTGACCGCCTGGATCGTGCGGACCCGGCCCTCGTAGGTCACCGTCGTCGCGACCTCGGGGTAGTAGGAGCGCGACGTCTCGACGTTGTGGTGGACGCGCTGGATGCCGGCCTCGCGCAGCTGCGTGGCCCGCTCGACGCTCATGTGCCCGATCGACGCGCACCGCTTGAGGTTCGTGTGCTCGGCGACGAGGCGGGCGCCCTCGAGGACCTTCTCGAAGTCGCGCTTCGACAGCCCCTGGCCCTGGGTGACCATGCAGAACCGGTGCGCGCCCGCCGCCTCCGCCGCGCGGGCGTGCTCGAGGATCTGGTCGGGGTCCATCATCGCGTGCAGCGGGGTCTCGGACTCCGCGAAGCGCGACTGCGCGCAGAACCCGCAGTCCTCGGCGCAGCCGCCGGACTTCGCGTTGACGAGCGAGCACAGGTCGGTCGCGTCGCCGAAGCGCTCCTGGCGCGCCGCCCACGCCCGCTCGACGAGCGCCTCGATGTCGGCGTGGTCGGTGAGCTGGCCGAGGCGCAGCGCCTCCTCGCGGGTGATGAGCGGCTCCATGGCGCGCAAGGCTGCCAAGCAGCCCGGACGGCCACGGGCGCCCGCGCCCGTCAGGCGCGCCGGGTCGACGCGGCGCCGCGCCACAGCGCCCGGACGCCCACGGACGTCCCCGCCACGGTCAGCAGGAAGGTCAGCGGCAGGACCTCGGCCGTGTAGCGGGCCAGGCCGCCGTGGGTCGCGACGGTGGCCAGCGCGACCAGGCCGCCGGCGCTCAGGAGGCCCGCGGTCGCCACGCGGCGCCGCCACGGGCCCAGCCCCAGCCCGAGGAGGATGCTCCAGCCGCTCAGCGTCAGAACGGTCCAGATCGGGACGAGGCGGTCGTGGAGGCCCCAGAGCCAGCGGTCCAGGCCGCGGAGGTCCGGGTCGGCCCGGAAGTCGAGGATCTCGGCCACGACCCGCGTGGAGCGGGCCTCCGCGACGTACCGGCGGCCGAGCTTCAGCGTCCGCCAGGCGTAGCCGAGCGGATCGGCCCCGATCGCCTCGAGGGCCAGCCGCCGCTCGAGGTGCGTCGCCTCGACGTCGCTGAGGCCGACCTGCTGCTCGAGCCGCTGGAGGGTGACGACGTACAGGCGCTCCGGCGTGCCCTGCCGGGTGATCCGCAGCTGCTCGGCGCGCGCGATCCGGCCCGCGCGCAGCGTCGTCGGCACGGGCCGCTTGTCGACCTCGAAGAGCCGGTTGAAGAGCGTCTGCCCCGCCTGGTCGGACAGCGAGGGCTCGCCGAAGTCGCGCCAGTCGTGGACCACCCAGGGGCTGACGACGGCGAGCGCGACGACGGCGACGAGCGCCGTCGTCCGCAGCCACGCCCGCCAGGGCCAGCCCGCGACGACGAGCGTGATGGGCACGGCCAGCAGCAGGACCTGCCCGACCGGCTTGACGAGGATCGACGCGCCGAGCAGCGCGCCGAGGCCCAGCGCGGCGAGCCAGGGCCAGCGGCCCTCCGGTGGCCCGCGCAGCGCAACGCGCACGACGAGCACCGCGAAGGCCATGAGCAGCACGCCCACCAGGACGTCGGGCAGCGCGTCGTCCGCGGTCGACACGAGCAGCGGCGAGAGGGCGACGAGCACCGACGCGGCGATCGCCGTCGCGCGGTCGAACCAGTGCCAGCCCACGAGGAACACCGCTCCCGCCAGCAGCGCGACGAGGACGTGCTGGAGCTGCACGACGTCCGCCTCCCGGCCGCCGGGCAGCGCCTGGACGACCCAGACGAACAGCGGGTACCCGGGCAGCCGCGGCGAGGTGGACGGGAACAACGAGCCGGGGACGCCGTCGGCCTGGCGGAAGTACCCCTGGGTGTCCGGGGCCAGGAACGGGTTGTGGCGCTCGGTCAGGAAGGCGAGGTGCGCGAGGAGCGCGAGTGCCGTGACGAGGACCGCCCCCGGCCAGGGGGAGCGCAGCGGGACCCGCGGCAGGCGGGCGCTCCCGACGCGGGCGTTCGGTGGGGCGAGCTTCATCGGTGGTGGGTTCGGTCGCCGACGACGGGGTAGCGCGCGGCCGGGTCCACCCCAGCACAAGCGGAGGAGACATGGCGAGCGACATCGAGCTGCGGACCATCGAGACGAAGATCCCGGCCAGGATGGACCGCCTGCCCTGGGCGCGCTGGCACTGGCTGGTCGTGATCGGGCTGGGGACGGTGTGGATCCTCGACGGCCTCGAGGTGACGATCGTCGGGTCGATCGCCGGCCGGCTGACGGAGAAGGGGAGCGGCCTCTCCATCACGGAGAGCCAGATCGGCTCAGCGGCGGCGATCTACGTGGCCGGTGCGTGCCTGGGGGCGTTGTTCTTCGGCCACCTCGCCGATCGCATCGGGCGCAAGAAGCTCTTCATGCTGACGCTGCTCGTCTACCTCGCGGCGACCGTCCTGACGGCGTTCTCGAAGAACTTCCTCTGGTTCGCGGTCTGCCGCTTCTTCACGGGCGCGGGCATCGGCGGCGAGTACGCCGCCATCAACTCCGCGATCGACGAGCTCATCCCCGCGCGCGTCCGCGGGACCGTGGACCTCATCATCAACGGGTCCTTCTGGGTCGGCACCGCCGCCGGTGCCGCGCTCTCGCTCGTCCTGCTCGACACGTCCATCTTCGCCACCGACGTCGGGTGGCGCCTCGCCTTCGGCCTGGGCGCGATCCTCGGGCTGGCCATCCTCCTCGTTCGCCGCAACGTGCCCGAGTCCCCGAGGTGGCTCATGATCCACGGGCGGGACAAGGAGGCGGAAGAGCTGGTCGCCGACATCGAGCGCCAGGTCACCGAGTCGACCGGCCAGGAGCTCGAGGAGCCGCGCGGGTCGCTCAAGCTCCGTCAGCGCAAGGCGATCGGGTTCGGGACGATCGCGAGCACCGTCTTCAAGCTCTACCCGAAGCGGACCGTGCTCGGCCTCGCGCTCTTCATCGGGCAGGCCTTCCTCTACAACGCGATCTTCTTCACGTACGCCCTCGTCCTGACGAAGTTCTACGGCGTCTCGTCGGGCAGCGTCGGGCTGTACCTGCTCCCGTTCGCGGCGGGCAACTTCGCGGGACCGCTCATCCTGGGGCGCTTCTTCGACAGCGTCGGGCGCAAGCCGATGATCGCGGGGACGTACATCATCTCCGGTCTGCTGCTGATCGGCACGGCGATCCTGTTCAAGAACGGGACGCTGACGGCGACGTCGCAGACGGCGTGCTGGTGCGTGATCTTCTTCTTCGCCTCCGCGGGCGCCAGCTCGGCGTACCTGACGGTGAGCGAGATCTTCCCGATGGAGACGCGGGCGATGGCGATCGCCTTCTTCTACGCCGTCGGGACGGCCCTGGGCGGCATCACCGGCCCGCTGCTCTTCGGCAAGCTCATCGAGCACGGGCAGACGTCGGTGACGTGGGGCTACATCCTCGGCGCGAGCCTCATGATCGCCGCGGGCCTCGTGGAGGTCGCGATCGGCGTGGAGGCGGCGGGCCAGAACCTCGAGAACATCGCCAAGCCGCTGACCGCGCAGGACGCCGAGGAGGGCGAGATCAAGGGCGAGAAGCTCGACGAGGCCGGTGAGGGCCGGCCGTTCGAGATCGGCCGTGAGGCGGCGGGGGACGGCGACCGCTTCACCCGTGACCAGACGGCGACGGAGACGGAGACGCGATCATGAGCGAGCAGGGCACGACGAGGAAGCCGACCGCGGGGCGCCGCCAGCAGCGCGCCGTGCAGCGCTGGGAGCGCGCGCAGCGCCACCCGGGCGACCGTGGCGGCGGGTACTCCCCGAGCATCCACGGCTCGAGCCCCTGGACCGACCAGGAGGAGCGCGATCGCTACCTCAACCGTGAGGTCGAGATGCTCCAGCGCGCGCTCGAGGATCGCGGGGAGCTGCGGCGCCGTGAGCTCGGCCGGCTCGTCGGCTGCAAGTACTGGGGCCCGGGCCGGTTCGGGAACGCGCTCCGCGCGGCCGTGGCACGCGGCGCCATCGAGCACACCGGCTTCGGCCGCTACGGGCCCGCCCGGCGGCTAGCGCTCCGGCGCGACGCCCGGGCTCGCGCTCCGACCGCGTCAGCGCCCGCGCCACCGCGCGGGCCGCTTCTCGCCGAAGGCGCGGACGCCCTCGCGCAGGTCGTGCGAGGCGAACGAGGCGCGCCGCAGCTCCAGGAGCTCCTCCTCGGTGCCGGGCGCCAGCGTGCCGCGTGCGCGCAGCAGCTCGCGCAGGACGCGCTTGGTGCCCTGCAGCGACAGCGGTGCGTTGGCCGCGAGCTCGGCGGCCATGGCCAGCGACGCCTCCTCGACGTCGCTGCCGACGACGACCTCGGTCACCAGGCCCCAGCTCAGCGCGGTGCGCGCGTCGACGTGGCGGCCGAGCAGGAAGAGCTCGCGCGTGCGCGCCTCTCCGACGGCGTCGAGGAAGCGCTGCAGCCCCGTGTGCGAGTAGACCAGCCCGAGCTTCGCCGGCGGCATGCTGAGGCGGATGCCGTCGGCCGCCACCCGCAGGTCGCAGCCCAGCGCCAGCTCCAGCCCACCGCCGATCGTGTGGCCCGGCAGGGCGGCGACGGTCGGCAGGTCCGTGGCGTCGAGGGCCTCGAGCGCGCTCGCGAACGGGTGCGCCACGAGGCGCTCCGCCTCCTCCGCGAAGACGTCGTCGTCGAGGTCGCCGATGTCGTAGCCCGAGGAGAACATCCCCTCCGCGCCGGTGAGGACGAGCGCGCGGACCTCGCCCCCGGGGCCGGCGGCCTCCCGGTCCGCGTCGCGGACGGCCGTGGCGATCGCGTCGAGGATCGCGTGGTCGAGCGCGTTGCGCTTGCCCGGGTTGGAGATCGTCAGCCGCAGGACGCCGTCCAGCGGCCGGTCGAGGAGCAGCTCGCCCGCCATGGCGCGGCGGACCCTAGTGCAGGCGCCGGGGCTAGGGTGCGACGGAGGTGACCGCATGACCAGCACCCCCACGCTCTACGACTGGGCCGGCGGACGGCCCGCGTTCGACCGGCTCACCGAGGTGTTCTACGCGCGCGTGCGCGCCGACGAGGTCCTCGGCCCGGTCTTCGCCCACATGCCCGAGGACCACCCCGGCCACGTCGCGACGTGGCTGGCCGAGGTCTTCGGCGGGCCCGCCGACTACACCGAGCACCACGGGGGCTACGGGCACATGGTGCGCAAGCACCTCGGCCTCGCCCTGACCGAGGCGCAGCGCAGTCGCTGGGTCACGCTGATCCTGGCCTGCGGCGACGAGGCGGGGCTCCCCGCGGACCCGGAGTTCCGCTCCGCCTTCGCGGCCTACGTCGAGTGGGGGACCCGGCTGGCGCTCGCCAACTCGCAGCCGGGGGCCTCGCCGCCCCTGGAGGCGCCCGTGCCGCGCTGGGGCTGGGGCGAGGCGCCGCCGTACGCCGGCGACTGACGCGCGCGCGTCAGTCCAGGCGCACCAGGGGGTCGCCCTCGTTGACGGCCTGCCCCTCCTCGCACAGGACCTCGCGGACCGTCCCGGCGTCCTCGGCCTCGACCGGCATCTCCATCTTCATCGACTCGAGGATCACGACCGTGTCGCCCTCCTCGATCGTGTCGCCGACCTGGCATTCGATCTTCCAGACCGTCCCGGTGATGTGGGCCTCGACGTCGGGCACCGGCGCTCCTCTCCGTGCAGCGGGGATGTCGCGGCGGACGATACGTCCTCGACCGGCGGGCGAAGCGGCGCCCCCCGGGTTCCGACCGGCGGTCGGTGGGAGCGCCGCCGGCCCGCGCCTAGCCTCCGCGGTGTGCTCCTCATCGCACCCGAGATCGGCCTCACCGTCTCCTCCTGCGACACCGAAGCCGGGGTGCGGAGCAGGTGCATGCGGTCGCGTCCCCACGGCCCTGACCCAGCTGTGGGGCGCTGAGGCGGACCGGGCCGAGCCCGAGGGGAAACCCGTGCAGGGGGTGGGACAGCCCCGGCACGGGACGGGCGCTCGGCCCGGTCCGCCCGAGCCGCCCCGGCGGCTCGGGTGAGCCGCCTCGAGGCGGCCCGCGCGCGCGGCGGTACGCTCCGGCGCGCCGATGGTGCTCGCGATCGACCAGGGGACGACCGGGACGACGTGCCTGGTCTTCGACGCCGACGGCGAGCTGTCCGGGCGCGCCTACCGCGAGTTCACCCAGCACTTCCCGCGCCCGGGCTGGGTCGAGCACGACGCGGGGGAGATCTGGCGGGTCACGCAGGCGGTGGCGGGGGAGGCCCTCGACGACGCCGGCGTCGCCCCCGGCGAGCTCGAGGCCGTCGGGATCACGAACCAGCGCGAGACGATCTGCGTGTGGGACCCGTCGACGGGCGAGCCGCTGCACCGCGCCCTCGTCTGGCAGGACCGGCGGACCGCGGCGCGCTGCGACGAGCTGCGCGTCGACGGGCACGAGGCGATGGTGCGCACGCGCACGGGGCTCGTCCTGGACCCGTACTTCTCCGGCACGAAGGTCGAGTGGCTGCTGCAGCACGTCGACGGCCTGCGCGAGCGCGCGGAGTCCGGGCGCGCGGTGTTCGGGACGATCGACAGCTGGCTCGTCTTCAACCTCTGCGGCGAGCACGTCACCGACCCGTCGAACGCCTCGCGCACGCTGCTCTACGACATCGGGCGCGGCGCCTGGGACGACGAGCTCTGCGCCCTCTTCGGCGTGCCGCCGCGGGCGCTGCCCGAGGTGCGGCCGTCGATCGGCACGTTCGGCACGACGCGCCCCGACGCCCTGCACGGCCACGCGGTCCCGGTCGCCGGCATCGCCGGCGACCAGCAGGCGGCGCTCTACGGCCAGGCCTGCCTGGACCCGGGGCAGGGGAAGAGCACCTACGGCACGGGCTCGTTCGTGCTGCTCAACAGCGGCGCGGCCCCGCCGATCGCCCCGCCGGGGCTCCTGACGACGGTCGCGTGGGGCATGGGATCCCCACCCACCCGGCGCACGCAGTACGCGCTGGAGGCGTCGATCTTCGTCACCGGCGCGGCGGTCCAGTGGCTCCGCGACGGCCTGGGCATCATCCGCGAGGCGGCGGAGACCGAGGCGCTGGCGGCGTCCCTCGAGTCCAACGACGGCGTCTACTTCGTGCCCGCGCTGACCGGGCTCGGCTCGCCGCACTGGGATCCCTACGCGCGCGGGACGATCGTCGGGCTGACGCGCGGCAGCGGGCGCGCGCACCTCGCGCGCGCGACGCTCGAGGCGATCGCCTACCAGTCGCTCGACGCGATCCGGGCGATGGAGCAGGCGTCCGGGCGCGAGCTGCGCGAGCTCAAGGCCGACGGCGGCGCGACGGCCAACGGCTGGCTCATGCAGTTCCAGGCCGACGTGCTGGGCGTGCCGGTCGTCGTCCCCGAGGTCCGCGAGACCACCGCGCTCGGCGCGGCCCTGCTGGCCGGCGTCGGCGCGGGCCTGTGGACGCAGGACCGCGTCGGGGAGCTGTGGCGCGAGCGCGCGCGGTGGGAGCCGAAGATGGGCGGCGACGAGCGCGACGCGCTCGTCGGACGCTGGCGCGAAGCCGTCGCGCTGGCGCGCGCGTGGGCGGGGTAGACCCGGGTAGCATCCTGGCGTGTCCGAGCAGGAGCGCGAGCGCGAGCGGCTGGCCAGCATGAAGGCGCAGGTCTACAAGGACCCGCGCCCCGCGGAGCACTTCGCGCGCTACCACCACCGCTCGCGGACGCGCGAGCCCGACTGGGTCTACGAGGTCGTGCGCGTGCTCACGTCGCTGTACTCGTGGTCGTTCTTCCGCGCCCGCGGCATCGCGGCCGAGAAGGTGCCGCCCAGCGGGCCGGTCATCCTCGCGCCCAACCACTTCTCGTTCATGGACCACTTCTTCCTCGGCGTGTCGACGCGGCGCAAGGTGCGGTTCATGGCCAAGTCGCAGCTCTTCCAGCGTCCGATGCAGTGGGTCTACACGCACGGGGGCGTCTTCCCGGTGCGCCGCGGCTTCCGCGACGAGGAGGCGTTCACGACCGCGCACAGCGTCCTCGAGCGCGGCGGCACGGTCGCCATGTACTGCGAGGGCGGCCGGTCGCGGACGGGCAAGCTCAGCGAGCGGGCGCGCCCCGGGATCGGGCGGCTCGCGCTCGAGTCCGGCGCCACCGTCGTCCCCGTGGCCATCCACGGCTCCTCGCGCGTGCGCAACTGGAAGAAGCTCCAGTTCCCGAAGGTCACGATCCGCTACGGCGAGCCCTTCCGCTTCGAGCGGGTCGCCGAGCCGACGCGCGAGCAGCAGCAGGGCGCCGCGGACGAGGTGTTCACGGCGATCAAGGGCCTGTACGCCGAGCTCGAGGCGCACGGCCGCGCCGGCGTCGTCGCCCGCGTCCGCGCCGAGCGCCGCGCGGCCCGCCAGGCCAAGCGCGCCGCGACCGCCTGAGCACCGGTCGGCGCCCGGGTCGGGGCGCCCGCGCGCAACCTTCGCGCGCGCCGCGGGTTGCTGTGGGCGAACGGTTCCCCGGGGCGGCGAGACGAGCGAGGTCGGCGCATGCGCAGGACCAGGTGGGTGGCGGTGCTGGTGGCGACGGCCGCCGCGGCGGCGGCGGCGACCCCGGCGATGGCGGCCCCGCGGCGGTCGTGCACGATCGCGACGGCGCCGAGGACCTTCGCCTACGAGCACCTCGCCGGCGTCCCGGCGAACGCGACGAGCCTCGACGTGTGGGCGCCGTCGCCCAGGTGCCGGGCGGGGTCGCGGCGCGCGCCCGTGGTCCTGTGGGTGCACGGCGGCGCCTACCGGGCCGGCGACAAGCGCAACGCCGTGGCCGACAAGGTCCGCCTCTTCAACGCACGCGGCTGGGTCTTCGTCTCGGTGAACTACCGGCTCACGAAGATCCGCGACCCGTCCTCGGCCCGCTACCCCGACCACTTCCGCGACGTCGCCGCGGCGATCGCCTGGACGCGCGCGCACGCCTCGTCCTTCGGCGGCGACCGCCGCCGCCTGGCGGTCCTCGGCCACTCGGCCGGCGCCGACATCGTCTCCAACGTCATCACGAACCCGCGCTGGCTGGGCGAGCGCGGGCTGCCCCTGCGCGCCGTCCGCTGCGCGGGCCCGCTCGACACGGCGGGGTTCGACAAGACGCGCGTCCCGGACGGCAGCGACCAGAGCGCCCAGTGGCGCATCGCGCTGGGCAACGCCCCGAACTACAAGGTGACGACGTCGGCGACGCTGCTGGCCAGGCCGCGGACGGGCGTCCCGCCGGTGATCACGGTCGTCCGCGGCGTCCCGCTGCGCCAGTCGATCGAGACGGCCTTCGCCGCCGCGATCCGCCGGGCGGGCGCCCCGGCGACCGTCATCGACGCGCGGTCCCTGACCCACGAGCAGGTCAACCGGCGCATCGGCGCCGCCGGCGACACCGTGATGACCCCGCCGCTCACGCGCTTCCTGCGCGGCTGCTTCCAGGGTCGCTAGGCGCTCCGGGCGTCCGGGCGTCCGGGCGTCCGGGCGTCCGGCGTCCGCCGTCCGCCGTCCGCCGTCCGCCGTCACCAGTCCTCGCCGCTCGCTCCGTCGAGCTCATGCCTTGACAGGCATATGCCGGGTCGGGCATGCTTTGGTCGTGCCGACCACCTGGTCCGCGCTCGCCGACCCGCACCGCCGTGCCGCGCTCGAGCTGCTCCTCGACGGCCCGCGGCCCGTCGGCGAGCTGACCCAGCGGCTCGGGCTCACGCAGCCGGGCACGTCGAAGCACCTCCGCGTGCTGCGCGAGGCCGGGCTCGTACGGGTGCGGACGGAGGCCCAGCGGCGCATGTACTCGCTCGAGCCCGGCCCCCTGGCCGAGCTCGACGCCTGGCTGGCGCCGTACCGCCGCCTGTGGGCGGCGAGCCTCGACGCGCTCGAGCGGCACCTCGACCGGACCGCCACGGAGGAGGCGTGACGTGCAGGTGACCTTCCGGACCGTCGACGGCCGGCCGGCGCTGCGCATCGAGCGGCGCCTGGCGCACCCCGTCGAGCGCGTCTGGCGCGCGGTGACCGAGCCGGACGAGCTGGCGCACTGGTTCCCGACGACCGTCGAGGTCGACCTGCGCGAGGGCGGGGCGATGCGGTTCACCTTCCCGCAGGGCGGCCTCGACGCCATGTCGGGGGAGGTGACCGAGCTCGACCCGCCGCGCCGGATCGCCTTCCGGTGGGGCGAGGAGGAGCTGCGCTTCGACCTCGCGGCCCACGACGGCGGGTGCCGGCTCGTCCTGACCCACGTCCTCTCCCGCCGCGACGCGGCAGCACGGGACGCCGCCGGCTGGCACGTCTGCCTCGACACGCTCGATCAGCACCTCGACGGCGCGCCGGCCGAGGCGCCGGGCCACCGGCCGACGGAGGAGTGGCGCGCCCACTTCGAGGCCTACGAGCGCCAGGGGCTGCCGACGGGCGCCGAGGTGCCCGGCTAGGCGGCCGGTAGCCTCCCGGGCCGCATGCTGCGCCCCGGCCTCCTCGACGACACCGTGGTGGCCACCGCGGGCGGGGCCGAGGCGGTCGCCGCCGCCTGCGCGGCGCTCGGCGCGGCCACGCCCGTGCTCGAGGCCGACCTCCTCGACGAGGCCGCCGTGACCGCCTCGGCGGCCGGGCTCGGCGCGGTGGGGACGCTGGTCGCCGACGCGCGGCCCGCGTTCGCCGCGGCCGGCGGGGACCTCGCCGGGCTGCAGGCCGCCCTCGACGGGACCTGGAACGCCGTGCGGGCGACCGTCAACGCCGCGATGCGCCCGGCCGGCACCGGCAAGGTCGTCCTGCTCGCGCCGGCGCCCGCGGCGGCGCCCCAGGCCGCGGCGCTGCGGGCGGCGCTCGAGAACCTGGCCCGGACCACCGCGATCGAGTGGGCACGCCACGGCGTCCGGACCTGCGCCGTGCTGCCCGGCGACGCGACCGGCGAGGACGACGTCGCGGCGCTCTGCGCCTGGCTGGCCTCGCCCGCGGGCGACTACGTGACGGGCTGCGCCTTCACGCTGGGCGCGGTCTGAGCCTCAGGCGCCCGGGCCGGCGGGGTCCTCGGCCCACGGGACCTCGACCGAGTCCTCGTGCGGCGCGTCGCGCGCGACGACGTACTCCGACGGCTCGGTCGGCGAGAGGTTCTCGAGGACGTGGGTCTCGCGGGGCGGGACGTAGACGAGGTCGCCGGGCTCGAGCTCGACGCTCTCCTGCAGGCTGTCGCCCCAGCGGACGCGCAGGTGCCCGGAGAGCATGTAGACCGCGCTCTCGCACTCGGCGTGGAAGTGCGGGCGCGAGCGCGCGCCGGCGGGCACGCGGAAGCGGCCCATGTAGATGTTCGTCGCCCCGGCGGTCGCCTGCGAGATCTCGGCGCCGCCGACGACCCCGCGCGGGACCTCGCGCTCGTCGCCCTGCTTGACGACCTTCACGGCGCCGGCACCTCCAGCTCGTACTCGAGCCACGGCGAGCGCGCGGCTCCGGTGCGATCGTACACGCGCTGGGCGCGGTGGTTGTCGGGCGCCGTGACCCAGCTCAGGACGCGCACGCCGCGCTCGCGGGCCCGCTCGGCGCAGGCGCCGATGAGCTCGTCGGCGACCCCGGTCCCGCGCGCGGCCTCGGTCACGAAGAGGTCGTTCATGACCGCCAGCCGGCGCGCCTTCGTGCTCTCCCAGGTCCAGTAGACGGTGGCGAAGCCGATCGCGGCGCCCCCCGCGCGGAGGTCGCGCGCGAGGAGCTGCAGCCCCTCGCGCCCGGGGTCGGCGATGAGCGCCCGGCTGAGGGCCAGCAGGTCGTCGTCGGAGGGCGACGAGCCGTAGAACGCGCAGTAGGCGCGGAAGAGCGGGAGGAGGTCCGCCAGGTCCTCCTCCCGCACGACCGCGATGCTGCGGGTCGCCTCGGGCGTGGCGCCCCCGGGGGGCACGGCCTCAGGTCGTCATGCCGGTGAACTGGCCACCGGTGATGTTCAGGACCTGGCCGTGGACGTAGTTGCTCCAGGGCGAGACGAGGAAGAAGACGCCGCCGGCGGCCTCCTCCGGCGTGCCCGGGCGCCCGAGCGGGATGAGCATCGAGGCCATGCCACGCATCTGGTCGGGGATGCCCAGCTGGACCTTCTCACCGCCGATCTCCATCTGGTTGGACTCGTCCTTCGAGGCCGTCAGGCGCGTCTCGATGTAGCCGAAGGCGACGGCGTTGACGTTGATCTTGAACTGGCCCCACTCCTTGGCCACCGTCTTCGTGAGGCCCACGATGGCGCTCTTGCCGGCCGAGTAGTTCGCCTGGCCGGCGTTGCCCATGGTCCCCGAGATCGAGGAGACGTTCACGATCTTGCGGAAGACCTCCTCGCCGCGCTCGCGCTCCTGCTTGGCGGGCTCGCGCAGGTGGGGCGCGGCCGCGCGGATGACGCGGAAGGGCACGATGACGTGGATGTCGAGCATGCGCTGGAACCACTCGTCGCTCATCTTGTGGATGGGCGCGTCGAGCGTGTAGCCGGCGTTGTTGACGATGATGTCGATCTTGCCCCAGGCGTCGATCGCCGTCTGGATGAGCTGGTCGGGCGCGTCGCCCTTGGTGAGGTCGCCGCCGTACACGACGGTCTCGCCCTGGATCTCGTCGGCGGTCTGCTGCGCGACGTCGGCGTCGAGGTCGTTGATGACGACCTTCGCGCCCTGCTCCGACAGCAGCTCGGCCGTCGCACGGCCGATGCCGCGGGCGCTGCCGGTGACGATCGCCACCTTGTCGTCGAGGACTCCCATGCGCGTCTCCTTCTGCGGGTTCTTGAGGGGCGCGGACTCTAGTCGGCCGCCGCCGGCGGCGGCGTCGCGCAGGCGCGGGGCAGCTGTGGCGCGGCGGCGGGCGGCTCAGCCGACGAACTCGCGGTGGCCGCGCGAAATCGTCGTCCGGGCCGGGTCGCCGCCGACCTCGCCGACGAAGCGCCTGTCGACGCGATCGAGGTCGGGGAGGTCGCGTGGGCGACGCCGGCTCACAGGGCGAGGACCTTGGCCAGGATCTCGCGCATGACCTCGTCGGTGCCGCCGCCGATGGGGCCGAGCCGCGCGTCGCGCGCCATGCGCTCGAGCTCGACCTCCTCCATGTAGCCCGCGCCGCCGTGCAGCTGCAGGCAGGCGTCGATCACGTCGAACGCGGCGCGCTGGGTGAGGAGCTTGGCCATCGTCACCTCGCGCACGACGTCCTCGCCGGCGGCGAACCGCTCGAGCGCGTCGTAGGTCGTGCAGCGGCACGCGTGGATCGTCGTGGCCAGGTCCGCGAGGCGGTGGCGGACGACCTGGTGGCCGCTGAGCGGGCGGCCGAAGGCGCGGCGCTCGCGGACGTAGTCGACGGTGCGGTCGTAGGCGACCTGCATCGCCGCCACGGCGCCGAGGGCCATGAGCAGGCGCTCCCAGCCGAAGTTCGCCATCACGAGCGCGAAGCCCTCGTGCTCCCGGCCGAGGAGGTTGCCCTCCGGGACGAAGACGCCGTCGAAGGCGATCGTCGCCGTGTCCGACGCGTGCCAGCCCAGCTTGTCGAGCTTCGACGACGTCACGCCCTCGCCGCGGTCGACGATGAGGAACGAGATCCCGTGGTGGCCGCCCGCCTCCGTCGTCTTGACCGCGGTGACGACGAAGTGCGCGCGCACGCCGTTCGTGATGTACGTCTTCTCGCCGTCGACGACCCAGCCGCCGTCGACCCGGGTCGCGCGGGTGCGGATGGCGGCGACGTCCGATCCGGCGCCCGGCTCGGTGATCCCGAGCGCGGCGATCTTCTCGCCGCGGATGGCGGGGGCCAGGTAGCGCTCGTGCTGGTCGTCGCTCCCGAAGCGGAAGACCGGCGGCGTCGCGATGCCGACGTGCGCCCCGATCCCCGCCGCCAGGCCGCCCGAGCCGCAGCGGGCGAGCTCCTCGACGAGCACCGCGTCGTGGAGGTGGTCGCCGCCCTGTCCGCCGAGCGCCTCGGGGTACTTCAGCCCCAGCAGCCCGAGCTCGCCCATGCGGGTGAAGACGCCGTCCGGGAACCAGCGGGCGTGCTCCCAGTCGCGCGCGTGCGGGCGCAGCTCGCGGGCGACGAACGCGCGGATCGACGCCCGCAGCTCCTCGTGCTCGGCGGAGAAGGGCCCGCGGGCGTCGCGCTGCGCTCCAGCCAGCGCGCTGCTCGACGGCGATCGGTGGCGAAGGAGGGCGCTCGCGCTCACAGCTTCTTCCGCAGCATGCCGAAGACCCCGCGCATGACCTGCTTCTGCAGCTGCTTGCCCTGCCGGGAACCCAGGAAGTCCCCGACCTGGTCGAGCGGGGACTCGGACTGCGGCGGGCGCCCGGCGGGCTTGGGGGCCCGTTCGGTCCGGGGGAGGGGCACGTGGTCGGGGACCGGGGCCGTCGGCGGCGCGTCGGCGGGCGCGGCCTCCGTCATCCGAGCGGCGAGCACCTCGCGAGCCGACTCGCCCTCCAGGCGCGTGCCGTAGCGCGCCCACAGCGGCGACGCCTGGGCGGCGGCGGCGACGTCGGGAGCGGGCCCCATGCTGGCCTGGGGTGCCGCCAGGCGGGTGTGGACGACCGGGGTGGGCACGCCGCGCTCGTCGAGCACCGTCACCGCGGCCTCGCCGATGCCGAGCGACGGCAGCAGCTCCTCGAGGTCGTAGAAGTCCGACCGCGGGAACGTCGACACGGTCGCCTTGAGCGCCTTCGCGTCGTCGGGCGTGAAGGCGCGCAGCGCGTGCTGGACCCGCATCCCGAGCTGGCCGAGGACGTCGCCCGGGACGTCCTTCGGGGTCTGGGTGACGAAGAAGACGCCGACGCCCTTGGAGCGGATGAGGCGCACGGTCCGGACGACCTCGGCGACGAACGCGTCGGTCGCGCCGGTGAAGAGCAGGTGCGCCTCGTCGAAGAAGAACGCGAGCTTGGGCTTCGGCAGGTCGCCGGCCTCGGGCAGCTCCTCGAACAGCTCGGCCAGCAGCCACATGAGCGCCGTGGAGAAGAGGTCGGGCTTGTCCTGCACGCCCGGGAGCTCCAGGCACGAGATGACCCCGCGGCCGTCGGGCGCGGTGCGCACGAGGTCCGCGATGGCGAACTGGGGCTCGCCGAAGAACTCGGTCCCGCCGCCGGTCTCCAGCCCGACGAGGTTGCGCAGCAGGACGCCGACGGTGGCCGACGAGAGCCCACCGATCCCCTCGAGCTCGGCCTTCCCCGCGTCGGAGCTCAGGAACGTCAGCAGCGCGCGCAGGTCCGCCAGGTCGACGAGGGCGAGGCCGTGGGTGTCGGCGTAGTGGAAGACGAGCTGCAGCGACTGCTCCTGCGTCTCGTTGGCGCCCAGCACCTTCGCCAGCAGCGAGGGCCCGAAGTCCGACACCGTCGCGCGCACGGGGACGCCCGCGCCCAGGCCGCCGAGGGCGAGGTACTCGACCGGGAAGCCGGTCGGCGTCCACGCCAGGCCGAGCTCCTTGGCGCGCTCGGCGGCCTTCGAGGCCGGGTCGCCGGGCTGGGCCAGCCCCGAGAGGTCGCCCTTGACGTCGGCCACGAGCGACGGGACGCCCGCGGCCGAGAGCTGCTCGGCCAGGAGCTGCAGCGTCCGCGTCTTGCCGGTGCCGGTCGCCCCCGCCACGAGGCCGTGGCGGTTGGCCATCGCGAGCGGCACCTGGACGACCGCGCCCTGCTGGAGCTTGCCGTCGTGCACGCCGCGCCCGAGGTCGAGCGCGGCGCCCTGGACGCGGTAGGCGCCGGCGACGGTCTGCGTGAAGTCGGCCACGGCGCGCGACGCTACCGGACCGGCTACGCGCTCAGCCCGAACAGCTCACGCACCGTCTGGACGTACCGCGACGAGGACCCCCGCTCGCCCGCCTGCCTCAGCCTGAGCGTGGGCTCGTGCAGGAGGTCGCTGATCACGGCGCGGGCGATCACCTCCACGCGGTCGCGGTCGTCGTCGCTGAGCGACTTCCAGCGCGGTTCGTTCTCGCGCAACGCACGGTCGACGGCCGCGTGGCCGCGCTCCCGCAGCGCCGAGATCGTGGGCACGACCTCGAGTGACGCCATCCAGCGCCCGAAACGCGCCACCTCTTCCTCGATGATGGGCGAGGCGCTCCTCGCCTCCTCCTCTCGGGCCGAGAGGTTGCGCGCCATCTCACGCTGGATGGCGTCGAGGTCGTACAGCGTGACGCCGCCGACGTCGGCGGCCGACGGCTCGACGTCGCGAGGGACCGCGGTGTCGACGATCACGAGACGTCGGCCCCTGACCGCGGCGGCGACCTCCCGGCGGGTGAGGACGCGGTGAGGGCAGGACGTGCAGGTGAGGACCAGATCGCAGCGCCGGAGCTCGCCGGCCAGGCTGTGGAAGCTGACCGTCCTGCCGCCGTAGCGCCGCGCCAGATCCTCGGCCCGGTCGCGGGCCCTGTTGGCCACGAACACGGTCTGGACCCCGGCGTCCCGCAGCGCGCGCGCCGTGAGGACCCCGTGCTTCCCGGCGCCGATGACGAGCGCGCGGCGTCCGTCGAGGCCGCCCAGCTGCCGGCGCGCGAGCTCCACCGCGACCGATGCCACCGAGGCCCTGTGGCGGGAGATGCCCGTCTCGGTCCGCACGCGCTTGCCGGCGCGCAGAGCGTCCTGGAAGAGGCGGTTGACGATCGGCCCGCCGGTGCCGAGCGACAGCGCGAGCTCGTACGAGCGCCCGACCTGTCCCTGGATCTCGGCCTCGCCCAGGACCATCGAGTCGAGCCCCGCCGCCACGCGGAAGACATGACGTGCCGCCGCGGCCTCGCGCCACGTGCGGATCGCCCCGCCGAGCTCCTCGCGAGCCATCCCGCCGGCGCGGGCGAGCTCGGCGGTGACGGCACGCTCCGCGCCGGCGGCGTCGCTCGCCACGAGATAGAGCTCCGTGCGGTTGCACGTGGACAGCGATGCCACCTCCTCGATCCCGGCGTGCTCGGCGAGGGAGGCGAGCAGGACCGCGGCTCGCCGCTCGTCGAGCTCGACGCGCTCGCGCAGCGCGAGCGGGGCGGTCCGATGGGACACCCCGACGGCGAGGAGCGTCACGGCCGGACCTGATCATGCGACGGCGGCGACGCAACCAGAGCCGTCACCACGGTGCGGTTGGCGTCCGGGGGTCGCGCCGCCCCGATTGCACGCGTGAACCCGGGGAGCACCAGGGTGAAGGTGGTGCCTGCGGGTGAGCTCTCCACCGTGCATCGCCCGCCGTGGGCCTTAACGGTCGCGTCGACGATCGCGAGCCCCAGGCCGACGCCCTCCCGGCCCCGCGTGCGGCTCGCGTCGACGCGGGCGAAGCGCTCGAAGATCCTGCCGAGCGCCTCGGGCGGGATGCCGCAGCCCTCGTCGGCCACATCGATGGCCACCTGCCCCGGCACTGCCCGCGCGCGCAGCTCGATGGCGTCCGTCGGCTCGGTGTGCGCCACGGCGTTCTCCACCAGCGCGTCCAGTGCGATCCGCAGCGCATCCTGGTCCATGAGGATCGTTCCGCCCGCCAGATGGCCGACCCGCCACACCCGCGGGGCGATCTCGGCCCAGCGCATCGCGACGTCCTCGATCAGCGTCTCGAGGTCCACCTCCTCGGCGGAGGCGGCGAAGCCGTCCTCGCCGCGGACGAGGAGCAGCAGCCGCTCGACGATGCGCTCCATGCGGGAGAGCTCGTCGATGGCCACCGACACCTCCGGCTGGCACGCGTTGTCGCCCGACCGCCGGAGGATCTCCAGGTGTCCGCGGGCGATCGTGATCGGCGTCCTCAGCTCGTGGGAGACGTCGTGGAGAAAGCGCTCCTGCCGCGCGAGGATGGAGGCTCGCTCCCGGGTGTGGCTCGCGAGCGCCTGCGCGGCGGCCCGGTGCCGCCGCGCGTGCCAGACCATCGCGAGGAACATCCCGGACATGAGCGGGACCTCGAAGAGCTCGCCCCACTCCTGGGTGCCGTCCATCGCGTCCTGCGCGATGAGCAGCCCGGTCACGATCCCCTGCGCCGTCAGCACGACGAAGGTCGGCTTGAGCGCCCACACGCGGAACCCGTAGAGCACCGTGAGCGTGAACCAGATCAGGTGGAACGGGATCGTCTCCCACGACGGCCACAGGAGCATCGCGCCGACGTTGGTGAGCGCGAACGCGAGCCACGCGAGCTCGAGACGATCAGGCCGTCGTGATCCGATAGCCGGCATGCCGCACGGTCTCGATGGGCGCGTCCTCGCCGAGCTTCCGGCGCAGGCGGCGCACGCAGACGTCGACGACGTTGGACCGGGGGTCGAACCGGTAGCCCCAGACCACGGACAGGATGCTGTCGCGCGTGACCACCTCGCCGGCGTGCCTGACGAGGTGATGCAGGAGGCGGAACTCGCGGTCGGAGAGGTCGATCTGCCGGTCGCCGATCCCGGCCTGCCGACGCGCGAGGTCCAGGATGAGGTTCCCGGCCTGGAGGGTGCCGTCGTGGCCGTTGTCGCGTGCGCGAAGCTGGACGCGCACCCGCGCGAGCAGCTCGTCCAGCGCGAACGGCTTGGCCAGGTAGTCGTTGGCCCCGAGGTTGAACCCGCGCAGCTTCGTGCGCAGATCCGAGCGCGCGGAGACGATCACGACCGGGAGGTCCGGGGCGCGGCGATGCAGCTCCCGCAGCACGCTGAGCCCGTCCAGGCGCGGCAGCAGCAGGTCGAGGATCACGAGGTCGTAGGTCCCGCGGAGCGCGCGCTCGAGACCATCCGGACCGTTGTCGGCGCCGTCCACCCCGAAGCCCTCCGCTTCGAGCGCGCGTGCCATGAACGATCCGATCCGGGACTCATCCTCGATGACCAGGATGCGAAGCATCGGACAGGGCGAGCATAGGCGAGCGCCGCGTCCCCAGATAGTCCAGATGACGTGCACATGATCGGGGGATGACGATTTCGTCATCTGGACTTGCGATCGCCGGCGCTCCTCTACGTTGCACGCGGAGGGTTCCTGGAGATGGAGGAGAGCCAACCGGCTGCCGGGAGCGGAGTTCTGGAGGCTCCGGCCCCGGGCCAGGCGCCGCCCTTCGAGGCGCCGTTCCGCTACCCCGACCGGGCGGCACGCCACTGGCTGCTCGCCTCCGTCGTGTGGCTCACGGTCGTCGACCTGTTCGGACTGGTGCTCGCCACGCAGTTCGTGACCCCGGAGGCCTTCGGCGACGTCTCGTGGCTCGCGTTCAGCCGCGTCCGCCCCTCTCACGTCAGCGGCGTGATCCTCGCCTGGCTCACGATGATGTACTTCGGTGCGCTGTTCTACATGCTCCCGCGCCTGTGCGGCACGCGGGGGATGTGGAGCGAGCGGCTCGGCGTCTGGTGCGCCTGGGCCTGGAACCTCATGTTCCTCTGCGGCGTGATCGGCCTGCTCACCGGCCACAGCCAGGGCCGCGAGTACGCGGAGTTCATCTGGCCGGTCGACATCGCCCTCCTGATCATCTGGTCGGCGAACATCGTGAACATCCTCGGGACGGTCGCGCTGCGGACCATCCGGCCGATCTACGTCTCCGTCTGGTTCTTCATCGCGAGTCCGATCTGGCTCGCGGTGGACTACGCGATCGGCAACGTGATCTGGCGACCCGGGCACGTCTGGGGCGCGCCGTCGGGCGCCCTCTCCAACAGCCTCTCCGACGCGATCCTCAACTGGTGGTACGCGCACAACCTGTTCGGCCTGTGGCTCACGCCGATGTTGATCGCGATCACGTACTACATCGTCCCGCGCATCACCAACACGCCGCTCTACAGCTACACGCTGTCGCTCATCAGCTTCTGGGGGATGGCCTTCCTCTACACCGGGGTCGGCGACCACCACATCCTGCAGTCGCCGACGCCGGCGTGGCTCAAGACGATCGCCGAGATGTCGTCCTGGGCGCTGCTCATCCCGGTGTTCGCGTTCACGATCAACATCCTCGGCACGATGAAAGGCAACTGGGACAAGTTCTTCACGAACTTGACCATGCGCTTCACCATCACCGCCTTCTTCTTCTACTTCCTCGTGAACGTGCAGGGCGCCTTCGAGGCGCTGCAGCCGTTCAACAAGCTGCAGCACTTCACGAACTTCGTCGTCGCCCATGCGCACCTCGCGCTGCTCGGCGCCTTCACCATCCTCGGCATGGGCGTCATCGACTACATCGTGGCCCAGATCTACCGACGGCCGCTCTGGAGCCGGAGCCTCACCGAATGGCAGTACTGGCTCGTCACGGTCGGTTTCACCGGGTTCTTCAGCGTGCTCACGCTCGCCGGCTTCCAGCAGGGCTTCAGCTGGCAGGAGGGCATTCCCGAGGTCAACGTCCTCGACCAGCTGCACCCCTACTACATCGCGCGCGGGATCTTCGGGGCGATGATCGTGGTGTCCGGCATCGTCCAGATGGTCAACATCGGGATGACGATCATCGACCGCAACACCCAGGAACGCCGCCGGCGGGAGACCATGCGGCTCGCCGAGGTGATCGCCCCGCCGATCACGAGCTGAGCGATGGCCGACGAGCTCGAACCGGCCCAGAACCACGACGCCGAGTCGCCGCGAGGATGGTCGCCGCATCCTCCGGAGAAGATGCTCATCACTCCGTGGGTCGCGGGCATCGGTGGGCTGCTGGTGTTCCTCACCGTGGTCTTCGTGGTCGTGTGGCTGCCGGTGCACACCTTCGACCCGCCGCCCTCCGAGGACTGGGCCCCGCTCAACTCGCACGCCGTCAAGGGGCGCAACCTGTTCGCGTCGAACAACTGCTTCGTCTGCCACTCCGGGTACTCGCGGCCACAGGACGTGCGCGAGGGGCTCTACTTCCTCTACCCCAAGGTCTCGCAGCCCGGCGACTTCTACGGCAGCGACCAGTCCCCCAACCTGCTCGGCACCGAGCGCACCGGACCCGACCTCTCGCAGGAGTCCGGATGGCATCCCGACGACTGGCAGTTCGCGCACTTCTACGACCCGCGCTTCGTCGATCCCCGCTCGCTGATGCCGCCCATGAAGTCGCTCTTCTCGGACTCCGAGGTGCGGGACCTGACCGAGTTCGTCGAGACCCGCAGCGGCAAGTCCGGCCTGCTGCGCTACGCCGGGCAGCTCTACGCGAAGAACGTGGTGCTCACGGTGCAGGGGTTCCCGCCGCCGTACACGGGCTTCCGCGGCGCGCACCGGCCGATCGTGCCGCAGAAGGACATCAAGCCCCCGCCCAACCAGCTCGAGGAGGCCCCCAACCTGTCGCAGATCGACCGCAGCTACTGGCTGTCCGGCAACCCGCTGCCGGCCACCGAGAGCAACCTCGTGCGCGGGAAGGAGGTCTTCCTCTCGCGCTGCGTCGGCTGCCACGGGCCCAAGGGCGACGGCAAGGGGCCCGCGGCCCGCTTCATGTCCCCGCCGCCGGCCGACTTCACCGACAAGGACGACGCGTGCTGCGGCGGCGACACCGGCCCGGGCGACTTCTACTACCGGATCCTGCGCGGCTGGACCGGCACCGCCATGGAGAACTTCGGTGAGCGCCTCTCGGTGGACGACATCTGGCGTGTGGTGCTGTTCGTCAAGACGATCCCGAACGGCACGCTCGCGGCCGACCGGGTGCCCGAGCCGAAGGACTACATCCCCTGGCAGCCGTCGAAGGAGCTGCTGGCCTGGCTGGCGTCGCGCCAGAAGCCGCAGAGCAACCCGTCCTTCGCCAAGGCGCAGAGCGCCGACCCGTTCGTGCAGGAGGCGATGCGCGTCTTCGCCGGCCTCGGCCCCGCCGATCGCATCGTGGTCAACGGGCTCGGCACGCCGTTGAGCCTGCAGGACGCCGCCGCCGGCATCAAGCGGATCTACCAGCAGCTGCTCGACCGGGCGTGGGCGGACGCCAAGCGACGCGGGGACAAGCTGCCTCCGGCCTCGCAGAAGGACATCCCACCCGAGGTGCAGGGTCAGCAATGAGCCGCCGGCTCGGACTGCCGCTCCTGACGCTCGCGGCGGCGCTCGGCGCGCCTGGGGCCGCGCTCGCGCACGACGCACCCGAGAGCGACCAGTCGAAGTGGGTGATGGCCGACTGGATGATGGACGCCTTCTTCCTGTTCGCCGGATTGGCGCTCGTGGCCTTCATCCTGGCCTGGAAGGCGGGCCACTTCCACAACCTCGAGCAGGCGGCGCGGATCCCGCTGCTGATCGACGAGGAGGACTACTACACGCCGGATTGGGCGCTGGACGAGGAGGAATGGGCCGATGGCCATGCCGAAGGGTGACTCGGCCCAGAAGGCGCACGACTACTACCTGTACCTCCAGGGCCACCAGCTTGCGCCGCACGGGCGGACGGAGACCTGGCACGTGGACTGGTCCGCGCTCGCCTGGATATGGGGGTTCGTGGTCGTGCTCGTCCTGATCCTCCTCCTCTGGATCCGGGACTACCGCAGCAGCCACCCGCAGACCGGCATCAGCCCGCTCGACCGCTGGGGCGGCTACACCACCGAGGCCGGCGCGCGCGTGCCCATCTTCTTCTGGATCGTGACGCTCGTGATCGTCGCGTTCGGCGCGGAGTTCGTGGTCGGCCACCTGATCTCGGGGCAGCTGTTCTGATGTGGACCGAGGCGCTGCCCATCTTCGTGTACTCGACGTGCAGCGAGGTCGTCGTGGCGGGCGAGAACTGGTCTCGTGTGTACGCCTCGCTGCAGGCGCTCAAGGGCCACGTGCAGGAGTACCCCGGCTGCCAGCGCTTCGACGTCTTCATCCGCGCTGCGCCCGATGAGGCGGTGCGCATTCACTGCTACACGTCGTGGGACACCCTCGGGCAGCTCGAGGCGTTCCTGGAGCGCGGCTACACGTTCGAGCGCCTGATCACGGATCTTGGCGACACGATCGAGCTGGAGAGAAGCCTCGTCATGGAGAAGATCTTCTGATGACCGAGGAGCGCCGGCGGCGACGGCTGCGCCCGGCCCGCCCGCTCTACGGCTACCGCGACATCGGCGCCGCCGGAGCCCGCCACACCCGGCGGGCGAGCTACCGCGCCTGGGCGATGCTCGCGGTGATGATCGTGCTGTACCTGGCCGTCGTGCTCACGATCTACTTCGTCGAGCCGGGGTTGCGCTGAGCCGGCCGCCGTGTACCTGCGGCACCTCACCTCGCTGCAGTTCCTGACCTACCTGGCGTTCATCGCGGTCGCGGTGACCGCGGTGAGCCGCCTGCTTCCGGGGCGCGCCCCGCCGGTGCGGACCGAGCCCTACACCTCCGACGAGCTCGCGTCGCACGACGGCAAGCTCGCCAAGTACTTCCTGGCGGGAGCGGCGTTCCTGGCCCTCGGCTCCCTCCACATGGTCGCCAAGAACCTGCCCTGGGCCGCGGAGTGGGAGGCGCGAGCCGGGTATGCGGGCCACCTCGTCCGCGACCTCTCCAACACCCACGTGATGATCGTCGGTGGCGGGACCCTCATCGCGACCGGCGTCTGCTGGCACGTCCTGCCCCGCATGGTCGGGCGCCCGCTCGCGAGCAACGGGCTCGCGCAGGCGGCGTTCTGGTTCACGGCCGCCGGCCTGCTCGGCTTCTACGTCGCGCTGATCGCGAACGGGATCGCGATCGGCGGCCTCGTGCAGCACGGCTGGGACTACCAGGCGGCCAAGGAGCACATGGGCAACTGGTACCGCGTGCCGGTGGGAGCGAGCGCGGGCGTGATGGGGGTGGGGTACTGGTGCTTCGCGGCCAACGTCGCCCTGACGGTCTTCCAGGCGCGGCTCGTCCGCGTGCCCAAGCCGAGCGCCCACCTCTGGAAGTTCGTGCTCACCGGGGCCGCGGCCCTCACGGCCGGCACGGTGCAGGGCGTGCTCCAGGTCCAGCCGAAGAACGCCGCCTGGCTCTACGAGGCCAGGCACGCGGGTGAGTGGATCGACCCGATCAGCCACGCGCACATCAACCTCGTCACCGGCTTGACCATGCTGGTCGCCGGAGGCCTCTTCTACCTCCTGCCGCTGCTCGGGGGCACCACACCGCCCCGGCAGCTGGTCAATCGCTGCTTCTGGCTCCTGCTCGGGGGCTCGCTCGCCTTCTACGCGACGGCGCTGTACCTCGGCTTCCGCGAGGGCCACCTGGTGGTGGCCGGTGGGCTGACGCCCGAGCAGGCCGAGGCGGCCACGCCGCTGCACCCGTTCCTGATCATGGGCGCCGGGGTCGCGATGCTCGCGGGCTTCTGGATGCTGCTCTGGCTCGTCGCTCGCTCGGTGTGGAGGTCGGCCAGCCCGGTGGCACCGCTCGTCCTGGCCGGGTGCGGTGCGCTCGCGATCGGCACGTTCCAGGGGCCCGTGCAGGCGTTCCCGGCCGTCAACGAGCTGCTCGACCGGAGCGGCGACGCCGGCGACGTGATCGTCAACCTGCACGCACAGCTCAACATGCTGGGCGGGTTGATGCCCATCCTGCTCGCCCTGGCGCTCGCGCTGTTGCGCCGGCAGTCCGGCGAGGCGTGGCCGCGGAGGCAGGTGCGCGTCGCGGTGGTAGGGATCGCGTCCGGCATGGGCGTCTACTACGCCGGCGGGATCGCCTTCGCGGTGCTGGCCGCGCACCGCGTGACGGACGGGGCGAGCTTCGGCCGCGCCGTGGCGTCGCTGGAACCGTGGTCGGCGCTCGTCCTCGTGCCCGCGGCCATCGCGGTGAGCGTGGGCTTCGGCGCCTACGCCCAGGCAGCCTGGCACCTGACCTCCGGCTACCGGCGCGCGGGCCGCGCGATGATGCGGGCCGCTCCAGCCGCGTACACCGGCACGATCCCGAGGCGCGTCCGACGGCTGCGCCCGGCTGCGCTCGCCGCGTACGAGCTGCCCATGGGGCTGCTCGGGTTCCCGGGCGTCGGCTGGCTGTTCGCCGGCTTCCCCGTGGCGGCGCTCGTGCTCCTCATCGTGGGCCCGGCGCTGGCGTGGGCCGTGATCCCGCTGGCGTTCTCGCCGTTCGGTCAGGGTCCGCTGCGCCACCTCGGATGGAGGGTGGAGTTCGTGTGGCTGCCGCTGAGCGCACTGCTCTCGGCGGCGATGCTCCACCGGGCGCACCGGCGCAGGCTCATCAGGTTCGAGGGCCCGCGAGGGCCGCACCCCCGCCGACACTCCCGCGGGGGCTCGCGCGCCCGCATCCTGGCGGGCGTCGGTGTGATCGGGCTCGTGCTCGTCGCGCTGCCGCTCGTGCCGGCCGTGAGCGGGCTCGGGACCACGCCGCTGCGGTTCTCCTACGAGCAGCGCTTCACGAAGGAGATCACGGGTCAGTTCCTCAGCACGCCGCGCGGGAAGGTCAGGCTGTTCGGCTGGCGCGACCCGCAGAACCCGTATCCGGCGGATGCGCTGCGCGTGCATGCGCGCGACGTCCGCAGCCTCCTCATCCGGTCGGCGGCCGTGGACCGGCCCGGGGCCTACCAGCTGTTCGACCTCGATCGACGCGCCGGCGTCGCCCTCTCGGTGCTGCGCCGGTCGCCCACCACGCTCACGCTCGCGCCCGCGCGGAGGCTGCGCCCCGCTCGCTACCTGATCACCGCCTCCCACGAGGGGATGTTCGGCGATCGCGACTTCAGCTACGTCACGGTGGCGCCGCCGCAGGCGGCGGTCACGGCCATCGCCGGCGCGTCGAGGCGCTCAGTCCCCGCGGTGTCGGGATCGCTGCTGCCCGTTGCGGCCGCGCTGCTCGCCCTGCTGTTCGCGATCCTGCTGCTGCGCTCGTTCCGCCGCCGGCGCGCGGGGGAGAAGCTGCTCTGGGCCGGCGGCTTCGTGCTCTTCGCGGTGGCGACGGCCTGCGAGGCCGTCGCCCAGGGCTCGGGGTGGAGTCCCGGCCTGTTCCGTGGCTACTACCTGTGCGGCGGGGTGCTCACGGTTGCCTGGCTCGGCGCGGGGTCGGCCTGGCTGCAGCTGCCACGGCGCGCCCGCGACGCGCTGGTGGGCGGGCTTCTCGTGGCCACCCTGGCGGCCGCGGCGGCGGTGGCGCTGGCGCCCGTGCAGGCGAGCGCGCTCGCGCACGTGGCGAGCGGCGGCCCGCCGGCCGACGGCGCTCTCGGCGGCCACGCCTTCCTCTGGGCGATCGCGCTCAACTCGTTCGGCACCGCGTTCCTCGTGGGTGGCGCGCTCTCCTCGATCGCGCGCCGGCGGCGGGTGCGGGCCAACCTCTGGATCGCGGGCGGCGCACTCGTGCTGGCGCTCTCCACCGGCATGACGCGCACCGGCGAGTACTCGTTCGTCTACCTGGGCCAGCTCGCAGGCATCGCGCTCATGTTCGCCGGCTTCAACCTCACGGGCGGTCGGAAGCACGGGGCGGCGTCCGCGTCGAACCGGCCGGCGCCGCCGCACAACGCCGTGGTCACGCCATGACCCGCGGGCGGTGAGCCGTGGATCCCGCGCGCCGGCGCCGGATCAGGCTCGTGGTGACGCTCGGCCTCGCCGTGCTCCTGGCCGGCGCACTCGCCTACGCGAGCTTCACCGCGTCGAGCCCGGCGAAGAGCCCGAGCCAGCTGCTCCACGCGGGCGGTGGCCGCTCCTACGAGCTCACGGGCACCGTGCTCGCAGGTTCGGTTCGCCGCCACGGCGGCACGCTCGGCTTCCGCGTGCGCGATCGCGCCGGCACGGCGTCGGTGCCGGTCAGCTACACGGGAGCCGTCCCCGAGCCCTTCCGCGAGGGCCGCGAGGTGATCGTCACCGTGCGCAGGCACGGCGCCGGCTTCGTCGGCGAGCCGGACTCACTGCTCACCAAGTGCCCGTCGAAGTTCACCACGAGGAAGCCCTCGTGATCTCGCTGGGGCCGGTGCTGCTCGCCGCAGCCCTCGCCCTCGAGGCCTACGGGATCGGCGCGTCGGTGTACGGCGTGCGCGCGCGGCGCTGGGAGTGGGTCGCATCCGGCCGTCGCGCGGTCTACGCGTTGGCCGCGGTGCTCACGCTGGCGTTCGCCATCCTCGTGGCGGCGTTCCTGCGCTCGGACTTCAGCCTCGCCGTGGTGGCCGAGCACTCGAGCACGACGACGCCGGCGTTCTACCGGGCGGCCGCGGCATGGTCCGCCCAGGAGGGATCGCTGCTCCTGTGGGTGTGGTTGTTGTCGGCGTGGTCGAGCCTCGCGCTCGTGCTCACCCGCGGCCGGCTGTTGGACGTGGCCGCCTGGGCACAGGCCGTGCTCCTGGCGCTGGCCGGCTTCTTCACCATGCTGCTGCTGTTCCTCGCCGATCCGTTCGAGCGCCTGCATCCCGCGCCCCAGGAGGGGGTGGGGCTCAGCCCGCTCCTGCGCCACCCGAGCATGATGTTCCACCCCCCGATGCTCTACTCGGGGTACACGCTGTTCGCGATCCCGTTCGCGTTCGCCATCGGCGCACTGATCGCCCGGCGCGTGGATGCCCAGTGGATCCGCTCGACGCGGCGCTTCGCGCTCGCCGCATGGTTCTTCCTGGGCCTCGGCATCCTGCTCGGCGCCCGCTGGTCCTACGCCGAGCTCGGCTGGGGCGGCTACTGGGCCTGGGACCCGGTCGAGAACGCCTCGCTGATGCCGTGGCTCACCGGCACCGCGTTCCTGCACTCGATCATGATCCAGGAGCGGCGCGGGATGCTGAAGGTGTGGAACATCTCGCTCGCGCTGGCGATGGGCACCCTGGCCGTGCTGGGGACGTTCCTGGTGCGCTCCGGGATCCTCGACTCGATCCACGCCTTCGGGGCGTCCACGCTCGGGGTGCCGTTCGTGGCGCTGATCGCAGCGATGATCGCCGCGTCGACGGGGCTCGTGATCTCGCGGCGCGACCTGCTGCGCTCCGAGCACCGCCTGCCCTCGCTGCTCTCGCGCGAGGCGGCGTTCCTGGCCAACAACCTCGTGCTCGTCGGCCTGTGCTTCGTCGTGTTCTGGGGCACGTTCTTCCCGCTCATCTCCGAGGCCGTGACCGGGACCAAGGCGGCCGTCGGCCCGCCGTGGTTCGACCGCTATGTCACGCCGCTCGCCCTCGTCCTGGTCGTGCTGTCGGGGGTCGGACCTGCGCTCGCCTGGGGCACCTTCTCCCGGGCGCGGCTCGCCGGCATCTTCGCCGCGCCGCTCGCCGCGGCGCTGCTCGTCCTGCTCGTCCTGGCCCTTGCCGGCGGGATCGCTCGCCGGCCGCTCGCCCTGGCGATGTTCTGCGGCGCCGCGTTCACGCTCACCGCCATCGGCCAGGAGCTGTGGCGCGGCACGCGCGCCCGGCGGGCGCTCACCCGGGAGCGCGTCCCGGTCGCGCTCGCCGCGCTCGTCGGACGCAATCGCAGGCGCTACGGCGGCTACACGGTGCACGTGGGCATCGCGGTGCTGCTCGTCGGCGTCGCGTCATCGACCGCCTTCCAGCACGTGCGCGACATTCGCATGAAGCCGGGCGACACGGCGCGCGTCGGGGGGTACGACATCACCTACGTCAGGCCGACGAGCGCGCGGAGCGGGGAGAAGATCACGCTCGGAGCGGTACTGGACGTGTCGAAGGGTGGCCGACACGTGGCCATGCTGATCCCGAGCCGCGGCTACTACCCGTCGCTCGACGAGGCGAGCTTCGGCCGCATCGGCCGCTTCTTCAACGGCGACTCGACGAGCGAGCTCGGCCTGCGCTCCAGCCTCTCGCGCGACATCTGGACGGCGGCCCAGCCGGACCTCTCCGCGGTCGAGCCGGCGATCAAGGACGCCGACCGCCGCTTTCCCCACGCCGACGCGCAGCTCGAGGGGTTTCTCGTGTCGACGGTGGTCCGTCGCTACCTGCAGTCCGCCCCCGTCGCCGACTTCCGGCTGATCGTGTCGCCGCTCGTGGCGTGGATCTGGATCGGCGGGGTGATCGTGGTCGGCGGGGCGATGGTCGCACTGTGGCCCGCTCCGCGGCGGGCACGCGCGCGCGCGGCAGCGGCGGCGGCCGCCGGACGTCGGCACCCGGACCCCAGCGCCGCCGGCTAGGTGGGCGCGGGACCGGGCTCGACGTCGACGAGCCTCGCGAGTGCTAGCGAGCGCGGCGGGTCAGTCGCCGAAGCACGCCCCGCCGCTCCCAGTCCACGCTGTTCATCGCCCCGAGGACGTGCGCGCTGTCGGCGACGTAGAGCAGTCGCGCGGCCGCCTCCACGTCGCCGCGGAGCCCGCTGGGGTCGTTGATCTCCGCGGCCGCCTGCGTGCGACTGCCGGGGGCAAGGATCGTGCTCATGGGACGTGCCCTTCTCTCGGTGAACGCTGTCGACGCTCATCGAAGCGCGGCTGTTCGAGGATCCGCCGAGAGGTGGCTGGGAACCGTCTGAGCGCGCGTCCTACAGACCGTACGAGCGCCCGATGACGTCGAGCATGATCTCGTCGGTCCCCGCGCCGATGCGGTTCAGGCGCATGTCGCGCCAGACGCGCTCCACGCCGTACTCCTTCATGTAGCCCGCGCCGCCGTGGATCTGGATGCACTCGTCGGCGACCTCGACCGCGACGCGCGCGGCGTGGAGCTTGGCCATCGAGATCTCGCGCACGGGGTACTCGCCGTTCTGGAAGCGCCAGGCCGTCACGTACACGAGCTGGCGCGCCGTCTCGATCTTCGTCGCCATCTCCGCGAACTTGTGGCGGATGACCTGGAACTTGCCGATCTCGCGCCCGAAGGCGGTCCGCTCCTGGGCGTACTGCAGCGTCTGCTCGAAGCAGCGCTGGGCGCCGGCGACGCAGCCCGCCGCGCCGATCAGGCGCTCGCCCTGGAGCTCCCACATGATGTGGTAGAAGCCCTTGCCGACCTGGCCCAGGACCGCCGTGTCGGGCACCCGCACGTCCTGGAACGCCAGCAGCGCCGTGTCGCTCGCGTGCATCCCGAGCTTCTCGAGCCGCTTCTCGCGCACGACGCCCGGGGCGTCCATGGGCACGAGGAACAGCGTGAAGCCGTCGTAGCCGGCGTCGGCGTCGGTCTTCGTGACGAGCACGATGACGTCGGCCCGGTGGCCGTTGGTGATGTACGTCTTCGCGCCGTTGATGACGTACTCGCCGGGGTGGGCGGGGTCGCGTTCCGCGCGCGTCTTGATGCCGGCGACGTCGGAGCCGGCGTCGGGCTCGGTGATGCCGAGGCAGAGGATCTTCTGGCCGGCGATCGCCGGCACGACCCACTCCCGCTTCTGCTCCTCGGTGCCGAAGGCGAGGATCGGGGGCATCGCCATGTCGGTGTGGACGGCGACGCCCATGGCCAGGCCGCCGGAGCGGGCGTGGACGATCTCCTCGGCCAGCACGAGCGACGAGTAGTAGTCGCCGCCCTGCCCGCCGTACGCCTCGGGCTTGTCGAGGCCGAGGAAGCCGAGCTCGCCCATGCGGTGGAAGACGGAGTCGGGGAAGGTCGTCTCCTCCCACTCCTCCGCGTGCGGCGCGAGCTCCTTCGTCGCGAAGCCGCGGATCGACTCCCGGAGCTGGTCGTGCTCGTCGGTGAAGATGAAGTGCCGGCGCCGGGCGCCGAAGTCGGGCTTGAGGACGTCCTGCGCAGCGGTGGCCATGCGCGGACGCTACCGGGGCCGGGCGCGGAAGTGAACAGTGGCACTGCCTACTTCTCACGGACGGATGCCGGCGGGCGCGGGTAGAGTCGCCGCCGATGAGCGCGCAGACGCGGGTCCGCTACGACGTCGCCGACGGGGTCGCCACGGTGGCGCTCGACGACCCCGACACGCGCAACGCGCTGTCCGACGAGCTGCTCGGCGACCTGCTCGACGCGCTGCGACGGGCGCGCGACGACGACGACGTGCGGTGCGTCGTGCTGGCGTCGACGAACCCGAGGACGTTCAGCTCGGGCGGCAACCTCTCCGGCTTCGCCGCCGACGTGCCGCTCGTCCGCAAGCACTGGGGCACGGAGCGCTTCCCGGAGGTCTTCCGGCTGCTGGGCGAGCTCGGCAAGCCCTCGATCTGCGCCGCCTCCGGCCACGTCCTCGCCGGAGCGCTCGGGCTCGCGCTGGCCTGCGACCTCGTCGTCGCGCGCGAGGGGGCGACGTTCGGCACGCCCGAGATCAACGTCGGCGTCTTCCCCTTCATGATCATGGCGCTCATCTACCGCAACGTCCCGCGGAAGAAGACGAACGAGCTGCTGCTGCTGGGCGAGCGCATCGACGCCGACGAGGCCGAGCGCCTCGGACTCGTCAACAAGGTCGTCCCGGACGGCGAGTTCGACGCCGCGGTGGCCGATTGGGCGCAGCGGCTGGCCGCGAAGTCGCCGGTGATGATGCGGCTGGGCAAGGACGCCATGCACCGCCAGCAGGACCTCGCGTTCGCCGACGCGCTCGAGCTGCTCCACCACAACCTGACGCTGGCCTTCTCGACCGAGGACCTCCAGGAGGGCGTCCGCGCGTTCTTCGAGAAGCGCGACCCGCGGTGGACCGGCCGCTGAGCGGCGCCCGGCGGCCCGGCGGCGGCGGGGTGCGGAAGCGGGCAGTGGCACGTCCCACTTCCGCGTAGAGTCCGGCGCCGATGCCCGAGCCCGCCGTCGTCGCGCTCCTGTGCCGGACCTCCGACCGCGTCCCCGGCGGCGCGTGCGGCGCCCAGGCGCTGGCCACCACGGTGGCCGCGCAGCTCGGGACGACCGCCCGGCTCGTGGGCTCGCCCGGCGGGGAGCGCGAGGCGGGCTGGGAGGACGACCTGCGCGACTCGCGCGGCTGCCTGCTGGAGGCCGGCGGCCAGCTCGAGGACGCGCTGGCGGCCGGGCGCTTCCCGGTGCTGCTGGCCTCCGACTGCTCCATCTGCGTGACGACGCTCCCGGCGCTCGCGCGCCTGCGGCCCGGCGTGCGGGTCCTGTGGCTCGACGCCCACGCCGACTTCAACGACCCGTCGACGACCCCGTCGGGCTTCCTCGGCGGCATGTGCCTCGCCGGCGCGTGCGGCGTGTGGGACACCGGCCTGGGCGCCGGCGTCGATCCCGCGCAGGTCGTCATGTGCGGGGTGCGCGACGTCGACGCCGGCGAGCGCCTGCTCCTGGACACGCGCGGGGTCGGGCTCGTCCAGTCGCCGTCGCAGCTCGCCGGGCTCCTGGCGGGCCAGGAGGTGTTCGTCCACCTCGACCTCGACGTCCTCGACCCGGCCGAGCTGCCGGGCACCGCGTTCCCCGCGCCGGGCGGCATGGGGCTCGAGGGGCTCGGGCGGCTGCTCGCCGACGTCGCCGCCGCGGCGACCGTCGTCGGCTGCGAGGTCACCTCCTTCACGGCACCCGAGCACGCCCCGCGCTTCGCCGCGCTGCTCGCGCCGCTGCTGGCCTCGCACGAGCGCGAGGGGGCCGGCGCATGAGCCACGAGACCACGGCGCCGTCGATCCTGCGCCCGCTCGTCGAGGACCTCCACGCGCGGCGCGCCCACGCGCGGCTCGGCGGCGGGGCGGAGAAGGTCGCCCGCCAGCACGAGCAGGGCAAGCTCACCGCGCGCGAGCGCATCGACCGCCTCGTCGAGCCCGGGACGTTCACCGAGCTCGGCGTCCAGGCCGGCATCCACTACGCCGTCCGCGGCCTGGAGGGCAAGGAGGCGCCGGCCGACGGCGTCGTCACGGGCTACGGCAAGGTGGACGGGCGGCTCGTCGCCATCGCCGCCTACGACTTCACGGTCATGGCCGGGTCGATGGGCATGACCGGGGAGACGAAGGTCGCGCGGCTGCGCGAGCTCGCGCTGACCAAGCGCCTGCCGATGGTCTGGCTGCTGGACTCCGCGGGCGCGCGGATCCAGGAGGCGGTCGGCTCGCTCTTCGCCGGCTCGGGCCACCTCTTCCGCGAGGAGGTCGTCGCCTCCGGGGTGATCCCGCAGGTGGCCGCGCTCATGGGCCCCTGCGCCGCCGGCACCGCCTACATCCCCGGCCTGGCCGACTTCGTGCCGATGGTCAAGGGCCGCGGGTCGATGGCGCTGGCCGGGCCGCACCTCGTGCGGGCGGCCGTGGGGGAGGACGTCACGCAGGAGGAGCTCGGCGGCTCGCGCGTGCACACGCGCAAGTCGGGCGTCGGGGACCTGGAGGTCGCCGACGACGACGCCTGCCTGCAGGCGATCCGCGACTACCTCTCGTTCATGCCGTCCCACAACGGCGAGCCGCCGCCGCGGCGCCCGACCGCCGATCCCGCCGACCGCGGGGACGAGGAGCTGCTCGACGTCCTGCCGGAGTCCAACCGCAAGCCGTACGACATGTACGACGTGATCCGCCGGATCGTCGACGACGGCGTGTGGTTCGACCTCAAGCCGCAGTGGGCCCGCACGGTCATCACGTGCCTGGCCCGCTTCGACGGGCGCCCCGCCGGGATCGTCGCCAGCCAGCCGCGCCAGCTCGGCGGCATCCTCGACAACGACTCGGCCGACAAGGCGGCGCGGTTCGTGAACCTCTGCAACGCGTTCGGGCTGCCGCTCGTCTTCCTCGTCGACGTGCCGGGCTTCATGGTCGGCACGAAGGTCGAGGCGGGCGGCATCATCCGTCACGGGGCGAAGATGCTCCACGCCGTGGCCAACGCCACGGTCCCCAAGGTCACGATCGTGCTGCGCAAGGCCTACGGCGCCGGCTACTACGTCATGAACGGGCGCGCCTACGAGCCCGACCTCATCGCCGCCTGGCCGACGGCCGAGATCAGCGTCATGGGCGCCGAGGGCGCGGTCGAGATCGTCTTCCGCAAGCAGGTCGAGGAGGCCGAGGACCCGGCCGCCAAGAAGGCCGAGCTCATCGCCGCCTACCGCGGGATCATCGACGTCTACGTCGCTGCGCGGAACGGCATGGTCGACGACGTCATCGACCCGCGGGAGACGCGCCCGACGATCTGCCGCGCGCTGGAGATGGCCGATGGCAAGGTCGTCCAGCGGCCCTGGAAGCGCAACGCGGTCGTGCCGGTGTAGCCACCGTGGCCGCTGGCGGGGCGCGCTCGTTCGACCCCCGCCGCGTCGGCGCGCTGCCGGCCGCGGTGCACCGCTGAGGCGCACCGCGGACGGCGCGTGGGGGCGCTACGGCATGAGCTGCCGCAGCGGGCCCTGGTCGTCGGCGAAGTTCCGGGTGCTGAGCGCCTGGATGCCGGCGGTGTGGTCGCCGTTGAAGGGCGTGACGGTGGCCGGGCACCCGGCCTTCATCGCGTCCTGCGGCGAGTTGAACCACAGCCCGAGGTGGAACGTGTGGACCGGCGGCGTCGCGGGGTTCGACGTGGCGTCGGCGGGGTGGACCTTCGGCGCCGAGGCCGTCCCCGGGGCGACGATGAACGTCTCGACGTTGAAGCGGCCGGCGTACTCCTGCTCGCCCCTGCCGTGGTGGTCGGTCTCGAAGTCACCCTGGTACCACGAGAGGCCGAAGGGCGTGTTGGGCACCTGGATCACGAAGAAGTCGAAGTTCGTGTCCGGCGGCAGGCCCCTGGCCTTGAGCGTGAGCTCCTCGACCGCCCCCTCGTTCTCGACCTTGACCTTGGCGCTGGCGTTCGCCAGGCACCCCCCGTTCGCGGCCGCCGCCGAGCGCACCATCGGGAACCGGATCTCCTGGTCGTCGCCGTTGCCCCGGGCGCTCATGGCGCCCACGAGCCCGGCGACCAGCACGGTGGCGAGCGCCGCGAGCACGAGCGGCTGCCACCTCCTGCGCACTGCCTGCATGACGGACCCTCCCGTCGACTGTTGATGGCGTGCGACGTCCCCACTGCAGCCTCCCGTCCCCCGTCGCGATCTTGCGCGCACCCGCGATCCGCGGTCAACGCGCTGCGTAGGACCCCGACACGGTGCGTCAGAGGTCGGCGGCGTCGACGAGCGCGGCGGCCGAGGCCCGCAGGTGCGCCCGCAGGACGTCGGGGCCCTCGCGCTCGAGGCCGGCGACGAGCTCGAGGTGCTCGCGGGCGAGCCGCTCGGGGGCGTACTGCGGGCGGACCTGCAGGAGGAACAGGCGCGTCTCGCCCTCCAGCGCGGCGTGCGCCGCGGTGAGCCGGGGACTGCGCCCGGCCCGCACGACCGCGTGGTGCAGGGCCCCGTGGCGGGCGGTGAGGGTCGCCCAGCGCGGGCGCGGCGTCCGGCAGGCGGCGGCAAGGTCCTCGGCGGCGGCGTGGACGGCGTCCGGGAGCCGGCCGCCGTGGCGGTGCAGCGCCAGGCGCGCACCCTCGACCTCGAGCGCCGTGCGCAGCTCGTAGAGGCCGCGCACGGCGGCCTCGTCGAGGCTGGCGACGTGCGCGCCGCGGTGGGGCTCGACGACGACGAGGCCCTCGCCCGCGAGCTCGCGCAGCGCGGCCCGGACCGTGTGGCGGGCCGCGTCGTGCTCGGCGGCCAGGCGCTGCTCGACGAGGCGGTCGCCGCCGCCGAGCTCGCCCTCCAGGATGGCCTCGCGCAGCGTGGCCGCGAGGCGGTCGACGGCCGAGCCGGCGGCCGGAGCGGCCGCGCTCACGCCGCCTCCGCCGCCAGCGTCGTCCGCGGCCGGGGCCCCGCGGCCAGGACGACCAGCCCGGCCACGACGAGGGCGATCCCGGCGGCCGCCGGGACGTCGAGGCGCTCGGAGAGGACGACCGCGCCGAGCAGGGTCGCCGTGACGGGCTCGGCGAGGGTCAGCGTCGCGGTCTCGCCGGCGCCGAGCCGGCGCAGCCCGCGGGCGAAGAGCAGGTAGCCGGCGGCGGTCGGCACGGCGCCGAGCCACAGCGCGAGCGCCACGCCGCCGCCGCCGGCCAGCCACGCCGCGTCGCCGAGGAGGAGCACGGGGAGGAGCAGCACCGCGCCGGCGCCGAACGCGACGGCCATCGCGCGCTCGTCGGCCATCCCGGCGACGAGCAGGCGCTTCGTGGCCAGGGTGAAGGCGGCGTAGGACGCGCCGGCGCCGACCGCGAGCGCGACCCCGGCGGGGTCGACGATCGCGCCGCCGCCGCCGAGGGCCAGCAGCCCGACGCCGGCGACGCCGAGCGCGGTCGCGGCGGCCCAGGGGCGCGTGAGCGGCGTCCCGTCCACCCAGCGGGCGCCGAGGCCGGCCAGCGCCGGCGCGGACCCGAGCGCCACGACGGTGCCGACGGCGACGCCCGTGGCGTCGACCGCCGCGAAGAAGCAGAGCTGGTAGGCGGCGACCGCGACGCCGGCGACGGCGATCGCGGCCCGGGACGGGCGCGGCACCGAACCGGGGCGCGCGTCCCGAGCGCGCTGCGCGTCGCCCGGGCGGTCGCGACGACGCTCGAGCACCCACACGGCCAGCGCGAGCAGGCCCGCGCCGACGGCGACGCGGGCGGCGCCGACGGTGGCCGGCGTCGTCCCGTCCGGGCCGAGCGCCTGGGCGGTCCCGGTCGTCCCGAAGCACAGCGCGGCGGCGAGGACGCAGGTGCGGGGCGGCATGCGACGATTGTTCCACAATTGGCCTGGGCGGTGCATCACCGGGTACCGGCACCGCACGCCGTGGGCCGGCCGCTCGCCCGGGGTGGCATCCTGGGGAAGCGATGACCTTGCCGATCGAGGGAACGACCCCCACGCAGATCCGCGCCGAGCGCTTCCCGGACCTCGGCGACGAGCTCATGTACCCGCGGATGTCCGCGAAGAAGCTCGAGCGGCTCGCGCAGCTCGGCACGCGACGGTCGTTCGAGGCGGGGCAGACGCTCTACGAGCAGGGGCAGCGCGACGCCCCGTTCCTCGTCATCGAGCGCGGCCGGGTGCGGGTGCTCGACCGCAAGCCCGGCAAGGACGTCTGGGTCGCCGAGGCGGACGCGGGGACGTTCCTGGGCGACATCGCCACCTTCACGGGCGAGCCGGCCATCGCCGAGTGCGTCGCCGACGAGCCGACGGACGTCATCGCCTTCGACCGGTCGGGGCTGCGGGCGATGCTCGCGGCGTGGCCGGAGCTCGCCGAGCTCATCCTGCGCACGATGATGGCGCGGAGGGAGTGGCACGAGGAGCACGGGTACGGCGTGCTGCGGCTCATCGCCCCCCGTGGGTCGCGCCGCGCCTTCGAGGTGCGCGACCTGCTCGAGCGGAACCTCATCCCCGTCCGGTGGTACGACGTCGACACCGACGACGAGAGCGCGGCGATGCTCGACTGGCTGCAGATCCCGCGCGAGGAGACGCCTGTCCTCGTGCGCAAGACCGCCGTGCTGCGCAACCCCTCGGCCGCCCAGGTCGCCCGCGACCTCGGCCTGCGCGCGGAGATCGACGGCGAGCGGTTCGACCTCGTCGTGCTCGGCGGCGGCCCCGCGGGCCTCGCGGCGGCGGTGTACGGCGGGTCGGAGGGGCTGCGGACGCTCGTGGCCGAGGCCTGGGCGCCCGGCGGCCAGGCCGGCACGAGCACGCGGATCGAGAACTACCTCGGCTTCCCGACCGGGGTGTCGGGCACGCAGCTGGCGCGCAAGGCGACGCTGCAGGCCCGTCGCTTCGACGCGGTGCTGTCGAGCTTCCACCGCGCGGTCGAGCTCGCCCGCGGCCCCGAGGGCCTCGTCCGCGTCGACCTCGACGACGGGCAGCACGCGCTCGCGCGCACCGTCGTGGTCGCCACCGGTGCCCGGTGGCGCACCCTCGCGGCCGACAACGTCGAGCGGTTCACGGGCGCGGGCGTCTACCACGCCGCCATGGCGACCGACGCCGAGCGGTGCCGCGGCGAGGACGTGCTCGTGGTGGGCGGCGGCAACTCCGCAGGGCAGGCGGCGTCGCACCTGTCGCGCGTGGCCCGCAGCGTCCGGATCGTCATCCGCGGCCCGGGCCTCGCCGCGACGATGTCGCGCTACCTGCTCGAGCGGCTCGAGTCCCGCCGGAACGTCGAGGTCCTCACCGGGACCGAGCTCAGCGCCGTCGACGGCGACGGGCGGCTCGAGCATGCGGACCTGCGCAGCCGCGCGGACGGGAGCGTCGAGCGCGTCGCCGTGTCGGCGGTGTTCGTGATGATCGGGGCGGACCCTTGCACCGAGGCGGTGCACACGATGCTCGACCTCGACGAGGCCGGCTACATCCGCTGCGGTGGCGGCGCCGCGGCCGCGGAGGGGCCGAACCGGTGGCGGTCGCCCGGCCGTGAGCCGCACCTGCTCGAGACCGTGTGGCCGGGCGTCTTCGCCGCAGGCGACGTCCGGGCCGGGGCGACGAAGCGCGTGGCCGGCGCGGTCGGCGACGGCGCCCTGGCGGTGCGCTTCGCCCACGAGGTCCTGCTGGCCTGAGCGCCACCGCGGGTCCGCCCAGCCGCTGCGAGACTGCGCCGATGACGCGCGTGGCGGCCGGCGAGGCGTGGTGGTTCGCCGGAGCGACGGGCGTCGCCGTCGTCCATGCCCTCGACGACGCGTGATCGGCTCGTTCGACCGCCGGCCGCACGTCGGGCCCGCCGGCCGTCCGCGGGCCGGATCCGCCGGATGACGCCGCGATCGGGCGAGGCTCCGGAGCCTGCGCCGGACGACCCGCTGCGCCTGTACCTCGTCCTGCGGCGCGGCGCCGTCACCGCGCTGGCGCAGGGCGGCGAGCTGGCCGGGGCCGCCGCGGTCGCCTGCCTGCGGCGCTTCGCCGCGGACCCGGCGCACGCCGACGCAGTCGCCGCGTGGCGACCGCGCCCGGGGAAGGTCTGCCTGCGCGCCCGCACCGTGGCGCAGTGGGAGCGGGTCCTGGCCGAGGAGCCCCACGCCCTGGCGGGCGACCCCGAGGGGCCGGCCGTGGCCGCGGTGCCGCCGCGGCGGCGCTCGGAGCGCGGGCCGCTGCTCGAACGCCTGCAGGCGATGAGCGGCGACCTCGAGCCGGCGCCGGCCTGCGCCGACCCGGCCGACGACCGGCCGGCGCTGACGTACCTCGTGACGCCGCACGCGTCGATGAGCTCCGGGAAGGTGCTCGCCCAGGTCGCGCACGCCGCCGTCCTGGCCGCGCCGGTCCACGAGGCGTGGGCCGCCGCCGGCTGCCCGGGGCGCGTCCTCGCGCCCAGCCCGGCGACCTTCGACGTGCTCTGCGCGCTGCCCCGGGACGACGTCGCGGCCCGCGTCGAGGACGCGGGCCTGACCGAGGTGCCGCCGGGCACCGTGACCGTGCTCGCGCTCCCGCCGGGACCGGCGGGAGCGCTGCCACGGTCGCTGCTGGGCTAGGGCGTCAGACCCTGGCCGTTCGCCCGCCCCCGCGGCCGGCCACGGCGCGGTAGACGAGCAGGACGATCATCGTCCCGATCACCGCGCCGACGATGCCACCGAGGTCGAACTTGTCCGTGTCGCCGATGCCGAGCAGGCCCGTGAAGACGAAGTAGCCCACGAGCGCGCCGGCGATCCCGGCGATCACCGTGCCGAAGAACCCCATGGGATCCGGGCCCGGAAGGAGGGCGCGGCCCAGGTAGCCGGCGATGATGCCGATGACGATGGCCGCGATGATGTTGCCGATCATGCGGGGGTACTACCCGTTTCCGCGTGGCGCTGGCGCGCCTGCACGACATCTGACAGGGTGGGCAGTGGCACGTCCTACTTCTGACGGACCCCGCTTAGGAGCCCCAGCGACCCGTGAGCCTCGACGACCCGGTCATCATCACCTGCTCCATCTCGGGCAGCCTGGCCAACCGCGACCAGTGCCCGGCGATCCCCTACACGCCCGCCGAGTACGCCGCCGAGGCGCGGCGGATCGTCGACGAGGGCGGCGTGATGATCCACATCCACGCGCGGCGGCCCGACGGCACCCCCTCCTACGCCGTCGAGGACTTCCGGGCCATCACCGAGGCCATCCGGGCCGAGGTCGCCGACGCGGCGATCGTCAACTACTCGACGGGCGCGATCGGCGTCCCCGTCGAGGACCGGATCGCCTACCTGCGCGAGCTGCGGCCCGAGGTCGCCGCCCTGAACATGGGGTCGCTGAACTACGCGAAGTACTCGCGCACCCGCAAGGCGTTCGTCTTCCAGGCCGTCTTCGCGAACCCCTTCGACGAGATCATCGCCCTGCTGGAGGCGATGAACGAGCTCGGCATCAAGCCGGAGCACGAGTGCTTCGACCTCGGCCACGTCGGCTCGCTCGAGCCGCTCGTCGACATGGGCGTCCTGCACCCGCCCCTGCACGTCTCGTGCGTCATGGGCGTCGTCGGGGGCGTGCCGCCGACGGCGCGGAACCTCGCGGCCATGGCGGACAACGTGCCGGCCGGCTCGCACTGGGGCGTGATCGGCATCAGCCGGCGCCAGTGGACGCTCGCGGCGGCCGCGCTGAGCCTCGGCGGGTCGGTCCGGGTCGGGCTCGAGGACAACTTCTACCTCCCCGACGGCACGATGGCGTCGTCGAACGGCGACCTCATCGCCAAGGCGCGGCAGATGGCGCAGGACGCCGGCCGCCGGGTCGCGACCGTCGACGAGGCGCGCGCGCAGCTCGGCCTCCCGGCGCCGGTCGTGGCCTGAGCGATGCGGAGCTTCCTCACCGGCGGCGGCCGCGATCCGCAGGAGCTGCAGGCGGCGCTCGCCCCCTTCGTCGACGCCACCGGCGGGGGCGAGATCGTCGCGCTCGTCCTCGACCAGGGCGAGGACACCGACGTCGCCCGCTGGGAGGGCGGCCTGCGCGGCGCCGGCGCGAGCGACGTGACGACGCTCGTGGTCTCGCGTGAGCGCCCGCCCGCGCGCGACGACGTCCTCACCGCCACTGGCCTCTTCGTCGCCGGCGGCTGGACGCCGGAGTACGAGCAGGCGCTCGTCACCGCCGCGGACGGCGCCTGGCTCGAGGCCGCGCGGGAGGCCGGCGCGGTCTTCGGCGGCTTCAGCGCGGGCGCGTCGGTGGCCGCCAAGGAGGCGCTCGTGGGCGGCTGGAAGGACGTCGTCGACGGGCGCGACTACGCCGTCTGCCCGGAGGAGGCGGGAGAGGACCTCGGCACGCTCGAGCTGCGCCGCGGCCTCGGCGTCGTCGAGGCGGTCGTCGACGTCCACGCGGCGCAGTGGGGCACGCTCGCGCGACTCGTGCACGCGATCCGCCTGGCCGACGGCGACGTCGGCTACGCCATCGACGAGCAGACGACGCTCGAGCTCGAGGACGAGGCGGTCACCGTGCACGGTGCGGGCCTCGTGCACCGCGTCCGCGACCTCGGTGACGGCGGCGTCCGCGTCGACGTCCTGGCGCCGGCGTCGTGAGCGGCGCCCCCGCGCCCCTGGAGGGCGTCCGCGTCCTGGACCTCTCGCGGCTGCTGCCCGGCGGCTTCTGCTCCCTGCTGCTGGCCGACTTCGGCGCGGACGTCGTCAAGGTCGAGGACACCGGCATGGGCGACTACGTCCGCTGGGCGCCGCCCGCGTTCGACGGTGCCGACGACACCGCCAAGGGGGCGCTGTTCCTGGCGCTCAACCGCGGCAAGCGCTCCGTCCGGCTCGACCTCAAGACGGACGGCGGCCGGGAGGCGCTCCTGCGCCTCGCCCGCGACGCCGACGTGCTGCTCGAGTCCTTCCGCCCGGGCGTGCTCGACCGCCTGGGCGTCGGCTGGGACGTGCTCCACGCCGTCAACCCCGGGCTCGTCTACTGCGCGATCACGGGCTACGGACAGACCGGTCCGCTGCGCGCCCGCTCCGGGCACGACCTGAACTACCTCGGGCTCAACGGGGTGCTCGCGCTGACCGGGGAGGCCGACGGGCCGCCCGTGCAGGCCGGTGGGCAGATCGCCGACCTCGGCGGCGGCGCGCTCATGGCCGCCTTCGGGATCCTCACGGCGCTGCGCCACCGCGACCGGACGGGCGAGGGCCAGCTCGTCGACGTCTCGATGTTCGACGGCGCGCTGTCGTGGCTGGCCATGGTCGCCGCGCGCGTCTTCGCCGCGGGCGAGCGCCCGCGGCGCGGCCACGAGCAGCTGGGCGGCTCGCTCCTCTGCTACCGGCCGTACCGGTGCGCCGACGGCTGGGTGACGCTCGGCGCGCTGGAGCCGAAGTTCTGGCGCGCGTGGTGCGCGGGCGTCGGCCGCGAGGACCTCGTCGAGCGCCAGTTCGAGCCGCCCGGCTCGGCCGCGCACGCCGAGGTGGAGGCCATCTTCGCGGGCCGGACGCGGGAGGCGTGGGAGGCCTTCGCCGCCCAGCACGACTGCTGCCTGGAGCCCGTGCTCGAGCTCGAGGAGGCGCTGGACTCCGAGCTCGTCCGGGCGCGGGAGATGGTCCTGTCCTTCGAGCAGCCCGGGGCCGGCACGGTGCGCGGGCTCGGGTTCCCGGTCAAGCTCTCGGCCACGCCGGGCGCGGTCCGCCGGGGCGGCCCCGCGCTCGGCGAGCACACGCGCGAGGTCCTGGCCGCCGCGGGCTACGACGACGAGGCCCTGGACCGCCTGGAGGCCGAGGGCGCGATCGCCGGCGCGGCGGGCGACGACGCGGCGGATCCCGCCGGACCGCCCCGCTCCTTCCTGGCATGACCGCCGACGGGCTGCTGAAGATGGGCGAGCTGGCGGCCCGGTCGGGCGTCTCGGCCGGCACGATCAAGCACTACCTGCGTGAGGGGCTGCTCGGCGACGGCGAGGGCATCGTCCGCACGTCGCGGAACATGGCCTACTACCCGCCGGACTTCGTCGAGCGCATCCGCCTCATCAAGCGCCTGCAGGAGGAGCGCCACCTGCCGCTGCGGGTCATCCGCGAGCAGATCCTCGAGCGTGCGCTCGCGCAGGGTGAGGGCGCGCGCGTGCCCGCCGCGGAGGTGCGCCGCCGCTACGAGGTCCCGCAGGTGGTCCTGGGCCGCCTGGCCGAGCTCGGCGTCCTGTCCCCGACGCGGGCCGGCCACGACGCCGACGACCTGAAGATCATCGAGGCGATCGCGCGCTTCCGCGCGGGCGGGTACGACGAGGCGCTCGGCTTCACCGTCTACGACACGCTCCGCTACCGCGAGGCGCTGGCGCCGCTCGTCGAGGAGGAGGTCCGCACGCTGCTGGACCGGCTCGCCGGCGAGGTCAGCGTCGATCGCGCGGCGGAGATCATCGCCTCGGGCGCCGCGCCGCTGCGCGAGCTCATCGGCGCGATGCACTCGAAGCTGCTGCTGGCCGAGCTGCGCCGGCAGCTCGAGCGCTGACGAGCGCGGCGTCGTAGCGCATCGTCAGGGCGCCGCCCACGCGGTCGAGGTCGGCCGCGACGGCGTCCAGCAGGCGCTCGCGCCGGCCGCCTGGCAGCCCCGCGTGGTCGCTGTGGGTGACGAGCTGGTCGAGCCACTCCGCGGTCGCGTAGGTGCGCTCCCACGGCCAGCGCTCGATGCGCGGCGCCTCGAAGCGGCCGGTGGCGCCCAGCGCGGCGGCGGTGGCCTCGAGGCGGTCGTCGCGGTGGCCGAGCAGGACGGCGTGGCGCTCGAGGTCCGGCTCCAGGCGAGCGTACGTCGCGGCGAGCGCCGCGGCCGCCTCGCCCGTGGGGCGGCCGAGGTTCCAGAAGAGCCCGACCCGGCCGCCGTCGCGCAGGACGTCGGCCGCCCGCTGCGCGCCCCGGACCGGGTCGACCCAGTGCCAGGCCTGGCCGCAGGCGACGAGGTCGAAGCGCCGGCCGGCGTCGTCCCAGCGCTCGAAGGCCGCCTCCTCGACGGTCAGGCCGTGGCCGCGCGCGACCGCGGCCATCCGCGCGTCGGGCTCGACGCCGAGGACGCGACAGCCGCGCGCCCGCAGGACGCGGGCCACGATCCCGGTGCCGCAGCCGACGTCGACGACATCGCGCGCCCCGCCGGCCACCAGCGCGTCGACGAGCGCCGGCGGGTAGCCGGGGCGGGCCCGGTCGTAGCGCTCCGCCTGCTCCCCGAAGGACTCGGCCCGGCCGCGGTCGCCGTGGAGGGCGCTCACCAGCGGACGTCGTGGCGCTCCATGACGCCGGCGCCGTGGGCGAGACGCAGGCCGCCGGGCAGCGTGCCCGCGAACGCGCCGAAGGGCTGGCGGTAGTCGCTGCGGAAGAGCCCGAGGTCGTCGTGGCGCTCGCGCTGGGCCTCCGCGGTGAAGCGCAGGACGCTGCCGTCGTCGCCGCGGATGGCCGAGAGGTCGTCGGCGAACGTGACCGGGCCGGGCTCGCGCACGTCGTCGCCGACCCACACCGAGCGCTCGCTGGCCGCCGGCGCGTCGTGGACGCCGGCCACGAGGTTCCACCAGACCTCCTCGCCGTCGGGCGTCGCGCCGACGCCGGCGCTCCAGGACCACGCCGTGACGCGGGCGTGGTAGCCCGCGGAGTCGTCGATGAGCCCGCGCGCGTCGACGTCGCGCGCCCGCCCGCCCGCGAGGACCGTGCCCCGGGCGCGCACCGGCAGCTTGCGCGTCCAGATCCACCCGGCGCCGTGGCGGCTCAGCGTCGCGACGGCTGGCCCGGCCGGCGCGAGCGCGAGGTCGACGCGCGTGCGCCGCCCGCGCACGCGGAGCACGCCGTCGGCGAGGCCGACGCCTCCCGGCACGAACCGCGTCGTCTCGACCAGGCGGTGCGCGGCGCGGTCCCAGACGGCCCAGAACCACTGCGGCGCCCCGCCGATGCGCACCGACGCGGCGCACACCATGAGCTCGTCCCCGTAGACGCCGGCGTAGCGCCAGCGCTTGAGGGGACGCCCGAGCGGGCGCAGGGCGACCGGCGGCGTCGGCCACGGCGGCGTCGCGGCGGCCGCATGGCCCTCGGTGCGGACGGGCAACGTGCCGGGCACCGGGCTATTCTCCACCACCGACGCGATTGACCCGTCAGTCAACACGAGGGGAGGGGGTCGTTGCGCGCAGCAGCCGTTCAGCTCACGGCCACCGCCGACACGGCCCGCAACCTCGAGACCGCCGACCGCCTCGTGCGCCGCGCGGCGGCCCTCGGTGCCGAGCTCGTGGTGCTGCCGGAGAAGTGGTCGGTGCTCGGCCGCGGCGAGGACCTGCGGGCCGGCGCCGAGCCCCTCGACGGTCCCGCGCTGACGTGGGCGGCGGCGACCGCTCGCGAGCTCGGGATCGACCTCGTCGCGGGCTCCATCGCCGAGCGCGTCCCCGGGCAGGAGAAGCTGCGCAACACCTGCGTGCACGTCGGGCCGGACGGCGCGGTGCGCGCGACCTACCGGAAGGTCCACCTCTTCGACGTGGAGGTCGACGGGGTCGTCTACCGCGAGAGCGACCACGAGGCGCCCGGCGACGAGCCGGTGCTCACGGAGGTCCAGGGCGCCGGCGTCGGCCTGGCCATCTGCTACGACCTGCGCTTCCCCGAGCTCTTCCGCGTGCTGGCCCTGCGCGGCGCGCGCCTCTTCACCCTGCCCAGCGCCTTCACCGTCCCCACCACCCGCGACCACTGGGAGGTGCTCGTGCGCGCCCGCGCGATCGAGGACCAGGCCTTCGTCGTCGCGGCGAACCAGATCGGCGAGCACGCGCCCGGGCTGCGCTCCGGCGGCCGCTCGCTCATCGTCGACCCCTGGGGCGTCGTCCTGGCCTGCGCCCCCGACGCCGAGACCGTCGTCGTGGCCGACCTCGACTTCGCCGCCCAGGACGCGATCCGCGCACGGCTGCCCGCGCTCGCCGGGCGCCGGCCGGAGGCCTACGCCTGATGGCCTCGCGCAACGCCCAGAACGCGGCCGAGAAGCGGCGGCTGATCCTCGACGCCGCCGTGCGCGTGTTCGCGCGACAGGGCTTCAACCAGTGCCGCGTCTCGGACATCGCCGACGAGGCGGGCGTCGCCTACGGGCTCGTCTACCACTACTTCCGCTCGAAGGACGAGGTGCTCGACACCCTCTTCCTCGAGCGCTGGGACGTGCTGCTCGACGTCATCCGCGACCTGGACGCACGCGACCTCCCGGCGCGCGAGAAGCTCCACGCGATCGCCTCGTTCATCATCGACAGCTACCGCCACGACCCCGACCTGATGAAGGTCATCATCGTCGAGGTCACGCGGGCCGCGAACTCCTTCGGCGCGACCCACCTGGACCGCATCCAGCAGGCCTACGCGCTCATCGCGCAGATCACCGAGAAGGCCCAGGCCGACGGCGAGTTCAAGGACGCGGTCACGCCCCAGTTCGCCGCGATGGCGTTCTACGGCGCGATCGAGCAGGTGCTCACGGGCTGGATCTTCGACGTCCTCCCGGGCGGGGAGACCGACCAGGAGCAGGCCAAGGCCTTCATCGTCGAGACGATCTGCTCCGGCCTCGAGCGCGCGCCCGCGCGCACTTGACCCGCACCTGACCCGCACCTGACGCGCCCCGGCGCGCACCGTGACGCGCCCCGGCGCGCACCCCGACGCGGCGCCCCTGCCCGTGGTCTCGCGTCGTCGCCCCGCGCGTTGCCGCCGGCGGCGGGTCGCATAGGATGCCGCGCGATGGACAACGACCTCACCAAGCGGCTCGTCTGGTCGGGCCTCCTGGCCAGCATCGGCGCGCTCTTCTCGATCGCGACGACCCGCGTGGCCGCCGTGGTTTACCGCCGGGTCTTCGGGGAAGACCCGCCCGAGTGAGCGACGACCCCCACGCGCCGACGACCGCCGCGCCGACGCCAGAGGAGTCGCCGTCGGTCGTCCAGACGGCCGCTGCCAAGGCGACCGCGGTGCGCGACACCGTCCTCGGCGCCGCGTCGAGCACCAACGAGGCGCCCGCCGAGCGCCCCGAGATCCTGGCCGGCGCCGCCTTCGCGGGCGGCCTGGTCGCCGCCCTCGTCCTGAAGCGGCTGACCCGATGAGCACCATTCCGAGCACCGACCCGAAGGACCAGGCGGGGGCCGTCGCCGAGGGCCACCAGGGCAGCCCCGAGGCCATCTCGGTGGCGCTGGGCGACGTCAGCACCCGCGTGCAGGCCCTCGTCCAGCAGGAGATCGAGCTGGCCAAGGCGGAGATCACCGCGAAGGTCCGCAAGCTCGTGCAGGGCGCGGTCATCGCCGCGGCCGCGGCCACGTTCGTCGTCGGCGCGCTCATCCTCTTCCTCCACGGGCTGGCCTGGCTGGCCTACTGGGCCCTGCCCTTCCCGAGCGGCACCGTCTTCTGGGGCTTCTTCGTCGTGGCGGCCATCCTCCTGCTGCTCGCGGCGCTCGCCGGCTTCCTCGCCTCGCGCGCCTTCAAGAAGATGTCGCCCCCGGCACCGACGATGGCCATCGACGAGGCCAAGCGCATCAAGGAGACCGTGACCTCCCCCCAGCCCGAGACGACGATCCCGGTCGAGGCGCGGCGCTAGATGGCGACGCCCGCGAACCGCACGCCCGAGCAGATCCGCGCCTCCATCGAGGCCGAGCGGGTCCAGCTCGCGCACGCGCTGCACAATCTGCGCTCCGAGATCACGGTCGCGTCGGACTGGCGCCGGCAGCTCCAGCGCCATCAGAAGCAGGTCCTCATCGGGGCCGCGGTCGCGGGCTTCGTGCTCGGCGGTGGCATCGCCGGCGTCACCGGCATCTTCCGGCGCCGCAACCGCTAGCGGCCGGACGGCGAGCAGCAGCGCCGACCCGCGTGGCCGCGCGGGCGCGCGCCGTCAGTCGAGGTGCGCCGTGTCGTTGAACGAGCGCAGCAGCCGCCCGCCGCCGGGCAGGACGACGAGCCGGGTCAGCGACGTGTTCTCGGCGTGGACGAAGGCGAAGGGGCGGCTCGCCGTGGCCTGACGGCAGAGCTCGCCGATCACGCCGCCGTGGACGACGGCCACCGCCCGGGATCCGCCCACGCGCCCGACGGCGGCCACGACCTCGTCCAGCCCGCGCGCCACCCGCTCGGCGAAGGCGTCCATCGCCTCGCCGCCGGGCAGCGCGTCCCAGCGCTCCTCGGCCAGGGCCCGCAGGGCGGCCGGATCGCGGCGGGCGACCCGGATGCGGTACTCGCCGGCCTCCCACTCGCCCAGGTGCACCTCGCGGAGGTCGGGGACGACGACCGGCTCCAGTCCCAGCGCGGCCGCGAGGGGGGCCGCGGTCTGGCGGGTCCGCGCCAGCGGCGTCACGAACAGCCCGTCGGGCGGGCCGTCGGCGGCCAGGCGGGCGGCCACCAGGGCGGCCTGGCGCTCGCCCTCGGGCGAGAGCGGCGGGTCCCCGTGGCCGTCCAGGAGCGGGAACGGCTCGTCGGGCACGGCCGCCGCGGACGCGCCGTGACGCACCAGGACGACCTCCGTCGCGCCCGCGGGCACGGCGAAGCGGTGCTGCTCGAAGCGCTCCGTCACGCCGTGCGTCCGTGCCCGGCGGCCGCTAGCCGACGTCCGGCGCGGCGATGCACGGGCCGCCCGCGCAGACGTCGGTCACCCTGCCGTCGGGCTGCAGGAAGTCGGACTTCTGCTGGCGGGCGGCGTGCGTCCGGCGCGGGAACTCGTGCGGGTCGTCGAGCTCGGCGTTCGGCACGTTCTCCAGCGGGGGCGGTGCGACGCGGGCCGCGCCGCCGTCCCAGTAGACGATCGCCGAGCCCGACCAGGGCAGGTTCCCCGGGATGGCGGGGATGCCCCACGAGGGCTGGGACTGCGGCGAGCGCCCGGGCGCGAGGATCGGCGTGTGGATGCGGGCGCCGATGGTCCGGGCCTCGACGTCGGCCTGGTACTGCGTGACCTGGTGGTCGCCGAAGGCCACGTGCATGAGGACCACGTGCCGCGGGGTGCGCGGCAGGGGGCTGGAGGTCATGTGCTGCGCGTAACCGTCGGCCTCGCCGCGGTCCCACAGCACCTGCGCGAGGTCGAGGGCCAGGGGGCGCTCGAGCTCGTCGGGGTACTTCGGGTAGAAGACCTTGCTGTAGGTGTCGAAGTCGACCGACCGCGGCAGCAGGACGCTGTAGTTCATGGCGGGGACGCCGAGCACCGCGCGGGTGTAGTCGGGCGCGACGGCCGTCAGCGCGCCGCCCATGATCCCGCCCTGGCTGTTGCCGTCGTAGTAGAGGTGGTCGGTGCGGACGATCGGCCGCCCGTCCTGCTGGAGCAGCGGGTTGGCGGCGAGGCCCTGCGGGTGGATCATCAGCCGCCCGAGGTAGAGCGCGTCGAGCATGCCCTGCTGGAGCCGGTCGGCGATCGAGGGCATCTTGCCGAGGTCCTGCAGCACGCTGACGGCGTTGGGGATGTCCTCGCTCGACATGCCCTTCCACGGCGTCGCGCAGAAGACGATGTCGTGCTCCTCCGCCATGGCCGGGAGGTCGGGGTTCGAGAGGACCTCGCGGTCGCTGCCCAGGAGCCCGTGGCCGTAGAGCGACACCCGCGCGGGCGCGTCGGCGGTCGCGGTGCGCGGCACGACGCAGAAGAAGTGCGCGACGAGCACGTTGCCCGGCTGCTGGGTGGGGATCCCGTCCTTGCCGAGGTTGAAGCGGGCGCCCGGGGGGCACCCGGGCTGGTCGAGGTAGCAGGGGATCTCGATCGTCCCCTCGAGCACCTTGCCCCAGCGCGCCCGGAACCGCGCGTCGTCGCCGTTGAGCGAGGCCTCGCCGAGCGTGAAGCGCGGCGCGGAGCCCTGGACGACGCCGTCGGCGAGGTCGCGGTCGCCGAGCTGCGCGAAGGCGTCGTCGCGGATCCCGAGCATCCGCTCCGACAGCGAGCGGCGGCTGGCCACGGTGAAGTCCCACGTCAGGAAGAGCCCGGGGCCGCGGCGCACCTTCGCCTTCTTCAGCGTGCGGAAGATGCGGTCGTAGCGCTTCGTCCGCACCAGGCCGTCGCGCAGCGCGGCGAACCGGCGCCGCGCCTTGATGCGGCGGCCCGAGGCCGTGCGCAGGCCACGCAGGACGACGACGTAGCGCCGGCCCTCCTTGAGGTTGCGGGCGGGGTGGATCTCGAGCAGGCGGTCGCGAGCGTGCGCGGCGTTGCTGTCGAGCTCGGCCCAGATCGGCTGGCGCGCGCCGGTGCGCGCGTCGAGGAGCAGCACCGGCGCGTACCTGCGGGCGTAGGCGCCGAGCCGGGCGAGCCCGACCGGGTTCGTGCGCCGCAGCGCCCCGGGCGTCGCCAGGCCGGCGACCTTCGTGAGGATGACCGAGCCCGGGCTGAAGCCGTCCATGCGGTTGAGGTCGGTCGGGTCGATCGCCACGCCGTCGGCGTTGCGGGGGGTCTGCTTGGGGCCCAGCGCCAGCCGCAGGCCGGTCGCGGTGTGCTTGTCCTTCCGCGTGAAGGCGTCGTTGGGGAACGGCAGCAGGCAGGCGGCGTCGTCGAGGCGGTCGCAGCCCTTGCCCGACGGCGGCGCGGTCGCGGCGGAGGCGGCGGCGGTGGGAAGCGCGGCGGCGAGGACCAGCCCGGCGGTCGCGAGGAGGCGATGGGACATGACGGCCGCAAGCTACCGGCCGCTCCGGCGGCCTCGCGCCCGTCCCGGCCCTGGGGCGCCCCCGGCGGGCGCGGCCTCAGGGGCCGGGCGCCCAGGCGCGGATCGCCGCGACGATCTCCGTGGGCGCGTCCTCCTGGATGTAGTGCCCGGCGCCCTCGAGCAGGACGGTGCGGTGGTCGGGGAAGACCTCCTCCCAGCGCCGGCGCTCCGGCGCGCGGAAGGCGACGTCCGCCGTCGGCCACACGAGCAGCGCCGGGCGGTCGCGCAGGAGCGGCAGGCGCCGCTCGACGTCGGCCAGGAACGGCCGGCTGGCGAGGATCTCGCGCGGGAAGACCGCCGTGGGCCGGCGCGACGCGGGCGTCGGGAACGGCCCGCGGTAGGCGTCCATGACCGCGTCGGGCAGCGACCCCTTCCGGACCCCGGCGGGCAGGACCCGCTCCACGAAGAGGTTGCGGTTGGCGATGAGCCGGCGACCCACGCCGCCGCCGAGCAGGCGGGAGAACAGCTGCGTCCCGGGGTCGCTCTTGGGCCACGCCCACGTGTTGCCGACGACGAACGCCCCGAAGCGCTCGGGCGCGCGCGTGGCGACGTCGAAGCCGATCGGGCCGCCCCAGTCCTGCACCATCATCGTCACGCCCGTGAGGTCCAGGCGGCCGACGAGCTCCCCGACCACGCGGGCGTGCTCGGCGGGGGTGAAGCCGAAGGCCGGCGGCGCCTGCGACAGCCCGAAGCCCGGCAGGTCGAGGGCGAGGCAGCGGAAGCGGTCGCGCAGCCCGCGGATGACGTCGCGGTAGAGGAACGACCACGTGGGGTTGCCGTGCAGGAGCAGCAGCGGCGGTCCGTCGCCCTCGTCGACGAGGTGGATCCGCGCCCCGTCCACGTCGATCCAGCGGTCCTCGAACGGGTAGAGGTCGTCCGGCACCCACGGGGGCCGCGTCGGCGTGCCGGGCTGCTGGACGTCGGTGGGCATGGCGGGCCTCCTGCGCTCGGGGGCGGAGGGACGATCCTCCCACGGCGGGCCCGTGGGTTGACCGCGCTCCGCGCGCCGTCGAGGATGACCGCGTGGACGAGGTCGTGATCGCCCGGCGGTTCTGCGGGCCGCCCACGAGCGCGAACGGGGGGTACGCGTGCGGCCTGGTGGCGGGGCTCCTCGACGGCCGCGCCCGGGTGACGCTGCGCTCCCCGCCACCGCTGGACCGCCCGCTCCACGTCCGGCGGGAGGCGCGACGGGCCTCCCTCTGGGACGACGAGCGCCTCGTCGCCGAGGGGGAGGTCGTCACGGGCGCGAGCGCCGCGCCGCCGGCGCCCGTCGGCCTGGAGGAGGCGCGCCGGGCCGCCGAGCGCTACGAGTGGCGGTTCGACCACCCCTACCCGACGTGCTTCGTCTGCGGCCCCGGCCGGGCCGCCGGGGACGGCCTGCGCATCTTCCCCGGGCCGGTGGCCGGCCGCGAGCTGTACGCGGCGCCGTGGCGCCCCGGCGCCGACCTCGCCGGGCCCGACGGCGCCGTCCGGCCGGAGTTCGCCTGGGCCGCGCTGGACTGCCCCAGCGGGCTCGTGACGAACACCTTCGGGCGCGTGGGGCGGTCGCTCCTCGGTCGCCTGACGGCCGAGCTCGGCCGCCCGGCCCGCGCCGGCGAGGACCATGTCCTGACGGCGTGGCCGACGCGGCGCGACGGCCGCAAGCTCCACACGGGATCGGCGCTCTTCACCGCGGCGGGCGAGCTGCTCGGCTCGGCGGAGGCGGTCTGGATCGAGGTCGAGCCCGCCTGACCGGCCGGCGCGTCGGTCAGCGGGGCTCGGCGGGCGGGTCGCCGACCGTGGCCAGCGCGCGCTGGCACCAGTGGACGTCGTGCCAGGCGCCGAGCTTGTAGCCGATCGCCCGGTACGTGCCGACGGGCTCGAAGCCCATCGCGCGGTGCAGGGCGACGCTGGCCTCGTTGGGGAGCGTCATGCCCGCGGCGGCGGTGCGGTAGCCGCGCTCGGCGAGCCGCTCGAACAGGCTCGCGTAGAGCTGCCGGCCGGCCCCCGTGCGGTGCCGGCCGGGCTCGACGTAGACGCTGACCTCGCACGCCCAGCGGTACGCCGGGCGGGCCTTGAACGGGCCGCCGTAGGCGTAGCCCCGGACGCGGCCGTCCTGCTCGAGGACGATCCACGCGTGGGTCCGCACGGCCGCGACGATCCGCTCGGCCATGCCGGCGGCGTCGGGCGGCTCGGTCTCGAAGGACACGGCCGTCCCCGTGACGTACGGCGCGTAGATCTCGGCGCAGGCCGCCGCGTCCTCGACCGAGGCGCCGCGGATCGTCGGCCGGGTCGTCGCCATCGGCCGCGTCCCGCGTCAGGGCGCGAGGTACTCCGGCGCCAGGCCGGAGACCCCGAGGACGCCGGGGCCGGCGTGCGTCCCGATGACCGGCCCGATCTCCGAGACGAACAGCGGGTCGTGCCCGAAGAGCTCGCGCCCGCGCTCGACGAGCGCCTCGGCCTGGTCGGGCGCCTGGATGTGCTGGACCATCCACGACGTCGCGCCGGCCGCCTGGAAGTCCGCGAGGAACTCGACCATGCGCTCGAAGGCGCGGCGCTGGGTGCGCACCCGCTCGACCGGGCTGATCTCGCCGTCGACGAAGGTCAGGATCGGCTTGATCTTCAGCGCGCCGCCGAGCCACGCCTGCGCGCCGCCGATGCGCCCACCGCGGCGCAGGAACTCGAGCGTCTCGACCGAGAACCAGATGCGGCTGCGCTCGACGATCGCCCGGGCGCGGCCCGCGACGGCGTCGACGTCGCCGCCCGCGCGCGCGACGGCGGCGGCGCCGAGGACGATCGCGCCCAGGCCGCCGCAGGCCGAGACGGAGTCGACCACCTCGATGCGCCGCCCGGGGTGACGGGCGAGCGCGTCCTCGGCGGCCTGGCGGGCGGCCTCGACGGTCCCCGAGATCGCGCCCGAGATGTGGATCGACACGACGTCGCGGCCGGCCTCCAGGAGCGGGTCGAAGACGGCGAGGAAGTCGCCGATCGACGGCTGGGAGGTCGTCGGCAGCTCCTGCGCGGTGCGGAGCCGCTCGTAGAAGCCCGCGAAGTCCAGGCCGGCCTCGCGCTCCGCATGGCCGCGGTCGTTGACGTACAGGCTGACCTCGTGCACGCCGGCCTCGGCGAGGAGCGCCGGCGGCAGGTAGTGCGTGGTGTCGGTGACGACGGCGACGTCGGCCATGGGCGGACCCTAGTGTTCCGGGCCGATGGCCCTGACCCTCGTGACCGGCGGGACCGGCCTGGTCGGCTCGCACGTCGTGCGCCAGCTGGTCGCGCGTGGCGACGACGTGCGCATCGCGGTGCGCGACGGCTCGCTCTTGGACAACCTCGGGGGCCTCGACGTCGAGCTCTGCACCGCCGACGTCCTGGACCGCAGCGCGGTCCGGCGGGCGATGCGCGGCGTCGAGCGCGTGTTCCACTGCGCGGGGATGACGTCGCTGCGGGCCGGCACCGACGCGCTCTTCCGCGCGAACGTCGACGGCTCGCGCATCGTGCTGGAGGAGGCGCTGCGCGCGGGCGTCCAGCGCGCGACCTACACCTCGTCGGTGGCCGCCGTGGGACCGGCGCCGCGCGGGTCCACCGCCGACGAGACCCAGACCTTCAGGGCCGGCCGCTACGGGCTGCCCTACGTCAACGCCAAGCACGAGGCGGAGACCGTGGCCCTGCGGGTCGCCGCGCACGGGCTCGACCTCGTGATCGTCAACCCGGCGCACGTGTTCGGCCGCGGCGACCTCTACCGCTCGTCCACCGAGCTCGTCCGGCGCTTCCTGCGCCGCGAGCTGCCGGCCTACGTCGACGGCGCGCTGAACATCGTGGACGCCGAGGACGTCGCGCGCGGGCTCGTGCTGGCCGACGAGCGAGGGCGGGCGGGCGAGCGGTACATCCTCGGGAACCGCAACTTCACGCTCGACCGCCTCTTCGCCGACCTCGGGCGCCTGTCGGGCATCGAGCCGCCGGCGCTGAAGCTGCCGCTGCCGGCGGCGCTCGCGATGGCGCGGACGGCCGAGGCGCTGCCCGGGCGGCCTGCGATCACGACCACCGAGGTCCGTCTGGCCTCGCTGTGGTGGGCCTACCGGTCGACGAAGGCGCGGCGGGAGCTGGGCTGGAAGCCCTCCCACCACGAGGACACGCTGCAGTCGACGATCGACTGGTACCGCGAGCGCGAGCCGCTGCGCCTGCGCGCGCCGGGCACCCGCCAGCCGCTCGGGCTGCGCGTGGCCGGCCTGGGCGTGCGCAGCGCGGGCGGCGTGCTGAGCCGGCTGGCGCCGTAGCGCGGGCCGGCCCGCTCGCGCCGGCCGCTAGCCCAGCCGGTTCTCGACCGGGAGCGGCGCGGGCTGCGCCGGCGTCGACGCCTCGGCGGGCACGGCGGGCTCGGCCGGGGGCGTCGCCTCGTCGGCCACGCCGAGCGCCTGCGCGAGCTCCCCGCTCTCGTACATCTCGACGATGATGTCCGAGCCGCCCAGCAGCTCGCCGCCCACGAAGAGCTGCGGGATGGTCGGCCAGCCCGAGATCGCCGAGAGCTCCTGGCGGATGCGCGGGTCGGGGAGGATGTCGACGGCGGCGAAGGGGGAGCCCGTGGCCTGCAGCGCGGCGACCGCACGGGCCGAGAAGCCGCAGGCGGGCGCGTCCGGGTTGCCCTTCATGAAGAGGATGACGTCGTTGTCGCGGATCGCCTCCGCGATGGCGCCGCGGATCGGGTTGTCGGTCTGCTGCTCGCTCATGGCTGTCCTAGGGGGTCTTGGTCTTCAGGCTGAGGGCGTGGATGGCTCCGCCGAGCTCGCCGGCGAAGACGTCCATGACCATCCGGTGCTGCTCGATGCGGCTCTTCCCGGCGAAGGCGGGGGAGACCACGACGGCCTCGAAGTGGACGCCGTCCGGCCCGTGCACGTCGGCCTCGGCACCGGGCACGGCCGCCTCGATGCGCTGCTTGAGCTCGTCGGGGGAGGGCATCTCGGCCACAGCCTAGAGCGTCGGGCCCGGCACGCTATATTTCGTGAAGCGATGAGCCAGCAGCAGGTCACCTACACCGCCAAGGGCGTCCACTTCACCGAGAAGGGCGCCGACAAGGTGCGCGAGTTCCTGGACTCCCAGCAGACCGACGTCTCCACCGCGGGCCTCCGGGTCGGCGTGCGCGGCGGAGGCTGCTCGGGCTTCCAGTACCAGCTCGCCTTCGACGAGCAGCGCTCGGACGACGTCGTGTTCGAGGACCACGGGCTGCGCATCCTCGTCGACGGGCAGAGCCTGCCCTACGTCGACGGCTCGGCCATCGACTACGTCGACTCCCTCCAGGGCGCCGGCTTCCAGGTCAACAACCCGAACGTCGTGGCCGCCTGCGGCTGCGGCTCGTCCTTCCGCGTCGCGGAGGACGAGCAGGTCTCGGCCGTCTAGCTGCGCCACCGGCGGCGTCTCGCCGGGCTGGCCGTCCTCGCGGCGGCCGCCGTCGCGGTCGTCGCGGTGCTGCTCGCACGCGGGGGCGGGGAGGAGCGCCCTCCGGCGCGACCCCGTCCCCCGGCTCCCGCTCCGGCCCCTCCACCGCCCCGCCCGGCCGCCCCGCCGGCCCTCGGCCGCGGGCTCGCCGTCGGGCTGACGGAGATGAACCCGGGGCTGCTGTGGAGCCGCGGCTCGGGCACCGACGTCGGGGCCTTCGGGCCTTGGCGCGACCGCGTGAGCGCGCTGCGACCGCGCTTCCTGCGGGTGCTCGTCGACTGGTCCCAGCTCCAGCCCGGCCCCGGGAGCCCGCCCGACCTCGCCCGCGGGGGGGACGGGTGCCAGCGCGGGCTCCCGCCGTGCCGCGCGACCGGCGGCCTCGCCGAGGTGCTGCGGGCGGCCCGCTCCCAGCAGCTCGCGGGCGGCGGCTTCGAGGTCGTCCTCGTGCTCTACGGCGTCCCCGCCTGGGCGGCGGTGCCGCCGTCCGGGTGCGAGCGCCCCGGCCTGTCCGCGCGGTCGCGGCCGATCAGCGCCGCCGGCCTGCGCGGCTACCGCGCGCTCGCACGGGCGCTCGTCGCGCTCGGGCGCCGCGAGGACGTCCCGCTGCGCTGGTGGAGCCCGTGGAACGAGCCCAACGGGCCGTTCTTCCTCAGTCCGCAGCGGACGCGCTGCGACGCGGCCGCGCCGTCGCGGGCGCCGCTGGTCTACACCGCGCTCTTCCGCGCCCTGCGCGCCGAGCTGCGCGCGGCCGGCGGCGACCGCCGGCTCGTGCTGGGCGACCTGGCCGACGTCGTCACGCGCCGGCCCCAGGTCAGCTCCGCGCGCGAGGTGCTGGCCGCGCTCCCCGACGACGTCGTGTGCTCCGCCGACGTCGTGGCGCAGCACGCCTACGCCGAGGTCGGTCGGGACCCGCGCGCGAGGGGGGTCGTCGGCGCCGTCGAGCGCGTCCTGGACCGCCGCCCGTGCGCGCGCCGCACCCCCATCTGGGTCACCGAGGCGGGTGCGGGCGGGACGCACGCCGGCGAGCGCCGGCGCGGCGGGGCGGGCGCCCGCCGCGCCGACTGCCGGGCGCTGCAGGACGACCTGCGCCGCTGGTGGGCCGACCCGCGCGTCACGGCCGCCTTCCAGTACACCGTCCGCGACGACCCCGCCTTCCCGGTCGGCCTGGCCGACGCGCGCCTGCGGCGCGCGTGGCCGGCCTTCGGGCTGCTGGGCGCCTGGGGCGGGGACCGCGCGCCGGCGGCGCCGCCCCCGCCGGACGCCTGCGCCGGCGGCGCCTGAGCCGGCTGAGCGCGGCGGCCCGGCACACGCAGCCGGGTTCCCCGCCCTCCGAGGTCGTGCTGGCCGCACCGACGCGGCGGCCCCCGCGCCGCAGACTGCGACGGGCCATGTCGCTCGCCCTGATCCCGCCCGTTCCCGCCGCCTCGGCCGCCACCGCCGCCCCGGCCGACCTCGCCGCCGCCGCGTCCGCCAACGAGGCCACCTGGGGCGAGGCCATGCGCCGGCTGTGCGCGCTGCGCTTCGCCGACGCGCTCGAGCTGTGGGTCGACGACCCCTGCGTCCGGCTGGTCGGCGCCGCGCCCGGCGCGCCGTCGGTCGTCCGCGGGCGTCCGTCGCTCCTGGCCACCTGGCAGGGCCTCGGCGCGGCGGTCCGCCACGCGGCCTACCACCAGCTCGCCTTCCACCAGACCGTCGACCCCGACGTCGTGTTCGTCGAGCGGCGGACGGACCTCACGCTGCGCTCCGGCCAGGTCGTGTCGATGTCGGCGCTCGACCGCGTGCGGTTCCGCGACGGGCGCATCGCCGAGCTCACCGAGCACCTGCGCCCGGGCGAGCACGAGCGCGTCGTGCGCGCCGTGCAGGACCTGGCGCGCCTGGCCGGCTAGGGCGCGGGCGGGTTCACGGGCTCGTTGTCGAGCGACCGCCACAGCAGGCGGCAGGCGAGGCTGCGGTACGGGCGCCACGGCTCGGCCAGCCGCTCCACCTCCGCCGGGCTCGGCAGGGCGTCGAGCCCGTAGGCGCGCCGCACCGCGTTGCGGATCCCGAGGTCGCCGGGGACGACGACGTCGGGGCGGCCGAGCTGGGCCAGGAGGAACACCTGGGCGGTCCACGTCCCGATGCCCTTGACGGCGACGAGCTCGGCCACGATGGCGTCGTCGTCGAGCGCGTCGAGGCGGTCGAGCTCCAGCTCGCCCGCGCGGACGTGCTCGGCCAGCGAGCGCAGGTAGGCGACCTTGGCGCGCGAGAGCCCGACGGCGGTGCGCAGGGCGTCGGGGTCGTCGGCCAGGACCTCCTCGGGCGTCGGCGGCCGGCCGCCGAAGCGCGCGCGCAGGCGCCCGTCGATGGCGCGGGCGGCGATCACCGAGAGCTGCTGGCCGACGATCGCCCGCACGAGCGCCGCGTAGGGTTCGACGGAGCCCGTGCCCGGCCGCCGCGGCGGCGGCGGCCCGTGCTCGTCCAGCAGCCGGGCCAGGACGGGGTCGGCCGCCCGCAGGTGGGCCAGCGCCCCGGCGGGCGCGCTCCCGTCCTCGGTCAGGCCTGGCCCTCGACGGCGCCGGGCACGCCGGTGTTCGTCGAGTACTTGGGCTGGAGCTTCGACTCGGGGCGGATGTGGTGGACGGCCTGGGCGACGGCGATCGCCGCCTCGGCATAGCCCGTGGCGATGAGCTTGAGCTTGCCGTCGAACGTCGTGATGTCGCCGCAGGCCCAGACGCGGTCGAGGGAGGTCGCGAAGACGTGGTCGACCTCGATCGCGCCCTTGCTGACCTGGAAGCCCCAGTCCTTCAGCGGTCCGAGCGCCGTCTTGAAGCCGAGCTGGAGCAGCAGCGCGTCGCACTCCACCTCGACCTCCTGGCCCTCGTCCTCGGAGTGGAAGAGGACGACCCGCTCGATCGAGCCGTTGCCCTGCACGTCCTTGATCTGGAAGGGGACGTGGAGGTCGATCCGCCCCTCGGCGTGGGCGTCCATGACCTGCTTGACCGTCAGCTCGTGGGCGCGGAAGCCCTCCCGGCGGTGCACGAGGGAGACGCGCTCGGCGGTGTCGAGGAGGTTCACGACCCAGTCGCAGGCGCTGTCGCCCCCGCCGATGACGAGGACCTTCTTGCCCGCGTAGGCGTCCTTGGAGGAGACGAGGTACTCGGCGCCGCGCCCCTCCCACGGGGTCAGGTCGTAGCCCGGGAGCCGCTTGGGCTCGAAGGCGCCGTGGCCGCCGGCCACGATGACGGTCCGCGAGCGCAGGTCGCCCGCGGTCGTGTGCAGGACGACGTGGTCCTCCTCGTGGGTGATGCGCTCGGCCGTCGTCTCGAGGTGGACGGGCACGTCGAACTGCTCGAGCGTCTGGACCCGGTGGCGGTCGACGAGGTCCTTGGCCAGGATCCGCGGGTGCCCGGGGACGTCGAAGATCCACTTCTCGGGGTAGAGCGTGGTGAGCTGGCCGCCCACGTCGGGCAGGGAGTCGACGATGCGGGCGCTCGCCTCGCGCATCCCGGCCCAGAAGGCGGTCGCCAGGCCGACCGGGCCGGCTCCGATGACCGTGATGTCGCGGACCTCGTCGAGGTCCTCCCGCAGGGTCGTCTTCGCGCTCATCGGGCGCCGAGGGCCTCCAGCGCCCCGAGCGGCTCGCCGTCGAGGGCGTTGACCGCGCGCTCGACCGACGTGCGCAGGCACGTGAACGACGGGGTGTCGCGCAGCGTGAAGGCCGAGGCCTCCGTCGTGCGCAGGCGCTGGACGAGGTCGAGGAAGGCCCCGACGTCGTCGGTGTCGAAGGCCACCACGAACTCCTGGTCGTCGAGCCCGAAGGAGTAGGTGGTGTGGTTGTCGACCGTCGGCGTCTCGCGCCCGACGCGGATGTGCTCCTGCATGATGCGCCAGCGCTCGTCGCGGTCGAGCGCGTACCAGGCGCGCGTCTTGACGAACGGGTACACGAAGACGTACTTGCCGCGGAACGCCCGCGGGCGCTGCCGCTCGTCGTCGGAGTACTCCGACGCCTTGCGCATGCCCAGGAACGAGTGCGGCTGCGTGCACCACTTCATGAGGCCGCTCTGCTGCAGGACGACGTGGAACTCGTGGATGCGGTCGAGGTTCTCGGCCTCCGCGAGCAGCAGCAGGTCGGCGTCGCCGCGCGTCCCGACGAGCGAGAACGACTGCAGCAGGTGGTCGGCGGCGAAGTCCTCGCAGGCGGCGAGGAACTCCCGCTTGTCGGCCGCCCGCCGGTCGGCGTCCAGGCGGCGCCAGGCCGGGTCGACCTGCAGGAAGGTGTACTTGACGAAGTGGCGCTCGGACATGGGGGCTCCTGCGCTGGAGGATAGACGGGGGTTGGCCGCACTCTGGATCCGGGATGGCGGCGGGTAGGATGGTGGCGATGCGGATCGCCCTCGTGTCCCCGTACTCGTGGACGTACCCGGGGGGCGTCACCCGCCACATCGAGGCCCTCGGCGGCGAGCTGCGCCGGACCGGCCACGACGTGCGCGTCCTCGCGCCCTTCGATCCCCACGACCGGCTGGCCGCCCGCCTGCACAAGGGCGCCTGGCCGCAGGACCGCGAGCGCCCCGACTGGCTCGTGCCGCTCGGGCGCACGGTCGGCATCCCCGCCAACGGCGCGGTCTCGAACCTCGCCGCGTTCCCCGGCTCGGTCGCGGCCCTGCGCCGCGAGCTGGCCACGGGCGGCTACGACGTCGTGCACGTGCACGAGCCGGTCGTCCCGCACGTCGGCTACGACGCCCTGAGCTTCCGGGGCGCCCCGCTCGTCGGCACCTTCCACACGTACTCCGAGAACCCCGTCGCCCACGGCATCGCCAACGGCCTGACGGGCGCCCGGCGCAAGCTCAACCACCTCCACGTCCGCCTGGCCGTCTCCGAGGCCGCGGCCTGGACCGGCCGGCGCTTCTACGGCGGCCACTACCGCGTCGTCCCCAACGGCGTCGACCTCCCCGCGGAGGCGCCGGCGCGGGTGCGGGCCGCCGACCTCGGCGCCCCGCTGCGGATCGCCTTCGTCGGGCAGGCCGTCGAGCGCAAGGGCCTGCCGATCCTCCTGCGCGCCTTCGAGGCGCTGCGCGACGTGGTCCCCGCGGAGCTCGTGGTGGTCGGCGCGACGCCCGAGGAGGTCGAGCCGCTCGTCTTCGACGCCCGCGGCGTCACGGTGCTCGGGCGCGTGGGCGACGCCGAGAAGGCCGCGGTCGTCGCCGCCGCCGACGTGCTCTGCGCGCCGTCCCTCGGCGGCGAGAGCTTCGGCATGGTCCTCACGGAGGCCTTCGCGGCCGGCACGCCGGCCGTGGCGAGCGACATCGCCGGCTACCGCGACGTGCTGCGCGACGGGCGCGACGGGGTGCTCGTCCCGCGCGGCGACGCGACCGCGCTGGCCGAGACGCTGCGGAGCCTCGCGCTCGACCGCCCCCGCCTGGACCGGTACGCGGGCGAGGCCGCCCAGCGCGCGCACCGCTTCGCCTGGCCCGAGGTCGCCCGTGAGGTCGTCGACGCCTACGAGCAGGCGATCGCGATCGCCGCCGCGCCGGCGCCCGCGAGTGCGGGCGCGCGACTCGCCCGGAGCGCCGGGCTGGCCCCGTCCGACGGACGGCCGCCGTCGCCGCCGCGGCGCATCCCGAGCCTCGAGCCGGCCCTGCAGGCCGAGCGCTCGCGCCTGCGGACCGCGGCGCGCCGCGGGGCGATCGTCGTCGCCGGGCTCGCCGGCGCCGGCCTGTCGGCCATGGCCCTGCAGCGCATCGGCCTGGACCGCATCGCGGCCAGCCTCCTCGCCTCCAGCCCGGTCTGGGTCGTCGTCTCGCTGGGGCTCATGTGCCTGTCGATGGCCGTCCGCGCGCTGGCCTGGCACGAGATCCTGCGCGCCGCGCTGCCCAAGGCGCGCCTGAAGGTCACCGACGCGCTGCAGGGGACCTTCATCGGCGTGCTCATGTCCGCCACGCTGCCCGCCCGGCTCGGCGAGCCCTCGCGCGCGCTCATCGTCGCCCGGCGCACCGGGCGCCCGCGGGAGAACCTCCCGACCGTCATCGGGACGATCGTCTCGCAGACGCTGCTGAACATCCTCGCGCTCGTGCTGCTCGGCGTGGTCATGTTCTGGACGTCGAGCTTCTTCGACCAGCGCCACGGCGCGCTCGTGGCCTTCGCCATCGCCCCGCTGGCGATCCTCTTCGTCGTCCTGCTCGCGCCCGCGCTCCTGCGCGGCGGCCTGCCCTCGCGCTCGCGCCGCGTCGAGGCGACCCTGCGCCGGGTGCGGGTCGCGGCCTTCCAGGTCCGCGCCGGCCTGCGCGTCTTCCGCTCGCCCCGCGAGGGCTCGCTGGCGGTCGCCGGGCAGCTCGCGGCCTGGGGCGTCCAGCTGCTCTCCTGCTACGTGCTCCTCGCCGCGCTCGGCCTGGACGACTCGGCCGGCTTCGGCGCCGCCGCCGCGGTCCTCTTCGCGGTGAACGTCACGGCGGCGATCCCGGCCACGCCGTCGAACCTCGGCGTCTTCCAGGCCGCCTGCGTGGCGGTGCTCAGCGGGGCCTACGGCGTCTCGCACGCCGACGCGCTGGCCTACGGGATCATCCTGCAGGCCGTCGAGATCGCGACCGCCGTGGTCATGGGCGCCCCCGCGCTGCTGAAGGAGGGGCTGAGCTGGCGCGACGTGCGGCTGCGGGCGATGCACTCCACGCCGGTCGAGCTCAAGCCGCGCCCGCACGACGCCCGCGCTCGGGCCGAGGCGTAGGGCCCGGTGCGCCCGGCGCCCGCCCCGGGGGCCTAGCCGGCGACCGGTCCCAGCGTCGTGGCCCGCCTGCTCGTCGACGGGAGCAACGTCCTCGGGGCCCGGCCCGACGGCTGGTGGCGCGACCGGCCGGCCGCGGTGGCGCGGCTCGCCGGGGCGCTGGACGCCTACGCCGTGGCCGGCGACCACACGCTGATCGCCGTCTTCGACGGGGCCCCGGTCGCGCTGCCGGCGCTGCGACGCGCCGACGTGCGCTTCGCCTCACGACGCGGGCGCGACGCCGCGGACGACGACCTGGCGGCGCTCGTCGCCGCCGACCCCGACCCGGCCGGCCTGCTCGTCGTGACCTCCGACGCCGCGCTCGCCGCCCGGGCCCGCGCGCTCGGCGCCACGGCGACGGGCGCCGGGGCCTTCCGCACGGAGCTCGAGGCGCGGGAGGGCGGATGAGCGACGCCGAGCGCCCGTGCGTCTACCTCCTGCGCTGCGCGGACGGGTCGCTGTACTGCGGCTGGACCGCGGACCTCGACCGGCGCCTGGCCGCGCACGCCGCCGGGCGGGCGAGCCGCTACACCCGCAGCCGCCTGCCGGTGCAGCTCGCGCTCGTCCTGCCCCAGCCCACGCGCAGCGCGGCCCGGCGCGTCGAGGTGCTCGTCAAGCGCCTGGACCGCCAGGCGAAGCTCGCCCTGGTCGCCGGGGTCGCGCCCTCAGGGGCCCTCGCGCAGGGCGGCGAGGGCGAGCCCGACCCAGTCGGCGCGGACCCCGAGTCGCGCGAGCAGCAGCCCGAGGGCTCCCGTCCCGCGCAGCGGCCAGAGGTCGGGCGCCGGGACCGGCGAGCGGCCGGCGAGGGCGAGGCCGTGCCGCAGTCGCCGCAGCCCGCGGTCCGCGGTCGCGCGCAGCGCGTCCGCGTCGAGGAGGGCTGAGGGCTCCAGCAGCTCCCCGAGGACCTCGCGCCCGAGGCGGTGCGCGGCGGGGCCGTCGGCCGCGGCGAGCCATCCCAGCGCCTCGAGCGCCGCGCCGACCCCGGCCGCGTCGTCGCCGGCCAGCGCCTCGAGCAGGTCGGCGGCCTGGTCGGCGCGTCCGGGGTCGACGCGGGCACTCGCGCCGAAGTCGAGCACGGCCACGCGGCCGTCGTCCAGGAGCAGGACGTCGTCGGGGTGCGCGTCGGCGTGGACGGTGCCGAGCCGGGCGCCGCCCAGGAAGAAGCGGACGGTGAGCTCGGCGACGCGGCGGCGGTCCGCGTCGGGCGCGCCGGCCAGGTCGCGCACGGGCGTCCCGTCGACCCAGTCGGCCACGAGCACGTCCTCGCGGCTGAGCGCCGTGTGCGGCAGGGGCACCACGAGGTCGGGGTGGCGGCGCAGCGCGCGGGCGACCGTCCGCTGCACGCCCGCCTCGTGCTCGAAGTCGAGCTCGTCGAGGGCGCGCTCGCGGACCTCGCGGGCCAGCGCCCCGACGTCCGCGGCCGGCACGAGCCCCGCGAACAGGGGCGCGACGGCGTCGGCGAGCGCGAGGTCGCCGCGCAGGGCCTCGGCGACGCCGGCGCGCCGGACCTTGACGGCGACGGCGGCGCCGTCGAGGACGCCCCGGTGCACCTGGGCGGCGGGCGTGACCGCGGCCGGGTCGTCGTCGAGGTCGTCGAGCACCTTGCCCGCCGGGCGTCCCCAGGCGCCGCGCAGGCGCCGGTGGACCTCCTTGGCACCGAGCGGCTCCGGCTCGCCGGCGGCCGCCAACCGCGCCGCCACCGGCTCGCGCAGCTCGTCGGGCACGACGTCGAGGTCGACCGCCGAGGCCAGGCCCTGGAGCGCGACGCGGGTCGTCGTCGTGGCCGCCACGAGATCGGCCGCGCGCAGGAGCGCGTCGCGCAGGCGGCGCTCGTCGGCGGTCAGGTCGCGGGCGGCCATCGGCGGCGGTGATCCCCCAGGGCGCGGCCGCCGAACCGCCCGGGGTCGGACGCGGTGGAGGGCGCGCCTGCGGGGTAGGCCGGTCGTCATGCGCTACCGGCAGCTGGGCGACAGCGACCTGGAGGTCTCCGAGGTGTCCCTCGGCTCCTGGCTGACCTACTCGGGCGGGGTGGGGCGCGAGCAGACCGAGGCGTGCACGCGCGCCGCCTTCGACGCGGGCATCACGTTCTTCGACACCGCCAACGTCTACGGCCGCGGCGCGTCCGAGGAGGCCTGGGGGGAGATCCTCTCCGACTTCGACCGCGACAGCTACGTGCTGGCGACGAAGGTCTACTTCCCGATGTCGGAGACCGACCGCGGGCTCTCGGCCGCGCAGATCCACAAGCAGCTCGACGCGTCGCTGGCGCGGCTGCGCACGAGCCACGTCGACCTCTACCAGTGCCATCGCTACGACGAGCGCACCCCGCTGGACGAGACCGTCGCCGCCCTGTCGGAGGCCGTCCGCGCCGGCAAGGCGCGCTACTGGGGCTTCTCGGAGTGGACGGCGGAGCAGATCGACGCGGCCGTGGCGCTCGCCGACGAGCACGGGTGGGAGAAGCCCGTCTCCAGCCAGCCGCAGTACTCGCTGCTGTGGCGGTCGATCGAGCGCAACGGCGTGCTCGACGTCTGCCGCCAGCACGGCATCTCGCAGGTCGTCTGGTCGCCGCTGGCCCAGGGCGTGCTCACGGGCAAGTACCGCCCCGGCGAGGACCCGCCCGAGGGCACGCGCGCCGCCAGCGAGGAGATGGGCGGCTTCATCGCGGGGTTCTTCCGCGACGACGTGCTCGAGGCCGTCCAGCGGCTGCGGCCGATCGCCGACGAGGCGGGGCTCAGCATGGCCCGGCTCGCGCTCGCCTGGGTGCTGCGCGAGCCGAACGTCGCCTCGGCCATCATCGGCGCGACGCGGCCCGAGCAGGTCCACGAGAACGCGGCCGCCTCCGGCCTCGAGCTCCCCGACGACGTCCTCCAGGCCGTCGACGAGGCGCTGGACGGCGTCGACGTCGGCGGCGGCGCCGGCTAGCCGTCCCGCGGGGCCGTGGGCCGCCGGCGAGGCGGCCGGAGCGGCTAGCCGGCGACGGGCCGTGCGCGGACCGCGGTGCCGTACGCGCAGATCTCCGTCCACGTCGAGCCGAGCTCGGACGTGTCGAAGCGGAACGCGACGATCGCCGTGGCGCCCTTGAACTGCGCCTCCTCGACGAGGCGCTGGGTGGCGTGCTCGCGCCCCTCGGCGAGCATCTTCGTCATGCCCTTGAGCTCGCCGCCGACGAGCGACTTGAACGAGGCGCCGATCTGCGAGCCGACGTTGCGCGAGCGGACCGTGAGCCCGAACACCTCGCCGAGCACCTCCTCGATCTCGTACCCGGGCAGGTCGTTCATGGTCGAGATGAGCATGGACGGAGCCTACGGGGCCAGGACCTCCCTGAGGCGGTCCATGGCGCGCTGGTTGACGCGCCGCAGCCAGGCCCGCACGAGCGGCGCGACCAGGCGCTCGCGACGGGGCACCTGCTCGAAGGCGAGCTCGAAGCGGACGCCGGTCCGCGCCGGGCCCTCGGCGGTCAGGTGATAGGTGCCGCGCGTGACGCGGCGGCCGCCCGCGCCGACGGTGCGCTCGACGATCGTCTCCGGGGCCGTGCGCTCCACGACCTGGAGCTCGAGCACCTCCCGCTGCGCGCGGAAGCGCGCGCGGTCGGCGCCGAGGACGGTCCAGTCCTTGAGGAAGTGGTCGGTGAAGGCCTCGTGGTTGCCGAGCTCGTCGAGGAACGCGAAGACCTCTTCCCGGGGCCGGTCGACGGTGGTGCTGACGGTGACGGGCTGCATCTCGTTCCTCGTGTCGGAGCGGCGGTCTTGTGACAGTGCGTCTCAAGCAGGATCGTGCCATGCTTGCGACATCGTGTCAACAGCACCGTCACGACGGGCTGCGCGCGTCCCGCGCGACGAGGCGCGGCGGCGGATCCTCGCCGCCGCCGGCGTCGTGCTCGAGCGGGGCGGCTACGCCGCGCTGAACGTCGACGCGGTCATGGCGCAGGCCGGCCTCGCGCGCACCGCCTTCTACCGCCACTTCGACGGGCGCGGCGACGTCGTCGCCGCGCTCCTGGAGGAGCTGGCCGCCGGGCTGGCGGCCGAGATCGCGCCGTCGGAGGACCTGTCGGCCGTCGACGACGCGGGCGGGCTGCGCGAGCTGCTCGACGTGGCCGTCGAGCTCGCCCGCCGGCACGGCGCCCTGCTGCGGGCCGCCGACGAGGCGCGGCACGCCGACCCCGAGGTCGGACGGGCCTCCGAGGCGTTCTCCGCGTTCCTCGTGCGCTCGTCGATGGAGCTCGTGCGCGCCCGCGCGCACGTGCCGGGGGCGGCGACGCCGCCCGTGGGGGAGGACGTCGTCCGCGCGCTGCTGGACCTCAACACGCGCGTGCTGCTCGAGTGGGACGACCTCGACGCCGCGCGCGACGCGCTGTACGTCGTGTGGTCGCGCACGCTCGGGGTCGAGCCCAACGCCGGCGAGCCCGCCGGCGCGGCAGGATCGTCCCGTGACGGATCGCCGCCCGCGACGTAGTGCCGGTGTGCGATCGCTCACCGCCTCGCCCGCGACCGCGGCGGCCTCCCCGCCGCCGGCGGGGCTCGCGCCGCCCCCGGCGTCGTTCGAGGCGCTCTACCGCGAGACGGTCGACGACCTCTTCGCGTACGTCGCCACGCTGGTCCGCGACCGCGGGGCGGCGGAGGAGGTGGTGGCGGTCTCGTTCGAGCGCGCCTTCCGGCGCTTCGCCAGCTTCGACCCGCGCCGCGGGAGCGCCCGGCAGTGGCTGTTCGGCATCGCGCGCAACGCGGCCCTGGACGAGCTGCGGCGCCGGAGGCGCGGCGCCGCGCTGGTCGCCGACCCCGCCGACGTCCCGCTCGCGGCCGCGGACGACGGGGCGGACCCGGTGCGCCGCGCCGCCGTGCGCGCCGCGCTGGCCGGCCTGGCGCCGCGCGACCGCGAGCTCGTCGCGCTGAAGTTCGTCGCCGGGCTCGACAACGCCGAGATCGGCGCCGTGCTCGGCATCTCCGCCTCGAACGCGGGCACGCGCCTGCACCGTGCCCTGCACCGCCTCAGGGAGGCCTGTCATGCGCCGTCGTGACGTCCTGCACCCGGCCGCCGTCGCCGACCTCGCGGCGCTCGACGCCGCGCTGGCCGGGGCCGCCGGGGCGACCCGCAGCTCGTCGGCCTGGTGGACGGCGTGCGGGCCGCCGCGCCCCGCCCGACGCCCGCCTTCCGCGCGCGGCTCGACGAGCGCGTCGCCGCCGGGTTCGCGCCGGAGGGGCCCGGGGCGGCCCGGACCGCGCCGGCGGCCGGGCGCCGCCGCCGCCGGCCCGCGTGGCGCGTCGCGCTCGCACCCGTCGCGGCGCTGCTCGCGGCGCTCCTCGTCGCCGGCGGCCTGGGCCTCCGCGCGCGGTCGGGCGGCGGCGGAGCCGACGCCCCGTCATCGGCGCTGAGCCGCTCGGACTCGGGCGGGGGCGGCGAGGGCGCCACCGGTGCCGCCGGTGCGGGCGCCGCGACGCCGGCCGCGCCACCCGTGGCCGGCGACGCGCTCGCCCCCGGGCGCCGCGTCGAGCGCTCGACGCGCCTCGAGCTCGGCACGACGTCCGGGCGCTTCGGCTCCGTGACCGACGGCGTGGTCCGCGCGACGCAGCGCGCGGGCGGCTTCGTCGCGTCCTCGCAGCTGCACCAGGGCGGTGGGGCCGGCTCTGCGACGTTCGTCCTGCGCGTCCCGGCCGGGCGGCTGGGGGCGGCGGTGGCCGACCTCAGCCGGCTCGCGCACGTCCGCTCGATCGAGCAGGCCACCGAGGACCTGACGGGCGCGGTCGACCGCACGACGTCCGGCCTGCGCGACGCCCGCATCGAGCACCGCGCGCTCGTCGCCGCCCTCGCGACCGCGACCGGCGACGACGCCGTGCGCCTGCGCGAGCGGCTGGCCCGCGCCGACGCCCGCGCGGCGCGGCTGGACCGGGCCCGGGCGACGCTGCTGCGCCGCGTGCGGTACGCCACGGTCGACCTGTCCGTCACCGCGAGCGGCCGCCGCGGCGCGGCGGCCGCCCCCGGCGGCCCGTGGACGCCCGGCGACGCCTGGCACGACGCGCGGCGGGTGCTCGAGGTCGTCGCCGGCGTGGCCATCGTCGCCGTCGCCGTCGCGCTCCCCTGGGTGCTGCTGGGCGCCGTCGCCGTCGCGGCCGCCCGGACCCTGCGCCGGCGCCGCCGTGAAGCGGCGCTCGGCGGCTAGCCGGCGGCCTGCGCCGCCGCCGCCCGGGGCTCCTCGCGCGGGGGCGGCTCCTCGCCGGCGTCGGCGGGGTCCGCGTCGGGCAGCGTGGCGGCCCGGGTCGGGTCGCGCTCGCTGCCGGCGATGACCTCGTCGGCGGCCTGGCGCTCGCTCTTGGGCAGGAAGCCGGACTTCATGCCGAAGTACGTCGCCTGCGGGTGGTGCGCGACGATCGCGAGCGTCGACTGCTCGGGCTCGGGCGCGAAGCCGCCCGACAGCGCCATGCCGATCTGCGAGAGGTCCAGCAGCGCGTCGACCTTCTCGTGCTCGGACTGCTCGGGGACCGCCGGGTACCCCCACGAGTAGCGCCGGCCCTGCGTCGGGGCGATGCCGAAGTCGCGTCGGACCTGCGCGTGGACGTACTCGGCCAGGCCCTCGGCGGTCTGGACGCCCAGCCCGTGGACGAAGAGCTGCTCGGCGAACTCGCCGTCGGCCTCGAGGCGCGCCATGAGGTCGGTGACCTCCGAGCCGGCCGTGACGGCCTGCAGCGCGACGACGTCGAGGTCCCCGCTCTCCTTGGAGCGGTAGAAGTCCGACAAGCAGATGCGGTCGTGGCCGGGCTGGCGCGGGTTGACGAAGCGCGTCAGCACCGTCTCGCGGTCCTCGGGGTCGAGCACGACGAGGTCGTTGCCCTCGGAGTAGCACGGGAAGTACCCCAGGAGCGCGCGCGGGCGCAGGTAGTCCTGCTCCCGCCACATGCGCTCCAGCCGTGGCTGGAAGTCCTCGCGCAAGAGCTTCTGCCACGCGTCGCCCTTCACGCCGCGCCCACCCCAGTGGAGCTTGAACAGGACGTGGGTGTCGAGGTGGTGGAAGAGCTCGTCCAGGTCGACGTCGAGCTCCCGCACGCCCCACCACGGCGGCGTCGGGACGGGGACGTCGGTGCGCGCGGCCGAGCGGACGGAGTCGTCGTCGGTGGGCAGCGCCTCGGGCTCCGGCCCCTTCTGGCGCAGCCGCTGCGCGGCGTCGATCGTCGACCGCACGAGCTCCTCGCGGCGGTCGGGCTCCACGATGGCGTCCATCTTGGCCAGCCCCTCGAAGGCGTCCTTGCAGAAGAAGACGCCGGCGCCGTAGACGTCCTCGCTCTCGCGCCCGCCGGGGTAGAGCGCCCGGAGGCCGAAGTCGCGGTTGATGGCCGCGCCGCCGATGAGCACGGGGTAGTCGAGCCCCTGCGCGTGCAGCTCCTGGATGCAGGCCGGCATCTGCTTCGAGGTCGACACGAGCAGCGCGCTGAGGCCGATGGCGGTCGCCTCGTGCTCCTTGGCCGCGTCGATGATCGTCGAGATCGGCACCTGCTTGCCGAGGTCGACGACCGTGTAGCCGTTGTTCGTCAGGATCGTGTTGACGAGCGACTTGCCGATGTCGTGGACGTCGCCGAAGACCGTCGCCAGGACGACCGTGCCCTTCGTGTAGCCCTCGATGCGGTCGAGGTAGTTCTCCAGCCGCGCGACCGCGCGCTTCATGACCTCGGCGCTCTGCAGGACGAAGGGCAGGATGAGCTCGCCGGCCCCGAACTTGTCGCCGACCTCCTTCATCGCCGGCAGCAGGACCTCGTTGAGCGTCGGCACGGCGCCGATCTTCTCGACGGAGCGGTCGATCCAGTCCTCCACGCCGTCGCGCTTGCGCCGCAGGATGTGGAAGTGCAGCGCCTCCTCGGGCTCCATGCCCTCGGTGGGATCGCCGGCGCCGACCGCCTCCTCCTCGGCCCCCTTGGACTCGAAGTGGGCGATGAAGCGCTCGAGCGCGTCCTCGCGGCGGTTGAAGACGAGGTCGTCGGCCAGCTCGCGCTCGAGCCCGCCGATCTCGCCGTAGGGCGTGATGTGGTTCGGGTTGACCATCGCCAGGTCGAGCCCGGCCTCGACGGCGTGGTGCAGGAAGACCGAGTTCAGGACCGCGCGGGCGCCGGGGGAGACGCCGAACGAGACGTTGGAGACGCCGAGCGAGGTCTTGACCCCGGGTAGCTCCTCCTTGACGCGGCGGATGCCCGCGATCGTCTCGACCGCCGACGGGCGCCACTCCTCGTCGCCGGTCGTCAGCGTGAAGGTCAGCACGTCGAAGACGAGCAGCTCGCGGTCGAGCCCGTGCCCGTCGCAGAGCTCGGCGATCCGGCGGGCGACCTCGACCTTGCGCTCGGCCGTCTTGGCCATGCCGACCTCGTCGATGGTCAGCGCGATGAGCGCCGCGCCGTGCTCGACGGCGAGCGGGGCGACGACGTTGAGCTTGTCCGGCCCCGCCTCGAGGTTGACGGAGTTGACGATCGCGCGGCCCGGGATCTGCTCCAGGGCGAGCCGGATGACCTCGGGCTCGGTGGAGTCGACCTGGATCGGCGCGGGCTGGGTCAGGGAGATGCGCTTGACCGTCTGGCGCATCTGCTCGTCCTCGTCCTGGCGCTCGGTGAGCGCGACGCACACGTCGAGCACGTGCGCACCGCCCTCGACCTGGTCCTCCGCGACCTGCACGAGGCCGTCGTAGTCGTCGGCCAGCAGGAGCTCCTTGGCCTTGCGGGAGCCCTGCGAGTTCACGCGCTCGCCGACGAGCGTCGGCCGCGGGTCCTGCACGAGCGGCGCCGCGGTCATCATCGAGCTCAGGCGCGCCTCGCCGGGCGCGGGCCGCGCGGGCGGGGTGGCCGCACGGTCTCCCGCGCAGCGCTCGCGGATCGCCGCGATGTGCTCGGGCGTCGTGCCGCAGCAGCCGCCGACGACCGAGATGCCGTAGCGCTCGACGAAGCCGCCGAGGACCTCGGCCAGCGGCCCCGGCTCCTCGGGGAAGATCGTCTCGCCGTCGGGGCCCTGCAGCGGCAGGCCGGCGTTCGGGATGCAGTGGACCGGCACCGACGCGTGCTCGCCGAGGTAGCGGATCGCGTCGCGCATGTCCTCGGGCCCGGTGGAGCAGTTCAGGCCGATCGCGTCGACCTTCAGCGCCTCGAGCGTCGTGAGCACGGCGCTGATGTCGGTGCCCAGGAGCATCTTGCCGCCGTTGGGCAGCAACGAGACCGAGCACTGGATCGGGACGGAGCGGCCGAGGTGGCGGAACGCCTCGCGCGCGCCGAAGATCGCGGCCTTGACCTCGAGGATGTCCTGCGCGGTCTCGATGATGAGGAGGTCGGAGCCGCCCTCGACGAGCCCCTGGGCCTGCTCGGCGAAGACGTCGACGAGCTCGCGGAAGGTGATGGCGCCGAGCGTCGGGTCGTTGGAGGCGGGGAGGTGGCCCGTGGGGCCGATCGATCCGGCGACGAAGCGGTGCTCGCCCGCGGCCTTGCGGGCGATCTCGGCGGCGCGGCGGTTGATCTCGAGGGTCTCGTCGGCCAGGCCCCACTCCTCGAGCTTCAGGCGCGAGGCCTGGAAGGAGTCGGTCTCCAGGACGTCGGCGCCCGCGTCGAGCATCGAGGCGTGGACGCCTTCGATCACGTCGGGCCGGTTGAGCACGAGCGCCTCGTGCGCGCGCCCGGGGAGCCGGTAGTCGCGCTCGAGCGAGAGGTCGAACTGCTCGAGCGTGGCGCCCATGCCGCCGTCGAAGACGACGACCCGGCTGCGGATGGCATCGAGGTAGTCCCGCATCGACCGAACTCTAGCGGAACCTTGACACAGCTCCGTCAAGGTTGCGCGCGATCCGGCCAAGGGGTAGGGCTGGACCGTGCGCATCCTCGCGATCGACGGCGGCGGGATCCGCGGGATCATCCCCGCGCTGGTCCTGGCCGAGATCGAGGACCGCACGGGGCGCCGCGTCGCCGACCTCTTCGACCTCGTGGCCGGCACCTCCACGGGCGGCATCCTGGCCGCCGCGCTGACGCGGCCGGGCGACGAGGGCGGCGCGGGCCAGGACGCCGGACCGCGGTACAGCGCCCGCGACCTGCTCGGCCTCTACGAGGCCGAGGGCCCGGAGATCTTCGACCGCTCGCTGCTGAAGCGCATCCGCTCGGTCGACGGCTGGTTCGACGAGCGCTACGACGACGGCGGGCTCGAGGCGGCCCTGCGCCGCTACCTCGACGGGAGCCGGCTCTCGGACGCGCTGACCGACGTGCTCATCACCGCCTACGAGATCGAGCGCCGAGAGGCGTTCTTCTTCCGCTCCGCGCGCGCCCGGGCGGACCCGGTCTACGACTTCACGCTCGCCGACGCCTGCCGCGCGTCGGCCGCGGCGCCCACGTACTTCGAGCCGGCGCGCGTCGGCGACCTCGCGGGCGACGCCACCTACGCGCTCATCGACGGCGGCGTCTTCGCCACGAACCCCGTGCTGTGCGCCGTCGCCGACGTCGCGCGCGCCGGGCGCCTCGGCGAGGTCGAGCTCGTCCTGTCGCTCGGCACGGGCTCGCACACCCGGCCGCTGGCCTACGAGCGCGTCCGCGGCTGGGGCGCGCTGGAGTGGGCGCGCTCCATCGTCGACGTGGTGTTCGACGGGGTCGCCGACACGACCGACTTCGAGGCGGCCCAGCTCCTGGGCCCGGACCGCTACGTGCGACTCCAGACCGACCTGGGGTTGGCCAGCGACGACCTCGACGACGCGTCGCCGCGGAACATGGCGGCGCTGCGCGAGGAGGGCGCGCGCCTCCTGCGCGACAACGCGGCCGCCGTCGACGCGCTGGCCGAGCGGCTCGTCTAGCCGGGGCTGCCACCCTGGGGTCGTGGCCCTGCCCCGCACCGAGCTGCACTTCCACCTCCTCCCCGGCGTCGACGACGGGCCGGCCGGGTTGTCCGAGGCGCTCGCGCTGGCGCGGCAGACGGTCGACGACGGGACCGGGGTCGTGACCGTCACCCCGCACATCCGCGACCTGGTCGAGGCCGGGATCCTGGCCGAGGTCGCGCAGCGGACCGAGGCGCTGCGCGCGGCGCTGGAGCAGGAGGGGATCGCGCTCGACGTCCGCCCGGGGGCCGAGGTCGCCCACGACGACCTCGACGGCCTGACCCGGGCCGACCTGGAGGCGGTGGCGCAGGGGCCGCCCGGGGCGCGCTGGGTGCTCCTGGAGGCGCCGCTGCGCGGGCGCGACCCGGCCCCGTTCGCCGACGCGGTGCGCGCGGTGCGCCGTGAGGGGCTCGGGGTCCTCGTCGGCCACCCGGAGCGCTCGCCCGCGGTGCGCGCCGCGCCCGACCTGCTCGACGTCCTGCTGGACGAGGGCTGCGCGGCCCAGGTCAACGCCTCGTCCGTCCTGGGCACGCACGGGCACGAGCCCCAGGCCGTGGCGCTCGACCTCGTCCGCACGGGCCGGGCCCTGGTCCTCGCCTCCGACGCCCACCGGCTCGGTCGCGGGGCGGTGCTGACCCACGCCGTCGGCGCCCTCGCCGCCGCGGGCATCCGGCGCGAGCAGGCCGAGCGCCTGACGCGCGAGCACCCCGCCGCGCTGCTCAGCGAGGGGCTCCCCGCCGCCCGCGGCGCCGTCGCCTAGGCAGCGGCCCGCAGCCCGCCGCTCCGTGGGGGCCGGGCTGTTTGGAAGGTCGGCGCAGTGAGCAGCACGGCCTCGGGTCGGTTGTCGCCACTGTCCGCGAGGGAGGGGAGTCCCCGATGCTGAGGTTGGACGCGAGCGCGCTGGACTACACGATCCTGGCGATCTACTTCGCGGTGGTGCTGGGCATCGGCGCGGTCGCGCGCCTCTCGATCAAGACGGACCTCGACTTCTTCCTCTCGGGCCGCTCGCTGCCCGCCTGGGTGACCGGGCTGGCCTTCGTGGCCGCGAACCTGGGCGCGCTCGAGATCCTCGGGATGGCCGCCAACGGCGCGCAGTACGGCGTCGCGACGGTCAACTTCTACTGGATCGGCGCCGTCCCGGCGATGGTGTTCCTGGGCATCGTGATGATGCCCTTCTACTACGGGGCCAAGGTCCGCAGCGTCCCCGAGTACCTGCGCCTGCGCTTCGGCGACGCCGCCCACCTCTGGAACGCGATGAGCTTCGCGATCGCCACGGTCCTGATCTCGGGCGTGAACCTCTTCGCGCTCGCGCTGGTCATCCACCTCATGCTCGGGTGGTCGATCACGACGGCGATCCTGGTGGCCGCGGCCGTCGTCTTCGTCTACATCACGCTCGGCGGCCTGACCTCCGCGATCTACAACGAGGTCCTGCAGTTCTTCATCATCGTCGCGGCGCTCGTCCCCCTGACGATCGTCGCCCTGCACGACATGGGTGGCTGGAACGGGCTGTCGGACCGCGTCAAGCAGTCCAAGCTCGGCGAGCAGGGGCTGCACGCGTGGCAGGGGACGGGCATCGGCCACGTCACCAACCCCATCGACGCGAACTGGATCGCGATCGTCTTCGGGCTCGGCTTCGTGCTGTCCTTCGGGTACTGGACGACGAACTTCGCCGAGGTCCAGCGCGCGCTGTCGGCCAAGAACCTGTCGGCCGCGCGACGCACGCCGCTGATCGGCGCCTACCCGAAGATCTTCATCCCGGCGCTGACCATCATCCCCGGGCTCGTCGCGCTCGTCACCGTCAAGGGCCTCGGCGGCAAGGACCCGAACCTCCAGTACAACAACGCGATCCCCCTGCTCGTCGGGCGCTACCTGCCCGAGGGCATGCTCGGGATCGCGGTGACCGGGCTGCTGGCCGCGTTCATGGCCGGGGTGGCGGCGAACGTCACCTCGTTCAACACGGTGTTCACGTACGACCTCTGGCAGTCCTACGTCGTCAAGGGCCGCGACCCGCAGTACTACCTGCGCGTCGGGCGCTTCGCGACGTTCGGGGGCCTGGTGATCTCGATCGCCACGGCGTTCATCGCCAAGGGCTACTCGAACATCATGAACTACGTCCAGCTGCTGTTCTCGTACTTCAACGCGCCGCTGTTCGCCACGTTCATCATCGCGATGTTCTGGCGGCGCTCGACGCCGCTGGCCGGCGTGCTCGGGATGATCGCCGGCTTCCTGGGCGCGTTCTTCACGCACTTCTTCTACAGCCGCGGGGACCTCAACCTCGGGTCCGAGCTCGCGGCCAGCTTCTGGGGCGCGAGCATCGCGTTCATCGTCGACGCGATCGTCACGGTCGTCGTCTCGCTGGTCACGCAGCCCAAGCCCGACTCCGAGTTGCGCGGGCTGGTCTGGGGCCTCAACCGGGAGACGCAGGAGGACGACTCGATCAAGGGCGACGACGTGTGGTACCGCTCCGTCTGGCTGCTCGCCGGCGGCGCGCTCGGCCTGGTCCTGATCCTGAACATCATCTTCTTCTAGAGAGGCACGGACATGAGCGAGCAGCAGCACCCCTTCCGCGGCCCGGAGACCCCGTCCGTCGGCGAGACCGACGAGGACGAGGTCGCCGCCGCGCGGGCGGCCAACCGCTTCGACCTGCGCCGCATCATCGGCGGCGTCTTCCTGCTCTACGGGGTGATCCTCGTCGTCGCCGGGATCGTGGGCAGCCACGAGGTCAAGACGAAGGCCGACGGCATCAACATCAACCTCTGGACCGGCTTGGGCATGCTCGTCGTGGCGATCGGGATGCTCGCCTGGGCGCTGCTGCGGCCGGTGGTCCCCGAGCCGGAGGCCACGCGCGGCGAGGGCTCGGGCCGCATCCGCCGCGCGCCGGCGACCTAGGCCGCCGGGCGCCGGCGCCGGCGCCGGCGCCCGCGCCGGCCGGCGCGCGACGGGCTCGGCACCGTTTCGCGTTGCTGCCCGAAGTTGCCGCCCGAAGGGTCTCGCGCGGGCGCGCGGCTCGCATCCGTGCAAGCAGCGCATTCGGGCGCACCGATCGCCCGGGGCACGACCTCACGAGCTCTGGTCGCCGCTCACCAGCTCTGGTCGCCGACGATCTGCCGGGTGGCGATGTTCAGGCGGTTCCAGAGGTTGACCGTCGCGATGTCGACCACGAGCGCGCCGAGCTGCGCCTCGTCGAAGTGCTCGACGGCTGCGTCCCAGAGCGTGTCAGGCACCTGGTCGGCCCGGTCGGCGAGGCGGGTGAGCGCCTCCGTCAGGGCGAGCGCGGCGCGTTCGGCCTCGCTGAAGTACGGCGTCTCGCGCCAGGCGGCGACGGCGAAGACGCGCTCCTCGCTCTCGCCGGCCTTGCGCGCCGCCTTGGCATGCAGGTCGACGCAGACGCTGCAGCCGTTGATCTGGCTGGCGCGCAGGTGCACGAGCTCGCGGCTGATCGGCACGCGGGCGCGGCTGATGGTCTTCGACAGCGCGTTGAGCGCGTCCATCGCGCCGGCGACGGCGAAGGCGGGGTTGGTCATGCGGGCGGTCATCAGCATGGTGCTCTCGGCTCCGTTGTCACATCGGGTGGTTGACGTCGGTCACCCCCTTGACCGACCGACTCCCGAGGATGTGACGAGATGGACGCCTTCGAAGCGCACCGCCCTCATCTGCACGCCGTGGCCACGCGACTTCTGGGCTCGCGGACCGAGGCCGACGACGCGCTGCAAGAGGCATGGATCCGCGTGGCCCGCGCCGACAGCAGCGACGTGGACAACCTCGGCGGCTGGCTGACCACGGTGGTGTCGCGCGTGTGCCTGACGATGCTCGACGCGCGCAAGCGCCGCCGCGAGGAGGCGCTCGAGGCCGGGCGGCTGCCGGACCCGGTCATCACGCGAGCGGACGACGCCGCGCCGGACCCGGAGGGCGAGGCGCTGGCCGCCGACGCCGTCGGCGCCGCGCTGCTCGTCGTGCTGGAGACGCTGCCGCCGGCCGAGCGCCTGGCCTTCGTGCTCCATGACATGTTCGCGGTGCCGTTCGAGGACATCGCGCCGATCGTGGACCGGTCGCCGGCCGCGGCGCGCCAGCTGGCCTCACGGGCACGGCGCCGCGTCCAGGGCGCGGACCGCGACGCGCCCACCGCCGACCGGGAGGTCGTCGACGCGTTCCTGGCCGCGGCCCGCGGCGGCGACTTCGAGGACCTGCTCGCGGTGCTGGACCCCGACGTCGTCCTGCGGGCCGACGACGGCAGCGGCGCGTTGCGGCTCGTCCAGGGCGCCCGGGCGGTCGCCGCGCGCGCCCGGTTCTTCTCGTCCGACCGCGCGGCGCACCCGGCGGTCGTCGACGGCACGGCCGGCTTCGTGGCCACCGAGGCGGGCGTACCGGTCGCGGTGCTCGCCTTCACCGTCGTCGGCGGCCGCATCGCGGCCATCGACGCGCTGGACGGGCCCGCCCGGGTCGCCGGACTGGGCCTCGAGGCCTTCGTCGCGGACTAGACGCGCAGGCGTGCCGGGCATCGTCGGGCAGCACGGCGTCGTCCTGGGCGGCCGGACCGCTTGGGCTCAGGCGCCCGCGGGTTGGAAGAGCTCGATCGGGTTGCCGGCGGGGTCGTCGAGCAGGATCTGCTTGCCGCCCGGTCCGCTGACGATGTCGTTGCGGAAGGTCAGCCCCGCGGCTCGCAGTCGCGCGACGTCGGTGGGGAGGTCCTCGACGATCAGGTGGATCCGGTTCCACCCGCCGGGCTGCGGGGTGCGCCCGTCGGGCATCGGTCGCCCGGCCGAGCTGGCGGGGCCGCTCAGCAGCAGACGCAGACCGCCGCGGACGACGTCGGCGAACGCCGGGGCGGCGCTGGAGCGCAGCTCGAAGCCGAAGTGGGTGGTGTAGAAGGCGACGGCGGTCTCGACGTCGTCGACCATGTAGCGGACGTTGACGAACTCGTCAGGCATGCTGGCTGACCTCCCGGGAGTCGGTGGTGTGCCTGATGGCCTCGCACAAGAAGCCGATGCGCGTCTCGAGCTCGGCGGCGACGCGCGCGAAGGCCGGCAGGGTCTCGTCGTCGGTTCCCGGCTCGCGTGCCGGGTCGCGGACGCTCCAGTGGATCGCCTGCGGTGTCCCGGGGAACTCGGGACAGATCTCGCGCACGCGGTCGCAGACGCTGATCACGTAGTCGAAGTGCCGGCTCGTGACCTCATCGAGGTGCTTGGAACGGCGGCCTGCGAGATCGATCCCGCGGCCCCGCATCACCCGCACGGCGTTGGGATGCAGTGGCTTCGGATGGCTGCCGGCGCTGGCGGCGCGCACCGCGCCACCGGAGAGCTGTTCGGCCAGCGCCTCAGCCATCTGCGAGCGCGCGCTGTTGCCCGTGCAGAGGAACAGCACGCTCGCTCGTGCCAGGCCGCCGGCCTGGGCGGGGTCCGACGCGCCACCCGAGGCGAGGCCGGGGTGCAGCGAGGCGCCGGCGCGGGCGAGCAACTCGCCGCAGCGCGCCAGGTCGAGCACGTAGTAGGTGTCACGGCCGTCGGCGAGGCTGCGCCGCGCCGAGACCACTCCGCCCTCGCGCAGTCGGCGCAGGTGGTAGGAGACCAGGCTCTGGCGCTGCCCGGCCAGCTCGCACAGCTCGCCGACCCGCCGATCGCTGCGAGCCAGTTCGCTCAGCAGCCGCCAACGCAGCGGGTGGCCCGCGAGCCGCAGGAACCGCGGCGGTGAGGGCGAGCCAGCTTGCACCGAGGCACCCACGCGTCGGAGGATACATCAACCTGAGTTGATGTGTTAGGGCCGGGTCACACGGCGCGGCCCGGCGCGCGCGCGCGGCGCGGCGTTCCGGTCAGCCGAACGTGAAGACGTACGCGTGCACGCCGGGGCCGTCGAAGGCGATCTCGAAGGTCCGTCGGCGGATGGGCCCTCGCTGGCGGACGAGCTGGTGCATCCGCGGCTCGGACAGCGTGCCGTCGCCGGACTCGTCGACGTCGAGCCCGTGGGCCGCCCCGGGCGGCTCGCCGTCGAGGAGCACGGTGAAGCGGACCGGGGCGCCGGAGGCCGGCGGCGCGAGCACCAGGTTGACGTCGCGGCCCTCGAAGCGGTAGGCGATCGAGCCCGGGCCCGCGTCGAGCACGGCGGCCTCCTCGCCCACCGACCACTCGCCGGCGAGCGCCCACTGGTTCAGCGCGAGGTCGGCGGGCCGGTCGGCGCGACGCTCGCCGCGGGCGTGCCCGAGGTAGGTCTCGGGGGACCTCAGCGCACCCCAGTCGGCCGCCTCGGCGAGGCCGCCGGCGTCGACGCGGACGAGCTCGTCGGCGACGCCCAGGAGCTGCTGGACGGCCCGCTCGGTCTCCTCGTAGGCCTCCTCGCCGAGGTGACGGAACCGGACGCGACCGTCGCCGTCGACGAGGTAGAGGGCCGGCCAGGCACGGTTCCCGAACGACCGCCAGATCGTGAAGTCGTTGTCGATGACGATCGGGTAGCCGACGTCCAGCTCGCCGGCCGCGCGACGCACGTTGTCGAGCTCGTGCTCGAAGCCGAACTCGGGCGCGTGCACGCCGACGACGACGAGCCCGCGGTCGCGGTACCGCTCGTGCCACGCCCTGACGTACGGCAGCGTGCGCAGCCAGTTCACGCAGGAGTACGTCCAGAAGTCGACCAGGACGACCCGGCCGCGGAGCCCCTCGGCCGTGAGCGGCTCGGAGTTGAGCCAGACGGGCGCGCCGTCGAGGGCCGAGAGCGCGCTGCGGGCGGGATCGGTGACGGACATGGGCGGTGCTCCCCCGGCGCGCGTTCGGCGGCGGTGGGACGCCACCAGCCTGCTCGTCTGCTCCGCCCGTCGCGCCCGTGGAGGTCCCTGGCCTGCCCCTTGCCTTCGGACGGCCGAACGCGGAAGGCCCCGCGGGATGCGGGGCCTTCCGGCACGGCGCAGGTCCGGCGCGTCGCTACTTGATGAACAGCATCTCGGAGTACTTCGGCAGCGGCCAGAGATCGTCGGCCACGACGCGCTCGAGCTGGTCGGCCACCGCGCGCACGCGCTCCATGGCCGGGATCGTGTTGTCGCGCATCCACTTCGCGTGCTCGAGCGACCCGAGGTCGCCGGGCTCGGCGTTGCGCGCCTCGAGCTCGCCCACCGCGTCGACGAGCTCGTTGAGCAGCGTCTCGGCCTGGGTGATCAGCCCCTTGTGGCCGGCGGCCTGGAGCTCGGCCAGGTAGCGCAGGGCCGCCGGGAGGATCATCGTGCGCGCGATCGACGCGGCCGTCTCGCCCTCGATGTTGAGCTTCGTCGCGTACTGCTCGGCGAGCACCTCGAAGCGGGCCTGGAGCTCGCGCTCGTTCAGCACGCCGTAGCCCTCGAAGGCCTGCACGGTCTGGTGCTCGACGAGCCAGGGCAGGGCGTCCGGCGTGGTCTTGAGGTTCGACAGGCCGCGGCGCTCGGCCTCCTGGTGCCAGGCGTCGGAGTAGTTGTCGCCGTCGAAGACGATCCGCTTGTGGGCGCCGTAGGCGCGGCGGACCACCGCGATGATCGCCTCGTCGATCGAGGCGCCGCCCTTCGTGTGCTCCTCGACCTCGTAGGTCAGCGCGTCGACCGCCTCGGCCACGATCGTGTTCAGGACCGTGTTCGGGAAGGCGAGCGACATGCTCGACCCGGCCGCGCGGAACTCGAACTTGTTGCCCGTGAAGGCGAACGGCGAGGTCCGGTTGCGGTCGCCGCCGTGCTTGGGCAGCGGGGGCAGGACGTCCGTGCCCAGGCCGAGGAACGACGCCGGGGTGGCCGGGTCGCCCTGGCCGGACTCGATCGCGTTGAAGGCCTTCTCGAGCTCGGCGCCCAGGAAGACGGAGATGATCGCGGGCGGTGCCTCGTTCGCGCCCAGGCGGTGGTCCTGCCCGACGTTCGCCACCGAGGCGCGCAGCAGCGCCTGGTGCTTGTCGACGGCGGCCAGCACCGCGGTGCAGAAGAAGAGGAACTGGACGTTCTGGTGCGGCGTGGCCCCCGGCTCGAGCAGGTTGACGCCCGTGTCGGTGCCCATCGACCAGTTGTTGTGCTTGCCGGAGCCGTTGACGCCGGCGAAGGGCTTCTCGTGCAGGAGCGCGACGAGCCCGTAGTTGCGCGCGACGTTCTGCAGGACCTGCATCGTGAGCTGCTGGTGGTCGCAGGCCACGTTGGAGTTCTCGAAGATCGGCGCGATCTCGTACTGGTTCGGCGCGACCTCGTTGTGGCGCGTCTTGACCGGGACGCCGAGCTTCGCCAGCTCCAGCTCGCTCTCCATCATGAACGCGAGGATCCGCTCCGGGATCGACCCGAAGTAGTGGTCGTCGAGCTCGTGGCCCTTGGGCGGCTTGGTGCCGAAGAGCGTGCGGTCGGTCGTGTACAGGTCGGGGCGCTCGAAGAAGTACTGCTCGTCGATGAGGAAGTACTCCTGCTCGGGCCCGACCGTGGTGAAGACGCGCTGGGCGGTCTCGTCCCCGAGCAGCCGCAGCGCGCGGATGGCCGAGCGCGACAGCGCGTCCATCGAGCGCAGGAGCGGGATCTTGTGGTCCAGCGCCTCGCCCGTCCACGACGCGAAGGCCGTGGGGATGCACAGCAGCGCGCCGTTGGGGTTCTCGAGGAGGAACGCCGGCGAGGTCGGGTCCCAGGCCGTGTAGCCGCGCGCCTCGAAGGTCGCCCGCAGGCCGCCCGTGGGGAAGGACGACGCGTCCGGCTCGCCCTGGATGAGCTCCTTGCCGGAGAACTCGGCGACGGCGGTGCCGTCGCCGTCGGGGCCGTAGAAGGAGTCGTGCTTCTCGGCCGTGATGCCGGTCAGGGGCTGGAACCAGTGCGTGTAGTGCGTCGCCCCGCGCTCCATGGCCCACTCGCGCATCGCCTTGGCCACCACGTCGGCGAGCGACGGATCCAGCGGCTCGCCGCGGTCCAGCGTGGCCTGCAGCGCCTCGAAGACGTCGGCGGGCAGCCGCTCGCGCTGCACGGCGGGGGAGAAGACGTTCTCGCCGAACGGGTGGATGCCCGGCTCGGTGAGGTCCTGGGCCCCGAGGGCCTCGCCGTTGGCGGACCACTGGGCGGCGGTGACGTTCTGCTGGCGCGTTCTGCTCATGTTGGGCCGGAGCGTAGAGCTCGCGCGCCCGCGCGTCGTTGTCCACGTGTCGAACGTTCGGGGCGCCCGATTCGCCCTGGCGTCGGCCCCTGCCCGGACCACTCGACCGGAGGGCGAAAGATCCGCGCCGATCTTTCGACACGGGGCTCAAGACCATGGACCGGCGGGCCTGCAGAGTGCAAGACGCACTCGAACCAGGAGGATCCATGAGACGTTCGACCGTGGTCCGGGCCATCAGCCTCGGCCTCGTGGCGTCGCTGCTGCTCCCGGCAGCTGCGATGGCCGACACCTTCGACGCCGCCGGCGCCGGAAGCCTCGCCGACAGCGTCGGCATCAACTCGCTGTGGGTGATCGTGGCGGGCTGCTTCGTCATGTTCATGCAGGCCGGCTTCGCGCTGCTGGAGATCGGCTTCTCGCGCGGCAAGAACGCCGGCACGGTGGTCGCGAAGATCCTCACCAACTTCTCGATCGCGGCGCTCCTGTACTGGGCCGTCGGCTTCGCGTTCGCCTTCGGTGGTGGTGCCGGCCACGTCATCGGCACGCACGGGTTCTTCCTGCGCGACTACGGCGACCCGCTGACGGCGTTCCCGATCATGGGCCTGTCGGACGCGACGATCGAGTCGAAGTGGTTCTTCCAGTTCGTGTTCTGCGCCGTCTCGCTGGCCATCGTCTGGGGCACGACGCTCGAGCGGGTGAAGTTCGGCGTGTACGTCATCTACGCGATCGTCTTCAGCTCGCTGATCTACCCGATCGCCTCGGGCTGGGTCTTCGGCGGCGGCTGGCTGCAGACCTCGATCGGCATGCAGGACTTCGCCGGGTCGACGGCGGTCCACCTCATCGGCGCGACCGGGGCCCTGGCGGTGCTCCTGCTCCTCGGGCCGAGGCTCGGGAAGTACGGGCCGGACGGCAAGCCCCGGGCCATCCCGGGGCACAACATGCCGCTCTTCGGGCTCGGGGTGCTCATCCTGTGGCTGGGCTGGTTCGGGTTCAACCCGGGCTCGACGCTCAACGCGCTCGACGGGCGCTTCACCGAGATCGTGCTGACCACGCAGCTCGCGGCCTGCGCCGGCGTGCTCGGCGCGCTCCTCACCTCCTACCGCGTGCAGAAGACCATCGACATCGGCATGGCCGGCAACGGCGCGATCGGCGCCCTCGTCGCCATCACGGCGCCCTCGGGCTACGTGGAGCCGTGGGCGGCGGTGGTCATCGGCCTCGTCGCCGGCGTCATCGTGCCGCTCGGGGTCTACGCGATCGACCGCAAGATCGACGACCCCGTGGGCGCGCTGACGGCGCACGGCCTGTGCGGCGTGTGGGGGACGCTCTCCTGCGGGCTGTTCACCGCGCCGGTGCTGGCCGCGTACAACGCGGTCGGCGAGGGCGGCCTCTTCTACACGGGGGACTTCACGCAGCTCGGGCGCCAGGCGCTCGGCGTCGTGACGGTGTTCGCGTTCGTCTTCGCGGCGAGCTACGCGACCTTCTTCCTCATCAAGAAGACGTACGGCCTGCGCGTCACGGCCGAGGAGGAGGACGCCGGTCTCGACATCTCCGAGCACGGCATGTACGGCTACCCCGAGCAGTTCATCCCGGCCCCGGAGCTCGTGGGCTACGGTGCGATGCCGACCACGGTCCCGCCGGTCCTGGGCGGGAACGGCTCGTCGATCCCGACCCAGAAGGAGGTGACGGCGTGAAGAAGGTCGAGGCCTACATCCGCCACGAGGCGTTCGAGCCCATCCGCATGGAGCTGCTCGAGCTGGGGTTCCCCTCGCTGACCATCAGCGAGGTGAAGGGCTCCGGGCGCCAGAAGGGCATCACGGAGCGCTACCGCGGCGCGGAGCTGACGAACTACCTGCGGCCCAAGGTCAAGCTGGAGTGCGTCGTCGCCGACCGTGACGTGCAGGCGATCGTGGAGACGATCCTCAAGCACGCGCGGACCGGCGCCGTCGGCGACGGCAAGGTGTTCGTGCTGCCCGTGGACGAGAGCTACCGCGTCCGCACGGGCGAGTCCGGTGAGGAGGTGCTCCAGGCGCACCCGGACGCGGCGACCGCGCCCGCCTGAGGCGGGAGCGAGCGGGAGCAGACGGATGCTCGGGGCGGCGGGACCGGACGACGTGCGCGCCGTCCCGGCGCGCCGCCTCGACGAGACGTCGGCCGCCGGCGGGGCACCGCCCCCCGCCGGCGGTCCGGCGGCCCTCGTGTCGCGGCTGCGCGA
>CAVPQY010000002.1:0-737106 GCA_963707695.1 uncultured Actinomycetes bacterium | reverse complement strand
TGCGCTGACTGAGCGCTTTCGCCACTTCAGCGGCCCGGTTCTGCACCTCGTCGGCACTTTCGCCGACGCCCCGGTCACCGACGTAGTGGCCGCCATCCCGGACATCGACGGCAATTTTCTTGCCGTCCTGGCCGGGTACCTGATTCGAGGAATCATCGCGGCCTATCCCCAAACCGAGGAACCCATCCGCGACGTGCTGACCCCGCGTGGGCAGGAGATGCTCGACTGGTCCGGGCATACCTGCCTGCTGCAGGGCGGCGTCGATTACGCATTCCGCCATCTGGAATTCTGGTTCAACACCGATCTCAACGCATTGATCTCCAACGATCCGTTCAAGAGCCTGCTCGCGGCACAGCGGGTCGGTAACATCAAACCCGAAGGCCCGGTGTACATCTCGCACAACCGTTGGGATCCACTTATCCCGTATCAGGCTGCTCGCCAGACAGCGGCGGACTGGTGCACAATGGGCGCCGACGTCGAATTCTGGACCAACGAACAGCCGCCATTGTTCAACAAGACGGACATCAACAACCTGCTACAGCCGCTATGTCGACGGTGAGCGAAGCATGGCCTGGGTGACCGGCCGCTTCAACGGAGTACCCACCACACCGAACTGCGGTCAGTTCTAACGATGGATGCAGTGGTGTCGAATCCCCGTCGGAGGCGAAATACCCGATCATCCGCGGCCACCGGCCATGCTGGTCTTTACTGAGACAGTGCCAGTGCCGACTCTCTCTGACGTTTGACGCCCGGCCCACGAGGTAACCCACGAGGTCCGGGACGTTGGCCACACAGGCCGACTCCCGCTAGGTAGGAGCAGACACTGTGAGCGGTGCGGATAAGGCGAAGAACAAGATCCAAGAGCTTGCCGGTAAAGCCCAAGAAGCGGTCGGCAAGATCACCGGCGACAAGAGCACTGAAAACAAGGGCAAGGCCGACCAGACGAAGGCCAACCTCAAAGACGCCGGCGAGAAGGTCAAAGACGCGTTCAAAAATTACGTGCCGCGTCACCGAGGTAAAACGGGTGACGGCACAGGCAGTACGGGTGACGGCCCCAGGCATGGGTTGTGACCATGGAGAGGGAGGTCCGGTTGAGGCTGCGATCGGCACGGTGCGTGGGTGCTGCCTTGCCACAATTAAGCGCTCCTACTGCTGGCGCGCGGTCCTTTCGCCGGGGGTGACCAGATGGGGCTCCGGTCGCACTTTCGTTTCGTTGCAGGTGTGTGCGTGCTCGCAGCGGGCCTGCTGATGGGTGGGGGCGCGGTCGCCGTCGCCGATTCCGGTTCCAGCGGTTCCGCCGCACACGGCGATAACGGCACCAACGCTTCAGGCCAGCCTTCCACCGGCGCGAAAACGCCGAAGGACGAACCTGGCGGCGCGAAAAGCCGAAGGACGACCCGAGCGGCACGGACACCAAGGACGAAAAGAAAGACTCGGGCCCCGTCGCCGCGGTTCCCGATCTAGTCGCCGCGGTTCCCGATCTAGTCGCCGCGGTTCCGAACGAGATCGCCGCGGGCTCAAACGAGGTCGCGCCGGTTTCTGAGGTGGCGCCGGTTTCTGAGGTGGCGGCGCTGGTTCCCAATATGGTCGGGCCAGTTTCGGATGTCAGCGCGTTGATTCAGGACATGCTGGCCTCGGTTGCCGGTGCGGTCGTCCCGCTCACCCAACGCAGTCCGAGCTTGCCTTCTTCTTGTTCGGCATCACCGGGGTGGAGCCGGTAGTGGACGCATGGGGACGTATCGACAGTGCTGCGCTGTCGACGGCCGTGCATGCGTGGGTGGCGTCGGAATTGCCGCTGCTGCGGGCATTTGCCGCTATCCCGGGCGTGCCGGTGGCCGGCATCGCAACCTGGGTGGCACCGCTCGGGGGCCTTGCGCCGGCGGCTTTCTGCGCAATGACCCAGGCATGTCGAGCGTCATCGTTGCCCGGGATGTCGCCGCTAGCCCCCAGTGGCGCCACTGCGATGGGTGTGCAGTTGTTTTTCCGGTCTGCCTCCGGCGAAGTCCTGCTATCCGGGCCACTGTCGGGGCTGGCCGCTCTGTCAGGCGTCGGTGGGCTGACGGTCCTAAACGCAGCCGGGGTGCTTCCCGTTTCACTGGCGGCGCTGGCCGCTCTCGCTTTGCCGGGCGTCGGTGGGCTGACGGTCCTTAGCGCAGCCGGGGTGCGCGTCGGATACCGCCAGGCCAAAGCCGGTTTCGCAGTGCGGACAGCGGGCATCGCGGGCTTCGCCCGTCCGGGAGCCGTTCCGTTAGGTGTCGTTCGTTCGGGGTCTGTGGTTGTCCGTCCGAGGGCATTGCCCGTCGTCCGTGCAGGGGCGTTCAGTGCCGTCGGTCTTCTCGATAAAGTCGCGTAGCAGCCGTCGAACCCGGAGTCGATTGTCGACTCGATGGCGGACGCCAGGGCGGTGGCCATCGATGCGCGGCTCTGGGTGCGGATCCGATAAGCATCGTGATCTGTTCGGCGATTGCCTCGGCGCCTTTGGGCGCCCGGCACAAGTGGGTCCGCCTTCGTCCCCAGGCAGAATACGGGCCGAGTTGGCGTTGGCAATCAGAATAAGGATGTATCACTCGTACATTTCTCGGCACGAAGGTGGCCCACCACCCAAGGGGAGTGGGACGAAGCCGCAGTGATAATTTCACCCTTCGCCCAGGATTTGTTGCATCACCTCGACAGTATTGAATGGCGGCCCATACACCGTCTGGTCGCAGGTTCGGCACGTCCGAGGGATCATTGCCCGGCATCCTCGTCGTCGATGATCTTCCCCAACCAGGGGAACCCTCCCCGCAAGTTAGGTCGGGGAGGGTCTCACTGTAGGTGCAGGCACGCTATCCGAGAAACCAAGCGTTATGCCGGTGCCACCAGGCGCCGGGATACGCCTCGGCAGGTGGCTTCGCCTTGGTTTTCGGCTCCGCCACAATGCCCGTACGGACCTGAGGGTCGTACGGCCAACTGCCCTCGGCGGCATTGGCCGTGCCGGCCAGGCCCAGGGCAGCTCCGCCGATGATCCCGGCTGCCACAGCCGGCAGCGCTATGCAGCGGGCGACGCGGCGAGCAATGTTTGTGCTCATTTCGTGAATTCTCCTGTCAGAGTAGGGTTTTCATGTGTTCAGTCGGTTTGTTCCGGCCCTGCAATAACTGTGCCGCCGCGAACCCGCTTGTATGTCGGGCGAATGGCGGGTGAGGCGGATGAATTGGTTGTCCACCGATCGGGGGAAGCCGGGGCCGCCGGTATCGAGTACGGCGAGGAATCAGGCGAGGCCGTACACGGCATGACGTGCCAGCCAAACCAATTCGGCGGGACCTTCCGTGTCGGCGGAGGTGGACCACGGCGGTGTTTTGCCGCCATCACCGAGTGCCGCGACGAGCGACACGCGCCTATGCGCGCCTTTTCCTGGGATTAGGGTCGTCGAAGGGTCGCTCGCTTTTGTTGCACCACCCCAACAGTCTTGAAGCCCGCGGATGGGGCGTCCATCGCACCAATCGAGGCGCACGACCCTTCGCGAGTTCCCGGTTGAACACATCCTGCGATGGGTAATTGGTCCATGACCAAAGGACTCCCGCCCCAGTGATAGCTGCAACAGATGGCCCCGCACCGGACCGTAACCCCTGTCTGTCACGCGTGCGGCTATCCGTACTCGGGTCCTGCGCTATGTGGCTGGTGCCGTTCCGTGCATGTGCTGACCTACGACGAAATGGTTCGGACTGCCACCCAAGCAGGATGACGGGCCGTCGGGTGGCCAGGACTACAACGCGGCGTTGGAGATGATGGTCTGGGGTGATTAGATGGTGACGTCCCATAGGACTGCTTGAGTGCGACTGCCGACTTCGATCTTGCGGTAGATCGTGCGGATGTAGGACTTTACGGTGTTCGGGCTCAGATATGTCTGCGCTGCGACCTCGGCATTGGTCTTGCCCTGCGTGATGAGGGCCAAGATCTCCGACTCTCGATCGCTGAGCCCTTCGCCCCTGTCGGGCCAATCGAGTCCGACGGCACTGCGCGCGCGGCGGAACCTCGCTGATGATCGTCTCACCGGCATGCACTGCCTCCAGTGCGATGACCAACTCGCGCGCGGGCAATGTCTTCGACAGGTAGCCGTGCGCTCCCTGCTGCCGCGCACTATTGATGAGGTCCGGGTGAAAGTTCCAGGTGTAGACCACAACTCGCCGGGCGCGCGGATTGGCGACAAGAACGGCAATTTCTTCGTGATCCGATTCTGGCTGGGCTTCTTCGTGATCCGATTCTGGCTGGGCGAAAGAGTCATACAGAGCTATGTCGACGGTGTCGACGAGAGCCTCGTTTCGAGTCGAGCTCGGCGACAACCACGCGGTCGCTGTACTGATCGAACATGTTGGCCAAGCCCATCACCACCACGTCGTAGTCGTCGACGATCGCCACGGTGATCGGACCGTTCACGCGCGAAGTCATCACCTAAAAGTACCTCCCTAGGGGTGTATTCCAACCCGCCGTAGGGGTGGTGGACTGTGTCAGCGTGGGCAACCGCTCGACCGGCCCGATTTCCAAGCGCCCTCTCGGCGCGAGATCCAGAAAGTCTTACACCATGCTTGGACTCATTGTCACGATCGTCATCGTCGGACTCGTTGCCGGCGCACTTGCGCGGTTGCTCGTTCCAGGCAAGCAACACTTGTCTACTGCGATGACCATCGTCCTCGGCGTCATCGGTTCGTTCGTGGGCGGATTCCTCGGATACCTGATCTTCCACAAGGACGCTACGGATGGCTTCCTCCAGCCCTCCGGGATCATCGGCTCCGTCATCGGCGCCGTCATCGTTCTGTTGATCTGGACTCGTGTAGGCGGACGCAGCTCGATGCGCACCAGGTAGCACCACCGGAACAACAAATCTCGGGCAAGCATCTCCCCGAGGCGTCTACCCCACGATGGTGAGGGCATTTTGAGGAGATCGATCCGGCTTACTGCAAGGGGTGGTTAACGCATTACCGGCCCTAGCGATCATGGATCATCCAGTGGCACTCCGGACCCTAATTAGCACTCATTGAGTGAGAGTGCGCGCGGTTGTGATGAGGGAGGGAAAGACGCATGCGGAGCACGGATTTCGTTAATCAGGCGACTCCGGCTGAGGTAACTCGAATTCAGGGCGATCCATTGGCGGCCGACATGTGCCGGGTAGGTCCGTTGCGGATTGTGCTCGTCGCGCCGCCGTATTTCGATGTTCCGCCCACCGGCTACGGAGGTGTAGAGGCCGTGGTGGCCGACCTGGCCGATGCGCTGGTCGCGCGGGGGCACCAGGTGACGCTGCTCGGCGCGGGTAGGGCGGGTACGGCGGCGCGGTTCATGCCGCTGTGGGATCGCACGCTGCCCGACCGGCTCGGGCAACCGTATCCGGAGGTGATGAACGCGTTGAAAGTGCGCCGCGCCGTTGCGTGCATCGCGGCGGCCGACGGTATCGACATCGTCCACGACCATACCTTTGCGGGCCCGCTGAATGCGCCCGCGTACCGGGGGCTGGGGATCACCACCGTGGTGACCGTGCACGGCCCGATCGACGATGACCTGTACCCGTACTACCGCGAACTGGGCGATGAGGTCGGCCTGATAGCGATCAGCGACCGACAGCGCGAACTGGCCCCGGACCTGAATTGGGTTGGCCGGGTTCACAACGCACTGCGCGTGCAGGACTGGCCGTTCCGGGCAGACAAGCAGGACTACGCGCTGTTTCTGGGCCGCTTCGCCCCGTATAAGGGCGCGCATCTGGCCGTGCGGGCCGCGCACGAGGCGGGCATCCCGCTGGTGCTGGCGGGCAAGTGCGACGAACCGGCCGAGAAGGCCTACTTCGAACAAGAAGTGCGCCCGCTGCTCACCGACAGCGACCATTTCTTCGGACCGGCTGACGCGGTCAGCAAGCGCAAACTGCTCGCCGGTGCGCGCTGTCTGTTGTTCCCGGTGCTATGGGAGGAGCCGTTCGGGATGGTGATGATCGAGGCGATGGCATGCGGCACGCCAGTGGTGGCGCTGCGCGGCGGGGCGGTGCCGGAGGTGGTGATCGACGGTGTGACCGGCCTGATCCGTGACCGGCCGGCCGAGTTACCGGCCGCGATCGAGCGGGCGGCGTCGCTGGACCCGGCCGCCTGCCGGCGCCATGTCGCCGCCAACTTCGGTGTGGCGCAGTTCGGTTCGGGATACGAGCAGATCTATCAGCAACTGGCGCCGGCGGGGATTTGTACTTCCGCCGACACTGACGGCCGCGCGACGATGCAGGGCGCAAACTTGAGCCGGTGAATTTTCGCGACCTTCGTCACGGACAGGGCGTCGATCATCTGCTGGATCCCTCGCGCGCACGCTGAGCGTCGGTGAGATCACACCTGTGGTCGTTGGTGACCATCTGGTGCACGATGCGGTCGATCGTTTCAGCGGCGGTATCGGCTGCGGTGGCGGGCAGCGAGTAGACCGGCACGGTGCTCAGACGGAGCTTGCGCGCGGCCATGGTGCGGCGCTGCCCGTTGCGGACCTCCAGCGCACCGTCGTGGTGGCGAATCGCAGTGAGGGGCACCACGACACCGCGTTCGCGGCGATGCTGTCGAGGAACGGCTTGTTCAGGTTCGGATATTCGCGCACGTTCTCGCCGAGGACCAGGCTGGTCGGATCGAGGTGCTCCAGGGTGCCGCCCAGTGGAGCCTGCGCGTCTTCCTGGTGGTCGGTGCCGTACTGGGGTCCGGCGGCGGCGCTGTAGACTCCCAGGTTCGTAACTTGTCAAGCGGCTTGGGTGGTTTGGCGGTGTGCCCAGGCGGTGTGTTCGCTATAGAGGGTGCGGTGGCGTAGGCAGCCGTGCAGGATGCCGACGAGTCGATTACCCAGGGCGCGCAGGGCTTGATGGTGGAGGTCTCCGGCGGCGCGGTGCTGGTCGTAGAACGCTCGCGCGCCTGGGCTGTTGTTGATCGCGCCGAGGGCCCATTGGTCGATGGCGTCATAGAGGCGGCGGTTGCGTACGTGGCGGGCCAGCACGGCGCGTTTCTTGCCGGAGGCGACGGTCAACGGTGAGGTTCCGGCGTAGTTTCTGCGAGACTTGGCGTCGGTGTATCGGTTCGGGTCGTCCCCGAACTCACCGAGCACCCGGGCGCCGAGCACGACACCAAGTCCTGGCAGGGAGCGGTAAATGTCGGCGTCCGGGTGTGTCTCAAAATGCTCAGCCAGGCTGGTCTCGAGCTCAGCGATCTGGCGGTTCAGCTCGGCGATGATGCCCACCGCGGCGCGGGTGGTGGCGCCGAACGCCGCAGCGACCGGGGCGGGTGCGGCGAGTTGCTCCGAGCGTAGCGCGGCCCGGATGTCGCGGGCACGTGCAGCGATATTGCGTTTTCGCCCACCGCGTTTGAGCGCGGACTGGATCGCCGGCAAGTCCAGATGAGCGCCCTGCTCAGGGGTCGGTGCGCGCCCCAGCACCCCCAGGGCATCGCCGTGGGCGAGGTCCTCGAAGGCCAGCAGTGCGGCCGGGTAGTACTCGCGCAACGCGCTGCGCAGGCCGTTGGTGTGGCGGGTGCGTGCCCAGATCAGGCTCTGATGGGCCCGGGCGAGCACCTTGATCGCCTCCGCGTCGAGACTGTCGCCGGCGATCGGGCGATGGTTGTGCCGATCGGTGCGTACCAGATCGGCCAGCAGTTTGGCATCGGAGGCATCCGATTTGCCCCCCGAGACGTGGTGGCGGTCGCGATAGCGGGCCGCCGCCAGCGGGTTGACCGCGAACACCTGATAGCCCGCCGCGGCCAGGGCTCCCGCCCACAGGCCACGGTCGGTCTCGATGCCGATCACCACCTGATCGGGTTCCTCGGCGTGCTCGGCAATCAGCTCGTGCAGCTGCCGGATCCCGGTCAGCCCCTCGGGCAGTCGCCGCGATGCCAGCCGCTTACCAGCTTGGTCCATCAGACACACATCGTGGTGGTCTTCCGACCAGTCATCGCCCACGAAGATCATCAATCACCTCTTCCTCGACCCGGTTGTCCTCAACCTGTTTCGAGCCTGAGAGCACCCAGCGGCGACCTAATGGATCAGTGCTCGTAACTGGCACGACATCCCATGAGCGCTACAGGTGACCTCACCAACCGGCCGGGCACGTTCTACACTTAGAATCGACCCTCACTCCAGGTTCTCAACAGTGCTACCCCGGCGGCTCGTGATCAGCCTGACTCGCAAGGTCTAAACCTCACCCGGTCTCAAACTTCGTGGCGTACGCCGATGCGCTGACCAGGGGCTTTGCAGGTGTATCACGAAAGTGGCGAACGGTTTCGTCTCATTTTCATGGCGAATCCTCGATGCCGGTTCCGGGACAACCGGGATTGCCGAGCGCACGACTTCGTCATGGATAACATAGATTTTCACAGTGCGCATGCGAAACACGCTGGCGGACAGGGCATTCGGAGGTGAGGCGCGGTTGATTGGCGGCCATAGGCCGGCCATCTAGGGCACGCTCAAGGTTTCAACTAACAGCTGAATCAATCATTAAGTGATTGAACTGTTACGCAACCTGGACGTATGGGCGACAGACGAAACCAGACCGTTCGACAACGAGGAGGTCTATTAACTCCGCGACCTGCTCATATCACCTAATCATCAACGGGTGCGACTACTTTCATACGATGCAACTCGCAGTGGTTGCGTACCGATAACTGAGATATGGTCAACAAGCGACGCGTCATGCGTTACGACGCGCGGCAGAGCTCGGGCCATGAATGTAAATCGACCAATTCACCAGGCTGTCAACGCACTCGTATGGTCGCGGGTGCTTCGGATGGTCAGGCTTCGGTTTGGAAAGCCGCATCTGACAGTGGGTGTCGCCGCCTGCTCGGTCCGCGGGGTTCCGGCTCGTCGGATGTACACCGCACGCGGTTGGGTGCAGCTCGAGTTGGCCTGCGCCACTTCAAGGGCTTTCTTTGGACATTACGTCACCAATCGCCCATCCCACGCCAATTTCTGATCTAGGCGTTTCTGTGCTGGAGTCCCGATCATCAACGCGTAGTTGGCTTTCGGGATTCGTGCCGCCCCTGGGATGGCTTTCTCTCGCCGTGCCAGTCCGGAGGTGAGGGATAGCGGCCGAAAAGGGATGGCATGGCAACCCCGACGGCCTCTGCGGTGGTGCGCCCCCGGCGCCTGAGCTCGTTACCTTGGTGCCGCCTGCGGGCTGGCTGACTGATTGCATGCCGGACCGGGTGCCACCACCGGTCCCAGACCCATGTGTAGCGAGCGTCCTCATACAGAAGCTGACTCGATTGAACTCGGCCGCTAGGCCGAGGTACTGACAAGGTTTCAAAATCTCTCGACGCTGCCGACGTCGTCATCGGCCAACAGCCGAACATTGGTGACCAACCACAGGTTGTTGGGCCCCGGCTGCGTTTCCCGGCGGCCGAGTCGTCGAGCTCTTCGCGGATCTGCTTCTCTCTGGCCAGCCAGATCGCTGGTTGGGGTTCGTCAAGGGTGAATTCGTCGATGTTGGCATCGAATGGCTTGGTCACCTTGGGCCCGGTGAGGTGCAAAACGGAGGCTGCCTGAGTTGCGGTGAGGCCCGATCGGCGCTGGCATTTGTCCATCCGGCTAAGCTGTCTGCTCCTCCGGCTGTGTACCCGCGCTCGATTCGTCGGCCCATCCGGACCGGCAATCAGGCCGAACAGGCGTGTCCCACGTTCTCCCGCGCAAAGCCCAGGTCGCGCAGCACCTCGTGTACCGTCGACAGTACGACGACCTGTCAGCATCCTCACCCATATCGCGCGCCTGGGCACGCGACCACAGAGCTGGCCCGCAAGGCAACGTCCCAATCGATTAGTCGCGGTGGAGCCCACGCCCGGCGCGGTAAGGACCAGCACGTGATCGACCCGAACAACGACCAGACAACTGACAAAGCCACCGGGGACGCCACCTCTGCTTTCTGCGCCGACTTCCTCGGCGACTTCGACACTCCCACCGATATCGCGGAGGCTGGAGTGGGACAAGACGGGTTGCCGAGTGGCTCGCCAGTGCTCGTTGTGAAGCGCGGCCCCAACGCCGGATCGCGGTTCCGGTTGGATCAGCCGGTCACATCCGCCGGGCGACATCCCGATAGCGGCATCTTCCTCGACGACGTCAGCGTCAGCCGACGGCACGCCGAGTTTCGAAGGGATAACGGCGAATGCGTGGTCGTGGACACTGCCAGCCTCAACGGAACCTATGTCAATCGCAAACCGGTCGAGTCGGTGGCGCTAGCCAACGGCGACGAAATTCAGATGGGCAAGTTCCGTCTGGTGTTCCTTAATCGACCCCACGACGCACTGACACCCACCGCCTCGCACCAATCGGCCAAACCCTAGTGGGCGTCAAACCGGACATCGTCGGCGTTCGGCACCACCACGTTGACCACCTGTGGCACAGGCATGGTCGTGTCGAGCCCAAGCCGGACCAGGTGGACCGAAAAGGCGTCGTAAGCCACTGGGTTCTGAGGCTGACTGCGGATAACCGGCGGAGGCATTCGATGCTGAGCGTGAGCTGGACACGGTGCACCATTCGGTGGCGGGTATCGGTATGAGCGCCGCGAATGCAGATCCAGCACCGTCGCGAGGAGGAGTTTGCCTGCGTCGGTGCGGGTTTCGGTGAGATACCGCACCAGGGCACCCGGCCGCTCCGGCCGCGGTGATATCGCGGCGCAGCCCGTGCCGGCCGTCCGCGCGTCGCCTGCTCGACGCCACGCTCCTGGTCGAGGCCAGCCGAGAGTACGTCGTGCACGGACGGCAAATGCCCTCGAGTTGGGTGTGGCGCAAGCTCACCCGCCGTCCCGCCTGAGTTTCCGCTGGCCGGGAGAGCGCAGCCCCGATCGGGGATGCAGACAAGGCGCCCTGCGTTCCACCGCGCCACAGCAGCCGACCACGACCCATGTGGACGTAATCCAACTGCAGCTCTATCCGCAGGTCGGCGGTGCATTTGTTCGAGGTCGATTCCCCTGGGCGCGCTTGTTCGCCCGATTCGCTCTTGCGGCTCGAAGAACGGATGCTCGCGCTGGGTGCCCGCGACGACGCAGCATCGACCTCAACCTCGATGACCGCGACGTCGACCTCCGGATGGGTTTTATATGAGCCTGACGCGAAATCCATTCCATGCCTTCAGGTTTGACGCTGGCCACGACGAGCGCCCCGGCGCCGTCGTTGACGCCCGGGGAATTGCCCGCGGTGTGCGACCCCTCCTTGCCGGCCAGGCCGGGCAGCTTGGCCAGGGCCTCGAGCGTCGAGCCGCGGCGGGGCGCCTCGTCGACCTCGACGACGGTGTCGCCCTTCCGCCCCTTCACGGTCACGGGGACGATCTCCTCCGGCAGCCGGCCCTCGTCGGTGGCCTGGATGGCCCGCTCGTGGGAGCGCAGGGCCCAGCGGTCGAGGTCGGGCCGGGTGAGCTCGAGCTCGTCGCCGACCTCCGTGGCCTCCTGGAACATCTGCTTGCCGCTGAAGGGGTTCGTCAGCGCGTCGTGGACCATCGCGTCGAGCGCGGTCACGTCGCCCATGCGGAACCCGAACCGGGCGCCCGGCAGCAGGTAGGGCGCCCGGGACATCGACTCCATCCCGCCGCCCACGCCGACCTCGACGTCGCCGGCGCGGATCGCCTGGTCGAGGAGGACCGTCGCGCGCAGCCCCGAGGCGCAGACCTTGTTGACCGTCTCCGAGGAGACCTCCTTGGGGATCCCGGCGTGGATCTGGGCCTGCCGCGAGGGGATCTGGCCTTGGCCGGCCTGGATCACCTGGCCCATGATCACGTGCTCGACCTGCTCCGGATCGACCTGCGCGCGCTCGAGGGCGGCGGTGATCGCCGTGCCGCCGAGCTCGGTGGCGTCGACGCCGCTGAGGGCGCCGCCCATCTTGCCGATCGGGGTCCGGGCCGCGCCGAGGATGACGGTCTTGGGCATGCCCGGATCCTATGGTGGGGCGACCATGCACGTCGTCGCCACGACCGAGGCGCCCGCCGCCACCAGCGCCGACACCGTCGTCGTGGGGCTGGTCGAGGACGAGGGGATCCCGCACGACACGGCCGACGGCGCGCTGCAGGCGCTCGTCGACTCGGGCGAGGCCCGCGGGGCCCCGCGCCACCTCGCGGTCACGCACGCCGGCGGGAAGCGGTGGGTCCTCGCCGGGCTCGGCCGGCGGGCCGACCTCGACGGCGAGCGCGCCCGTGCCGTGGCCGCCTCCGCGCTCGGCCGGGCACGCGACCTCGGCGCCCGGCGCCTGTGCTGGGAGGTCCCCCACCACGTGGGCGACGACGTCGTGACCGGCCTCGTCGAGGGGACGGTGCTCGCCGCCTACCGCTTCACGCGCTACCGCTCCGGGGCCGACGGCGACGAGGCCGCGGGCCCCGGCGAGCTCGTGCTCAGCGACCACCACGACCGCTCGCGCGCGGTCGAGCGCGCGGCCGTCGTGGCCACGGCCGTCAACCGCGCCCGCGACCTGCAGAACACGCCGCCGAACGACCTGCCGCCGGCGGCGCTCGGCGAGCGCGCGCGGGCCATCGCCGCGGAGGCGCCCCACCTCTCCGCCGAGGTGGGCGGCGCGGAGGCGCTGCGCCGGCACGCGATGGGCGCGTTCCTGGCCGTCGCGCAGGGCAGCGCGACCGAGCCCGCGCTCGTCGTCCTGCGCTACGAGCACCCGGAGGCGCGGGCGGGCGGGTCCGGGGTCCCGCTGCTCGGGCTCGTGGGCAAGGCCGTGACCTTCGACAGCGGCGGCCTGTCGATCAAGCCCGCCGGCTCCATGGTGGGCATGAAGTTCGACATGTCCGGCGGGGCCGCCGTCCTCGAGGCGCTCGGGGCCGTCGCGCGCCTCGGGCTGCCGCTGCGCGCCGTCGCCGTGGTGGGCGCGACCGAGAACATGCCGTCGGACCGCGCGATGCGCCCGGGCGACATCGTGCGCGCGGCCGACGGCACGACGATCGAGGTCAACAACACCGACGCCGAGGGGCGCCTGGTGCTGGCCGACTGCCTCCTGCACGCCCGCCGCCTCGGCGCCACCCGCCTCGTCGACGTCGCGACCCTGACCGGCGCCATCACCAGCGCCCTCGGCTCGACCTACGCCGGGCTCATGAGCACCGACGACGACCTCGCCGGCCTCGTGGAGGACGCCGGGCGGGCGAGTGGCGAGCTCGTCTGGCGGATGCCGCTGCACCCGGAGTACGCCGAGATGGTCAACGGCCGCTACGCCGACCTCGTCAACAGCACCGAGGCCCGCAAGGCGGGCGCGATCACGGCCGCGCAGTTCCTCGCGCGCTTCACGGGCGACGTCCCGTGGGCCCACCTCGACATCGCGGGCGTGGCCGACGACGCGGGACGCCCCTGGGCGGCCAAGGGCGGGACGGGCTGGGGCGTGCGGCTGCTGGTCGAGGTGGCGCGCCGCCACGCGAGCGCGGGGGCCTGAGTCAGCCGCCGCGCGCTGGCCGGAGTCAGGCCGCCGCGCGCTGGCCGGAGTCGCACGCCGGCCTGCGCGCCGGCGGCCGCGATCGGGCGCCGCGGGCAGCCACCGGCGACCGCTTGACGCGGGCGGTGGCGTGGGAGAGGTTCGTCCGATGCTGTCCGGTGGGTGGCGTCTCGGGCCGACGGCCATGGTGGTCGTCGCCGCCTTGACGGTCGGCGTGCCGGTGCCGCCGCCGGCCGCGGCGGAGCCCGCGCCGCGCACCGCGACCTTCAGCACGCCCGGAGCCCATGCGTGGATCGTGCCGACCGGGGTGCGGTTCGCGACGTTCGAGCTCTTCGGGGCGGCGGGCGGCCGCGGACCCGGCGGAGCCGCGGGCGGGCTGGGGGCAGGCGTGCGGGCGACGATCGCCGTGAGGCGCGGCGAGCGGCTGACGATCCTCGTCGCCGGCCGTGGCGGCGACGTCGCCGGGCGGATGCCGGGCGCCGGCGGCACCGGCGGCGGCGGCGCGGGTGGCGCGCAGGCCCTCGACCTGCTGGTCCCGATCACCCCGCCGCTCACGCTGCCGGGCGGGCCCGGCGGCGCGGGCGGCGGCGGCGCGTCGGACCTGCGCCGCGCGCCGGCCGGACCGGCGGGACGGTCGGCGCGGCTGCTCGTCGCGGGCGGTGGTGGCGGGGCGGCCACCGGCGCCGGCGGCGCGGCCGGCACGGTGGGACAGGACGGCGGCGACGGCCCCCGGACGTCGAACCTGGGGGACGCTCCGCCGGTGCCCGGCGGGACCGGCGGGACGGCGACCGGCGGCGGGGCCGGCGGGGCCGACGCGGGAGCGACCGCCGGCGCCGACGGGACGGCCGGAGCGGGCGGTGCCGGCGGTGCCGCGCCCGCGACGCGGCTCGCGGCCGGACCCGGCGGCGGGGCCGGTGCGATCACCGAGGGCCAGGGCGGCGGCGGTGGAGGCGGTGGCCTCTTCGGAGGCGGGGGCGGCGCCGGGTCCGCGACGTTCCAGGCGGGCCTCGCCGTCACCCGCGGGACCGCCGCGGGCGGCGGCGGCGGGTCCAGTCTCGTGGCGGTCAGCGTCTGCCCGGCGGTCGTGGAGACCGGCGCCCGGCGCGGCGACGGGCTCGTCGTCGTCCAATGGTCGAAGGGCGGCCTCCGCCGCGCGTGCCGTGTGGCGCGCGCCTGACGGCGCCGCTCAGTCGCGACCGCGCCTGGGGCCGCCGAAGGTCCCGAACACGCGGTCCCAGTACGGGGCGCTGATGCCGTAGCCGTGCGTGTCGTCCTGGAAGTGGTGGCGCATGTGCAGCTCGCGCAGGCGCCGGCCGGCCGCGGTCGTGGGGACGCGGTGGTGCAGGTAGTAGTGCAGCTCGTCGTAGACGAGGTAGCCGCCCAGGAAGCCCGCCGTCACCGCGGTCCAGGCGTCGGGGCCGAAGACCCAGCGGAAGAGCAGGACGAAGACGAGCGCCAGCGGGACCGACGCGGCGGGCGGCATGACGAGCCGCTTCGGGTCGTTCGGGTGGTCGTGGTGGACGCCGTGGATGAGGAAGTGCAGCCGCGCGCCGACGCCGCCCTCGGGCTCGAAGTGGAAGACGATGCGGTGCAGCCAGTACTCCGTCAGCGTCCAGAGCGCGTACCCGACCAGGGCGTAGCCGACCACGGCGGGCGCGCTCTCGCGCGAGAGCGCGACGACGACGCAGGCCAGAACGACCGGCCCGTACAGGACGACCGGCACCAGGTGGTGCACCCGGGTGAAGCGGTCCAGGAACGGCGACCCGAAGAGCGGCGGCGACGCCTTGAGGCGGTCGGTCCGGGAGTCGTAGGGCTCGCTCGACATCCTCAGCGGACCTTACCGCGCCGCCAGGCCGTAGTTTGGCGCGATGTTCTTCGACCTCCCCGACGACCACCGCCTCCTCCAGCAGACCGTCCGCGAGTTCGCCGACCAGGAGGTCGCGCCGGTGGCCGAGGAGCTCGACCGGACGAAGTCGTTCCCCTACGAGCTCGTCGCGAAGATGGGCGAGCTGGGCTGGATGGGCATCCCCTTCCCGGAGGAGGTCGGGGGTGCCGGGGGCGACGCGCTGGGCTACGCGCTCGCGGTCGAGGAGCTCACCCGGGTCGACTCGTCGGTCGCGATCACGATGTGCGCGCACACGTCGCTGGGCACCCAGCCCGTCTACCTCTTCGGCAGCGAGGAGCAGAAGGCGCGGCTCCTGCCCGACCTCTGCGCCGGCCGCCGCCTCGGCGCCTTCGGGCTGACCGAGCCCGAGGCCGGCAGCGACGCCGGCAACGTCCGCACCCGGGCCGTCCCGGACGGCGGCGGCTGGGTCGTCAACGGCGCCAAGCAGTTCATCACGAACGCGGGGACGTCCATCAGCGGCCATGTCGCGATCACCGCGAGGACCGGGGACGCCGCCCACCCGGACGAGATCTCGAACCTCATCGTCGAGCGGGGCACGCCCGGCTACGAGCAGGGCGAGCCGTACCGCAAGATGGGCTGGAACGCCTCCGACACCCGGCCGCTGACCTTCACGGACTGCGTCGTGCCGGAGGAGAACCTCCTCGGCCCCCGCGGTCAGGGCTTCAAGCAGTTCCTCCACATCCTCGACATCGGCCGGATCGGCGTGGCCGCGATGGGCGTCGGGCTCGCGCAGGGGGCGCTCGACCAGGCCCTGGCCTACGCGAAGGAGCGCCGCGCCTTCGGCAGGCCGATCTCGAAGTTCCAGGCCATCCAGGGGAAGCTCGCCGACCTCTCCGCGGAGATCGAGGCGGCGCGGCTGCTGACCTACAAGGCCGCGTGGCTCAAGGACCAGGGCCGGAACTTCACGCTGACCGCGGCGCAGGCCAAGCTCAAGACGGGCCGCCTGGCCGTCCGGGCCACCGAGGAGGCCGTGCAGGTCCACGGCGGCTACGGCTACATCGAGGAGTACCCCGTCTGCCGCTTCTACCGCGACGCGAAGATCCTGACCATCGGCGAGGGCACCGACGAGGTCCAGCAGATGGTCATCGCCCGCTCGCTCGGCGCCTAGCCCGGCGGACCGCTGCGCCGAGCCCTCGTCGTCTGGGCGCTGCTCCTGGTCGTCTACGCGGCCGGGCTCGGGCTGCGCGCCTCGCCGGGCGAGGACCTCGCCCCGGGCGAGGCGCGCGTCCTGCTGACGATCCGGTCGGTCGCCCGCGACGGGGACCTCGACCTCGCCGCCGACTACGGCGAGCGCGCGTGGCGCCACGACTACGGCGGCGACCTGGTCCCCCAGGGCGGCCCGCGGCCCCGCGGCCAGCTCGAGCCCGCCGGGCTCCTCCACGTCGCGGTCATGGCGCCGGTCTACGCCGTGGGCGGGCGGCTGGCCGTCCAGCTCGCGGGCGCCGCCCTGCTCGCCGCGGCCTTCGCGGCCGCCGTCGGCATCGCGCGGCGGCTCGTGCCCGAGCCGTGGGCGACGGCCGGCGTGCTGGTGGCGGGGCTCTCGCCCCCGGCAGTCCTGGGGGCGACGACGATCTCGGCCGATCCGCTCGCCGCGGCGCTGCTGGCCGGGGCCGCCGCCCTGGCGCTGCACGTCCGCGAGGAGGTGGGCGGGCGGTTCTCCGTCCACGCCTTCTGGGCCGCCCTGCTCGTCGGCGCGGTCCCGTGGACCGGCGTGCGCTTCGCCGCGCCGGCCGCCGTGATCGCCATCGCCGTCACCCGCTGGCTGCGCCGGCGCCGGCGCGGGCTGGCCGGGTTCGCGGCGATGGAGGTCGTGCTCTTCTCGCTCGTGACGTTCGTCTCGGTCACGGAGCGCCTGTACGGGGGCCTGACGCCCTACGCGGTGCTCGGGCCCGACGACCCGCCCACCGGCGCCCAGAGCGTCGCCGACCACCTCGCGCGGTGGCCGCGGCTCGCCGGCCTGTGGCTCGACCGCGAGGCCGGCCTCGTGCGCTGGGCGCCGTTCGCGCTCCTCGTCCCCGTCGCGGCGTGGCTGCTCTGGCGGGCGCACCGAGAGCGGCTCGTCAGCGCGCTGCCGCAGTACGTCGACGTGGAGGTCACCGCGGGGTTCCTGCTGGCCGCGTGCGCCGCCCAGGCCCTCGTGGTCGCGTTCCTCGCGCCGGAGCTCGGCGGGCCCTGGCCGCCCGGCCACGGGGTGCTGTGCGTGGCGCCCCTGGGCGGCGCGCTGTGCGCGTGGGCGCTGCGGCGCGTGCCGCGGACGGGGCGCGCGCTCGCCGTGCTGACGCTCGTGGCGACTGTGTGGACCCTCGCCGCGGCGCGCGTCGACCGGGACGCCGGCGTGGCGCCGCCGCGCGGGCCGCTGCCCTGGGGCGGCGTCGAGCGGATCCTGCCCGCCGACGCGCTGCGCTAGGCCCTACGGGATCCGCTCGAGGACCTCGCCGGCGGCCGAGGCGGGGTCGATCCGGCGCGCCACGACCTCGTCGAGCAGCGCCTGGAAGCGCGGGTCCTCGTGGAGCACGGCCTCGAGCCGCCGGCGCAGGCGGGTGGTGCAGAGCGCCAGCACCTCGGAGCGCAGGTTGCGGCGCCGTCGCTCGGAGAGCGTCCCCTCCGCGACGATGTGCGCCCGGTGCTCGTCGAGCTTGACGTCGAGCTCCTCGACGCCCTTGCCGCGCACGGCCTCGGTCTTGATGATCGGCACGCGCCAGCCGCGCTGCGGTGCCAGCGAGAGCACGCCGCGGACCTCGCGGACCATCGTGTCCGTCAAGGGGTGGTCGGCCTTGTTGACGACGATGATGTCCGGGATCTCCATGATCCCGGCCTTCAGGGCCTGGATCGAGTCGCCGGAGCCGGGCATGAGCACGAGCACGACCGTGTCGGCGTGGTCGATGACGTCGACCTCGGCCTGGCCGACCCCGACGGTCTCCAGCAGCACGTCGTCCTTGCCCGAGGCGTCCATGAGCAGCGCGGCCTGCAGCGCCGCCTCGGAGAGGCCGCCGAGCGCGCCGCGGTTGGCCATGGACCGGATGAACACGCCCGGGTCGAGGAAGTGGTCGGTCAGGCGGATGCGGTCGCCCAGGAGCGCGCCGTGGGTGAAGGGCGACGACGGGTCGATCGACAGCACCGCGATCGACCGGTCGCGGTCGCGGCGGATCCGCGTCAGCGCGCTGATGAGCGATGACTTGCCGGCGCCGGGCGCGCCCGTGAGGCCGATGACCGCGGCCCGCCCCGTGTGCGGGTAGACCTCGCGGACGAGCTCCCACCCGGCGGGGTCGTCGGACTCCACGAGCGTGATGGCCCGCGCCAGCGCGCGGCGGTCGCCATCGAGCAGGCGCTGGGCGAGGGTCGGGGCCTCCGGCACGGGCGGGGCAGACTACCCTCCCGTCCGTGGAGCCCGTCCTGTCCCCGCCCGAGGCGCCCGCGCCCCCGGCGCTCGACGTGCGCCGCCCTCCGGCGCCGCGCTCCGGCGGCCCGTTGGCGCTCCTGCGCTTCCTGCGCGCGCACGGCATGCTCAACCACCGCTACGCCCGGCTGGCGCTGCGCCTGGCGTGGCTCAAGCTGCGCTTCCGCGGGCGGCTGCGCACCGACGGGCCGGCCTTCGTCGGACCGGGCGTGACCTTCGAGATCGGGCCCGGCGCGACCGTCCACCTCGGGCGCTGGTCGTGGATCGGGCATGGCACGAAGATCCGCTGCCACGAGGGCGAGGTCCACATCGGGGCCAAGAGCGTCCTCGGGCAGGAGTGCACGATCTCGGCCTTCCGGCGCGTGTCCATCGGACGCGAGTGCATCCTGGCCGACCGGGTGATGCTCATCGACTTCGACCACGGCGTCGTCGAGGTCGAGCGGCCGATCCGCGACCAGGGCATCTACAAGGAGGACGTGCGGGTCGGGCACAACGTGTGGGTGGGCTACGGCGCGTGCTTCCTGCGCGGCGTGACGGTCGGCGACAACGCCGTCGTCGGCACCTACGCCGTGGTGACCGGCGACGTCCCCGCCGACGCCGTGGTGGGCGGCGTGCCCGCGCGCATCCTGCGCCGGCGCGACGCGCCCAAGTCGCTGCGCTGGGCCTGAGGGCCGCCGGCGGCTAGCCCGCGCGGCGGCCGACGTAGCGCAGGTAGGGCGCGCTGAGCTCGACGCCGTCCTCGACGGTCCTGGCCGTCGCCGCGTAGAGGCCGTGCAGCGCGGCCAGCGCCTCGTCCCAGCGGCCCTCGTCCTCCAGCCGCGGGCGGCTGAGGACCAGCGGCCCGAAGGTCCGCGCGAAGAAGGCGACGGCCTCGTCGACCGAGGCGTAGCGCCGACGGACGGCGTCGCGCTCGACGTCGACGAGGAGCCCGGCGCCCGTGAGCAGGTCGCGGCCGTGAGCCTCGTCGCCCCACTGCGTCGGCAACCCGATGCCCGGCGGCGGCGCGGGCAGGTACGGGCCGAGGACCTCGAGGAGGTGGCCGTTGACCCCGTCGCTGTCCCACGCCGTCAGCACGACCCTCCCGCCCGGCCGCACGGCCCGGACGAGCTCGGCCGCGACGACCTCGTGGCGCGGGGCGAAGATCGCGCCGAAGTTCGACGTCACCGCGTCGAAGGCGCCGTCGGGGACCGGCAGCGCCTCGGCGTCGCCGGTGACCCACTCGATGTCGTCGGCGCCCACGCCGTGCGCTCGCGCACGGCCGGCTTCGAGCAGCTCGGGGGTCAGGTCGACCGCGGTGACGGCAGCGCCCGCCTGCGCCGCCGGGATCGCGACGTTGCCGTCACCGGCGGCGACGTCGAGGAGCCGCAGGCCCGGCCCGGCGGCCGCGCGGCGCGCAGTCGCCTCCCCGGCCGCGGCGAGCGTCGTGGCGATGGCCGGGTAGTCCCCGGCGGCCCACACCCGCCGGGCCCCCTCCTTCAGCGCGTCGAGATCGGTCACGGCGCGACGCTACGCGGCTCCCACCGGCCGCGCGGCGCGTGCCTAGGCACGCGCCGCCCACCCCGGCGGCCGAGGGGCCCCCGGCTAGCCGCAGGTCGGCCAGGGCGCGGTGCCCCGCCGCGCGAGCAGCGCCGCGGCGCGGCGGTCCTGCTCGGCCTCGGAGGCGCGGGCGGGGTCGCCGTGGCCGCCGAGCGCGCGCCAGGTGGCGCGGTCGAACTGGTACTTCCCGCGGTACTGCCCGCTCGCCGAGACCGCGGTCGGGTCGCCGCCCGACTCGCACCGGGCGATCCGCTCGAGGCGGCCCGAGCCCGCGCTCGCGTCGCGGGCGACGGCGCCTGCGGCGTTCGCCGCGCTCGCGGGGGCCGCCGCGCGGAGCCGGCCGAGGCCGAGCGCCCGCAGGGTGGCGGGCCCGGCCACGCCGTCGACCTGGAGCCCGTGGACGCGCTGGAAGCGGCGCACGGCGCGCCGGGTCCGCGGGCCGTAGACGCCGTCGGCGGGAACGCCGAGCCTGCGCTGCAGGGCCTGCACGCCGGCGCCGCGCGCGCCGGCCTTCAGCGTGGTCGCGCCCCCGGGGGTCGCGCCCGACGACGCCGGCTGCTGGGCGACGGCGGCCCCGCCCAGGCCGGTGACGGCGACGGCGGCGAGCACCGAGGTCGCCCGGCGCCGCAGCGACCAGCGCCGCGTGGCGGCGGCCGCGTCGCGCCGCGCACGGGAGGCGCGCAGCGACCGGCGGAAGGCGAGCTCGGCGGCGCCGTCGCCGTCGCCGGCGGGCGCAGCGGCGCCGTCATGGCCCGCGACGACCGCGGGGGTCCTGTCCTTCGTCAACGTCCGTCCCTTCGTCTCGGACGCCTACGGGGTTAGCTGACGGGCTCGCGCGTTCGAGACTGCGCTACACCGGCTGGGCCGGCGATTCGCCCCTGGGCCGCACGTGGCGGCCCCCTGGGTCCCCCGTCCCCCGCCTCAGTGCGGCGGGAGCTCGGCGATGTGGGTGGTCTGCGGACCAGACCTTAGCGAGCCTCGCGACGGAACGTCCTCAGGGCGCCAGCACGGCGGCACGGGCCAGGTGCGGCGCGAGCGACCGCACGCGGCCGTCCCCCTCCTCGCCCGCCAGCGCCCGGTCGAGGGCCGCGCGGTGCCCGGCGGCGCGCTCGCGCGGGTACGGGCCGGCCGTCCCGGTCGTGCCCAGGAAGGCCCAGTCGCTGGACTGGAGCGCGAGCAGCTCGCGCAGGGCGCGGTCGCCCGCGGCGGCGCCGGCGGCCACGACCCGCAGCTCCGCCTCGCGCGCGCCGAGCGCGAGGTCGGCGACCTGCGGGCCCGACCACGTCCAGAGCGTCCGCGGCGTCCCCCACGTCGTCACGTGCTCGGCGCCGGGCGGGAGGTCCGCCGGGGTCGCCTCGGCGACGGCGTCGTCGAGCGACCGCACGTCCAGTCCGGCGCGCTCGGCCTCGGCCAGGACCGCGCCCAGCCACGCCGGGCCCTCGAACCACCAGTGCCCGAGCAGCTCCGTGTCGAGCGCGCAGACGCACAGGCCGCCGCCGCGCACCCGCGCTGCGACGCGCGCGACGAAGTCGGCCGCGTCCGCGGCGACCCGGCCCGCCGCGCGGTCCGGGTCGTACGGCGTGCCGTCGTTGGCCCAGGCGCGATGGTGGTGCTCCGTGAAGGCGTGGTAGTCGCGGTAGGCCGGGTGCGCGGGGTAGCCGCGGTCGCTCCAGACGAGCTCGACCACGGCGCGGTCCAGCGGCACGAGCAGCGGCCCGGCCGGCGTGCGCCGGGGCCGCAGGTGCCCGGGGTGGGCCGGGCCGAGGACGTCGGTGAGGTCGACGCAGGTGGCGTGGACGCCGGCCTGCTCGAGCAGCGGGTCCAGCCACGGCGCGTGGGCGCACTCGGGCAGCCAGAAGCCTCCCCGCCAGGGCGTCGCCGCCCGCGCCCGGTGCCCCGCGATCCCGGTCCGGAGCTGCAGCCGGGTCCCGGGCGTGGTCGCGCAGAGCGGCAGCACGGCGTGCGTCGCCGCGCTCGTCCACGACGCGCGCGCCATGAGCGCCCCGGCGAGGTCGCCGCCGAGCGCGTCCAGGCGCTCCGCGGCGCGCGCGTAGGCCGCGGCGCTGTGCTCGAGCGCCGGGCGCAGCGCCGCCGTCGCCGCCTCGAGGTCGAGCGCGTGCGTGCGCGCCCGCAGGTTCACGAGGAAGGCGCGCAGCCGGTCCGCCGCCCCGGGGGCCGCGAGCTGGTCGGCCAGCACGGGCGTGACCGACAGCGTGACGCGGTCGTCGAGGACGTCGAGGAGCGGCAGCCAGGAGCTCGCCGCCGCCTCCCACAGCCACTCCTCGCCGAAGGGCCACGTGCCGTAGCCCTCGACGTAGGGCATGTGCGTGTGCAGGACGAGGGCCAGGGCGCCCTCGCCCGCGGCGGCGCTCAGAGCCGGCACACCGCCAGCAGGTCCAGCGCGCCGTCGAGGTCCGCGCCGTCGCGCTCGGAGCGCAGGACGAAGTCGCGCTCGGAGATCGCCGGGGTGAAGCGGTCGTAGAACGCGCTCGTGATCCCGAGCCGGCGGTGGACGTCGTCCCAGCGCGCGTGGCGCAACGCGAGCTCGTGCGCGCGCAGCCGGCGCGCGTGGAAGAGGCCGAGCAGCTCGACGTCGCCGAAGTGCGCGCGGCACAGCGCGCCGAACTCGTCGGCGCGGTACTCCTTGAGGTGCCAAGGGTTGCCGCTGCGCTCCGCGCCCTCGGGCGCCAGCGTGAGGACGTTCGGGGTCGAGACGTAGGCCGTCGCGACCGGCCCCTCGAGCATGCCCTTGAAGTGCTCGAGCACCTCGTCGGGGTTCGCGACGTGCTCGATCGTCTGCAGGAACGTGATCGCCTCGCACGGCTCCGCGTGGACCTCGACGAGGCTCCGGACGAAGCGCAGGTTCGCGCGTGGCGCGTAGCGCAGGCGCGCGTGGTCGAAGGCCTCCGCGTTCGCCTCGACGCCCGTCACGGAGCGCGCGGCGCGGGCGAGGACGTCGGCGCCGTAGCCCTCCCCGCTGGCCATGTCGACGACCCGCAGGCCGGCCACGCGCGGGCGCAGCCACTCGTAGACGACGAGGTGCCGGCGGTACCAGTAGTTCTCCTCGGGGACGTCCGGGAGCGTGCGCTCACCGGTCAGCGCCAGCGGCGGGACGCCCGCCGGCTGGTCGCGCTGGAGGTACAGCTGCGGGGGCTCGTCGGGGGCCATGCGGCGGCGCCCGACTCTAGAGAACGCGCCGGTACACTGGCGCGCCCCATGGGCGCCCCCGCCACCCCCGAGGCCATCCGCGACGTCAACACCCGCTACCACGACGGGGCCGCCGCCGACTACGACGCGAAGTGGGGCATCGACTTCGGCGACGTCGGCAGCGCCCAGGTCCTGGGCAAGGTCCGCAAGGCCCTCGGCCGGCGCCTGCCGATCTTCGACCGCTCGCTGGAGGTCGGTGCCGGCACCGGCTACTTCTCGCTGCACCTCCTGCGCGCCGGGGTGGTGCGGCAGGCCGTCTGCACCGACATCTCCCCCGGGATGGTGTCGACGCTCCGCGGCAACGCGGCGCGGCTGGGCCTCGACGTGGACGCCCGCGTCGCCGACGCCGAGGCGCTGCCGTTCGAGGACGCGTCCTTCGACCTCGTCCTCGGCCACGCCGTGCTGCACCACCTGCCCGACCTCGAGCGCGCCTTCGGCGAGTTCCGGCGCGTGCTGCGCCCGGGCGGGACCGTCGTCTTCGCCGGGGAGCCGTCCCGCCACGGCGACCGCCTGGCGGCGTACCCCAAGCGCGCCGCGGCGCGACTCGCGCCGCTGTGGCGGCGCGCGCTGCGCGCGAGCGCCGCGCCCGAGGGCCACGCGGACGGCGGCGCGAGCAACCACGAGCTCGAGGCCCACGTCGACGTCCACGCCTTCACCCCCGAGGAGCTGGGCGGCTTCGCCCGGCGTGCCGGCTTCGAGCACGTCCGCGTGGGCGGCGAGGAGCTGGTGGCGAACTGGTTCGGGTGGATGAACCGCGGGCTCGAGAGCACCGCCGTCGCGGAGGAGGTGCCGTACGCGTGGAAGCTCTACGCCTACCACGGCTACCTCCTGCTGCAGAAGGTCGACGCCCGCCTGCTCGAGGGCCGCCTGCCGGCGGCGATCTTCTACAACCTCATGCTCGCGGCGAGCGCGCCGCGCACGTAGGGCACAGCCCGCGCAGCACGACCTCGCCGGCGTCGACCCGCGCGCCCGCGCGGCGGGCCGCGCGCATCGCGGCCGCCGTGTCGACGGCCGCGTCGACGTCGACGACGGCCCCGCAGCGACGGCAGGCCAGGTGCGCGTGGCCGTCCGCGACGGGGTCGAAGAGGACCGCCCCGCCGGCCTGGACGCGGCGCACGAGGCCGAGCTCCTCGAAGAGCTCGAGCGCCGCGTAGACGGTCGGCAGCGCCAGGCCGGGCAGCCGCTCCCCGGCGGCGCGGGCCAGCTCCTCGGCGGTGGCGTGTCGGCCGAGCGCGTGGAGCGCCTCGAGGAGCACGACGCGCTGGCTCGTGACGCGCAGCCCGCGCGCGCGCAGGGCGTCGGTCAGCCGGTCGGTCGGCAGCGCGGTGCTCATCGTCCGTCGGTCAGCTGGTCGGTCGGGAGCGCGGTGCTCATCGTCGGATGCAGATGTTAGGGCATCCTTCTTTGAAGTGGTTCCAGATTGCTGCCACACTGCCGGCATGCTCCCCGGCCTCGAGTCTGCCGTCTCGTCGTGGCGCTCGGCGGGCGACCGCGAGCGCCTGCTGCAGGTCGTCCAGCCGGGCCTCATCGGCCTCATCGACGGGACGATCTCCACCCTCGCGCCGATCTTCGCCGCGGCCTACGTGTCCGGCTCGCGCGCCGCGCTCCTCGTGGGCATCGCGGCCGCGCTGGGCGCCGCGATCTCCATGGGGATGTCGGAGGCGCTGAGCGACGACGGCTCGCTCACGGGTCGCGGGGGCTCGCTGCAGCGCGGCCTGATCACCGGCCTCGCGACGTTCGTCGGCGGCACCTTCCACGCGCTCCCGTTCCTCATCGGCGACGTCTCGCGCGCCCTCACCGTGGCCTACGCGGTCGTCGCCGTCGAGCTCGTCGTCATCGCGATCGTGCGCAAGCGCTACCTCCACGTGTCGCTGACGAGCTCGCTCGTGCAGGTCACCGCCGGCGGGTTCGTGGTCGCCGCCGTCGGCGTCGCCGTCGGGCACGCGTAGGGCCGCGCCGGCCTCGCCGCGCCAGGACGTCGCGCACCCGGTGGCCGCGGCGCGGTGCTCGGGTACGCTCGGCCACGGATGCCCGACCGCCTGACGCAGCACTTCCCGCTCTTCCCGCTGGGCCTCGTCGCGCTCCCCCACGAGTACGTCCCGCTGCACATCTTCGAGGACCGCTACCGGACGATGATGGGCGAGTGCCTGGCCGACGAGCGCGAGTTCGGCATCGTCTGGGCCGGCGACGAGGGGGTCCGCCCGGTGGGCTGCGCCATGGAGATCACCGAGGTCCTCGAGCGCCTGGAGGACGGCCGGATGAACCTCCTCACGCGCGGGACGCGGCCGTTCCGCGTCATCGAGGAGACGCACGCGCGGCCCTACCCGTCCGCCACCGTCGAGTTCCTCCACGACAAGGAGGAGACGCCCGACCCGTCGACGACCGAAGCGGCCCGCGAGGCCTACGCGAGCCTCGTCGAGCAGGCCACCGACAAGGTCCTCGACGACGACGACCTCGCCGCGATGACCGCCTACCGGATGGCCGCGACCGTCGACTTCGGGCTCGACGCCAAGCAGGGGCTCCTCGACCTCCGCTCGGAGAACGCGCGGCTGCGGCTGGTGACGCGGCTGTTCCGCGCGGCGACGAAGCGCCTGGACTTCATCGAGCGCGCGCAGGCGCGCGCCCAGTCGAACGGGAAGGTCCGCTTCGGCTGATCCGGCCGCCGACGCCGAGCCACGAGCCGGCGAGGATGAGGACGATGCCCACGACGGCACCGGCGCCGAGGTGCTCGCCGAGGAACACCGTGCCGTAGAGGACCGCGAACGGCGGCGCGAGGTACGCGACGAGGGCGCCGCGGCCGGGGCCGACCTCGCGCATGACCGTGAACCACCAGACGAAGGCCACACCCGTCGACCCGACGCCCAGGACCAGCAGCCCCGCGACCGTTCCGAGCCCGGGGGCGTGCGGCGGCGGCGCGGCGAGCAGCAGCGGCAGCGTCACGAGCGCGGCGAGGCTCATCATCCCGGCGGCGACGCCGATCGGCGGCACGCCCGCCATCCGGTGCTTGACCAGCAGCGGGCCGATGGCGTACAGCAGCGCCGCCGCGAGCACCATCGCGCCGCCCAGGAGCCCGTCCCGGCTCCCGGCGAGGTCGACGCCGAAGAGCAGCACGACCCCGGCGATGCCGACCAGCACGCCCACGGCACGGAGCCCGCGCGGGCGCTCGGCGTCGTCGAAGCGCGCGGCGAGCAGCGCGTTCCACAGCGGCGCGGCGGCCACGAGGATGCCGGCCAGCGCGCTGGCCACGTGACGCTCGCCGAGCGTGATGAGCAGGAACGGCGCCACGACCTGCACGAGGGTCACGAGGACGAGCCAGGGCCCGCGGTCGCGGGCCGCGCGCAGCGCCCCCGACCGGATCGCGACCGGGAGCAGGACCGCGGCGCCCAGCGCGGTGCGCAGGCAGACGATCGCCCCCGCCGAGAGGCCGTCGTCGAGCGCGAGCTTGATGAAGAGGTACGAGGACCCCCACAGCGCGGCCGTCCCCGCCATGAGCACCCAGGCGCGGCGCGACATCGCTAGCGCGGCCGCCGGCAGACCCGGCGCGCCACGTCGCGCGTCAGCTTCGCCGTCTCGAAGAAGGCCGGCGTCTGCCCCCGCGACGTGTCGCTGAAGGCGACGTCGCCCTCCTTCATCGCGACGCGGTAGCGCAGGACCGACCCGGGGCCGGGCGCGAGCCGCAGGTGGCGCGTGGCCGGCCCCGGGCGCTCGTCCCCGGCGAAGCGCCGGTGCAGGTCGCGCACCGCGATGGTCTGCGGCGACGTGAGCTGGCGCAGCGCCTCGCGGTCGCAGCCCACGCGCCCGTCCTCGGTGAAGCGCAGGCTCAGCCGCGCGCCCGGGATGTCCCCGCTGCGCTGGACGAGCATGAGGTCGCCCGCCTCGCCGCCACATCCGCCGGCGAGCAGCGCCAGCGCAGCGGCCGCGGCGACCCCGGCCGGCGACGCGCCGCCCGCGCGCCGGCCGCCCGTCACGCGGCCACCACGGCGCCGCCGCGGCGGGGGTCGCCCCCACCCCGCAGGACGCCCGTGGCCGGATCGCGCTCGACCGCCTGCACGCCGCCGAAGAAGACGTTGCGCGCGCGGAAGCGCACGACGTCGTGGCCCGTCGCCCGCAGCGCGTCGTCGTCGATCGACGGCTCGGCGTAGAGGCGGCCGGCCTCGAGGTGCACCCGATCGGCCAGCACGGCCTCCGCCGCGGTCATGCCGTGGTCGAGGACGTTGACCACGGTCTGGAGGATCGCCGAGCGGATCCGGTTCGAGCCCGCGCTGCCCAGCACGAGCTCGACCTCCCCGTCGGTCCCGAGCACGGCGGTCGGGGCCATCATGGACGGCATCCGCCGCCCCGCGGGGTCGCGGAAGAACCCCAGTGGGTTGAGGTCCTCCTCCCCCATGACGTTGTTGAGGTGGATGCCCGCCCCCGGCACGAGGACGCCCGCGCCCTCGCCGTTCGTCGTCGTGACGCTGCAGGCGCGGCCGTCGCCGTCGAGGACCGAGAGGTGCGTCGTCGACCCCAGGCGCGACGTCGCCAGGAACCGCGCCTCGAAGCCCTCCTGCGCCAGCCCGGCGACGAAGTCGGCGTCGCGGGCGGCCTGCGCCTCCTCCATGACCGCGATGAGGTCGCCCGTCGACGGGGGCGCCGGGCGGCGGTCGAGCCGGGCGAGGGCCAGGGCCAGGAGGATGCCGCCCGCCGAGGGCGGGGGGTTCGTGAGGACGTCGCGGCCGCGGAACCCCACGCGGACCGGCCGCCGGGCGACGGCGGCGTACGCGGCCAGGTCGGCGGCGGTGAGCAGGCCGCCGCCGGCGGCGACGGCCTCGACGGCGGCCGCGGCGAGGTCGCCGGTGTAGAAGGGCGCTGCCCCCTCGGCGCCGAGACGCTCGATCGTCCCGGCGAGCTCGGGCGCCGCGAAGCGCTCGCCGGCGCGCAGCACGCGGCCCCCGGGCGCGAAGGCCGCCCGTGCCTCGGGCGTCGTGCCCAGGATCGGGGCGAGGATCTCGAAGATGTAGGCCTGCTCGGGCGCGACGGGCACGCCCTTGCGGGCGAGCGCGGCGGCGGGCGCGGCGAGGTCCGCCAGCGGGACGCTCCCCCAGCGACGGGCCGCCTCGGCGACGCCCGCCGGGCAGCCCGGGACGCCGACCGAGGCCGCGCCGACCGAGAAGACCTGGTGCGCGTCCCCGAAGGACACGTCGACGGGCAGCAGGGGAGCGCGGTCGTCCGGGTCGGCGCCGTCCCCCGGCGCGGCGACGAAGAAGTCCAGCAGCGTCGGCTCGTCGTCGCCCCCGGCGACGAGCAGGTACCCGCCCGCCCCGGGGCCGGTCAGCAGGGGCTCGCAGACCCAGGACACGAGGAGCGCGCCCAGCGCCGCGTCCACCGCGTTGCCGCCCGCGCGCAGGACGCGCGCCCCCGCCTCGGCGGTCAGCGGGTGCCCGGCGGCGACGATGCCACGGGGGTCGGCCATGGCGCGCACCCTACGACCGAACGGCCGTCCCGCGCCCCATGGGAGCCCGGGCCGGCCGCTCGTCGCGTCGGGGTCCTGCGATCCGCGCCGCGCCTACCGGCGCGGCATGAACTCGGGCACGTCGAGCTCGCGCGGCGGACGGCCGCTGCGCGACGGCGCGGGCTCCCACGCGTGGGTCCGGCCGCGGGTCGACGTCGGCGTGCGGCGCTCGACGCGCGGCTCGCCGTCCGGCTCGGCCAGCGGCCTGCCGGCACGCGGTCGCGCGTCCCCGTAGCCCGTGGCGACCACCGTCACCCACACCTGGTCGTCGAGCTTCTCGTCGACCATGGCGCCGAAGATGATGTTCGCGTCGGGGTGGGCCGCCGCGGAGACGGCCTTGGCCGCCTCGTTGATCTCCCACAGCCCGAGGCTCTCACCGCCGGTGATCGACAGGAGGATCTTGCGCGCGCCCTCCATGCTCGTCTCCAGCAGCGGCGAGGCGACGGCCTGCTCGGCCGCCTGCACCGCGCGCTGCTCCCCGACGCCCATGCCGATGCCGAGCAGGGCGTTGCCGGCGTCGGACATGATCGTCCGCACGTCGGCGAAGTCGAGGTTGATGAGCCCCGGGAGCGTGACGAGGTCCGAGACCCCCTGGACGCCCTGGCGCAGCACGTCGTCGGCCACGCGGAAGGCGTCGACCATCGACGTCTGCTTGTCGAGGACCGACAGCAGCCGGTTGTTCGGGACCACGATGAGCGTGTCGACCACGTCGGCCAGCGCCTCGATGCCGGCCGTCGCCGTCGCCTCGCGCCGGTTGCCCTCGAAGCCGAACGGCTTCGTGACGATGCCGACGGTCAGCGCGCCGAGCTCCCGGCTGATGCGGGCGACGACGGGCGCGGCGCCCGTGCCCGTCCCGCCGCCGGCCCCGGCCGCGACGAAGACCATGTCCGAGCCCTTGAGGTGGGCCTTGATGCGGTCGTGCTCCTCCATCGCGGCCTGGCGGCCGAGGTCCGGGTCCGCCCCGGCGCCCAGGCCGCGGGTGACCTGCGGCCCGATGTGGATCGTGACGTCCGCGCTCGACTGCTGCAGCGACTGCAGGTCGGTGTTGATCCCGACGAAGTCGACGCCCTCGACCTCGGCCTCGATCATGCGCTCGACGGCGTTGACGCCGGCGCCGCCGACGCCCACGACGCGGATGACCGGCCCGCTCTCCGAGCGCGCGTGGCCCCAGGTGAGCTCGTCCCCCACGCCGCGCGCGCCCTGCGCCTCCGCGCCCGGGCGGCTCGGCGGCGGGGGCGCGGGCCGCTCGAGGATGTCCTCGGGCAGGTCGGCGCTGAAGGCGTGGCGCAGGCGCTCCTGCGGCGTCGGGACGCGACGCGCGGGCTCCTCGGGCGCCTCGCCGGCGCCCAGCCCGGGGTGCGGGTAGTCGCGCGCCCGGCGCGCGGCGCGCTCACCGGCGTCCGTGGTGGGCTCGGGCAGCGCGTCGCGGCCGTCGCCCGTGGGCGTCGCGCCGAGCCCCGGCTCGGACCAGGCGACGCCCTCGCGGTCCTCGCGGGGCTTGCGCTCGCGGCGCGGGGCGCGGACGTCGTCGGCGACGACGTCGGGGCCCGGGGTCTCGTCACGGCCGGCGGCGGCGCGATGCGTGCGCGGGTCCTGCGGACGGGTGGCGGGGGCCACGCCCTCCTCGGCGGCGCGACCGGCGGCCTCGGCGTCGGCCGCCGCGTCGTCGGTCCGGCGGAAGAGCGCCGCGAGCGGCCCCTCCCGCATGCTCGCGCGCTTACCGCTGCTGGCCATGGGCGAGAACCTCCTTCGCGAGGTCGCGATAGGACTGGGCGGCGATCCCGTCAGGGTCGTACCGGAGGACGGACATCCCCTTCACCGGTGCTTCGGCGAAGCGGATGGTCTTGCGGATGCGCGAGGCGAAGACGCGATCGCCGAAGTTCTCCTCCAGGATCTCGATCGCCTCCTTCGCGTGGACCGTGCGGGTGTCCATGAGCGTCGGGAGGATGCCCTCGATCTCGACGTCCGGGTTGAGGTTCTCGCGGATCATCTGCAGGGTGTTCTGGAGCTGGATCAGCCCACGCATCGACAGATACTCGCACTGCACGGGGACGATCACCTTGTCGGCCGCCGTGAGGGCGTTGATCGTGAGCAGCCCGAGGCTCGGCGGCGTGTCGATGCAGATGAAGTCGTAGTCCTCCAGGATCGGCTTGAACGCCTTCTGCAGCGAGCGCTCCCGGCCGATCTGGGTGGACATCGCGATCTCGGCGCCGGCGAGGTCGATCGAGGCGCAGGCCACGTCGATCTCCCGCCGCTTGATGACCTCGCGGATCGACGTGTGGTGCACGAGGACGTCGTACATCGAGCGGTCCAGCGTGTCTGGGTCGATGCCCTGGGACATCGTGAGGTTGCCCTGCGGGTCCATGTCCACGCAGAGGACGCGATGGCCCTTCTCCGCGAACGCGACCGCGAGGTTCAGCGTCGTCGTCGTCTTGGCGACGCCGCCCTTCTGGTTCGCGAAGACGATGACCTTGGCTCTGCTGGTGTGGGGCTCCACTGGTGCTCCATAGCGTCGGGACTGCCCGGGATCACGGCCTCATTCGCCGCGCCCCGGACTTCCCCTTCCCGCGCCGGGAGCGATACCAGCGGTGCCGGACGCCCTAGGCCGACGGGCGCGCCGGCCCGCGCGACGGCGTGGCGACCGCGCGGTCGCCGTCGCGGTCGCGGTCGCGCGTGAAGCGCGCCCCGGCCTCGGCGGGCGCGGTCGGGACCCCGCCGGCGCTCTCGGGCTCGGCGTCGCGGAGGTACAGGTACCAGTAGGCGCCGGCCACGAAGATCCCCGCGCCGACGAAGTTCCCGAGGAAGGCGAAGATCCAGTTGTGGACCGCGTCCCACCACGTGAGGCCGTCCACGCCGGCGAAGATCGCCGCGGGGAGGAAGAACATGTTCGCGACGACGTGGTCGAAGCCGAGGGCGACGAAGGCCATGATCGGGAAGAAGATCGCCAGCACCTTGCCGCCGATGTCCTCCGCCCCGAGGGCCATCCACACCGCCAGGCACACGAGCCAGTTGCAGCCGACCGCGCGCAGGAAGATCTGCCACTCGGTCTCCGTCACGCCCTTGGCCTCGGCGATCTGCGTCAGCCGCGCCAGCGGCGCCTCGACGGTCAGGACGCCGGTCTTGACGGCGAGGAAGTAGGCGACGACGAGCGACCCGAGCAGGTTGCCGACGAGCACGAGCGCGAAGTTCGTCCCGAGCGCCGAGACGGGCGTGCGCCGCGTCAGCACGGCCAGCGGCACGAGGGCCATGTTGCCGGTCAGCAGCTCGGAGCCGGCGATGACGACGAGGACCAGGCCGAGCGCGAAGACGGTGCCGGTGAACAGGGTGATGAGCCCGCCCCAGCGCGCCGGGTCCAGGCCGGCGCTGACGTCGACCGCGAGCATCCCGGCGAAGGCGATGTAGGCGCCGGCCAGGAAGCCGCCGACGATGGCCTTGCCGGGAGCGAGCGCGGCCTTCTTCTCACCGGCGCCCGCGGCGGCGAGCGCGATCTCCGGGGGGTTCTTGAAGGCCATGCGGGCCGGCTACCCCGGTCCCGCGGCCTCCATCGGACCGGTGTCAGGCTCGTGGCGCATGCCGCGGGCGCGCGCCATCAGGGCGACGGCCTCGTCGTCGCGCGCCGACGGCGGCCCCGCCCCGACCCACGCGTAGCGGAAGCACAGGCCGGCGGCCAGGAAGCACGCGCTGCCGAGGTGGCGGGCCGGCTCGGCCGCGGGGCGCAGCGGGCCGCGCACCGCGCGGGTGGCCAGCCCGGCGTAGACGAGTGCGTGCGCGGCGCGGAAGAGGCGCCCCGGCCGGCCCTGGTGCAGGCCCGTGGCCAGGCGCCCGAGGCGATGCTCGTTGACCTGCGCGAGCGCCGACTCGGCGACCATGGCGACGCTCTCGACGTGCTCGAGCGCGCGGCGCGTCGGATGGTCGCGCGGCAGCCCGGCGGCGACGAGCACCAGCCTCGTGGCCGACGCCCCGGTGGCCGCGGCCGTGCACACGAAGATCGGCCCGAGGAACGACCGGCTGCGGGCCCACACGGGCACGGCGGTCGCGGCGAGCAGCACGCCCGTGTACGAGCCGAGGTACCCGCCGACGACGGAGGTCGCGGCACCGAGACGGCGCGCCGCGCGGCCGTGGCCCAGCAGGTCGGCCCCGACGGCCCCCGCGGCGAGCGTGCCGAAGGCCGTGAGCGCCCACGCGCCGAGGTTCATGGGGGAGCGCGGCTTGACCACCCGCAGCATGTGGTGGAAGCGCTCGGGCCGCCCGAGGTCGAGGATGAGCAGGACGGGCGACGGGACGAGGGCCCCGAGGGCCACGCGCCGGGCCCAGACCGCGCTGCGGCGGTCGCCCGCGAGGTCGCAGGCGAGCCCCGCGAAGGCCGAGCCCGACGCCACGCCGCCGAACCAGAAGTAGAGCGGGACCTCCCACGTCCACACCGGCGGCTTGAGGACCGGCCCGTGGACCTGCGCCGGCGGATCGCCGTCGCGCGCGTCCCGAGCGGCACGGGCGATCGCGTCGCGGTCGACCTCGTCGTCCCGCACGGCGTAGGCCGTGTCCTCCTGGTAGAGGTAGGACCAGCGCGCGTCCTCCCACTGCGGCCGCGCGAGCCCGACGGGCGCCCCCTCGACGGCGCGCTCCCACGGCCCGGGCCCGCCGTGCGTCCCGACCGCCGGCGTGACGTCGCGCTCGCCGGGGCGCCGCTGCGCGGCCCATCGCCGGCGCTCGCGCGCGTGCGCGAGCCGGCGGCGGGCGAGGGCGAGCGCGCTCACCAGCGGCTCCGCCGGCGCCGGCCGCGCCGCCCCCCGCGGGCGACGGCCTGCTCCACGACGAAGGCGGCCGCGACCCCGGCGGCGGCGAGGAGGCCGGCGCCGACCGCGGCCGCCGTGGCGGGCACGACGTTCTCCTGGATGGGCGAGTCGGCCTGCGCGGGCAAGCCGAAGCGCTCGGGCGGCTCGGTGAGCAGGAAGAACGCGCCCAGGCCGCCGGCGAGCTGGGCGTCGGGCGGGTCGCCGGCGCCGTAGAGGTAGGCGGCGGGGACGCCGTCCCCGTGGAGCCGCGCGACCCGCCGCTGCGCGACGTCGACGAGCTCGTCGTAGGGGCCGAACTGGATCGAGTCGGTCGGGCACGCCTTCGCGCAGGCCGGCTCGAGCCCGTCCTGCAGGCGGTCGTAGCAGAGGGTGCACTTCGCGGCCCGGCCGTCGTCCTGGTCGCGGGCCACGACGCCGAAGGGGCAGGCCGGCACGCAGTAGCCGCAGCCGTTGCACACGTCGGGCTGCAGGACGACGGTCTCGAACTCCGTCCGGATGAGGGCGCCCGTCGGGCAGGCGTCCAGGCAGCCGGCGTTCGTGCAGTGCTTGCAGACGTCCGACATGAAGACCCAGCGGTCGAGCGAGCGGTCGCCGTCGGCCCAGCCGACGAGGTCGAGGTCGCCGAGGCCCGCGTCGATCGCGTCCCCGCCCACCCGCGTCGCCCCGGCGGCGCCGATGGCCGGGATGTCCGGCAGGCCCCCGCCCTGAACGCCGGCGTCCTTCGCCGCGCCGAGCATCGCCTGCGCCCGCGCCGCGTCGGCGGGCGTCGGATCGTGGACCTCGACGAAGCGCACGTGGCGCCACGTGTCCGCCGTGAGCTCGCCCGTGTGGTCGTACGAGGTCCCGCGCTTGAAGGACACCGCGTCGGCGGGCAGGTCGTTCCACTGCTTGCAGGCGACCTCGCAGGCCTTGCAGCCGATGCACACCGTCGTGTCGGTGAAGAACCCCATGCGCTGCGCCGGGGCGCCGCCGGAGCGGTGGATCGCGATCTCGGTCACGTGTGGGGCCTCACCTCGGCCGGGTGGTCGCGGTCGGGCGCGACGCCGGGCGGCGTCGCGCGGACGCCGGCCAGGCGCGAGGTGCCGCTCGCATCCCGGCCCGCGCGCACGTCGCAGGCGAACGCCTTGGACTCCTGGATCGACACGTTGGGCTCACCGCTGAGCGCGCCGAGGTCGTTCGCGGCGCCGCCCTCGTCGGGCCCCGCGAACCCCCAGTGCCAGGGCATCGCGACCTGGTGGATGATCCGCCCGTCGACCTTCAGCGGCTTGATCCGGTCCGTCACCACGGCCCGCGCCGCGATCTCGGCGCGCGGGCTGCTGACCGTCATCCAGCCGCCGTCCTCGATGCCGCGCTCGCGCGCCAGCAGCGGGTCGATCTCGGCGAACATCGCGGGCTGCAGCTCGTCGAGCCACGGGACCCACCGCGACATCCCGCCCGCGGTGTGGTGCTCGGTCAACCGGAAGGTGGTCGCCACGCAGGGGAAGCGCTGGTCGCCGATGGGGGCCTTCGGGTTCTCGGGCCGCTCCCACTGCAGCATCGCCGGGTTCGACTCGAGGTCGGGGTAGAGCAGGTTCGGGACCGGCGACTCGTAGGGCTCGTAGTGCGTCGGCAGCGGGCCGTCCACGAGCCCGGCGGGGGCGAAGAGCCAGCCGCGGCCGTCGGGCAGCATCATGAACGGCTCGTCGCCGGAGATCGCGTCCATCCCCGTCGCGTCGTCCGCGGCGCGGTAGGACGGCGGCTTGTCGACGGGGAAGTCCGGGACGTCGTAGCCGGTCCAGGCACCCTGCGCCTCGTCCCACCAGACGTAGCGCTTGCGCTCCGACCACGGCCTGCCCTCCGGGTCGGCGCTCGCGCGGTTGTAGAGGATGCGGCGGTTCAGCGGCCACGCCCACCCCCACTCGGGCGACACCCACCCGCCGGGCGCGCGAAGGTCGCCGGGCGTCCGCCGGCGCGCCTGGTTGACGCCGTCCTTGAACACCCCGGAGTAGATCCACGCCCCGCACGCCGTGCTGCCGTCGGCCTTGAGCGCCGCGAAGCTCGGCACGAGCTCGCCCGTGGCGAGGTCGCGGCCGTTGACCTCCTGGAGCACCTCCTCCCCCGACGGCTCGGCGTGGGGGCCGTGCTCCGCGTAGTCCCAGGTGACGTTGAGGATCGGCCAGTCGCGGTCGCGCTCGGACCCGGCGTAGTGCGCCCGCACGCGCTTGAAGAGGTGATGCATGAACCACAGCTCCGAGCGGCAGTCGCCCGGCGGGTCGAGCGCCTTGTCGCGCCACTGCAGCAGGCGCTGGGTGTTCGTGAAGGTGCCCTCCTTCTCGATGTGCGAGGCGGCGGGCATGAGGAAGACCTCGGTCCGGATGTCCTCCGTGCGCAGCTCGCCGCTGCGCACCTCGGGCCCGTCGCGCCAGAACGTCGCGCTCTCGATCTCGGCCAGGTCGCGCACCACGAGCCAGCGGAGGTTCGCCAGCGCCCGGCGCTGGAGCCCCGCGTGCTGGGAGCCGACGGCCGGGTTCTGCCCCATGAGGAACAGCCCGTCCAGGCCCCCGTCGAAGGCGCGCAGCATCGTCGGGAAGTGCGAGTGGTTGCCGGTGATCTTCGGCAGGTGGCCGAAGCCGAAGTCGTTCTCGGGCGTGGCGGCGTCGCCGAACCACGCCTTGAGCAGGCTGACGACGTACTTGTCGAAGTTCGACCACCAGCCCGTCGCCGAGCCGCCCGTGTCGATGTACGTCCTGAGGTCGAGCTCCCCCTCGCGCGCCTTGGGCATGTGCAGGTAGCCCGGCAGCAGGTCGTAGAGCGTGGGGATGTCGGTCGAGCCCTGGATCGACGCGTGCCCGCGCATGGCCATGATGCCGCCGCCGGGCCGCCCGACGTTGCCGAGCAGCAGCTGCAGGATCGACGCCGAGCGGATCATCTGCACGCCGGCGGTGTGCTGCGTCCAGCCGACGGCGTAGGCGATCGCGGTGGTGCGATCGCGGCCCGAGTTGCGGACGAGCGCCTCGGCCACGCGGTGGAAGTCCTCCTCGGAGATGCCGCAGACGCGCGCGACCATCTCCGGCGTGTAGCGCGCGTAGTGGCGGCGCAGGACGTTCAGCACGCACCGCGGGTGCTGGAGGCTGACGTCGCGCTTCACCGCGGTCGTCCGCATGCCGGCGCCCGTGCTCTCCTCGAACGACATCGCGGTGTGCTCGCGGCGGCCGGCCGACGCGGCGACCTCCCCGCCCTCGTACTGCCAGGTCGTCGGGTCGTAGGTGTGCGTCTCGGGGTCCCAGCCCGAGAAGTAGCCGCCGCCGTCCTCGGCGTCCTCGTAGCGCTCGTTGACGATCGTCGCGGCGTTCGTGTAGGCGAGGACGTACTCCTTGAAGTACGACTCGGTCTCGAGCACGTGGCGGATGAGCCCGCCCAGGAAGGCGATGTCGCTGCCGGCCCGGATGGGGACGTGCAGGTCCGCCATCGCCGCCGTCCGGCCGTAGCGGGGGTCGACGTGGATGATCGTCGCGCCGCGCTCGCGTGCCTTCATGACCCAGCGGAAGCCGACCGGGTGCGCCTCGGCCATGTTGCCGCCCTCGATCAGGATGCAGTCGGCGAACTGCATGGCCTGCTGGAAGTCGGTGGCGCCACCGCGCCCGAACGAGGTCCCCAGACCGGGGACCGTGCTCGAGTGTCATATGCGGGCCTGGTTCTCGATCTGCACCGCGCCCATCGCGGTGAAGGCCTTCTTGATGAGGTAGTTCTCCTCGTTGTCGAGCGTCGCGCCGCCGAGGTGGGCGAACCCGAGCGTGCGGTCGACCCGCCAGCCCTCCTCGTTCGTGTCCTGCCACCCGCGCTCGCGGGCGGCGATCAGGCGCTCGGCGATCATGTCCATCGCCGTCTCGAGCTCGAGCTCCTCCCACTCCGTGCCGCCCGGGCGGCGGTACCTGACCTTCGTGAGGCGCCCGGGCTGCTGGACGAGCTGGCGCGAGGCCGAGCCCTTCGGGCAGAGCGTGCCCTGGTTGATCGGCGAGCGCGGGTTGCCCTCGATGTCGACGAGCTCGCCGTCGCGCGTGTAGACGAGCTGCGAGCAGCCGACGGCGCAGTAGGGGCAGACGGACTCGGTGACCTCGAGCCCGGCGATCCGGGCGCCCGCGCGCTTCGTGCGCGGGGAGACGGCGGAGGGCCCCATGCCCCAGTCCAGGACGCGACCCAGGCCCGGGAGGCTGCGCAGGGCGGCGAAGGACCGGGGGCGGCCGTGCTCGGGCACGAGGGCGGCATCCCCTCGGCCGGAGGTCGCCAACCCTCGGAGGTCCGCCCAGCGACCCGGGCGCCGACTAGGATCGCGCGCCGTGGTCGTGCACCTCGACGACGTCCCCGCGCAGGCCATCGACCGCGCGGTCCTGCGCGGCACGCGCTGGCGCGTGGGGCCGGTCGCCGGCTGCGTGCGCGTCGGCCTCAGCCGCTACCGCCTCGGTCCGGGCGACCGGGCCATGCCGGTCCACGTCCACGCCGACGAGGAGGAGCTCTTCGTCGTCCTGGCCGGGTCGGGCCTGAGCTGGCAGGACGGCCGGACCTGGGCCGTTTCCGCCGGCGACGTCGTCCTGCACCGCGCCGGCGGCGCGGCGCACACGATCGTCGGCGCCCCGTCCGAGGGGCTCGACGTGCTCGCCTTCGGCTCCGGCTCGGCGACCGGCCTGACGTGGCTGCCCCGCGCCGGCGTCTTCTGGGCCGGTCCGCACTGGGTGCCGCCCGCGGGCCCGGACCCGTTCGCCGCCGAGGACGCCGCGGGCCCGCTCGAGCTGGCGCCGGCCGAGCCCGGGCGACCGCCGACGATCGTCGCGATCGACGAGCTCGAGGCCGAGCCGTGGGGCGAGGGCGACGTCGCCACCAGGCTGCGCGACCCGGGCGGCGCGCTCGGGACCGACCTGGCCGGCCTGAGCGTCATCGACGTCGAGCCGGGGCGGCTCAGCGGGCCGCCGCACTGCCACAGCGCCGAGGAGGAGCTCTTCGTCGTCGCGCGCGGCGACGGGACGCTGCTGCTCGGCGACGAGGAGCACCCGGTCCGCCAGGGCAGCGTCGTGGCCCGTCCCGCTGGGACCGGCGTCGCCCACGCGTTCCGCGCCGCCTCCGGCGGCCTGCGGCTGCTCGCCTACGGCCAGCGCGACACCCGGGACATGACGTTCTACCCGCGCTCGCAGAAGGTGGCGCTGCGCGGCCTCGGCATCCGGTTCGCCGTCGACCAGGTCGCCTACTGGGAGGGCGAGCCGTGAGCGCCTTCGAGGGCAAGGGCGGCCTCGTCCATCTCGACGACGTGGCCGCCGTGGAGGTCGCCGGCGAGCCGCGCCTGCCCCACGCGGTGCAGGACCTCGGCGCGGCGGCCGGCGCCACCGTGGCGGCGGCGCGGCGCGTGCACCTCGCCGGCGACGCGCTCGTGCCCGCCTTCGCGACGCTCGCCGGCCCCGCCCCGGCGGAGGAGTTCGCGCTCGTCCTGGCCGGGAGCGGGCGCGTCGAGACCCAGGGGCCCGACGGGCCGCCGCGTGGGGGCTGGCCGCTGCGGCCCGGCCTCGTGGTGCTGCGCCGGGGCGGGGACCCGCCGCCGGCCTACCGCGCCGACGAGGACGGCCTCGACCTCCTGCTGCTCGGCGCCCATGTCCCGCCCAAGCCGCCCTACGACGGGACGCTGGCCGTCACCGCGCTCGTCGACGTGGAGCTCGAGACGCTCGACAAGGGCGTCTTCGTGACCGAGGAGCGCGACGTGGGGCGCGCGCTGGGCTCGACGCTCTGCGGGGTCCGCCACGAGGTCATGCCGCCCGGCGCCTGGAGCTGCCCGCCGCACTGGCACGCCCAGGAGCACGAGCTCTTCCACCTGCTCGAGGGCGACGGCGAGCTGCTGCTCTTCGACGGCGAGGGCGTCCAGCGCGAGGCGATCCCGGTGCGCGCCGGGCACCTCGTCTCGCGGCCCGCGGCGACGGGCGTCGCCCACGCGCTGCGCGCGGGCGGCCGCGGGCTGACCTACTTGGCCTTCGGGACGCGCGAGCCGGGCGAGGTCGTCTTCTACCCGCGCTCGCGCAAGGCGTTCCTGGGCCCGCTGCTCGTGCGCGTCGAGCCCGCGCCGGACTACTGGGACGGGGAGCTCTGAGGGCCGCGCCGACCGCCGGCGGGCTCCTGGCCAAGGACCTCGTCGTCGTGACCGGCAAGGGCGGCGCGGGCAAGACGACGGTCGCCGCCGCGCTCGGGCTCGTGGCCGCCCGGCGCGGGCTGCGGACGATCGTGGCCGAGGTCGCCGCCCGGGACGACGTCTCGAGCGCGCTCGGCCGCGACGACGACCACGACGACACCGAGGGCCGCCTCGGGGACGGGCTGCACCACATCTCGATCGACCCCCAGTCCGCGCTGGAGGAGTACCTCGTCGAGCGCCTGCCGGCGCGGCCGCTGGCCGACCTCCTGAGCCGGTCGCGCCTCTTCGGCTACTTCGCCGCCGCGACGCCGGGGATGCGCGAGCTGTTGACCGTCGGGAAGGTCTGGGAGCTGGCCCAGGAGGCGCGGCGCACGCCGGGCGGCCGCCCGTACGACCTCGTCGTCCTCGACGCGCCCGCGACGGGCCACGGGGTCGCGATCCTGGAGGCCCCGCGGACCTTCGCCGAGATCGCGCGGGTGGGCCCGATCCATCGCCAGGGCCGTACGATCGACGCGATGCTCTCCGACCCGGCCCGGACCGGCGTCGTCGTCGTGGCCCGGCCCGAGGAGATGCCGGTCAACGAGGCGCTCGCCCTGGAGCGCGCCCTGGCGGCGCGCGTCGGCCTGCCCGTCTCGCTCGTCGTCGCCAACGCGCTGCTGCCCGACCGCTTCAGCGGCCGCGACGTGGCGGCGCTGCGGGCCGCCGACGGCCATCCCGCGGCCGGGCTCGCCCGCAGCGCCGCGGCGCGGGCGCGCGCCCAGCGCGGCCAGCTCGCGCGCCTGCGGCGCGGCACGGCCGCCCCCGTCTGCCGGCTGCCCTTCGTCGGCGCCGGCGCCCTCGGGCCCGGCGTCCTGGACGGCCTGGCCGACCGGCTGGAGCGGACGCTGTGAGCGCGGGCGTCGGCGAGCGGCTCGAGGGCAAGCGCATCGTCATCTGCGCCGGCTCGGGCGGCGTGGGCAAGACGACGACGTCGGCCGCGCTGGCCATGGGCCTGGCGGCGCAGGGCCTCCGGGTGGCCGTCGTGACGATCGACCCCGCGCGGCGGCTGGCCAACTCGCTCGGGCTCGACGAGCTCGACAACGAGCCGCGCCTCGTCGACCCGGCCCGCTTCGCCGGCCACGGCCTCGAGGTGCGCGGCGAGCTGTGGGCCATGATGCTCGACGCCAAGCGGACCTTCGACGAGCTCATCGACCGCCTCGCCCCCGACGCGCAGACGCGCGACGAGGTGCTCGACAACCGGATCTACCAGCAGCTCTCCGGCGCCGTCGCCGGCTCGCAGGAGTTCACGGCGGTGGCCAAGCTCTACGAGCTCGACCGCTCCGGGCGCTTCGACGCGATCGTCCTCGACACCCCGCCGTCGCGCAACGCCCTGGACTTCCTCGACGCGCCCGACCGCCTGACGCAGTTCTTCGAAGGCCGGGCCCTGCGCGTCTTCCTCGCTCCGACGGGGCTCGCCGCGAAGGTCGTCGGCCGCTCGACGAGCGTCGTCTTCTCCGTGCTCAAGCGCCTGACCGGCGTCGACCTGCTCCAGGACCTCAGCGTGTTCTTCCGGGCGCTCGGCGGGCTCATCGAGGGGTTCCGCGAGCGGGCGGAGGGCGTCAAGGCGCTCCTGGCCGACCCCTCCACGAGCTTCCTCGTCGTGACGTCGCCCGAGCGCGAGCCGGTCGAGGAGGCGATCTTCTTCCGCGGCAAGCTCCGGGACGCCCGCATGCCCTTCGGCGGGCTCATCGTCAACCGCGTGCACCCGCTGCGCGGCGCCGGCCTGGAGCCCGACGCCGTCCTGGCCGAGCTGCGCGAGCCGCTCGGCGAGGCGCTGGCCGCCAAGGTCGCGCGGACGTGGGCCGAGGAGCTCGTGCTGGCCCACCGCGACGCCGAGGCTCTCGAGCACCTGGCCGAGCGCACGGGCGAGCACCGGCCGATCGTGATCCCCCAGCTCGACGGCGACGTCCACGACGTCGACGGCCTCGTGGCCGTCCACGCCCACCTGTTCGGCCTCGCGGGCGACGACGCCGCCGCCCGGCCCGCCTAGGCCAGCGTCGGCTGCTCCTGCGCCTCGTCGTCGAGGAGGCGGTCGGCGACCGCGCGCAGGTCGGCGTCGAGGTGGCCGCAGAGCACGTCGCGCAGCAGTGCGCGCAGGTGGCCGGCGAGCTCGCCGACGAGCGCCGGCAGCCCCGGGTCGGGGGCGACGCCGGCGATCGCGCCGCGCTCGGAGGCGATCCCGCGCGCGACCCGCTCGGCCAGCTCGCCGCGGCCCGGGGGGGCGGCGCACAGGGCGGCCAGCCGGCGCGGCAGGCGACCCGAGGGCGTGCCCTCGGGCTCGAGCAGCGCGCGGAGCGCGAGCAGCACGTCGGTGAGAGCGTGCTCGGGGCCGGGGGCCTCGCAGGCGGTCGTGAAGCGCGCCAGCGCCCAGGCCAGCGGCCCGGAGCGCGGGGTGCGGCGGGTGACGAGCGAGCAGAAGGCGCGGAGCTCGTCCTCCTGGACGGCGGTGACCAGGACGCGCTCCTCCGGCGGCGTCCCGGTGGCGCCCAGCGCGAACGGCCGCCAGACGCCCGCGCCCGTGCGGGTCCAGGCCAGCGGGCCGAAGGCGAAGGGCGCGCCGTCGTAGAGGCGCAGCGCCGTCAGGAGCCGACCCAGGCGCACGCGGGCGTGCGCCACCGGCGCCGGGTCGCCGGCGGCGGCCTCCCAGCGCAGGACGGCCAGGACGTGCGGCTCCGCGGCACCGGGCGCCCAGCGCGCCTCCTCGGGGAGGTCCGGCTCGGCGGCGTCGCCGCGGACGAGGGCCAGGCCGTCCCCGAGGGGGAGCTCCTCGGCGTCGACGGACAGGCCGAGCACCGGCGCGACCACGACCGTCTCCGCCCGTCCGTCGGTCACCAGGCGCTCGAGGTCGTCGAGCTCCGCCTCCAGGCGCCCCTCGTGCACGACGAACTCGGTGCTCTCGCCGAAGACCCGCCCGAGGAGCGAGAGCAGCGCGGCGTCGGCGCGGGCGCGCGGCGTGCCGGTGGCCGGCTCGCCGCGCTCGCCCAGGTAGGCCTCCAGGCCGCCGCAGGCCGCGAGCTGGTGGGCGGCGGGCAGGTACGACGGCAGCGTCGCCAGCACGCCCGCACGCTGGGCGACGAAGGCGCCCACGAGCGGGCGGTAGCAGTACAGGGGCGCGTCGCGCCGGCCCTGGGCGGCGACCTCGAAGGGGACCTCCGCCCCCTCGGCGGTGTCCGCGGCCAGGCGCCACGCGGCCTCCTCGGTGAAGGCCCGCAGCGCGACGCGGAGCTGGCGGGTGCGCATGGGGCTGCGGTTCGCCGCGGGCGGGGCCGCTCCTCCGCGCGCAGCGCGCGTTGCAGGGCGCCGGCCTAGCGTCGCCGCAAGGCCCGCACGTCCTGGGGCGTCGCCGGGCTCAGTGCCGCCGCAAGGCCCGCACGTACTGGGGCGTCGCCGCGCGGTGGGCGGCGGGCGTGCCGGCCTTCGCGGTCAGGCGGTACAGGCCGGGCGCCGGCAGCAGGACGGCCGCGCTGTAGCGGCGGCCGCGGACCTTGGCGCGCACCGCGCGCGACCGCCGCCAGCGGCCGTCGGGGCCCTTGCGCTCGACGAGCACGGTCACCGCGACCGCGGGGCGGACGCCGCCCCGCACGTGGACGACGCCGCCGGCGCCGACCCGGCGCACGCTGCGCCGGGAGCTGACCGCGGGCAGGCACACGACCGGCACCACCGGGCTGACCGCGCCGAGGACCGCGACCCGGACGTCGCCCGTGACGTGCCACGGCACGGACACCGCCCAGGCGCCGTCGCCGTCCGTCGTCGTCCGGGCGATCGTCGCGAAGCCGGTGCGGCCGCGCCGTTGGACCTGCACGGGCAGGCCGGCGGTCGGCTGGCCGTCGGTGCGCACGACGGTCCCCGAGAACGCCGCCTGGCTGTCGTAGGCGACCTTCGCCCGCGCGACCGCGAGCGTGAGCTGGATGGCCTGCGTGGCCGGGTCGGGCGTGAAGGCGTAGCGGCGTGCCCGGGTGCGGATCTCCGGGAGTTGGGCGTAGAGCCCGTTGCCCGGGCACGACGTCGCGTCGCCGTCGCGGTGGCCGCAGATCCGCTCGAGGGTCACCCGTGCCCCCGCGCGGTAGCGGTTGAGGTCCCCGCCGCCGGAGACGAGGACGACCTGGCCCTCGATCGGCGCGGCGTGGAGCGAGAGCTTCCACCCGACGACGTGGGCGACCGCCTCGAGCGCCGCCTCCGGGATCCCGGTCGAGCTGTACGTCCCGAGGACCGCCACGCCGGTCGAGTGGCTGTTGTAGCCCTGCGCCTGCGCGCCGACGACCGCCTGGTCGACGCCCCCCGCGCGGCCCTCGAACACCTGGCCGTACCGGTCGACGAGGAAGTTGTAGCCGATGTCGTTCCAGCCGTTCGTGTCCCGGTGGTACTTCGCGATCCCGAGCACGATCGCCGCCGACTCGGCGGGGCCGTAGCCGTTGGCCGTGACCGTGTGGTGGACGAAGGCCACCTGCACGTCGCCATAGGTCGGCAGCGCTCGTGGCGGGACCTTCGTCCCCGCCCAGGTCGCGCGCGGCACGTAGGGCGGCGGCGTCGCCGGGCCGGTCGCCTGGGCGACCCGCGCCGACGCGTGGCCGGCGCGCCGTGAGGCGAGTCGCCGGCGGGCGCCGGGGCCGACGCTGACCAGGTGCACGCGCAGCGCCGACCGGACGGGTCCGCGGGCGCGCAGCTGGAGCTCCTCGCAGGAGCCGGTCCAGACCGGGTCGGAGGCCCGCCGGCCGGACGGGCGGGTGGGGGCCGGATCCGGCGCGTGGTCGCCGTGGACGGCGAGCGGCACCCACGGGCTCCAGCGCCCGTCGCGGCGCCGGGCGCGGACCTCGACGTCCCCGCGCGGGCCGCGCAGGCCGACGAGGTCGAAGCGCCGCGAGGGACGCAGGACGCGGCTCGTGCGCCCGCCGCCCGGGAAGTCCGCGGGCGTGACGCGAAGCCCGAAGCCGCGCGGCGCGGACGCGCCGCGCGCGAGCGCGGCCGCTGGGCGCGCCAGGACGGCGGACAGGCCGGCGGCGGCGCCGAGGGACAGCGCGCGGCGGCGTGTCACCCCCTCGTCGCGCACCTCGGGAAGGCTAGGGCGCCCGTCCGTGGGCGCAAGGCTTGCAGGCGACCGTGCCACCACGACCCGGAACCCGGCCGGGCGGCCGGGGTTGCGGTGCGGCCGCTAGGCCAGGACCGGCTCGGCCGCGGCGGGCACCTCGGCGCAGTCGCCGCCCGCGCCCAGCCAGGTGCGGCCGTACTCGCGCATGCCGTCGATGATCGGCAGCAGGGCGCGGCCCTTGACCGTCAGCGCGTACTCGACGCGCGCGGGGACCTCGGCGTGCGTGAGCCGCTCGACGATCCCCTCGTCCTCCAGCGCGCGCAGGCGCAGGGAGAGCGTGCGGGGGCTGATGCCCTGCAGGGAGCGCTCGAGCTCGCAGAAGCGCGACTTGCCCTCGGCGAGGTCGCGCACCAGCAGGAGCGTCCACTTGCCGCAGACGACTTCGGCGGTGGCGCAGACGGGGCAGTCGGGGTCCATGGGCCCCTTCACTTTACCAAGTGAAGTGACGTGGATCGTCGCGGGTGCGGCTCAGTCGCGGGCGCCGGGGTGCCCGTCCCCGGGCCACGGCGCGAGCACGAGCAGCAGCCGCGCGTCGGTCGTCGCCCGCACCTCGTGCCGCTCGCCCGGGTCGAACACGAGGAAGAGCCCCGGTCCGCCCGCCACCGAGCCGTCCGGCCCGTCGGCCTCGATGTCGCCTTCGACGACGACGACGTGCGCGCGCTCGTGGACCTCGTGGTCCTGCAGGCGCTCCCCGGCCGGGAGGTGGATGACGATCGAGCGCGACTCACCGCGCGTCGAGTGCAGCACCTGCGGCTGGTGGGGCGTGACGTCGGCCGTGCGCAGGTCCCAGTGCTCCATGTCGGGCGGAGCCTATCGGGCTCCGCCCGGTGCTACACCCCGACCGCGGACCGGCGCGTCTCGTTGTCGGTCAGGTCGTCCATCGTCGTGCCGCGACGGCCGTCGGCGGCGACGAGGAGCTTGAAGTCGTTCGGGGAGGTCGCGGCCTTCAGCGCCTCGTCCATCGTGATGCGGCCGGCCTTGAGGTGCCCGAACAGCGCCTGGTCGAAGGTCTGCATCCCGTAGTACTCGCCGTCGGCGATGACCTCGTGCAGGCGGCCGGTCTGGGTGGGGTCCATGATCATGTCGCGGACGCGGCCCGTCATCCGCAGGACCTCGCACGTCGCGAGGCGCCCGCGCCCGTCGGCCGTCTTGACCAGGCGCTGGGAGATCGCGCCCTTCAGCGTGCCCGCGAGCATCGCGCGCACCTGCTGGTGCATGTGCGGCGGGAAGAAGTCGATGAGGCGGTTGACCGTCTCCACCGCGTCGACCGTGTGGACGGTGGAGAAGACGAGGTGGCCGGTCTCGGCGGCCGAGAGCGCGGTGTGGACGGTCTCCTCGTCGCGCATCTCGCCGATCAGGATCACGTCGGGGTCCTGGCGCAGGACGCGGCGCAGGGCCTGCTGGAAGGACGACGTGTCCATCCCCACCTCGCGCTGGTTGATGATCGAGCGCTTGTCCTTGTGCAGGAACTCGATCGGGTCCTCGATCGTCACGACGTGCTTGGCCATCGTCGTGTTGATGTGGTCGATCATCGCCGCGAGGGTCGTCGACTTGCCGGAGCCGGTCGTGCCGGTGAGCAGGATGATCCCGCGCTCCTCCTCCGCGAGCGTGCGCATGACGGGCGGCAGGCCGAGCTCCTCGAAGGTGCGGATGAGGAACGGGATGGTGCGGATGACCAGCGAGGCCGACCCGCGCTGGCGGAAGGCGCTGACGCGGAACCGGGCGACGCCGGGGATCGAGTAGGCCAGGTCGACCTCGCCCGTCTCCTGGAACTCGTGCAGCTTGACGTCGTCGGTGCCGACGATGTGGCGGACGGCGCCCTCGGTGTCCTCCATGGTCAGCGGCTCGCTGCCCTCGATGGGCTGGAGCTGCCCGTTCGTGCGCATGGACGGGCGCGACGGGACCTTGAGGTGGAGGTCCGAGCCGCCCACCTCGACGAGGTGGGTCAGCGCGACGTTGAGGTCGAAGGCCATGGGGACCGGATCGGCGCGTCACGTGGCCACCTTGAGCGTGTCGGGACGAACGTCCAGTGCCTCCGGACGCCGTGCCTACGCCCTCGTTGCGGCGGGCGTCGTGCCGGCGTACGGTCGAGGCTCCATCCATCGGGAGGGGGGCGCATGCGCCGACCACTCAGGGCAGGCTCGTTCCTGCTCGCCACGGCTGCGTTCTCGATGCTGGTGACTGCGCCGGCGGGCGCGGCCACGCACGAGGTCCGCCAGGGCGAGTCCATCCAGGCGGCGATCGACGCCGCCGCACCCGGGGACACCGTGGACGTCGCCGCAGGCGTCTTCCACGAGAACCTCACGATCCGCGACGACCACATCACGATCCGCGGGGCCGGCGGCGACGACGAGGACGACCAGACGATCCTCACCCCGGGCCCGACGCCGACGCCGAGCTCCTGCACGGACCCGACCTCGGGTGGGGTCATGGGCGTGTGCGTGATCGGCGAGGTCGACGCGCAGTTCAACCCCGGGCCGAACGCGGTCGACGACGTCACGCTCGAGGGCCTCGTCCTGGACGGGTTCTCCGGTGACGGCCTGCTCGCCGTCAACGCCAGCCGCCTCACGGTCGAGGACACGGTGGCCCGCGGCAACCACGGCTACGGGATCAGCGGGTTCCACCTCTCCGACGTCGAGTTCGAGGACGACGTCGCCTCCGACAACGGGGACCCCGGGTTCTACGTGGGCGACTCGCCGCAGGCGAACGCCGACCTCGAGGACAACGTCGCCGAGCGCAACGGCGTCGGGCGCGAGGAGGGCCTCGGCATCCTCATCCGCGACTCGAGCCACGGGACGCTCGAGGGCAACGAGACGACCGGCAACTGCGTCGGGATCGTCGTCATCGACACCGGCTTGAACCCCGACCCCGCCGCCGACTGGATCGTGAAGGGCAACCACGTCGCGGGGAACGACGCCGCCTGCCCGACCGGCCCGGAGGGCATCCCGCCGTTCTCGGGGACGGGCATCCTGCTCGGCGGCACGCATGGCGTGACGGTCAAGCGCAACCGCGTCGTCGACAACCGGCCCACGCTGGCATCGCCGTTCTCCGGGGGCATCGTCGTCCTCAGGACGACGGACGTCGGCGGGGCGCTCCCGACCGACAACCTCGTCAAGCGCAACACCGCCCACGGCAACGCCCCCGCCGACCTCGTGTGGGACGGCTCGGGCACCGGCAACGTCTTCGAGCGCAACCGCTGCGAGACGTCACAGCCCGACGGGCTGTGCGGGCGGTCGCACCGGCACGCGAGCGACGACTGACCCCGCGTCGCGGCCCGGGCCGCCACGGGGCGGCCCGGCCCGGCGCGACGCTTCGCGCAAGGTGATCACCGACGTGCCGTGCGCTCCGCGCTAGGCGATCACGACGTGCCGCGCGCTTCGCGCTAGGCCATCACCGACGTGCCGTGCGCTTCGCGCTAGGCGACGTCGCGGAGCTTCTGGGCCTCCGCGAGCGACTGCAGCTTCTTGAGCGACTGGTTCTCGATCTGGCGGATCCGCTCGCGCGTGACGTTGAACGTCCGCCCGACCTCGTCGAGCGTGCGCGGGTGCTCCCCGCCGAGCCCGTACCGGAGCTCGAGGACGCGGCGCTCGCGGTAGGAGAGGTTCTCCAGCGCCTCGCGCAGCGCCTCCTTCGTGAGGATCTCGGCCGCGCGCTCGTAGGGCGACTCGGCGCGCTCGTCGGCGATGAACTGGCCGAACTCCGACTCCTCCTCGTCGCCGACCGGCTTCTCGAGCGAGACCGGGGCCTGCGCGGAGCGCTTGATCGAGTCGACCTCCTCGGGGTCGATGCCCGTGACCTCGGCGATCTCGTCGGCGGTCGGCTCGCGGCCGAGCTCGGTGACGAGCTTGCGCTCGGCGCGGCCGATCTTGTTGAGCTTCTCGACGACGTGGACCGGGATGCGGATGGTCCGCGCCTTGTCGGCCAGGGCACGGGCGATCGCCTGCCGGATCCACCACGTCGCGTAGGTCGAGAACTTGAAGCCCTTGCGGTAGTCGAACTTCTCGGCCGCGCGGACGAGCCCGAGCGTGCCCTCCTGGATGAGGTCGAGGAAGGGCAGGCCCTGGTTGCGGTAGTTCTTGGCGATCGAGACGACCAGGCGGAGGTTCGACTCGACCATCTTCTGCTTCGCGTCGAGGTCGCCGCGCTCGATGCGCTTGGCGAGGTCGACCTCCTCCTGCGCGGTGAGCAGCCGCACCTTCCCGATGTCCTTGAGGAAGAGCTGCAGCGAGTCCGTCGTCATGTCCGGACGGAGGTCCAGCGTCGTCTTGGTCTTGCGGCGCTGCCGCTTGTCCGGCGCGCGCTCGACCTGGTTGGCGGCGGTCGTGGCCGGGTCGATGTCCTCGACGAGCTCGATCTCCGACCGCTCGAGGAACCCGTGGAGCTCCTCGACGTCGGCCTCGTCGAGGTCGAGCTCGGCGACCGCCGTCGCGATCTCGGCGAAGGTGAGGACCCCGGCCGCCGTGCCCTTGGCGAGGAGGCCCTTGATCTCTTCGAGTTCCTGCAGTTCGACGACTGACATGCGTGTCCGTTCTCGGTTCTCGGGCGCCGCTGGCGCGCGGGCTTTCTGGGGAGAGGGCCGCCGGAGCCGGGTCCGCGGCGCGCAGTTCGCGCGACCCTAGGAGCTCAAGCGAGACCCACGATGGTATTCGCTTCCCCGTACTACGGCAATGAGCGGACCCCGTTTCAGCGGATCGGGCCCGTTCTGGACGAGGGATGCGCGTGCCGGGCCGCGATCCGGCCCCGTGATGGGGCAGAATCGGACCATGGCAGCGAAGGACGGAGGCCGCCCCGGGCGGCGCGAGGTGCTCACGGCGCTCCCCACGACGCGGCCCACGCGGCGCAGCGCCAAGCGCGCGGGCACGGCGCCGCAGGCGGCGCTCGACGACGTCGCCGCGGCGGCGCCCGGCGCGCCGTCGGAGCGCGACGCCGCGGCGGCCGCCCGCGGCGCGGGCGGGACGGCCGCGCGCAAGCCGGCCGCCCGCAAGCCGGCCGCCCGCAAGGGGACGCCCGCCACGCGCAGCGCGGGGTCGGCGGCCGGCGGCGCCGCCAAGGGGACGGCGAAGGGGACCGGCGCGCGCGGGTCGCAGCGCGCGGCGGCCAGCGCGCGGGGCGGCACGACGGCGGGCCAGCGGAGCGCCACGGCCGGCGCCCGGGGCGGCAAGGCGGCGACCGCTCGGAGCGGCGCGACGGGCGCCCGCGGCGGCAAGCCGGCGACCGCTCGAAGCAGCGCGGCCGGCGCCCGCGGCGGCAAGCCGGCGACCGCTCGGAGCAGCGCGGCCGGCGCCCGCGGCGGCAAGGCGGCGACCGCTCGGAGCGGCGCGACGGGCGCCCGCGGCGGCAAGCCGGCGAGCACGTCGGCCACCGCGGCGCGCCCGCGCAGCGGGGCGACCGGCGCGCGCGGCGCCGCGGCGAAGCCGACCGCGCGCGGCCGCGCCGGGGCGGGCACCGGCCGGGCCGCGTCCGCGTCCGTCGCGCGCCGAGGTGCCGCGGGCGTCGAGCGCAGGGTCCCCTCGGCGGGCTACGCCACGCCGAAGGACGCCGACCAGGGCGCGCTGAGCGGCGGCGATCTCGTGACGACCGCGCTGCAGGCCGTCGGCGAGCTGGCGCAGGTCGGCGCGACGGCCGGGCTGCAGGGCCTGCGGTCGGCGCTCGGGCGGCTCCCGGGGCGGTGAACGCCGCCCGGCGCGGCCCGCGCTGCGGTCGGGCGCTCGGGCGGCTCCCGGGGCGCTGAACCCCGCCTGCCGGCTCGCTCCGCCGCGCCGGGACGATGGCCGCCGCGCCACGCCGGCGGAGCCGCCGCTCGCTCCGCGCGATCGCTAGGGTCCGCGGCTCGCCGGGCCCCGGCGACTGCGATCGGGGCCTGAGGGGGACCACCACGCCGGCTGTTCCAGGCCGCCGGAGACGCCGTTGCGGGCGTCGTGGTCCGTGGCGCGCGCCACGCCCCTCGTCCGGCGGCAGCCCCCCGATCCCGTGACGACGACCCGCGCCGCCCGCACCTCCCTCGCCGCCTGCGCCACCGTGCTGGCGGTCGCCGCCGCCGCCCAGGCGCAGCCGTCCTCGCCGGCGCCCGCGACCGCCTCGGCCACCGCGCCGACGCTCGACGTGCCGCCCGGCGTCCTCCTGCGGCGCGTCACCGTCCTGCGCGGGACCGTCCGGCCCGGGGCCGCCGGCCGCACCGTCGAGATCCAGCGCCGCGACGCCCGCCGCCGCTGGGTGCGCGCCGCGACCGGGGCGGCCGCCGCCGACGGCACGGTGGCCGCCCGCTGGCGCCCGGGCGCGCTCGGGCGCGTCGTCCTCCGCCTCGCGGTGCGCCGCGCGGGCGGCCGCGCGCGTGCCGTCCCGGCGGCGCCGGGCGCCTCGGCGACGACGACCGTCTTCCGGCCGGCGCTCGCGACGTGGTACGGCCCCCGCTTCTTCGGCCGGCGCACGGCCTGCGGCGTCCTCCTCGACCGCCTGCTGCTCGGCGTCGCGCACCGGACGCTGCCGTGCGGGACGCCCGTCACGGTCTTCCACGCCGGGCGCAGCACGACCGTGCCCGTCGTCGACCGCGGGCCGTTCGCCGGCGGCGCGAGCTTCGACCTCACGCAGGCCGCGGCCGAGGCGCTCGGCATGACCACGACGGCGACCGTCGGGGTCCTCGCCCACCGCGGAGCGACGATGGCGCCCCCGCCGGCCGCACCGACGCCCGAGGCGCAGGTCGGCGGCGTCGGCGTGCCCATGGCGCCGCCCTGGACGGGCTAGGCCAGCCGCACCCCGGCCGCCCGCGCCGCGTACACGCCCTCCTCGGCGTGGGCGACGAGCGCGGCCGCGTCGGTGCCGTCCGCCGGGCAGGCGGCGAACCCGATCGAGACCGTCAGCGGCGTCGCGTGGAGCGCGGCGGAGCCGGCGGCCGCGGCGAGGCGCTCGCCCAGCGCGCGCGCTCCGGCGGTGGCGACGTCGACCGCGACGACCCACAGGCGCCCGGGACGCTCGCGGAGCACGACGTCGGCGGTCCGCAGCTCCTCGCGCAGCGCCGCCTCGACGCGCGCGACGGCCCGCGCGGCGTCGCCGCCGCGGTCGGCCGCGAGCAGCCGCTCGACGTCGTCGACCTCGATGGCGAGGACGACGAAGGGCCGCCCGTCGGCGCGGTGGCGCTCGGCGCGCCGCGCGACGGCCTCGGCCCACGGCTCGTCGCCGCCCTCCGCCTCCTCCCCCAGCTCGCCGGCGAGGCGGCCGAGCGGGTCGTCGGCCTCGGGCCGTTCCGCGGCCGCGGGCCCGGCGCCCTCGTCGCGGTCGGGCGGCTCGGCGACGGCGCCGAGGCCCGGCCGCGCGGCCGCGTCGCCCGGGGCGCCGGGCTCCTCGGGCGCCGGCTCGTCAGGGCCGGACGGTTCGCCGCGGTCGTCGCCCGCCTCGGGCCCGCCGGCCGGCGGCGCCCCGGGGCGCGGCTCCCACTCGTCGCGGTCGGCGGGCGCGGGTCGCGGGGCGGCGCGCTCGGCGATGCGGCCGAGCGGGTCGGTCCAGGGCCGCCCGAGCGGGTCGCCCCCCGGGGCGGGCTCGGGCGCGCCCACGACGCCGAGCACGCCGCGACGGGCCTCGCCGCCGCCGCCCTGCTCGCGCAGCGCGTCGGCCAGCGGCCCCTCGCCGCGACCGGGGCGGGCCAGCGCGGTCTGGACGACGGCGTCACAGACGTACCCGAGGCGCAGGGCCACCGCCGCCGCCAGCTCGCCGTCGCGCCGGTCGAGCTCGGGCTCGAGCACCTCCCACAGCGCGGCGCGCAGGCCGGCCACGGCGGCGACGACCGCCGACGGCGTCGACGCGCCCGCCAGCCGTGCGGCCCGCACGGGCAGGTCGGCGGACTCGCCGCCAGGCGCGAGCGCCTCGAGCTCGTGGTCGGAGCCGACGGCGGCCAGGACGCCGGCGCAGAGGCCGGGCGCGTCGCGCGCGAGCTCCACCGCGGGCAGGTCGGCGACCGTCGCGAGCGGCCGCGCGGCGACGAGGGCCAGGAGCCACGCCTTGGCCGCGGCCTCGCCGTCCGCCAGTGCGGGCGGCGGGACGTCCGCGACGGGTCGCGGGCGTCGCCCGCCGTGGAGGCCCTCGGCCATGTGGTCATTGGATACCAGTCCGGCCCGATGGCATCGACCCGTCCGGACCACCGTCCGACCCCCTGAGCCGACCGCCCGCCCGGACGGGGGGCGACGAATGGCCAGGGTGGCCCGTCGCCGCCGGAGCGCCCCGACCGCCGGCCGCCCGCCGGATGGGGCGTGCGTCGCCGCGCGGACGGGCTCGTCCCGCGCCAACCGGCGATGATCCCGCCCATGCCCGAGCTGCGCTCGATCGCCGAGGCCCGCGCCGACGTCCTGGCCCACGTCCGGCCGCTCGGCTCCGAGGAGGTCGCGGTCGAGCGCGCGCTCGGTCGCCACCTCGTCGACGATGTGCGCGCGGCGGCCGACGTCCCGGCCTTCGCCAACAGCGCCATGGACGGCTTCGCCGTGCGCTCCGGCCCGGCCGGGCGGACCCTGCGCCTCGTCGGCGAGAGCCGGGCCGGCGCCCCCTTCGCCGGCGTGCTCGGCGACGGCGAGGCCGTGCGGACCTCGACCGGCGCCGCGGTGCCAGAGGGCGCCGACGGGGTCCTCCAGCTCGAGCTCGCCGAGGAGGACCCCGCGGCCGGGACGGTGACGACACGCGACGAGGTCGCGGCCGGGCGCAACGTGCGAGCGGCGGGCAGCGACGTGCAGGAGGGGACGACCGTCCTGCGCGCGGGGACGCGCATCGGTCCCGCCGAGCTGGGCGTCGCGGTGTCGGCCGGCCTGGCGCGCGTCCGCGTCGGGGCGGTCCCCACCGTCGCCGTCCTCACGACGGGCGACGAGCTGCGCCCGCCCGGCGCCGACCTCGAGGAGGGCCAGCTGCACGACTCCAACGGCGTGGCCCTCGCCGGCCTGGTCGCCGGCGAAGGCGGCCGCGTCGTCCTCACGCGGCGCCTCCCCGACCGCCTGGACGCGACACGCGCCGCGATCGCCCAGGCCCTCGGGAGCGCCCGGGTCGTCCTGCTCAGCGGCGGCGTGTCCGTCGGCCCGCACGACCACGTCAAGGCGGCGCTCGCCCACCTCGGCGTCGAGGAGGTCTTCTGGCGCGTCGCGCTGCGACCCGGGAAGCCGACGTGGTTCGGCACGGCGGGCGACCGGCTCGTCTTCGGCCTCCCCGGGAACCCGGTCTCGTCGATGGTCACGTTCCTGCTCTTCGTGCGGCCGGCGCTCGCGGCGCTCCAGGGCGGCGACCCCGCCCCGCGGCCGGGCCGCGCGCGGCTGACCAGCGCCGTGGCGCGTAGCCCCGGGCGCGACGAGGCCGTCCGGGTGCGCCTGGACGCCGGCGCGGCGACGCCGACCGGCGACCAGAGCTCGCACCGGCTGACCTCGATGCTCGGGGCCGACGCGCTCGCCCTCGTCCCGCGCGGCGAGGGCGACCTCCCCGCCGGCGCCGAGGTCGACGTCGAGCTGCTCCCGCGCCGCTAGCGCTGCTCGAGGTAGGCGATGACGCGGTTCGTCAGCGCGGTGAGCGCCGGGGCGGGCTCCTCGAGCGCCAGCGGCCGGTCCTCGAGCACCCCCAGCAGCTCGCGACCGTAGGCGGCGTCCGCGCGCTCGGCCAGTCGCGCCGCCACGACCGCCGCGCGGCGCGTCGCCACCGGGTCGAGCGTCCAGATCGCCTCGAAGCGGCGGTCGAGGTCGTCCGGGTCGCCGGGCTGGGTGACCCCGGGCTGCTCCCAGGCCAGGAGGCTCGCGGCGAACCCGGGCGCGTCGACGATGACGGCCCACTCGTTGCCGAGCGCGTCGGTCGGCGCGATCGGCATCTCGGCGGGGGCGCCCTCCGGGTGGCGCACCTGCGGGAAGTCCGCGAAGACCGTCGCGGCGTCGGCGCACCGCGCGATGCGCGCGTAGCGCGGCTGGACCTCGCGGTAGAACGGCTCCCGCTGGAAGGCGGCGAAGAGCACGGGCGCCGCGGCGTGGGCGAGGGTCTCGTGCTCGATCGCGCGGCTCAGCGCGACGAGCGTCGACTTGCGCAGCACCTGCGGGCGGGCGTCGACGCCCGCGGACATGACGGCCGCGTAGATCGACGGCCGGTCCGTCTGCCCCCCCGTCTCGCGGGCGCGCTCGATCGCGGCGGGGATCGACAGCCCCCGGTGGCGGTAGGCCTGCACGCGGCGCAGCGCCTCGACGTCGCCGGGCCGGTAGACGCGGTAGCCGGAGGACGTCCGCTCCGGCTCGGGGAAGCCGTAGCGCTGCTCCCACATGCGGATCGTCCCGGCGGCGATGCCGGTCTGCTCCGCGACGTCCTTGATGGCCAGGTCCTGGTCCACGATCACACGCACCACAGGTGGAGGGTTCCACGTGGTGTGGAGGCGTTCCTCTGCACGATGGGCCGGGTACGGTCCTGCCGCGGCGGCGGGGTCATCCCGGCGCCGTCTCGGCGCGTACGCCTCCCTCATGGCCAAGATCCTCCTCACGGGCGCCACCGGCTACGTCGGCGGCCGCCTCCTCCCCCACCTCCTCGCCGCCGGGCACGACGTCCGCGCGCTCGTGCGGGATCCGGCGCGGGCCCGGCTGCCGGACGGCGTCGAGGTCGTCCGCGGCGACGTCCTGCGCCCCGAGACGCTGCCGGACGCCCTGGCCGGCGTCGAGACGGCCTACTACCTGGTGCACTCGATGGGCTCCGGCGGCGGCGACTTCGCGGAGAAGGACCGCCGCGCCGCCGACGCCTTCGGCCACGCCGCCGCGCGGGCCGGCGTCGGGCGGATCGTCTACCTCGGCGGCCTGGAAGGCCGCCAGAGCGCGCATCTGCGCAGCCGCGAGGAGGTCGCCGAGGTCCTCGCCCGCCACGTCCCCGGGACGGTCCACGTCCGGGCCGCCATGGTCATCGGCGGGCGCTCCGCGTCGTTCATCATGCTGCGCCATCTCGTCGAGCGCCTGCCGCTCATGATCGCGCCCCGCTGGATCGACACCCGGACCCAGCCCGTCGCCGTCCGCGACGTCGTCGAGGCGCTGACCGCGCTGGCCGACCTCGACGACCCGCCCCACGAGGTGCAGCTCGGAGGCGCGGATGTGCTGACCTACCGGGAGATGATGCTCCGCTATGCCCGCGTCGCCGGGCGACGGCTCCCCGTCATGGTCCGCGTGCCCGTGCTCACCCCCAAGCTCTCCTCCTACTGGGTCGGCCTCGTGACGCCCATCCCGCCGAGCCTGGCCCGCCCGCTCGTGCAGGGCCTCAGCGCCGAGATGCTCGTCCGCTCGCCGCCGCCGGCGGGCGTCAACGACCACCCGCTCGGCTTCGAGGAGGGCGTGCGCGAGGCGCTCGACGAGCTCCGGGAGCCCACCGCCGCGTGAGCCGCCGCTCGCGCACCGCGCTCGCCGTCGCGGGCGTCCTCGTGGCGGCCTACGGCGTCGTCTCGCGCCTGGCCAAGCGCGTGCTCGGGCGCCGGCACAGCGTCGGCGAGGCGGTCATCGACAAGTTCGCCGACGACACCGCCTCGGACCCCGAGACCGGTGCCGTCCGCTCGATCCAGTCGGGCGAGGTCGTGCTGCCCGAGGCGGAGCTCGAGGAGCTGTGGACCCCGCGCTCGCTCGAGCGCCTGGCCCGGACCTACTGGCGCTTCCTGACGCGGGCGACGCTGGGCATCGTGCGGGTCGAGTACACCGACGCCGAGCGCTACGTCGTCGTGCTGCGCCGGCCCTTCGCGCTGCTGACCTTCCAGGCCCCGGAGTACGAGATGGACGCCGAGCGCGGGGTGGTGCGCTGGCGGATCGACAAGGGCGTGCTCGTGGCCCGCCGCGGCCGGCAGGGCGACGGCTACCTCGAGATCGACCTCCGCCGCCTGCCCTGCGACCTGCCCGGCAAGGCGCGGATGCACGTCGAGGTGGAGATCGCGAACTTCTACCCGTCGATCGCGTCGCGCTTCGGGCAGTGGCTCTACGCGGTGACGCAGTCGCGCATCCACGTTCTCGTGACCTACGGGTTCCTGCGCAGCCTGGCCAAGCTCGACCTGGCCGAGTCGCGCGTCGGCCGCTTCGCCACGCAGGACGAGGTCCCCGACCCGCGGGGCCCGTCGCCCTCCGAGCGGCGCGGCTCGAGCCGGGACGCGGCGGTGGCCTCGGGGGTGCGGCCCTGAGCAAGGGCCCCGTGCAACGTCCGGCGCGTCGCCGACGACCCCGGTCGGGGCGGCGGCGGCCTAGCCGAAGCGCTCGGCCGCGTACGACCGGAGCTTCGCGCGGTTGTGCGTCGCGGTGATGCGGCGGACCGTGCCGGTCCGCGAGCGCATGACGATCGACTCCGTCGTCGCCGTCGCGCCCCCGCGGTAGCGGACGCCCTGCAGGACGTCGCCGTCGGTGACGCCGGTGGCCGAGAAGAAGCAGTCGTCGCCCCGGACCAGGTCGTCCTGGCGCAGCTGGCGGTCGAGGTCGTAGCCCGCGTCGAGGGCCGCCTGGCGCTCGTCGTCGTCGCGCGGCCAGAGGCGGCCGACGAGGCCGCCCCCGATCGACTTGATCGCGGCGGCGGAGATGACGCCCTCGGGCGTGCCGCCGATCCCCCACAGCAGCGTGACCGGCGAGCGGTCGCTCACGGCCAGCAGGGCCGCGCTGACGTCGCCGTCGGAGATCAGGCGGACGCGCGCGCCCGCGTCGCGGATCACGGCGATGCCCTCCGCGTGGCGCGGGCGGTCGAGGACGACGACCATGATGTCGCGCACGTCGACGTCGCGCCGGGCGGCGACGTCGCGCAGGACGTCGGGCATCGGCCGGTCCAGGTCGAGCAGGTCGGCGATGTCCGAGCCGCCGGCGAGCTTCTCCATGTAGACGCAGGGGCCGGGGTCGAACATCGTCCCCCGCGGGCTGAGCGCGATGACGGACAGCGCGCTCGGCATGCCCTTGGCCGTGAGCGTGGTGCCCTCCAGCGGGTCGACCGCGATGTCGGCCTCCGGGGGCGAGCCGTCGCCGATGTGCTCGCCGTTGAAGAGCATCGGCGCCTCGTCCTTCTCGCCTTCGCCGATGACGACGAGGCCGTCCATGTGGACGGTGTCGAGGACGAGGCGCATGGCGTCGACGGCCGCCTGGTCGGCGGCCTCCTTGTCCCCCATGCCGACGAGGCGGGCGGCGGCGAGCGCCGCCGCCTCCGTCACGCGGACGAGCTCGAGGGCGAGGTTGCGGTCGGGACGACTGCCGTCCATCGGCTCAGATGACCCCCGGGGGCTTGCGGACGCGCTCGGTCTCCGATGACCGCTTGGCCGAGCCGAAGAGCATGAGCAGGATGCCGAGCAGGGCGACGAACCAGCCCCACTCGAGGTTGATGGCGCTCGACGGCTCGCCCGGCCGGGCGCCGAAGGCGTTGAAGAGCAGGAGGCCCAGCGCCGCGATGGCGACGACGGCCGTCAGCTCGCCGCGCGCCCAGGACAGCTGGTGCCCGCGGATGATGATGTAGGCGAGGATGAAGGGCGCGAGCGCGGCCAGGAGCAGCAGCCAGCGCAGGATCGGGTGGACGTCCCAGCAGGAGAACGTGCCCCGCTCGCCGTCGATGTTCGCGAAGCGGTTCGCGGAATCGGTCCCGTACCAGGGCAGGAAGAGCGAGATGAGCAGGAGCAGGCCGCCCGCCGTGGCGATGAGCTCGGACGAGGACAGGCGGTGACGGTCCACGGCGGATGACCCTATCCGGTCGCCTGCACCGAGCGCGCGAGCGCGAGCAGGTCGTCGACCGCCCAGGGGCCCTGGGCGGTCAGGCGCAGGTGCAGGCCGGCGTCCGACCAGGTCAGCTCGCGGACCGGCCGCAGGGACGGCTCGGCCTCTGCGAGCACCGCGGTGCGCAGCGTGCCCGGCGCCCCGGGTGCCAGCTCGCCGACGCGCTCCTCGGCGTCCCAGGCCATCGCGCGCGCCGCCGGCGGCTCGGGCGCGGCGTGGAGGGCCAGGCGTCCGGGCGTCCCGGGACGCGTGTCGTCGAGCGACCAGACGACCTCGGCGCCGGCGCCCACGGCCCGCACGTCGACCCACCGGGGCAGCGGCAGGGCCGCGGCCGGGAGGGGGAACGGGCGCCCGAGGCGGGCGTCGGCGTCGGCCAGGCCCGCGAGCGACTCCTCCACACGGCCGACCCTACCCGGCGGGCGCCCGCGTGCCGCCGCCGGCCGTCGGCGCGGGCGTCCGGGGGCGGACGAGGCGTCCGCGATGGACTGCGCGCGGCGCCGGCCGCCGGGCGGCCCGGTCCTTCCCGGGCGGGCGCACCCGGTCGTCCGCGCTCGCCAGGGCGAGCCCGCCGAGCGCCAGGAGCCAGGGCTGCACGGGCACCGCGAAGCGCTCCTCGCCGTTGACGAGCGCGGCCGCGGCGAGGACCAGCGCGCCCGCCAGCCACCACCCTGCCGGCGGGGCCCGCCGGCGTGCGGCGGCCGCCCCGGCGACGGCGAGCAGGGTGGTCGCGAGGAGGCCCGCGCGCAGGAGGTCCTGGACCGCGCCGCCCACGACGAGGCTGACGCTGCCCAGCGACCGGCGCGACCAGGCGCGCGGCGCGAGCCCGGCCAGCCGGGCGCCGTCGTGCAGCGCGACCTCGAGCGGCGCGGCGGGGTGCGCCGCGACGTAGCGCAGCGCCGCCCCCCTGAGCGCGGCGTCGGTCGCCGGCTCGTCGAACCGGTGGGCCGCGCGCTCGGCGCGATAGAGGCCGGTGGCGCGCGGGTCCTGCCAGCCCCAGGGGAAGATCGGGTCCCGCGCGGCGACGGGGTTGTACGTCCCGGCCAGCGTGTTGCCCGCCTCGGTGCTGACCGGCACGAAGGCGTGCAGGACGTGGGCGTTGCGCACCGTCCAAGGCGTGACGACCGCCACGCCCGCCAGGACGACGGCCGCGGCGAGGCGCGCCCGGCCGGGCCGCGCCTGCGGCAGGGCCGCGAGCGCGAGCGCCGGGAGCACGACGAGCCCGGCCGGGCGCGTGAGCGCCGCCGCGCCGCCGAGCGCGCCGGCGGCCAGGGCGCACGGCAGTCGGTGCGAGCGCTCGCGGCGCGCGCGCAGCGCGGCGGCCATCGCGCCCGTCTCGAGCGCCGCGTAGAGGGGCTCGGAGACGAGCGAGGACCCGAGGAGCACGAGGGGCGGCGAGACCGCCGCGAGCGCCAGCGCGGCGAGGCCGGCCCGGTGGCCCCAGAGCTGCGCCGTGACCACGCCGATGAGCGCGACGAGCGTCACGCCCACGAGCACCTGCGCGACGCGAAGCGGGGCCAGCCCCGGGCCCGCGACCGCTCGGACGGCGGCGAGCAGGGCCGGGAAGCCGGGGGCGCGGTACGCGGTCGGCACCCGCACGCCGCCGTGGGTGAGGACCGGCAGGGCCCCGGTGCGGTCGATGGCCACCGCGTAGGCGAGGTAGCTGCGGTCGTCGTGGTGCGGGACGTAGCCAGGGGTGAGTCGCACGACCGCCAGCCGCACGGCCAGCGCCCCCGCGAGGACCGCGGCGCCGGGCGGCGAGCGCAGCAGCGGGCGCCCCATCGGCCGAGCGTACGCCCGCGGCCCGGCCGCCGCGACGAGCCGTTCAGGTGGCGATCCGTTCGCGACGGCCCCGCCCGGCGCAGAGGCCGGGCGGGTCGCGTCGCCTGCTGCGCCGGGTCAGTGCGCGAGCGCCAGCGCGTCCCCGGGGCGCTCCGCCTGCGCCGCGCTCGCCCGCCGCCGCGAGGGGAGGGCGACGAGCGCCACGAGCGCGCCCGCGAGGACGACGAGGCCGCCGACGAGAACCGCCGGGACCGCGCCGTCGACGAACGCCTGGGGCGACGCGTAGCTGCCGTTGGCGCTGAACACCGTGCTCAGCACGGCCACGCCGAAGACGCCGCCGAGCTCGCGGATCGCGTTGGCGACGCCGGAGGCCTGGCCGGCCTGCTCGGCCCGCACCGAGGCGAGCACCGCGTTCGTGGCCGGCGCGAAGCACATCGCCATCCCGGTGCCGGCGAGCACGAACGGCACGACGAGCGAGCCGTAGGCGAGTCCGGGCTCGGTGACGGAGGACATCCACACGAGCGCGACACCCTGGAGCGCGAGCCCGAGCGCCAGGTAGGCCCGCGGCCCGACGCGCTCGGCGGTGGCGCCGGCGATCGGGGCGACCACCATCGTCGCGCCGGTCCAGGCCAGCATCTTCACGCCGGCCTCCAGCGGCCCGGCGCCCATGGCGAACTGCAGGACCTGCGTGAGCAGGAAGATCGACCCGAACATCCCGAAGAACATCACGAAGCTCACCGCGTTCGTGGCGGCGAAGGTCCGCGACCGGAACAGCTCGAGCGGCACCATCGGCGCGGGGGCGCGGCGCTCCCAGGCCACGAAGCCCGCGACGAGCGCGGCGCCCACGACGACCGACGCGAGGACGAGCGGGCTCGTCCAGCCGTCCGCGTTGCCGCGCACGAGCCCGAAGACGACGCCGAACAGGCCGAGGCCGACGAGGGCGACACCGGGGAGGTCGAGGCGCTCGGACGGCCCGCGGCTCTCGCGCAGGGTGCGGGCGGCAACCGGCAGGAGCAGGAGCCCGAGCGGCACGTTGAGCCAGAAGATCCACTGCCAGGCGAGGCCGTCGACGACGAGCCCGCCGAGCAGCGGCCCGACGGCGACGCCGAAGCCGCTCACGCCGGCCCAGACGCCCAGCGCCAGCCCGCGCCGCTCGGCCGGGTAGGCGGCCGCCAGCAGCGTCAGCGACAGCGGGGCGATGATCGCCCCGCCGGCGCCCTGGAGCGCGCGGGCGAGGACGAGCGCGCCGGTCGACGGGGCCAGCGCGGCGGCGGCCGAGGCGAGCGTGAACAGCGCGAGGCCGCCGAGGAAGAGCCGCCGGCGTCCGAACCGGTCGCCGAGCGCGGCGGCGGGGATGAGCAGGACCGCGAACGTCAGCGTGTACGCGTTGACCGTCCACTCGAGGTCCTGGACGGTCGCACCGAGGTCCTGCCGGATCGAGGGCAGCGCGACCGTGACGATGAGGTTGTCCAGCGCGGTCATGAAGAGCGCCGCGGAGACGACGAGGAGGGTGCGCAGGGCGGAGGACATGGGAGCTCCCGTTGAGTAGTTAGTGCTCACTAAGTCTTGATCGGGTGGCGAACTTAGCGACCGCTCACTAAGCTGTCAAGCATGGTCCGTCAGCCTGTCGCCCCCGCGCCCTCCGAGCCCGCCGAGCCCGCCGAGGCCGCGCGCGCCACCGCACGCGGGCCGGCGGCCGCCCCCGTCCGCCGCTCCGCCGGCGAGCGGCGCGACCAGCTCATCGAGGCGGCCGTGCCCGCCTTCGCCCACGCCGGCCTGCACGGGACGGCGGTCAGCGCCGTCACGAGCGCCATCGGCGTGACCCAGCCCTACGCCTTCAGCCTCTTCGGCACGAAGAAGGGCCTCTTCCTCGCCGCCGTCGAGCACGGCTACGACCACCTCGAGGCGACCTTCCGCGCCGCCGCCGCGGGCAAGCAGGGCGACGACGCGCGCGAGGCGATGGGCGAGGCGTACTTCGCCCTGCTGCAGGACCGCGACTGGCTCCTGCTGCAGATGCAGGGCTACGCGGCCTGCGGCGACCCCGAGGTCCGCGACGTCGTCCGCGGCCGCTACGCCGCGATGTACGAGCTCGTCGCCGAGCTCTGCGGCGGGGGCGGCCCCGAGCTCAAGGACTTCTTCGCCCACGGCATGCTGCTGAACGTCGCAGCGGCGATGGACCTCCCCGACCTCGTCGAGAAGGACGACGGCTGGATCGACCGCTGCCGCGGGCGCTAGCGGCGCGCCCGGGTGCGCCTCAGCGGAGGCGCAGCCGGCGCGCGGGCGGCCGGCGGAACCCCTCCTGGGCCAGCGCCGCGTTCACCGCGACGAGGCCGGCCTCGACGGCGAGCGTGACGGCGCCGAGCGCGTTCAGGCGGCCTTTGAGCGCCCGGGCCGCAGGCGGCGCGTCGTCGGCGACGTGGTCCCCGTCGCGCAGCGGCACCGCGCCGTCGGGTGCGAGGCGCGCGAAGCGCGTCCCCTCGGCCGCCGACGCCACGCCGAGCAGCGCCGTGGTCCCGACGAGCGCGTCCTTCGCGCGCGCCAGGCGCCGCTCGCGCGGGCTGAGCCGGCCGTCGCGCGCCTCGGCCGCGCGCGCCCCGGCCCAGCCGCCGACGACCGCGGCGAGCCCCAGGGCGTTGACCACGCCGAAGCGCCGCCAGGCGCCGTTGACGACCTCGCCGCGCTCGCGCGGGTCGCTCACCGCCGTGACGGCCGGGTGGAGGGCGAGGCGGCCGAACAGGGTGCCGCCGAGCAGGCCGGCGAGGCCGAGGTCGTGGGCGGCGCGGCCGACCTGGCTGACGGGGACCGACGGCGGGAGCAGCGAGGGCATGTCCCACGGCTCACCCGGGGCCCGGGCCCGCAAACCCGGCGCGGGCACTGGGCGCAGGCTATGGTGGCCGCCGGTGAGCCACGTGCGACGCGTCATCGGGGTGGACGTCGGCGGGACCAAGATCTCCGTGGCCTCGCTCGAGGGCGGGACGCTCGCCGCACCCGAGCTCCACCACACCGACACGTCCTCGAGCCAGGCGCTCGTCGAGCAGCTCGTCGGCGCGATCCGCGCGGCCGGTCCGGCCGACGCCGTCGGGCTCGGCGTCCCCTCGGTCGTCGAGTTCGCCTCCGGCACCGCCCGGCACTCGGTGAACATCCCGCTCGAGGGCGTGCCGCTGCGCCAGCTCCTGACGGAGCGCCTCGGGATCCCGGCCTACATCGACAACGATGCGAACGTGGCCGCCCTGGCCGAGGCCTACGACGACGACCTGCGCCCCTTGGCCGGGGTGCTCGTGATGATCACGGTGGGCACCGGGATCGGCGGCGGCATCGTCCTCAACGGCCGGGTCTTCCGCGGCGCGACCGGGGCCGCGCCCGAGCTCGGGCACATCATCGTGGGCGCCGACCTGCGCGACGGCGCCCCCGCGCCGCTCCCCCGCGCGCCGCAGCCCGGCTCCCTCGAGCTCCTGGCCTCCGGCCGGGCCCTCGACCAGCTCGGGCGCGAGCGCGACTTCGCCGACGGCAGCGCCGTCGTCGACAGCGCCCAGGACGGCGACGAGTCGGCGCTCGAGGCCCTGCGGATCCACGGCGAGCGTCTCGGCATCGGCATCGCCAACGTCGTCAACCTCTTCGACCCCGACCTCGTCGTCATCGGGGGCGGCGTGTCGCGCGCCGGCGAGCTCCTCCTCGAGCCCGCCCGCCGCTCGGCCCGCGCCTACATCCTCCCCGGCGTCGGCACGCAGACCGAGATCCGCATCGCCCGCTACGGCCCCCAGGCCGGCGTGCGCGGCGCGGCCCTCATGGCCCTCCTGGAGGAGCAGGAGGGCTGAGGTTCTGACCGGCGTCGTGCCGGGCAGACCCCCAGTCCGGACCCCCCGAACGGAGAACGTCGATGGAAGCCACCAGCCGCACCAACGAGCGCCTCGCCGCCCTGACCGCCGCGGGCACGAGCGTCTGGCTCGACCAGGTCCGCCGGAGCCTGACCCGCGGCGGCGAGCTGGAGCGCCTCGTCCGCGAGGACAGCCTCCGCGGCGAGACGTCGAACCCCTCGATCTTCGAGGCCGCGATGCTCGGGTCCGAGGACTACGACGAGCAGCTGGGCGAGCTGGCGGCGCAGGGCCTGGGCACCCGCGAGATCTACCAGGCGCTGGCCATCGTCGACATCCAGGAAGCGGCCGACGTCCTGCGCCCCGTGCACGAGGAGACGGACGGCCAGGACGGCTTCATCTCCTTCGAGGTCGACCCCGACCTCGCCTTCGACACCCACCGCACGATCGAGCAGGCCCGCGAGTACTGGGACCGCGTCGACCGCCCGAACCTCATGATCAAGATCCCGGGGACCGAAGAGGGCTTCCCGGCGATCGAGGAGATGACGTACGAGGGCAAGAACATCAACGTCACGCTCCTCTTCGGCGTCGAGAACTACGTCCGCTGCGCGGAGGCCTACCTCCGGGGCCTGGAGCGCCGGCTCGACGACGGCGGGTCGCTCGAGCGGATCGCGTCCGTCGCCTCCTTCTTCGTCTCGCGGGTCGACACGGAGGTCGACAAGCGCCTGAAGGCGCTCGGCCGCGAGGACCTGCTCGGCAAGGCGGGGATCGCCAACGCGCGCAACGCCTACCAGCGCTTCGGGCAGATCTTCTCGGGCGAGCGCTGGGAGCGCCTGTCAGCGGCCGGCGCCCGGGTGCAGCGGCCGCTGTGGGCCTCGACCGGCGTCAAGGACCCCGCCTACCCCGACACGATGTACGTCGACCAGCTCGTCGCGCCGCACACCGTCAACACGATGCCGATGGCGACGCTCACGGCCGCGGCCGAGCACGCGGACGTCCAGCCCGGCAGCGGGGCGCAGGACCCCACCGAGGACCTGCGCGCGCTCGAGGAGGCCGGGATCGACCTCGAGGAGGTCACCGCCAAGCTGCTGCGCGACGGCGTCGACAAGTTCGTGACGCCGATGGAGAAGCTGCTGGCCGGGATCGACGAGAAGCGCGAGGCCATCGTCACGCGCCGCCCGCCGACCATCAGCGCGTCGATCCCCGACGACCTCGAGCCGCGGGTCGCCTCGCGCATCGACCAGGCCGCGGCGGTCGACGTCGCACGGCGCGTGTGGCGCAAGGACGACACGCTCTGGGGGGCGGCGGGCCAGCCGGAGGTCGCCAACCGGCTGGGCTGGCTCACCGTCAGCGAGCAGATGCAGGACGGCCTCGACGAGCTGCTGGCCTTCGCGCAGGACGTGCGCGACGCGGGGACCACGGACGTCGTGCTGCTCGGCATGGGGGGGTCCTCGCTGGCGCCCGAGGTCCTGCGCCAGTCCTTCGGCCGCGTCGACGGCTGGCCGACGCTGCACGTCCTGGACTCGACCGACCCCGACTGGGTCCGCGGCGTGGAGGAGGCCACCGACCCGCAGACGACGCTGCACGTCGTCTCGACGAAGTCGGGCGGCACGATCGAGACGCTCTCGCTCTTCGAGCGCTTCTGGGCGCGCCGGCCCGACGGCGACGCGTTCGTGGCGATCACGGATCCCGGCTCGGGGCTGCAGAAGCTCGCGTCCGAGCGGGCCTTCCGCCGGACCTTCCTCAACGACCCCGACATCGGCGGGCGCTACAGCGCGCTGTCCTCCTTCGGGCTCGTGCCGGCGGCGCTCATGGGCGCCGACGTGCGCGCCCTGGTCGACGGGGGGCTCCAGGCCGAGCAGGCCTGCTCGCGCGTGGACGACGCCCGGCAGAACAGCGGCCTGTGGCTGGGCTGCGCGCTGGGCGAGCTCGCCGTGCAGGGCCGGGACAAGCTCACGCTCGTCGTCTCGGAGACGCTGGCCTCGTTCGGCCTCTGGGCCGAGCAGCTCGTCGCCGAGTCGACCGGCAAGGAGGGGCGCGGGATGCTCCCGGTGGCGCTCGAGCCGGCCGGGGAGCCGACGGACTACGGCGACGACCGCGTCTTCGTGCACCTCCAGGACGACACCGCATCCGACGAGGAGCTCGACGCGAAGATCGCCGCGCTGCGCGACGCCGGCCACCCCGTCGTGACGCTCACCGCGCACGGGCCGAAGGACCTCGGCCGCGTCTTCTTCTTCGCGGAGTTCGCCACGGCCGTGTCGGGGTGGGTCCTCGGGATCAACCCGTTCGACCAGCCCAACGTCCAGGAGGCCAAGGACAACACCCAGCAGGTCCTCGATCGCCTGACGTCGGGCGAAGGCCTGCAGGAGCCGCCCGACGCCTCCGACGACGACCTGCGGGCGCTGGTCGACGGCCTGGCCCCGCCGGCCTACCTCGCCGTCCTCGGCTACCTGCCCGCCTCGCCGGAGGTCGACGCCGCGGTCGAGGACCTGCGCGCGGCCGTGCGCGCGCGCACGAAGGTGGCGACGACCTACGGCTACGGGCCGCGGTACCTGCACTCCACCGGCCAGTTCCACAAGGGCGGCCCGGCGGAGGGCCGGTTCCTGCTCCTCGTCCACGACCCGGTGGAGGACGTCGACGTGCCCAGCGCGCCGTACACCTTCGGCCAGCTGCAGCGCGCGCAGGCCGTCGGCGACCTGCACACGCTGGGCGCCCACGGGCGGCCGGCGGCGAAGGTCACGCTGGACGGCGCCGACCCGGCCGGGTCGCTGCGCGAGCTCACCGAGCGCCTGAGGAGGCTCTTCTGATGCAGCTGGGGTTCGTCGGGCTGGGGAAGATGGGCGGCAACATGGTCCACCGCATCCATCGCGACAGCGAGCACACCGTCGTCGCCTACGACCGCGGCGCGGAGGCGGTGGCCGCCGCCGAGGGGCACGGTGCGACCGGCGCCGGCTCGCTCGAGAACCTCGTAGCAGGCCTCGAGGCGCCGCGGATGGTCTGGATCATGGTGCCCGCGGGGGACCCCACCGAGCAGACGGTGCAGGCGCTGGCGGAGCTGCTCGAGCCCGGCGACGCGATCGTCGACGGCGGCAACTCGAAGTGGACCGACGACGCGCGGCGCGCCGAGCAGCTGCGGGGCAAGGGGATCGACTACCTCGACGTCGGCGTGTCGGGCGGCGTCTGGGGGCTCGAGGTGGGCTACTGCATGATGGTCGGGGGGCCGGAGGAGGCGGTGACCCGGCTGACGCCGATCCTCGACGTGCTCGCGCCGCCGACCTCGGAGGAGAGCCAGGACGCCATCGGCGCCCACGGCTGGGCCCACTTCGGCGACTCCGGCGCCGGGCACTACGTGAAGATGGTCCACAACGGGATCGAGTACGGGATCATGCAGGCCTACGCCGAGGGCTTCAGCCTCCTGCACGAGTCGCCCTTCCCCGTCGACAACGCCAAGGTCGCCCACCTCTGGGAGCAGGGGTCGGTCGTCCGCTCCTGGCTGAACTCGCTCGCCGCGCGCGCCTTCGAGGCCGAGGGCAACGAGCTCGAGCGGCTCGAGCCCTACGTCGAGGACTCCGGCGAGGGCCGCTGGACGCTCGAGGACGCCATCGACCGCCGGATCCCGATGCCCGCGCTGGCGGCGGCGCTGTTCGCGCGCTTCGAGTCCCGCGACCAGGGCGACTACGCGGCGAAGGTCAACGCCGCGCTGCGCAACCAGTTCGGCGGCCACGCGGTGAAGGCCCGCACGTGAGCACCACCACCGCGCCGGCCACGATCCCGACGGCGCCGCCGGCGCCGGCGGACAACCCGCTGGCAGAGGGGCTCGAGCGCGTCCCGATCCACCCGACGACGCTCGTGATCTTCGGGGCCACCGGCGATCTGTCCAACCGCAAGCTCCTGCCGGCGATCTACAACCTCGCCCACGAGGGCGCGCTGCCCGAGCGCTTCAACCTCATCGGCGTCTCGCGCAGCGAGATGTCCGACCAGGAGTTCCGCAAGCAGGCGGAGGCCTCGATCCAGCAGTTCTCCCGGCGCGAGCCCGACCCCAAGGTGCTCGAGGCCCTGCTCGGCGAGCTGCGCTACCTCCCCGGGACCTTCGACGACGACGGCGTCTTCGAGCGCCTGTCGCAGGCCCTCGACGAGTTCGACCGCGAGGCCGGACGGCCGCTGCTCCGCTGCTTCTACCTCTCGACCGCGCCCGCGTTCTTCCCGGTCATCATCGGCAAGCTCGGCGACCACGGCCTCGCGACGAAGAAGGACGTCGAGGTCCGCGTCGTCATCGAGAAGCCGTTCGGCACGACGCTCGAGGAGGCGCAGGCGCTCAACCAGGCCGTCCTGTCGGTCTTCGCCGAGGACCAGGTCTTCCGCATCGACCACTACCTGGGCAAGGAGACCGTCCAGAACATGATGGCGTTCCGGTTCTCCAACGGGCTCTTCGAGCCCGTGTGGAACCGGAACTACGTCGACCACGTCCAGATCACGGCCGCCGAGGACCTCGGCATCGGCTCGCGCGCCGGCTACTACGACAGCGCGGGCGCCCTGCGCGACCTCGTGCAGAACCACATGCTCCAGCTCCTGTGCCACATCGCCATGGAGCCGCCGGTCTCGTTCACCGCGGAGGAGGTCCGCAACGAGAAGGTCAAGGTCCTCCACGCGATCCGCCCGCCGACGCCCGACACGGTCGGCGAGGTCGCGGTGCGCGGCCAGTACACCGCCGGCACCGTCGGCGGCGAGGAGGTCCCGGGCTACCTCGAGGAGGAGGGCGTCCCGCCCGACTCGGCCACGGAGACCTATGCGGCGCTGCGCCTCGAGGTCCAGAACTGGCGCTGGAACGGCGTGCCCTTCTACCTGCGCACCGGCAAGCGCCTGGCGCGGAAGGTCACCGAGATCGCGGTGACGCTCAAGCCCGTCCCGCACATGGCCTTCCAGACCGACGGCTCGGTCGGCGTGAAGCCGAACGTCCTGGTCTTCACGCTGCAGCCGAACGAGGGGGTGTCGCTGGCGCTGGGGGCCAAGATCCCGGGGACGCGCATGCGGATCCGGCCGGTGAACATGGAGTTCCTCTACGGGACCGCCTTCCTCTCGCAGTCCCCCGAGGCCTACGAGCGGCTGATCACGGACGCCATGCGCGGCGACGCCACGCTCTTCACGCGCAACGACGAGGTCGAGGCGCAGTGGCGCATCATCGACCCGATCATCACCGCCTGGTACGGCCCCGAGGGCCGCGAGGGGCCCGTGCCGACGTACCCGGCCGGGTCGCAGGGCCCCGACGAGGCCGAGCGCCTCCTCGTCGGCGGCGACGAGTGGCGCAGGATCTAGGCGCCGCGGCCGTGGCCCAGGACACCGTCTGGAGCGCCCGGGACACGACCCCCGCGGACATCGAGGAGGCGCTGCGGCGGCTCCTCAAGGAGCGCCACGGCGAGGACGCCGGCTTCGTCCCCGGGCGAGCCCTGAACATGATCTGCGTCGTCGAGCGCGACTGGGCGGGCGAGGTCATCAACCGGCTCGACCGGACGGGCCGCTTCCACCCCTCGCGCACGATCATCCTGCAGGTCGAGCGTGGCCGGCGGACGCTCGACGCGGTCGCGACGATGGCCTCGGAGGTCGACCCGAAGCCGGGCGAGTTCTCGCTCGTGCGCGAGACGGTCATGATCCGCGTCGGCGAGGGCCACGTCGCGCACCTGGACTCGATCGTCGACCCGCTCGTGGTCACCGACCTCCCCACCCTGCTGTGGTCGCCGCACGGCCACGACGACGCCGTCGAGAACCTGCTCGGGCTGGCCCAGGTCGTGCTGCTGGACTCGGTAGACGAGCCCGACGAGCGCGACGCGCTGCACCGGTCGACGCACGTCGCCGCGGAGCGCGGCGTGTACGTCGTCGACCTCGCCTGGCTGCGCACGACGCCCGTGGCGCGAGCGCGTCGCCGCCTCGTTCGACCCCCTCCCCCTCCGCCCGGAGCTCCAGCAGCTCACGACGGTCGAGATCCGCCACCACGAGCGGTCGCGCTCGGCGGCGCTGCTCCTGGCCGGGTGGCTGGCCTCGCGGCTGGGGTGGAGGACGGAGGCGCTCCTCTCGCGTGGCGCCGACCTGCACGGCCACGCCCGGGCCCGGCGCCAGGACGTGACCCTGCGGCTCGTGGTCGACCCGACGCTCGACGTCCCGGGCCTCGCCGGCCTCACGGTCGAGACCGCGACCGGCCGGCAGCTCTCGCTCGACCGCGGCCCCGGGGGCCTGCGCGCGCGCTACCGGAACCGCCGCGGCGACACCCGCGAGTGGACCGTCCTGGGCGCCTCGCGCGGCGAGTCAGGGATCCTCGGCGAGGGAATCCGTCAAGCTCTCCTGCGTGACCCGACCTACCAGCCGGCGCTAGGCGCCGCCGCCACGCTCGTCCGATGAAGGGCCGCGCACTGGGCGACGTCCCCCTCGGGGGCAGCCCCTTCCCGCCCATCGCCGACTACGCGTTCCTGTCCGACTGCGAGGTCACGGCGCTCGTGGCGCCGAGCGGGAACATCGAGTGGATGTGCCTGCCGCGCATGGACGGCCCGTCCGTCTTCGGCCAGCTCCTGGACCGCGACGCGGGCGGCTTCCGCCTCGGGCCGGTCGACACGAAGGTCCCGGCCGGCCGGCGCTACCTCCCGGGGACGATGGTCCTCGAGACGACGTGGGGCACGCGGACGGGCTGGGTCATCGTGCGCGACGTCCTGCTCATCGGCCCGTGGCACCACGAGGCGGACCGCTCGCACTCGCACCGCCGGTCGCCGACGGACAACGATGCCGACCACGTCCTGCTGCGCACGATGCGCTGCGTCAACGGCTTCGTCGAGATGCACATGGACTGCGAGCCGGTGCTCGACTACGGCCGCAAGCACGTCGAGTGGTCCTACGGGGACACGGGCTACAACGTCGGCGTCGGCCGTGCCGGCGGCGAGGACCTCGCCGTCACGCTCACGACCGACCTGCGCCTCGGGTTCGAGGGCGCGCGGGCCCGGGCGCGCACGTCGCTGCGCGACGGCGACACGGCCTTCGTCGCGCTCTCGTGGACCGAGCACGAGGGCCCGCAGACCTACGACGAGGCCTACCACCGCCTCGTCTACACGGCCGACTTCTGGCACGAGTGGCTCTCGCACGGCGACTTCCCCGACCACCCGTGGCAGGGGCACCTCCAGCGCAGCGCCCTCACCCTCAAGGGGCTGTCCTACGCGCCGACGGGGGCGATCTGCGCGGCCGCCACCACGTCGCTGCCGGAGACCCCGGGCGGCGAGCGCAACTGGGACTACCGCTTCTCGTGGATCCGGGACTCGACCTTCGCGCTGTGGGGCCTCTACACGCTCGGCTTCGACGAGGAGGCCAACGACTTCTTCTACTTCATCCGCGACGTGGCCTCGCGCGAGGACGACCTGCAGATCATGTACGGGATCGGCGGCGAGAAGACGCTGACCGAGGTCACGCTCGACCACCTGCACGGCTACGAGGGCGCCAAGCCCGTCCGCATCGGCAACGGCGCCTACGCCCAGCAGCAGCACGACGTCTGGGGGGCGGTGCTCGACTCCGTCTACCTCCACACGAAGGAGCGCGACGGCCTGGCCGAGTCGACGTGGCAGATCCTGCGCAAGCAGGTCGCCGACGCCATCGCGCACTGGCGCGAGCCCGACCGCGGCATCTGGGAGGTGCGCGGCGAGCCGCGCCACTTCACGTCGTCGAAGGTCATGTGCTGGGTCGCCTGCGACCGCGGCGCGCGGCTGGCCCTGCTGCGCGACGAGCACGAGCTGGCCGAGGAGTGGCGGCGCGCGGCCGACGAGATCCATGCCGACGTCTGCGAGCACGGCGTCACCGCGGAGGGCGTCTTCAAGCAGCACTACGACGGCGACGCCCTGGACGCGTCGCTGCTGCTCCTGCCGCTCGTGCGCTTCCTGCCCGCCGACGACGCGCGCGTCCGGGCGACCGTCCTGGCCATCGCCGACGAGCTCACCGACGACGGGCTCGTCCTCCGCTACCGCGTCGAGGAGACCGACGACGGCCTCAGCGGCGACGAGGGGACCTTCGCGATCTGCTCGTTCTGGCTCGTGAGCGCGCTGGCCGAGATCGGCGAGACGACCCGGGCGCGGCAGCTCTGCGAGAAGATGCTCGGCTACGCGAGCCCGCTGCTGCTCTACGCCGAGGAGATCGACCCCCGCTCGGGCCGCCACCTCGGCAACTTCCCGCAGGCCTTCACGCACCTGGCGCTCATCAACGCGGTGATGCACGTCATCCGCGCCGACGAGCAGCTCGCCGACGACGCCGACCGGCTCGGCGCGATGGCGGCCGGCCTGGAAACGCCGATGGACGCCCGCGCGCGCCGCGCGACCGGCAACGGGCACGCGCCGTACGGCGCGCCCGAGGCCGCCGGCGCCGGGGAGGCCTAGCCGGGTGGCCGGCGAGCCGCAGATCAGCCGCGTCCCCGACGCCGAGGCCGCCGCGCACCGCGCCGCCGAGGTCCTCGCCGCGGCGATCGACGGCGCCCGCACGATCCGCGGCGTCGCGCACGTCGCGCTCTGCGCCGGCACGACGCCGCGCCGGGCCTTCGAGCTCCTGGGGCCGATGCTCCCGGACTGGCGCGACGTGCACCTGTGGTTCGGCGACGAGCGCTGCGTGCCGGCCGACGACCCCGAGAGCAACGCGCGGCTGGTGGCCGAGACGCTCGACGCGCCCGGGGCCGTCGTCCATCGGATCCGGGGCGAGCTCGGCGCCGAGGCCGCCGCGGCCGCCTACGGCGAGGAGCTGGGCGGCACGACGCTCGACGTCGCGCTCCAGGGCCTCGGCGAGGACGGCCACACCGCCTCGCTGTTCCCGGGGCAGGCGGCGGTGCGCGCGGTGGGCGTGGCGGTGCCCGTCCACGACGCGCCCAAGCCGCCGCCGGACCGCGTGAGCCTGACGCTGGGCAAGCTCAACGACGCGCGCCGGATCCTGCTGCTCGTGACGGGGGCGGGCAAGCGCGAGCCGCTGGCCCGCGTGCTGGACGGCCCCGACGAGGCCGTCCCCGCCTCGCTGCTGGACCGCTCGCGCTTGGAGGTCGTCGCCGACGACGCCGCGCTCGGCGATGGCTGAGGTCTGGCTCGTCCGCCACGCCGAGACGGAGTGGTCGGCCAACGGCCGTCACACCGGCCGCACCGACATCCCGCTCACCTCCGCCGGCGAGGCGGCGGGGCGGGCGCTCGCCCCGCGCCTGGCCGCCCGCCCCTTCGCGCGCGTCCTGGTCAGCCCGCTCGGCCGGGCGCGGGTGACCGCCGAGCTCGCCGGCGTCGGCGACGGCGCCGAGGTCCGCGAGGAGCTCCGGGAGTGGGACTACGGCGACTACGAGGGCATCACGACGCCCGACATCCGGCGCGAGCGGCCCGGCTGGTGGCTCTGGCGCGACGGCGCCCCGGGCGGGGAGTCGCCGGCCGACGTCGCCGCGCGCTGCGACCGGCTCGTGGCCGAGCTGGCCGCGAGCGCGGGCCCGGACGGCGACGGGGACGTCCTCTGCGTCGCCCACGGCCACATCCTGCGGGCGCTCGGCTCCCGCTGGCTGGAGCAGCCCGTCGAGCTCGGCGGCCACCTCGTGCTCGGCACGGGCTCGGTCAGCCGGCTGGGCTGGGAGCGCGACGTCCGCGCCTTCGTCGTCTGGAACGGCTGAGGACCGGCAGGTGGCGCCGTCGAGCGCCTAGTCGTGCACCGCCTCGAGCGGGTCGCCGGCGGGCTGGACGTCCTCCAAGGCGGCGAGGTCGTCCTCGTCGAGCTCGAGGTCGATCGCGGCCACGTTCGCCTCGAGGTGCGCGACCGACGACGTCCCCGGGATGAGCAGGATGCGCTCGTCGTGGTGCAGCAGCCAGGCGAGGGCCACCTGCGACGGCGTGGCGCCGTGCCGCTCCGCGGTCCGGGCGATCGCGGGGTCCGCCGCGAGCCTCCGCGGGCCGCCCGTGAAGGCGCTGCCGAGCGGGAAGAACGGTACGAACGCCAGCCCCCGCCCGCGGCAGACCTCGAGCACGTCCTCGTTCGTGCGGTCGAGCACCGAGTACTGGTCCTGCACGCCGGCGATCGGGACCAGGTCGAGCGCCTCCTCGACCTGCTCGCGGGAGACGTTCGAGAGGCCGAGGTGCTCGATCTTGCCCTCGCGGCGCAGGTCCTCCAGCGCGCCGAGCATCTCGGCGAGCGGCGGGGTGTCCGCGGCCCCGGGCTCGCCGTCGAGCAGCCGCAGGTTGACGAGGGTCAGCCGCTCCACGCCGAGCGCGCGGAGGTTGTCCTCGACGCCCGCGCGCAGCTCCTCGGGGCGCAGCGCGGGCAGCCACGCCCCCCGGTCGTCGCGCCGCGCGCCGACCTTCGTCACGAGACGGAGCCCGTCGGGGTACGGGTGCAGCGCCTCGCGGATGAGCGCGTTGACGACGTCGGGGCCGTAGTACTGCGACGTGTCGACGTGGTCGACGCCGAGCTCGACGGCCCGGCGCAGGACGGCCAGCGCGGCGTCGCGATCGCGCGGCGGGCCGAACACGCCTGGGCCGGCGAGCTGCATCGCGCCGAAGCCGATCCGGCGGACGTCGTGGTCGCCGAGCTTGGCGGTGCGGGTCATGGGCATGCCACCACGGTGCGCTACCGTCGCCGGGGCCACAAGAAGGGCATCGATCGTGGGACTCGCACCACCACCCTCCCAGGAGCGCCGCTCGGAGCTCACCGACTTCCTCCGGACCCGGCGCGCCCAGGTGACGCCGCAGGACGCCGGCCTCCCCGCCAACGGCCGGCGCCGCACGCCCGGCCTGCGCCGCGAGGAGGTCGCGCAGCTCGCCGGGGTGGGCCTGTCCTGGTACACGTGGCTCGAGCAGGGCCGCGACATCAGGCCGTCGGCGCAGGTGCTCGACGCGCTGGCGCGGGTCCTGCGCCTCGACCGGGCCGAGCGCGCGCACCTCTTCCACCTCGCGCGCGTCGAGCTGCCGCTGCCCGCAGCGGACTTCCTGCGCGAGGCGCCGCCCGAGCTGGCCGCGGTCGTCGCGGCCCTCGAGCCGCTCCCGGCCTACCTGCTCGGCCCGCGCGCCGACGTCCTCGCGTGGAACACCGCCGCCGCCGCGCTGCTCGGCGAGCCGACGCGCGCGCCGGACGGGCGGCAGAACCTCCTGTGGTGGCTCTTCACGACGGACGAGCCGCGCACCGAGCAGCGCCGGGCGACGGCGCGCTCCACCCTCGCCCGCTTCCGAGCCGAGCACGCCCGGCGCATCGGGGACCCGGACTTCGCGGCCCTCGTCGAGGCGCTGGAGGAGGCCAGCGAGCAGTTCCGCGACTGGTGGCCGCGCCACGAGGTGCTGGCCGAGCAGCTCGGGACGAAGACGATCGAGCACCCACGCGCCGGTCGGCTCGTGCTCCACCACCTGCAGTCCGCACCGACGAGCCACCCCGACCTGCGCCTCATCCAGTTCGCGCCGGCCGACGAGATGACCCGCGACGCGCTCACGCGCCTCGTCGGCTGAGCGCCGGCCGGCCCTCAGGTCGCCTGCGCGGGGATCGGCGCGGCCGCCGCGAGCCACAGCGCCATCCCGACGCTCCCCGGCTCGTCCTCGGGGCACCAGGGCGGCCCCTCGCGGAAGCCGACCCGGCGGTACAGGCGGTGCGCCGCCGAGCCGGGATCAGCCTGAAGGCGCAGGATCCCGGCGCCGCGACGGGCCGCCTCCTCGATGGCGCGGGTCAGCAGCGCGGTGCCGGCGCCGCGCCCGCGCAGCCCCGGGCGGACGTACATGCGGCGCAGCTCCGCGACGCCGGGTGCGACCTCGAGGACGCCCGCGGCGCCCGCCGGTCGCGAGCCGGAGAACGCGACGAGGAGGGCCCCGCGCGGCGGTCCGTAGACCGTCTTGGTCCGCCAGGCCTCGTCCGCGACCCGCGGCCGGCGGGCGACGAGGTCGACCCCTTGGTCGTCGCGGACCCAGCGGAGGTACTCGCGCACGACCGCCGCGCCGGCCTCGTAGTCGTCGTGGGTCCGGGCGGTGATCGTGATCATGCCGGGTCGAACGCCGCGATCGACGCGGCCCTTCCCGTTCTGTGACCACCGTCACCGGCCGCCGGGGCTCGCGTAGGATCGTCCGCAGGCGAACATGTCCCAGGCCGTGCAGATCCGCCTGTTCGGTGCCTTCGCGGTTCGCGTCGGCGGGACCGCCGTGCCCGAGGGCGCCTGGCGCCTGCGGAAGGCCAAGAGCCTGGTCAAGCTGCTCGCGCTGGCGCCCGACCGCCGGGTCCACCGCGAGCGGGCCACGGAGCTCCTGTGGCCCGACCGCGGCCGCGACGCGGCGGCGAACAACTTCCACCAGGCCCTGTACGTCGCCCGCCGGGCGCTCGAGGCGGCCGGCGCCGACGGCGCGGCCGTCCTGGCCCTGCGCGACGACATGCTCGTGCTGTGCCCGGGCGGCCGGGTGGACGTCGACGTCGACGCCTTCGACGCCGCGGTGGCCCGCGCCCGGGAGACGGGCGCGGTCGCGGACCTCCGCGCGGCGGCCGCGCTCCACGGCGGCGAGCTGCTGCCCGAGGACCGCTACGAGCCGTGGGCGTCCGGCCGGCGGGAGGCGCTGAGCGAGGCGCACCTGGGGCTCCTCCTCGACCTCGCCGGCCGGCTGGACCAGGGCGGCGAGGCCGACGCGGCGATCGAGGCGCTCGAGCAGGCGGTCGTGCTCGACCCGCTCCACGAGGGCGCCCACCGCGCGCTGATGCGCCTGTTCGCCGCGGCGGGGCGGCGGCAGCAGGCGCTCCTGCAGTTCCAGCGCCTGCGCGAGGCGCTCCGGCACGAGCTCGAGGCCGAGCCCGACCCGCAGACCGCCGAGCTCTACCGGGCGCTGCTGCGCGGCGGCGAGGGCGACGGCGAGGGCGAGGGCGACGACGTCCCGGCCGGCACGGATGGCCGCCGAGCGGCGGCGCCGCTCGCGACGCGCGCGGGCCCGCCGGCGGCGGCCCGCCACAACCTCCCGACCGCGCTCACGAGCTTCGTCGGCCGCGAGCGGGAGCTGCGCGAGGTCGCCCGGCTCCTCGAGCGCCACCGGCTGCTCACCCTCACGGGCGCCGGCGGCGCGGGCAAGACGCGCCTCGCGCTCGAGGCGGCGACGGCGCGCGCCGGCGCCCTGCCCGACGGCGTCTGGCTGGTGGAGCTGGCCGGCCTGGGCGACGCGGGCCTCGTGCCGGCGGCCACCGCCTCCGCGCTCGGGCTCACCCTCCCCTCGCAGCGCCCGGCCCTGGACGGCCTCGGCGCCCAGCTCGCCGGGTGGCGCGGGCTGCTCGTCCTCGACAACTGCGAGCACCTCGTGACGGCCTGCGCGCTCCTCGCGGAGCGGCTGCTCGGCACCGCCCCGGGCCTGCGGATCCTCGCCACGAGCCGCGAGCCGCTGCGGGTCGCGGGGGAGGTGACCTGGCGCGTCCCATCGCTGGCCCTCCCGGAGGCGGGCCGTCCGACGACCGCCGCGGCGCTGGGCTCGTGCGAGTCGGTGCGCCTCTTCTGCGCCCGGGCGGCGGACGTCGCCCCGGGCTTCGCGCTCCGCGAGGACAACGCCGGCGCGGTCGCCGAGATCTGCTCGCGCCTGGACGGCATGCCGCTCGCCCTGGAGCTCGCCGCGGCGCGCGTGGGATCGCTCTCGCCCGCGCAGATCGCCGGCCGGCTCGGCGACAGCCTGGCCGTCCTGACCGCCGGGAGCCGGTCGGCGCTCGACCGCCAGCAGACGCTCCGGGCGACCCTGAGCTGGAGTCACGACCTGCTCACGACGGGCGAGCGCGCGCTCTTCCGCCGGCTCGGCGTCTTCGCCGGGACGTTCGCGCTCGAGGCCGCCGAGGACGTCGCGGCCGGCGACGGGCTCGACGGACGGGAGGTCGCCGACCTCCTGGGGCGGCTCGTCGACAAGTCGCTGGTGGTCGCCGAGGACGACCCCGGCGGCTACCGCTACCGGCTGCTCGAGCCGGTGCGCCAGTACGCCCGCGAGCGCCTGGCCGACGCGGGCGAGGCGACCAGGCTCGAGGCGCGTCACCACGCCTTCTACCTCGATCTCGCCCGGGCGGCCGACCCCGAGGCCGTGCCGACCGGGCCGGTCGTCGCCCTGGACCGGCTCGAGGCCGAGCACGACAACGTCCGGGCCGCGCTCGCCTGGGCGCTGCGCCACCACCCCGAGGCGGCGCTGCGCCTCGCGGTCCACACGTGGCCGATGTGGATGGCCGGGAGCCACTTCCAGGAGGGGAGCCTGTGGCTGGACGCGGCCCTCGGCGCGTCGCCGGCCCCGACCGCGCTGCGCGCGGACGGGCTGCGCGCCGCGGGCGGCCTCGAGATCCGCCTCGGGCGGACCGGCGGGCTCGTGGCCCTGGGCGCCGAGCGCGTCGAGATCTTCCGGGCGCTGGGCGACCGTGGCGCCGTGGCGCACGCGCTCGACGAGATCGGCGTCTACGAGTACATGGCCGGCAACTACGACGGCGCCGAGCGACGCTATGCGGACAGCCGCGCCCTGGCCGAGGAGCTCGGCGACCAGGAGGTCGCCGCCGCGGTCCTGCACTCCGAGGCCGTGCTGGCCCAGTGCCGCGGCGACTTCCCCGACGCCCGCGAGGCGCTGCTGGACAGCCTGGGCCGGCTGCGAGCGCTGCCCGCCGGCGACGGCGGCCGCTTCTTCCGGGTCCACACGGTCGGCCTCTTCGTCGCCGCGGAGCCGCCGGGCCGGGCGCCGCGCATGTTCTTCGAGGAGACGGTCCAGTTCTTCCGCCGCGTGGACGCGTGGCGCGCGATCGGCTACGTGCTCGCCGGGCTCGGCGACGTCGCGCGGGCCCAGGGGCTGCGCGAGCCGGCCCGCGAGCGGCTGCTCGAGAGCCTGGCCCACTTCCGCGAGGCGCACGACCCCATGGGCACCGCCTTCGCGCTGAACCGCCTCGGCTCCCTGGCCGGCGCGCTGGGGGAGCACGACCTCGGCCGCGAGTGGCTCGAGGAGGGGCTCGCGCTGCGGCGCGACCTCGGCGACCGGCGCGGCGTCGGCATGACCCTGGGCAACCTGGGCATCCTCGCCGCGCACGCGGGCGATCTCGAGCGCGGGCGGTCGCTCATCGGCGAGGCGCTCGCGCTCTTCGAGGAGACCGACGACGCGCCCGGCCAGATGGGGATGCGGCTCAACCTCGGTCACCTCGCCGCCGACGCCGGCGAGCTCGAGGCCGCCCGCGACCTGCTCGAGGCCACCCGCGCGATGGCCCAGGCGCAGCGCCTGTTCCGCTGCGAGGGGTGGTCGACGCTCGCGCTGGCCGAGCTGGCGCTCGCCGACGGCGACGAGGCGCGCGCCGCCGGGCTGCTCGGCGCGGCGCTCGCGCGCCTGCGGCCGCTCGGCGACCGCTGGGGCGTCGCGCGGGCCTTCGAGCTCCGGCAAGCGGCCGCTAAGAGGCCGCTAAGTCCGACCCGGGAGGGTTGACCGCGACCGGAAGACCCTCGGCGCACTCAGGAGCACGACGACATGGCACCAGCAGCGACCTCCGCCCACACCCTCGGCGACGCGACGCTCAACGAGCTCGAGCAGGGCCTGCGAGGGCAGCTCGTCCGGCCCGAGGACGACGCCTACGACGAAGCCCGATCGGTCTGGAACGGCGCCCACGACCGGCGCCCGGCGCTCATCGTCCGCTGCGCCGGGGTCGCCGACGTCCTGCGCGCGGTGGACTTCGCCCGCAGCGAGAACCTCCTCGTCGCCGTGCGCGGCGGCGGGCACTCGCTCCCCGGGTTCTCCACCGTCGACGGCGGCGTCGTCATCGACCTGTCCCGCATGACCGCCGTGCGCGTCGACCCGGAGCGGCGCACCGCCACCGCCGAGGGCGGCGCGACGTGGGGCGACCTCGACCACGAGACGCAGGCCTTCGGGCTCGCCGTGACCGGCGGGCTCGTCTCGACGACCGGGATCGCCGGGTTCACGCTCGGCGGCGGCATCGGGTGGCTCATGCGCAAGCACGGGCTGGCCTGCGACAACCTCGTCGCCGCCGACGTCGTCACCGCCGACGGGTGCCTGGTGCACGCGAGCGACGACGAGAACCCCGAGCTGCTCTGGGCGCTGCGCGGCGGCGGCGGGAACTTCGGCATCGTGACCTCCATGGAGTTCCGGCTCCACCCCGTCGGCCCGATGGTCGTCGGCGGGCCCATCTTCTTCGCGGGCGACCGCGCGGAGGAGGTCCTGAGCTTCTACCGCGACTGGGTCCGCACCCTCCCCGACGAGCTGACGACGCTGGTCAACCTCACCACCGCGCCCCCGGCGCCCTTCCTCCCCGAGTCCGTGCACGGCAAGCCCGTCGTCGCGGTCGTGGCCGTGCACGCCGGCGACCACGAGCGCGGTCGCGAGCTCGTCCGGCCCCTGAAGGACCTGGGCGACCCGGTCGCCGACCTCATCGACGTGATGCCCTACACGGTCATCCAGAGCCTGCTCGACCCGCTGTGGGAGCGGGGCGCGCACAACTACTTCCGCTCGGCGTACGTCGACGAGCTCACCGACGCCGCGATCGCGGCGACGGCCGCGCGCCACCGCGACGTGCCCTCGCCGCAGTCGGAGATCCACCTCCAGCACTTCGGCGGGGCGGTCGCCCGGGTGAGCCCGGACAGCTCGCCCTTCGGCAACCGGTCCTCGCAGTTCGTGCTGAACGTCATCGCGCGGTCACCCGACGCGGTGGGCTTCGAGGACAACGTCGCCTGGGCGCGCGGTACGGCGGACGCGCTGGCCCCGGTCAGCCGCGCCGGCGCGTACAGCAACTTCATGGGCGACGCGGACGACGACCGGCTGCGCGCCTCCTACGGGGACGCGGCATACGAGCGGCTCGTCGAGCTCAAGCGCCGCTACGACCCGGAGAACCTCTTCCGGCTCAACCAGAACATCGCCCCGTAGCGCCGATCCGGTCCGCGGCCCCGCGCTCCTGCGCGGGGCCGCATCCCCGTGGGTCCACGGATCGCTCAGGCCCGGGGGGCTCGCCGCCGATAGGGGGGCCATGACGCCGCCGCACACCAGGGACCAGGCCTCCGTGCCGCCGCTCGGCCCGGTCCCGGCCGCGCCGACGGCCTCGTTCGCCTACGAGGACTGCGACGTCACGCCCGGCATGACGCTGAGCGAGTGGCGGGCGACCGGCGACGAGCCCTGCCGCCACGGCACGCTGCGCCGGCTGCTGCGACGCCGCTGAAGGCTCAGGACGACGCGGTCGCGCCGCGCGCGGCCAGCCCGCGCAGCGCCTTGGTCACGTTCCGGGTGAGCATGGCCTTCACGAGCGGGCCGACACCCGGGACCTTGCCGTCGAAGTCGATGGTGTAGTCCAGCCGCGACCCGGTCCCCTGCCGCGAGAACCGCATGACGCCCTCGTGGTCCTTGAGCAGGCCGCCCTTGGTGATCCGGTAGCGGATGAGCTCGTCCGGGACGACCTCGGTGTTCGTCTCGACGAACCCGGGCAGCGGGCCGACCTTCAGCTCGCGCGACGCCCCGGCGCCGTTGCGCGTGCCGTCGGTCCCGTCGCTGAGGCGCGTGATCTTCGCCCCGAAGAGCGACTCGAGGTTCTCCTGCTCGCTGAGGTGGGCGAAGAGCTCCTCCACCGGCTGGGGGAAGTCCTGGACGACGTGCACGCGCTGCATGGCGCGCAGCATCCCAGGTCAGGCGCGCGCGTCGAGGAACGCCTCGACCAGCCGCGCCGGCGCGCGGGCCAACCAGGCCTCGACGATCACCTCGTCGAGGTCCTCGACGGCGATGCGGTCCAGGCGGACCAGGACGGCCGGGTAGCCGTCGAAGTGCGGCGTGGTGAAGAAGACGCCCGGGTCGTCGGCGACCAGCGCCTCCTTGGCCCCGACGTGCTCGACGCGGGCGCCGAGCACCGGCCCGTCCGGCGCGGCGTCCCCCAGCGCCTCGAGGTCGGTCCGGCGCAGGGGCCGCTCCCACACGACGAGCTTGTCCTTGACCCGCCACTGCCGCAGCCCGCGCGACTCCCGCTCGCTCGTCTCGGGGAGGGCCAGCGCCAGGCGGCGGACGTCGTCCCAGTCGGCCACGACCCGGGCCTTCCCGCGGAGCGCCTGCGGGCAACGCGGCGTGCGGCGCGGGTCCTGAAGGCGCCCTGAACACCACCGCCTCCTGAGCCCCTGGAAGCCCTCGTCGGACGAGCCGACTGCCACGATCAGCGCGGTGCCGGCCTACGACCGCTTCGCCATCGGCTTCGACCCGCGCGACCGCGGTCGGCTCCACGTCCTCTGGGACGAGGTCCTCGACTCCCAGCAGTGGTCGCAGGGCGCGATGACCGAGCGCTTCGAGGCGGCCTGGAGCGCCTGGAACGACGCGCCGGCCGTCGCGTTCTCGGGGTGGACCGGCGCCGCCCAGGCGGCGATGGCCTACGCGGGCGTCGGCGGGGCGGACGTCCTGTGCCCCTCGAACACCTTCATGGCCACGCCGCTGGCCATCCTCGCCGCGGGCGGCCGCCCGGTGTTCGTGGACTGCGGCCGTGACGACCTGTGCCTGTCGTTCGAGGACTTCGAGGCCAAGGCCGAGCGCCACCGGCCGCGGGCAGCGGTCCTCGTGCACATCGGCGGCCACCTCGCCTTCGAGAGCGAGCGGATCGCCGCCTACTGCCGCGAGCAGGGCATCTTCCTGCTCGAGGACTGCGCCCACGCCCACGGCGCCTCCTGGGACGGCCGGCGGCCGGGGACGTTCGGGGACGCGGGCGCCTTCTCGCTCTACGCGACGAAGACCATCTCGACGGGCGAGGGCGGCGTCCTGGTGTCCCGCGACCCCGGCCTGGTGGCGTTCGCGCGAACGTGGCGTGACTACGGCAAGCCCGACTTCGCGGTGCGCGGCCTCGGCTTCCGGATGAGCGAGTTCACGGCGGCGCTCGGCCTCGTGGGCGTCGAGCGCCTCGACGACGTCGTCGCCTGGAAGAACGCCGTCGCCCGCGAGCTCCTCGACCCGGTCCATCCCGCGCGGCTGGAACTGCCCGTCGGGATGGTGTCGGGCCTCTACAAGTACGTCGTGTTCGACCCGATCCCGCGGTCGACGGGCAAGGTGTACGACACGCCCTGCCACCGGATCATGGGCACCGGCGACGACCTGCCGAACACGGACTGGGCGGCGAGCGGCCACTGGTGCGTCCCGCTGTACTACCGCCCGCTCGAGGGAGGCGGCGCGTGAGCGCCCCCGTGCTGGTCACCGGCGGGGCCGGGTTCATCGGCTCCCACGTGGTCGACCGGCTGCTGGCCGCCGGCCGCCGCCCGCGCATCCTGGACGTGCGGCCCTCGCCGTGGCACCGAGCGGACGAGGTCGAGCTCGTGCTCGGCGACATCCGCCGGCCCGAGGACGTCGCGACGGCGATGCGCGGCTGCAGCGCCGTCTGCCACCTGGCCGCCGCCGCCGACGTCGGCGAGGTCCGGGCCGAGCCGGCCTGGGCCACCGAGCTCAACGCGATGGGGACCCTCAACGTCCTCGAGGCGGCGCGCCGCCACGGCGTCGAGCGGGTCGTGTACGCCTCGACCGTCTGGGTCTACTCCGACGTTCCGGGCGACGTCCTCGACGAGGACGCGCTGCTCGCGCCGCCCGCCCACCTCTACACGGCGGGCAAGCTCTCGGGCGAGCTCTTCTGCCGGTCCTACGCCGACCTCTACGGACTCCGCCCCACGGTCCTGCGCTTCGGCATCCCCTACGGCCCGCGGGCGCGACCGGCCGCCGTCATCCCCAGCTTCGTCCGGCGCGCGCTCGACGGCACCCCGCTGACGATCGCCGGCACCGGCGAGCAGGAGCGGTCGTTCGTCTACGTCGAGGACCTGGCCGAGGGCGTCGTCCGGGCCCTGGTCCCGCGCGCCGCCGGGCGCACGTACAACCTCGGCGGCACGGAGACGACGACCATCCGCCGGCTGGCCGAGGTGGTCCAGGCGCAGGTGGCCGACGTGCCGATCGTGCACATCGAGGGCCGGGCCGCCGACCTGCACGGGGCGACGGTCCTCAGCGACCGCGCCGAGCGGGAGCTCGGCTGGACGGCCTCCACCCCGCTGGCCGAGGGCGTGGCGCGCTACGTGGCCTGGCTGCGGGCGCAGCCCGAGGAGCGCCCCGCGCCGCGCACCCCGCGACCCGGCGAGCTCGCCCGGCGCCCGCGCACGGTCCTGTCACGCCTCGGCGGCCTCACGGCCGAGCCGGCCGTGGCCGGCGGCGTGGCGCTCATCGCCGTCCTGTCCTGCCTGCTGACCCTGTGGGGCGCGGCGACCGGCAACGAGCAGCGCGATGCGGTGACGACGGTCGGCGTCGCGGCGCTCCTGCCACTGACGACGCTGACGCTCACGCGCTGGCCCTCGGAGCTGCGGCGCGCCCAGGCGGCCCTGGTCGTCGTGCTCGCCGCCGTCGTCATCCTCGTGCTCGGCCTCGTTGGGATCGACGTCGTCGCAACGCTCGGCCACACGCACACCCGGCCGCTGCTGCTGACGGCCGCCCTCCTGGCGACGATGCTCGGCCTCGTCCCTCGGCGGCTGACGCCGCGCGGGTCCTCCTAGAGGGGATGTGCGCGTGCACCGCCGGGGCCCGGTCACGCTCCTCCCGGCGCTGGTCGCGGCCGCCTGGTGCGCGCCGGCGCTCGCGCCGCTCTCGCCCGGCGTCTGCGGCGCGCTGGGCCTCCACCGCGCCGCGGCGGACGGCGTCCGCCTGACCTTCGACGACGGCCCGCACCCGGAGGGGACGCCGGCCGTGCTCGACGTGCTGGCCCGGCACGGCGCGCGGGCGACGTTCTTCCTCGTCGGCGAGCAGGTCCGCCGCGACCCGGCGCTCGCCCGGGAGGTGGCCGACGCGGGCCACGTCGTCGCGCTCCACGGCGACCGGCACCGCTGCGTGCTGGGCGTGGGGCCGCGCGCGCTGGCCGACGACCTCGCCCGCGGCCACGCGACGATCGCCGACGCCGCTGGGACGCCCGCACCGCTGTACCGGCCGCCGTACGGCATCCCGAGCCTCGCGGGCCTCGCCCTGGCGCGCCGCTGCGGCTGGACGACGTGGCTCTGGTCGCGGTGGGGCCGCGACTGGCGCGCGGACGCCACGCCCGACACGGTGGCCCACCTGGCCGGGGACGGGCTGCGCGGCGGCGACGTCGTCCTCCTCCACGACGCCGACCACTACAGCGCCCGTGGCTCCTGGCGCAGCACGGTCGGCGCCGTGCCGCGGATCCTCGAGGCGGCGGCCGCGGCCGGGCTGCAGGCTCGGGGCCTGTCGGAGGGCTGAGTGGACGCGTGGCGCACGGTGGCGGGGCTCGGGCTCGCCCTCGCCGCCGCCGGGTGCCTCGAGGTCGGCTACGCCGTCCAGGCGGGCGAGGCGCGACACCCGGACCACGACCGCGACGCCGCGGGGTCGCTGCTGGGCCACCTGGCGCGGCGCCGGGCCTGGCGGAGCGGGACCCTGCTCGTCGCGGCCGGCGTCGGCCTGCAGCTCGCGGCGCTGGGGCTGTCCTCGGTGGCCCTCGTGCAGCCCGCGATGGTCCTCGGGCTCGGGCTGCTCGTCGTGCTGGCCGAGCGGCGCCTGGGCGAGCGCGTGCACGGCCCCGAGCGGCTCGGCGTCGCCGCCGCGGGCGCCGGCGCCGCCCTCGTGGCCGCCGGCGCCGCGGGCGACGCGATCGGCGCGCCCGGCCACCGGGCGCTCGCGCTCGGCGCGCTCGGAGCCGTGGCGCTGGCCGGGCTGACCGCCGGCCGGCCGGGCCCGCGGCCGCGGGCGCTCGTCGTGGCCGCGGCGGCGGGGGACGCGTGGGCGGTCCTCGGCGCGAAGCTCGCGGTCGACGACTTCGCTGCCGGGCACCCGCCGGCGGCCCTGGCCTGGGGGGCGGCGGCCGCCGCCGCCGGGCTGCTGGCGCTGACGGCCGAGATGGCAGCGTTGCGGCGCCTGCCCGTCGCGACCGTCGGGTCGCTCGTCCTCGCCGGCCAGGCGGTGGTCCCGGTCCTGCTCGGCGGGGCGGTCGTCGGCGAGCGGTGGAGCGCGCCCGCCGCGGTGCTGGCGGGCCTGGCGCTGGTCGCCGTCGCCGCGACGGTCCTCGCCCGCCCGCGCTCGGCCGTCCTGGCCGGCGCGGCCTAGGCGGCGCCGAACGCTTCGAGGACCACGCTCGCCGCCGTGGGCAGGGCGGCGAACGACGGGTCGGGCCGGCGTGGGTGCCCGAGCGCGTCGCGCAGGGCCGCCGCGAGGGCCGGCCGCGAGCCGGCGACCGCCGCGAGCCCATGGCGGGCGAAGGCGGCGTCGTTGGCCCGCAGGTGGCCGGCTCCCCAGCCGTAGGAGACGACGGGGCAGCCGAGCACGAGCGCCTCCATGACCGTCAGGCCGGCGGTCGAGTGGACCAGGACGTCCGCGGCCTGCAGGACCTCGGGCATGCGGTCGGTGAACCCGAGGGTCATCAGCCGTGCGTGTCCGAAGCGCGCGGTCAGGCGGCCCGCCAGCGTCTCGTCCCGGCCGCAGAGGACGAGCGCCGCCGACCCCGGGACGGCCAGGGCCTCGGCCGTGGCGCCCTCGAGGTCGCCGACGGCCCAGCCGCCGCCGGAGATCACGACGACCGGCCCGGCCGCGGGCAGGCCGAGCGCCCGCCGCGACGACGCCCGCGACGGCGGCGCCGCGAACCGGGGGTCGTCGAGGCCGCGCACGTGCACGACGCGGGCACCGGGTCCGGCGATCGCCCGGACCTCCGGGATCGCCTCCGCCTGGGCGACGAGGTGCAGGTCCGCGCCCGGGTGGGCCCAGAAGCGCAGCGCGGCCACGTCGGTGACGACCGCGACGACCGGCACCGGCAGGCGGCCGATCGCCCGCAGGCGGCCCAGGACCTCCGTCGTCCCCGGGTACGTCGACACGACGACGTCGGCCTGGCGCGAGGCGATGGCGCGCCGCAGGCCGCGGCCGCAGGCGAGCAGGCCGATCGCGCCGAAGAGCCGTCGGGTGGGCGCGACGTCGTGGACGAGACGGTGGACGAGGTCGAAGGTCGCGTCCCCGACCGGCGTCCCGAAGCTCGACCCCTCCAGCACGACCCGCTCGGCGAGCGCGCCCATGGCGGCCAGGCCGTCGACGACCTCGACCGCGCCGTCCGGCGCGCGCTGCGCCAGCTCCTCCGCGAGGACCTGCGCGGGGACGTCGTGCCCCGCGCCGATCGAGGCGCTGAGGACGACGCAGCGCAGCCTCGGCGCGGTCCGTGCGGCCGCGGGCCCTGCGGCCGACGGGCTCGGCGCGGTGACGGTCTCGGGAGCGGTGATGGCGGCACGGTACCCGCGCCCCAGCCGCCCTCCCCTCGCCAACCTCCTCGTGCTCAGGTCACGGACAGGTCCGGCGGCAGCGGCACTCCGACGGCGGAGGCCTCGTCGCCGGATGCGATATCGCAGAACGGGCTGGACGCCGCGGCCGCCGGGGCGATCATCTCCGCGGTGTTCGGTACCCGGTGGGCCGGCGCTAGCGCCGTCGCAGCGGCCGGCCCGTGCGGGGGTCGAGCCCCGGGTCCTCCAGGCCGCCGCCGCGCCGGCGGCGGATGAGGTAGACGATCCCGGTCGCGAACAGCGCGGCGACCGGCAGCCCGACCTCGTAGCGGGATCCCACCACCGCGTAGACCACGAGCGAGGACAGGACCGTCGCGGTGATGCCGATGGCCATCGTGGCCAGGAGGCCCATCGGGTCGGGGCCGGGCAGCGAGAGCCTGCCGAGCGCCCCGACGACCAGCCCCCACACGGCGAGGACCACGAGGTAGCTCAGCATCGCCGGCCGACCCTAGCGCGGGGTCGCCCCGGGACCGGGCTAGGCCGCGTGCTCGGCGAGGACCGGCGGTGCCTCGGCCACGACGGCGGCCTGGCGGCCCTCGCGGCGCGGGCGCTTGACGCGGACGTACTGGGCCGCGTAGTAGGAGCCGATCACGAAGCCCGCGGCCAGCGCCTGTGCGCCGATCGTCTCCCAGTACGGGTAGACCTCGAACCACGAGCCCATCCACTCCGGCACGTCGAACGGCGTGCGGTGCTGCGGGAGCCATCCGAGCTCCGAGAAGCTCAGCGCGGTGCCGCCGATCATGACGACGAGGACCACGCCGATCAGGACGCCGGTCGCGACCAGCATCTTCTTGTACGGCAGCCGCTGCTGGAGCGCGAACGTCGCGACGCCGACCACCGCCGTGGCGGCCAGGCCGATCGCCACGCCCTCGAGCACGACGGAGGACCCCTGCTGGAGCTTGAGGTTCTGCAGGAAGAGCACGACCTCGAAGCCCTCGCGGTAGACGCTCGTGAACCCGAGCGCCACCAGGCCGACGGTCGCCGACAGCCCCACGCGGCCGAGGACCTTGCGGCGCTGGCGGTGGTGCTTGGCGATCCAGCCGGTCCAGTAGACCTTGTGGACGAACCAGTTCAGGACGACGAGCAGGACCGCGATGGCGATGAAGCCGGTGATCGCCTCGAGGCGCGGCCCGAGCGGCGAGGCCACGTCGAGGACCGCGGCGACGACGAACCAGGTCGCCACCGCGGCGGCGAAGGAGAGCGCTGCGCCAACCACGACCGGGCGGCGACGGGCCTTGTTGGCGCCCTGGAAGCTCGCGGTGATGGCCGCGAAGATCAGGACCGCCTCGAGCCCCTCGCGGAAGACGATCATCGACGAGTTGAAGACGACCGTGCCCTCGCTCTGCGGCCCCCGGACCTCGGTCGGGTCCACCGGGCCCGTGCTGGCCGTGGCCATGAGGTAGACCGCGGCGACCAGGAGGGCTCCCAGGGTGGTCCACACCATCAGGCGACGCCCGCTGTGGCGGGCGTCGCGACCGCAGAGCTGCTCGTCTCGGGTCGCCATGACTTCGGGAACCCTAACAGACTCCTACCGAACTGGTCGGGATTGAGGCCGGCGCCTCGTGCACGGGAAGGAGCGCCACCCGACGGGCGTCCGTGCGCCATGGAGGGGCCCGGCGGGGACGACTCGGGGGGCTGTCCCCACCTAGGCTGTGGTGCTGGAGCCCAGGCGTATGGTGCACGACGCGATGCCCGACACGGAGCAGGCCCTGCGGGACACCCGCGAGCGGACGCTCGCGCTCGTGGCGCACCTGCCGGACGCCGAGCTCGAGCGCCAGGTCCACCCGCTCATGTCCCCGCTGGTCTGGGACCTCGCGCACATCGCCGCCTACGAGGACCTCTGGCTCTGCCACCGCCACGGCGGCGAGCCGCTGCTGCACCCGGACCTCGCCGCGACGTACGACGCCTTCGAGACGCCCCGCGCGGTGCGCGGCGAGATCGAGCTGCTCGACGCCCCCGGCGCCCGGAGCTACCTCGCCGACGTGCGCGCGCGCACGCTCGCCGTCGTGGCCCGTGACGGGGTCGACCCGGTCCTGCACGAGCTCGTGCTGCGCCACGAGCTCCAGCACACCGAGACGATGCGCCAGGCGATGAACCTCGGTGGCCTGCTGCCGCCGGGCGAGCCGCCGTCGGGCCCGGTGGACGCGCAGGACGGCTGGGTGGCCCTGCCGGCGGGCCCGTTCACGCTCGGCGCGGGCGCGGAGGGCTTCGCGTACGACAACGAGCGGCCCGCCCACCGCGTCGACCTGGCCGCCTTCCGGATCGCCCGGCGACCCGTGACGAACGGCTCGTGGCTGAACTTCGCCGAGGGCGGCGGCCTCGAGCGCCGCGAGTGGTGGACCGACGAGGGCTGGGCGTGGAAGGAGTGCTACGACGACGTCGACTGTCCGGGCGCCCGTGCAGGGCACCCGGACGCGCCGGCCACCCACCTCACGTGGTTCGAGGCCGACGCCTTCGCCCGCGCGCACCGCGCGCGCCTGCCGACCGAGGCGGAATGGGAGAGGGCGTCGACCTGGAGGCACCCCGACGGCGGGGCGGCGCTGCTGGGCACCGGACGGGTCTGGGAGTGGACGGCGTCGGAGTTCAGGGGCTATCCGGGCTTCGTCGCCCACCCCTACCGCGAGTACTCCGAGGTCTTCTTCGACCGCGGCCACCGCGTCCTGCGCGGCGGCTCCTGGGCGACCCACCCGCGGGTCGCCGCCCCGACGTTCCGCAACTGGGACCTCCCGCAGCGCCGGCAGATCTTCGCCGGCGTGCGGCTGGCCCGCGACGAGGAGGCCTGACGTGGAGCCGCTGCTGGACGCCGAACGGGTCCTCGTCGAGAGCTTCCTCGGGCCCGGGGACGAGCGGGCGCTGGCCGACGACGTCCTCGACGGGCTGACGCGCCCGTTCAAGGAGCTGCCGCCGAAGCACTTCTACGACGCGCGCGGCGCCGAGCTCTTCGACCGCATCACCGAGCTGCCCGAGTACTACCCGACCCGCGCCGAGCGGCAGATCCTCGTCGCCGAGTCGGCGGACGTCGCGGCGCTCACGGGCGCCGGGGACCTCGTCGAGCTCGGGTCGGGGACCGCGGCCAAGACGCGGATCCTGCTGCGGGCGATGCACGACGCGGGACGGCTGCGCCGCTACGTCCCGCTCGACGTGACCGAGGCGATGGTCCGCGCGACGGCGACCGAGCTCGTGCAGGAGCTGCCCGGGCTCGAGGTCCATGGCATCGTCGGCGACTTCGAGCGCCACCTCGACGGCGTCCCGCCGCCGGAGGCGGACGTCCCGCGGATCGTGGCCTTCTTGGGCGGCACGATCGGCAACTTCACGCCCGGCAGCCGCCGGCGCTTCCTGCGGGCCGTGCGCCGCCTGCTGCGCCCGGGCGTCGACCACCTCCTGCTGGGCACCGACCTCGTCAAGGACCCCGCCGTGCTCGAGGCGGCCTACGACGACGCGGCGGGCGTCACCGCCGAGTTCAACCGCAACGTCCTGCACGTCGTCAACCGCGAGCTCGCCGCGGACTTCGACGTCGACGCCTTCGAGCACGTCGCGTTCTTCGACCGCGAGCGCGAGTGGATCGAGCTGCGCCTGCGCGCGCAGCGGCACATGCACGTCCACGTCGGCGCCCTCGGGCTCGACGTCCCCTTCGTCGCGCGCGAGGAGCTGCGCACGGAGATCAGCGCGAAGTTCACGCGCGAGCGGCTGGCCGGCGACCTCGCCGCCGCGGGCCTCGCGCTCGTGCGCGTCCTGACCGACCCGGAGGACCGCTTCGCGCTGTCGCTGAGCACGCCGCGGCGCTGAGCCCGGCCGTAGGATCGCCGGCCATGGACATCTCCGGAAGTGGGGCGCTCGTCGTCGGCGGCGCGTCGGGGCTGGGGGCGGCGACGGTCCGCCACCTGCACGGCGCCGGCGCCGTGGTGACGGTCGCCGACGTCAACGCCGAGCAGGGCCGGGCGCTGGCCGACGAGCTGGGCGTGGCCTTCGTGGCCTGCGACGTGCGCGAGGAGGATCAGGTCCAGGCCGCCGTCGACGCCGCCGCCGAGGCCGACGGCGGCCTGCGGATCTCCGTCTGCTGCGCGGGCACGGGCTGGGCCCAGCGGACCGCGTCGAGCAAGGGCCCGCACCCGCTCATGCCCTTCGAGGTGCTCATCGCGATCAACCTCGTCGGGACCTTCAACGTCCTGCGCCTGGCCGCGCAGCGGATGACGGCGAACGAGCCCGGGCCCGACGGCGAGCGGGGCGTGTGCGTGAACACCGCCTCGATCGCCGCCTACGACGGGCAGGTCGGGCAGATCGCCTACAGCGCGTCGAAGGGCGGGATCGTCGGGATGACCCTGCCCGCCGCCCGCGACCTCAGCCGCTACGGCGTCCGCGTCGTCACGATCGCGCCGGGGCTCTTCGACACGCCGCTGCTGGCCTCGCTGCCCGAGGAGGCGCGGACGGCGCTGGGGCGCTCGGTCCCCCACCCCGCCCGGCTGGGGCGCCCCGAGGAGTTCGCGCGGCTGGCCGCCTCGATCGTCGAGAACCCGATGCTCAACGGCGAGGTCATCCGCCTGGACGGGGCGCTGCGGATGGCGCCGAGCTGAGGAGACGCCGGTGTCGGCCAAGCTCACGTTGACGTGAGCTTCCGGTTGTAAGGTGGGAGCATGGCCTTCGGAGTCCACGCCGAGCACGCGCAGTACAAGTGGTGGGCGCTGTCCTGCACGAGCCTCGGCATGCTCCTGGCGACGATCAACTCGGGCACGCTCATCATCGCCCTGCCGGACCTGGAGCGCGCGCTGGGCACGAGCATCCTGACGCTCGTCTGGGTCATCCTCGCCTACATGATCGCCTCGACCGTGCTCGTGCTCACGGCGGGGCGCCTCTCGGACCTCTTCGGCCGCAAGCAGGCCTACGTCGCCGGCTTCCTCGTCTTCGCGCTGGCCTCGCTGGGCGCCGGCTTCGCGGCCGACGGCACGCAGCTCATCCTCTGGCGCGTCGTGCAGGGCATCGGCGGCGCCTTCCTCTTCGCCAACGCGGCCGCGCTCGTCACCGACGCGTTCCCCAAGGAGCAGCTCGGCCTGGCCATGGGCACGAACACCATGGTGGCCGCCGTCGGCCTCGTGCTCGGGCCGGTGCTCGGCGGGGCCCTCGTGGCGATCTCGTGGCACTGGGTCTTCTGGTTCAACGTGCCCTTCGGCCTGGCCGGAGGGCTCTGGGGCGCGCTCGTCCTGCGCGAGCTGGCGCGGCCCGACAGCGTCCGCGGGTTCGACCTGCTCGGGACCACGGCGTTCGTCGTCGGGCTCACCGGCCTCGTGCTCGGGATCTCCAAGGGCGGCCTCAGCGGCTGGGCCGACCCGGTCGTCCTCGGCGGCCTCGCCGCCGCGGCGGTGCTCCTCCCGCTCTTCGTGCTCATCGAGGCGCGCGGCCGGGCACCCATGCTCGACCTGACGATCTTCCGCAACCGCCTCTTCGCGGCGGCCGCGGGCGCGGCGTTCATCAACGGGCTCTCGCGCTTCGCGCTGATGTTCCTCTTCGTCTTCTACTTCCAGGGCGCGCAGGGCGACGACCCGATCACGGCCGGGATCAAGCTCGCGCCGCTGGCGATCGGGATGCTCGTCTCGTCCCCGGTCGCGGGGGTCTGGGCCGACCGCCACGGGTCGCGGCTGCTGGCCGCCGGCGGGATGGTCGTCAGCGCGGCCGGGCTCGCGCTCATGACGACGCTGCAGGTTCACTCGCCCTACTGGCAGAGCTCGCTGTGGCTCCTGGTCGTCGGGATCGGCTCGGGCATGTTCAACTCGCCGAACACCGCCGCGATGATGGGCACCGTCCCCGCCCAGCGCCGCGGCATCGCCGCCGGCGCGCGGATGATGCTGCAGAACACCGGCGCGGTCATCTCCATCGCGTTCGTCCTGGCGATCATGACCAGCGCCGTGCCCCAGGACGTCATGCTGAAGATCTTCTCCGGCATCACGAGCGGCCTCGGCCCGGCCCAGCTCGATCCCTTCATCCGGAACCTGCACACGGCGCTGTGGGTCCTGGCGGCCACGTCGCTGCTCGGCGCCGTCGTCTCCCTCCTGCGGCCGGCCCACGAGGCCGCGCCGGTCCGCTCGTCGCCCGTCCGCGCCGAGGTGCGGGCATGAGCGCCGCCGCGATCGGTCCGGCGCCCCCGGCGCTGCGCATCGGGGAGGTGGCGCGCCGTGTGGGCACCACGCCGCGGACGATCCGCTACTACGAGGAGATCGGGCTGCTGCCGGGCGCGGGCGACCGCGAGGCGGGACGCCACCGCACCTACGGCGAGCCGGACGTCGAGCGCCTGCGCGACGCGCTGCGACTGCGCGACCTGCTCGGGCTGACGCTCGAGGAGCTCAAGGACGTCGTGGAGGCCGAGGAGGCGCGCGCCGCCCTGCGGGAGGAGTGGCACCACGGCGCTCCTGGCGCGCGGCGCCGCCGCGAGATCGCGGCCGAGGCCCTCGGCCACCTCGAGCGCCAGCTCGCGCTCGTGCGCCGCCGGCGCGACGAGATCGACGCCTTGGAGGCGGACCTGGAGGCGCGCCGGACGCGCCTGCGCGCGCTCCTGGACGAGCGCCGCTGAGGCCTCGTCGCGCGCCCGTCCGAGTGCCGGTGCGACGGGCCCCGCCGAGCCGGCCGGACGGGCTCGACCGGGACCCTCCGCAATCGGGTGGTTCGGGGCCTGAACATCCGTCCAGGCCGCTCGCCGGGCGGGTCCCGCCGTCTGTCGACGCGACTAAGGTCGCCCCGTGCGGTTGCCGATGTCGCGAGCGATGGCGCCGCGCTCCCTCCCCAGGCCCTTCTTCGCCGGCCTCGCCGTGACGGCGTGCCTGGTCGGGGGCACGGTGCTCTCAGGTCAGGTCCTCAGCGGAGCGCTCAGCGGCACCGGCGCCCAGCACCCCGGCGCCGCCGCCGGTCACGCCGCCCTGCGCCTGCCCTCCGTGGCCCTGCCGCTCGAGCGCGCCGCCAGGCGCGGGACGGCCGGCGTCGACCGTCCCGGCGGCGTCGCCGTCACGGTCGCCACCCGCGCGCTGGGGCCGACGCCGGCCGGCGGCGCCACGACGCCGGACCCGGGCCCCGCCCGCCGGACCGTCGCCCAGGCCGGCAACGGCACGCTGACCCGGTCGCCCGCCGGTCGGCCCGGCTCGTCGCCGTCCGGCACCGCGCCGAGCACGCCCGCGGCGCCCGCGCCGGCCGCGTCGTCGTCGGCGTCGACGCCGCCGCCCGCCACGGCCCCCGGCGGCTCGACCTTCAAGCGGATCCGCCTGCGCGTCGCCAAGAGCACGCTGCCCACCTCCGCGGGCGGCGGCACCGGCACGGTGGCCCTGCGCCTGGCCGTCAGCGGCCAGGCGGCCGCGGGCGCCGCCGACGTCCCGTCGGTGCTCGACCTCGGCCTCGCCGTCAACGGCGGGACGGCCAAGGCCACGCTGGCGCAGGCCGACGGGCAACCCGTCGCGCTGGCCACCACGATCGACCTCGACCACGCCACGAGCGCCACGGCCGCCGCCGACCTGCGTCTGCGCATGCGCGTCCTGCAGGGCGCCGACGTGCCGTCCTCCCCCGTCGTCCGCGAGGTCGACGGCGACGCGAGCGGGCTGAGCACGGCCGTCGAGGTCGTCGTCCCGCTCACCGCGCCGGCCACCGGCGACGACGATCACGGCACCGCCGACCGCGGCGGCGAGGACGACGACACGTGAGCCAGGGGCACGACAGCGGCAGCGACGACGACGAGGGCGCCTGCGACGGCGACGGGGACGCCGACGACGTCGGCTGCCCGCCGGCCGACCCGGCGCCCGATCCCGCCCCGCCCACGCCCGACGCGACCCCCGCGCCCGACGTCGAGGTCCGCCTCCCCGTCGCCGCGACCCCCGACGCCGGTGAGCCCGCCACGCCGACGAGCGGCGCGACCGCGTCCGTCCCGGCCACCGGCCTCGGCACCGACCCGAGCTCCCCCGACCCCACGCCGGCCCCGGACCTCAACCTGCAGGTCGGCGTGGTCGTCACGCCCTCCTCCCCCACCGAGCCGGTGACCGAGCCGCCCGCGCCGGCCGACCCGGCCACCACGGACCCGGCGACCACGGACCCGGCGACGAGCGATCCCGTCACGCCGGCCGACCCCGAGCCGACGACCACGGCCGGCCCGGACGAGCCCGCCGGCGGCGACGGCTCCTAGGCGGAGCGGCTAGCTCAGCGTCCGGCCCAGCAGCCCGGCGTGGGCGGCGACGCCGGCCGCGTACGCCGAGAAGCCCGACGCCTGCAGGGCCTGCGGCCCGTCGCAGAGGGCGTGCTCGGGGTCCTCGTGGACCTCGACGATGAGGCCGTCGGCGCCGACCGCGGCCGCCGCGCGCGAGAGCGGCTCGACGAGGCGGCGGTCGCCCGCGGCGTGGCTGGGGTCGACCACGACGGGAAGGTGCGAGTGGAGCTTGAGCCACGGCACGGCGCCCAGGTCGAGGGTGAAGCGCGTGGCCGTCTCGAACGTGCGGATCCCGCGCTCGCACAGGACGACGTCGGGGTTGCCCTCCTTCAGCACGTAGTCGGCGGCCTGGAGGAGCTCGTCGAGCGAGGAGGACAGCCCGCGCTTGAGCAGGACCGGCTTGCCGAGCTTGCCCGCGACCTCCAGCAGCGCGTAGTTCTGCATGTTGCGCGCGCCGATCTGCACGACGTCGACGTGCTCGGCGACGGCGTCGGCGTGCTGGACGTCGAGCAGCTCGGACACCACGGGCAACCCCGTCTGCGCCCGCGCCTCGGCCAGGATCTCGAGGCCCTCGCGCCCCAGGCCCTTGAAGGCGAACGGCGACGTGCGGGGCTTGAAGGCCCCACCGCGCAGCATCGACGCCCCGCCGTCGCGCACGGCGCGCGCCACGCCGAGCGTCTGCTCGCGCGACTCGACGGTGCAGGGCCCGGCGATGAGGCAGAAGCGCGCGGGATCGCCCACGCGGCGACCGCCGACCTCGACCACGGTGGGCTCGAAGTGGTTGAGCTCGGACGAGGCGAGCTTGTACGGCCGCGAGATCGGGACGACGCGGTCGACGCCCCCCATCCCCTCCAGCCCGAGCTCGGCGACGCCCTCGGGGTCGCCGATCGCCCCGATGGCGGTGGTCAGCTCGCCGGGCATGACGACGACGTGCACGCCGGTCTGCGCGAGGCGGTGCTGGACCGCCTCGATCTCGGCCTGCGTCGCCTGGGGCGTCATCACGATCATCATGCGGACCGGCATGGTGCCGCATCGCGACCTCCGGGTCGTCCGCCGCGCGGCCCCGGCCCGGTGCGCGAGGTCACGGCGCCTTCCGCGGCGGCCTAGGCTCGCCCCATGCCCAAGACCGTCATCCCGACCCTCCGCTACGCCGACGCCGACGCCGCGATCGCGTTCCTCGAGCGCGCCTTCGGGTTCGAGCGCGGCGACGTCCACCGCGGCGACGACGGGCAGGTCCACCACGCCGAGCTGCGCGTCGGCGACGGCTGGGTCATGCTCGGCACGGCCCGCGACGACGGCGCCGGAGCTCTCCACGGCCCCGGGCGCCGCCACCGCCTACGTCGTGGCCGACGACGTCGATGCCCTGCACGACCGCGCGGTCGCCGCCGGCGCCGAGGTCGTCCGACCCCTCACCGACACGGACTACGGGTCGAGGGACTTCGCCGTCCGCGACCCGGAGGGCAACGTGTGGAGCTTCGGGACCTACGGCCCCCGGATGCCGGCGGCGCAGGACGGGCCGGGACGGGGCGCCGCGGCGCCCGGCGCCTAGAGCCCGAGGCCCTGCACGCCGAGCTCGTCGAAGCCCACGTGGTGGGCGAGCTCGTGCCGGACCGTGCGGACGACCTGGTCGCGCAGCAGCTCGGGGTCGTGGCCGAAGTCGCGGCGGAGCGTGTCGCGGTAGACGACGATCCGGTCGGGCACCTCGTCGCGCGTGGCGCCGTCGCCGTGGTACAGCCCGTAGGCGCCGCGGCGGCGCCCGCCGTCGGAGATGACGACGGCGACGTTGTGGTTCTCGACGAGCGCGCGCAGGAGGTCGGGCAGCTCGTCCAGCGCGTCGCGCACGAGCTCCTCGAAGTCCTCGTCGTCGTAGGGGTCGAGCTCCAGGAAGTCCGTCTCGTCCGGCTCGGCCGCCGTGCCGGCCCGGGCGAGCTCCTCCGCGCGCACGACGACGCGCTCGAAGTCCTCCTCGCTCTCGGGCTCGCGGTAGTCGGCCAGGCGCAGCCCGAACGCGATCGCCCCGCCGAACACGACGGCGGCGCCCAGGACGACGACGGCCATCGTCTCGAGCGCCCGGACCGGGCCGGACGGGCTGAAGCCCTCCATGACGACGACGGCCGTCAGCCCGGCGCACAGCGCCACGACGGCGGCGAAGGCGATGCGACGGGACGCGACCACGACGCCGCCCTCAGCCCTGGGCCTTCATCGCGCGGGCGATCACCAGCCGCTGGATCTCGTTCGTCCCCTCGTAGATCTGCGTGATCTTCGCGTCACGCATCATCCGCTCGACGGGGTACTCGGTGACGTAGCCGTAGCCGCCGAGGACCTGCACGGCCTCGACGGTCACCGCCATCGCGGTGTCGGAGGCGAAGAGCTTGGCCATGGAGCTGTACTTCCCCGCCCGGGGGTCGCCGCGATCGGCGAGCGCGCACGCCTTGTAGAGGAGCTCGCGGGCGGCGGCCGTGCGCGTCTCCATGTCGGCGAGCTTGAACTGGATGCCCTGCAGGTCGTGCAGCGTGCGGCCGAAGGCGACGCGCTCCTGGGCGTACTGGTTGGCGTAGTCCGTCGCGCCCTGGGCGATGCCCACCGCCTGCGCGGCGGCGCCGAGGCGCGTGCGCTCGAGCGTCGCCAGGGCCACGGACAGGCCCTTGCCGACCCGGCCGATGACGTTGGCCTCGGGCACGCGGACGTCGTCGAGGACCGGCGACCCGGTCGGCGACCCCTTGATGCCCATCTTGTGCTCGAGGCGGCCGATCGAGAAGCCCGGCCGGTCCGCCTCGACGACGAAGGCCGTGATGCGCCGCGCGTCGCGGTCGGTGACGGCGAAGACGACGTAGAAGTCGGCGATCCCCGCGTTGGTGATCCAGTTCTTCGTGCCGTTGAGGACCCACTCGTCGCCGTCCTGCACCGCCGTCGTGCGCATCGCGGCCGGGTCGCTGCCGGCCTCCGGCTCGGACAGGCAGAACGCCGGCGACCACTCGCCCGACGCGCAGCGCGGCAGGAGCCGGTCCTTGAGCTCGCCGGAGCCGAAGAGCTGGATCGGCAGCGTGCCGAGCTCCTGGACCATGAGGATCAGGGCCGCCGACGCCGAGGCCTTGGCCACCTCCTCGACCGCCATCTGCAGCATGAGGGTGCCGGTCCCCGTCCCGCCGTGCTCCTCGGCGAAGGGCAGGCCGAGGAGGTCCTGCTCGGCGAAGAGGCGCCGGAGGTCCCACGGGTACTCGCCGGTCGCGTCGATCTCCGCCGCCCGCGGGGCGACCTGCTCGCGCACGATCTGCCGGATCGTGTCGCGGAAGTCCCGCATCTCCTGCGGGATCTCGTAGACGTCGGCCGTCGCGGGGGTGGACATAGGTTCGATGATACGTGGCGTTTGCAGGCGTCCAGGGAGGGGGGACACCTGCCCCCATGCCCAGCATCGGCGCGTCCCTGTTCATGATCGCCGTCGGGGCGATCCTGAAGTACGCCGTCTCGGACAGCATCAGCGGGATCAGCCTGCCGACGGTCGGCGTGATCCTCATGGTCGTCGGCATCGTCGGCCTGCTGCTGTCGCTCTTCTGGATGTTCTCGGCCGGCCGCCGCGGACCGGACCGGGTCGTCGAGCGCGACCGCTACGTGGACCCGCGCCTGTAGCGCGCGCGGACGTCGAGGGCAGCTTCCGCGTCGCCTCAGGCCGCCGGGCCGTCGGGTGCGACCACCCGCACGGGCCGGGTCCGGGGCGGCTGGCGCCGCGGGTCTGTCGGCAGGCGGTAGAGCTCGGTGATGCGCCCGTGCCCGACCCGGATCGCCAGCCGGGCCACGCGACGCCGCGCGCTGCCGCAGCGCGTTCCCGGCCCGGGCTCGAGGCGCAGCCGCGCGACCACGAACGCCCCGAAGCCGCCCGCGCTCGCCAGCCGCGGCCCGCAGGGCAGCGATCGCGTGGCCGCCACCCGGTCGGCGGGGACGGTGAGCATGTGGACGCCGCCGTCGTTCTGGAACTTCGTCGGCAGGTTCAGCCACCCCGAGGCGCGGCCGACGTCCCCGCGGCGCAGCGCCCGGAGCCAGCGGCGCACCACGACGAGGTCGGCGGCCCGCGCCGGGCCCGTCGCGCGCAGCGGGACGTTCGGGGGCAGGCCGGCGTCGTCCGCGGACGGTCCCGGCGGCGGGCGCCGGCCCGCGGGCACCGGGGTCGACGCCGGGGCCGCCGCGTCGACCGCCGGGGCGCTGCGCACGAGGACGTCGCGCGGCCGGGCGGCGTCGCCGCAGGCCGACAGGGCCCCGGCGAGCGACAGCGCGACGGCCACGGCCACCGCGGGCCCGACATGGGTGATGCCCCCCGGCCCCACGGGCCGATGCTCCCATCTTCGGGCATTCGGCGCCAGGTGTCCGCGCGCCCCCCTGACGGCCCGTCGCAGGCGCGCCGCGACGTTGTGCCGCCGTGACGATTGCCCGCGCCCGGCCGCGGGCATACGGTGGGGCCCATGAGCGACACGCGCCTCTGGCATCCCTTCGCGGACATGCACGCGGTGCGCCACGCGGAGTTCGTGATCGACCGCGGCGAGGGCGCCTGGGTCTGGGACGCCGACGGCAACCGCTACCTCGACGGGACGGCGAGCCTGTGGTGCGTGAACGTCGGCCACGGCCGGCAGGAGATCGTCGACGCCGCCATGGAGCAGATGCGCCGCCTGGCGAGCTACTCGACCTTCGGCGCCTTCGCGAACGCACCCGCCCGGGCGCTGGCGGAGCGACTGGCCGCGCACGCGCCCGTCGACGACCCCCGGGTCTTCCTCGGCTCGGGCGGCGGCGACGCGATCGACACGGCGGCGAAGCTCGCCCGCCGCTTCTTCGCCGTCACCGGCCAGCCCGAGCGCGTGCACCTCATCGGCCGCGCGCAGGGCTACCACGGCACCCACGGGCTGGGGACCTCGATCGGCGGGATCCCCGCCAACCGCGAGGGCATGGGACCGCTGGACCCCGACACCTCGCAGGTGCCGCACGACTCGCTCGAGGCCCTCGAGGCCGAGTTCCAGGCCGTCGGGCCGGACCGCGTGGCCGCGGTCTTCGTCGAGCCGGTCATGGGCGCGGGCGGCGCGCACCAGCCGCGGCCCGGCTACGTCGAGGGCGTGGCCGAGCTCTGCGCCCGCTTCGGCGCGCTGTTCGTCGTGGACGCCGTCATCTGCGGCTTCGGGCGCCTCGGCACCTGGTTCGGCGCCGAGCGCTTCGGCGTCCGGCCCGACCTCCTCTGCTTCGCGAAGGGCGTCACCAGCGGCTACCTGCCGCTCGGCGGCGTGATCGCGTCCGGCCGCGTCGCCGAGCCCTTCTGGGACCGGGGCGGCACGTGGTTCCGCCACGGCCCGACGTACGCCGGGCACCCGACGTGCTGCGCGGCGGCGATGGCGAACCTCGACCTGCTCGAGGGCGAGGGCCTCATGGAGCGCGGCCAGGAGCTCGAGGACGTCCTCGGCGGGGCCCTGCGCGCACTGGCGGGCCACGAGCTCGTCGGTGAGGTCCGCGCCGGGATCGGCGCGATCGCGGCGCTCGGCTTCACGCGCGAGGCGCTGGCCGCCGCGCCCGACCTGCCGTTCCGCGTGTTCGCCGAGGTCAAGGCGCGCGGCGTGCTCGCGCGCCCGCTCGGCGACGCCGTCGCGCTGTCGCCGCCGCTCGTCATCACCCCGGACGAGATCGGCCTCGCCGCCGACGCGATCGGCGCGGCGCTCGACGCGGTGGCGCCGGCCATCGGGGATGCCGGCGGGGCACCGGTGGCGCCCGAGCCGGCGGGTCGGCCCTAGCGGGCACCCATGGAGCCCGACCCGCTCGCCGGCGCCGCGCTCGAGGTCGCACCGGCCGACGTGCAGCGCGCGCTGGACGGCGGCGGCGCGCAGGTCGTCGACGTCCGCGAGCCCTACGAGCGCGCGGCCGGGCACATCGCCGGCACCGCCCACATCGAGCTCGCGCAGCTGAGCGGGCGCGCCGGATCGCTGGACCGCGAGCGGCCCGTCGTCTTCGTCTGCCGGGTCGGTGCCCGCTCGCTGATGGCGGCGCAGGCCTTCCGCCGGGCGGGCTACCGCGCCAGCTCGATGGCGGGCGGGATGGAGCGGTGGGCCGCCGAGGACCGGCCCATCGCCCCCGAGGGCGGTGTCGTCGCGCCGCACTGACGGCTGGGAACGCGCCCGCCCGGGTAGCTCGGGCCCGTCCCCGAGGAGAAGGAGATCCTCCAGATGTACATCGGCATCGGCACGCTCATCCTCATCATCATCCTGGTGATCCTGCTGACCTAGCGGTCGCGGGACCGCCCGGCGGCGCCGCGCTCAGAGCGCGAAGACCCGCCGGGCGTTGCCGCCGAGGAAGAGCTGCCGCGCCTCCTCGTCGAGGCCCAGGCCGTCGAGGCCCTCGAGGCACCGCGCCGGTGCCAGCATGGGCCAGTTCGAGCCGAACAGGACCCGGGTCCGGCCCCGCCCGCGCATCCACGCGGTGAACGCCGGCGGGAGGCGGCTGAGCGCGTACGCCGACGTGTCGACGTGCAACCCGACGTGCTTGTCGGCCAGCGAGACGACCTCCTCGACCCACGGGACCCCGACGTGCCCGGCGACGAGCACGAGCTCGGGGAAGTCGAGCAGCACGTTGTCCAGGTACGGGATCGGGCGCCCGGGCTCGGACGGCCGCAGCGGCCCCGTGTGCCCGACCTGCGTGCCGAAGGGCACGCCGTGCTCCACGCAGGCCACGTACACGGGGTAGAAGCGCCGGTCGTCCGGCGGCAGCCCCCAGAGCCACGGCAGGGCGCGGACGGCCACGAAGCCGAGCTCGCCGACGCAGCGCCGGATCTCGCGAACGGCGCCCATCGGGTCCTCCAGGTCGACCGACGCCACCCCGCGCAGGCGGTCCGGCGCCGCGGCCACGAAGCCGGCGACCTCGTCGTTGGAGATCAGGGCGCCCCGCGGCCCGTGCCACGCGCTCAGGAGCGCCAGCTCGACGCCGGCCGCGTCCATCGCGGCCAGCAGCTCGTCCAGCGACGGCGTCCGGCGCTCCTGGCCGGTCCAGCGCAGCAGCGAGGCCAGCCACGGCTCGGCCATGAAGCGGTCCGTGGGCTGCTGGGCCCACGCGTCGACGATCCCCGTCGCGGCGGCCACGGGCGCGGGCGGCTAGGCCCCGTCGCCCGCCGCCTGCGCCGGCGCCTCGGCCGGCACCTCGATCTCGCGCTTGAGGATCTTGCCCGTCGGCCCCTTCGGCAGGGCCTCGACGAAGAAGACGTGCCGCGGGTACTTGTAGGCGGCGACCTGCTCCTTGCAGTGGTCGCGCAGGTCGTCGGCGCCGGCCTCCTCGCCGGCCTTGAGGGCGACGAAGGCCGCGACCTCCTCCCCGAGCTCGGGGTGGGGCACCCCCACGACCGCCGCCTCGGCGACGGCCGGGTGCTCGTAGAGCACCTCCTCGATCTCCCGCGGGTAGACGTTGTAGCCGCCGCGGATGATCATGTCCTTCTTGCGGTCGACGATGAAGAAGTAGCCCTCGTCGTCGACGCGGGCGAGGTCGCCCGTGTGGAACCAGCCGCCGCGGATCGCCTCGGCCGTGGCGTCCTCCCGGCCCCAGTAGCCCTTCATGACGTTGTGGCCGCGGATGGCGATCTCGCCCACCTCGCCGGCGGGCAGGTCCTCGCCCTCCTCGCTGACGACCTTCATCTCCACGCCCTCGATCGGCGTGCCGATCGAGCCCGGCTTGCGCTCGCGATCGGGGTGGTTGAAGGACGCCACCGGCGAGGTCTCGCTCAGCCCGTAGCCCTCGAGCACCTTGCAGCCGAACTTCGCCTCGAAGGCGCGGAGCACCTCGACGGGCAGCGCCGCCCCGCCCGACGCGCAGACGCGCAGGCTCGACGTGTCCGCGGTCTCGGCCGCGGGGCTCTGGAGCATGGCGGAGTACATGGTCGGCACGCCCTCGAACACGGTGACCCGATCGCGCTCGATGATCTCGAGCGCCTTGTCGGGGTCGAAGCGCGGGATGAGGGTCAGCACGCCGCCGGCGCGGACGCAGGCGTTCAGGCCGCACGTCTGGCCGAAGGAGTGGAAGAGCGGGAGCGCTCCGAGGACGACGTCGTCCTGGGCGATGCCGAACAGGCCGACGGCGATCTCGGCGTTGCGGCCGAGGTTGGCGTGCGTGAGCTCGGCGCCCTTCGGCGTCCCGGTGGTCCCGGACGTGTAGAGGATGACGGCGGTGTCGTCCGGTGCGCGGTCCTGCACCTCCTGGCGCGGCTCCGCCCCGGCCAGGAGCTCCTCGAACCCGCCCGGCTCCACCAGGACGCACTCGGCGCCCGCCTCGGCCGCGCCCCGCTGCGCGGCCTCGGCGAAGCCGTGCCAGGCGAAGACGACCTTGGCCTCGGGGTCGCGCAGGTAGAACGACACCTCGCGCCCCTTGAGCAGGACGTTCATCGGGACGACCACGGCTCCCAGCCGCAGGATCCCGTAGTAGACCGCCGCGAAGTAGGGGACGTTCGGCAGCATGATCCCCACGCGGTCGCCAGGACCGACGCCCTTGGCCGCGAGCAGCCCGGCGACGCGCGCGCTGGCGCCGTCGAGGCTCGCGTAGGTGACCTCGGCGTCGTCGAGGCGCTGGGCGACGCGGTCGCCGAAGCGCTCGGCGCTGGCGGTGAGGTTGCCTGCGAGATTGCCCTGAGCCATGACCCTCCTCCTCGAGGTGCGACGAGCCCGCAACTCTACGGGCCTGCCGAGCGGCCCGTCGGAGCCGGCCGCCGCGCAGACGCTCGAGTGGGCGCTGCGGCCCACCGCGCTGCTGCGTCGCTGCGCGCGCCGGCACGGCGAGGCGTTCACGCTGCGGCTGACCTTCGACGACGCCCCGATGGTCTGCGTCTGGTCCCCGCAGGGCGTCGCCGACGTCCTCGCCGCGCCCGCCGGCGTGCTGCGCCGGGGGGAGAGCCCCGGCCCGCTGCGCCCGGTCGCCGGCCCGCGGTCGATCCTGCTGGCCGACGGCGCCGAGCACCTGCGGATGCGCCGGCTCATGCTGCCGCCCTTCCACGGCGAGCGCCTGCGGGCGCTGGGCGACGTCGTCGCCGCGCGCGCCGGGACCGCCGTCGAGCGCTGGCCGGCGGGCCGGCCGGTCGCGCTGCTGGGCGAGCTGCAGCGACTGGCCCTCGACGTGGCGCTCGAGGTGGTGCTGGGCGCCGACGGCGCCGCGCTGGCCGGTCCGGTGCGGGCGACGCTCGACCGGGTCGGCAGCGGCCCGCGGGTCGCCGCCATGGCGCTCGTCCCGCGCGACCTCGGCCCGCGGTCGCCGTGGGGTGCGTTCCTGCGCGACGTGCGGGCGGTCGACGACGCGCTGGGGGCCGTGATCGCCCGCCGGCGAGCGGCGGTGGACGCGCCGGGTCCGCCGGGTGCCGCGGCGGACGCCCGTCCGCCCGACCTCGCCGCCGGGCGCCCGCGGGACGTCCTCGACGACCTTCTCGCCGCCCGCGACCCCGACGGCGCGCCGCTCGGCGACCGCGAGGTCCGTGACCACGTCGTGACGCTCCTCGCGGCCGGCCACGAGACGACCGCCGGCGCGGGCGCCTGGGCGCTCGAGCGGCTCGCACGTCCGCCCGAGGGCGCCGACGCCGCCGCGCGCATCCACGCGGGCGACGACGCGATGCTCGACGCCGTCGTCCACGAGACCCTGCGCGTCCGGCCCGTCCTGACGGTCGCGCCGCGCAAGCTCGCCGAGCCGCTCGTCGTCGACGGGCGCCCGCTGCCCGCCGGCGTGCACGTCGCGCCCTGCCTGTACCTCGTCGCCCGTCACCCGGCCGTCTGGGGCCCCGACGCCGCCGCCTGGCGGCCGCAGCGCTGGCTCGTCCCGGGCGCGCCGCGCCCGGAGGCGCCGCACTGGGTGCCCTTCGGCGGCGGCGTGCGGCGCTGCGTCGGCGCGAGCTTCGCCCTGCTCGAGCTCCGGGCCGTGCTCCGCGCGGTGCTGGCGCGGTGGACGCTGGAGCCGGAGCGCCCCGCGGGCGAGCGCATGCGACGCCGCGGGGTGACCCTCCAGCCCGAGCGCGGGGCGCGCGTCGTCCTGCGCCCGGCATGATGCGGGCGGCCCCCGCCCGCAGCCGACCATGGACGACCCGATGCCCATCACCCGCGACGTCGCGCTGCCGCTGCGCGAGGTCGTCGTGCGCGCGAGTCGCTCGTCGGGCCCGGGCGGCCAGCACGCGAACGTCACCGCGTCGCGCATCGAGGCGAGCTTCGACGTCGACGCGTCGGACGCGCTCAGCGACGCGCAGAAGGCGCGCGTCCGGGCCCGGTGCGGGCCGGTCGTCCGGGCCGTGGCGCAGGACGCCCGCAGCCAGGCGCGCAACCGCGAGCTCGCGCTCGCGCGCCTGCGCGACCGCCTCGCGCGGGCGCTGGCGGTGCCGCGCGCCCGCCACGCGACCCGGCCGACCCGGGCGTCGCAGGAGCGCCGCCTGGAGGCCAAGCGCCGGGCGGCCTCGCGCAAGCGGGCGCGGCGCCGGCCGTCCGGCGACGACTAGCGCGCACCGGCGGGCGTCAGCCGTCGGCAGGCGCCGGGCGCCTGCCGACGACCAGGCGCGCCATCACGAGACGGCGCGCCGTCGAGGAGACCCGGCCGGCCTCGCCGCGGGGGGAGCGGCGAGGCCGGGACCGGGGCGGTCGGCCGGGGCGGTGACCGCTGGGGGGCAGGCGATCACCGCCCCGGCTCGACGTGCTCGGCCTGCGCGGCACCCGTCCAGGGGCACGCGTCAGGCGTCTCCACGAGCGCGGGGTCCTACAGGCCCTCCGGATGGCGGACGGTGTAGCCGGCGGCCGACCGCATGTCGGTCTGCCACCGGGTGCCGCGGGCCGAGCGCCCGGAGGTGTCGAAGCGCAGCCCGGCGACCACGGCGTACATGTGCGAGCTCTTCGTGTAGATCGTGATCCACTGGCCGGGGCCCGCGAGGCCCCAGTTCGTGTAGCTGCCCGAGGGCATCGGCGTCTTGACGAGGCCGGCGCCGTGCAGGCCCCACGAGACCGAGCCCGAGCAGTCGTAGCCGCGGTCGAGCTTCCAGTCGGCGCGGTGGCCGCCGCCGTAGATGTAGGTCTTCTTGGCGATCTGGTTGCCGGCGGCGATGAAGCGCTGGACCTGGACCGGCGCCGAGGCCGGCGCGACGGCCAGGCCGTCGGGGCCGATCGTCGCGCGGTCGCCGGGCGCCAGGCGCGTCGGCGCGGTGGTCGTCGGGGCCGCGGTGGTCGTCGACTTGCCGGCGACCGGCGTCGTCGTCGCGGCGGCGGCCCCGCGCGGCGCGCCCACCTCGTCGCGGAGCTGGACCGCGTCGCCGGCGTCGACGACGCCGTCGACGTGGCGCTGGGCGGTGCGCTCCCAGCGGCGGACCGCGACCTGGGTGCCGCGCCCGAACTGCCCGTCGACGCTCACGCGCCGCACGCCGGCCTTGCGCAGGAAGCCCTGCAGGACCTTGACGTCGTGGCCGCTCATGCCGCGGCGCACCGGGAGGCGATCACCGAGGGTCTTGCTCCGCGGGCTGACCTCCGAGAAGCCGCCGTTGTTCGCCGAGGCGGCGCGACCCGCGCTGCGCGTCGTCGCCGAGAGCAGGCGAACGGTGCTCGCGTCCGCGACGCCCGTCCCCGTGAGGCCCGTCACGCCCTGGAAGGCGCGGACGGCCTTCGTCGTGTCCGAGCCGTACTCCCCGTCCACCGCGACCGCGAAGCCGGCCTTGGCCAGCAGGCGCTGCAGCCGCTTGACCGCCGTGCCGGAGGCGCCCGGGCGCAGCGTCGTCGCCGAGCTCGCGGTCCTGGGGGCGGCCGACGCCGCGGGCGCGGCGACGAGCGCCACCGGCGCAGCGAGCGCGCAGGCGGACATCAAGGGCAGGACGGCACGGGTGAGCGTCAAGACAGCGGAACCCCCTCTTTGGGCGCCTACGGGGTTAGCTGTCGGGCTCGCGCGAAGAAGGCCGCGCTACGCCGGATTCAGACCGGCGACTCGCCCCCGACCACCGAAGTGGTCACTGGGTCCCCCGCTCCCGGACGCTGGGGGCGTCCGGAACTCGGCTGGTCACAACGACCGCGGGAGCGTAGCGCATGTTGACGACATGTTGCGCGCAGGCTTATGGGAACCTGCGGGCAGGTCGCGCTCGCTCTCGCTGTTACCCCCCATCGGCGGACGGCTCGGGAACCCTTCGCGCCCAGGTCAGCGCGGTGACCCGTCAGCGCGCCAGGAGCGCCGCCGCGAGGCCCAGCGCGACCTCGGCCCGCGGGCGCACCGAGGGCTCCAGGACGTGCTCGTGCACGGCGTGGGCACCGCCTCCACGCGGGCCCAGACCGTCGACGGTGAGCGGGATCGAGGCGGCGAAGTGGCTCGCATCGCTCGCACCCCCGCGCGCGCCCGTGACGACCGGGCGCCCCAGGAGCGTCCCGGCGGCGTCGAGCAGCGGGGCGGTGGCCGCCCCGCTGTCCATCCCGGGCCAGACCCGGATGAGCTCGGCGGTCAGCGAGGCCTCCCCCCGGCCGGCGGGGACGGCGCCCAGCACCCGGTCGAAGGCCTCGCTGCGGTCGGCGCGGACGTCGCAGATGAGCTCGGCGCGGTCCGGGACGACGTTGAACGCCTCCCCGGCGTGCAGGACCGTCGGCACGGCCGTGAGGTGGTCCGGTCCGGCCGGCGCGTGGACGCCCGCCACGGCCTGTGCCGCCGCGGCGGCGGCCAGCAGGGCGTTGACGCCCTTGTCGGGCGCCGAGCCCGAGTGCGACGAGCGCCCCTCGGCGACGACCTTGACCGTGCCGGCCGCCTTGCGGCGGACGACGACCGCGTCCTCGCCCGAGGCCGGGTCGAGCTGGCCGGCCTCGAAGCACAGGCACGCGTCCCAGCCCGCGAAGCGCTCGACGTGGCCGAAGCGCCCGAGCCGCCACTCCTCGTCGCTGACGAGCAGCAGCGCCGCCTCGCCGAGGTCGCCGGTCCTGGCGGCGAGCGCCCGCAGGACCCCGAGGGCGAGGACGTCCCCGCCCTTCATGTCGATCGCCCCGGAGCCGTGCAGGCGGTCGCCCTCGCGCCGCAGGGGCTGGTGGCTCTCGTGAGCGACGACGGTGTCGAGGTGCCCGAGCAGGAGGACGCGCGGGCCGCCCGCGCGAGCACCCGGGAGGCGCAGGAGCAGGTCGGGCGCGTGCCCCGGCGACGAGCAGGGCACGCGCTCGACGCCCGCCCCGTCAGGCGCCAGCGCCGCCGCGACCGCGGCGGACTCCTCCGCGCCGCGCACGTCGCCCGACGGCGACGAGACGCCGACGAGGGCCTCGAGCTCCCGCGCGAAGCGGGCCTCGATCGCGGCGGCGTGCTCGGCGATCCAGGGGTCCATGGGTCCCGTAGAGTGCCAGCCATGGCGGGACCCAAGGTCGGAGACGTCGCGCCGGACTTCGCGCTCGAGGGCACGCAAGGGCCCTTCCGGCTGGCCGACCACCGCGGGCACCGCGTCGTCCTCCTCTTCTACCCCGGGGACCGCACCGCGGTCTGCACGAAGCAGTTCTGCTCCTACCGAGACCGGGCCGACGACATGGCGGACCTCGACGCGGTCGTCGTGGGGATCTCCGACCAGGACGTCGCCTCGCACGCGAGCTTCACCGCCGACCACGGCCTGACCGTCCCGCTGCTGGCGGACGTCGACAAGCGCGTCGCGCGGAGCTACGGGGTCGGCGCCCCGGTCGTCGGGACGCGCCGCGCCGTCTTCGTCCTCGACGAGGACGGCGTCGTCCGCCACCGCAAGGTCCACGCGCTCGGGCTGGACTTCGAGGACGCCGACGACCTGCGCGCGGCGCTCGCCGCGCTGTGAGCGGTCGGGCCGGCACCCGTCATCGACCGCCGTCGAGCAGCGGCGCGCTGCCGCTGTGAGCGCCCCGGCGCCGCTGACGGCGCTCACCCTCACCGACGGCGGCCAGACGGCCGAGGCGATCGCCGAGCGCCTCGTCGCCTGGCTCGGCGGTGCGCGCCGCTCCCTCGACCTGGCCCTCTACGACGTGCGCCTGCCCGGCGCGGTGGGCGACGCGGTCGCGGACGCGCTGCGCGCGGCCGCCGGCCGCGGCGTGCGGGTACGCATCGCGTTCAACGCGGAGGACGGCCCCCAGCGCGCGCCCGGGCTCCGGCCGCTGCCGCCGCCGCCGCGGACGGAGCCGTCGCTGCTGGACGCCCTCGGGGTCCCGCTGCGGCCGATCCCGGGCGAGCCGGACCTCATGCACCACAAGTTCGTGGTGCGCGACGGCGTGGCCGTCTGGACGGGCTCGACGAACTGGACGCTGGACTCCTGGACGCGGGAGGAGAACGTCGTGCTCACGGTGGAGTCGCCCGATCTCGCGGCCGCCTACGCGCGCGTCTTCGCCCAGCTCTGGGACCGTGGGCGCGTCGAGGGGACGGGCTCCTTCGACACGATGCCCATCGCGCTCGACCAGCGCACCACCGTGCGGCCGTGGTTCTGCCCCGGGCGCGGCCCGGAGCTCTCCGCCCAGGTCGCGCGGCGCATCGCCGCCGCGCGCCGCCGCGTGCGCATCGCCTCACCCGTCCTGACGGCCGGGCCGGTCCTGGCGACGCTCAACGAGGTGCTGTCCGAGCGCCGGGTCGACGTGACCGGCGTGGTCGACGCCACCCAGGTCGCGCAGGTCTTCGGGCAGTGGGCGCCCACGCCGTCGGCCTGGAAGGGCCCGCTGCTGGCCCGCGCGCTCGACGGGCTGCGCTTCACCGGGAAGCCGTCGACGCCCTATGCCCCCGGCTCAGTGCACGACTACATGCACGCGAAGGTGGTCGTCTGCGACGACCTCGTGCTCACGGGGTCCTACAACGTCTCGCGCTCCGGCGAGCAGAACGCGGAGAACGTCCTCGAGGTCCGGGACGCGGTGCTCGCCGACGAGCTCGCCGCGTTCATCGACGCGGTCCGGGCGCGGTACCCCGCGGTCGTCGTCCCGCCCGCGCTGGCCGCCGCCTGAGGGCCTAGGCGGCCCGGCGCCCCTGGCGCTCGGCGCCCGCCCGCACGAGCCGCAGGACCTCGTCGGGGTCGTCGGTCACCGCGACGAGGTCCAGGTCGCCGGGGCTGATCAGACCGTCGGCCAGCAGGCGCTCGCGGACCCAGTCGAGCAGGCCGCCCCAGAACGCCGAGCCGACGAGCACCACGGGGAAGTGGCGGATCTTGCCCGTCTGGATGAGCACGAGCGCCTCGAAGAGCTCGTCGAGCGTGCCGAAGCCGCCCGGGAACACGACGAAGGCCGAGGCGAAGCGCACGAACATGACCTTGCGCGTGAAGAAGAAGTGGAAGGTCAGCTCCACGTCCTGGTACGGGTTCGAGCCCTGCTCGAAGGGCAGGTCGATGTTCAGGCCGATCGAGAGGGCGCCCGCCTCCTTCGCCCCGCGGTTGGCGGCCTCCATCAGACCGGGGCCGCCGCCGGTGACGATCTCGAACCCCTCCTCGCCGAGCAGGCGCGCCGTGCGCCGCGTGAGGTCGTAGGCGGGCTGATCGGGCCCGATCCGCGCGGAGCCGAACATCGCGACGCCGCACTTGACGCGAGACAGCTCGCGGAACCCGCGGGCGAGCTCGTCGTGGATGCGCTGGAGGCGCTCGGCCTCGGTGCGCTGGACGGCCACGAGCGGCTGCTCGGCGGCGAGCAGCTCCTCGTCCGGCGTCGCGGGGGTGCGGATGGGGGTCGGGTCGGCCACGGCGGCGAGCGTAGTGCCGCGGACGCCCGCGTCACGGCGCGGCGTCTTCGGGGGCGCAGCGGACGCGCCGCGTGGGCACAATGTCGACATGGCCCCCGACGTCCCCGCCCCCCAGGAGCCCGAGGAGCGCCCGGAGGCCGCGCCGCCCGCCGACGCCGCGGTCGGCTCCGCGGTCCCGCAGCCCCCCGAGCCCGCCACCCCCGAGGCACCCGCGCCGCCCGCCACCGACCCGCCGGCGAGCGCCGACGAGGCCGCGCGCTCGGCCGGCGCGGACAACCAGCCCGCCGAGTTCGCCGCCGTCGAGTCCGGCGTCCCGCAGCCGGCGGAGGCGCCGCCCGAGCAGGCGGCGCCCGCCGACCCGCAGCCCCCCGAGCCCGAGCAGGCCGCGCCGGCCGAGCCGCACGCCGGCGAGCCGCAGCCGCCCGCGCCACTGGCCGGCGAGGAGCCCGCCGCGACGGCCCCGGGCGACGCTCCTGCGAGGCCGAGCACCGGTCAGCAGGGCGAGCAAGCTCAGGCTCAGCCTCAGGGTCAGGGTCAGCGCGAGGGCGGCCCGGGCCGGAGGCGCCGGTCGCGGTCGCGGCGGAAGCCCGGCGACCCGGCGGGCGCGGGCGGTGGCGGCGGTGGCGGCGGCGGTGGCGGTGGCGGCGAAGGAACCCCCGACGGCCCACGGCCGGCCCGGCCCCGGCCGGGCGGCCCCAGGCCGCGCGGCGGGCGCGGGCCCAAGCCGAAGGTGCCGCTGCCCTTCAACGAGCTGCGCGCCGCCGCGTCGGCGCTGGCCGAGGTCCACGGCGCGCGGCAGGCGCTGCGCGACGCGTTCTCGGTCCTGGGCGAGAAGGAGCGCACCGACCTCTCGCGCCTCGTCAGCGAGGACGGCGAGTGGCGGGTGCGCGCGCGGAACATCGCGGCCGGATCGCTCGGCGCGGGGCGCGTCGGCAAGGCGATGGCGGCCCAGGTCCTCTCGATGGGCACCGTCGAGGACATCTGGGTCGTGACGCTCTCCAAGGAGGCGGCCGACCAGCGCCTCAGCCGCGTGCGCGAGTCCCGCCAGCGCGACCAGCGCCGCCGTGAGCGCGCGCAGGAGCGCGACCGCCGCTCGGACCGCGTCTCGCGCGAGGACCTGGCCAAGGCGCGGGACGGGCACGTCGGCGCCCAGATCCGGATCGTCCTCGACGAGCCGCGCGAGAAGCGCGCGAAGAAGGACAAGAACAAGGACGACCGCCGGCAGGGCACGACCGAGGACCTCCTCAGCCGGCTGGGCTACTGAGCCCGGAAGCGCCCGGCCGAGCCACACGCGTCCTGAGCCGGCTCGTCACCTGGAACGTCGCCGGCCGCGTCGCCCGCCTCGACGAGCAGGCGGCCGCGATCGCGGCGCTCGCGCCCGACCTCGTCGCGCTCCAGGAGGTCACGCGGCGCACCGCGCCGCGCTGGCGCGAGCACCTGCGCGACGCGGGCCTGCCCCACCAGCTCGAGGCGCTCGGCGACCTGCCGGTGCGCGGCCCTCTCCCGGGCCCCGACCCCGACCGCCGCCCGCTCGGCGTCCTGCTCGCCGCGCGCAGCCCGCTGGAGCGCCTGCCCCCGCCCGGTGGCCCGTGGCCCGAGCGCCAGCTGGCGGCGACCGCCGAGCTCGACGGCGTCCCGGTCGCCGTCCTGGCCGTCCATGCGCCGATCAGCCAGCGCGCGCACGGCGTCAAGGTCCGCGCCCTCGAGGCCGTTCACGCGTGGCTGGCCGCCTCGCCCGCGCCGCGCGCCGTCCTGCTGGGCGACCTCAACACGCCGCGCCGCGAGCACGCGGACGGCACCGTCATGACCTTCGCGCGCGAGCGCGACGGCAGCCTGCGGCCGGACCGGGGCGAGCGCCACGACGCGGCCGAGGCCGGCGTGACCGAGCAGGGCTTGCGCGACCTGGGCTTCCGCGACGCGGTGCGCGCCGTGGTCGGGTGGGAGGCCAAGGAGCGCAGCTGGACCTACCCCAACGGCGGCGGCTACCGGCTCGACCACGTCCTGGCCCGCGGCGCCGAGGTCACCGCCGCCGCCTACGCGCACGGCCTGCGCGAGGCGGGCCTCAGCGACCACAGCGCCCTCGCCGTCGACCTGGCCTTCGGCGCCGGGACCGGCGCGCCGCTCACCAGCCGGTGAAGAGGTCGAGCAGCAGCACCTGCTGCGGCCCGAGGCGCCCGCCGTGGTACCGGTCGCCGGTGTCGCGAAAGCCCGCGTTGAGGTAGACGCGGCGCGCGACCGGGTTGGTCTCGTTGACGGTCAGCACGATCGCCGGCGCGCCCGGGAAGCGCTGGCGCGCGAAGCCGGGCAGCGCGCGCAGGGCGGCCGCGCCGATGCCGCGGCCCTGGTGGCCGGCGTCGACGAAGAGCGCCCGCAGGCCGACGGCGCCGCGATGGCGCTCGGCGCCGGGCACGCCGCCGCGGTCGAGGACGAAGAACCCCACGGGGACGTCGTCGACGAGCATCGCGACCGGGACGGCCTTGCGGCGCTCGGCGTCGGGCAGCGTGTCGGCCGCCACGCCGGCCCACCCGCGCTGCTCGGGACGGGGCGCGAGCGGGAGGACCCGCGCGCGGAGCGCGGGGTCGGCGACGGCGGCCAGGACGACCGCCGGCGCCGCGGCGCTCACCGGCCCAGGACCGCCTCGACGCGCCGCTCGAGCGCGGCCCCGACCGCCTCGCGCACCGGGCCCTGCTCGAAGCGCTCGACGAGCGCCTGGAGGAAGCCCTCGATCACCAGGCGCTGCGCGTCGGCCTCCCCCAGGCCGTGCGAGCCGAGGTAGAAGAGCTGGTCGCGGTCGATCTGGGCGACGGCGGCGGCGTGCGTGCAGCGGACGTCGTTGGCCAGGATCTCGAGGCCGGGGATCGCGTCGGCGTGGGCCTTCTTCGACAGCAGCAGGTTGCGCGACTCCTGGAAGGCGTCGGTGCGCTGGGCGCCCGGGTCGACCTGGATCATGCCGCGCCACACGGCGCTGGCCCGGTCCGACAAGCAGCCCGCGGAAGGCGAGGTCCGACGTCGTGTCCGGGCGACGCGTGCTCCTGCAGCGTGTCGAAGTCCAGGTGCTGGCGCCCGCGGGCGGCGTAGGCGCCGGTGACGGTCCCGTGCGCGCCGGGGCCGGCGAGCTGGGTCTCCTGGAAGACCTTGCCGTTGCCCGAGCCGAAGCCGAGCGTGATCCAGTCCAGCCAGCCGTCGCGCGCGACGGTCGCGCGCTGGGTCCCGAAGACCCACGCACGCTCGTCGAGGTCCTGGAGGTCGACGAAGCGCAGCCGGGCGTTCTGGCCGACCACGAGCTCGACGACGCCGTTGGACACGGCCTCGCCCTCGGCCGCCGAGGCCTGGCCGTGCCACACGGTCGCCTCCGCGCCCTCCTCCAGGACGACCAGCAGCCGCCAGTGCAGCGTCGTCGCGGCCTGCTCGAGCAGCGTCGAGACGACGATCGGCGCCTCGACCTGGACGTTGCGCGGCACGTAGACGAACGCGCCGTCGGTCCAGTGCGCGTCGTTGCGCACCGTGAACGGCGTCCGCTGCGTGACGACCGAGCCGAGGTGCCTCGAGACCAGGTCGGGGAACTGCTCGGCCGCGTCGGCGAGCGGCATGATGACGGGGCCCTCCGAGGCGGGCGGCTCCGGCGAGGGCGTCACCGCGTCGGCGAAGCCGAAGGGGTCCTCCCCCACGCCGCCGGGGGCGGGCGGGAAGGCATCGAGGTCGAGCTTGTCGATCGGCGTGAACTCCCAGCCCGGGACCCCGCGGAAGGCGGGGACCTCGAGCTCGGCGTAGGCGCTCGCGGCCTGCTCGCGCCGCTCGGCCGGCGTGGGGAGCGTGGGTGCGCTAGCCAATCGAGCCCTCCATCTGGAGCTCGATGAGGCGGTTCATCTCGACCGCGTACTCCATCGGCAGCTCCTTGACGATCGGCTCGATGAAGCCGTTGACGATGAGCTTCGAGGCCTCCTCCTCGTCGATCCCGTGCGACTGGAGGTAGAAGAGCTGCTCCTCGCCGACCTTCGAGACCGTGGCCTCGTGGCCGACGTCGACCTCGTCCTCGCCGATGCGGATCGTCGGGTAGGTGTCCGACCGCGACTGCTCGTCGAGCAGCAGGGCGTCGCAGACGACCTTCGACTTGGAGCCGTGCGCGCCCTTGGCGATCTCGAGCAGCCCGCGGTAGGACCCGCGGCCGCCGTCCTTGGAGATCGACTTGGCGAAGATGTTCGACGTCGTGTTCGGCGCCGCGTGGATGATCTTGCCGCCCGCGTCCTGGTGCTGGCCCTTGCCGGCGAACGCGATCGACAGGATCTCGCCGTGGGCGCGCTCGCCCATGAGGTAGACGGACGGGTACTTCATCGTGAGCTTCGAGCCGAGGTTGCAGTCGACCCACTCGACCGTGGCGTCCGTCTCGGCGATCGCGCGCTTCGTCACGAGGTTGAAGACGTTGCTCGACCAGTTCTGGACGGTCGTGTAGCGGATGCGCGCGCCCGGCTTGGCGAAGAGCTCGACGACGGCCGAGTGCAGCGAGTCCGAGCTGTACGTCGGGGCGGTGCAGCCCTCGACGTAGTGCACGTAGCTGCCCTCGTCGGCGATGATGATCGTCCGCTCGAACTGGCCCATGTTCTCCGTGTTGATGCGGAAGTAGGCCTGCAGCGGCATCTCGACGTGGACGCCCGGCGGGACGTAGACGAACGAGCCGCCCGACCACACCGCGCTGTTGAGCGCGGCGAGCTTGTTGTCGTTCGGCGGGATGAGCGTCCCGATGTACTCCTTGACGAGGTCCTCGTGCTCGCGCAGCGCGGTGTCCATGTCCATGAACACGACGCCCTGCGCCTGGAGCTGCTCGTTGACCTGGTGGTAGACCGACTCGGACTCGTACTGGGCGCCCACGCCGGCCAGGAACTGGCGCTCGGCCTCGGGGATGCCGAGGCGGTCGAAGGTCTTCTTGACGTCCTCGGGGACGTCGTCCCAGGAGCGCTCGGCGCGCTCGGAGGCGCGGACGAAGTAGTGGATGTCGTCGAAGTCGACCTCGGCCAGCATCGGCGAGCCCCACGTCGGCATCGGGCGCGCGAGGAAGTGGTCGAGGGACTTCAGGCGGAACTCGCGCATCCACTGCGGCTCGCTCTTGAACTCGGAGATCTGCTCGACGAGCTCGCGCGTGAGGCCCTTGGGCGCCTTGAACAGGTAGTTCTCGGCGTCGTGGAACCCGTAGCGCTCGGTGTAGTCCTCGTTGATGCCGCGGAGCGCGTCGTTCTCGGGCATCGGGTTGAACGGGGTGGTCTCGGGCGTGGCCATGGGGCTACTCGACCTCCAGCTTGATGATGTCGTCCTCGACGAGGACGCCGAACGTGTCGACGGGGACGTAGGCGGGCAGCGTCAGGGGCTTGCCCGTGCGCAGGTCGAAGAGCGAGCCGTGGCGCGGGCACTCGACGGTGCACGCGCCCTGGTCGAACTCGCCCTCGACGAGGTCGCCGCCGTCGTGCGAGCAGCGGTCCTCGATGGCCAGCAGCTCGCCGCCGCAGTTGAAGACCCCGATCTCGAGGTCCTCCCACTCGACGAGCCGCATCGCCCCGGGCGGCAGCTCGGACAGGGGGCAGACGTCGATGCGCTCAGGGCTCATGGGAACGGGTGGGGCTTCTCCGACCGTGATGGTCTGGATTGTACTGCGCGCCGGGGCGTCGCCGAGGCACGGGGTGAGGTCTAGCCTGCGCCCGTGCGCCAGGTGCCGGTCCCGCCCCTGATCAAGACCGCCGTGGCGCGGCTCGGCATCGAGCGACAGGCGCGCAGCGTCCATGCGCTGCTCCTGCCGGCGGCCGTCCGCCAGGACCAGCGCGACCTGGCGAGCCTGCGTCGCCTCGTCGGCTACCTCCTCGCGCCCGACACCGCGTGCGTCGACGTCGGCGCCCACCGCGGCGACCTGCTGGCCGACATCGTGCGCGTCGCCCCGCGCGGGAGGCACGTCGCCTACGAACCGCTCCCCGAGCTCGCCGCCGAGTTGCGCGTCGCCTTCCCCTCGGTCGACGTCCGCCAGGCCGCGCTCTCGGACTGCGCCGGGGAGCGGGAGTTCGTGCGCGTCGTGGACAACCCGGGCTGGAGCGGCTTCCGCGAGCGGCCCTCGCCCGGCTCGGGTCGGACGGAGCGCTTCCGCGTCAGGACGGAGCGCCTCGACGAGGCGCTTCCCCCTGCGACCCGGCCGGGCTTCGTGAAGATCGACGTCGAGGGCGCCGAGCGCGAGGTCCTCGCCGGCGCCCTCGGGACGCTGTGCGAGCATCGGCCCGTCGTGGCCTTCGAGCACGGCCTGGGCTCGGCCGACTTCTACGGGACCGGCCCGGACGACATCTGGGAGTTGCTCTGCGAGCGCGCGAACCTGCGCATCTTCGACCTCGACGGTCGCGGGCCGCTGAGCGCCGCGGACTTCCGCCGGGCGTTCCACGAGCGGACACGCGTGAACTTCGTCGCCCACGCCTAGCGGGCGGACCGGCGCTAGGACGAGCGCTCGGCCTCGGAGGCCGGTGTGGCGGGTTCCCAGTCGACGGCGTCACCGAGGCCCGCGGACTTCAGGACCTTCAGGCTCAGCAGGGCGCACTTCATGCGCGTCGCGGAGATGTCGATGCCGAGCAGGTCCAGGACGAAGCGGCGGTCCAGCCGGATCAGGTCGTCGACCGACATGCCCTTGACCTCGTCGGAGGCCATGGACGCGGCGGCCTGGCTGATCGCGCAGCCGTGACCCTCGAAGCGGACGTCCTCGCACGGTGCCGTCCTCGCCCACGCGGAGCATGACGTGCAGCTCGTCGCCGCAGAGCGGGTTGGAGTCCTCGAACTCGAGGTCCGGGTCGCTCCATCGGCCCCCAGTTGTGGGGCCGCTTGTAGTGCTGAGGATCTCCTCGCGGTAGAGGTCGTCCATCAGCGCGAAGATCCGCTGGACCTCGCCGAGCGCGCCGACCAGGCGGTCGACGTCCTCGGCGGAGTTGTGGACGGCGAAGGACGCGCGCGTCGTGGCGGGGACGCCGAGCGTGCGCATGAGCGGCTGGGCGCAGTGGTGGCCGGCGCGGACGCAGACGCCCTGCCGCGCGAGGATCTCGGCGACGTCGTGCGGGTGGACGCCGTCGACGACGAAGGAGACCAGCGCGCCGCGGGCGGTCGGCGTCGCGCGGGCCGATAGACGCGTCAGGCCCTCGACGGCCTCCAGCCGGTCGAGCGCGTACGCGGTCAGCTCGCGCTCGTGCGCGCGGACCTGGTCCATGCCGAGCGCCTGCAGGAACTCGACGGCCGCGCCGAGGCCGACGGCCTCGGCGATCGGCGACGTGCCGGCCTCGAACTTCCAGGGCAGCTCGTTCCAGCGCGACTCGTGGAAGTCGACCGAGCTGATCATGTCGCCGCCGCCGAGGAACGGCGGCATCGCCTCGAGGACCTCGCGGCGGCCGTGCAGGACGCCGATGCCGGTCGGCCCGTAGGCCTTGTGCGCGGTCCAGACGTAGAAGTCGGCGCCGATGGCGCCGACGTCGACCGGCATCTGCGGCACGGCCTGCGAGCCGTCGAGCAGCGACGCCGCGCCGGCGGCCCGGGCGCGGGCGACGAGCTCGTCGACCGGGTTGATCGTCCCCAGGACGTTGGACACGTGGAACGCCGTGACGAGCTTCACGCGCCCGTCGGCGAGGTGCGCGTCGAGCTGGTCGAGGTCGATCGTGCCGTCCGGCCCGACGCTCGAGGTAGCGCAGCTCGGCGCCCACCTCCTGGCACAGCAGCTGCCACGGGACGATGTTCGAGTGGTGCTCGGCCTGCGTCAGGACGATCGCGTCGCCCTGCCCGACGTTGCGCCGGCCCCACGCGTAGGCGACGAGGTTGATCGCCTCGGTCGCGTTCTTCGTGAAGACCGTCTCCTTCGTCGTGACGCCGAGCCAGGTCGCCACGCGGCCGCGGGCGCCCTCGAAGAGGTCCGTCGCCTCCACCGCGAGCGGGTAGACGCCGCGGTGGATGTTCGCGTTGTGGTGCGCGTAGTAGTCCTCGATCGCGTCGATGACCGCGCGCGGCTTCTGCGACGTCGCCCCGCTGTCGAGGTACACGAGGCCCTCCCGGTCGAGGACCGGGAACTCGTGGGCGAGCGCGCCGGCGGCGAGGATGCCCATCAGGCCGCCGCGGCGACCTCGTCGCGGATCCAGCCGTAGCCCTTCTGCTCGAGCTGCGTCGACGAGGTCGGGGCCGCCCTCCTTGACGATCCGCCCGTCGAACATGATCGACACGCGCGTCGGCTCCACGAGGTGCAGGATCCGCTGGTAGTGCGTGATGATCAGGACGCCGAGGTCGGCCTGCGCGCGCACGTTGTTCACGGCGTCGGCGACGACGTTCAGCGCGTCGATGTCGAGGCCCGAGTCGGTCTCGTCGAGCACCGCCACCTGCGGGCGCTGCAGCGCGAGCTGGAGCATCTCCAGGCGCTTCTTCTCGCCGCCCGAGAAGCCCTCGTTGAGGTAGCGCGAGGAGAAGTCCTTCGGGACGTTGGTCAGCTCCATCGCCGCCTCGACGAGCCCGCGGAACTCCTTGAGCGAGACCTCGTCCTCGCCGCGCTCGGCGCGGTGGGCGTTCATCACCATGCGCAGGTACTTCGTGATCGTCACGCCCGGGATGGCGACCGGGTACTGGAAGGCCATGAAGAGGCCCGAGCCGGGCCCGCTCGTCGGGGTCGAGCTCCGTGATGTCCTGCCCGCGGAAGATGATCGTCCCCTCGGTGATCTCGAACGCCGGGTTGCCCATGATCGCGTTGGCCAGCGTGGACTTGCCCGAGCCGTTGGGGCCCATGAGCGCGTGGACCTCGCCGCGCTCGACGGTCAGGTCCAGACCGCGGAGGATCTGCTTGTCGCCGGCGGCGACGTGGAGGTTGCGGATCTCGAGCTCAGGCACGGACGGGTTCCTTGGTGTCGGGGAGCGTGGGGAGGGAGACGGCGGGGGTGTGGACGGCCGAGAAGGTGACGAGCTCGGCCAGCGTCGTGCCGGCCAGCTTCTCCATGACGCCGCCCTGGACGCGCATCCACAGCAGCTTGGTGGCGCAGCCCTGGCCGCCGCCGTCGACGTGGGAGCACAGGACGCGCCCCTCCTCGCGGTCGTCGACGAAGCACGACATGGGCGCCACGGCGCCCTCGAGCGCCAGGACGGCCTCGTCCATGCGGATCGCGGCCGGGTCGCGGGCGAGGCGGTAGCCGCCGTGCGCGCCGCGGGTGCTCTCGACGAGGTCGGCCTTCTTCAGCAGCGCGACGATGCGCTCGAGGTAGGCGAGGGGCAGGCCCTCCGCCTCCGCGATGGCCTTCAGCGGGACGGGGCGCTCGCCGTGGTGCCGGCCGAGCTCGACGAGCAGGCGCACCCCGTACTCCGCCTTCGTCGTGAAGAACATGGACTAATCCTACCAACGCGGTCGGAGAACCCGAGGGGGTCGCTAGGCTCGCCGGCATGGCCTCCGAGCCCGACGACGCCGGCCTCTGCGCCGGCTCCCCGCCGGCCCTGGTGCCCCGCGCCGGGCGGCTCGTCTTCACCGGCTCCGGCCGCACGCCGGCCGAGGTGCTGGGCGCCCTGGAGGCCGGGGAGCCGGTCGACCCGCGCGAGGCGCGGCTGGCCGAGGCCTGGGCCGAGCGCGAGGGCGTCTAGGCGCTCAGCGCCGGCACGCCGCGGTCGGGCGCCCAAGGCGCGAGCGCCCCGCCACGACAGCGGCCTTCTCCGCCCCCTGGCCGTCGTCGTCGGTCGCGCCGACGGCCGCGAGGCGCCGCCGCAGGCCGAGCACCTCGAGGATCGGCTCGGCGTACCGGCGCGGCTTGGAGGTCGCCAGCGCAGGCACGCGGAGGACCTTACGAGCGTCGGGTAGAGTCCGCCCACCATGGTGGTCACCGCGCTCTCCGCCACGGCCGCGACGCTCGGCCTCGTCGGCGTCTTCTTCGTCCTCTTCCCGGTCATCGCCCAGGGCCTCATCGCCTTCGCGATCGCCCAGGCGTACGGCGAGAAGCACGAGAACGACGCGTACGCGGCCACCCACCGCGTCCCCGGCGCGCCGCGCACGCCGGTCGAGTAGCCCGGCATGGCCGACGACCTCAACCTCATCGGCGCCGATGAGACGGCCTACCGGCTCGACCTCACGGCCGCCCAGCTCAAGGTGACCTACGGCGCCCTGCGGTCGTTCTTCGACGACCTGGGCCACGACGAGGCCGACGTGAAGGCGGTCGCGCGCGAGGTGCTCGACAAGCTCCCGGGCGAGCACGAGATCCGCGCGATCGACCTCGGGCGCGAGCTCGCGCGCCGGCGAGCCGCGCGCGACGAGGGCTAGCGCCTACAGGTCGACGCCGCGGTCGGCGAGCAGGCCGCGGACCGGCTCCGGCGGATGGCCGTCGTACTCCGCGCGGGCGGCCAGCCGCAGGAGGTCGTGGGGCTCCTCCCCCACCTCGTCGCGGCGGAAGGCGAGGTAGGTCGCCACGGCGCCGGCGAGCTGGACGGCCGGGTCCTCCTCCTGCGGGTCGAGCGCCCCGAGCGCCTCGGCGATCCGCTGCTCGGCGATCTCGGCGCTCGTCGCGGCGAGCGGCTCGTCGTCGTCCTCGAAGCGCTCGAGGAGGTCGTCGAGGCCGAGGCTCCCGTCGGGGTCGACGACCGTCACCGCCCGCTGGACGACCTCGGACAGCGTGACGGGTGCGGGGTCGGTGGGCATGGTCGGGGGACTCCCCCACGGGCGGCGCGCCGACACCTCTCGCGTCGGCGCGCGGGCGGCCGGGTACCGAGGCCGCAGGATCCAGACCATCCCCGACCGCCTGGAGGAGGTCCCATGGCCCAGCCCATCGGCGCCGTCGCCGAGCACCCCGACCTGCCGGAGCCCTGGCGTCCCCGCACCCGGCCGGCGCGGCCACCGGCATGACCGCGCCCGGGTCGTCGGTCGCGGTCCTGGGCGCCGGCACGATGGGGGCGCCGATGGCGGCGAACCTGCGCGCGGCCGGCCTCGACGTCGCGGTCTGGCGCCGCGACGACGACCTCGCCGCGGCGGTGCGCGACCGCGACGTCGTGCTGACCATGCTGTCCGACGCCGACGCCGTCCTCGAGGTGGCCGGACGAGCGCTGCCCGCCGCGCGCGAGGGCGTGCTGTGGCTGCAGGCGTCGACGATCGGGATCGACGGCACCGACCGCTGCGCCGAGCTGGCGGGCGAGCACGGCGCCGTGCTCGTCGACGCGCCCGTCCTGGGCACGAAGGCGCCGGCCGAGCAGGGCGCGCTCGTGATCCTGGCCTCGGGTCCCGATGACGCGCTCGACCGCCTCGCGCCCGTCTTCGACGCGATCGGCCAGCGCACCCTGCGCGTCGGCCCCGCCGGCGCGGGGACGCGCCTGAAGCTCGTGGTGAACGCCTGGGTCGTGACGGTCGTCCAGGGCGCGGCCGAGACGCTCGCGCTCGCACAGGGCCTGGGGCTCGACCCCACTCTCCTGTTCGACGCCATCGAGGGCGGGCCGCTCGACCTCCCCTACCTGCGGGCCAAGGGCGCGGCGATGCTGCAGGGCGAGTTCCCGCCGTCCTTCAGCCTGCGCCTGGCGGCCAAGGACGCGCGCCTCGTGGCCGAGACGGCCGAGCGCGTCGGCGTCGACGCCCCGGTCGCCCGGACGATCGCCGAGCGGTTCACCGAGGCCGAGCAGGAGCACGGCGACGAGGACCTGGCGGCGACGTTCCGCCTCAGCACGCCGGATCGCGGGTAGGGGCGGCAGTCCCGCCGCGCCGACGGCGGCCGCGGGACCGCCCTAGCGCTCCTCCTCCTCGTCGTCGTCGTCGTGCGCCCCGGCGCGCGGCACCGTCCGCAGCGCCACGTCGGTCGCGGCCTCGTCGTGCTCGGTGACCGCCTCCATGGCCTGGCGTGCCTCCTCGGCGCCGAGGCCGGACCCGCGCAGGAGGTCGATGGCCGTCGAGCGGATCTGGCCGACGATCACGACCGAGGACAGGTCGGGGTCCTCGCGCAGGAGCGAGGTCGCCCTCGCGGCGGCGCGCAGCGCGGCGCGGCGGACCGCCATCTCGCCGCCGGGCTCCGTGAGCTGGGTCCCGAGGGCCCGCACGGCCTCGGCGAGCAGCGCCACGGCCTCGGCCAGCGCGGGCGGGGCGGCGCCGTGGCGGCGGATCGTCGCCGCGGCCCGGCGGATGAGGACGCGGGTGTTGCGCACCGCGTAGTCCATCCGCAGCGCCGCCTCGGCGTACAGGGGCAGGCGCTCGCGCGGGCGGCGGCCGGGCAGCACGGGCACCGTCTCGCGCGCGGTCGTCACGGCGTCGAAGAAGGCGGCGAGGTCGTCGTCGACGGCCCGGGCGATCTCGAGGGCCCGGTGGGCCAGGGCCTCGTCGCCGCGGCGGAGCGCCTCGGCCGTCGCGTCGAGGGCGCGCGCGAGGTCCTCGGTCACCGGCGCGGCGGTCGCGGCCATCGCGCGCAGGGGGTCGCGCGGGAACAGGACCTGGCCCACCAGCAGGGCGACGGCCCCGCCGATCAGGGCGTCGAGGAACCGGCTGGGCGAGATCCCGTCCTGCGGCGGGGTCAGCGTCGCGATGAGGATCGCCGAGATCGCCGCCTGGTTGACGAGGATGGTCCCGGCGCCGAGGAGCAGCGCGGCGGCCATCGCGAGCGCCACGACGAGGAAGACGACGAGCGTCCCCGTGCCCAGCGCGAGCACGATGACGTCGCCGACGGCGATGCCGACCGCGACCCCGAGCGTGAGCTCGACCGCCCGGAGGGTGCGCCGCCCGCGCGCGAGCCCGAGCGCGATGACCGCCGAGATCGGGGCGAAGAACGGGTTGTCGTTGACGAGCGAGGCCAGGGCCCAGGCGATCGCGGCGGCCAGCGCCGTCTGGGCGATCCCGAACCACGACGAGCGCACCCGGCCCAGGCGTCGGCGGAACGCGCTGCGCACCTCGGGGAGCGTCGGGCGGAACGGCTGGCGGTCGGCCACCGGCACCACCCTGCCACTACCCTCGCTCGTCGATGAGCTCGCTTCAGCCCGTCGACGCGCTGCGCAACGTCGCGATCGTCGCCCACGTCGACCACGGCAAGACCACGCTCGTCGACGCCATGCTCTGGCAGTCCGGCGCCTTCCGCGCCAACCAGGACGTCAACGAGCGGGTGATGGACTCGATGGACCTCGAGCGCGAGAAGGGCATCACGATCCTCGCGAAGAACACCGCCGTCCGCTACCGCGACGTGAAGCTCAACATCGTCGACACGCCGGGCCACGCGGACTTCGGCGGCGAGGTCGAGCGCGCGCTGACGATGGTCGACGGCGTGCTGCTGCTCGTCGACGCCTCGGAGGGCCCGCTGCCGCAGACGCGCTTCGTCCTGCGCAAGGCGCTCGAAGGGCGCCTGCCGGTCATCCTCGTCGTCAACAAGGTCGACCGCCCCGACGCGCGGATCGCCGAGGTCGTCGACGAGGTCCTCGACCTCTTCCTCGACCTCGACGCCACCGAGGACCAGCTCGACTTCCCCGTCGTCTACACGAACGCCAAGGCGGGCTGGGCGTCGCTGGACCCGAGATCGGCCCCACCGACCCCGAGCCTCGCGCCGCTCATGGACCTGCTCCTCGAGCACATCCCGGCGCCGCTGCACGACCCGTCGCACCCGCTGCAGGCCCACGTCACGAACCTCGACGCGTCGCCCTACGTCGGGCGCCTGGCGATCTGCCGCGTGCGCCACGGCGTCATCCGCCGCGGCCAGCCGATCGGCTGGTGCCGCGCCGACGGGACCGTCCAGCGCGCCACGGTCTCCGAGCTCTACGTCACCGAGGCGCTGGACCGCGTCGAGGCCGACGAGGCCGGGCCGGGCGAGATCATCGCCGTGGCCGGCCTGGCCGACGTGACGATCGGGGAGACGCTGGCCGACCCCGACGACCCGCGGCCGCTGCCGGTCATCACCGTCGACGAGCCGTCGCTCTCGGTGACGATCGGGATCAACACCTCCCCGCTGGCGGGCAAGGACGGCGACAAGCTCACGGCGCGGCAGGTGCGCGCGCGCCTGGAGGCGGAGCTCATCGGCAACGTCTCGATCCGCGTCCTCGAGACCGAGCGGCCCGACGCGTGGGAGGTCCAGGGCCGCGGCGAGCTGCAGCTCGCGGTGCTCGTCGAGCTCATGCGCCGCGAGGGCTACGAGCTCACCGTCGGCCAGCCGCAGGTCCTCACGCGCGAGGTCGACGGCCGCGTGCACGAGCCGCTCGAGCGCGTGACGATCGACGTGCCCGAGGACTACGTCGGCGTCGTCACCCAGCTCCTCGCGCTGCGCAAGGGCCGCATGGAGCAGATGGTCAACCACGGCACGGGCTGGGTGCGGATGGAGTACACCGTCCCCGCGCGCGGGCTCATCGGCTTCCGGACCGAGTTCCTCACCGAGACCCGCGGCACCGGGCTGCTGCACCACGTCTTCGACGGGTGGACCCCGTGGGCCGGCGAGCTGCGCCGCCGCCCCACCGGCTCGATGGTCTCCGACCGCAACGGCACCGTGACCTCGTTCGCGTGCTTCGGCCTGCAGGAGCGCGGGACGCTCTTCGTCACCCCCGGCGACCCCGTCTACGAGGGCATGGTCGTCGGCGAGAACGCGCGGGCCGACGACCTCGACGTCAACGCGGTGCGCGAGAAGCACCTCAACAACATCCGCTCGTCGACGGCCGAGGTCCTCGAGCGCCTCGTGCCGGCGCACAAGCTCGCGCTCGACCAGGCGCTCGAGTTCCTGCGCGAGGACGAGTGCGTCGAGGTGACGCCGAAGGCCGTCCGGCTGCGCAAGGCCGTGCTCGACAAGACCCAGCGCGTGAAGGCCACGCGGCGCCAGAAGGCCGCGGCCGCGAGCTAGGCGACGACGCCGGGCGGCGGCTGCCGGCTAGGCCCCGGTCACCTCGAACGTCGTCGACCGGCTCCGCGGTCGAGTCCCCGCCGACCCACACGTCGAAGGTCGAGGCGTCGAGGACCCAGTCGCGGGCCGCCGCGTTCCAGTAGCGCCGCTCGGCCGGCCCGAGCGCGAAGCGCACCGTGCGCGTCTCCCCCGCTCCGAGGCCGACGCGCCGGAACCCCTTGAGCTCCCGCACCGGACGCGAGGCGGACCCGTACCGCTGGTGGAGGTAGAGCTGCACCACCTCGTCCGCCTCCCGTCCGCCGGCGTTGGTCACGTCCACCGACACCGTGCACGACGTCCTCCGGGGCGATCGCCTCACGGTCGACGACGGGGTCGCCGTACTCGAAGCGGGCGTAGCTCAGGCCGTGCCCGAACGGGAACAGCGGCGTGCTCTCCTCGTCCCAGTACCGCCGGCCCTGGTTCTCGGGCTCGTGCGAGCGCGTGTGGGCGTGCACCATCGGCACCTGGCCCACCGTCCGCGGCCACGTGAAGGGCAGCTTGCCGCCCGGCGAGACCGCGCCGAACAGGAGGTTCGCGACCGCCGTGCCGCCCTGCGTGCCGGGGTACCAGACGTCGAGGATCGCGGGCACGTGCGCCGCGGCCCAGCGCAGGTCGAGCGGGCGGCCGTTGACCACGAGCAGCACGACCGGCGTGCCGGTCCCGACGACGGCCTGCAGCAGCTCGAGCTGGCGCCCCGGCAGCGCCAGCGACGAGCGCGACGCGCCTTCGCCGATCATGTTCTGCCACTCGCCGGCCACCACCACCGCGACGTCGGCGCCCCGTGCGAGGTCCACCGCCCGCCGCAGCTCCGCCTCGTCGTCGAACCCCTCCGGGTCCTCCGGCGCGTTGCCGCCGAACAGGTCGAACATCGACGGGAAGACCCGCTGCGCCGGGCGCACGCCGGGCGCGTGGTCGACCCGTGCCGCCGCGCCCGCGTGGCGCCGGAGGCCCTCCAGCACCGTCACCGTCTCGTCGAGGTCGTACGCGAAGCACCACGGCCCCAGCGTGTCCCGCCTCGCGTCGGCCAGCGGGCCGATGACGGCGATCGACCCGAGGTCCCGGAGGTCGAGCGGCAGGAGCCCGCCCTCGTTGCGGAGCAGCACCGCCGACCGCTCCGCCGCGGTGCGCGCCACCTCGCGGTGCCCGGGGTCGCCGAGGACGGCACGGGCGCGGTCCTCGTCGACGTACGGCTCGTCGAACAGGCCCATGCGGAGCTTCGCCTCCAGCACGCGCCTCACGCTCGCGTCGAGCGCCTCCTCCCCGACGACGCCCCGCTCCACCGCCTCGGGCAGGTGGGCGTAGGCGGGGTCGGCGATCGCCATCTCCAGGTCGACGCCGGCGCTCAGGGCGCGGGCCGCGGCGTCGGTCGGGTCGCGCGCGAAGCCGTGCGTCACCAGGTTGCGCACCGCGTTGGCGTCGCTCACGACGAAGCCCGCGAACCCCAGGGCGCCGCGCAGCACGTCGGTGAGCAGCCACGCGTTGCCGGTCGCGGGCACGCCGTCGAGGTCCATGTAGGCCGTCATGACGTTGCCGGCGCCGGCCTCGATCGCCGCCGCGAACGGCGGGAGGTAGACGTTCCGCAGCTCGGACTCGGAGAGGTCGACCTCGTCGTAGTCGCGACCGCCGAGCGCGGCGCCGTACCCGGCGAAGTGCTTGGCGCCGGCGATCACGCGCTCGGGCGCGCCGATCCGCTCCCCCTGGAAGCCCCGCACCTGCGCCGCGGCGACGGCCGCGCCGAGGAAGGGGTCCTCCCCCGCGCCCTCGACCATGCGACCCCACCGCGGATCGCGGGCGACGTCGACCATCGGCGCGAAGGCCCAGTGGATGCCGACCGCGCGGGCCTCACGCGCGGCGACGGCCTGACCGCGCTCGATCGTCGCGGGGTCCCAGGAGGCCGCCATCGCGATCGGCACAGGGAGGATGGTGCGCAGCCCGTGGATCACGTCGAAGCCGAACAGCGCGGGGATGCCGAGCCGGTGGCCCTCGACGGCGAGCCGCTGGAGGCGGTTGACCTCCGCCGGGTCGGTGACGAAGAGCAGCGAGCCGACCTCGCCCCGCCCGAGGGCCGCCTCGAGCGACGCCGGGTCGGCGGGGAGCTGCCCGTGGTCGCCGGGCCCGTCGTCCGGCCCCGGCTGGAAGCCGAAGGAGAACCACTGGCTGAGCTGCCCGGCCTTCTCCGCGACGGTCATCGCGGCGATCAGCTCATCGACGCGCGACCGGATCGCCGCGTCCGTCCGTCCCGGCTCCGGCCCGGACGCCTGCCCCTCGACCATCTCACCCTCCTCCATCGCGGCCCTCGCGGAACCATGTCACGCGACCGGTGCGAGGATGCGGCGGCCCACCGAGCGATGGAGTCCGATGCCCGAGGCGTTCACGAAGGTCAGCCTGCCCGCCGTCGACGACGTGGCCCCGCGGAACGGCTTCGGGGACCGCTGGGAGGCCCGCGTCGCCCGTGACGCCCTGGGGGCCGAGCGCACCGGGGTCACGCTCTTCCGGCTGCTCCCCGGAAGGCGCAGCCCGTTCGCCCATCGCCATGCCGACGCCGAGGAGGTCTACGTCGTCCTGCGCGGGCACGGGCGCATCAAGCTCGACGACGAGCTCCTGGACGTCGGCCCGCTGGACGCCATCCGCGTCGCGCCGGCGACGGCGCGCGCCTTCGAGGCCGGGCAGGAGGGCCTGGAGTTCCTCGCCGTCGGTCCGCACCACCCCGGGGACGGCGAGCCGGTCGAGGATCCCTGGACCACGTGATGGGGCCGGCGCTCAGGGCTCCGGGTGGAGGTCGTCGACCCAGTGCACGCGCTCGGGATCGGCCTCGACCTCGGGCAGGTCCAGGTTGACGACGACGGCCTCCTGACCGCTGCGGACGACCACGCAGGAGAGGCGCTCGTCCGGGCTGGCGTTGATCTCCTGGTGGGGCACGAACGGCGGGACGTAGATGAAGTCGCCGGGACCGGCCTCGGCCAGGAACTCGAGCCGCTCGCCCCACCGCATCCGCGCGCGCCCCCGCACGACGTAGATGACGCTCTCCACGGGACCGTGGTGGTGCGCGCCGGTCCTCGCGTCGGGATGGATGAGCACCGTGCCGGCCCAGAGCTTCTCGGCCCCGGCGCGCGCCGCGGTGATCGCCGCCGCGCGATGCATGCCGGGCGTCTGCGGGGTGTTGACGTCGAGCTCGTCGGCGTGCACCACCCGGACGCCGTGGAGCCGCCAGTCGGATCCCGCGGTCGGGCCCGTCGTCGGTGCCTCGGCGTCGGTCCGCCGGTCCATGGGAGGAGTATGCCGCCACGGAGCGCGACGCGCTCGCGCCGCGCGAGCGCCGGAGCGACGGTTCCCGCTCGTCCGCCGCGACGAGGGGCGGTTCCGACCTGAGGATGAGGCGCGGCCGCCGGGCGCGAGGTACGTTCGCCGCGTGACGAAGCTCTGGCCCACCGCTCGCGAGCACGCGTTCCAGGTCCTCGTCGTCCTCGCGATGGTGGCGGCCGTGCTCCAGGTCACGACCGCCACCGGGTCCGATGCGCCGGACCTCCGGCCGGGGCTGGCCGCGCTGGCGGCGGTCGTCGTCCTCGCGCCGCTGCTCGTCCACCGGCGTCATCCCTTCGCGGCGGGCGCGGGGCTGTGGCTGCTGGCGGCCGTGGTGTCGTTCGCCGACGGGCGGCTCGTCGTGTTCGTCAGCGCCATCTACCTCGCGGGCATGGCCGCCGCCTTCCTGCTCGGCAACGACGGCGACCCGGCCCGGGCCCGCCTGGGCCTGGCCGTCGTCGTCGGCTGCGCGGCCGTGCTCATGCTCAACGACCCGGGGCACATCGCTCGCGACGTGGTGGTGATCCCGGCGATCTTCGCGATCGCGTGGGTCGCGGGGAGCGCCCTGCGCAACCGCACCACACAGGCCGTGGCCGCGGAGGAGCGCGCGGCGCACGCGGAGCGCGAGCGCGAGTCGGCGGCGCGCATCGCGGTCGCCGAGGAGCGCGTCCGCGTCGCCCGTGAGCTGCACGACATCGTCGCGCACGCCGTCAGCGTGATGGTGCTGCAGACCGGCGCCGTCCGCCACCGGCTCCGCGACGCGTCGGCCGAGGACGCCGAGGCCCTGCAGCGCGTCGAGCAGACCGGGCGGACGGCGCTCGTCGAGATGCGCCGCCTCGTCGGCGCGATGCGCCGGCCCGACGAGCAGGCCGAGCTCGCGCCCGCGCCCGGCCTCGCCCGTCTGGACGCGCTGCTCGACGAGGTGCGCCGCGCGGGCCTGCCCGTCGACCTGCACGTCGACGGCGAGCCGTTCCCGCTCCCGGAGGCGATCGACCTGTCCGCCTACCGCATCGTGCAGGAGGGGCTCACGAACACGCTCAAGCACGCCGGTGCCGGCCACGCGGACGTCCGCATCCGCTACGAGCCGAGCGAGCTGCGCATCGACGTGCGCGACGACGGCGCCGGCAGCGCCGGAGGCGACGGCCTCGGGCACGGCCTCGTCGGCGTGCGCGAGCGGGTCGCCCTGTACGGCGGCGGGATGGAGACGGCCAACGCCGAGGGCGGGGGCTTCCTCCTGCGGACGCGCCTCCCCCTCACGGGCGCGCGCCGATGACGATCCGCGTGCTCGTCGCCGACGACCAGTCGATGGTCCGCGCCGGCTTCCGGATGCTGCTCGCCGACCAGGAGGGCATCGAGGTGGTCGCGGAGGCGAGCAACGGCCTCGAGGCCGTGGCCCAGGCGGCGCGCTTCGACCCGACCGTCGTGCTCATGGACATCCGCATGCCGGAGCTCGACGGCCTCGAGGCGTCCCGGCGCATCCTGCAGCACAACCCCGGGACCCGCGTGCTCATCCTGACCACGTTCGACCTCGACGAGTACATCTACGAGGCGCTGCAGGGCGGGGCGAGCGGGTTCGTGCTCAAGGACGACCCGCCCGAACAGCTCATCGGCGCCGTCCGCACCGTCGCGGCCGGGGACGCGCTGCTGTCGCCCACCGTGACGAGGCGGGTGATCGAGCAGTTCACGACGAAGCCGCGCCAGGAGCGGCCGGCGGAGCTCGACGAGCTGACCGCCCGCGAGCGCGAGATCTTCGTCCTGATCGCCCAGGGGCTGTCGAACGCCGAGATCGCCGAGCGGCTGGTCATCAGCGACACGACGGTCAAGACCCACGTCACGCACATCCTCCAGAAGCTCCGCCTCCGGGACCGCGTCCAGGCCGTGGTGCTGGCGTACCGCACCGGGTTCTGAGCGACCGCCGCCTCCGACCTGCGGAGGAGCCGGGATCGTCGGCCGGTACGAGGCCGGACGCGACCTGGCGACGATGCCCCCGCGGCATCCCGCTCGTAGCGTCGCGGCATGGACACCACCAGCATCGACACCACGGCCACTGCCACCGCCACCCCGCCGCCGCCGCCGCCCCGACCGGCTGGCCCGACCCGTCCCCCGCCACGCGCGAACCGCCGGCCACGCGCGGGGAGCCGTCCGAGCGACCGGCCGACGAGCGTGCCCTGCCCCAGCTCGGGCTCGGCGGCATCATCGCCGTGTGGGCCGCGGCCGCCCTGCCGATGGGCCTCCTCGCCTGGGTGGCCGCGCCGCTGCTCGCCGATCAGCTGAGCGGGCCGGGCCGGCTGTCCCGCGCGCTGATCGTCACCCTGACCGTCGGGCTGGCGTGGCAGTTCGCGCTCGTGCTCGTCCTCGTCCGTCGCGAGCAGGGGACGCTGCGCTGGCCGGTGCTGAAGGAGGCCCTCTGGCTCCGTGCTCCGCGTGCTCCCCGGACCGGGCGCCGCGGCGGCAGGGCCTGGCTCATCGTCGTGCCGCTCATCCTCGCCCTCGCCGCCGAGGAGCTCGTCCCCGCCCCGGCGAACCCGCTGAGCCGCGATCTCGGCGACTTCCTCGGATCGGACACCGGGCACGCGCTCCTGGCGGGGTCGTGGGGCTGGTTCGCCGTCCTGGCCGCGATGTTCGTCCTCAACACGGTGCTCGGCGAGGAGCTGCTCTTCCGCGGCTACCTGCTCCCGCGCATGAACGGCGTGTTCGGGCGGCGGGACTGGGTCGCGAACGGCGTGCTCTTCGCCGTGTACCACCTGCACGTGCCGTGGGTCATCCCGGCCGGGCTCCTCGACACGTTCATCCTGGCGGGTCCCTCCAAGCGCTACCGCAGCGCGCTCGTCGGCATCGCCGTCCACAGCGCCCAGAGCGTGGTCTTCCTCGCGCTCGCCCTCTCCCTGGTGCTCGGGGGCTGAGGCACCCGCCCGGCGTGCGGCTCCTCGAGGGGCCGCACGCCGAAGGCGACGACGATCCCTTGCCGGTGCAGCCGCCGTGCCCGGGTGGTAGGACCCAGGCCATGCGAGAGGACACAGCACCATGAGCCTGCCGGAGATCGTCGGGCGCGAGGCGTGGACGCGTGCTCGCGTCGCGCTCCTCGAGCGGGAGAAGGCCCTCACCAGGGCGCGCGACGAGCTCGCCGCCGAACGTCGCCGGCTGCCGATGGTCGAGGTGACCGAGGACTACCGCTTCACGGCCGCGGACGGCGGCACGCGGACGCTGCTCGACCTCTTCGAGGACCGCCACCAGCTGATCGTCGACCACTACATGTTCGACCCCGACTGGGAGGACGGCTGCCTGAGCTGCGCCGGCCGGGTCGACCAGTACGGCAACACGGCGCACCTGCACGAGCGCGACACGACGATCGCCGTGGTGTCCCGCGCGCCGATCGAGAAGCTCGAGCGCTGGAGGCGCAGGATGGGCTGGACCTTCCCCTGGTACTCGAGCTTCGGCAGTCGCTTCAACTTCGACTACGGCGTGTCCTTCGACGCCACCGTCGACGACCCGGCCTACAACTACCGCTCCGCCGCGGAGTGGCAGGCGCGCGGGATGCCCGCGCCCGCGGGCGAGCTGCACGGCACGAGCGTGTTCCTGCGCGACGGCGATCGCGTGTTCCACACCTACTCGACCTACGGTCGCGGCACCGAGCAGGTCGGCGGCACCCACTACTACCTCGACATGACGGCGCTCGGACGTCAGGAGGACTGGGAGGAGCCGAAGGGTCGCGCGGCCTCCCTCGGCCCGCGGGCGAACGAGGCCGGCGCCGGCCGCGCCGCGGGGCGACGCTGAGCGCGGGCGGGGCGGCGCCCGCTCAGGGCGCCGTGATCCCCCGCGGGCGGCTCGGCCGTTCGCGGACCGGCAGCGTCACCCGGACGCCGCGCAACGTGGCGCTGAAGGGCGCCGGGCTGGCCCCATACGTCGGGGCGTCGCGACCGAGGAGCTCGACGACGATCCGATGGCCGCGGGCGAACCGCCAGCCGTTGCCGTCCAGCACGAAGCGGAAGCGGCCCTGCTGGCCCGGGGTCAGGCGGTAGGCCCCGCGCGTGATCAGGACCTGCTTGCCCGTCGCCGGGTCGCGGTCCCACAGGCGGGCGTCGACCTGGCCGTACCGGCCCGTCGCCGCCACCCGGCCGGCGATGACCGGCAGCCCGATGAGCGTGACGCCCGGCGAGCGCCGCGACAGGGTCGTGCGGCTCGCCGGGTCCGGGTCCTGCGGCCGGCAGAGCGACCCCGCGAGCGGGCTCACGGCGGCGGCGAGGCGGGCGTCGCCGCCCGTGCCGTCGATCCGCAGCACCCGCCGGCCGCTGAGCGCGAGGCGTCCGCGGGCCAGCCGGCCGTAGCTCGGCGCGCGGTAGGGGCCGCCGCCGGCCGGCGCCGAGGCCGGGCAGGTCATGGTGTACGCGGTGACCGCCCCGGGGCGCGGCTTGGCGCCGCGACCCTGCAGCCACGCGTCCAGGAAGGCCGCGCCGGCACGGTCGAACGCGGCGACGTCGTCGGGGTGGTTGGCGGCCGGGCCGTGGCCGAGGTCCCCCAGCTGCAGGGCGATCGGTGCGCGCGGGTCGCGGCGCCGGACGGCGGCGTAGCCGGCGAGCGCCTGGGGGACGGGGAACAGCGCGTCGGTCCAGCCCGACTGCACGAGCAGCGGCGCCGGCCGGCCCGGGACCCCGGCGACCCCGTGGTACCGGTAGGCGTTGTCGAGCGTCGGCCGGGTGCCCGGGCCGACGGCGCCCGCGTCGAGCTGCGCCTTCCAGCGCGTGAGGTCGGCGGAGAGCTGGCCGCCCGTGGGCGCGACGAAGCCGCCGAAGGCCACGGCGAAGATCGCGCCCCCGTAGGCCTGCGCCGAGACGCCGACGGGCGTGCGCGACCACGCGCCGCGGCCGTTGCGCGCGAAGATGCTCTCGCCGTTGGTCCATCCCCAGCGCGGCCACGCCGCGGTCAGGGAGACCGGGGTGCCCTTCGGGCTGCGCCACGGGGCGTAGCCGCCGCTCGTGGTCCGGATCCGGTTGCGCAGGAAGGCGAGCATCATCGAGGTGCCGCCCCCGTAGGAGATGCCGGTCGACCCGATCGCGCGCGGGTCGGCGACCCCGTCGTCGACGAGCTCGCCGACGAGCGTCTGGACGTCGCGGGCCTCGTAGCGCATGTCGTCCAGGCGCACCCAGGCCGTGGCGCAGTCGGGCGTCCGCGCCGCGGGGGCGCCGCACGACGCCCCGAACCCCCGCGCGGTGGGCGTCACGACGGCGTAGCCGCGCTGCGCGAAGTGCACGCTGTTGTACCTGGGGTCGCCGCCGGGGCCCTCGAAGGAGGTCTTCGTGCCCCCGAGGCCGTGGAGCATCAGGAGCGTCGGGAACGGCCCGTCGCCGGTGGCCGGCAGCGTGACGTCGACGTCCAGCGGCGTGCCGTCGAAGCTCGCCACGCGGGACGCCAGGTCGGTCGTCGGGCAGAAGCGCACGCCGTCCTTCGGCGCGCACGCGTGGCCGAACGGCGCGGGCGCCGCCTGGGCCGTCCCGGGGGCGAGCACGGCGAGGGCCGCGACCGCGGCGGCGAGCGCCGCGGAGCGGCGGGCGGAGGGCATCCGGGCAACCTACCCCGGCGGACCGGCCACCGCGCCGCCGCCGCTCGCCGCCCTCCTGGGCCGTGCGTCCCGTCCCGCGCCGTGTCCGGTTCGGCCGTCCGTCATCGTCCTGGTGGACGTGGACGACTTCGACAACGTGCTCGCCGGCGAGGCCGCGGCCTCGGCGTGAGCGCCCAGGACGCCGCCGCGAGCCGCGCCGGACGGGCGCGGGCGCCCGTCGCCGCGCCGGCGTGGCAGGCCCAGTTCGTCCTCCTGGCCGCGATCTGGGGCTCGAGCTTCCTCTGCATCAAGGTGCTCGGCGAGCACTGGCCGCCCGTCGACGTCGCCCTCGGCCGCATCGCCCTCGGCGCGGTGACGCTGCTGGTCGTCCTCGCGGCGCGCGGCGACCGCCTGCCGCGCGACCGGGCGACGTGGGGGCACCTGGCCGTCGTGGGGCTGCTCATGAACGCCGCGCCCTTCACCCTGTTCGCGCTCGGGGAGCGCACGGTGCCGTCGGTCCTGGCCGGGCTGTGGAACGCGACGACGCCGCTCATGACGATGCTCGCGGTCCTGGTCCTCCTCCCCGCCGAGCGGCCCGACCGCCGGGGCCGCGCCGCCCTGGTCGTCGGCTTCGCCGGCGTCGCCCTGGTGCTCGGCCCGTGGCGAGGCCTGGGCGGCGACGCCCTGCTGGGGCAGCTCGCGTGCGCCGGCGCGGCGGCGTGCTACGGGATCGGCCTGCCCTACACCCGGCGCCACCTGTCGGGCCGCCCCGAGAGCGGCCCGGCGCTCGCGGCGGCCCAGCTCGTCTGCGCCACCGCGATCCTGGCGCCGATCGCTCCGCTCGCCGGCATGCCCCCGACGGACCTGCCGGTCGACGCGCTGGCGAGCCTCGCGGCCCTCGGCGTCCTCGGCAGCGGGGTCGCCTACGTCCTCACGCACGCCATCATCCGCGCCGCCGGCGCGACGACGTTCTCGACCGTCACCTACGTCATCCCGATCTTCTCGACCGTGCTCGGCGTCGCCGTCCTCTCGGAGCCGCTGAGCTGGAACGAGCCCGTGGGCGCCGCGATCGTCCTCGGCGCGATGGCGTGGTCCGGCCGGCGGCCGGACCGGCTCAGGAGGCGCGCCTCGTCCTAGTCCCTCGCCGGCGCCGTCCAGGCATGCCCGACGAAGACGGGCTCGGGGACGACGTCGACGCCGAAGGCCGCACGGACCCCGGCGGCGATCTCGGCGGCGAGCGCGACGAGCTCGGCCGTCGTGGCGTCGCCGCGGTTGACGAGCGCGAGCGCGTGCTTGGCCGAGATGCCGACGCGGCCGCGCTCCAGGCCCTTGCCGAAGCCGGCGCGCTCGATGAGCCACGCGGCGGACGTCTTGACGCGGCCGTCGGGCTCGGGGAACGCGGGTGGCCGCGCGTCGGGCCCCAGGCGCGCGGCGGCGCGACGCTCGAGCGCCGCGAACGCCTCCGGCTCGAGCACCGGGTTCGTGAAGAACGAGCCGGCGCTCACGGAGTCGGGGTCCTCCGGGTCGACGACCATGCCCTTGCCGCGACGCAGGCGCAAGACCGCCTCGCGCGCCGCGGCGAGCGGCACCCGGTCGCCGGGCCGCACGCCGAGCGCGCGGGCCAGCTCGGCGTAGCGGATCGGCTCGGACAGCGGTGAGCGCGCGAGGACGAAGGTGACGGCGAGCACGACGTGGGTGGCGGCGCCCTTGAAGCGGCTGCCGCGGTAGCGGAAGCCGCACGCCGACGCGGGCAGGTCGGCCACCGCCCGCGCGGCGCGGTCGTAGGCGCGCACGGACTCGATCGTCGTCGCGACCTCCTGCCCGTAGGCGCCGACGTTCTGGATCGGCGTCGCGCCGGTCGAGCCCGGGATGCCGGACAGGCACTCCAGGCCCGCCAGGCCCTCCCGCACGCTGCGGGCCACGACCGGGTCCCACGGCTCCCCCGCCTGCACCGTGAGGCGGACGCGGTCGCCGCCGAGCTCCTCCGCCTGCACCCCCTCCGTCAGCACCCGCACGACCAGGCCGGGAAAGCCCGCGTCGGCCACGACGACGTTGCTGCCGCCCGCGAGGACCAGCACGGCCTCGCCGGCGGCGTCGGCATCCCGCACGGCGTCGACGAGCTCGGCCTCGGTGCGAGCGTCGACGAGCCGCCCGGCAGGGCCGCCGAGCCGCAGCGTGGTCAGGGGTCCCAGCGGGGTCGCGGACGGCGCGCGCACGAGCCGAGAGGGTATTCGGCGGCCCCGGGCGGTTCAGGTTGCCGGCGCCCGCGAGTGGGGAGCACTTCGCCATGGCGCGCGCCCGCTCGCCCCTGCTCGCCCTCGCCGTGACCCTCGCGGGCGCCGTGGCCCTCGCCGGCTGCGGCACCGGGGACGACCAGGACCAGGCCCGCGCGACGGTGCAGCGGTTCGCCGCCGCGCTGGCCCGCGGCGACGGCGGCGCCGCGTGCTCGCTGCTGTCGGAGGACCTCGCGCAGGAGATCGAACAGCAGGAGGGCAAGCCCTGCGCCGACGCGATCGGCTCGCTGCAGGTCCGGCCGGGCGCGGTGGACCGGGTCCAGGTCTTCATCACGAACGCCAAGGCCGACCTGGCCGGCGGCCGGAGCGCCTTCCTGGACCGCGCCCCCGACGGCTGGCGGCTGTCGGCGCTGGGCTGCGAGCCCCAGGACGGCAAGCCCGCCGACCAGCCCTTCGACTGCGAGGTGCAGACCTGATGCGGACCCTGTTCGTGGCGTACCTGGTGCTCATCATGGCGGGCCTGGCCTACGCGTTCGTCCTGGGGGCGCTGGGCCAGTGAGGCGCTGGGCGCGGGACAACGGGCTGGCCCTGTTCTTCGGCGCGATCTTCCTCGCGGCGCTGGTCGGCCAGGCCCTCGTCGGGCACAGCGACTTCAACCACCAGCAGCTCGCCCACCAGGACGCGACGATCTCCCTCGGGCGCTACGTGACCTCGTCGAGCTTCGCCGTGGACGTCATGGAGAACTGGCAGTCCGAGTACCTCCAGTTCACGCTCTACGTCCTCGCCACGGTGTGGCTCGTCCAGCGCGGGTCGACGGAGTCCAAGGAGCCCGGGGACGAGGGCGGCGGCTCCGACGAGGAGCAGCGGGTCGGCGAGCACGCCCTCCCGGACTCGCCGTCCTGGGCCAAGGCCGGCGACTGGCGCACCGTCGTCTACAGCAACTCGCTCGTGGCCATCATGACCACGATCTGGCTGCTGTCCTGGTTCGCGACCGCCGTCTGCGGCCGCGTCGCCTACAACGCCGACCAGCTCGACCACCACGAGGCCGCGCTCAGCCTCTGGTCGTACCTCGGCAGCTCGGACTTCTGGAACCGCACCCTCCAGAACTGGCAGTCGGAGTTCCTCGCGGTCGGCTCGTTCGCCGCCTTCACGGTGTTCCTGCGCCAGCGCGGGTCCTCGGAGTCCAAGCCCGTCGGGACCCCGCACACCGAGACGGGCGTCGAGAGCAGCTAGCTCGACGGCTACGGTGACGGACGTGGAGCCCGTCGCCGACGACCGCCCCAACGTCGCGCTGCGCCGCGGGGCCGACGGCCGGCCGGAGGTCGTGCTCGCCTTCCCCTACGACCCGCAGCTCGTCGGCTTCGTCCGCGCGATCCCGGGCCGGCGCTTCGACTGGGAGACCCGCCAGTGGTCCGCCCCGGCCGACGACTGGGCGGGCGTGCACGTGCTCGAGGTGCTCGAGCGCGCCCCGGAGCTCTCGACGAGCACCGAGGTCGACCTCTGGCTGCGCAGCGTCCGGCGCCGCTGGATCGGGCGGGTGCGCACCGCGCGCCACGACGGCCGCGGCTGGTTCCGCCTCGAGCCGCGCGCGGGCACGCTCCCCGAGGAGCTGCAGGCCATGGCGACCGAGGTCGACGGCGCGCTGCTCGTCCCGATGGTCCCGGCCGCGGCGGCCGCGATCGCGGAGCTCGGCTCCGCCCGGCTCGACGCCGCCGCCAACCGCTGCGTGCAGCTGCTCCAGCACGAGGACACGGTCCCGCCGGCGCGGCTCGTCCTGCACCACGGCACCGAGGGCGAGCGCCTGCGCCTGGAGGCGCTGTGGGACCCGGACTCGGGCGACGCCTTCGAGCGCCTGCCGGGCGTCGAGGCGGGCGGGCGCACGCTGCCGCTGGACCCCTGGATCGTCGGCGCCCTCGACGGCTTCCTGGCCCTCCACGGGGTCGCGGTCGAGGCCGACGCGGCCGAGGCCCTCGAGGACCTGCGCGCCGAGCACGCCGAGGCCGCCCACGAGATCCGCCGGTCGCGCGCCACCGAGGGCGACCCGCTGCCCGAGGTCGCCGCGAAGCTCGGCGGCACGCTGCAGCCGTTCCAGTGGGCCGGCGTCCGCTACGCGCTCGACGCCCGCCGCTGCTTCCTGGCCGACGAGCAGGGCCTCGGCAAGACGGTGCAGGCGCTGGCCGCGCTCGAGGCCGACGACGCCTTCCCGGCCGTCGTGGTCTGCCCCGCCTCGCTCAAGCGCGTCTGGGAGCGCGAGGCGCGCAAGTGGCTGCCCCACCGCGGGATCGCGGTCGTCCAAGGGCGCCCGGCGGCGCCGCCGACCGACGAGATCACGATCGTGAACTTCGAGGTCGTCGCCGCCCACCGCGAGGCGCTCGGCCGCCTCGGGCTGCGCGCGCTCGTCGTCGACGAGGCCCACCTCGTCAAGAACCCGCAGGCCAAGCGCACCCAGGCCGTCCGCCGCCTGGCCGGCGCCGTGGCCACGGACGGCCTGCGCCTGGCGCTCACGGGCACGCCGGTCCTCAACCACGCCGAGGAGCTCATCTCGCAGCTGCGCGTCCTCGGGCGCATGGAGGACTTCGGCTCGGGCGCGCGCTTCGCCCGCCAGTTCGTGGGCCCGCTGACCGAGGAGCGCCTGCACTGGCACCTGCGCCGGCGCTGCTTCGTGCGGCGGCTGAAGTCCGAGGTCCTCCCTCAGCTCCCGGCCAAGCGCCGCGTCGTCGTGCCCGTCGACCTGTCCAACGAGCGCGAGTACCGCCTGGCCGAGCGCGACCTCGTGGCGTGGCTGCGCGAGCAGCCGCTCGACCTGGCCGAGCTCGACGCCGCCATCGCCCGGACCCTGCGCGCCGAGCGCCTGGCCCAGCTCTCGGCCCTGCAGCGGCTGGCCGCCCGCGGCAAGCTCCACGCCGCGCTGGCCTGGATCCACGACTTCCTGGCCTCGGGCGAGCCGCTCGTCGTCTTCGCCCGGCACCGCGAGGCGCAGGAGGCGGTGATCGAGCGCTTCCCGGACGCGCTGCACCTGCTCGGCCGCGACAGCCTCGACGCGCGCGACGCGACCGTCCGCGCCTTCCAGGACCCCGGGGGACCGCAGCTGCTCGTCGGCGCCACGCGCGTCGCGGGGCAGGGGCTGACGCTCACCCGCGCCTCGAACGTCGCCTTCCTCGAGCTCGAGTGGACCCCGGCGCTGCACGACCAGGCCGAGGACCGGCTCCACCGCATCGGGCAGCACGACGCGGTGACGGCCTGGTACCTGCTGGCCGCCGGGACGATCGACGAGACGATGGCCACGATCCTCGAGCGCAAGCGCGGCCTGGTCGCGGCCGTGACCGACGGCCGCCGCCTCGACGAGCGCTCGCTCCTCGACGAGCTCGTCGAGGAGCTGCGCGGCGGCGGGTCCTTCCGCCACCTGCGCGCCGTCGGCTGAGGCCGCCTCGGGCATCCCGACGGCGTGCGCGACCCCAGCCGCGGAGCTCGACCGGTCCCTCGCCGCCGTCCAGGAGCGGCCGGCCGGCCCCTGACGCTGCTACGGTGGCTCCACGGAGGCACCCGCCCCCGTGAGGTTCTCCGTCCGCAAGCGCATCGCGATCCGGGTCCGTCGAATCTCCCGAATCGCCGTCGCGGCACTGATGCCGCGCACGCGCTCAGTGCAAGGAGCACCCCAATGTCGTCCCCGTCCTTCGCCGACCTCGGCGTCTCGCGCGTCGTCGTCGACGCCCTCGCCGCGCGCGGCGCCACGTCGCCGTTCCCCGTCCAGGCCCTCGCCGTCCCCGACGTGCTCGCGGGCCGCGACGTCCTCGTGAAATCCCCGACCGGGTCGGGCAAGACCCTCGCCTTCGGCGCGCCGATGGTCGACCGCCTGGAGGCCAACGGCCCCAAGCAGACCGGCCTCGTCCTCGCCCCCACCCGCGAGCTCGCCCTGCAGATCGTCGAGGAGGTCCGCCCGCTGGCCCACGCCCGCGCGCTCTCCGTCGCGGCCGTCTACGGCGGCGCCGGCCTCGAGAAGCAGGCGCGCGCCGCCCGCAAGGCGCACGTCCTCGTCGCCACGCCCGGCCGCCTGGAGGACCTCATCCGCCGCGGCGACGTGACCCTCTCGCGCGTCCGGATCCTCGTCCTCGACGAGGCGGACCGCATGCTCGACATGGGCTTCCGCCCGGTCGTCGACCGCATCGTGGCCGCCACGCCGCGCGACCGTCAGACGCTGTTCTTCTCGGCCACGCTCGACGGCGAGGCCGGCCGCGTCGCCGCCCGCTACACGCACGACCCGATGACGCACGAGCAGGCCGCCTCGGCCGAGCAGCGCGGCGACGTGGAGCACCGCTTCGTGGGCATCGCCCACGAGGAGAAGCTCGACGCCCTCGTGCGGGAGCTGCGCCGCGACGACCGCGGCCGCACGCTCGTCTTCGTCCGCACCAAGCGCGGCGCCGACCGCCTCGTCAAGCGCCTGCGCGCGCACGGCGTCGAGTCGGCCGCCATGCACGGCGACAAGACCCAGGGCCAGCGCGAGAAGGCGCTGCGCCGCTTCCACACGGGCGAGACCGACACGCTGGTCGCCACCGACGTCGCGGCCCGCGGCATCGACGTCGACGACGTCACGCACGTGATCAACTTCGACGCCCCGGGCGCCCGCGAGGACTACGTCCACCGCGTCGGGCGGACCGGCCGCGCCGGGCGCACCGGCGTCGGCATCACCTTCGTCCTCGCCGACCAGGCGGACGACGTCCACGCGATCGCCCGCGAGCTCGACCTGCACCGCGAGTTCGCGGTGACGGGCTTCACCCCCGAGGCCGCCGCGCGGCCCGGGCGCTCCCATCGCAGCGGCGGGGGCAGCCGGGGCGGCGCCGGCCGCAGCTCCGGCGGCAGCCGGAACGCCGGCACGGGCGCGGCCGTCGCCTCGGCCTCGCCGCGCCGCCGGGGCGGCCGCCGCCGCTAGCCGGCGTGCGGGCGGTGGCGGCGCCGAGCGCCGCCACCGCGGGCATGATCCGGGGCCGCCGGTCGCTAGCGGATCGCGCGCTCGCTGAGCGCGATCGCCTGGGCGGCGTTGTCGCGCGTCACGAAGTTCGGCCCGGTGGCGATGACGTCGCCCTGGGCCGGGAAGAGCCCGTAGCGCACGCGCTGGGCCAGGAGGACGACGGGCAGGTACCCCTGGAGGTAGGCCTGCTGGTCGATCGCGAAGGCGATCTTGCCGGCGCGGACGTCCGCGAGCACGTCGGGGGCCAGGTCGAACGTCCCGAGCACGACGCGGCCGGTGCGCCCCAGGCGCGCGACGGCGCTCTCGGCCTGCAGCGCCGTGTTGCTGTTCAGCGTCAGCACCCCGTCGCCGCCCATGCGCTGCAGCGCCGTCGAGATCCGGCTCGGCGCGTCCGGGCTCTGGTCGTCGACGGCGACGACGCGCGACGTGCCGCCGGCCTCGCGCATCGCCTGGGCCAGCCCCGCGCAGCGCGCGTCGAGCGCGGTGGCGCCGACCTGGTGATTGACGCACAGGGCGCGGCGCACCCCCGCGGCGGCGAGCCGGCGCCCGGCCCCGAGGCCCGCCCGGTGCTCGGGCTGGCCGATGTGCGCCAGCACGCCGAGCGACCGGAAGATGTCGCCGCCGGAGTTGATCGAGACGACGGGGAGCCCGGTGCTGGTCGCCCGGCGGATCGCGGGCGCGAGGCCGGGCTCCGGGACCGAGACCACGAGCGCGTCGGGCCGCGCGGCGACCGCCTGCGTCACGAGCGCCTCCATGCGCCGCAGGCTGTAGATGTCGGGCGCGCGGTAGGTCACGAGGACGTCCATCTGCCGCGCGGCCGCCTCGACGCCGTTGCGGACGATGGCCCAGAAGCGGCTCGAGGCGGGGCCGTGCGTGACGACCCAGATCCGGACGCCGTCGCCGCTCCCGCCCTTGGCGGCCGGCGTGGGGCCCCCCGCGCCGCGGACGACGAGGTCGTCCTCGCGCACGACGACGCGTCCACCGCAGGCGCCGAGCAGGACGACGAGCGCCAGGCACGCCAGCGCGGCGGCGACGGCCCGGCGCCTCACCACGCGACCTCCTCGGGCGCGCCGCGGGCCTCGTCGAGCTCGTCGGGCGGACACGGGATCCGCGCCTGCACGCGCGTGCCGCGCCCGGCCGGGCTCTCGATGACGAGCGTGCCGCCGACGGCGGCCAGGCGGTCCTGCAGGCCCCGCAGCCCGCTGCCCGCGTGCACGTCGACGCCCCCGACGCCGTCGTCCTCGACCCGGACGACCACGGAGGAGCCGTGACGGCGGACGATGACCCGCGCGACGTCCGCGCGGGCGTACTTCGCGACGTTCGTCAGGCCCTCGGCCACGACGAAGTACGCCGCCGCCTCCACCGGCCGCGGGAGACGCTCGGTGATGGCGACGTCGGCGCGGACCGGCACGGGCGAGCGCCCGGCCAGCGCCTCGACCGCGGGGGCGAGCCCGCGGTCGGTGAGGATGGCCGGGTGGATGCCGCGCGCGAGCTCGCGCAGCTCCTCGAGGGCCGTCGCCAGCCGCTCGGCGACGCGGTCCACGAGCGCGACGGTGTCGGGGTCGGCGAGCCGGGAGCGGATGAGGCGGAGCTCGAGGGCGAGCGCGACGAGCTCCTGCTGGGCGCCGTCGTGGAGGTCGCGCTCGATCCGCCGGCGTGCGTCGTCGGTCGCCTCGACGATGCGCAGCCGCGAGACGCGCAGCTCCTCCAGCCGCGCGCGGAGGTCCGCCTTCAGCCGCTCGTTGTCGAGGGCGAGCGACGAGCCCGCCGCCACGGCGCCGACGAGCTCGCGGCTCGTGTCCAGCGCGGCGTCGTGGACGATGGCCGCGACGCGCTGGCCGTCGCGCTCGACGGCCGTCCAGGCCCGCCCCGAGCCGGGCTGGGGCAGCTCCACTCGGCGACCGGTCTCGTCGACGAAGGCCTCCCGGTCGGGCAGCCAGTAGGCGATGGAGACCGACCGGTCGCCCAGGCTCTCGGCGAGCATCTCGCGCACCGGCCCCGCCGGCGCGGCACGGGCGGCGAGCAGGGCACGCGCCGCGGCCGCGGCCACGTCGCCCGCCAGCTCCAGCGTGGCGGCGAGCAGCACGGCGGCCGGCACGGCCAGCACCAGGAGCGCCAGGCCCACGCCGGGGCCGAAGCTCCAGGGGCCGAAGAAGTCCGGGCCCCCGAGCCCGCCGACGCCGGCCATGCCGAGGCGCAGGGCCTCCACGAGCAGGAGGCCGGGCACGAGCACGAGCGCCGCCAGCGCGACCGTCAGCACCGCCAGCCCGGCCAGGGCGGCGGCCGAGCGCCAGAGCGCCGGGTCGGAGAGCAGCGCCGACCCGCGCCGCCACGGGCCGCCCTCCCGCGGAGCGGGGCCCGCCAGCGGCAGGATCTGGGTCCCCAGCAGGCGGTTCGCGGCCCGCCGGTGACCCCGCAGGACGAGCCGGGCCGCGGCCTCGGCCACGAGCAGCGCCGGCAGCCCGACGATCGTCACCGCCAGCAGCAGGGCCACGACGAGCAGGGCGAGCGCGAGGACGCCCGCGACGGCCAGCGGCAGCGCCAGCGCGAGCCAGGCCAGCGCGCGCAGCGCGCGACGTCCGTGCGCCTCGAGCTCGAGCCGCGCGATCACCGGCGCCCCCGGACCTCCACCTCGCCGGAGCTGCTCAGCGCCTGGAGGCTGAACGGGGCGTCGGTCGTCGCGACGACGCCCTCGACGTCCCGGCCGCCCGAGGCGCTCTCGGCCTCGACCTGGTAGCGGCCGGTGGGCACCACCGCGTGGACGTCGCCGGAAGTCGACCGCAGCGAGAGCTGGGGCGGGGGGCACGACGTCTGCGCCGCGAGGCTGCCGCTCTCCGCCCGCACCTGCAGCGAGAAGCCGCAGAAGCCCGTCACGTCGACGTCGCCGCTGCCCGTCCGCACGCGCGCCGACCCGCGGTAGTCGCGGAAGCGCACCGCGCCGGTGTCGGTCCGCACGTCGACGGGCACGTTGTCGGGCACGACGAGCCGGTAGGCGACCGAGCAGCTGCGCAGGACGGTGGCCGGGCACCGCGAGCGCACCCGCAGCACGCCGTCCGCGATCGAGCGGCCCATCGTGGCGCGGTGCCCGTAGGCGGAGCGCCCGGTGTTGCGCACGGTCAGCACCGCCCGCGGGCCGCCGCGCAGCACCTCGACGCTGCCGTTGCCCAGGTCCAGGTCGACGCCCTGCAGCGTGCCGCGGACGCGGTACTCGGTCACCCGGTCCTCGCGGGTCGCGAGGTTGCCGACCAGGAGCGCCAGCCCGCTCCCGTACACGAGGACGGCCGACACCGCCACGAGCCGCCCCCAGGGGCTCAGGCGGTGCGGGCGGGCGGGACCGGGCACGTCGGGACTCTACGTCCCGGGCGCCGGGGCCGCCCGATGGCGGGTGCGCCCCGCCCACCGGGCCGGCCGGGTCCGGATCTCTCGCCTAGCCAGGCTGCTGGAACTCCAAGACCTGCTGGAACGTCGGGCGGTTCGTGAACGGGATCGTGTTGGGGATCAGGCCGGGCGTGAACGCGATCCGCGCCGCCGGCCCGCGCCAGGCGGCGGGGTCGGCCCCGTACTTCGCCGTGCCCGCCGTGATCGCGGTGTCGAGCGCCGACCACAGCGACGCGCGGCACGCCCGCAGCGACCCGTTGCCGCAGTAGCGCAGGTGGAACTTCCCGCGCTCGGGCCGTCCGAGCACCCGTCGCAGGTCCTTGTCGGCGTACGAGGCGCCGTTCAGGCTGCCCAGGCCGCGGACCTCGTCGAGCGCGTCGAGCAGGTCGCCCTGGAAGACGGGCGACATGACCGCCTTCACGAGGGGCGTGAAGACCTGGTCCATCACCGTCGGGCCGGCCTCGTCGTAGACGCCGTCGTTGTTCACGTCGAGGCGGGGCGCGTCGCGCCGGATCCAGTCGTCGAGCAGGCGCAGCACCTGCGCGTCGCGGGCGTTGGGCGCCGAGCCGCCGTGCAGGACCCCGCTCACGGCCGGCCAGGCCGGCGAGCGGACGTCCTCGGTCGCCGCGCGGTTCATGATGCCGACGTCGTCGGTGAGCTTGACCCGGCGCGGGAACTTGTCGAAGTTCTCCACGCGCTGCACGGAGCCGTAGGGCTCGTCGTCGCCGTGCATGAAGCCCGGCGCCGAGTGGTTGTTCCAGTTCAGGAGCAGGCCGCCGGGTCCGCCGACGTCGTGTGGGTGCTCGCGCTCCGACAGGTACCCGCGCCACTCGTAGCGGCCGGTGCCGAGCGTGGGCAGCCGCCGGTCGAGGTGCCGCGCCCGGCGGGGCAGCAGCCCCGACGCGAAGTACGCCGTGGCCCGGCGCGACGCGTAGGCCCAGTTGAAGGTGAAGCCGAACTGGTTGGCCGCCTTGAAGAAGCGCTGCGGCGTCGAGGCCTCGCCGCCGGTCATGTCGTGCAGCGCGGCGAGGTTCAGCGCGTCACGCCCGAACGTCGAGCGCTTGCGCGTCAGCGCGTACGGCCGGCCGCCGACCGTCGCGGTCCCGATGAAGTTGCCGTGCACCGAGGTCGGGTAGGTCAGCTCCTTGCCGCCCAGGTTGCCGGCGTCGAAGGTCCCGAAGGGGATGCACTTGCCCTTGTACCGGTAGTGGCGGGAAGCGATCGTGGGCGTGCCGCCGCCGGGCTCGCAGAGCCGCTCCGCGTAGACGTCGCGCACATCCTGGCCGGCCGAGGTCAGCGACCACGCGTAGTTCTTCGTGCGCCCGATGAGGATGTACATCGCCAGGCCGGGGACCGCGGCGCCCTGGGCGTTGATGCCGGGGCCGTGCAGATCCATCTGCTGGACGATCTCCGGGTAGTAGTAGCCCAGCTGCGGACCCATGGTCGCGAGCGTGTTGCCCGTGGCCGAGCGGTCCGGCGAGACCACGAGGAAGTTCGAGGACTGCCGGCGCGGCGGCGCCGCGGTCGCCCGGACGCGGACCGCGCTCGTCGCGGGCGCCGAGGGGGCCGCGGGGCTGGGCGCGGGCGTCGTGGCGGCGGTGGGGTCGAAGGCCTCGACCGAGCCGGCGTCGAGGACGACCGAGCCCTTGACCCGGCCGCCGGTCAGCGGCGGGTAGTTGAACCGCTTCTTGATGGTGGTCGGCGCCTCGGGGTCGTCGGCCAGCAGGACGTCCTCCCACGCCGCGTGGCCGCGAACCGGGCCGAGCGAGCGCTGCAGGCGGGAGAGCAGGTCGGCGTTGTCGGCCTCGCCCCCGCCGCCCGCGCCGAAGATCGAGCCGATGAAGGCCGTCACGGCGAGGACGTCGTTGACCGTGGCGGGCGGCTGGCTCGTGTTGCCCACCTTCGCCAGATAGGCGTTGATGCCGTCGGCGTAGGCCTGGGCGTCGGCGACGATCTCCCGGCCCTTGGCGCCGTAGGTCCTGACGAGGAGGTCCTTCTGCTTCGTCACGAGCGCCTCGGCCGCCGCGCTCGGCGTGAAGGACTGGCCGCTCGTGACGAGCGAGAACGCGTTGATGCCGGGCACGTCCGCGACGGCGACCCGGGCCGGGCCGCGCCCGAGCTGGATGAGCAGCGCCCGGTCACGGGCCGTGCTCCAGCCGGCGCCGAAGGCGACGTCTGCGCGGGTCTGCCCGTAGACGTGCGGGATCCCGTAGCTGTCGTAGACCAGGCGCAGGCCGGGACGGCCCGTCTGCTCTTCGTGGGTCGCGCCGATCGGGGCGAAGTCCTCGGGGAGGTAGAGCTTCTGGAGGTCGTTCTGCGTGACGTGGTCGCGCAGCGGCGTCAGCCCGGCGTACGGCAGCAGCTGGTCGGTCGAGTTCGCGGTCGTCGGAAGGCCACCGAAGTTCCCCGGCGGCAGGATGTAGCGGGCGGTGTCACCGCGGGCGGCGAGCGCGGCGGGCGCCGCGATGAGCAGCGCGGCGAGGGCGAGCAGGGACGCGACGGGACGACGCACGGGACAGGTCCTCCTCCTGGAACGATGCGGCCCGACCCGGGCCGCGCCGCGGCACTCTCGCACACCAGGTGCACCTTGACCACCGATGGGCCATCATCTCGTCTGAACCCGATCGTTCAGACCCAGGAGCCCCACCCATGACGGACACCGCCCCCGCCCCCACGGCCCCCGAGGCCGCCGCGCCCGCCGCCTTCTCCCTCGAGCTCTCCGAGGACCAGCGCGACGTGCGCGACTGGGTGCACGGCTTCGCCGAGGGGGTCGTGCGCCCCGCGGCCGCCGAGTGGGACGAGCGCGAGGAGACCCCGTGGCCCGTCATCCAGGAGGCCACCAAGATCGGCCTCTACGGCTTCGAGGCCCTGGCCCAGTTCTTCGCCGACCCGACCGGCCTGACGCTGCCGATCGTCAACGAGGAGCTCTTCTGGGGCGACGCCGGCATCGGCATGGCGATCATGGGCACCTCGCTCGCGGTCGCCGCGATCTTCGGCCAGGGCTCCGGCGAGCAGGTGGGCGAGTGGATCCCGCAGTGCTTCGGCACGCCCGAGGAGCCGGCGGTCGCCGCCTTCTGCGTCTCCGAGCCCAACGCCGGCTCGGACGTGTCGTCCCTGCGCACCCGCGCGCGCTTCGACGAGGCCGCGGGCGAGTGGGTCCTCAACGGGCAGAAGGCGTGGGCGACGAACGGCGGGATCGCGAAGGTCCACGTCATCGTGGCCTCGGTCGACGCCGAGCTCGGCGCCCGCGGCCAGGCCGCCTTCATCGTGCCTCCCGGCACGAAGGGCCTCGAGATGGGGACGAAGGTGAAGAAGCACGGCCTGCGCGCCTCGCACACCGCGGACGTCTTCCTCGACGACTGCCGGATCCCGGCCGGCAACGTGCTCGGCGGCAAGGAGAAGCTCGACGAGCGCCTCGCGCGAGCCCGCGAGGGCACGCGCGCCCGCAGCCAGGCCGCGATGGCGACCTTCGAGGCCAGCCGCCCGACGGTCGGCGCCCAGGCGCTCGGGATCGCGCGCGCGGCCTACGAGTACGCGCTCGAGTACGCCGGCGACCGCGAGCAGTTCGGGCGCCCGATCATCGACAACCAGGCGATCGCGTTCACGCTGGCCGACATGAAGCTCGAGATCGACGCCGCGCGCCTGCTCGTCTGGCGCGCGGCCTGGATGGGGCGCCAGGGCAAGCCGTTCACGGCGGCCGAGGGCTCGATGAGCAAGCTCAAGGCCGGCGAGGTCGCCGTGTGGGCGACCGAGCGCGCCATCCAGATCCTCGGCGGCAACGGCTACACGCGCGAGTTCCCCGTCGAGCGCTGGCACCGCGACGCGAAGATCTACACGATCTTCGAGGGCACCTCGGAGATCCAGCGGCTCGTCGTCGCGCGCGCCATCAGCGGGCGCAAGATCGCCTGACGGGCGGCTTCCACGGCACCGCCGCGACCGCGGCGGTGCCATCCCGACCGGCTTGGTCGGAATCAGTTAGGGTGCCCGAACATGCGCGCCCTGATCAGCTCCGTCGTCCTCGTGGCCGCGACCGGGGCGCTCGTCGCCTGTGGCGGGGACGACACGACCGCCGACGGCGGGTCGGGCTCGACCTCCGGCTCTGCGGCGACCGCGACCGCGGTGCGCGAGCTCGCCGAGACGCGCGACGCCCTGCGCGCAGCGCTCGCCGCCTACCGCCAGGGCGACCACGCGGCGGCCGAAGAGCAGGTCTCGGAGGCCTACGTCTCGCACTTCGAGGAGGTCGAGGGCCCGCTCGAGGCCAAGGACCCCGAGCTCAAGGAGCGCCTGGAGGAGTCCATCAGCACGGAGCTGCGCACGGCGATGAGGTCGAAGGCCCCCGCCGCGGAGGTCACCGCGGCCGTCCAGGAGGTCGTCGCGGACCTCACGAAGGCGGAGGCCATGCTGCGATGACCCTCGCGCGGCGCAGCGTCGTCCTGGCGCTCGTCCTCGCCGCGGCGCTGCCCGGTGTGGCCTCGGCGGACGGCGGCGACCAGCTCGCCCAGGGCCGCCGCGAGATGACCCTGGCGCGCGCCGAGGTCTCCGCCGCGCTCGACGCCGTCAAGGCGGGTGACCGGGCGCGCGCCTACCGCCTGGCCCGCAACGCCTACCTCGACCACTTCGAGCGCGTCGAGGTCCCGCTGCGGCTGCGCAACCCCGACCTCGTCCTCGACGCCGAGTTCGCCTTCGCCGAGCTGCGCAGCCGGATCCGCGACGGCGCGTCCGTGACCGACGTCCGCGAGAGCACGGTGGCCCTGCGCGGGCACCTGCTCGACGTCGATCGCGAGCTGGCCGCCAAGGGCCTGGCCGCACCGGCGCTGGCGTTCGGCTTCTCGTTCACGATCCTCTTCCGCGAGGGCGTGGAGGCCGTCCTGCTCATCGCCATCCTCCTCGGATCGCTCGCCGCGGGGCAGGTGCAGGGCTACAAGCGCCCGCTCGGGCTGGGCGTGCTCGGCGCGGTCGTCGCGACGGCGGCGACGTGGGTGGTGGCCACCGTCGCCCTCGACCTCGCGCCGGTCAACCGCGAGCTGCTGGAGGCGATCACCGCGCTGGCGGCGGTCGCGGTCCTCGTCCTCGTGAGCTTCTGGCTCGTGCAGCGCCTCGAGCACCGCCGGCGGATGGAGTTCATGCGGGCGCGCACCGCGGCCGCGATCGCCGCGGGCTCGTCGGCGGCGTTCGCCGGGCTGGGGTTCACGGCCGTCTACCGCGAGGGGTTCGAGACGGTGCTCTTCTACCAGGCGCTCTCGCTCTTCGCCGAGGGCCTGGGCCTCTGGGTCTGGCTGGGGGCGGCCACGGCCGCGGCCGCCCTCGCGGCGGTCGCGTGGGCCATCCTGCGCCTCGGCGCGAAGCTCCCGCTCAAGCCGATGCTGCTCACCGGCGCGAGCGTCCTGCTGCTGCTCAGCGTCGCCTTCGCCGGCAACGCGGTCCGCTCGCTGCAGGAGGCCGACCTGGTCACGGTCTCGCCCGTCCGCGGCGAGTGGGCCCGGCTGCCCGTGTTCGCCGCCGAGCTGACGGGCATCCACCCGACGGTCCAGGGCCTCGTCGTGCAGGCGACGCTCCTGGCGGTGTTCGTCCTCGGCGCGGCGTGGGTCTTCGGCGCGGCACCGGCGCTGCGCCGGCGCCGTTCGACGGCGGAGGTCCGCGCGGCATGACCCCCGCGGGGGGCCTGCGCGTCGGCGTCGACGTCGGGGGGACGTTCACGAAGGCGGTCGCGGTGCAGGCGCGCCCCGTCGTGCTGCGCGCCCGCGCGGTCGTCCCCACGAGCCACCACGCGCCCGGGGGGGTCGTCGAGGGCGTCGCCCGGGCATTGCGCGAGCTGCTCGGCACGCTGGGCCCGGCCCGCGACGCGGTCGAGCTCGTCGCCTTCTCGACGACGACGGCGATGAACGCGCTCCTGGAGGGCGACGTCGCGCGCGTCGGGGTCGTGGGCATCGGCGCGCAGCCCGACCTGCGTCGTGCGCGCCGGCGCACGCGCGTGGGCGAGCTCGGCCTCGCCCCCGGGCGGGTCCTGCACACCGACCACGCGTTCCTCGACGCCACGGGGGGCCTCGGCGACGACGCGATCGACGCGGTCCTCGACGGCCTGCGGCGCCAGGGCTGCACGGCGATCGCGGCCAGCGGCGCCTACAGCGTCGACGCCCCCGAGCAGGAGGACCGCGTCGTGGCGCGCGCGCGGGCCCTGGGGCTCGCGGCCTGCGCCGGCCACGAGCTGACCGGCGCCTACGGCCTCGAGGTCCGCACGGTCTCGGCCGCGGTCAACGCGTCGATCCTCGCCGTGGTCGAGCGCACGGCCGGCGTCGTCGAGCGCGTGCTGCGCGAGGCCGAGGTCGACGTGCCGCTGCTCGTCCTGCGCGGCGACGGCGGGGCGATGGCGCTCGACGCCTTCCGCAGGGCGCCCTCGCAGAGCCTCGGGTCGGGGCCCGCGGCGGGCGTGGCCGCGGCGCTGCAGGAGCTGGCGCTGGCCGACGGCCTCGTCGTCGAGTGCGGCGGGACGAGCGCGAACGTCACCGTGGTCAAGGGCGGGCGGACGGTCCTGCGTGACCTGCGGGTGATGGGCCGCCCGACCGCGATCCGCTCCGTCGACAGCTGGGTCGTCGGCGCCGCCGGGGGCTCGATGGCGCGGCTCGGGCGCCGCCGGGTCGACGAGGTCGGCCCCCGCAGCGCCCACGTCGCCGGCCTGCCCTACGCCTGCTTCGCCGAGCACGGGGAGCTCGATGGCGCCGAGGCCGGGCGCGTCGCACCGCGCGCGGGCGACCCCGAGGCCTACGCCGTCGTCCGGGCCGCCGACGGGCGGACGTGGGCGCTGACGGCCACCTGCGCGGCCCACGCCCTCGGGGTGGTGGCCGACGACGACGACGAGCGCCTGGACCGGCGCGGCGCGGCGGGCCGCGCCGCGTGCGCCGCCGTCGGGCGCGACCTGCGGCGCAGCGGCGAGGAGGTGGCGCGCGCCGTGCTCGACGGCGCGGTGGGCAAGGTGGCCGACGCCGCGGCCGAGGCGGCGCGGGCCCACGACCTCGGCCCCGACGTCCCGGTCGTCGCGCTCGGCGGCGCCGGCCCCGTCCTGGCCGGCGAGGTCGCCCGGCGCCTGGGCCGGCCGCTCCTGCGCCCGGCGCACCCCGAGGTCCTCTCCTCGATCGGCGCCGCGCTCTCGCTCGTGCGCACGGAGGAGGTCCGCCACGCCTCCGGGCCGGGCGACGGCGCCGGGCTCGCGGCGGACGCGCGGCGCGCCTGCGTCGCGGCCGGGGCGGCGCCCCTGACCGTCGCCGTCCAGACGGCCTTCGAGCCGCGCGAGGGGCTGCTGCGCGCGGTCGCCACGGGGGCGGTCGCGCTCGAGGCGGGCGCCGCGTCGCGCGAGCCGCTCGACGAGGCCGGCCAGCGCGCCGTCGCCGCCGCGGCGGCGGGCACCGAGCCGGCGGCGCTGCGGCTCGTCGCGGCGACCGGCTTCTACCGCGTCTTCGCCGACGAGGGGACGTCGCGGGTCGCGGTGGTCGACGGCCTCGGAACCGTGCCGGTGTGCGAGCGCACGCGGAGCATCCTCACCGGCGACGACCCCGCGGTGCTGCTGGCCCAGCTCCGGGTGGCGGTCGACGCGGGCACGACGAACCTCGGCATCGCCGCCCTCCTGCCCCGCGTGTGCGTCGTCGCCGGCGCCCAGGTCGTCGATCTCGGCGACCGCCGCCGCGCGGAGGACGTGGTCGCGGGCGCCGCCGCCGCCCTCGATGAGGGCCCGGGTCCGGCGGTCGCCGTGGTCGTGCGCTGATGGCGCGCACCGCGGCCCGTCCTCACCCCGGCGGGCGGCCGGGCTGATGTCGCTCTACCGCGAGGCCGGCGCGCGCCGCCGGCGACGCCGGGCCCGGGCCGTCGCCCTCGCCCTGGTGGCGACGCTCGTCGTGCTCGTCGTCGTCCTGACCGCCGCGGGCGGCGACGGGCCCACGCACGCCGACCGGGCGCGGGACGCGCGGGCCGCGGCCACCCGGGCGCTCGACGGGCTCGAGCTGCTCGGCACCGAGTACCCGCAGGGCGTGCGGGACGGCCAGGTCGTCGCGCCGACCGAGTACGCCGCGGCGCGGGCGGACGTCGCCCGGGCGCGCGCGGCGGTCGCCGGCCTCTCGGGCGACGGGGCCGTCCAGGCCGCGCGGCACGCGCTCCGGCGCGTGGCCGTCGCGGTGGACCGGCGCGTGGCACCTGACGCGCTCGCCCGCGAGGTCGCCGCGGCGCGGGCACGGCTCGCCGCCCTCAGCCGGTCAGGCGCACCGGCAGGGTCTTGAGCTGGTTGACGAACGGCGACTCGACGTAGCGGGGCTCGCCCGCCGGCGCGATCGCCGGCCAGCGCGCCAGGGTCTCCTCGAAGAGCACCCGCAGCTCCAGGCGCGCCAGCGCGGTGCCGAGGCAGAAGTGCCGGCCGCCCGCCCCGAAGGCCTGGTGCTCCTCCGTCCGGCGCACGTCGAAGGCGTCGGGCTCCTCGTGGGCCGCCTCGTCGCGGTTGGACGAGACGTACCACATGACGACCTTGTCGCCCCGGTGGATCGGACAGCCGCCGACCTCGGTGTCGCGCGTCGCCGTGCGCCGGAAGTGCGCGAAGGCCGGGAACATGCGCAGCGACTCCTCCACGAGCCCGGGCACGAGCGACGGGTCGTCGAGGACGAGCCGCCGCTGGTCGGGGTGCTCCATGAGCGCCCGCATCCCGCTGCTGTAGGTCGCCTTCGTGCTGTCGTTGCCCGCGGCGACGAGCAGGAAGAAGCCCATCACGATCTCGTGCTCCTCGAGGCGCTGCCCGTCGAGCTCGGCGTGCACGAGCAGGCTCGTGAGGTCGTCGGTGGGGCGCTCGCGGCGCTCGGCGATGAGGCGGCCGCAGCGCTCGAAGATCTCGGGCACGTCGCGCTGCATGACGGCGTCGACGCCCGCCGGGTTGAGGTCCGGGTCCCCCGCCCCGAGCGTCGTGTTCATGAGGCGTGCCCAGACCTCGTCGTCCTCGGGCGGGATGCCCATGAAGCTCCCGATGACCCGCGAGACGACCGGCTGGGCGACGTCGGTGACCAGGTCGCAGGTCTCACGGCCCTCCAGGCCGTCGAGCACGCGGGTCGTGATCGCGCGGATCGTCGGCTCGTGCTCGGCGATGCGCCTGGGGGTGAAGCCGCGCTGGAAGAGCGCCTTGAGGCGGTCGTGCTTCGGCGGGTCCATCCCGATGAACATCGCCCGCGTGAGCTCGAGCGGGATGATCGCGTTCGTCAGCGCCGTGACCCCGCCCAGCTCGGAGGAGAAGGTCTCCCAGTCGCGGCTGACGGCGTGGACGTCCTCGGCCGTGGTGACCGACCAGAACCCGGCCTCCTCCGGGTACTCGGTGATCTGCGACGTCCAGTGCACCGGGCGCTCCCGGCGCAGGCGGGCGAAGAGCTCGTGCGGCGGCCCGTCGAGCCACAGCTCCCGCTCGCCCATGAGGACGTCGTCGAGGGCGATCCGGTCAGCTTCCGTGGACACGGCCCGAGCCTACTCCGGGCCCTCGCCGGGGGCCACCCGGAGCGGACCGGGCGCGAGCCGCGCTCAGGCGGGCAGCGCGAGCTCGCGGAGGAGCGGCGGATCCGCCCCGGCGCGCTCGCAGGTCCGCGCGGCCACGCGCGCCGCGAAGCGGGCGGCCTCGGCGACGGGCTCGAGCCGCGCGAGGTCGGCGGCCCCGAGGTCGTTGGCCCGCCACCAGGCCAGGACGCCGCCGCCGAACGCGTCGCCGGCGCCGATCGTGTCGACGACGCGCGCCGGCGCGGCCGGGACGTCGACCTCGCCGTCGGCGTGCACCACGAGCACGCCGCGCGCCCCGCGCGTGAGCAGGACCGCGGACGGCCCGCGATCCAGCAGCGCCCGCGCCGCGGCGGCCGGCGCGCGGCCCGGGTCGAGCCAGGCGAGGTCCTCCTCGCTGGCCTTCACGAGGTCGGTGCGGGCCACGACGCGGCCGATCCGCGCCCGGTACGCCTCGGGGTCCGCGACGACGCCCTCGCGCACGTTGGGGTCCAGCGCGACCAGGGCCGAGCCGGCCAGCCGCTCGACCACCGCCTCCAGGGCCGTCGCGACCGGCTCGAGCGCGAGGCCGAGCGACCCGACGTGGAGGATCGCGACCGACGGCGGCAGCGCCGCGAGCGCGACGTCCGGCTCCAGCCCCGGCGCGGACGTCGCGCGCTCGTAGAAGCGGTAGCGCGCGCCGCCCTCCGCGTCGACCTCGGCGAGGGCGAGCGTGGTCGGGTCGTCGGTCGTGACGGCGGCGTCGAGGGCGACGCCGTCGCCGGCCAGCCGGCGACGCAGCGCCGTCCCGAAGCGGTCGCGGGAGAGCCGGCCCAGGAAGGCGGCCGGCTGCTCGAGCCGCGCCACCGTCCGCGCGGTGTTGAAGGGCCCGCCACCCGGATGGGCCCGCACGCCCTCGGAGGGGTCCAGGACGAGGTCGTAGAGCGCCTCGCCGGCGACGAGGACGACGCCGGCCGGCACGGCGGTCTCAGCGCGCACCGGCGCAGCCCCGGCGCCGGCGGTCGACCGGCAGCGGCAGGTCGGCGACGAGCGCGGTCTCCAGGTAGTCGTTCTCCAGCCGGTCGCCGGAGCCGGGCGCCAGGCGCGCGCTCAGGGCGCGCAGCGGTCCGCGCGGGCCGTCGCGGGCGACCCACGGCGCGATGGCGACGAACTCGGTCTTGGGTCCGACCTCGTCCGTGAGGTCCGGGCGGTCCTCGCCCGGGACGAACGTGGCGTTGCCGACGTAGTGGCAGCCCGGTCCGCGCGTGCCCCCGCGCTGGGTGATCGCGCTCTGGCCGTCGAAGACGAGGTCGCCGAGGTTGCCGACGAGCATCGGCGTGACGTCGTAGGCGAAGCGCACCGACGGGTCGGTCGTCGCCCGCCACGTCGAGGTCATCCACGACAGCGGCTGCCACTGCTCGATGCCGTCGCCGTCGGGGCCGGTCCACGGCCCCGGGTTGGCGTCGGCCTGCACGACGACGTCGGCCCCCAGGCGGTCCAGGCAGCGCATGTACCAGCGCGCGGTGTCCGTGCAGGGGTCCGTCCCCGCGGGCAGGTCGCCGTAGGTGAAGGCCGGCAGGCTCGTCGCGAAGCCCAGGCGCGCCCGGGTCCCCGGCAGGCGGTAGGGCCGCAGGTTGGCGCGGGCGGCGGGCCCGGTGCTCGGTCCCGGTGTCAGCGCGAGCGCCTGCTCGATGGGGGTCAGCGGCACCTTGAGGTTGCGGGCGACGACGTTGCGCAGCATCGGCGGGCCGTGCCGGCGGACGTTCCGCGGTCCCCACAGGAACGTCACGTTGCCCACGCGGGGCGACGTGGCGACGTAGACGGAGCGCGGCCGCGGGCGGTCGGGGTCGGCGAGGGCGCGGACCGCCGCCGGGTCGGACGTGCGGCGGAAGGGCGCCTGGTCGTTGGAGGCCGCGACGTAGAGGTGGTGGCGCCGGGCGACGTCGGAGAGGACCGTCATGAAGCTCCGCGCGAACGTGTCGGTCGTGGCGACGAAGACCTCCGAGGTGGCGTTCAGCCCGGGCAGGTGGCGGTGGTAGTACGCCAGCGGCCGGGCGTAGGCGTCGTGGAGCTCGGAGAGGAGCCGCACCGTGACGCACGGGAACCCCTGGCCACGGCAGGCGGCGTCGGCCGCGGGGCGCGCGGCCAGGGCGCGGGCGGCGCGCCCCCGGCTGCCGATGGCCGCGGTCATCAGCCCGAGGTCCTCGTTCAGCAGCACGACGTTCGGCCGTCCGTGCGCGCGGTGGGGGAGCACCTGGGTGCGGATCGTGCACTCGACCTTGCGCCGGAAGGTGGCGTACGTGCGGACGTTCGCGGCGTCCTGCTTGAACTGGATCGCGAAGACGCGCGGGGCCCGCGGGCGCGGGTCGAGCGCGAGGATGGGCGGGACGCTGCGTCGCGCCGCCACGGCGCCGCACCCGCGGGCGGCCGTGTCCCGGGCGGACACTCCGCCCTGCGTCGCGCCCGCGGCCGGCGCCGCCGCGAGCAGCGCCACCCCGAGCACCGCCGCCGCCCCTGCCCACCGTCGCCTCGGAGTCGTCACGGGCGCCAGCTTGCCAGGCCGCGACCCACCGGGTCGCCGCACGGCGCGCACCGGCGGCGACCGCGCCGGCCGGGGCGCTCCGCGCCGGAGCCTTGCGCGGCTCTGGGATGCTGGCGCGATGCGCACGCTCGCGATCCTCCCCGCCGCCCTCGCGACCCTCGTCCTGGCACAGGTCGCTCCGGCGCGCCCCGGCGCCGACCCGGCGCCGCCCGCGGCGCGTGCCGTCGCCGCGGGCACCGGCGTCTGCGCGCCATGGCGCGTGCGCACGCTGCTGCAGGGCCAGGAGTGGCTCGAGAACCTCGCCTTCGACGGCCGCGGGGGGATCACCCTCTCCGCGCTGGACGAGGGGAAGCTGCTGCGGCTCTCGGCGGGCGGGCGGCTGTCGGCCCTGGACGGGCCGGTCTCCGCCCCCGGCGCCCAGGTCCGGCGCGGCCGCGTGCTCTCGTTCGTCACCGGCGACGCGCCCGACCCCGCCCCGGTGGGGACGATCGACCGCCTCGACCTGCGGACCGGGCGCCGCTCGACCTGGGCGGCCGGCCTCACGTCGCCCAACGGGCTCGCGTTCCTGCCCAACGGGGACGCGATCGTCAGCCGCACCTCGGGGAGCGGCACCGGGCTGACCCGCGTCCGCGCGCGCGATCCGCGCCACCCGCAGGTCGGGTGGGCGAAGCTCGACGACACGAACGGGCTGGCGCTGGACCGCACGGGGCGGAGGCTGTACGTGGCCCGGACGCTGAGCGCGGACGGCGAGGTCACCGTCGTCCAGGTGGCCGACCCGCGCCGCACGGCGGTCGCCGGGCGCCTCGGCCCCGGCGTGCTGCCCGACGACCTCACGCGCGACCGCCGCGGGGTCCTCTACGTCGCCGGCTTCGGCAGCGGCGCGATCCACCGCCTGGACCCGCGCACGCACCGGTCCTGCCCGATCGCGTCGGGCCTCGAGCACCCGACCTCGGCGCGCTTCGGCGGCCCCGGCCGTCCCGCCGGCCACCTCTACGTCACCGACGCCGGCGGCCACCTCTCCGAGCTCATCCCGCCCCGCCGCCGGCGGGGCTAGGGCGCGGCGGGCCCGGCCAGGGCGCCGGCGGCCGGCGCGTCGCGCCGGGCGGGCGCCGGCCGGGCCGCGCGCCGCCCCCGCCGCGCCAGCTCCGCGATCCACGCCTCCTCGACGCGGACCTGCTCCGCGGCGCTCATCGCGGCGCCTCGGGGCGGGCCTCGCCTGGGCAGGCGGGCCGGGCGAGGCCCAGCCGCCGCCCGGTCGAGACGTGGAGCCCGTCGGGGAAGAGCGCGCCGCAGGGCACCAGCAGGGCGCGACTGGCGCGGCGGTCGAGCGTCGGGGCCGCCGGGGTGACGGCCGCGGAGGCGGTGGCGGAGAGGGCCATGCCGGGCATCCTACTACATGCATGTGCATGCAATGTCTGCGCATACATGGACCGGCGGGCTAGACTGGTCCGGACATGACGGCCAACGGCACCGAGCTCGTCGACGAGTGGCGCGAGCTGCTCGCGCGCCATGCGCGGGTCAACGCGGCGCTCGAGCGCGACCTCCAGCGCCACCACCGGCTCTCCGTCACCGAGCTCGAGGCACTGCAGCGCCTGGCCGAGCGCGACGGCGCCGGCTGCCGCCTGCAGCAGCTCGTCGAGGACGTCCACATGAGCCAGAGCGCGCTCTCGCGGCTCGTCGCCCGGCTCGAGCAGGAGGGGCTCGTGCGGCGCAGCAGCTGCACCGACGACCGCCGCGGCATCAACGCCGCCCTGACCGACGCCGGTCGCACGCGCATCCGCGAGGCCGAGGCCACGCAGCGCGCCGTCCTGGCCCGGACGCTCTAACCGCCGGCCGGCGGCACGTCCGGCGCACCGGTCAGCGCGCGGCTGACGTCCCAGAGCCGCCGGCGCGCCTCGGCCTCGTAGGCCTGCGGGTGCGCGCGGGCCTCGTCCTGGCGGTCGTAGAAGCGGCCCGTGACGCCCTCGAGCTCGGGCGCGACCGCGAGGCGGACGGTCGCCTCCACGCCCTCCTCGAGCGTGTCGACCGAGCGGCCGGCCTGCTCGAGCACGATCTTGGTCGGCATGTAGGTCGCGGGGTGCAGGCTCGTGACCGTGACGCCGGTCCCCGCGAGGCGGTCGGCGAGCTCGAAGCCGGTGGTGATCTGCGCGAGCTTGCTCTGGGCGTAGGCGCGGCCGCCGTCGTAGTCGTGCTCGAGCTGCACGTCGCCGAAGTCCACGGGCGCCTGGCCGAGCGAGGCGACGAGGACGACCCGCGCGGGGGCCGAGCGCTGCAGGAGCCCGAGCAGGCGCAGGGTCAGGGCGAAGCCGGCCAGGTGGTTGACGGCGAGGCGCAGCTCGAGGCCGTCCCGGCTCTCCTGGCGCGTCGTCGCGTCCGGGCGCCCCGAGCCGATGCCCGCATTGCTCACGAGCACGTGCAGCGCGTCGGTGGACCGCTCGACGTCCTCGGCGAGGCCCCGCACCTCGTCGAGCGAGGCGAGGTCCGCGCGATGCGTGACGAGGCGGTGGTTGCCCGTCGCCCGGGCGAGCTCGTCGCGCGTCGCCGCCAGCCGTGCGGCGTCGCGGCCGTGCAGGTGGACCGTCGCGCCGAGGGCGGCGAGGCGCTCGGCCACCCCTCGGCCGAGCCCGTCGGTCGCGCCGGTGACCAGCGCCGTGGTGTCGTCGATCGCCCGCATCCCGCGGGCCTACCCGGTCCGCGCGGCCCGGTGACTAGCGGCAGGCCGCGCTGCCCGCGTCCCCGAAGCGCCCCCCGCCGACCGCGGCGAAGCGCCAGTCGTAGGCGCCGTCGCGCAGCGTGAGGTCCAGCACCCCGTAGGTGTCGGCCTGCCGCACCGAGCTGTTCGGCGCCGTGGCCCCCGTGAACGGGTACATCCCGATGCCGCCTGTGCCGACGACGAAGGCCTGCAGCCCGTTCGGGTCGGCCTGACGCGACGGGTTCTGCGGCCCGAAGCGCTCGTAGGCGTGCTGGTGGCCGGTCAGCACGACGTCGACGTGGTGGGCGTAGAGCAGGTCGACCCAGGGCCGGACCGCGTCGTAGGCCGTGTGCTTCGTGGTCGCGCTCGCGAAGTAGGGCTGGTGCCAGTAGGCCAGCGTGCAGGCCTGCGGGTGGGCGCCGAGGTCGCGCGCCAGCCAGTCCGTGATCGGCGCCGGGTCGCAGCCGCTGACGCGGAAGCACGCGTCCGGGAGCGCGATGAAGTGCCAGGCGCCGCGGTCGAAGGAGTAGGGGGTCAGGGGCTTCAGCGCGACCGGGCTGCGGTAGCCGTGCGCGCCCGCGCCGTTGAAGTAGCTCAGGGGCTGGTCGGCCTGCCAGTCCTTGTCGTGGGTCGGCCCGAAGACGGGGTACATCTTCGGCACGAGCGGGCCCCAGTCCCGGTCGAAGTAGGCGTTGAAGTCGGCCAGGCTCCCGTCGGGGTACTGGTAGTCGCCCAGCCCGAGGATGACGTCCGCCTTGGCGGCCTCGGCCGCCGTGGCGGCGGCGGTCGCGGACGCCGAGGGCGGGTGGACGTCGCCCACGGCGGCGACCCGCACGGGCGCCGGGGCAGCGGGGGCCGGCAGCGGGGCGGCGGTGGGCGCGACGGCGGGCGCGGCCGGCGCGTGCGCGGGCGCCCGCCGGCTGTCGACGACGAGCCTCGGCGCGTGGCGGCGACGCTCGCGGCTGGCCAGCACGATCCCGCGGCGGCTCCGCGTCGCGAGCGCGAGCCGCAGGCGCCCGGCCCGCACGAACCGCGTGACGCGGAAGGTCGTCCAGCGCCCGCCCCGGACGCGCCCGGACCGCGCCACACGCACCCAGCGCCCCTTCCGGAGGGCCCGCACCGCGAAGCCCTGGCGCGAGCCGCGCAGCGCGAAGAGCCGCACCGAGGCGCGGACGACGAGGCGCCCGCGGAGCCGGGGGACGTCGAAGCGCAGGAAGCTGCGCTGGCGCGGCGACCCGTCGACGCGCAGCAGCCCGGCGCGCCGGAAGCTGCGGTGCGGGCGTGCGGCGCTGACGTAGGTGTCCGACGCGGGAGCGACCGAGGTGCGGGCGGTGGGCGCGGTGGGCGTCCCCGACGCCGCGGTCGCGCCGGACGGGGCGCACGCCAGGACGAGGACGACGACGAGTGCGAGCGCGGGCACCGCGGCGCCCCGGGGGATGGGCCGGACCATGGCCCGGATTCTCGGCGCGCCGCGAGCGGCGCCGTCGCGCGCTCCGCCGGTCGCCGGAGCCCCCCGCCGGGCGCTCAGCGAGCGCCGGTCGGCGGCCGGGTACGACCGGATCCGCACGCGATCTTGCGTCACGGCCTGGCCGACCCGGGCACTGGTCCGACGTTGGAAGGCAACCACCGCGACGCCGGGGAGGACGAAGCGGCTGACAGCGGCGTCGGCTGGCCTAGCGTTGGGTGCTCGGAACGCGCACCGTCCGCACAGGCGGGGCCGGAACGAGCAGACGCGCCCACAGCCACCGCCTCGATCGGGCGAACCGCACGGACGCGACCGGACCTTCGTCCCCAAGGAGGCACGCCCTGCTCATGAGCCAGCTGCCCGACCCCTCGGGCACCGCCGCGTTCCGCTGCGTCACCGAGTCCGCGGACGGAATCGGGCGCGTGGCCCCGGTCGGCGAGGTCGACCTCGCGACGGTCGGCGAGGTCGCCACGCACCTCCAGGCGCTCCACGCGTCGGGCGTCCGGCGCCTCGTCCTCGACCTGCGGCAGGTGACGTTCATGGACTCCACCGGCGTGCGCCTCGTCCTGGAGCACGACGCCGGCTCGCGGAGGGACGGCTACACGTTCGCCGTCATCCCCGGCCCCACCCCGGTGCAGCGCGTGCTCGAGCTCGCCGGGGTCACCGATCACCTGACCTTCGAGGAGGCCTGAGGCGGGCCGCTGCGGCGGGCCGCCGGCCCGGTCGAGGGCGGCGGCGCCGGCCGGCCGCTCAGCGGCCGAGCGCCCGCCGGAGGGCCGGGTAGCGCTCGGCCAGCGCCGCCGCCTGGCGCTCGAAGGCCCGCGCCGCGGCCGCGGGCTGCCCGGGCGCGTGCGCGAGGTCGAGGACCGCGTAGCAGAAGTACACGGACTGGCTGACGATCGTGTCCCCGAACTGCCCGAAGGGCACGTGGCCGCCCCCCTCGAGCGGCTCGAACACGACCGGGACCCCGGCGTTGTAGAGGTCGGCGGCCGTCTGGGCCCCCCGCTCGTACTTGACGACCGGGTCGGCCGTGCCGTTGAACATCAGGACCGGCGAGTCGGACGGGTCGTAGTACGTCGCGGCGACCGAGTGCGGCAGCTCGCCGGAGATCGAGATGGCGGCGCCGACCTTCGAGGACGGCCCCGGGTTGCCGCTCGTGCCCGGGTCGCCGGAGTTCACGGCCACGGCGAGCGCGGTCCCGGCGCCGGCCGACCCGCCGCCGACGGCGACGCGGGCCGGGTCGACGTGCCGGGTCGAGGCGTTCGCCCGCAGCCAGCGGACGGCGGCCTGCGCGTCGTGCTGGGCGGCGAGGACCGCGGTGACGCAGGCCTGCGAGGGCGGGTCCTGGCCCGCGCACCCGCCGCCGGGCCCGAGGAGGCGGTAGTTGATCGACACGGCCACGTACCCGCGCTGCGCGAAGGCGTTGGCCATGCGGACCATCGAGGCGTTCTTCGACGTGCCGGCCGTGAACCCGCCGCCGTGGACGAGCACGATGGCGGGGCGCCGGGTCTGTGGGTCGCCGGTCGGCTCGTAGAGGTCGAGCGTCAGCGTCTGCGGGACCCCGGAGAGGTCGGGCGCGCTGCCGTAGGTCAGGCCCGACGTGACGGTGACGCCGGGGAAGATCGCGTCGCGGTAGCGCAACGGTGCCTGACCCGGGGGCGCCGGGACCGTGCAGCCCGCCACCGCGCCGATCGCGGCCAGCGCCCCGACGGCGAGGCCGAGGCGGTGCCGCCGGCGCCGCCGGGCGGGTGCCGGGGTCGGCGAGGGGCGCACTGCTCGGGCCTGGCGGGGATCCATGGGGTTCGCGCTCCGTTCGGCGAGGAGGACGGCTGCGTCAACCCCGCGACCGCCGGCAAGTTGCGATCCGCACGCGAGATCCGCCGAACGCGGTCCGCGCGCCCGCCGCTCGCCGCTCGCCGTCCCCCCGCGCGCCTGAACGATTCCCTTGCCAAGCCCTGGGCGAGGCGTGACCCGACCCTGGGTGGCGGCTGAGAGGCCGGCCTGCACCCTGGCGGGCACATCGAAGCGACCCAGGGAGGGACCGCATGAGGACCAGGAACACCGTCGTCGCCGCCGTCGCGCTCGCCGCGCTCGGGGCGACCCCCGCCGTGAGCGGTGCGTCGAGCGCCGCCACGACGCCGGACCGCCAGGCCGCCGCTCGCCACGTCGAGGGGACGGTCGTGTCCGTCAACCGCCGCGCCCGGACGTTCCGGCTCCGCGACGCCCAGCGCGGCACCGTCACCGTGAAGGTCACGCGCCGCACGCGCTTCGAGCGCGTCGGCGGCTTCTCCCGTCTCCGGGCCGGGCTGACGCGCATCGAGGCGACCCTGCGCCGCACGAACGGCGCCTGGGTCGCCACGGCCGTCGAGCGCTCCGGCGGCGGCGGCCGCCACGGCGGCGGCGGGAGCGACGACTGATGCGGCGCCTGCTCCTGGCGGCCGCCGTCACCGGCGCGCTGCTCGCCGGCGGGACGGTGGCCATGACCGCCAGCGGCTCGAAGGGCGCCGACGACGCGGCGACGACCACCGCGGAGACGACCACGGCGACGACGGCGGCGACCCACCGGCAGCGGCACCGCCATCGCGCCCACGGGCGGGACCACGCCCACCGTGAGGACCGCACGCGCGCGCGGCGCGCCGACGACCGCCGCGGCGGCGAGGCCGGCCGTCGCGGGCGCGGCGACGACGTCCGCGGCACCGACGACCGTGGTGGCGCGCGCGAGGTGCGTGAGTCGCGCGAGTCGCGCGGCGGCCAGGACGGCCGCGGCAGGGGCGCCGGTGGCGACGACGCCACGGACGACCACGGCGGCCGGGGCCGCGGCGCCGACGACGCCGCCGACGACCACGGCGGCCACGGCCGCCACGGCGGCCACGGCGGCGAGGACTGACGACCGCCCGGGAGCTCGGTGCCCGCCCGGACGGCGGGTACCGGCCCGGCGGCGCCACGGCCGTGACGAACTACGATGCCGACATGGCAGCCGGCCGGCGGACGATCCTCCTGGTCGAGGACGAGCCGGCCATCGCGGAGCCGCTCGCCGAGACGCTCGCCCGCGAGGGCTTCGACCTCCACGTCGCCGCCGGCGCCGCCGAGGCCGTCGACGCGGCGGGCCGGCTGCGGCCGGACCTCATCCTGCTCGACCTCATGCTGCCCGACGGCTCGGGCTTCGACGTCTGCCGCGAGGTCCGCCGCAGCTCGGAGGTCCCGATCATCATGCTCACCGCGCGCGGCGACGAGGCCGACCGGGTCATCGGGCTCGAGCTCGGCGCCGACGACTACGTCGTCAAGCCCTTCAGCGCGCGCGAGGTGACCGCGCGGGTCCGCGCGGTCCTGCGCCGCACGACGGCCGCCGCCCGCGCCGGGAGCGAGGACGGCCACGAGCCGCTCGAGGTCGACGACGTGCGGCTCGACCCGGCGACGCGGTCCGTGACGCGCGCCGGCGTCCCCGTCGGCCTGACCCGGAAGGAGTTCGACCTCCTCGCCCTGCTCATGCGCAGCGCCGGGGCCGTCGTCACCCGCGAGCAGCTCATCGACGAGGTCTGGGACGTGAACTGGTTCGGCTCGACGAAGACGCTCGACGTCCACGTCAGCGGCCTGCGTCGCAAGCTCGGCGACGACGCCGCCGAGCCGCGGTACCTGCGGACCGTGCGCGGCGTCGGGTTCCTCTTCGGCGGGCCCGGCGAGGAGCGGCCCGGGGGCGCGTCGTCCTGAGCGTCCGGGTCTGGCAGCTCGCGGCGTTCGCCTACGTGCTCGTGCTCATGCTCGTCGCGCTCGAGGTCCCGCTCGCCCTGAACCTGTCCCGGCGCGTGGACGCCGAGGTCAAGGCGGAGGCGGCCAGCCAGGCCCAGCTCGTCGCCGCGAGCGCCGCGGGCCGCGTCGGCCGCCCCGCGCAGGTGCGGCCGCTCGTGCGGACCGCGTCCGCCGCCGTCGGCGGCCGGGTCATCGTGGTCGACGCGCGCGGGGCGCTCGTCGCCGACTCGGCCGGGACGGGCCTCTCGGCGACCTCGTACACGAGCCGGCCCGAGATCCGCGCCGCGCTGGCGGGCGGCGTGTCGCAGGGCACGCGACGCAGCGCCTCGCTCGACGAGGAGCTGCTGTTCACCGCGGTCCCGATCGTCGAGGGCGCGCGTCGCACCGGCGCCGTGCGGGTGACGCAGTCCGTGGACGCGGTGCGCGCGGAGGTTCGCCGCGACACGCTCGCGCTCATCGGCCTCGGCGTGGCCGCCCTGGCGCTCGGGCTCCTCGTGGCCTGGATGCTGGCGGGCTACCTGTCGCGGCCGCTGCGCGGCCTCACCGCCGCCGCCCGGCGCGTCGAGGCGGGCGACCTCGACGCCCGCGCGCAGGAGGGCGGCGCGCGCGAGCACCGGGAGGTCGCGCACGCGTTCAACGACATGACCGAGCGCGTCGGCCAGTCCATGGCCGCCCAGCGCGACTTCGTGGCCAACGCCGCCCATCAGCTGCGCACCCCGCTCACGGGGCTGCGGCTGCGGCTGGAGGCGGCCGGCCTCAAGGCCGACGACGACGCGCTCCGCCGCGACCTCGACGCCGGCGAGCACGAGGCCGAGCGGCTGGCGCGCACGGTGACCGACCTCCTGACGCTCGCGCGGGAGGGCCAGCGCCCGCCCGCGCCCGCGCCGCTCGCGCTGTCGGCCGCGGGGGAGGCGGCGGTGCAGCGGTGGCGGGGCGTCGCCGAGGAGCGCGACCTCGGCCTCGCGCTCCGCGACCACAGCGGCGGCGCCCGCGTGCGGGCCTCCGCCGAGGACGTCGCGGCCGTGCTGGACAACCTGGTCGAGAACGCCCTCGACCACACCGCGCCGGGGACGACGGTCGCGATCGAGCTCGACGCCGCCGGCGGCGACGGACGCCTGGCGGTGCTCGACGCCGGGCCCGGGCTCGGGCCCGGCGAGGAGGAGCGCGTCTTCGAGCGGTTCTTCCGCGGGAGCTCGCGGTCGTCGCGCCCCGGCGGCAGCGGCCTGGGGCTGACGATCGTGCGCGTGCTGGCCCGGCGCTGGGGCGGCGACGCCCGCATCGCCACCCGCCCCGAGGGCGGCGCCCGTGCCGAGGTGCGGCTGCCGCTCGCGGCGAGCACGCCCGGCGACGACACGCCGGCCGCGCCCCGGCCCCTGACGGCCGGGGTGGAGGAGCGATGACCCCGCGGACGATCGTGGAGGAGCGATGACCCCGCGGACGATCGCGCTCGGCGTCGTGCTGGCGGTGCTGGGGATCGGCGCGGCCCTCGGCATCGGGCTGGCCGCCAACGCGATCTCGGGCGACTCCGTCGGGCTGTCCGCCCGGCCGCTGCGCGCCGGCGACGAGCTGGCGCCGGCCGCGGCCCGATCCACCCCGCCCGCGACCCCGCGCCGTCGGCGCGCGGACCGCTCGACGACGTCCGGGACCACGACCACGCCCGGCGACGACCGCGGCGGGCGCTCGCCGGGCGGCTCGGGCGGCGGCACGGACGACAAGCGCGGCTCCAGCGGCTCGGGCTCGACCCCGGGCGGCAGCGGCTCGGGCTCGACGGGCTCGAGCGGCGGCTCCGGCTCGAGCTCCGGCGGCTCCGGCTCGGGCTCCGGCGGCTCCGGCTCCGGCGACAGCGGCTCGAGCGGGTCCAGCGGCGGGAGCGGCTCGAGCGACGACAACGGCGGCCGTGGTCGCGGCCGCGGCAGCGGCAGCGACGACTGACCGGCCTCCGCCTTCCGCACAGGACGTGTCACACGGTGTCCACCCTTCGGGTAGGCTGGCCGCTCGATGCCCGGTGCCTACTGGCCCCAGCCGTGGACGTGCGAGGACGGCGGCCCCTTGCGCCACGGCAGCGCCGACGGGGTCCCCGGGCTGGGCGTCCGGCCCGGCGAGCACCTCGAGGTGGCCGCCGCGGTCGACGCCTTCGGGACCGACCTGCTGGTCCGGCGGGACCCCGGCGAGCTCTACGCGCTGCGCCACGGCATGGCCGGCCGCCGGCCGCTGGCCACGCCCGTCGAGGGCTGGGTGGAGCGGCTGGACCCGGAGACGCTCGCGGTCACGGCGTCGACGCCGCGGCTGCCCGGCGGGACGTACTGGCCGGGCGGGATCGCGGCACACGCCACCGGCGACCTGCACCTCGTCTTCGGCCGGTGGGCCCACCGCCTCAGCGCCGACCTGGACGTGCTCGCGTCGCACCGCCTGCCCGTCGCGCGGCCGCACAACTCGTTCGTCGTGCTCGACGGCGGCGAGCTGGTGACGAAGGACTGCGACGCGCCGGCGGGGCTCGAGCCCTCCACCGTCTCGGTCCTGGACCCGGTGACGCTCCTGCCCGTCGCCCCGCCGCTGCGCCTCCCCGAGCCGTCGATCGCGCGGCTGGCCGGCGACGGCGACCTCGTCGTCGCCGTCGGGACGACGGTCGTCTTCGGCCTGCGCCTCGACCGGGACGCCGGGCGGCTGACCGTGGACGAGCGGTGGCAGCCCTCCTACGGGCCGGCGCCGGGGCGCAGCTACGGCTGGGACCCGGTGATCACCGACCACCACGTCCTGTGGATGGACAACGGGCGCAACCACACCGACCGCACGATGCTCGGCACGGGCGTCGCCCCGGACCCGGTGCGCCTGTGGTGGGCGCGGCGCGACGACGACCGGGCGGTGCGCTCGGTCGAGATCAGCGGCCTGCCCTACGGCACGGAGTCCAACCCGCCGGCCTGGGACCCGGTGGGCGGCGTCGTCGTGGCCTACGACGCCGGCAACGCGGTCCTGCGCGCGTGGCGCCTGGCCGGCGACGAGCTCGAGCCGCTCTGGCGCCGGGACGGCTTCGCCCACGCGGGGCACCTCATCCTGTACCCGGACACCCGCGAGCTCGTCGCGCAGGACTGGCGCGACACCCCCACGTTGCGGCGGCCGCTCGTGCGCCGCGCGCTGCGCGCGCCGCTGCAGGCGCTGGCGCAGTCCGCCGCCGCCCGCCGTGCCTCGTTGCGGACGGGCCGCGACCAGCTCGTCGTGCTCGACCTCGACACCGGGGAGGACAAGGCGCGCGTCGACGTCCCGTCGCCGAGCCAGGGCTTCCTCTTCCCGGCCCCCGGCTTCGCGCGCGACGTCTACTACCAGTCCCTGACGACCATCGCGCGGGTCGTGGTGGCCGGTCGCCCCTCCGAGGCCGTGGCGTGAGCGCCGCGCTGCGCGTGGCCGGCGGCATGGCCGCCGCGGTCCTCGCCGCGCTGGCCTGCGCCGTGCCCGCCGAGGCCGGCGCCCCACCCGGGCGCGATCCCTGCGCGCGGACGCGGACCATGCGACCCGGCCCCACCGCCGGCGCGTACTTCGCGACGGTCGCGCCCTTCGAGCACGCCGGCTCGGACCGCACCCAGGTCTTCCCCCGTTCGTGCACCCTGGCGGAGCTGACGGGGGAGCGACGGCCGGCGATCGCGCTGCGGTCCTCGCCGCAGGACGTCGCGACGCCCTACGACGCCGTCACGCGCCGGCGCGACCAGCTCTACCTCTACGGCTACGGCGCCGACGCGGCGACCGAGGGCGGGTACGTCGCGAGCTTCGACCCGGCCACGCTGCGCCAGCGCTGGCGGACCCGGATCCCCGACCGCAGCCCGCCGGGGCAGTGGAGCTACCCGGGCGTCGTGCTGGCCCACGGCAACGGCTTCGTCTACGCGGTCTACGGCAACGTCCTCGTCAAGCTCGACCCGCGCACCGGCCGGACGCTCGCCCGGCGCGTGCTCCCGGAGGACGCCGGTCAGACCGGCGCCGCCTACAACGGCATGGTCGTCCTGCCCGACGGCCGGATCGTCACGAAGGAGCTCGAGCGCGGGCCGTGCCCGGCGACCGCCCTCCCGTCCGCGCAGACGGGCGCGATCACCGGGCTGACCTGCGCCGCCGCGAACGCGCTCCCGACGCGGCTGGTCGTCGTCGACCCGCGCCGTCTCCGCGTGCTCGACGTGCGCACGCCGCCCGAGCCGGTCACCGGTCGCATCACCGCCGGCCGCGCCGGCGGGCGGGACGTCGTCTACGTCGCCGGCCGCGACCACCTCTTCCGCTACGCCTACCGGCACGGCCGCCTGCGGCTCGACCGCGGCTGGGGCCCGGTCACCTACCGCACCGGCGGCCAGCAGCCGGGGACGGGACCCGGGCTGCTCGGCCGGTTCGTCGTCGTCCAGACGAACTTCCTGCCCTCCGACGAGCCGCTCACCGTGACGGCCGTCGACAGCCGCGACAGCCGCCGGGTGTTCCGGATCCGGCCGTTCGCCGGCGTGGGCGGGCGCAGCTGGATCGTCTCGAAGGCCGCCCTCGACGCCGCGACGCGCACGGTCGTCACCCACGACACGGCGGCGGGGCGGATGGCGGCGCTGCGCCTGGACGCGCGCCGGGGCTTCCGCGTCCGTTGGAGCCGGCCGCTGCGGTCCCTGGCCTTCTCCGCGCTCGTCGGCGACGCCGCGCACCGGCAGGTCGTGGTCCCCGACTCGCACACCGGAGCCGAGCAGGTCGTCTGGCTCGACGAGCGGACCGGGACCGAGGTCGCCCGCACCGCGACGCTGGCGCCGGGTCCGGCGCCGGGCAACATCGTCGCGCCGGGCTTCGGCGGCCGCTTCTACTACGCCTCGGCCGCGGGGCGGCTGTGGGAGCTGCGCCCCGTCAGCGGCAGGTGAGCGTGCCGCGGTCGGTGTACGTCCCGCCGGCCACGGGCACGAAGCGCCAGTCGTAGGACCCGTCGCGCAGGGTGAGGTTCAGGACCCCGTAGGTCGAGGCCTGGCGGGTGACGCTGTTCGGGGCCGTGCTCGTGAAGGGGTAGAGGCCGATGCCGCCCGTCCCGACCACGAACGCCTGGGGGCCGCGGGGGTCCGCGCGCCGCGCCGCGTCCTGGGGCGCGAAGCGCTCGTACGCGTGCTGGTGGCCGGTGAGGACCACGTCGACGCGGTGGGCGTACAGCAGGTCGACCCAGGGCCGGACGGCGTCGAAGGGGTCGTGCTGCTCGGTGCTGCTGGCGAAGTACGGCTGGTGCCAGGCGGCCACCGTGCACCGGGTGCGGTGGCGCTCGAGGTCGGCCTTCAGCCACGCGGTGATCGCGGCCAGGTCGCACCCGCGCACCCGCGCGCACGCGTCGGGCAGCACGACGACGTGCCACGCCCCGCGGTCGAAGGAGTACGGCGTCAGGGGCTTGAGGGTGACGGGGGAGCGGTAGCCGTGCGCACCCCCGCCGTTGAAGTAGCGCAGCGGGTCGGCGGCGCGCCAGTCCTGGTCGTGCGTCGGCGCCAGGACCGGGTACATCTTGCGGACGAGCGGGCCCCAGTCCTTGTCGAAGTAGGCGTTGAAGTCCGCCATCGTCCCGGACTGGTACTGGTAGTCGCCGAGCCCGAGGATGAGGTCGGCCTTGGCGGCCTCGGCCGCCGTCGCCGCGCTCGTCGAGGAGGCGGACGGCGGGTGGATGTCCCCCACCGCGGCGACCCGCACCGCGCCGGCCGGGCGGCGCGGCGGCGGCGGCGCGGGCGGCGTGACGGGCGGCTTGGCGGGCGGCTTGGCGCGCGCCGTGCTCGTGACCACGAGCCGCGGCCGACGGCGGCGGACCTCGCGGCTGGCGATCGCGAGCCCGCGGCGGCTGCGGGTCGCGAGCGTCAGGCGCAGGGGTCCGCTTCCGGCGACGAGCCGGCGCACGTCGACCCGCGTCCAGCGCCCGCGCCGCACGCGGCCGGAGCGCGCCGCCGGCCCGCGGCGCGCGCGCACCACGAAGCCCGGGCGCGAGGTCCCGAGCGGGTAGACGCGCAGCACGGCGCCGGTGACCCTCCGGCCCGCGAGGCGCCGCAGGTCGAAGCGCAGGTGCGCGACCGCCCTGGGGCGGGCGTCGATGCGCAGGCGCCGGGCCCGCGCGCCGCGCCCCCGGCTGACGCCCCGGCTGGCGTAGTCGTCCGCGACCGCGCCCAGGGACGAGCGCGTGCCCTGCTCGGCCCGCGCGGGCTCGGCGGCGGGCGCGGCCCCGGCGGGCGGCGCGGCCCCGGCGAGCGGCGCGGCGAGGGCGGCCAGGCCGGCGGCGACGGTGACCGCCGCCGCGGCCGCCGGGCGGGCGCGGAACGGGAGGTGCATCTCCCCCAGTCTCCGCCATCGGCACCGCCGGGGTCGCGCGCTCCGGGCGCGTCCCCCGGATCAGCGCGTCGGCGTCCGCGCCGCGAACGCGTCGGCCGCGGCGAGGTCGAACACGCCGTGGTCGGTGCCGAGCCCCTGCGCGACGAGGGCCGCGGCGGCGCAGCCCAGGACGGCGGCGTCGCGACCGGGGCGTCCGAGCGCCAGCCCGCGCAGGTAGCCGGCGGAGAAGGCATCCCCGCACCCGGTCGTGTCGACGACCTCGACGGCGTACGCCGGGACCCGCTGCACCCCGCCGGCGTCGACCACGATCGCGCCGTCGGCGCCGGCCGTCGCGGCGACGCAGCCGACGCCGCGGTCGAGCAGCCCGCGGCAGCCGGACGCGAGGTCGTCGGCGCCGGTCAACCCCAGCACCTGCTCGTCGTTGGGCAGCAGGTGGTCGAGGTGCTCGAGCATCGGGGCGATCCAGTCGCGGATCGCGGCGGCCTGCTCACCCGGCGCCAGCAGGTCGGCCGACGTCACGACGCCGTGCTCGCGGGCGAAGGACAGGATCTTCGCCGCCTCCTCACCGCCCATGAACTCGGGCGCCCCGAGGTGCAGGTGGGTCGCCGCGGCGATCGCGTCCCACGGCGCGTCGGCCGCGGAGTACGTCGCGTTCGCGCCGACGACGTGGAAGGCCGGGCGCGAGCCGTCGGGCCGGATCGGCAGGACGCTCGCCGACGTCTGCACGTCGGCGCGGCGGACCAGCAGGCTCGTGTCGACGCCGTGCCGGCCGAGCAGGTCGAGCAGCACGTCCCCGAGCGCGTCGGTGCCGATCGCCCCCGCGCTGCGCACCTTGGCGCCGAGCTTGGCCAGCGTCACGGCCGTCCCCGCGGCGGTGCCCGCGGGCGTGATGCGGATCTCGTCGACGAGCTGGCCGCCCTGGCCCGCCGGGATCGCCTCGATGGGCCGGGCCAGGACGTCGACGACGTGGACGCCGAGGGCGATGACGGTCATCGCGCCGCCGGCCGGGTCGTCCCGTAGCCGCGCGCGACGGCCGCCGACACGACGTCGGCGCGCGCCTGCTCGTCGAGCGCCCGCGGCGTGCCGACGGCGGCGGCCCGCCAGTAGAGGGTGCAGCCCCACTCGAGCAGGAGCGACTGCTGCACGGCCGCGTCGAGGTCGTGGCCGTGGGCGATCGCGCCGTGGTTGGCCATCAGCGCGGCGGCGCGGCCCTCGAGCGCGTCGAGCGTGACCTCGGCCAGCGCCGGCGTGCCGAAGGTGCGGTAGGGCGCGACCCGCACCGGCCCGCCCAGCAGCAGCAGCTGGTAGTGGAGGCACGGCAGCTCGTCGAGCACGCACGAGAGCGCGGTCGCCATGGGCGCGTGCGTGTGGACGACGCGCGCCGGCCGCGAAGCGCGCGTAGACGCCGAGGTGCAGGTCGAGCTCGGACGTCGCCGCCAGCTCGCCGTCGACGTGCCCACCGGCGAGGTCGACCACGGTCACCTCGTCCGCGGTCAGCGCGTCCAGCGCGGCGCCGGTCGGCGTGATCGCCACGAGCTCGGCCACGCGCTCGCTGACGTTGCCCGCGGTCCCGATCACGAGGCCCTCCGCGGCGAGGCGGCGGGCGGCGAGCGCGACCCGCCGGCGGGCCGCGTCGAGGTCGGCGGGGGTGGGTCTGGTCGACATCACGCCGCGACGATGACACGAAGCGCGCTCACAGGAAGCTCTTGCCCTCGCCCCGGTACGTGGGCACCTCGTCGACGATCGACGAGCCCTGGAGCAGGTACAGCCGGTCGAAGCGCTCGCAGAGCTCGCCGGCCTTCGTGTGGCGGAAGTAGACGTTGTCGCCCACGCGCAGGTGGTCGGCGGCGGCGCCGCGCAGCGGGGTCTGGACCTCGCCGGCGCCCTCCATCGGGTCCAGGGCGAGGCCCGGAGGCAGGTACGGGGTCGGCAGGCGGTCCTTGGCGCCGGCCCCGGAGGCGGGGTAGCCGCCGCCGAGGACCGTGACGACGCCGCGCCCCGGCCGCCGCGAGACCGGCTGCGCGAACATCGCGGCGGGCTGCAGGCCGAAGCTCGAGTAGGTGTCGAAGAGCGTCGGGGCGTAGAAGCCCGAGCCCGCGGTCGCCTCGGTCATCGCCGGCTCGGTGGCGACCCGCTCGAGGTCGCCGGTCCCGCCGGCGTTGACGAACTCCAGCTCGGCGACCTGCGAGACCGCGGCGACGGCCGCGGCGCGGCGCTCCCGCAGCTCGCGGTAGGAGGCGCGCTGCATGCGGGCGATCACCGCGCTCTTCACCGGGGCGCCGGGGACCCGATCGCCGAGCCCGGCGATGTGGCCCTCGTAGGACATCATCCCGACGAGCGTGACGCTCCGGCGCGCGGCGATCCGCTCGGCGAGCTCCCGGGCCCGCTGGGGCGTGTGGATCGGGGTGCGCTTCGGCCCGATCCGCACACGGCCGCCGGCGAGCCACAGCGAGGCGTCGAAGTCCAGGCAGACGCGCAGCGGCACGGCGCCGGCGCCGACGGCGGCCTCGATGAGGTCGAGGTGCTCGGTGGAGTCGACCATGACCACCGGCGCTCCCCCGGGATCCTCGGCGGTCAGCTCGGCGAGCCCCCGCAGGGCCGCGCGATCCGTCGACGGGTAGGCGACCAGGAGGTTGCCGAACCCCTGGGACGCCAGCCACAGCGTCTCGGGCAGCGTGAAGGTGAGCAGGCCCTGGTAGCCGGGGTCGCGCCGCAGGACGGTGCCGAGCAGCGCGCGGCAGCGCAGGGACTTGGACGCGACGCGGATCGGCTTGCCGGCGCTGCGCCGGAGCATGTCGGCCGAGTTGGACCACATCGCGTCGAGGTCGACGAACGCGAACGGCGCGTCGAGACCGGCGAACGCGCTCGCGTAGCGCTGCAGGCGCTCCGCTGGCGGTGAGCATCAGCGGTGCACCGGCACGGCGACGGGACCGAGCACGCGACGGGTGTGGTCGTTGGCGAACACGCCGCCGGGGTCCAGGCGCGCGCGAACGGCCTGGAAGCGGTCCCACTGCGGGTAGCGCTCGCGCAGCGTCGCCGCGGACTGGTAGTGGCGCTTGCCCCAGTGGGGTCGCCCGCCGTAGGCGTCCATGATCTCCTCGAAGCCACGGAAGAACGACTCGAACTCCATGCCGGTGTACTGGTGCGCGGCGATGTAGCACGTCTCGCGGCCATGGGCCGTGGACAGGAAGGCGTCGTCGCCGGCGGCGAAGCGCACCTCGAAGGGGAACAGGATCGGCAGCCTGCGCCGTTCGACCAGCGCCAGCGCGCGCTCGAGCGCCTCGCGCGCATGGGCGCGGGGGATCGCGTACTCGGTCTCGGTGAAGCGCACGTCGCGCCGCGTCGCGTAGACCCGGTGGGCGTGGTCCTGCACGCGCGACTCGCCCAGCGCCGAGGCGATCAGCCCGTTGAGCCGCGGCACCTGGCCGGGGAAGCGGCGCCCGCTGCGGCAGACGAGGCTGAGCACGTGGTGCTCGACCACGTGCTCGCGGAGCGCGCGCTTCCAGCGGGCCGTCGGCCTTGGCGCGGCGTCGCTGCGCGTCATCGAGCGGGTCATCGCCGTGCGGGTGTAGGGCCACAGGAAGAACTCGAAGTGGTCGTTGCCGTCGACGTGCTCGTCGAGGTGATCGAGGACGTCGGCCAGCGGCAGCGGCCGGTCGTGGCGCCGCAGGGTGTACAGCGGCACGCACTCGAGCGTCACCTGCGACGCGATGCCCAGCGCTCCGAGCGACACGCGCGCCGCGAGCAGCCCTTCGGGATCCGCGTCGCCGGTCACCTCGACGACGTCACCCGTCGCGGTCACCAGGCGCACGCCCACCACGCGCGCGGAGAGGTTGCCGAAGCGGATGCCGGTGCCGTGCGTCGCCGTCGCCAGGGCGCCGCCGAGCGCCTGCGTGTCGATGTCGCCCTGGTTCTCCATCGCCAGGCCGTGGCGGGCGTTCTGCGGTCCGAGCGCGTGCAGCTTGATGCCGGCCTCGACGGTCACCCGGGCGGACCCGGGATCGGCGGCGATCACCCGCTGCATCCCGGAGGTGTCCACCAGCATCCCGTCGCTGCAGGCGATGTCGGAGAACGAGTGCCCGCTGCCCACGGCCCGCACGCGCAGCCCGCGCGAGGCCGCGTCCGCCACGAGGTGGGCCAGCTCGTCCTCGCCGGTGGGTCGCACGATCTCCGCGGGCGCACAGCGCTGATCGCCCGCCCAGTTCGTCCACACCACGGTCGCCACCCGCCTCAGTGGCCGGCGAGCTCGCGCGCGACCGCCTCGGTGACCGTCACCGCGCGGCGCGGGTCGCGCGCACCGGCCTCGCGCAGGCGCGCGACGAGCCACGCCGCGGCCTCCCGCTCGGCGGACGATCCGGCGCGCCGCTCGAGCGGCGCCAGCGCCTCCACGACGTCGCGGAGCGTCGCTCCTCCCCCCACCCCGACGGTCGTGGTCGTCGCACGTGCACCCGCCCGCGCCGCAGCACCGCCGTCCATCAGGGCGACACGGCCGAGCCGAGGGAGTCGGCCCCCATGGGCTTCGGGGTGCCCTCCTCGTAGAAGACGTCGAGGTCGGTGATCGTGAAGCCGGCGCTCGTCACCAGGTCGGCGACCGGCCGGGTGAGGTGGCAGCCGCCGAAGAGCCGCTTCTGCGCCGGCTCGAGGCGACGCTGCCAGCGACGCACGCGCTCGTCCGGGGCCAGCCCGTGCTCGACGAAGCGCAGGGTCCCTCCGGGCTTGAGGACGCGCCGCACCTCCGACGAGGGCGGCGGCGACGTCGGGGATCGTGCACAGCGTCCACGTCGACAGCGCGGTGTCGAAGCTGTCATCGGGGAACGGCAGCGCCTGGCCGTCGAGCCCGGACCGCTGCACCGGGACGCTGGTCGCCCTCAGGCGTCGCCCGGCCAGCTTCCACCCGACGTCGGCCGGCTCCACCGCGGCGACCCGGGTGACCGCCGGGGGGTAGAACGGGACGTTGAGCCCCGAGCCGAAGCCGATCTCCACCACCTCGCCCTCGAGCCCGGCGCAGACGCGGCGTCGCAGCGGCTCGGCGTTCTTCAGCCCACAGGCGACGTCGATGATCCGCGGCAGGACGTGCTCGCCGTACAGCCCCATGTCCCTCTCCTCGCATCCGCCTTCCGGCCCATGTCCCTGGGGTAGTATGGCCTCGCCCACCAGCGTGCTGCTCAGGGGGGAGCCCGATGCCCGACCCGCCGGCGCCGTTCCGGAGCGCGAGCCGCCCCAGGCGCCTCGTGCGCCGCGTCGCGTGGGCGGCGCTCCTCACGGCGTCGGTCCTGGGCGCGACCGCCTGCGGGTCGAGCTCCGAGGACCACCAGGCCCGACCCAGCACGGCGGCGAACGACGCGGGCCCGCTCTCGACGAAGGACCTCGTGCGCCTCGTGCAGCGCAGCACGGTCTCGATCGTGGCCCAGCCGCCCGGCGAGCGTCGCGCCCCGGCGGCGCACGGTGCCCATGCCCACGGCAGCGGCGTCGTCTGGGACGCCAGACGAGGACTCGTGCTCACGAGCGACCACCTGGTCGAGAACGCGAGCGCCATCGACGTGACGGTCGGCGGCCGCCCCGTCCACGGAGAGCTCATCGCCCGCGCGCAGTGCAACGACCTCGCGGTGCTCCAGCTGCACCCCAACCCGTCCGCCCCCGCGATCAGGGTCCGGGACTCCGACGACCTCCAGATCGGGGACGCGGTCACCGCCGTCGGCTACCTCAAGCCGGCCACGGCCACGAAGCCGAGCCTCATCAAGCTGAGCGGCGACGTGGCCGCGGTCGGCGTGAGCGCCAAGGTGGCGCGGCGGCTGCCCGACTTCCCGTCGGTGGTGGTCCACGAGATCGCCACCCAGCCCTACGGGCAGATGTCCGGTGGGCCCCTCGTCGACGACCGCGGCCGTCTCGTGGGCCTGACGACGGTCCTCCCGCCGGGCGAGAGCGAGCCGGTCAACGTCGCCGTCAGCAGCCACTTCCTCAAGCAGCGCATGTCGCCGGCCTCGCCGACGGGACTTCGGTTCCAGGGCGGCAACTGGCACGGCTGGGAGGACCAGCACGCGTGCCACCAGCAGATGGCGAAGATCGCCGGTCGCGTGCTGGTCCGCCACGGGGCGCCCGGCGCGGCGCACGAGCACGGCCACTGACCGGGCTCAGAGCCGAAGCCGCGCCACCGCGTTCCTCGAGGGCGTCGTGACCCAGAGCGCCCCGCCGGCGACGGCGGCGCCGCCCGCGTCCGGCCCGACGCGCACCGGCGCCCGGACCTGGCCGGTCGCGGTGTCGATCCGGGAGACGAGGCCGCGGGCCTTGTCGATCCACCAGATCGCCCCACCGCCCGCCGCCAGCGCGACCAGGTCGCCGCCGGCGGGGGCGCCGAAGGCCTTGACGGCCCGCGTGCCCGGGTCGATGCGCAGCAGCCGTCGACGCGGGCTCGCCACCCAGAGCCAGCGGCCGTCCGTCGTGATGGCGTGGCTGCCGGCGTCGACGCGGATGGGGCGTCCGCGGACGCGACCGGCGGACGCCTCGACCGACTCGACGATCCCCGACCCGCCCTCGAGCACCCACACCGCTCCACGCGCGGCCGCCACCGCGGTCGGCTCGCCCGCGGTCGGCACGGCCGGGCGGGCAGCGCCCGTCACGAGGTCGAGCGCGATGAGCCGTCCGGCGCGGCTGCGGCGGCTGGCCCCGGGGGCGATGATCCACGCGCCGCGGCGGTCGGCGGCGATGTCGTAGGGGTCGGCGTCGAGCTGCCGCGTGGTGGTCACCGGCGGCGTGGCCTGCGTGTCGACGCGCAGCACGTCCCGCCCGCTGCTCGCGATGGTCCAGAGCGTCCCGCCGGCGGCCGCCAGCCGGAAGCCGTTGCTGAGGGCGCGGACGTCCTCGCCGGCACGACGGCCGGTCCGGGCGTCGAACGGGCTCAGGGTCCCGTCGTCGCCGTTGGCCACCCAGACGGTGCCTCCGACGGCGACGGCGTCCGTGGGGCGGGCGCCCGCCGCGACGGCGGGCAGCACCCGGATCCCGCCGGCCTTCTGCTCGTCGCCGCCGAGGAGGAGCGCGGCGACGACCCCGAGCGCGACCAGGGCGCCCAGCGCCGCCAGCAGGGACCCGGTCCGCCGCCGCCGGACGGCCGCGTGCCCGCCGCCCTCCGGAGCCGACGCGGGCGCGGCGACCCCGGTGCCACCGCCGGAGGGCGGCGCTCCGTCGTCCGCGGTGGCGACGGCCGGTGCGTCGGCCCGGGCCCGCGTGAGCGGCGGGCGCTCGCGGCCGCGGCGCGCGCTGAACGGGTGCTCGGGATCGGTGTCGTCCGCGCCGGCCGGCGCGTCGGCGACGGTGCCGGCGGTCTCCACCGGGCGGTCGGCGAGGGCGTAACGGGCCGCGGCGATGAGCGCGCCACAGCTCGCGTAGCGGTCGTCGGGGTCCTTGGCCAGACCGCGGCGGACCGCGCCCAGGACGCGCGCGGTGGCCGGGTTCGCCGGCTCCTCGGCGGGCGGTGGCTCGGCCTCGAGGTGCGCGTCCTGCAGCGCCTGCGTGTCCCGCAGCGGCCAGAACGGGGGATGACCCGTCAGGCAGCAGTAGAGCGTCCCGGCCAGCGCGTACTGGTCGGTCGCCGGCGTGACCCGGTCGGCACGCCACTGCTCGGGGGCGGCGTACGCCGGCGACAGCCCCGCCGCCGTCCCGTGGCGCGTCAGCGTCGCGTTGCTGGCCACCTTGGCCAGCCCGAAGTCCCCGAGGTAGGCGTGCGGCTCGGCCGGCCCCGCGACGAGCAGGATGTTCTCCGGCTTGACGTCGCGGTGGACGATGTCGCGGCCGTGCGCCCAGTCCAGCGCCCAGGCCACCTGGCTGGTGACGGACAGCGCTCGCGTGACCTCGAGCGGCCCGCGGTCCTCGATGAGCCCGGCGAGGTCCGTGTCGCACAGCGGCGTGACGAGGTAGAGGTGCCCGTCCTCCTCGCCGTAGGACCACACGGGCAGCACGTGCGGGTGGTTCGCGCGCTCCGCCGCCTCCGCCTCGCGGGCGAAGCGCGTCCGGAACTCGGGGTCGTGGGCGAGCCGCCGGTAGATGACCTTGACCGCGGCCGACCGGTCGTGCCTGAGGTCCAGCGCCTCGAAGACGCGGCCCATGCCGCCCTCCCCCACGTCCGCGACGAGCTGGAAGCGGCCCGCGAGGACGTCGCCCAGGCCGAGGCGACGCGTCACGGGACCGCCCCGCGCACCAGCGCGGTCGAACGCTCGCGGTGGCCGCCACCGGACACCGGCACGGTGAGCGACGCCTCGAAGCCGGCGCCTGGCGCGGCGCGCTCGGGATCCTCGTCCCCGTCGTCGTCGCGGTCGCGGACGACGAACTCGGAGCCGCCGACGCGGATCCGGTCGCCGCCGCGCGCGACGACCGCGTCGAGGATCCGGCGGTCGTTGACCCACGTGCCGTTGAGGGAGTCGTCGTCCTGGACGATCAGGCTGTCCCGGCCGAGACGCAGGACGGCGTGACGGCGTGACACCTTGCGGTCGGCCAGGTGCAGCTCGCACTCGGGCGCCCGGCCGATGACCAGGATCCCGCGCACGACGAAGGCGCGGCCTGCATGCGGTCCAGAGATCGCGTCGAGTCGCAGCGCGCTCGCCTCCCCAGGTTGCCGCTGCCGACGCTACTGGCTCCGCCCGGCCATCGCCACCTCCCGGACGTCTCGCGGCCGAAGCGCGCCGATCGTGTCGCCGCTACGCCTGGCCGCCGAGCTTGTCGGGCGAGAGCACGGTCGTCGCGCTCGGCCGTGGGGGCGTCCGGGGCCGCTCGCCCGGCGCCCGGAACACGACGTGGGTCTCGCCGAAGCGCAGGACGTCGCCGTCGACGAGCGCTCGGCGATGCACGAGGGGGCGGCCGTTGACGAAGGAGCCGTTGCGCGAGGTCCCGTCGTCCACGAGGGCCCACCCGTCCTGCTCGCGCACCAGCCGGGCATGGTGGCGCGACACCTCCTGGTCCCAGCCGAGCGCCAGCCCGCTCTCGGGCTCGCGGCCGATGGTCACGTCCGTGACGCCGAGGTCGTGCACCCGGTCGCGACCGTCGCCGTCCGCGTAGAGGAGGTGCGCGTGTCCGCGGCGGCGCACCCCGAGGCGCTCGCGCAGCAGCCCGTCGGCGCCGGCCAGGTCGCCCAGCTCGGCGCGCGCCACGCCGAGGCGCAGCGTGAGCTCGGCGCGCTCGGGCACGTCGACCGGCAGCAGGTCACGGGCCCGGGCGAGGAGGTCCGCCGCGGCCGGCGCGTCGTCACGGGCGAGGGCCCGGCGTCCCGCGTCGCCGAGCCAGCGGGCGCCGCGCAACGCCGTGCGATCGGTCTCCGCGTCGTGGCGCCCGAGCGCGCGTCGCTCCAGCACGGCGCGCTCGAGGTGGTGGCCCAGGCGCTCGCGGTGGCCGGCGAGGCGATCGGCGGCCGACGTCTCCAGCCAGTCGGCGAGGGCCTGGTGCAGCTCGGCGCGGGTCGCTCGCAGCAGTCCGCGGTAGGCGCTCTCGGCATAGAGGGCGTGCGCGAAGGCGTAGCCCTGACCGGGGAGCACCGGGTCGGCGCGGCGCACGAGCCCCAGGCGCTGGAGCTGCTCGAGGCCCTCGGCCACGCGCGGGCGCTCGGCACCGAGGAGCGCCTCCACGGCGCGGTCGGTGAAGCTGGGGCCGACGACGGCCGCGCGCTCGGCGACGAGCCGGGCGAGCGGTGGGAGCCGCTCCAGGCGTGAGGAGAGCAGCGCCTCCACCGTCGGCGGGATGGCGGCCGCCCGCAGGTCGCCCGGTTGCTCGCGCGACGTCCGGACGAGCTCCCGCAGGAAGAGCGGGTTGCCGGCCGCGCGGGCCAGCAGGGCCGAGCGCGCCCCGGCCGCCCCGAGCTCGTCGCCCGCGAGCAGGTGGGCGGCCAGCTCCTCGGCCGCCGCGTCGCCGAGCGGGCCCAGGTCGACGATGACGTCCGCCGGCCGTGGCCACGCGCGCGGCAGCGCCTCGGTCTCGTCCGAGCGGGCGACCACGACGAGCACGACGCCGTTCGGCGTCGCCGCCGGGAGGGACCGCAGCATGAGGTCCAGGGTGCGGCCCTTGGACCAGTGCGCGTCCTCGAGCACCACGACGACCGGCCGGTCCGCGCCCAGCGCCGTCCACAGCCGGGCCAGGGCGGCCAGGGAGTCGGCGGCCTCGACGGGGGCCTCGGTCAGCCCGGCCGTGGCCGCCAGGTGCGGGGCCAGCGTGGCAGCGCCGGCGTCGCCGCCGAGCACACCGGTGATGCGCCGCACGATGGCCTCCGGGTCGTCGTCGCGGTCGATCCGCGCGACGGCCCGGAGCACGTCGCCGAGCGGGCCAGCGGCGGGCTGTCCGTACGGCAGGTACCGCCCGCGGACCACCCGGGCCGGGGCGAGCGCTTCGAGGAGCTCGCCGACGAGCCGGCTCTTCCCGATGCCGGCCGGACCACGCACGAGGACCCATCCCGACGCGCCGTCGGCGAAGGAGCGGCGAACGCCGCGACGCAGGTCGTCGAGCTCCCGGGCGCGCCCGACGAGCGGCGTGCGCGCCACGACCGGCGCGTCGTCGGTCGCCGCACCGACTTCGAGGAGCCGGAACGCCGGCAGGGGCTGGGACTTGCCCTTGGCCACGAGCGGCGGGACGGCCTCGGTGCGGATGTGCGGACCGGCCAGCTCGCGCGTCACGGGGTCGAGCAGGACCTCCCCGGGCGCCGCGTGCTGCTCGAAGCGCGCCGCGACGTTGACGGCGTCGCCGAGGACGAGCCCCTGACCGAGACGGGGGTCGCCGGAGACGACCTCTCCCGTGTTGATGCCGATGCGGTGCTGCATCGGCGCGCCCCCCTCCTCGCGGAGCTCCTCGTTGAGGCGCCGCAGCTCGGCCCGCATCTCGTCGGCGGCACGCAGGGCGCGCAGCGCGTCGTCCTCGTTGCGCTCGGGCACGCCGAAGACCGCCATGACGGCGTCGCCCGCGAACTTCTCGACCGTCGCCCCATGACGCTCCAGGGCGCGGCTCATGCGCTCGAAGTAGCGTCGCACGAGCTCGCCCAGCACCTCGGGATCGAGCTGCTCGCCCAGCGCAGTCGAGCCGACCAGGTCGCAGAACAGCACCGTGACCGTCCGGCGCGACTCGCGCGACGACGGGCGCTGCAGGGCGGCGCCGCAGGCCGAGCAGAAGCGGGCGCTCGGGGGGTTCCGCTCGGTGCAGCGACCGCAGGTGTTCACGACCTCACCATGGCGCTCCGACGCGCCCCCCGGACCACGGGCCGATGCTACCCGAGCGCCGTGGCCGTGCTCGCACGGCTCCGGTAGCGTCGCGGTGACCGAAGGCGGTGCAGCGTGCAGCAGCTCAGTCCGGAGGACGCCCGGATCCTCGCCCTGGAGTCGCAGGTCGTCGCCGGGCACACGTCGAAGGTGCTGTTCCTCGACGGGCCGGCCGCGGGCCCGGCCCTGCGGGTCGAGGACCTCGTGCCCAGGGTGGCGGAGCGCCTGCGGTCGATCCCCCGCCTGCGACAGCGCCTGACGGGCGACGCGCGCGGCCGGCCCGCCTGGGTCGAGGACGAGCGCCTCGACGCGGCTCGCCACGTGCGGGCCCTCGACGCCGGCCCGGTGGGCGACCCGGAGGCACTGCGGCGCGCCCTGGGGCGACTCGCCGCCGAGCGGCTGCCCCGGGACCGGCCGCTGTGGCGCGTCGACGTGGCGGGCGGGCTGGACGGGCGCGGCAGCGTGGTGGTCTTCGCCGCCCACCACTGCCTGCTCGACGGCGACGGCATGCTGCGCGTCGTGCGCGCACTGCTCTTCGACGAGGTCCCCGGAGCGGGCGGCGAGCGCGCTGCGCCGGGATCGACCGCCCCGTGGGCCGCGCCAGGCCCGAGCGGCGCCGCCGAGCACCGGGGCAAGGCCGGACCGGAGGGCCGTGTGACGTCGATGGCGGCCAGGGAGCTGCTCCCGGCGGGCTCCTCGAGCCCCCTCGCGGGGCGGATCGGCGCGCGCCGGGAGGTCGGCCTCGCCGCCGTGCCCCTCGACGCGGTCCGCCGGTGCGCGCACGCGGCGGACGGGGCGACGGTCAACGACGTCCTGCTGGCCATGGTCGCCGGCGGGCTGCGGCGGTGGCTGGCGGAGCGGGGTGCCGCGCCCCGTGGCCTGCGGGTGAAGGTCCCCGTCAGCCTGCACGACCCCGATGCGGCGGTGGATCCCCTCGGCAACCGCGACTCCTACCTCTTCGTGGAGCTGCCCCTGGCCGAGCCCGAGCCCGGTCGCCGTCTCGCCGCCATCACCGCGCAGACCCGCGTGCGGAAGGCCGCGCGTGATGCCGAGGTCCTCGACGCCCTCCAGCGCCGCCTCCACCGCGTGCCGGGTGCCGAGCACGTCCTGACGAGCTGGACGATGAGCCCGCGCCTCTTCGCCCTGAACGTCTCCAACGTGCGCGGACCGACGGGGCCGGCGTCCGTCCTGGGCCGCCCGCTGTCCGGGATGGCCGCCCTCGCCGAGATCGCCCCGCACCACGCGCTGCGGGTCGCCGCCCTGTCGGCGGTCGGCACGTTGAGCCTGGGCTTGTGCGCCGATGCCGGCGTCGTCGGCGACCCGACGGCCCTCGCCGAGGGGATGGCCGCCGAGCTCGCGGCGCTGGAGGGCGGCTAGGGCTCCGCCGCTCGGCTCCGCCGCGCTTGTCCCCCGGGCAGGCCGGGCGTAGGTTCGACCCGTGCGAGCGACCGGCGACCCGTCCGGTGACGAACGGCAGATCCGGTTCTGCATCCTCAGCATCGACGGCGGCGGGATCCGCGGGCTGATCCCGGCGCTCGTGATCGCCGAGCTGGAGCGACGCCTCCAGGAGGCGACGCACGAGCGGCGGCCGGTCTCCGACTACGTCCACCTCTTCGCCGGGACCTCCACGGGCGGGCTCATCGCGCTCGGGTTGACCGCTCCCGACGAGGCGGGCCGCCCGCGCATGGACGGCGAGAAGCTGGTGGCGCTCTACCGCGAGGAGGGGCCACGCATCTTCCGCCGCAGCCCGTGGCAGAAGGTCCGGTCGCTGTGGGGCTGGATCGGGCCCAAGTACTCGACCACCGCGCTGGAGGACGTCGTCGAGCAGCGGATCGGGCCGGGGCCGCTGAGCGCCGCGCTGCGCGAGGTCATGGTCGTCGCCTACGACATGACCGACGAAGGGCCGCAGTTCTTCAAGCGCTGGCGCGCGCGCGAGGCGGATCGCGCGGATCCCCTGATGACGGACGCCGCGATGGCGACGGCGTGCGCCCCGACGTACTTCCCGTCGTGGCCGGTGCCGTCCACGGAGGGCGACGCTCGCGCGCTCGTCGACGGTGGCGTCTTCGCCGCCAACCCGACGGTCGCGGCGATCTCCGAGGCGCTCAAGCGCCGCTCCGACGAGCCCGCCGACCTCGACCCGCGAGAGCTCCTCGTCGTGTCGCTCGGCACGGGAGAGCCGGGACGCGACGCGGTGGCGGCGTTCCAGCCGCGAACGGTGCGGCGCTGGGGGCGTCTGCAGTGGATCTGGCCGCGCGATCGCGGTCCGGCCCTGCTCAACGCGATCTTCGACGGCCAGAGCGAGGCCGCAGACCACTGGGCGCACACCGTGATCAACAGCGAGCCGGGCGACCCGGCCTCGGGCTCGAGGATCGGGCACGGGCCGCGGTACTTCCGCCTCCAGGCCGACCTGACGCGCGCTCACGCGATGGACGATGCCAGCGAGGCGGCGCTCGACGGGCTGGCGAGGGCCGCCGAGCGCCTGATCGCCGAACGCGGCGCGGAGCTCGACGAGATCACCGCCCTCCTCATCGCCACAGGCCCGATCCCACCGGGCCACGACACCTGACCGGTGCGCGAGGCCCGGACCCGAACGAGGAGTCACCCATGGCCCGCCCGAAGAGCGCCACCTCGGTGCCGCAAGCCTTCCTCGACGCGTTCAACGCCCACGACGTCGACGCGATCATGTCGTTCTTCGCCGAGGAGTGCGTCCTCGACATGCCGCGCGGGCCCGGACCGGGCGGACGGCGGCTGGTGGGCAGGGAGCGGGTCCGGGAAGGCATCCAGTCGCGGCTCGACGGCATCCCGGACGTCCACTACGGCGACGACCGCCACTGGATCTGCGGTGACCGCGCCGTCTCGGAGTGGACGCTCCGCGGCACGCAGCGGACGGGCGAGCGCATCGAGGTCCGCGGGTGCGACCTCCTCGAGCTCGTCGACGGCAAGATCACCCGGAAGGACTCCTTCTGGAAGATCGTCGAGTGACGGTCGCCGCGATCGGCACGTCGTGCCGACGAGCCGCTCTAGGGTCACCGCATGCGACGTCTCCCCGTGGGCGGCGGCCTCCTCGCGGCGGTCGCCGGCGTGTACGCCCTGGTCGTGCGCGGCGCGCTCACGATCGACCTCGGCGTCGGGCGCCGGACGCGGGCACTCGGGCCGCTGCGGCTCACGATCGCCGCGCCGCGGGACGTCGTCTTCGACGTCCTCGCCGGGCCGTACCGCCGCACCCCGCGCGCCATGCGCGACAGCCTCGAGGTCGTCGAGGCCGGGGACGACCTCGTCCTCGCCGCCCACCACACGCCGCTCCGGTTCCGGCAGCGGGCCACGACGCTCGAGACCGTGCGGTTCGACCCGCCCGACCGGATCGCGTTCCGCCTCGTCCGCGGCCCGGTGCCTCACGTGCTTGAGGCCTTCGAGCTGACCGCGACCAGCGAGGACACCACCGAGCTGCGCTACACCGGCGAGCTCGGCACCGACCTCTGGGCCCTGGGCGCGCTGTGGGGCCGGGTGGTGGCGACGCCGTGGGAGCGAACCGTCGAGGCGTCGCTGGACGCCGCGCGCGCGGAGGCCGAGCGCCTCGCCCGCGGGCGGGCTCCAGCGTGACGGTCCGGGGGCACGTCGCGCCGCTGGAGCGCACCAGGCGAAGTGATTACGCTGGCTCCGCGGATGCTTCCGCCTCGACGCCGGGACCAGAGGAGGCAGCGGGATGGGCACGATCACGACGACCGACGGCACGGAGATCTTCTACAAGGACTGGGGCTCAGGCCAGCCGATCGTGTTCAGCCACGGCTGGCCGCTCTCGGCCGACGACTGGGACACCCAGATGCTGTTCTTCCTCCAGCAGGGCTACCGCGTCATCGCCCATGACCGGCGTGGGCACGGACGCTCCACGCAGACCGGCGACGGCCACGACATGGACCACTACGCCGACGACCTCGCCGCGCTGACGGACCATCTCGATCTCGAGGACGCCGTGCACGTCGGACACTCGACCGGTGGCGGCGAAGTCGTGCGCTACCTCGCCCGGCACGGTGAGAGCCGCGTCGCGAAAGCGGCGCTGATCAGTGCGGTGCCGCCGCTCATGGTCCAGACGGACGCCAACCCGGGCGGCCTGCCGAAGAGCGTGTTCGACGACCTCCAGGCCCAACTGGCCGCGAACCGATCCGCGTTCTACCGGGCCCTGCCGTCGGGCCCCTTCTACGGCTTCAACCGGCCGGGCGCGGAGTCCTCGGAAGCGATCATCGAGAACTGGTGGCGCCAGGGGATGATGGGCGGGGCGAAGGCCCACTACGACGGCATCGTCGCCTTCTCCCAGACCGACTTCACCGAGGACCTCAAGAGCATCACGGTGCCCGTGCTCGTGATGCACAGCGACGACGACCAGATCGTCCCCTACGCGGACTCCGGACCGCTGTCCGCGCAGCTCCTGGGACACGGGACGCTCAAGACGTACGAAGGATTCCCGCACGGGATGCCGACGACCCAGGCCGAGACGATCAACGCCGACCTGCTGGCGTTCCTGCAGTCCTGACCGACCCCGGGGCCGGCAGGCGCAGCAACGGCGCGGACGGGCGGCCGGGCCCGACAACGGCGAAGGCCGCCCTTACGAGCGGCCTTCGTTCTTGGCTGGCCGTCCGGCGGGGCGCTTGCGCGCCTCTCGTTCTGGTCAACCTCGACAGGCGGAACCTGATCGGTCCCTGACCAGCGAAGCTACTCCTCCTCCCCGCGCACGTCCAGTCCGCGGCCGACAGGTCGCGGTGAGGAGCGCAGCGGGCCGACCGCGTCAGGCCGGCTCGAAGATCGAGGGGATGTCCGGTGGCCGCGCCGGTCGAGCGCGCACGGGCCGTGCGGGGTGCCCCGACCACCAGGGTGCGGCTGCCTCCATCGCCGCCGGCGGCGGGCGGCCGTAGCCTCGCGCCGATCGTCACCATGGCTGCGAGCACCCATCCTCTCCGCGCTCCACATCGTCCCGCGCCCGCCGGCGCCGCGTACGACGTCGTCGTCGTGGGCGGCGGCCCCGCTGCGCTCGGCGCCGCCCTTGTGCTGGGCCGCGCGCGGCTGCGGGCGCTCGTCGTCGACAGCGGCAGGCCGGCCAACGCCCGCTCGCCACAGGTCGGCGGGCTGCTCGGGGGACGCCGCATCACCCCCGAGGAGCTGCGGCGCGACGGGCGCGACCAGCTGGCCGCCCACCCGTCCGTGGACATCACCGACGGCGAGGTGCAGTCCATCGGCCGCACGCCCGGCGGCTTCGCGGTCCGCCTCGCCGGCGGCGCGGCGCCCGTCCGCGCCCACGCGGTGCTCCTGGCGCACGGGCTCCGCTACGAGCACCCCGACGTCCCCGGGCTCGCCGAGCTGTGGGGGACCTCGGCGCTGCACTGCCCGTTCTGCGACGGCTGGGAGGTCCGCGACCTGCCCGTGGCGGTCCTCGGCTCCGGCGCCGCCGGCGCCCGGCTCGCGCGGACGGTCGCCGCGCGCTGGAGCAGCGACGTCGTGCTCTGCACCGACGGGCCGGACGGCCTCGCCGACGAGCGCGCCGGCCTCGAGCGCGCCGGCGTCCGCGTGCGCGACGAGCGGGTCCGCGCGCTGGTCGGCCGAGGTGGCCAGCTCGAGAGGATCGAGTTCGACGCAGGCCCTGCCGAGGAGCGCGACGCGATCTTCGTCCGGCCGGCGATCAGCCAGCCCAACGACCTCGCCGAGCAGCTCGGCTGCCGGCTCCGCGACGACGGGACGATCCTCGTCGACGACGGCGGCCGGACCGGCGTGCCCGGCGTCTACGCCGCGGGCGACGCCGCGACGCCCTCGGTGCGCTCGGTCGCGCTGGCGATCGGCTCCGGGACGCGCGTCGGAGCGTCGCTCGTGCTGGATCTCACCGCCCAGGCGGCCGCCTGACCGCCGCGCACCCCGCCGGGTCGGGTCCGCCGCTCCCCAAGCGGCCCGCACGGCAATCCAACGCGGAGTCGGCACGACCGCGGTGAGGCCTGGCATGGTGATCGTCGCGGCGCCCCTCCGGCTCGCAGCGCGGGCGATCTCGGGGGACCGTGGTGGGCGCCCGCCGGCTCCTCGCCGCTGCGTTCCGAGCCGAGCTACCGTGCCGGCATGGACGCCGGCGTCGCCTACTTCCCCACGCACGACGCCCTCGGCCCGGCGGAGATCGCCCGGCTGGTGGAGGAGCGCGGTCACCGTTGGCTGCTGTGGGCCGAGCACACGCACATCCCCGCCTCACGCGAGACGCCGTGGGGCGGCCGGGACGAGGCTCCGCCGCTTCCGCGCAAGTACGCGCGCACGTACGACCCGTTCGTCGCGTCGGCCTGGGCGCTGGCGGCGACGCGGCACCTGCGCGTCGGCACGGGGATCGCGTTGGTGGCGCAGCGCGACCCGATCGTGACGGCCAAGGAGGTCGCGTCGCTGGACCACCTCAGCGGCGGGCGCTTCGAGCTCGGGATCGGAGCCGGCTGGAACCGCGAGGAGATGGCCAACCACGGCGTCGACCCGCGTACCCGGATGCGGCGGCTGCGGGAGCACGTGCTCGCGATGAAGGCGATCTGGACGCAGCAGGAGGCGTCGTTCGACGGCGAGTTCGTGTCCTTCGACCGGATCTGGAGCGACCCCAAGCCCCTGCAGAAGCCGCACCCGCCGATCCTGGTCGGCGGCAACGGCCCCACCGTGCTCGACCGCGTCCTGGAGTACGGCGACGCGTGGATGCCCAACTACGGCCCGGGCGTCACGGCGCGGATCGGCGAGCTGCGCGAACGCGCCGACCGACCCGTCGAGGTGGTCATCATGGGCCCGAGCCTGGACCCGTCGCTCCTCGAGAAGTACGAGCAGGCCGGCGTCGACCGGGTGCTCTTCTGGCTGCCGTCCGGCCGCCGCTCGGTCATCGAGCCCGAGCTCGATCGCATCGAGCGCGTCATGTACGAGCTGCACGACGTCGGCCTGGGGTGACCGACGACGCGGCGTGGACCCGGCTCGCCGCCGCCCGCGTCGGCCGGCTCGCGACCACCGCGCCGCGGATCGTGCCCGTGACCTTCGCGGTCGTCGGGCACGCGATCGTCCACGCCGTCGACCACAAGCCGAAGAGGACGCGGGCGCTCGCGCGCCTCGAGGACCTGCGGCGCGACCCGCGGGTGTCGCTGCTCGCCGACCACTACGACGAGGACTGGTCGCAGCTCTGGTGGGTCCGCGCGGACGGCACGGCGCGCGTGCTGGACGCCGCGGAAGCGCCGGACGCGATCGACGCGCTCGCCCAGAAGTACCCGCAGTACGCCAAGCGGCGACCGGAGGGGCCGGTCGTGGTGATCGCCGTGCAGCGGATCTCCGGTTGGGAGGCGCGCCAGGCGTGACGTGCATGCGCGGGCACGTCGAGGCGGTCGGCGGGCGCCGCGCCGGCGCCAGCAGGCCGGGAGGTCAGGACGGGCTAGGCGCTCGCCGCCAGGCGGGCGCACGGGCGCAGCGTCTCGCGCACCGTGGCCATCAGGTCGTTCTGGATCACGTCGAGGAACCCGCGGGAGACGGCGTCCTCGCCGTTGAAGAGCTGCTCGAACAGCTCGCGCGGCACGACGAGGAGGAGCGCCCGCTCCCGCGTGATCGCCGTGACGGGCGACGGGCGGCCGTCGATGAGGCCCTCGTACCCGAAGGCCCTCCCCGGCCCCACCAAGCCGACCCGGACGCGCCAGTCGTCGCGCAGGAGCACCCGCTCGACCGCGCCGTTGATGGTCAGGTAGTACGCCGGCGACGGAGCCCCTTCGGCCAGCAGCGTCCGGCCCGGCGGGCACCAGACGTAGCGCCCCGAGGTCAAGAAGCCCCAGAGCGCCAGGGGATCGAAGTCGTGGAAGGTCGCCATGCGGCGCACGTACCGGCTGTCGGGCGGGCGACACTCCTCGAGGTCCGCGACCGCCGCCGGGCCGTCCACGCTCGGCTGGGCGGCCACGTCGACCCCGGCCGAGACGGCGAGGTGGTGGAGTTGGCTGCGGAGGCGCGCCGTCAGGAGCGACGCGAGGCGGCGCTTGAGCCGGAACGCCGACGGACGCCGGCCGGCGAGCAGCGCCGCGAAGTCGAGGCGGCCCAGCGACAGCAGCGTCGCCGTCTCGGTCACGCGGGCGCTCATCGCATGCCCCGCTCGGTCGAGCAGCCCGATCTCCCCCACGACGTCCCCCGGGCCGGCGCTCCCGATCTCCACCGTGCGGTCGCCCGGCACGTCGAGCGCCGCCGAGACGGCGCCGTCGACGACGAACAGGATCTCCTGCGCGTCGTCCCCCTGGCGCCACAGGAGCTCGCCCGCCCGCACCGTGCGCCGGCGCATCACCCGGGCCAGTTGCACGAGGTCCGCCTCCTCCCCGCCCGCCAGGAGCGGAACCGTGGCGAGGAAGTCGACCGCCTCGCGGTCAGACATCCAGGTCGCGGGTCTCGAAGGCCAGCCCTTCCGGCGTGAGCTCGGCCGTCAGCATCGAGTACTCCGGCACCTCGAGCCACGTCGAGAAGTCCGTCGTGAGCGGCTCGGAGGCGATGATCACCGACCGGGGCGGGTCGCCGGCCGTCATCCGCCACCCGCCGTCGCGCTCGGTGTACTCGCCCCCGACCGCGTACCAGAGGCTCACGAACGGGAGATCGGTCTCCAGCATCTCGTCGTCGGGCGGGTACCAGCCGTAGTCGAACGACACGCGCGTGGCGACCACGGCGCGGCCGGTGCTGACGCAGAGGTTCACCGGTGAGGAGATGTCGATGTCGTGCGCGGCGCGGACGTCGCGCAGGATCCGGAGGGCACTGGCGGTGGCGTCGGCGAGCTCGCGGCTCTCCGGCACGCCGAACGGATCGTCGAGCTGCGAGAGGACGAGCGCGTAGATCCACTCCGAGTCGGTGGTCCCCTCGATGCTCTGCGCGAGCTCCGGCCGCACGTGGTCGATGAGCGCGTAGCGCATGCGCCGGAACTGCCGCAGGTGCCCGTTGTGGGCGAGCACGACGCGGGCGCCGGCGAAGTGGAAGGGGTGCAGGTTCGTGTCGGCGACGACCGCGTCACCCGAGTACGTCACGCCGCGGACGTGGGCCACGAGGCACGTCGGTGCGAGCTTCGCCGACATGAACCGCAGGTTGCGGTCGAACGACGGCAGGGTCGTCGCGCGGTAGCTGAACGGCTCCTCGGGCCGCAGGGACGTCGGGTCCCACGCCTTCATGCCGAAGCCCGCGAGGTTGAGGAACGTGTTCATCATCCGCGGGCTGTACGACTGCCGGACGAGGCTGTTGTCCGGCTCGAACAGCAGGTGCTCCACCGGCAGCGGCTCGCCGAGGTAGGCCAGGATCCGGCACACGCGCCCGACTGTACTCGCGGCCGCCCACGGCGACCGGTGGTCATGCGCCGACCTCCCGGCGGGCGTACCATCGGTCCCACCCCACCATGAGGAGCGCCCCATGAAGCAGTTCAAGTGCGACGACGTGGTGCTCGGCTGCACATGGGTCACGCGCAGCGAGGACGAGACGAAGCTCTTCGCCGACATCAGCTCGCACGCGCGCGAAGCCCATGGGATGGACCAGGTCCCGCCGGAGGTCGTGGATCAGATCCACGACGTCATCACGGACGTCTAGGTCCGGGTCGCCCGCGGCGACGCGGGGAACGCCCCGCACTCGAGGAACGTCTCGAGCGCCTCGGCGGGGGGCGCGAGCTCGAGGCCCTGCTCGGCGACCCACGCATCGCTGTAGTACGTGCCGGCGTAGCGGTCACCCCGGTCGCAGATCAGCGTGACGAGGCTGCCGCGCTCGCCACGCGCGAGCATCTCCGCGATGAGCACGAACGCCCCCCAGACGTTCGTCCCGGTGGAGCCGCCGACGCTGCGTCCCGTGCGTTCGCTCACGAGTCGCATCGCGGCGATCGACGCCGCGTCGGGCACCTGGATCATCCGGTCGACGACGTCCGGGAGGAACGACGGCTCGACGACCTGGCGTCCGATGCCCTCGATGCGCGACGCGCGGCCGGTGAACGCCGACGGGTCGCCCGTCCAGCTCGCGAAGAAGATCGAGTCCTCCGGGTCGACGACGCACAGCTGCGTGGGGTGCTGCAGCAACCGCACGTAGCGGCCGAGCGTCGCGCTGGTCCCGCCGGTCCCGGCGCCCACCACGACCCAGGCGGGGACGGGGTGGTCCTCCAGCGCCATCTGGCTGAAGATCGACTCCGCGATGTTGTTGTTCCCGCGCCAGTCGGTCGCGCGCTCGGCGAACGTGAACTGGTCGAGGAAGTGCCCGTCGCGCTCGGCCGCCAGCCGGCGCGCCTCGGCCACCATCGTCCGCGGGTCGTCGACGAGGTGGCACGAGCCGCCCTGCGCCTCGATCAGGGCGATCTTCTCGAGGCTCGTGGACGCGGGCATGACGGCCACGAACGGCAGGCCGAGGAACCGGGCCAGGTAGGCCTCGGAGACGGCCGTCGACCCGCTCGAGGCCTCGACGATCGTCGTGCGCTCCGTGATCCAGCCGTTGCACAGGCCGTAGAGGAACAGCGACCGGGCGAGGCGGTGCTTCAGGGAGCCCGTCGGGTGGACCGACTCGTCCTTCATGTAGAGGTCGATCCCCCACGCCGCCGGCAGCGGGAAGACGTGCAGGTGGGTGTCGGCCGAGCGGTTGGCGTCGGCCTCGATGCGACGGACCGCGTCGTCGGCCCACGCCCTCGAGCCGCGAGCCCCACGACCGTTCGCGCGCGCTGTCACGCGCGCAGTCTCCCCGATCCCCGGCCTCTGCGCCGACGTCGCGCTCGTCGCTCCGTGGCCCGGCGGTTGACGCCCGACGGCGGCCCGCCGAGCGGCGGCCATGGTCGACCCTCTCCCAGCGGCGACCCGGAGATCGCCACTCGGGCCTCGTCCTCGACCGGCGCCTTGGGGTCGGGCGACGCCGGGACGTTGCGGATCTGGGCGATGTCGGCCGCCATGCTGTCCTCTGCTCCCAAGCGAGTCCAGCCGACGCCGACGAACGCATGTCGTCGCTGGTGTGCGGGAACTCCACGAGGGATCCGTGGGGCTTCAGGCGGTGGTGGCCCGATCAGCGATGGCAGCGACTCCAGCGGCTTGGCTTTGCTGCACTGCACCGGTAGCGGCCCCGCTCCGGGCCCGGTTCGCGGGCGAGCGATTCGTCGGTTGCCTCTCGCCCGGAACCGCCCCGCCAGCCGGCTGAGCCCGCTCGTCGCCGGCATCCGCACCGCCGTGGAGAGCCATGCCGACGTCGACACGAGGAGCTGGTCGACGCCGATCTCAACGTGATCGGCGCGCCAGCGACAACCACGTCGGCTCCAGCGCCCGCCGCTCCTACGACTGACCCCCAAGTGCCGAGGAGGCATGATGAGCAGACTCAGGTGCCACATCTCCATCTCACTGGACGGGTTCGTCGCCGGCCCGAACCAGAGCGAGGAGAACCCGCTCGGCGAGGGCGGCGAGCGGCTTCACGACTGGATCGTTCCTCTGACCTCCTGGCGCCGATCCCACGGCAAGCACGGCGGCGAGGTGAACGAGAGCACACGGGTTGCCGAGGAGTCGGTCGAGAACATCGGGGCCGGCGTGATGGGCCGGAACATGTTCGGCCCGGTCCACGGTGGCGCCTGGGGCGACGAGCAGTGGACGGGCTGGTGGGGCGACGACCCGCCGTATCACTACTCCGTGTTCATCCTCACCCATCACCCGCGTGATCCCGTGGAGATGGAGGGAGGGACCACGTACCACTTCGTCACCGACGGCATCGAGTCCGCGCTCGAGCAGGCAAGGAAGGCCGCCGGCGGCAAAGACGTCATGCTCTGGGGCGGCGCCAACGTCGCTCAGCAGTACCTGGCAGCGGGACTGCTCGACGAACTTGAGCTCCATGTCGTCCCGGTGCTGCTCGGCGACGGGGCTCGCTTCTTCGACAACCTCGGCGACTCGGACGTGCAGCTCGAGCAGGTCCGGGCCGTCGAGGCGCCCGGCGTCACCCACCTCAAGTACACGGTGGCGACATGACCGCGTCGCCGGGCGGCCGCGAATCTGTCCGCGCTTGCCCCCCTTCGCCGGGCCTGGTCTGATCGTCGCATCGAGTACGCGGCGCACGTCCTCCGGCTCCCGGCGGTCCCGCACGAGCGGCGGTGGCAGGGGCTGCTGGTGATCTGCGTGGCGATGTTCATCAGCGCGGTGGACATGACGGCGGTCAACATCGCGCTCCCGGCGATCTCGGATGACCTGGGCGCCGGCGTCGGCGAGCTGCAGTGGGTCGTCGACGGGTTCCTCGTGGCGCTCGCGGGCCTGCTGCTCGTCGGCAGCGGCCTCGCCGACCGCTTCGGACGCCGCCGTGTGTTCCTCGGCGGCTTCGCCGCGTTCGCCGCAGCCTCGGTCCTCGCGGCGCTCTCGAGCACGACCGGCGAGCTCATCGGGGCGCGGGCGCTCATGGGGGCCGGCGCGGCGTGCGTGCTGCCACCGGCGCTGGCGCTGCTGGCGGTGATGTTCCCGCCCGAGGAACGCCCGCGCGCGTTGGCGATCTGGGCGACGTTCGCGGGCGTCGGGATGAGCCTGGGGCCGGTGGTGGGCGGCATCCTCGTGCCGACCCTCGGCTGGCAGTCGGTGTTCCTCATCAACGTGCCGTTCGCGCTCGTCGCGGTGCCGGCCGGGCACGCGCTGCTGCCGGAGTCGACGCGGGAGGGAACGCCGCCGCTCGACCTGCTGGGCGCCGCCCTGTCGATCCTCGGGCTGACGGGCGTCGTGTTCGCGGTCATCGAGGGCGCCGACGTGGGCTGGACGAGCGGGCCGGTGCTCGTCGCGGGCGCGGTCGGCGTCGCCGCGACCGCGTGCTTCGTCCGGCTCGAGCTCGCGCGCCGCGCGCCGCTCTTCGACGTGCGGGTCGTGGCGCGCCCGGTCGTGGCGGCAGGCGCGGCGGCCATCCTCGCGACCTACATCGCCTTCCTCGGGATCCTCTTCCTGCTGCCGCAGTACCTGCAGTACGTCCAGGACGAGTCGGTGCTGGCCTCGGCGGCCGTGCTCTCGCCGATCGGCATCGCGACCGTGATCGCGGCACCGTTCACCGCCACCGTCCTCGGGGCGCTCGGCGCCCGATGGACGATCGCCGGCGGGCTGATCGCGATGGCGGCAGCGACCGCCTTGCTCCTGCTGCTGAGCGCTACGACGTCGCTGCTGCTCGTGATCGTCAGCACCGCGGTCCTGGGGGCAGCGATCCCGCTCACGGTGGCGCCCGCGACCGCGGTCATCATGGACGACGTCGGCGAGGCGAAGGCAGGCGACGGCGGCGCCGTCAACCAGCTCGCGCGCCAGGTCGGCGGCGCGCTCGGCGTCGCGATCGTCGGCAGCGTGTTCGCCGCGATCTACACGTCCCAGATCGACGGTGGCCTCGCGAGTCTGCCAGCCTCGTTGCGCGGCCAGGCCGGCGAGTCGATCGAGCAGGCGCGGGACGTCGTCGCGACCGCGGATCCGGGCTCGCAGGCGCAGCTGCTCGCGCAGGTCGACGCGAGCTTCGACGTCGCGGCGCGGACCGGCTTCGCCGTCGCGATCGCCGCGCTGCTGCTCGGCGCCGTCGCGAGCGCGGTCGGCCTGCGGCGGCGCTGATGCGCTCCTCCCGCCGATGCCCGGCATCGTCTCAGTCGGCGACCGGCCGCCCTGTCCGAAGGCCGGCGGCCCGCTTGGTCCAGGGGAACGACGCCCGGACCTCCCCGACGAGGGCGAGCCGCTTGAACATCGGCGCGACCGTCCACACCCGCTTCGGGCGACCGCGCAACGCCGGCGCCCGGCCGCCGAGGCTCCGCTGAGGCTGGACGCCGGTGTCGGCCGGTGGCGGCGCCCGCGGTCGAGTCCTCGATCTCCACGCGGTCGAGAGGGACTCGACGGCGATGCACCAGGGCTGTAGCGTCGGGCGATGCGCGGTGTGGGCTTGGCGGTCGCCGCGTCGGCGGTGGTGCTGGGCATGGCGGCGCCGGCGGCGGCCCTCACGCCGCCCGCTTTTCAGCGCGCCTACACCGAGCATCTCGGCCAACTCATCACGGCGCCGGGCAAGGGCGGGATCAACGAGCTGAACGCTCGCGCCAACGGCACGGCCGGGATGCGCGGGACCGACCTCGGCGTGAGCTTCGAGAGCCAGGGGCGCCTGTACTTCCTCTTCGGCGACACGTTCGCCATGGGCGCCGGCACCCATCTCGACGACTCGATCGCCGTGACGGACGCCGTCAGCGCCGACCGCTTCCAGATGCCGCGCCTCACCTGGGCCGCGGGCGCCGACGCGTCCTTCGCCCCGCTTCGGATCGGGGACGCGACGTTCGGCGGCATGGAGGTCCCCGTGGAGGGCCTCCGCGCCGACGGCAGGACCTACGTGTTCTTCGTGAGCGGCTTCCACAGGAACGCGGAGGCAGCGCTCGGCTGCACGCGACCGCTGGCGGTGTGCACCTACGACCGTCTGGTTCTGGGCCATTTCGACGAGGCCACGATGCGGACCGGGCGCCTGGTGTTCGACGAGGCGGTCGAGACCTCGCGCTTCCTGAACGTCAGCGCGGTGGAGTACGCGGGCTACGTCTACCTGTTCGGCGCCGGCAACCCCTACCGGAAGAGCGCGGTGTCGCTGGCTCGCTTCCGCGCGAAGGCGATCGACCGCTCCAAGCAGTGGCGCTACCTCGGCCGGCCACTCGCGAACGGCCGCGTGCGGTGGGAGCAGCGCGAAGCCGATGCCGCCCCGCTCGTCTCCGAAAGCCCTCCGTGCGCGGGCGAGTTCTCGGTGCGTCGAGACCCGACGACCGGCTCCTTCCTCATGGCCTACCACTGCTACGACGCCCCGGGCCACCCGCGCGGGTACTACCTGCGGACGGCGCCGCGCCCGTGGGGACCGTGGAGCGCGCCCATCCTGCTGTTCGACGCCTCGGCCGCCGACGGCGGCTACGGCGTCACGCAGCACTTCTCGACCGACGGCGGGAGGAACCCCGACGACGGCCTCGCCGAGCCCGACCACCTCGCGGGCCGCGACGTGTTCGGCGGCGAGTACGGGCCCTACCTCATCCCGCGCTTCTTCCGGTGGGAGGGCGGAACCCTCTCCGTGGTGTACGCCCACTCCTCGTGGAACCCGTACAAGGTCCACCTCATGCGGACCGTCCTCGTCCCGCCCGGGTCGGTCGTCGGCCGGCCGGTGCGCGGGGCCGGCATGCCCCGCCCGACCATCCGCAACGGCACCTTCGACGACGGCATCGACGGCTGGGGGCGTCGCGGCACCCCGTTCCGCGTCGTGACGCTCGAGAACCGTCGGTACGTCAGCAGCTACGTGCCCCTGGGTCCGGGCGAGGCGAACGGTGAGGGCGCGCAGGGCGCGCTGTACCAGGACTTCGATCTCGACGACCAGGCCACGACGCTCTGCTTCCGCGTCCACGGCGGCGGGGTCCTCACCCCGGGCGACTTCCAGACGCGCAACGTCGCCTCCGTGCGGCTGTACCACGGCGACGAGATCGTCCGGGAGTCCTTCGGGTGGAACAGCGACGCCTACCAGGACGTCCGCTGGAACATCCGGGAGTTCGCCGGTGAGCGGCTGCGGCTGGAGATCGCCGACACCGCGACGGGATCGTGGGGCTTCATCGACGCGACGGGGTTCCGCCTGGCGGACGACAGCTGCGCGCCCGGTCCCTGAGGGGAGCGGGCACTGGGCGTGGGTCTACGCGTCGGTCGGGGCGCCCCCCGGCAGGCGAGCGGCGGCGACCGGGAGCGGGAGCTCGGCCCGGGGGCCCATGAGCAGGTAGCAGGGCATGGGACCCTTGCCCTTGATGTCGATGACGCCGCGCGGGCGCAGCTCGAAGCGGTGTCGCAGCCGGTCGTGGGCCCGCTCGGTCACCTGGATCGTGCCGGGGAGCGCGTGGGACTCCATCCGGCTGGCGGTGTTGACGGTGTCGCCCCACAGGTCGTAGATGAACTTGGCCCGCCCGATGACGCCGGCGACGACGGGGCCGGTGTCGATGCCGATCCGCAGCTCGAGCCGCGACCTCGTCGCGGCCGGGCACCGCGCCATGGCCGGTCGCATGGCGAGCGCCATCTCGGCGATCGCCTCGGCGTGGTCCTCACGTGGGAGCGGGATGCCGCCGGCCACCATGTAGGCGTCGCCGATCGTCTTGATCTTCTCGACGCCGTGCGCGGCCGCGAGCGCGTCCCAGCACGCGAACACCTCGTCCAGCAGCGCGACGACCTCCGACGCGGCCAGTCGCTCGGCGAGCGGCGTGAACCCGACGAGGTCGGCGAAGAGCACCGTGACGCCGGGACACGCCTCGGCGATGATCCCCTCCTGCTCCTTCAGCCGGGCCGCCACCGGTGCGGGGAGGACGTTGAGGAGCAGGCGCTCGGACTTCGCCTGCTCGAGCTCCGCCACGCGGTGCTCGTGGGCCAGCGCCGTCAGCGCCCGCTCCCGGGCGCGGACGAAGTACTGGAGCACCGCGAACACCGTCGTGGCGACGCCGATGATGGTCAGCGCGAAGAACGCGACGACGACGCCGTGCGGGAGGTCGGGCGCGCCGGCGGCCAGGGCGGGGTCGAGCACGGCGGAGACCACGACGAGGGCGACGAAGCCGAGGAACCAGGGGATCGCCTGGCGCGCCCCGCCGAACACGAGCGCCCCCAGCGGCGACGTGACGGCCCACAGGCAGACGGCGGAGGAGCTCTCGAACCCGCCCAGGCTCCACTGCAGGGCGAACGGCAGCAGGAGGCTCATGCCCAGCTGGCTGCGGCGGAACAGCGTCGAGCGATGCGTGCGCGCGAACACGGCGAGGCTGACCGCCGTCGCGAGCTGGTAGACGAGCGGGATCGCCGCCGACGTCCAGAGCCCGAGCGCGGCGTACGTCGCGACCCAGACGACGGAGAGCGTCGCCATCAGCGTCGAGGACAGGACCATGACCGCCTTGCGGGTCGCGACCTCGTCCGAGTCCGACGGCCGCGCGCCGATCTCCACCAGCCGCTGCAACCAGCCGGGGAGGCGCTGCACCGTCCGACGGACCCGACGCTCCATCACGCGGCGAGCATAAGCCTCCCGCGCCGCCGCACCCGGCCGCCGGCCGGGGCGACCGTCCGGCTCAGGGCCTCGGCAGCGACTCGGCGAAGGCGGTGAACGCCCCCGCATCGCGCAGCGGCGGCCCGTGGCCGGCGCAGACCAGTGCGGGCCGCAGGTCGGCAAGCCGCCGGATCGACGCCCGGTTGCGCACCGGATCCGGCGTGAAGAGGGCCGGTGGCTCCTGGAGCCCCCTCCTGGTGGTCAGGAGGTTCATGGTGTTCACGACGTCGCCGAGGATGAGCACGCGGTCGCGGTCGCGCCAGTAGGCGACGTGCCCGGGCGAATGCCCCGGCACCTCGAGCACGGTGAACCCGCCCACCGTGTCGCCCTCCTTCAGGGCGCGCTCGACCGCGTGCCCCGGCCCGGTCCAGAACCGCTTCTGGAGCCGGTTGATCAGGCCCGGTCGCTGGCGGCGCGACACGACCTCGGGTCCACCCTCGGCGGCCTCGACGTCGTCCTCTCCGACCCAGTACGGGACGCCGAACGTCGTGCACACCGCGTGGCTGGCCCCCTGGTGGTCGGGGTGTGCGTGCGTCAGCGCGTGGGCCGACAGGCGGCGCCCGCGCAGCTGACGCAGGACCCGCCGCTCGCCCTGGCGCGTCGCGGCGTCGATCAGGACGTCGCCGGCGAGGTAGACGTTGATGGCGTGGGGCGGGAGGCCCTTGAGCTGGAAGACGCCGTCCGCGAGCTGCCTCATCACCTGACGGTACACCGCCCACCGGTGGCCGCCCGCCGCGGACGCGGGGCGTCGGGAACCGGTCCTCGTCGCGCGTTGCGCGGCACCCGGCATCGCCGCGGTCTAGCCGCCGACGGCTTCCGACGAGCGAAGCCCCCCACGTTCGGAGGGCTTCGCTGGACGGCTCGTCGCTTGCCTCCTGCCGAGGGCGCCATAGCCGGAGTCCGGCTGCTGCGGGGCGCCGCGCGAGCCGGGATCCTGCTGCGGCGCGGCCGACCCGTCGGCGATGGTGGCCGGGTCCAGGTAGGTGCTGCACGAGGACGGGTCGCCCGCGTCGAACCCCGTCTTCCAGGCCTGCTCGCGTTGCTCCGGCGTGCCGTGATGGCTCGGGTTGACGGTGTCGAAGTCGCCGACGGCGAGGGCGGCGTCGAGGGCCTCCTGCACGTCGCCGTCCTCGAGTTGGCCGTCCTGGGAGGCGCTGTTGGCCCACGTGCCCGCGTAGCAGTCGGCCTGGAGCTCGAACGCCATCGTCGGCAGCTGCCCGCCGTACGTGTCGAAGAGGCCGAGCTCGTCCTGGACCTCGTGACCGTACTCGTGCGCCACGATGTAGGCGACCGAGAAGTCGCCGATCGTGCGGCCGTAGCCCTGCGAGCTCCCCGGGAGCGCCCGGTCGAGGGCGCCGTCGTAGATGTCGGTGGCGAACTTCTCCGAGATGTAGAGGGTGTCGTCACCCGGGCAGTAGGCGGCGGCGGTGTCGCCCAGGGTGCCGTTCGCGTCGCCGCAGGCGCTGGCCGCGGTCTGGCCGGCCGGGATCCACCTGTAGCTCACCTTCGGCTCCGGCAGGCCGGAGGCCTTGAACGTCTTGGACCAGTAGGCGTCGACGTCCTTCGTGACGGCGGTCAGGAACTGCTCCATGTCCTTCGGCTGGGCGCTGTCGCCCGAGCCGAGGACCAGGCCGTGCGTCCCGGCGCCGGCCGGCGGCCCCGTGTTCGCGGCGGTGGGCGAGACCCCGCCGCGGTGGGGCGTCGCGGGCCGGTCGTCGGCGATCGCGGCGCTGAGGCAGGCCGACGCCCCGCCCAGCGCGAGCAGCAACGCAGCCGCGGCGAGCCGCCGCGGGGGCATCGTTGTGTTCAAGGGTCCTCCTGATTGGGCGCCCGACGAGCTCGACGCGCGAACAGGCGGTGAGAGATGGGATTCGCCTCCGCCGGGTTGCGTCGCTCACGCGTGGACGGGGACGGGTTCTGCGAGGAACCGCGAACCAGTGAACTCACGGCGCCTAAGGGCTGCCCAAGCGCCCGATAACGGTTCCCGCAGCGTTTCGCGACGCGTGGCGCCCGGCGAGGTCCCGCTGCGGGCCGGTCGCGCGGAAGGAGCGAAGCTCAGGCTGCCAGGCGAAACGAGGGCGCCTTGACGCCCTGCGCGGGCGGGCTCAGGCGAGGACCGGCTGCGAGCGCGCCGCGCTCAGGATGAGCGCGCTGGCGTCGTCCGGTGCGACGTGGTCGGTGTTGACCACGAGGTCGTAGTGCGTCGGAAGCTCCTTCGCGACGCCGTAGAAGCGCTTGAGGTAGTCGGCGCGGTTGGCGTCCGCCCGGGCGACCTGCTGCTCGGCCTCCGGCAGGCCGATGCTCTGGGCCCTCGCGAGCCGCCGCGCCCGGGTGTCGGGCGAGGCGGTGATCAGGACGCGCAGCACGTCGGTGCGGGACGCCAGCGCGAGCGAGGCCGCGTGGGCGACGATGACGGCGTTGCCCTTCTCGGCGCTCTCCCAGAGGGCGGTCCAGATCAACCCACGCAGCGCGTCACGGCTCGGGCCCGGGTCAGGGCCGGTCGCCGTGAAGCCGGAGACGCCTGCGGCCCCGGCCGGGCCGGCCTCGGCCAGCCCGTGGAGCAGGCGGGCCACGACCGATTTGCGCCGCTCGACGTCCGCGACGACCTCGGCGGTCACGCCGGCGTCGCGCGCCGCTTGCGCGACGATGTGCTCGTCGACGAGCTGGAAGCCGAGCTCGCGCGCGACGACCGGGCCGAGCTGGTCGCCGGCCGAGCCGTCAGTCGGCGAGATCGCGACGACGCCGTAGCTCACGGCGCCGAAGCTATGGCGCTGATCGGGCCGGGTCAAGCTCGGGGCCGTGCGAAAGAATCGAGGGCTCGGCCGCGTAGACGTCCATGGGTGGCGTTCCCCCCCAACGCCCCCCATGGTCGCCGGACACTGGAACGGCGGGCCTTCCGACGGTGATGGCTGGGTGCCGGCGAACGATTCGCCCGGCACCCAGCTACCGCGGCTGCGCGCAGAGCATCACCGCGGCGCCTCCATGCGGCGGTCCAGCGGCTCCGTGTTCGCCTCCGCCCGCAGCGCCCGGCCGATGACGAGGCGCTGGATCTCGCTGGTGCCTTCGAAGATCGTGTAGAGCTTGGCGTCGCGGTACCACTTCTCGACGGGGAAGTCCTTGATGTACCCCCAGCCGCCCAGCGTCTGGACCGCCTGCTCGCACGCGCGGACGGCGACCTCGGAGGCCTTGAGCTTGGACATCGACCCCTCCGCGTGCTCGAAGGGCCGGCGCTGAGCGGCCATCCACGCCGCCCGCCACGTCAGCAGGCGCGCCGCGTCGATGTCGGCGGCGAGGTCGGCCAGCGGGAAGGCGATGCCCTGGTTCTCGATGATCGGCTGCCCGAAGGCCTCGCGCGAGACGGCGTAGTCCCGCGCGAACTCCAGCGCCGCCCGCGCGATCCCGATGGCCTGCGCGGCCACCATCGGGCGCGTGCGCTCGAAGGCACCAAGCGCCGCCGAGCTGCGCCGCTGCACCGCCGCAGCGGTGCCGCCCTCCTCGGCGATGGAGACCGGCGGCGGGGAGCCCCGCTCGGCCTCGCGTCCCTTCGCGATCCGCCCCGCCAGGCGCTCCTCGCCGCCGAGGAGCTGGTCGGCGGGCACGCGACAGTCCTCGAAGACGATCTCGCCGGTGTGCGACGCGCGGCAGCCCAGCTTGTCGAGCTTGCGCAGCAGGGTCAGCCCCGGCGTGCGCTTCGGCACGATGAAGACGCCCTGGCCGCGGTGGCCGGCGTCCGGGTCGACGGTGGCGACCACGACGTGGACGTCGGCGATGCCGCCGTTGCCGATGAAGACCTTCTGCCCGTCGATGACCCAGTCGTCGCCGTCCTTGCGGGCGCGGGTCTGGATCGAGCGCACGTCGCTGCCGCCGCTGGGCTCGGTGACCGCGAGGGCGGCCAGCCGCAGGTCCTCCGGCGTGCCGAAGCACTCCGGGGCCCAGCGGACGAGCTGCTCGTCGGTCGCGGCCTGCCGGATCGCGGCGAGTGCGAGCGCTGGCATGACGATCGACAGGCCGATGCCCGCGCAGCCCCAGAAGAGCTCCTCCATGAGGATCGGGAGCGACAGTCCCGTGGGATCCATCGAGAGCTGCGCGTAGAGCTCCCACTGATAGAGCCCCTGACGCGCGGCCTCCTCGACCACCGGCCACGGGAACTCCTGCGCACGGTCGTACTCGGGCGCCGCAGGGCGGATCACGTCGCGGGCGAACGCGTGAGCCTTGGCGCGCAGCTCGTGCTGCTCCTGCGTCAGGTCGAGCGTGAAGCTCATGATCCGGTGTCCTCGGCGTCGAAGCCGTCGAGCGAGGCCTTCATCGTCGCCAGCGCGTTCCAGGCGCTCGGGAAGCCCGCGTAGACGGCGACCTGGCGCAGGACCTCGCGGACCTCGTCCTCCGAGGCGCCCTGGCGGCGCGCGGCGCGGACGTAGACGCCGAGCTGCAGCTGCTGGTCGAGACAGGCGAGCATCGCCACCGTGCACAGCGCGCGCGTCTTCGGGTCGAGCACGTCGCCGGCGTAGACCTCGCCGTAGACGAAGTCGATGATGTAGCGGTGCAGCTCGGGGTCGAGCCGCTCCAGGTACGCGCGGCCCGGCTCGACGTTCTCAGCGCCCACGAAGCGGGCCATCACCTCGGGCCCGCGCTCACGCATCTGCGTTCCCCTGCGACGAGAGGTACGCCTGCGGGTCGAACGAGACGCGGATCCCCGTCGACGCGAACTTGCCCACCACCTCACCATCGGCGAGCACGTCGGCCTCCGCCCACACCAGACGCCCACCGGCCCGCACCACCTGGGCCTCCGCGCGCAGCCGCTCGACCTTCTTGGCGTTCACCGGGCGGATGAAGCGGGCGAAGATGTCGATCGTGGTGATCGCGCTCTTCTGGATCTCCTCATCGGTGAGGATCGTCGTCGTGGCCGCCGCCATCGCCGCGTCGGCCAGCGCCGTCGCCACGCCACCCTGGATCACCCCGAGCGGGTTCCCGAGCTCCGTGCGCGCCGGCATCTCGTAGACCGCCGTGCCCCGCCCGAACTCGACGAGATGCATGTCGAGCGTCTGCGATACCGGCGAGCGCAGGTCACCGTCCTTGGTCTGCTCCATCATCCGGTCCACGAACTCGTGACTCATCGCTCTCCCCGTTCGGCCCTGGACTGGCTTCGATGCTGCCGGCGTGCGCACCGCCATCGCCCAGCGTCTACCCGCTGCGGGCGCATGGTGCCCGGCCATGCCGTCCGGGTGGTCGATGCGCCGCGGATCGCCGACGTCATCGCGATCGCGCCGTCGCGCGCGGCGGCGCCGCGAGCGCTCCCGAGCACGCGGACTCCGTGGCCCAGGCCATCGCCGAGCTCACCGACTGGCCTGGGCTGTGATCGGGAGCGAGCTGACCTTCACCGACCGCGGCGAGCATCACCTCAAGGGCATCCCTGAACGCTGGGCGGTCTACGCGGCGTCGGTCTGACCAGGGCCGTCTCGGCCGATGACTTTCGCGCCGGGCGCGAGTCCTAGCCGACGACACCGAACAGGAGGCGATGCGATGACCGATCACCGGGTCGGAACCCGCGAGGAGTGGCAGGCGGCGCGCGAGGAGCTCGCGAAGCTCGAGGCCGAGCACGCCGAGCTCGGCCGCAAGGCCACGGAGCAGCGCCGGCAGCTTCCGTGGGTGCCGGTGGAGCAGGCGTACGAGTTCGACACCGCCGACGGGAAGAAGACGCTCGCCGAGCTCTTCGACGGTCGCTCGCAGCTTCTCGCCTACAACATCATGTTCGGGCCCGACTACGAGGTCGGCGCCTGTCCTGGCTGCTCGAACCTGGGCGACGAGCTCGACGCCGCGCGGGTGCACCTCGAGCACCGCGACGTGACGCTGATCTGCTTCTCCCGGGCGCCGATCGATCGGCTCATCGGCTACCGGGACCGGATGGGGTGGACGTTCCCCTGGGTCTCGACGTACGGCACCCAGTTCCCCTTCGACTTCGGGCTCGCCATGACCCCGGAGCAGGCCCAGCGGATCCCCGAGGTCACGGCGATGCTCGCCGACCCGCCGGGGTGGCTCCAGGAGTGGTCGGAGCAGGTCGGCGCGAAGCTCGAGGACGGCCTGCGCGAGGGTCCGGGCTTCATCGCCTTCGCGCGGGAGGACGGCGCGGTCTACCACACGTACACGGTGATGGCGCCGGACTCGTTCGTCGCCCCGTACCACTCGTCGCTGCTCGACCGCACGCCGAAGCCGCAGCCGGAGGAGCCGCGGGCCTGGCGCAAGGATGAGTACCCGGTCGCCTGAGCCGCGGACTGCGGCGCGACGAGCCTGGCGAGGACGGCGAGGCGGCGGCGTGGCCGCTCCGACGCTCCACGGGCTCGACCGGGCCGAGGCCGGGCTGGTCGCGCTCCTGCTCGCGCTGGCGACTGCGGCCTGGGTCCTCACCGAGCGGCGCATGGGCGGCATGGCCGCCGGGCCGGGCGGCGAGCTCGGCGACGTCGGCTGGTTCGCCGTCAGCTGGCTGCTGATGATGGCGGCGATGATGCTGCCTGCGATCTCGCCGATGGCGGTCGCGTACGGCCGGCGCCCGGCGCCGGCCGGCGGCGCGGCGGCCTTCGCGGCCGGCTACCTGGCCGCCTGGCTCGCCGCCGGGCTCCTCGCCTACGCGGCCATCGAGGGCGTGCGCTCGCTCGAGCTCGGGGTCCTGGCCTGGGTGGAGGCCGGGCGCCTCGTGACGGCCGCGGTGATCGCCGGCGCCGGCCTCTACCAGCTCACGAGGCCCAAGGACGCGTGCCTGCGGCGCTGCCGCGACCGGCACACGTTCCTCGGCGAGCGCTGGCGGCCAGGCCGCATCGGCGCGCTCCGGATGGGCGTGGAGCACGGCGCGGTCTGCATCGGCTGCTGCTGGGCGCTGATGGCCGCGCTGCTGGCCCTCGGCGCGATGAGCCTGACGTGGATGGCGGTCGTGGCGGCCCTCATCACCGCCGAGCGCCTGCTGCCCTGGGGCGATGGCGCCCGCCGCGCTGTCGCGGTCGTGCTCGTCGCGCTCGCCGTCGGTGTCGCGCTGGCGCCCGGCGAGGTGCCCGGCTTGACGGTGCCTGGGTCCGAGATGGCGATGGACGAGCGATAGATCCGGCACCGACCGCCTCAGCGCCAGACGATCGCGCGCGACCGGGCACCCGCGTTTGCGCTCCTCGTCCGCAGGGGGAGCGATCGGCTTGGCCGCCGGCTACGCCGGCGGCGCCGGCGTGAGCCCGTGGCGGCGCATGACCTCGTGGAGCTTCGCTGGATCCGGAGGACCGCCGCCACTCGCCGTCAAGACCTCATGGATCTCACGGAAGTAGTCGGGACGCATGATCCCCGGGCTGGCGACCGCCAGGAACCTCGCGTCCTCGGCGCCAGCGTTCTGGAATCCGTGGACGGCGCCCCGGGGGACGCAGAAGGCGTCGCCGACACCGATCGCGACGGCGCGGCCGTCAACCGTCCACGAGGTGACACCTTCGAGCCCGTAGATCGTCTCCTCGAACGCATCGTGGCTGTGGGGGGCCGGCATCCTGCTGTCGGCCGGGACCGAAGCACTCGAAGACGCTCACGCTGCCATTCGAGTCCGCCGCCTCGACGAGGAACCGGACGCCCATCGCGCCGACTCGGATCGTCTCCTCCGAATCGGCTTGCGTCCTGTCGGGACCCATGCGCCACCTCCTTTGCGCGCGGCGCCGGCGGGGATCGCCGAGGCCGGGGAACAGAGGGCGGGAACCCGCGCCCAGTGGGGCGCCAGCCTAGTCGGTATGTCTGGAAGGGCCTGATCAGGCCGTGGCGTCATGTGCGCGCTGCGCTGGCACGCGCGGCTTGGCGGATGAGGTGGTCGCGCTCGGCGACGCTCGTCGCCCGCCGTGACGCTTCGGCGTAGGCGGCCGCGGCGGACGCGGGGTCGCCGTCGAGCTCGTGGAGGTGGGCGCGGGCGGCGTGCCAGCGGTGGCGGTCGCCGAGCACGTCGCGCAGGCGCTCGGTCTCCTGGAGGCCGGCGGCGCCGCCGTGCACGTGACCGACGGCGACGGCGCGGGCGAGCACGGCGGCCGGGTCCTGGCGGACGGGGTCGTCCGACAGCGCGAGGAGGTCGTCGTACCAGGCGAGGATCTGGGGCCAGTCGGTCTCCTCGGCGGTCTGCGCGTCGTCGTGGAGCGCGGCGATCGCGGCCTCCACCTGGTAGCGCCCGGGCGGCCGGTCGTCGGACTGCACGGCAAGCGCGGACTGCAGGACGCGGACGCCCTCGGCGATCTCGCGGGTATCCCAGCGCGTGCGGTCCTGCCGGTCGAGCGGGACGATGCGGCCCCCGGCGTCCAGCCGCGCGGGGAGGCGGGCGTGGTGCAGGAGCATCAGCGCGAGCAGGCCGCGTGCCTCGGGCTCCGGTGTGGCGAGGGTGAGCTGGCGGGCCAGGCGGATCGCCTCCGCCGCGAGGTCGACGCGTCCGGCGTGCCCAGCGGTGTAGACGAGGTAGAGGACGCGCAGGACGACGGCGAGGTCGCCGGGCTGGTCGAGGCGGCGTCCGCGCAGCGCCCGCTTGGCGCGGCTGACGCGCTGCGCCATCGTCGCCTCCGGGACGTAGAACGCGTCGGCGATCTCGCGCGTGGTGAGGCCGCCGACGGCGCGCAGCGTCAGCGCCACCTGGGACGCGGGAGACAGCTCGGGGTGGCAGCAGCAGAAGAGCAGGAAGAGCGTGTCGTCGCCGGCGTCCGGCACGGCGTCCGGGTCCGGCGGCGGCTCGGCGTGCACGACGTCCTCGCGCCGCTCCCGGGCCGCCTCGCCGCGGCGGGCGTCGACGAGCCGGCGCGTCGCCACCGTGGCGAGCCAGGCGCGAGGGTCCTGCGGCGGATGGTCGGGCCAGACGCGCAGCGCCTCGACCAGCGCCTCCTGCAACGCGTCCTCGGCGGCGTCGAAATCCTCGCCGCGACGGACGAGTCCCGCGAGGACCCGCGGCACGAGGGCGCGCAGGGCGCCCTCGTCCAGCGGATGGGTCGACACGGCGATCAGTCCTGCCCGTGCGCCTCGGACATGACCTCGCGGACGTCGATCCACTCGTGGAGCGGCCCGCCGCCCGGGCCGGGCTCGGAGGACACGTACGCCGCCACCTCGAGCGCGCGCTCGCGAGAGTCGACGTCGATCATGAACCAGCCGGCGACGAGGTCGCTCGTCTCCGGCAGCGGCCCGTCGGTGGTGACCGGCGCGGCGTCGGGGCCGCCGTAGCGGACCCACGTCTGCGCCGGGGTGAGCGCCTGCACGTCGACGTACTCGCCGTTCTCGCGCAGCAGCTCGCGGACGTGCCGCAGGAAGGCGAGGTGCGCCTCCACGTCCTCGGGCGCCCACTGATCCATGGGCGGGAAGGGCCGGTAGGGCTCCGGGCCGCCGCGGTAGTGCTTGAGGAGCAGGTACTTGGGCATCGTGGTTCTCCTGGTGTCGCGGGCCGCGCCGTTCGCCGCCCTTCACCTGAGGAGCGGAGCCGGCCGGCGGTTTTCGACATCGTGGGTTGTCTCGCACCGTAGATGCCGGTCGTCGCGCAGGTTCACCGCCGGAGCTGCAGCAGGTCGAGCAGCAGCGCTGAGGTGAACCGCTCCGGGTTTGAGGGACCAGCGCGGTGCCGTCCTGACGGGGCCGATCGCCCTGAGGGGTCCTTGGTTGAGGCCAACCAGCTAGAGCGGCCCCCCGACCGCCGCTACGACGGCCGAAACCCAGAACGTCGCGGGGGGTAGCGACGCCGACGATCTCAGTTCGATTGCGCCTGGCGACGCCGATACCGACGCCGCGTGGGGTTACAGGAGGCGGCGCCCGCCGCCGTCCTTGACCCTCGGGAACGTCGACCCGAGCGCCGCCGTTGGCTAACCGCGCACTTCTGGCCGCGCGCGCGGCCAGGACAAGTTGGATTCCATCCGCGGCGGGTACGGCGACGCGTCGAGCGGTAGCAGATACCTATGCACGACGACGTGGTGGATCGGTTGCGCGAACTCCGGCTGTCGTTGGCCCAAGAGATCGCTCGGGCCGAAAAGGCACGGCGGACGGCCTTGGACCTTCACGAGGCGATCGAGGATCGGCGCCAGCAGCGGACGAGGGACGCGTGCATGCCCCGTCCGAGCAAAGCACGCCACCTCAGGTCCTCGATGCCTGGCCGGGGCGAGCCCGGACTTCGAGGGCACATCGGCGGAACTCCGGTTCGGTCGGGCGAAGGATCGGCTTCCGGCCCCGCTCAGTAGCGCGGGTTCCAGCGGGTGCGGCGGCGTCGGCGGGTGAGCACCCAGGCGATCAGGGCGAGCACGATCAACAGCCCGAATGGGCTTCCCCCACCGCCGCCCCACCCGAAGATCATGTGGAAGAGGTAGGCGATCCCGAGCGCCCGGAGCACGTTGCCGAAGAAGTGACCGACGCGCGGGCGGTACGGGCGTGACGCGCGACGGTTCGAGCGCGACCGTCCGTACCGGCTACGGGCGGAATATCGGTAACCCGTCCCTCGGCCGAAGCGCGCGAGCACGACGTAACCTTGAATGCTGCTTGCCGGACTCATAGAACGCGCGACGACTGGGCCGGGCGTGGCCGCCTGAGCGCCGCTGGCCCCAAGGAGCAGCGAGGCAGTCAACAGGAACACCGCGGCAACGGCGGTGGCCGAACGGTGGATCATGGTGGTGGTCCGATTGAGGTGCAGAAGAGGTAGCGGAGCAGCCGCCCGGACGACGCGAAGGCCGCCCGGGCGGCTGGGTCCCTAGCGGCGGTCGGTGTCGTTGCCGGCCGTGTACGGCTCGCTGCTGCCGGCCTTCGCCAGCCCGCGGCTGATGAGGTAGGCGCCGGCGACGATGCTGACGTAGAGCCACGTCTGCTTGGCGGCGAGGCGGTCATCGTGGCCGTCGCCGGCCTTCGTCAGCAGACCGGCGAGCAGGATGCCGATGGTGACGGCGAGGAAGACGTACATCTCGCTCGTCTTCGTCGAGTGCTTGGTCTCGGTGGTCAGGCGACGCTCGGCCGAGCGCGCCGGACTCGAGGTCCGGTCATTGGTTCGGTCCTGCGGTGCTGCGGTGGTGGCCATGTGACTCCTAGCTGCGTGGTGGATTGGGGGAAGTGCGATGGGGCGGCGCGGGTGCGCTAATCGCCGAGGCGCTGGTCGGCGGCCTGGATGACGCCGGCCCGGTTCTTGCGGGCGCGCTCGTAGGTCCGCACCGCGCGCGCGGCGTCAGCGTCGGTGTCGCGCAGGCGCGTGGTGATGGCGTCGACGGACCGCTCGTCGTAGCCGGACCAGGGCTCGTCGCCGCTGAGCTTGGCGATCTGGTCCGTGATCGTCGCGCGGTTCTGGCGCTTGCGCTCGTAGGCGTCGATCGTGCGCAGCTCACGTTGGCTGAGGTGCTTGAGCCTGACCACGACGTCCGCGGCGGTCTGGCGGTCGTAGTCCTTGATCGGGAGGTCCTGCTCGGTGGCGAGCGCACCGGTGACGGCGCCCTCGACGGCGGCGACGCCCGGGATCTTGCGGGCCTTGTCGGAGATGCTCATGTGGTGCGTCCTTGGTGACGTGTGAACCGGGGGGCGGTGGCCCACGGGTGGTCCTTTCGCGGTCGCTCGCGAAAGCGCGACGCGGAGGGCCGGCGGAGCGCCGGCCCCTGTCTGCCCGGGTTGATCAGCCCCGGGGGCTGATCAACCCTCGCGGCGAGGCTCGCTAGGCGGTGGTGAGCTCGCGCTCGGCGGCCTTGAGGACACTGGCGCGGTTCTTGTGGCTGCGCTCGTAGGAGCGGACCTGCTGGGCGCGGTCGTCGTCGCCCTCGGCGAGCACGGCCTGCACCTCGGCGGCGGTCAGCTCGTCGTAGCCGGCCCACGGCTCGTCGCCGCGCAGCGAGGTGATCCGGCTGAGGATCGTGGTCCGGTTCTGGTGCTTGCGCTCGTAGGCGTCGACCTTCGCGAGGTCGATCTGAGAGAGCTCGGCCAGCTTGCCGGTGATCTCGTCGGCCGTCAGCTGGTCGTAGCGAGCGATCGCCAGATCGCCTTCCAGAGCGCGACCTGTCCGGTGCTGGTGCTCATGCCCGGACCTCCGACGACCCATCGACCCACCCTCTCGACTTACGCTGAGCGGTCGTAGCCGAGCCTGTGCGCCAGGCGTTCCATCCCACGCAGCAGCGCCCGCTGCACCAACAGCGGGACGCGTGGAAGCAGGAACTCCGCCTCGCGGGCGCCGGTGGCCGCCATCCGCAGCGGGTTTGCCTGGCCCTTGGCGTTCACGTAGCCGGCGCGGTCCAGCGCGAAGCTGCGCTCGATGAACCGCTCGTAGCTGAGCGCCGGGCGCAACTCGGCCACCATCTCCACATCCTCCGCTCCGGCGGGGCCAACCGTATGCGGCTCTCCGGGAGGGCTCACCACGGTGTCACCGGGCGCGAGCAAGCGGTCGGAGTCGCCGCTGCGTGATCGCACCGCGCCGCTGACGACCGTGATGCGCTCCTCCTGGTGAGGATGGACGTGCATCGGCGGAGGCGTGGCGCCACCTCGCATGAAGAGGTCGAAGCGCAACACCGCACCGCCGCTGCTCGCCGCACTCTCGCGGCAGGTCACGCGCATCCCCATCGTCGGCGCTTCGATCGTCTCGCCTGGCCGCATCGGACGCCTCCCTCGACTCGGGAGTCCAACGCTATCTGCACCCGGCGTCCATCACCGAGGGGCGCGTCGAGCAGTCGGCGATCCGCCTTGACGCCTGCGCCCGCATACACGGGATCCCCGCAGGCGATGCGACGCCTGGGTTGCGTTCCTGGGCGTCTTCCTCGAAGGCTTCCCCGACCTCCACCTCGAGGTGCTGGACACCTCGGCCGACGAGGATGGTCGCGCAGCGCATCCGTTCACCGGCACACATACCGGCCGCTTTCCGGGGCCTCCCAAGGCCTTGGCCCGGCGCCGTCCACAGCACCACCGGCACAGGCCTCGGCGCACTCGACAGCTTCTTGGTCGACAAGCTCGTTTCTGCCCCCGGCCCCTACTCCTTCCTCAGCGACACCTGGCCGAGCCTGTTCACCGGCTCATGACCGCGCTTGTCCGGCGCTGACGCTCGATCTCATCAACGCTCCGGCCCCTCGCGGCCGACGTCGCAGCAGCAGGCCCGGCTGGCCCCCCAACGACAGAAGCCCTCCGGCTGGAGACGGCCACGCGGTGGTCACGGTCGTGCAGCCGGCTGCCCGACCGCTTGACCGGCCCGAGTCCTACCCCCCGAGCGCCTTCAACGCCTTGGCACTGTCGCCTTGGAACTCACCGCGAACGACCTTGCCACCCCGGAACTCCATCAGGTGCAGGAAGGGCGCCTCGAAGCTGCCGCCCTTGCCGGTCGCTCGCTGGGTGCCCCTCACGAGCACGTTCTCGTCACCCATCTCGAGGAACTCGGACGGCTCCACGCTGAAGCTCGACCAGTAGTTCGGGATCTGCGCGAAGTTCTCCATGATCGCGTCACGACCCCGCACGACCCCGCCCAGCGGCAGCTCATCCGACGTCTGCCATTCGGCGTCCTCCGCGAACCCCGCCTTCAAGGTCTCGAGGTCACCACTGCTGAACGCCGCGTAGGCGCCCTTTGCTGCATCCGCTTGTCCCATGACGGGCTCCCATCGTCGGGGCTGGTTCCGCGATCGAACCTAGGCGCTCCTCACGCAGAACGCGAACGCGCCGCATAGGCACGGACGCGCCTGACTGCCGCGCGTCCATCGGACGGACACGCGCGCGCCGCCGCCGTCCCACGCACGTCGCTGGCGCCCGCTGCGCTGACGGTCCTCGCGCGAGCGCGAGTCGGGTTATGTCGAGGGCACCAGCACGACGCGCCCGAATGCCTGGCGGCTCTCGATGTAGGCGTGTGCGGCGCCGGCATCGGCGAGGGCGAACGTCCGGTCGATCTCGACACGCAGCCGGCCGTCCGCCACCTGCTCGAACAGCTCGGCGATCATCGCGTGCACGCGGGGATACTCGCTCAGCAGCGCGCCGCCCAGGAAGACCCCGCGCAGGGTGGTGTTCCGCATCCAGAGGCTTCTCGCCTCGACCTCGGAGCCGGCTCGCCCGGCCACTCCCACGCTGACGAGGGTCCCCCGGTAGGCCAACGCCCCGATGCCGTCACTCAGGGTCTGACCGCCGACCGAGTCGAGGATCACGTCGGCGCCGCGATCGTCGGTGAGCTCGCGCGTGCGTTCGACGAAGCTTTCGCGCGCGTAGTTGATCCCGTGGTCGAGGCCGAAGGCCTTCAGGCGTTCGAGCTTGTCGTCGCTGGACGCGGTCGCGATCACCGTTGCGCCCGCCTGCTTGGCCATCTGGATGGCCGCCATCCCGACGCCGCCCGCGCCGGCCTGGATGAGCGCCGTCTGGCCGGATCGCAGGCCCCCGGCGGTGAACAGGCACTCGTGGGCAGTCCCGTAGGCCACGGGGATGCAGGCGGCGGACGCCGCGTCCAGCCCGTTTGGGATCGGCCACGTCGACATCGCCGGCACGGCCCGTCGCGAGGCGTGCGAACCCGCCGCGTTGAGCGTCACGACGCGGTCGCCGGGCGCGCGGTCTTCGACACCGGCCCCGACCTCGGCGATCGTGCCCGCGGCGAGGTATCCCACGACGTGGGGAGCCGACGGCGGCGCTGATCCCGCACGCGCCAGCACATCGCCGCCCTCGATGCTGATCGCCTCGACATCGACCAACACACATCCCTCAGGGCATTCCGGGTCGGGCACGTCCTCGTAGCGCAGGACGTCGGGACCGCCGTTCTCGTAGATGACCGCAGCTTTCATGGCGCGACTGTAGGCGGGATCGGGACATGGCCGTACGACGCCGCCTTGGACGGTTGCCGACGAGGGAGCGCTGCGAAGAGCAGACAAGGCCGAGCCTGCTCCTCTTCGTCCAGAGCGGGCCTGGGGGGGCGCCACCATCCGGCGCTCGAGGTGTCGAGCTTCGGCGCCCGCCGACTGCTCAGCTCAGCACCGACGCGCCGAATTCCTCAGGAACCGCGTCCATGATCACCAGGTCGGTCGGCTGCCCGCGGCTCATCACCGCGCCGCGGCGGACGCCGACGCGGCGAAAGCCCGCCCGCTCGTACGCCGTCAATCCCGCGACGTTCCACTCCAGCGTCTGCAGCAGCACATTGCGCAGCTTCAGCACGTGGAATCCGAAGTCGAGCACGAGCCGTGTGGCCTCGGTGCCGAGGCCCTGGCCGCGGCGCTCACCGACGAAGATGGCGAGCTCGGCTGTTCCGTTGGCATGGGAGATCTCGAGCAGCCCGGCGGTGCCGACCGGTGCGGAGTCGGAACGGTCATAGACCGTGAACTCGACGACTTCGGGCTCGCGTCGCGCGCCCTTGTCGAGGTTCTCCTCCACCCACTTCTCCTGGCTCTCCGGGGTGGCGACCCCCATCTGGTCGAGGCCGCGCCGGACCTCGAGCTGGTTCATCCAGCGGGCGTAGTCGGCGGCGAGGTCCCGCCGGAGAGGTCCCAGCGCGACCCTCTCGCCGACGACGACGAAGTCGGGCTCGTGGCGGTCCATCCCGGCATTGTGTCCCACAGCACCACCGGCACTGGCCTCGGCGCGCTCGACAGCTTCCTGGTCGACGGGGTCGTCTCTGCGCCCGGCCCCGACTCCTTCCTCGAGCGACACCTGGCCGAGCCTGTTCACCGGCTCATGACCGCGCTTGTCGGGCGCTGACGCTCAAATCTCATCAACGCTTTCCCGGCTCCTCGCAGCCGACGTCGCAGCAGCAGGCCCGGCTGGCCCCCCAACGACAGAAGCCCTCCGGCTGGAGGGCTTCGCGGCTCGCCTGCGTCACTCGCAGCGACATAGCGGGGAGCCCGCTTCGTCCGAACGAGCGACGACTGCATGTGGCCGTTCGGCCCTCGTCCTCGTCGCCGTGGACGCCGGCGCTGTCGCCTCTCGTCTAAGGCGGAACCTCCGTTAGGGGCTGCGCGGTGGATCTCCGTAGGCTTCATCAGGCGTTGCCACCGTCGTGGTACGCGTACGAGGAGCGCAGAACCGTGAGCGAGCAGACGCCGGCCATCGACTTCGAGAACCTGCCCACCCCGAGCGACGGCTTCCTTGTCACCCAGTTCATCACCGTACGGAGTGTTGCTCGGTCCCGCGCCTTCTACTCCGACGTCCTCGGAGGCCAGGTCGTGCTGGAGGAGAATCCGTGCATGGTCAAGCTCGCCAACTCGTGGCTGATCATGAACCCAGGCGGTGGCCCCACCCCCGACAAGCCCGACATCACGGTCGTCGACTACGAGCCCGGCAACACGGTCTCCAGCTTCCTGAACCTGCGGGTCGCCGACATCCAGGCGTGCTATGAGCAGTGGAGCGCAAAGGGGGCCGAGTTCGTGACGCCGCCGATCGATCGCGGTGCGGAGGTCCGCTGCTACATGCGCGACCCCGACGGCTATCTGATCGAAGTCGGCCAGGCCACCGGAATGCTCGAAGGCAGACTCGCCAAGAAGCGGCCCGAAGATCTGCCGGGCTAGAGGGCCGGGTCTGTTCGGTCCGCTTGCGCTCTCCATGCCGTGCGAGCGCGCGGCGACGACGCTGATGGACATGCCATCACTGCGGCCGTCCGCCGCGCAACAAGGGACCGTCTAGCGCGCCGATGCTGCCCGCCGGCGCCGGATGCTGCCCGCCGGCGCCGGCCGTCGCTGATCATCGTCGTCCACAGCGGCAGTCCGAGCGGTGCCGCCCGCGCTGCCGCCTGTGCCTCGAAGCGGAAGCGCGGCCGATGCTCACGGCACCGATCCCGCCCTGCCGCTGATCGCGCATCACGGGGGCGCATCGTTTCGCCCCAAGCCCGGCGGCTTCGAGGCTCTCGCCACTCAGCCCGGCGCCTGAAGCGCGCCCTTGAGGCTCAGGTGATCCTCGGCCCACATGAGGTCGGCTCGGGGTGACGCTACCTGCGCTCTGCCTCCGACGGCTCAGAGATCGCCTCGACGAGCTCACCGGTCTTCTTCTCGTTTCCCGTGCGGGCGATGTCGGCCTGGGCAACGATGCCGATGAGCCTGCCGTTCTCGACAACCGGCAGACGCCGAACTTGGTGGCGCGCCATGAGTTCGACCGCCTCTTCGTGGTCTTTGTCGGCCTCAACACTGATGACGTCCCGAGAGCAGACGTCCCTGACCGACGTCGTCGCAAGGTCTGCGGCCTCGGCGACCACTCTCGTGGTGATGTCTCGGTCGGTGATCATCCCGACAAGCTGCTCGCCGTCGGTTATCGGGAGCGAGCCGATGTGCGCCTCTCGCATCAGTCGCGCGGCCTCGACCACTGACGCCGATGCGCCGATCGAACGGGGATCCTCGGTCATCGCGTCGCGAACGCTCTTCGCCATCGTGCCTCCTCGTTGCTGCGCGCGCTGAGCAGCGGGTTCGTGCGGGCTGCTCTCCAGGCTAATCCGTCGACGACCGCGGACGAGATCCGTCCGACCGCCACCGGCGCGGAGGGGCCACGCTCGAGTTCAAGGAGACACCGCGCAGATGCCGCGCGCCGTGAAGACTCTTGCCGCCTCCGTCATCATGGACCGCGCGTGAACAAGCCGGGCATCTTCCTAGGGTCGTCGGGCAAGCAGGCCAAGCTGCTCAAGGCGATCGCGCGAGGGCTCGAGGACGTCGCCGACGTCGAGCCCTGGACGACCACGTTCAACCCGGGGCGGTCCACCCTCGACCGGCTCGTCGAGCTCTCCCAGACGGTCGATTTCGCCGCGTTCGTGTTCGCCCAGGACGACTGGACCACCACCGATGCGTCCCAGTCCGGCGCGGCGTCGCCGCGCGACAACGTGGTGTTCGAGGCCGGCCTGTTCGGCGGCGCGCTCGGCATCCGGCGCACGTTCATCCTCCACGCGAACGGTTCGAAGCTGCCGAGCGACCTGCTCGGGCTGACCGCCGTCCGCTACGACCCGGCCGCCAGCCCGGCGGAGATTCGCGCGATCAACCAGAAGCTCCGCAAGGCGATCGAGACCGAGGGTCGCCGCGGACCGGTCATCGGGTTGTGGTGGCAGCTCTCGCTGACCGAAAGGACCGAGGACGAGCCGTCGGCGGTGGGCCTCCTCCGCATCTCGCGGGACCGCGACGGTGGCCTGAACGTGACCGGCCGGGGCTGGCAGGAGGACGGCACGCTATCGGCCCGCTACTGGAGCGAGGCTGCGAAGGAGCGCAGGGATCCGGCCGGCATCTTCTACTTCTGGAAGGGCGAGCGCCCTCGGGCCCCGAACGCCCCGCAGCTCGAGGGCACCGGCGAGATCACGGTGGAGACCACCGACCGCGCCACCGGGTACTGGACGACACGGTCGGATCGCGACCCCGGGCTGAACGCCCGAACCGCCGGCGCCTACCTTCGAGCCGACCCCTCAGACCTCCAGGTGCTCGACGGCGGGAGCGAGGAGGAGCGGGCCGAGCTCATCGCGCAGCGCCTCCGGGAGTGGAAGTCGGCCTCGAACGCATTCTGAGCACCGAGCGCGTACTGGCGGTTCCGTCCACGACGTCGTTTCAGGCCCGGCGCGACTGTGTCTCTTGGGTGGATGACCTACGAAAGGACTTGACTCGTGGCGGCCTGAGCCGGGCTAGCGCCTGTGCCCCAAGCGGCATTTTAGGCTCGGTCCGACATTTGGAGCTTGCCACGAGCGGCCGGCGTGTGGGAGGGTCGGCTGTCCGAACAAGGAGGGCGCGATGCGTCGCCTCAAGCGGTTCGTCTTTGTCGGGGCGCTGGTCGTCACTGCGAGCGTTACAGCGGCCGCTGTGGCAACGACGCCCGGCAGCAACGGTCAGATCGCGTTCCGTCGATGGCTCAACGACGAGACCTCGCGCAGTGCGCTGTACACGATCAATCCGGACGGAACCGGCGTGCGGCGGATCGTGCCCCGGTTGCGACGGGCGCACGACGATCAACCCGACTGGTCGCCGGATGGAAGGCTGCTGGCGTTCTCGCGCTTTCCCGACGACGGCCCGGCCTGGATCAACGTCGTCAACAGTGACGGCACCGGGCTGCGGCGCGTGACGCCACGCTGCACCCGCAAACCGGCGCCCAATCGCGTGCCGCGGGGCTGCGAAGACGCGGCCAACGTCTCATTCACACCCGACGGCCAACACCTCTTGTTCACACGCGCGACGGGACGCGTCCGCCAGTTCCCACGCTATGAGTCAGACCAGATCGAGCACGCAGCCGTAGCGACCATCGCGATCGACGGCACGGACGAACGCGAGATCCTGCGGCTCGGGCGCTACGCAGGCGACGTCGCGTTTCCGCAGATGTCTCCCGACGGGCGCTTCATCCTGTTCGAGCGCCACAACTCACCGCTCCGCAAGCCGCGCATGGGCCAAGCGATCTTCGTCATGAACGCGGACGGCACGAACGTCCATCGCGTCACACCCTGGAAGCTCCGTGGAGGCGACAACCCGGATTGGGCGCCCGACAGCTCGCGAATCCTGTTCCGGTCCCAAGAAGAGGCCGATGCCGAGCGAGCGCAGTTCTACACGGTCCGCCCCGACGGCACTGGCCTCACCCGACTCACGAACTTCCCCAAGAAACACAGGCGAGTGTTCTCGGCGTCGTTCTCTCCCGACGGCACCCAGATCGTCTACGCCCGAGCGAACGACCACAGGGAGCGCGGCGACCTCTGGCTCATGAATGCCGATGGCACCAACCACCGTCGGTTCTACGCCGTACCGGCCGCTGACAGCGCACCGGACTGGGGCGGGATGGCCAGCTCGCCGTAAGCCCAATGCGACAACGCCCATGCCGGAAGAAGGCGGCGAAGCGGCACGACGAGCCGGCCCGGGCAAACCTCTTCGCTCACTGCTCCTTTCCACGCAAAGCGACAGCCTCGCTCAGCACGTCCTGACACGTCGCCAGAAGCGACGCCCCTCCAGATCGCGTTCCGCTGACCGCCAGCGAGCGCGTGTGTCGAGTCGGCGGCCCGCTCCGCATCCTGTGATTGAGGTGCGGGGGGTGCCGACCGGCTGTACCTGATGACGCCGTCGACGTTGGGGGACGCCAGCAGGTTCAGCGGTGGTGTTTGTGGTGCCGCCGATGCGGTGGGTGCCAGCGCCCGCGGTAGGTACCGCTACCCAAGCCGTCGGTGGCGCTGCTCGTGCCGATCCAGCTCGCCGTTCCAGGCGAGCCTTTGAACCCGCCAGTGCCCTTTACAATGCGTCCCCACCCCGTGCGCGAGCGTACGCCGAATCAGCGCTCGCGACGAACGCGCTAGAACGCGCCGGCGCGCGGCCGGCGCGTTTCACCCCGCTGACCGCTTTGCGTAGGTATTGGGCGCGTCTTGTGCTGACAAGCGTACGGTCGCGTTCGTTGGGCTGGCCAGCGGCCTTGTTCCACCACTGGAAGGTCGCATCATGAGAGGTTTCCTCCCCGTCCTGGCGATCACGCTGGGGCTGATAGTCGCCGGGCCTGCGGTTGCGAGCTCCACCATCGCGACACAGGATCTTCGCGCCCCGGATCAGACGAACTCCGCCGTCGCCACGCAGGACCTTCGCGCCCCGGATCAGACGAACCCCGCCGTCGCCACGCAGGACCTCCGCGCCCCGGATCGGACCAGCGAGGTCGCGGTAGCCCCGGCAGCCGTCTTGACCGCGGACAGCGGGCTTAGCACGGCGTTGATCGTGCTGCTCGCAGTCGGCGGAGCAGCCATGCTGGCGGCCACCGCGGTCGTCGGCAGGCGCTACGCACACGGACGCGGGCAGACGCGTGTCTAGGCGGTGACCTGATAGCACGGCGGAGCATCGGCCCGGGCCGCACGCCGGTCGGCGTGCGGCCGACCTCAGCCCGGGGGCGGTCAGCGAGGTCGCCGGGGCGGGGATCGGCGGCTGCTAGCCGATACGAATTGGCGTGGTGAGCGGTGCGCCGCATCGTGCGCAGCTCATTCCGGCGTCGATGATGAGCGCAGCGACGCGGCTGTACCAGGTGGTGCCACATTGCCGGCAGCGCATCGGCGCCGGCTCGGCGCTGGCGCCGGGGAGCGGCGCCTCCTCGGCGCCGGGGGCCGGGGCGCGATCGCGCGGCTCGACAGCCTCCTCCAGCGTGGAAGCGATGTCGATGCGCTCATTCAACGCAAAGCTCCTCGACGCCGCTCGCTGCGTTCGCACGCTAACGCGACCCGGATGCGAGCCAGGTCAGGCTGCTGACCGGCGCACCGGCAGCGCGGTCATCGTCACCGGGCACCAAACGAGAGAAGCCCCCCGGATTCGGGAGGCTTCGTCGCTCGCCTACGTCACTCGCAGGGGCATAGCGGGGGCCCGCTTGGTCCAGGCGAGCGACGACTGCCTGTCCCCACTTGCGCGGCCTTCCCTGCCCTCAACGTGGTCGCCGCACACGCCGGCACTGCCGCTTCTCGTCCAAAGCAGCAGTCGGGACGGCCGCCGGGCTCAGCCCTGGTTCACGCTAAAGCGGTAGATAGCCAGGAGGGTGGATTGAACTCCGCGACGACCGCGGCCCCGGGCTCGGGATTCGTGCTCCTTGCGGGGCTGTTCGAGGAACCAGGCTTCGGGCACGAAGGGCGCGCCCATCGCCGACGCCGGGGCGACCGTCCACGATCGTCACCCAAGACTGACGCCGGCCTCCGCGCGACCGAGAAAGCGGCTGGTACATTCCCGACCCGCTGTTTCAGTGCTGGCCCGAGCGAGGAGGCGGATGCCGCAGTCCGGTTTCGGAACCCTGGAGTCCGTACGTTCCGGAGGCCGAGTGCATGTCCTCGGCGCAGGACCTGTCGGCCTGATGTTGGCGGCGTTGCTCCAGCCACTTCCTGGCGTCTCCGTGCGTCTCTACGAGAAGCGTCGCGACTACACGCGTACCCGGATGGTTCGGCTCGCCTCGTACCTCGTCGCGGATTCCGCCGAGGGCTACCGTGCCGACAGCTTCGATGGGGACAACGTCAAGGCCGTCTTCGAGCCACCGGAGCTCGCGGAGGGCCTCGCGTTCAGACAGTCGATTCCCTCGGACCTGATGGCACTTCTCCGGGACTGGGAACTGGGGTTCTGCCCGCTCAACCAGATCGAGCGCTCCATCAGCGACCTGATCGATTCACGTGGCTCGAATTCGGTGGAGCGCACTGCGGGCGCCGTCACGGCGGAGGAGGCGATCGCGATGCTCGAGCCGGGCGACGTCCTGATCGATTGCACCGGCAGCCGGTCGCTGCTTCGAGATCACCTGGTACCGGGCTCCGGCCACGAGGACGGGGGCGCGAACACGTTCAACTTCTTGTTCGAACACGCGCTCGTCATCACCTTCCTGTACGGCCAGACATATGCGTGTAACGAGTACTGCAAGTACTACAAGAATGTCGAGAACGCGCATTACAAGTTCATTCCAATGGTGCACCGCGTGTTCTACGACGGAAGTGTCAGCCACGTGACGGGCATCGTCAGCATCACCCCCGAGGAATATGAGGCGATGCCGAAGCAGTTCGATGGTGAGTGGCTGCGCGGCAACTTTCCGAATGTCGCCCAGTCGATGGACCGCTTCATCGACAAGATCAAGCGGGAAACGAACGGCGAGCTCGTCGGCGATCTCGAGATCATCCGGATACCCCTCAACCTCTACCGGGCTCGTAATGCGACCAGTCGTCGGTGGGCCACAGCGGGGCCGAGCGACCACCCGTTCGCGACCACTCCTGTGCTTCTGCTCGGCGATTCGGCCATCGGCTCGCCGTACTTTCAGTCGATTTCGCTCGGTTTCGAGTGTGCGATGTTCCTGGCGGGACTCATCTCGCAGCCTCACCTGCCAGTCATGGACATGCTCGATCGCTACGAGCTCTACATCTACAAGCAGTGGCTTCGCGTGTACATGCAAAGCAAGAGGATCAAGACCAACAAGGATCTGTTCCAGTCCTTGGATGACCCGGTCGCACTTCTGGACCAGCTGCATATCTATTAGGCATTCCGCCAACCACAGGATGAAGGTGGTAACCGTGGCGCTCACTGTCGGCCAGCCCGTTTCCGATCACACCTTGCAGGCCTACCTCCGCGGTGAGCCCACACCGATCGTCTTCGAGCTCTCGAGTCACCGCGGCAGCTGGGTCGTCCTGTTCTTCTACCCCGGTGATTTCACGTTCGTGTGTCCGACCGAGCTCGCGGCCTTCGCGAAGGGCCACTCCGACTTCCTGCGAGAGGACGCGGTGCTGCTCGCGGCGAGCACGAACAGTTGCTTCAGCCACAAGGCATGGTTCGAGACGGATCCGCGTCTCGCCGACGTCCGCTATCCGGTGATCGCCGACACGCTCCAGGACCTGAGCCGTTCCTTCGGCGTGCTGCTGGAGGACGGGGCCACGCATCGCGGCACGTTCATCATCGACCCGAACGGCGTGCTCTTGCATATGAGCGTGACCGAGCACGACGTCGGCCGAAGCGTCGACGAGGTGCTGCGGGTCTTGCGCGCGTTTCGCACCGGGGCGCTCTGCCCGGTCGACTGGGCGCCAGGTGATGCGACCCTCACCGCCGAGGACGATTGGTTCGCGAAGGTGTTCCCCGACGTCGTCGGCCCGGAGCTCGACTCGCTCCAGGAGCAAGCCGAAAGGGTGTCATTCGCCGCTGGTGAAGTGATCCTCGCTGAAGGCGACCTCGCGGAGCGCTTCTACGTTGTTACGCAGGGGGAGGTCGAGATCAGCCGCCGCACTCCCGAGGGCGACGAGGTCAAGCTCGCAACTCTCGGGCGGCGGCAATCATTCGGCGAGGTCGGGATCCTCGCCGAGACGCGAAGGACAGCGACCGTACGCGCGGTCGACGACGTCGAGCTGCTGGCCTTGAGCTGGGAGACGTTCCAAGAGAGGCTCGTGCAGTCGGATCGCGAGGACCGTGACTTCTCAGAGATCGTCAAGGAACGTGTCGAGTCCGCGCCATGAGCCGCCTCGCGCTCGAGCTAGCCGTCTTCTGCACTGCACCCCCTTCCCCAGGGACTTGCGAGCTCGGGACCGCTGGCGACTTCCCCAAGTGGTCGCCGAGTAGATCGACTCGGGAGCTATCGGTCTCTCGCCGCTGTCGCTTTTCGTCCAATGCAGCAGCGCGGCGGCTCGGCTGCCAAGGATGGACCGCGGGGCCGACCGTCGTCAGCGGCGGCGAGTTGAGGCACTCGTCGCGCCGCTGAGCGACGGCATGCGGTCGGGCCGCGTTGACCTACCGAACCGAGCGGAACCCCTCGCGCAGCTCGGACGCGTACAGCTCCGGCTGCTCCCAGGCGGCGAAGTGCCCGCCGCGCTCGACCTCGTTGAAGTGGACGAGGTTGCTGTACGCCTTCTCCGTCCAGCTCCGGGGAGCCTGGAAGAGCTCGTCCGGGAACACGCTCACGGCCACCGGGACCTTGACGTTCCGGACGTCGGCGAAGCTGCCGTACCCCAGGTACTCCCAGTACGACCTCGCGGTCGAGACCCCCGTGTTGGTCAGCCAGAACATGGTGATGTTGTCGAGGATGTCGTCTCGGGTCAGGCCTCCCTCGACCCCGTCCACGAAGGCGGGACGGATCAGCGTCGCGTAGCTGGTCGGGTCGTGGTCGAGCATGTAGGCGGCCAGGAAGACGGGGGAGTCGTTGAGCCCGTACATCGTCTGCGGGCGCGTCACCATCTGCACGGCGTACGCCGCATGCTTGTACGCGGCGCCGAGGTGCTCGGCCGCGCGTCGCTCGTCGGCCGAGAGATCGGGCGATTGCTCGCCGCCGGTCTTGATCGCCGTGTCGACGTCGACCGGGAACACGCCGGGGAAGTTGGTGTGGATCCCCAGCAGCTCCCGCGGCGCCGGCTCAGGGGCGGAGGGGGCGTCGCGCCCGCCGGCCATGTAGTCGACGACGAGAGCGCCGTAGTCGCCGCCTGCCGCCACGAACCGCTCGTAGCCGAGGCGCTTCATCAGCACGACGTAGGCGCGCCCCATGCGGATCGGGTCCCACCCGGTCGTGGCCGGCTTGCCCGAGAACCCGTAGCCCGGCATGTTGGGGATCACCAGGTGGAAGGCGTCCGCGGCGCTCGCGCCATGGGCCGTCGGGTCGGTGAGAAGGTCGACGATCTTCAGCTGCTCGATCACCGAGCCGGGCCATCCGTGGCAGACGACGAGCGGCAGCGCGTCCTCGTGCTTGGAGCGAACGTGGACGAAGTGGATGTCTAGCCCGTCGATCTCGGTGATGAAGTTGGGCACCGAGTTGAGCTCGGCCTCGCACTTGCGCCAGTCGTGCTCGGTCTCCCAGTAGCGCGCGACGGCCTGGATCGTCGCGAGCTGCACGCCCTGCGACGCATCCTCGACAGTCTCCTTCTCGGGCCAGCGCGTGGCCGCGATGCGGGCGCGCAGGTCATCAAGGTCCGCCTCGGGGAACCCGATCGTGAACGGCCGGACTGCCGTGGCCTCCGCTGACCTGTCAGTGGTGGCAGACATGCGGGATCCTCCTGCTGGAGGCACCGGCCCGTCGCACGGAGCCTGATCGTGTTAATGCACTGCGCGCCCGTGGATGGCCCTCAAGTGTGCTGCGTGGGCTCAAGTCGGGCGCTGACTAGGAGCGCAGACGGACGCTACGCGCGCCAACTCCGCGACGCCAAAGAACCCGAATGCGCAGCGTTGTGGCACTGCACCGCCCTCGGCGGCAGAGCGACGAAATGGCAGGCGCGCCGGTTGGAGTCGGCAGCCAGGTCAGAGCGGCGCCGCGACGACACGGCATGGACGCCGCTGCTGAGGCACCATCTGGCCGGCGCGCGACTCCGTCCCCTGACCGGCGGGCTCCACCGGGCGCCACCCTCGCTTGCCATGCACAGCACCAGTCCGGGCTCGAGGTTGAGCAGCCGCGGCTGGCTTTGATGACTGGTCGCGACCGGCGCGCGGGGTGCTCCGTCGCTTGAAATGGCATGCGGGACCACGGTGGCGAAGAGTTCTTTGAGCACCGGCGTCCCTCCGGGTCGATCGCGTTCCGGTGAGGGGTGGTCAGTCGGCTGCGACGGTCGGTCCCTGTACTCGCAAGCGGCGGCCGAGGCGGATCGCCATCGCGATCGGGGCGATGACGAGGACAGCAAGCAGCAACAGGAAGGCCACTGCCTCCAGCGTACTGGCGCCGCCCGTGCATGTCTCCGGCCCGCCGTTCACCGACGAACACGACTCCCCGGACTGCAGGCCAGCAATCCCCACATACAGGAACGCGGGCAATAGTCCAAACGGGAGGACCAGCGTGCCTAGCAACTTGTCCTTCGTGGTCCAGGCCTGCGAGACCCACAGCAGGACGACGCCGACAAGCCAGCCCGCGAAGGGAACGATCAGCCCGCCGACGGGCAGGAGCACGAGCGCGAGGCCCTCCACCCAGCCAGGACGCGCCTTCCGTGGCGACTCGGGCTCATCGATCACGCCGGCGGAGATCTCAGCGGGGTCACCGAGGCGGTCTAGGAGGGTGCGGACCTCCGCCTCGGTGCCGCCGCGTGCCAAAGCGCTCCGAGTCTCCGCGATGTGGGCGGTGATCTCCTCCGTCAGATCCCGGCGCGTCGACGCGGGCGCGGTGGCCAGTTCTTGGCGTAGTTGGTCCAGATAGTCGTCCACCAGCCGGTCCTGGGTCGAGCGGGTCGTCATGTGGTCCTCCTGGAGAGCAGGTGGTCGACGGCGTCGCGGAACGTCCGCCACTCCGTCGTGAAGGTGGTCAGGGCGGCCGCGCCGTCGTCGGTGAGGGCGTAGTAGCGACGAGGCGGTCCGGATGAGGACTCGTGCCAAGCCGACGACAGCAATCCGTCGCGTCGCAGCCGGGCCAGCATCGGATAGATCGTCCCCTCGCTGGTCACCATCCCATCGACGTCGCCCAGCGCACGAACAAGGTCAAAGGCATACCGCCGCTCCTCGGCGAGCAGTGCCAAGACGCAGAACTGCAGGGTGCCGCGACGAAGCTGCGCCATCAACGCGTCGTACGACGCCGGTCCCATGCGGCGCAAGGTACCCGGTTGCGCACGATAAAACAACGTGTGCGCCGACGTTCCATCCGACGCAGGCGCCCGCTGCACCAACAACGGGACGCGCGGAAGCAGGATCTCCGCCTCGCGGGCGCCACGGCCGCCATCCGCGGCGGGTTTGCCCAACGCCGTATCGGCGACGCTCCCTGCTCGTCCGATTCGCTAGCGCGAGATGGCCCGCGGGGGCTAGCTGGGTGGCCAATCTCCGAGCGGCGCGCCGATCTCCCATTCGTGGCCGAACGGGTCCATGACCCGGCCGGTGCGCCATCCATGTTCATCGCTCACGGCTGAAAGTTCGCTGGCTCCGGCGGCCACCGCCTGCCGTACCAAGGCATCCGGGTCTTCCGCAACAAGGAGCGTACGCCCGGTCGCGCCGCCGATCGCTCCGGGGCTGAGGCGTTTCGCAGCGGGCGCCGACGCAGCCACCCAGAACGCGGCGTCGCCGATGGTCAGTTGAGCCACAATGTCATCACCGACGCCGACTTTGTGCAACACCGTCGCACCGAATGCGGCTCCGTAAAACGCGACCGCCTCGCCGGCACGGTCCACCCAAAGCTCCGGCTGGATCTCGGTCATGCCAGCCAGTATCTGGGCGCCGCTGCCGCCGGACAAGGGACCGGACATGACCCGAGGCCCCAGAGGCGCTTTCGCGTTCCATGCGACGGAGGCGCGCCCGCCGGTGCCAGCCTCGCTTGCGTTCGCCTGGCACCGACACTCAGCGGCCAGCACGCCGAGACTGCTGCTTTCCATGCAAAGCGACAGCATTGCTCAGTAGGACCGATACGTCCGACGAGCGACGCATCTCATGATTGCTGCCTTGGTCCGCGCCACCAACACCCAGCGCGGGTGTCGAGTCGGCGGCCCGCTTGGTCCAGGCGAGCGACGCCGGACATCCGATCGCACCGGCATCAGCGGCGAGCTCGAGCTGTCCGTTGACGGGAGAGATCAGCGCTCGTTTCCCCGCCTGGTGCATCGCTGCGGACCGTGGTTCGCGCCTACGTCCCGGCGCATGCGCCAAGGGGTCCGGTTCAGGCACTCCAGGCTGGCGGTCGCGGGACCTCCGGGGTGGAGCGCATCTGCGGCTTCCGATGCGAGCGAGCGCACCGCACCCAGTCCGATTCCACACCGCGGTGCCGACGTCGTTGCTGCTCCAGGGCCTCCTCGCTCGACCTGCAAGCATCGGTCGCATGCCTGGCTACCAGTACACGACCGTCGTCATGACACACGGGTTCATGGGCCGCAAATCCGACGAGCTCGACCGCTCGGAGTTCGACCGCAGCCTCAACGAGATGGGCGCTCAGGGTTGGGAGCTCGAGAAGGTCCTGATCGACATGAACCTCCATCGCGAGAAGGACGGGCACGTCCTGATCTTCAAGCGTCCGGCCGCCTGACGCGCGACGACGCCGGCAACCCGCCCAGGATCCGAGGCCGGCCCTCCCCGTGGTCGCCGGACCAACAGACACGTCATCTTCTACAAGTGCTGCGGGAGAAGGGGGGCTCGTCCGGGGTCATCCCAGGGTCAGTCCCGGACCCAGTCCGGGACAGCGTCCGACCTCAGTCTGCGGGTAAGTCCCGATCAAATAAGAACCCACTCCTGACTAAGTCGCAACCGAGTACGAAAGCCATGGGCCCCACGCGACACACGCGGGCCTCAGGCAGTTCTCGCACGCTCGGTCGCTTGCGACGCGGAGGGTGAATCTGGAGACCGAAACGCGATGATCGACATGGGCCGCCTTCCGACTAGCGACGGTCGCCGATCCGGCGGTGTCATTGATCGGAGCATCAGCCCGTGGCAGAACCGGGTATTCAACTCGTCGACGCTCGCCTTGCCCCGGGTGCGGCTGCATACTTGGGCCATGGTACTGCCGCCTACCACGCGGTACGCCCGCCGCGGCGGTCTCAGCATCGCGTATCAGCAGTACGGACAGGGCCCGAAGAACGTCGTCGTGGTCGTCGACCAGCCTTCGCACCTCGATCTGATTTGGCTTGAGCCCGACACCGCGGGCATTGCTCGACGGCTCGGGTCCTTCGCGCGTGTGCTGGCGTTTGACCGTCCAGGGTTGGGTCTTTCGGATCCGGTTGCTGAGGTGCCGACCGTGGAAGACCAGGCGGCCGACCTCCGGGCCGTCCTCGATGACGCCGCCGTCCGACGGGCGACGGTGTTCTGCACAACCATGTCCGCTTGTGGCGTTGCCTTGTTCGCCGCCCAGGCTCCGGAGAGGATCGACGGTCTCATGCTGTGGGGACCCTGGTCACAGGGTCCGCTCGCCGCGCCCGAAGACCAGCTCGTGGGCTGGGATGGCGGAGCTGCGGTGTCGCTGACGGCTTGGCGAGATGTCATCGAGCACTGGGGCAGCGGTCGGAGTCTCGGGTTCTACTTCCCCGGCCTCGCCCAGGGCCGGCTCCTCCGCGCCTGGGCGATGCTCGAGCGCGCGTCGGCTGGCCCTGCCATGGCGAGGGCTATTAGCGAGGCGAACCTGGCAACCGACACGCGCCGGGTGCTGCCCTCCATCACGGCACCCACTATCGTCCTCCACCACGCCGACGCCCCTGTCCCGCTGGGTGTCGCTCAGCACGTTGTCGAGCTCATCCCGAACGCGAGGCTCGTGCGCCTGCCGCCCTCGACGGAGGCGACGGGGCTCGCCAGCTTGCTGGCTCCGGCGCTCGATCACCTCGAGGAGCTGGTGACCCATGCACACCATCGCGCCGGCGACCGCGATCGCGTCCTCGCCACTTTGCTGTTCACCGACGTCGTCGGATCCACGGCGCTCGCCGCCGAGATCGGCGACGCGGACTGGAAGGAGCTCCTGGCCGAGCATCAGCAGCTGGTGCGCGACCACGTCGAAACCGCCGGCGGCCGCCTCATCGATGTCGTCGGCGACGGGTCGCTCAGCGCCTTCGACGGCCCGGCCCGCGCGATACGGTGCGCGCAGGGAATCTGCGAGGCCGCCCCGACGCTAGGAGTCACCGTCCGTGCCGGGCTCCATACCGGCGAATGCGAGCGCGTCGGTGACACGCTCGCGGGCCTCGCCGTGCACATCGGCGCGCGCGTCGGAGCGGCCGCTGGAGCCGGCGAGGTGTGGGTGTCACGGACCGTCCGCGATCTCGTTGCGGGCTCGGGTCTGGACCTCCTGGCCAGAGGGATGCATCAGCTCAAGGGCGTCCCCGGCACCTGGGAGCTCTTCTCGCTCGCCGATGGCGCCACAAAGGCTCAGTCAGTTCCTCAGGGTGGCGTACGCCTGAAGGCCACCGACCGGATTGCGCTCGCTGCCGCGCGCCACGTGCCGGGCCTGATCATTGCGGCGAACCGACTCGGCGACCGTTCGAGGCGGAAGAGTGCGAACGTGCTCGCTCCATGACCGCAATCCAGCGTTGAGGTAGCGCACGCCGGTCGCCTCTGTGGCGCAAGCCGCGTCCGTCCCAGTCCGTCGCGACGGTCCGTCGGCGCCACGGTCCAGCAATGGTCCGGAATTCGATCGGCCCGTGCTATGCATCGCTCATACTCGGGGAGCGCCGCGATCCCTTCCTTGGTCTGGTCGCGTCGAACGCTCCGTAAGCACCTGGATGGGAAGGTCTAGGGGACAGGCAGAGGGCGCCTTTCGCGGGCGCCCTCTGTCTATCGGGGTCGGCCTACTACCGGATGCCTTGGCGCTGCCCGAGCGCGGTGCCAGTCGCGGTGCCGTGCGCGCTTCGCCGATGCGGCACTGTGCAGCGCTTCGGCGCCCAGTCTCCCGGCGCTGCTGACGTGTCCTAACCGCTTCGATGCGCTGCACCCAGGCGGCATCCACCTGGTACAGCCGCGTCGCTCCGCTCATCACGGACGCCAGCATGAGCTGCGCACAATGCGGCGCACCGCTGAGCGCGCGCCTCACATCGGACAGGAGCCCCCAGGACCAGGAAGTCGCGCCTGGCCGATGACCGCCTGGGGCTGGATGCGCGCAAGTTGGCTGGTCTGGAAATGAAGGCTTGCGGTCGCCAGTCATCGGAGTAGTGTCGGTATCGAGCTGGCCCTGCGGCCAGCAGCCTCAGCCCAAGCCCGACTGCCGCCAACGGCGCCCAGCGTCGCAAGGCTAGGGAGCGGGGGCTCACTGGTTGCCACCGCGGGGCCAGTCCGTTCTGCTGAGCGGGGTGCCGCCAATTTCGCGACACCCCCCTTATGCCGTCGACGGGCGAACCCGCACCCGTCGCGAGTACCTACCCGGAGGGACGCAAGGTGAGGGACATCACGAGCATCAGCCGTGCTGCTGAAGCACGCAGACGTGGCGAACGGACCCGCGACGGACCTGGTCGCCGCCGGATCTCGGCCACCATCAACGCTCGAAGACTCCTGAGCGCCTCCCGCCCCGCGGGCGGCCGGACCGCGACCTCGCACACCGACCGAACCCGATCCCGCTACGCCTACCTGGCGGCCTCGCACGATTGAGCCGCCTCCGCCGCACAGCGCTGAGCACGACGCGGCCCCTCCTCGTCAGGACGGCCGAGCGCGTCTTGTCCGCGACAGCCGGTGCCTGTCACGCGACGTAGTGGCTGTTCTCGAGCGCTCTGAACTTCCGACCGGTGCCCCGTGGCTGCGCCGATCGCGGCGGCGGTCTGCTGTGGCGCGCGGCTCGTCAGCAGGCGGCCTGGAAGTACATGCACAACCGGGTGCCGCCACCCGATCGGGCTTGCACGTCAAATCGCTGCGCGATCGACGCGACCAGCGGCAAGCCCAGTCCGGCGCCCGGGCTGTCCGGGCGCGGTGTCATGCCGCGTCCCGCGTCGCAGACCATCACCCGCATCCCGTCGTCGGGGATGCTCTCGGCGACCAGCTCGACGTCACCGCGCCTTGCGGCGTCGACGTAGGCGTGCACGACGGCATTGGTCACCGCCTCAGAGACCGCCAGCCCGACGCCCTCGGGGTTGACAGCGCCGAGCGTCCGCGCGAACGCGGTCGCCTCGTGGCGCGCCGAGCCAATGTTGTCTCTTCCAGCGCGCTTCCACTGCCCTAGCGCGCCGGACCCCAGTCCGGGGTGGTCCCGCCGGACACGATGAGCCTGGGCGAGAGGCGGCACCCGCCGACCGAGGTGTCCACCGGCGATCTCCAGATGCCCCTGCGGTCGCTCCAGGCGAGGGTGCTGCCGTCCGGTGACCACGTTGGCTTGGCGAATGGGCCCGGCGCGACGTGCGCGATCGCGCACGCGGGCACGGGCAGGTTCGCGAAGCCGGACGTCCGGTAGATCTGGATCGTCGATCCCTGCCAGTCGCCGGCGAGGTTCGTGCCGCGGATCAGCGCGAGCTTGTCGCCTGCCCGGGTGAGCTCGCCCTCGTCGAGCGGCTTGCGGTCGAAGGACGGCTCGCCGCCGAGCTCGTCCGCGAACCACGACTGGGCGCGCCCGTGACGCGTGTCGACGTCCACCTGGGCGGCGTAGCCCACGAGCGGCGCGAAGAAGAGGACGCGCGTGTTGTTCACCCACGACGGGCTCTCCAAGTAGTCGCCGGGAACGTGGATCTGGCCAACCCGGCGACCCGTGGCGGCGCGGTGGTACTGGATGGTGATCGCGACCAGGTTCATGCCGCGCGCGCCGGTGCTCGGGTCGTAGATGCCCTGCAGGAGGACGTCGGAGACGGCGACCTCGCGGCCGTTGGGCGAGACCGCCGGGGACAGGGCGAGGGTGTGGAGCGAGCCCGCGTTACGCAGGCCGGTCGCGATCCGCCGGGCACGACCGACGCGCCGTCCCCTGCGGCTGAAGCGGTAGAACGTCGTGTCGGCGCGCACGGCCACCACCGTGCCGTCGTCCGCCTGCGTCGGGTGCCTGTAGGGGCGCGACCTGCCGCTGCGCGTCAGGCGTCGAGCGTGCGAGCCGTCAGGGCGCGCGCGGTAGACGTCCCCCGCCTTCGTGAACACGATGCTCCCCGTCGGCGCCGCCGGGGCGGTCGCCGGCCACGCCACGACGGCCAGCACGGCCAGGGCGCCGGACCAGCCGGCTCGCGGGCGACGGAATGAGGGACGCATAACCCCTTCTCTGAAATCTGGTGCCAGACCGAACCGACACCATGCAGGACGCCATGTCGGCGGTCAAGCGCTGCCGTCCGCGCATCCGCGTCATGCCGAATGGCGACGCCGCAAGCGGCGACGCCGTCTCTGCAGGCCATGAGCTCTGGCTCTCTGCTGCCCGGAGGATAGAAGGTGAGGACATCACGAGCACCACCCGCCGGACGTCTGGAATTCTGCGCCGTCTCTCTCCGGAGAGAGACACGCGACAACACCGGCCGCGCCAGCCAGCGCGGGTGTCGAGTCGGCGGCCCGCTTCGTCCCCCCGAGCGACGGACCGTGCAACGCCACCACCCGGCGGCACCTGCGCCTTCGCCTCGTCGAACCCGCAACTGTCGGCGAGTGAGCCCGCGTTCGCGCTTCTGCCTCCGCAAGCGCCACCGAGGCGCCCATGGACTTTGGTCCCAATGCTGACCGGCGCTCGCGCCGGTGGTCGCGTAGCGCCGAGCCCGCCCAGCAAGCCGTTCGTCGTCCACCAAGAGGGCCTTCCCAGCCTTTGACCGTCAGCCCAGCCTCGTAGGCGCGCCGGCAACCGGCACAATGCGTCCGTGCGCATCGAACGTTCGCGCGAGAACGTGTTCACGGTCACGGCGACGAGTCAGGAGCTGTCGGCGTTGGTGGCCGGTGCGCGGATGGCACTGGAGGCGATGCGCGCGGCGCCCGAGCCGCCCCCGGCAGAAGCGGTCGAGATCCTCGCGCGCGTGCTGCGCGAGTTCGACTCCGCCAGGGCACGCCTCGAAGGAGAGCCGACGGGCGGCGGCTGACCGCCGGCTCAGCACCGGGATCAGCCGCCGGAGGATCCGATCAGACGGGCGCGCCTGCCGCCGTCTGCGACCGGATGTGGGCCGTGATCTGGTCGAACTCCGCCGTGAAGGCGTCGTAGTCGAACTGGAGCGTGTTGAGGTACGTGCTCCAGCCCATGGTGTTCTTCGCGATCATCGCCGTCTCGGTGATCTCGTCCTCGGTGGCGCCGAACAGCCGCGCCGCCTCGGCGTGGAAGTAGGCGCAGTAGCGGCAGCGGGTCGCACCCGAGACCGCGAGACCGATCATCTCCTTGTACTTGTTGGGGATGGCGGTCTCGGAGAGCACGAGCGACTTGAAGCTCGCCCACTCGATCGGGAGAAGGTAGTCCGGAACGCGCTGGAAGAACTCGGGGACGAGCCCGAAGGTCTCCTCGATGTCCCGATCTGCCTCATGGCGGTCCTCGACGACGGACATGGCGTGACCTCCTGATAGGAGCGGTTGTCGAGTCCCAAGGTCCCAGCAGCCCGTGCGGGCGGCGCGAAGCTGGCGTGAATCCCCCGTGAATCAGCGCGATCAGAGCATCTCGGCGATTCGCTCGGCGGCGCGGTGGGCGCCGTCGGTCTCCACCGGGCGGTAGTCGACGTCCGTGCCGATCTCCTCCTCGATCGCCGCGGCGATCGCGGACGGCGGGGAATCGTCGAAGTCCATGCGTCGCCCAGCGCGATAGTGATCGAGGCGGTGGCGGACGTGGAAGTTCTGCTCGAAGTGGTGCTCGAGCGGGAAGTAGATGAACGGCCGGCGGTTCGCGGTGAGCTCCATCGCCGTCGTCAGTCCTCCTTGCACGACCGCGAGATCGCACGCCGCCAGGTGGCGATAGAGGTTGTGCACGTACGGTCGCACCTCGAGGCCCGGGGTCTCGGGCAGCGACGACGGGTCGATCCTGGGCCCAGCCACCGCCACCATCCGCAACGCGGGCACGCGCTGCTTGGCGTCCTCGAACGACGCGATCACGCGCCGCAGCAGGTCGCCGCCCACGCCGGAGCCGCCGACGGTCACGATGCACACCTGCTCGTCGGGCGCGTATCCAAGCTGCGCGCGCAGCGCCTCGCGATCCGCCAGCTGGGCCGGATCGAAGCCCGAGACATAGCCCGCGAAGTCGAAGTGCTGCTCGGTCCACTCGCGGATGCCGGGGAGTTCCGGGCCGAGCCGATCAGGGACGATGTCCTCGGGGTTGCCGACGAAGATGGCTCGATCGCGCAGCCGCGGGAAGCGCGCGATGTGCTCGACCATCTCTGCGTTGTAATCGGCGGTCAGGAACGCCTCGCGCTCGCCGCCGTCGGACATCGGCAGCCAGCCGACGAAATCGGTCAGCCAGCAGTACGCGGCGCGCTTGAGCTCCGGATTCTCATGGAGGAAGTAGTCGAGCTCCCACGCCTCGTCGCCGATCCACAGGTCGTACGCATCGGCCTCGACGAGGTCGTGGAAGACCATGAAGTTGGCGACGAGGATCTCGTCCATCCGCCGCCACGCCTGGAAGCAATGGAGGTCGTGCTCGGCCGACTCGGATTCGATGTGCGCCGACTCGTTCGCCAGCTCCGCGCTGGCCGGGTGGATTCGCTCGCCTTCGCCGGCCAGGACACGCGTCACAGGGTCCTGGGCCAGCCAGTCGATCTGGAGGTCCGGCACGAGCGCGCGCAGCTCGCGGGCGATCGCCACGTCCCGTTGGGCGTGGCCGAGGCCGATCGGGGAGGAGATGTAGAGGGCACGCCTGCCGCGCGCCCTCGCGCGCGTCCAGGCCGACGTCGGGGTCCGACGCGGCTGGAGGAAGTCGCGCAGCAACAGGTTGACCTTCACAGGGTCGCGGGCGTGCGGGCAGTGGCCGGATCCCTCGAGGCTCACGAAGGCACCGCCGATCAGCTCTGCGAGCGCGGCGCCCGAGTCGTGAGGGCGGACGGCGTCGTCGCGCCCGTGGATCACCAGGACGGGGCAGCGAATCTGGTCGGCAATCTCGCGCACGCTCGCCTCGTCGGGCAGTCGCCGCGCGACCTGGCTCGCGATCAACGTCTCGGCGTCCGTCTCGAGCGCCCAGCCGACCGCGTCCTCGCGCTGCTTGGTCGAGTGCGGCTCGGTGAAGACCCGCGTGAAGAAGAACTCGAGGAAGTCCTCGTAATGCTCGACCCAGTAGTGGCTGTTCCACTTTCCCCAGCCGTCGTAGACGTCGCGCGGCTCGGCGAACTCCCGCTCCGCGCTCGCGCGCGCCGCGACTGGCGGCAGCGGTACCGCGGGCGCGATGAACACCATGCCGTCGACGCGGTCGGGGTGTCGCGCGCCGAGCAGCAGCGACCGCTCCGCGCCGCGCGAGAGCGACACCAAGGTCGCCCGCTCGGTGCCCGTCGCATCCATCACCGCCAGGGCGTCGGCGGCGAACTCCTCCTCGCGGTACGCGTCGGGCTCCGGCGGTCTGTCGGATCGGCCGTTGCCGCGGCCGTCGAACGTCACCACGCGAGCGTGTCGCGCGAAGTACGGGAGCTGGGCCTTCCACGTTCGCGAGTGGATGATCGACCACGTCGGCAGGAACAGGACCGTCGGCCGGCCGTTGCCGTAGCGCTCCCAGAAGACGCGCACCCCGTCACGTTCGACGAAGCCATCCTCGTCTGGATATCGCGCGCGCGTCTGCTCTCGCGTCCCGACGAGGTGGGCGTCGCTCGGAGATTCGGTCGTGCTCATGTGCGCTCCTCTCGCGCCGGCTCGACCGCAGCTTCCCAGCCGGGCGTGCACCGAGCGCGAAGCCGTCGCGATTCTCGCGTGAAGGCCGCGGCAGAGGTCTACGCTAGCCCCGATGCTGCGGGTCCGACTGCTCGGGGATCTGACGGTCGAGGTCGATGGGAACCCGGTCGACCAACCCGCAAGCAGGCGCGCCCGCGCGCTCCTCGGATTGTTGGCGCTTGATCGGCGGATGCACTCCCGGTCGACGCTCGCCGCGCGCTTCTGGCCCGACGTCCTCGACGAAAGCGCTCGCACGAGCTTGCGCGGTGCGCTGTCGGCGTTGCGCCGGGCGCTCGGGCCGGGCAGCGAGCGCTATCTGATCGCCAACCGCGACAAGGTCGGCCTGGCCACCGAGGAGCTCGTGTGGACCGACGTCGCCGAATTCGATCGGCTCGTGGCGCGCGAGGAGTTCGAGGAGGCGCTCGAGCTCGCGAGCGGCGACCTCCTCGCGGGGCTCGATGACGACTGGGTCCTCCAGCGCCGCGACGAGCAACGCGACCGAGTGGCCGGCGTCCTCGCGCGGCTTGCCGTTCGAGCCGAGAGCGGGCATGACCTTCACGCGGCGATCGGCTTCACGCGCCGGCAGGTGACGCTCGATCCCCTCGGCGAGGAGCCTCAGCGCGAGTTGATGCGTCGATTGGCCGCGGCCGGCGACCACGCGGCGGCGATCAGGACCTACCAGCGATTCAGCCGGCGATTGCGCGACGAGCTGCGAATCGCGCCATCCCAGGCGACGCGCGAGCTGGCCGAGACGCTGCGGCACGGAACCGCAACGGCCGAGCCGTCCTCCGTCGTCTCAGCAGCGTCCCCGACGGGGCGGAGAATCCCGCTCCCGCCGTCGTTCCTGATCGAGGAGACGACGGCGCTGGTAGGCCGTGACGCAACGCTCGATGAGCTGGCAGCCCACTGGCACGACGCCCGTGATGGACATCGGCGTATCGCGATGCTGATCGGCGAGCCGGGGATCGGCAAGACGCGGCTGGCGGCGGAGTTCTGCCGCGCCGCCCACGCGGACGGCGCGGCGGTCCTGCTGGGGCGCTGCTACGAGGAGTCGCTGGTTCCCTATCAGCCATTCGTAGAAGCCTTGGGCCACTACGTCGCCGCGAGCCCGCTGGACGAGCTGCGCCTTCGCGTCGGGCCACACCGCGCGACGCTTGCGAGGCTCCTGCCCGAGCTCGGCGAGCAGGCTCCGCAGCCGTCGACCCTCGCAACCATCGACAACCCCGATCGCGAGCGGTACCAGCTGTTCGACGCGGTCGCGTCGTCTGTTGCGCGAGGTCGCGGACGCGCAACCGCTGATCCTCGTGCTCGACGACCTTCACTGGGCCGACGCCGCGACGCTGCTGCTCCTGCGTCACGTCGCGCGTTCCAGCGATGAGACCGGGCTACTGATCCTCGGCACATACCGGGAGACGGAGGTGGACGAGGCCGACCCGCTCGCGCGGGCGCTCGCCGAGCTACGGCGCGCGCGCGTGCTGGTCAGCCTGAGGATCGGTGGGCTCGGAGAGGACGACGTCGCCAAGCTGATCTCGGCGCGGGCGGCCAGCGAGGCTCCCGCGCCGTTCGCGCGATCGATGCGAGACCGCACGGAGGGCAATCCGTTCTTCGTCGAGGAGGTCCTGCGCGACGTCGATGAAGATGACTGGAGCACCGCGATCGCGCGGCTCGGTGTGCCGGAGACCGTCAAGGACGTCCTCCTGCGCCGCATGCGCCGACTCGACGACAACTGCAGACGGCTGCTGACGTTCGCCGCCGTCACCGGGCGCGAGTTCGCGCTCGAGATCCTGGTGCGGATCAGCGACACGACCGCCGACGACGTCGCCGAGACGCTCGACCAGGCGATTGCCGCCCGCGTCATCGAGGAGTCGCCGGGCTCGATCGGGCAGTACAGCTTCGCTCACGCCCTGATCCGGGAGGCGATCATCGAGCAGCTCTCCCACACGCGCCGTGCGCAGCTGCATCGCCTGATCGGGGAGGCGATGGAAGCCACGGTCGCCGATGCGCCGGGCGAGCGTGCGAGCGCGCTCGCCCACCACTTCTCGGCGGCCGGGCAGACGGCGAAGGCCTACGAGTACCACTCCCGCGCCGCCGCCGCGGCGCAGCGCGTCTACGCGATCGATCCGGCGCTTGCGCACTCCACAGCGGCGCTCGAGGCGGGCGGGAAGCTCGGGCTCGAGGTCCACCGCGACCCGGCGATCCGGGCATTGCTCCTCCAGCGCGGGCGCATGCTGTTTCGCACCGGTGATGACGCCGGCGCCGAAGCGGACCTCCAGGCGGTGCTCGATGGCGCCCGGCGATGCGGTGATCGCGTCATGGAGATGGAGACGCTCAACGAGCTGGGCATCAAGCGACTGCGCTCCGACCTCACCGTCGCGGCGGCGTTCCACGAGGCCGCGCTCGAGATCGCCCAGGAGCTCGAGGACAAGGCCGCGCAGACACTCGCGCTGGACCGGCTGGCGGTGATCTCGTCGCATCTGCTCAAGCTCGATCGTGGGCTCGAGCTGGGGGAGCGCTCACTCGGACTCGCTCGCGAAACCGGCGATCCAAGCGTCATCGGGCGCGCCATGGACAGCATCAAGCTGGCCACGCTGCAACTGGGCGACCTACCGCGGCTGAAGGTGCTGACCGACGAGCTCGAGCGCGTCTGGCGCGAACGCGGTGACCTCTGGTACCTGCAATGGACCCTCCTTGAATCCGCGTTCGTTCCCATTGGCGCCGGGCGCTGGCACGACGCCTCGGAGCGACTCGCGGAGGCGGGCGCGATCAACCGCCGCGTGCGCGATCCTGGAGCCGAGCCGCTGATCCTCGACGCGCTGTGCTGGCTCCACCGGAGTCGTGGCGCCTACCAGGAAGCCTTGTCTGCCGGCCGCCGTGCCGTGACGCTCGGCGCCAGCATCGGTTGGGAGGGCTGGACTGCGCCGACGCTCGGGGGTCTGCTGCTCGAGCTTTGCGCCCCGGCACCGGCTGCCGCGGTTCTCGAGCGTGGCCTCGCCACGGCCACGGAGAACGGCGATCGGCACGCGCTCACCCGCTGTTTGAGCCAGCTCGCCTGGGCACGTTGGCTGCTCGGGGCACGAGACGCTGCTCGCTCGCTCGCCGACCGTGCCGAGCAGCTCCTCGTGGAGGTCAGCGCGCCATCCGGCGGAGCGTTTGTCTTCGGCACGCACGCCTACGTCGCGACGGCGCGCGTGCACCTCGCCGCCGGCATGCCCGAGCGCGGCCAGGCGCTGCTGCGGCCGGTGCTGGCGGCCGCGGAGCGGTCGGGCTGGCAGGAAGCCGCCGCGACGACGCGACTCGTGCTGGGGCTCTGTCTGGAGGCGCGTGGTGAGCTCGATCAGGCCTTCGCCCAGCTCGCCCGCGCCGCCGAGACCGCCGATGCCCACGGGATCCCTGCGCCGGGCTGGGAAGCCCATGGCGCCCTGGCGCGTGCGTGTCGCGCTGCCGGCCGGCCGGACGCAGCGGATGAGCACGCGGCAATCGCCGAGGCGATCGTCGAGCGCGTGACGACCGGCCTCAAGGACGACGGCCTACGCGCCGGACTGCGCGAGGGATCGACGGCGTCGTGGTGGCCGGCAGGTTCCACTCCACCTCGTAGCCGAGCGTCTCGCGATCGGTCAACGGCCGGCCCGAAAGCTCCGCAAGACCCTCGAGCTGCGTGATGTAGACGCGCACGGCCTCCAGCTTGCGCGCATGACAGCGTGGATCGAGCTCGTGCACCTTCCGGGCCATCGTCGCCGGCGGGAGCCTGGTTTCGGCAAGCGTGCGGTCCCAGATCGCCGCGGGGAGGTCCAGGGACGCCGCGGTCCCCGCGCCCGTGACCCATGCGGGCCAGCCGTGAGCGGTCGCGTGCGGGAGATCCGCGTAGAGCGACACCACGAACCCCCTCCTTCGCAACTCGAGCCCGGCCGCCCGCACGAGCGCATGGTCTGCGTGACCGCCGAAGGCGGCTGGGGCGTACACGTGCACCCCCGGCGGGAGCCGGCGCGCGATCTGCGCGGCGACCGGCGCGAGTGGCTGCTCGACGTCGCGGTACTGCTCGTCGAGAAAGGCGAGGTTCACAGGCACTCGCTCGGCGAGGGCGAGCGCCTCCCGATCCTCCTCGGCACGCTCGCGCGCGCGCTGCCCAGAATCACTCGCGCCAGTGAGCCGGTCCCACCACGCAAGCGCCCCATTGCTTGCCGGCACGCCGGCGAAGACATTGACGACGATCACGTCGCCGGGCTGCGCGAGCAGATGCCAGCACGACAGCACGGCGTCATCGAGATGGGGGGAAAGGATCGCCGTGGTCATGCGCGGACGATTCCAACGCGGCGTGGAGGCAGCGTGAAGCGCGCGCGAAAGCTAACTGCCGCCTTCATGCGCCGCCAGCGCGGCGCGGGACGCTGAGCGCCATGAATGCTGCCGTCCTGCTCGAGGCTGCGGGACGCCGTTGTTCGCCGGCCACCTCGAGCCCGACAGCGCTCCGGACTCAAGCTGACCCCAGACCCCTTTAGTCCATTGCCTCTCGCGGCGCCCGCGGCTCTTGCCGCGGACGACGACGGCAGCCCGCGTCTGCCTGCCCCGTACAACGACAAGAGCCTCCCGAAGGAGGCTCTTGGACACTCCCTCGTCGCTCCGAGGGACATAGCGGGGGCGGGATTCGAACCCGCGACCTTCGGGTTATGAGAAGCCTCAGCTGGGGTGGCCGGCGCCGTATTCCCTGCCACAGCTTGCTTCAGAGTCTGCTGAGTTCGCGAGGATTCGCTCAGGTTGGTACCTCGGCTGGTACCCCGAAGCAGGACACCGTGCGGTGGCGAAGAAACCGAGGAGGTCGCAGAGCCCGAGCGTTTCTTGCATTGGCCGCTGGCCTTCCCCGACGTCTTCGCGCGCGATCGCCCCGGCTTCGACGCCGTCGTCGGCAACGCGACGGGGGAACAGGTCGACGTCGAGAGCTGCGGCTTCTATGTTCGCTACCGCCGCCGGACTACGCTCGATGCCCGAAGCCGCTCGTCCAGCGAGCGGCGATACCGCATCGCCGGGCACCGCCGACTTCTACAAATTGTTCTGCCAGCGCTACCAGCAGCTCGTGCGCGACGGCGGCGCCATCGGCGTCCTCCTCCCCCGGAGCGTAGGCTCCTCCCGCTAGCGAAGGTTGCGTGGTGTCATGAGCGAGAGGCGAGGAATCAGCCGAGAAGAGGCCCGCCTCCACATGGCGGCGGCCCGACTGTTGGCACAGCACGACGGAGTGCATGTTTTTCCATCGCGCGGATGACTACTTCGCACTGGTGGACGAGATGCGTGCACGCGGCGCTGACGCGCCGGTCCTGCCAGGGGTCATGCCCATCACCAACGTCCGTCAGGTCGAGCGGATGGCGGCGATGTCCGGGACCAGCATCCCGGACGAGCTCGGCGAGAAGTTGCTCGCGGTGGCGGACCGTCCGGACCTGGTGCGCCAAGTGGGTGTCGAGCACGCGACGCTGCTCTGCCGTCGGCTTCTCGACGGCGGCGCGCCGGGCCTGCACTTCTACACGATGAACCGTGCGGCGGCGACGATGGAGGTGTGCGCCAACCTGGGCTGGGAGTCCGCGGCGGTGCGGTGAGCGACGCCGCGGCTCAGAGCCGTGGCCGGACGACCGGACACGCGGCGTGGCTGCTCCACGCGCACTACGGGCGGCGCGCTACTCGACCGGGCCCTCCCAGGACCAGCGCGGCAGCGTGAGGTCGTGGGGCACCGACTCGGGCCGCTCGTACGTGTGATTGACGACCCGGTTAGACCAGGCGAACCAGTCGACCAGGGTCGACCGCAGGCGTTCGTCGTCGAGGATGCCGGCGTCGTCCAGGGCGAGCGCGAAGCATCGCTCGGTCGCGGCGTCGAGTTCCGGATGCGGCCCGTTGCCGGAATGCATCCTCACCATGTGAGCGACCGAGGCGAGCTCCCGCGAGTACTCGTCGGGCCCGCCCAGCATCTCGCCCCAGTAGGCGGCCAGCCGCTCGGTGTGCTGCGGATGCAGACCCGCGTGACTGAACGGATGCTGGGCCTCGGGGTCGGCGAGGCAGCGCTGGTGCCACGCGTGGGCGAGAGCGAGCATCGCGGGGGCGCCGCCGGCGGCCTCGTAGACACTCTCATCGGCCGGCACGGTCACCGGAAGAACGCTATTGCCGGCGAGCGGAGCGACAGCGACGGTGGTTCAGCGGCGCCGGCCGAACAACACGCACTTCGGCCGCTCCAGCGCGTATGCCGCGAGGGTGATGTCCTCGGGGTCGATCGTCGCGACGCTCGCCGGCCCGTCATAGACGAACCCGAACAGCGCCCGAGGGCCTCCTCCCCGAGCTCAAGCGGATTGAACGCAACGGGATACGGGTCCTCATCATCATCGTCGTCGGGGTCGATCGCTGGGCGATCATCTGCCCAGAACGGCTCCTCGAACGGAAGCGGGTGGCCGACGTTCTCCACGATCCCGCTGTCGGGTGACAGGCTCAGCGCACGGCGCAGTTGCCCATCCGGTTCCCAGACCGCGAAAGCGCACCAGTCGACGACGCTGTGCATCGCGTGGAGATAGGTCGTCCGCCCGGCACCTGCCTCGATGAAGCGGCGATCCACTGTCGACGGTCGATCGACGCCGAGCTCCTCCGAGCAGACGATCGCAGCTCCGGGCCAGACGGCGGCATGCACGTTGCCGTCGCGCGGATCGCCCTCCAGCAACGACACGTCCTCGAGCTGCGACACCGCGTGCCGCGGGAACAGGCGCTCCACAAGGCGGTTGGTGGCCTGACGGTCCAGCGTCGGTCGGTCACGCAGAACGCTCGGAACGTCCTGATCCGCGTAGAAGACCATCCAGTCCTTCGCGCCCATGTGACCGCGGGTTGTAGCCGATAGGCGCCGGCGACTGCGCCTCGTTGAATGCGGAAGTGCCGCGACCGGCGGCCCGGCGCTTCCGTTCTTGCCTCGAACTGGAGTGGTTACTCGATGCCCATCTCACGTATGAGCGCGAGTGCTTACGAAGTCGAGCGTCCGGGACTGGCGCTTTCGATGCGGAGCACTCGACTGAGCGCGAACGTGGCGGGTCGACGTGCAGTGCCGCCTTGTCGTCCGACCCAGCAGCGTCGGAAGCTCTGATTCAGTCGGAGCTGCCGCTTTCGCCTTCAAGGCGACAGCGTGCGCGCTGCCGCTACACGGATGGCGCTGGACCGTGCGCTACCGCTTGACGGTGACGTCGGGCTCGACGCCCGCGACAACAGCCACGTCGAGGTGGCTGAGGTCCTCGACCTGGTCCTCGATCTGAACCCCGGCGTCGCGCTCGCGCTCACGCTGCTCTTTGCGCATGCTCCTCGCCTGGCGCTTCTCGCGCACCTTCGCCTCGCGGTTCAACTTCGCGAACGTCGTTTTCTTCTTGCCAGCCAAGGTTGACCTCCAGGTCGTGCCAGCGAACCCGCGGTCCTGGTAGGCACCACGGCGCGCTCTGAGCACGGGTTTTCCGGCCGGCGGACGCGCGACCTCGCCCTGAAAGGCTAGCCGCGCCCACAGCGGACGCGCCTTCGGCGCAGCGGAATGAGGCGTCGCTTTCGCGCAACGACGCCTCGAATGCTCGAACGCTAGTGCAGCAACGGCGTCCAGCCGGTCGTTCTGAAGCGTGTCAGCGCTCGCAGCCTCATGCACCTTGATCGTGGTCGAGGCTGCTCCTTCCGCCTGCGAGCACGACTGCTCGCTGTCAACACCGAGAGTTGCGAGGTCCATGCAACGCGCAAGCGCGGAGGAACCTGCGACGGCCTACGAGACCCTCTGGTCGATGCGGACGTGAACGGTGTCGCCTGCCTTCTTACCGATCGTCTTCCGTAGCGCCGCTTTGACCGGCAGGCGATGCGTGCCGTCGCCTTGGGGCATCAGCGCGCTGACGAAGGGCTCCCCGTCGATCGCGCCGCGGATCTTCACGAGCCCCCGCGTGCCGAACAGCGCGGCCACATCCGCCATCACGACGCAGGTCCAGGCGCCCGGGTTGTCGCCTCTTTGCAGCTGGGCGTCGAACTCTCTCAACATGGTGCTTGAGGGCCTCGCACGTCGCGCGCCTCATCGGTGGCGCCGCGAGTCGCGCTCGGTTCCACCTGAGGAACGCTGTGGCCGGCACGCACGTGTCGGTCTCCCCGCTTCCGCTTCGCATGGAAAGCAGCAGTCCGCGAGCGTCGCGCGGCGTGAGCTGCCCACTTGCCCTCACCAGCGCGTCGGACCCGTGTGCGGGGCGGGGTGATGCGAGTGGGCGCGCCGGCGGCGGAGCGTGCTCGCGGCTTCGGCGGTCCCTCGGGGCTCACCGTTTCGTCGCCGTGAGCGCCTGCACCACCGGAACGACGAGCGAGGTCGGGTCGTCCTGAGTGTTGAGCGTCGAACGCCATCGTCGCGTTGGACGGGCGCACGCGCCCGATGTAGGACCGGTAGCCGGGCGCGCCGCCCAGGTGGCCGATCAGCTCGGCGCCGCCGGGTAGGGCGCGTCGCTCGATCCCGAGGCCGTAGCCGACCAGGCCACCCTCGGCCTGCGCCGGGGCCAGGTCCAGCATCTGCCGCAGCGTCCGGCGGTGGCGGAACAGGCGGCCCTTGAACAGCGCGTCCAGAAAGCGGGCGAGGTCGCCGACGGTGGTGACCAGCGCGCTGGCGCCCGCGGCGCCGGCGAACGACGGATCGACGCGGGTCAGATCGACGGTCTTGCCGTCGAGCTCCCCGTAGCCGTGCGCGTGCGCGCCCTCGATCGACCGGTTCCCCGGGGCGGGCAGGGACGTCCGGGTCAGGCGTAGCGGGCCGATCACCCGTCGCGTGACCTGATGGCGCCACGAGCGGCCGGTGATCCGCTCGATGATCAGGCCGAGCAGGTTGTAGTCGGTGTTGGAGTAGAAGAAGCCCGTCCCCGGGGCGAGCACTGGCGGCTGGGCGGCCGCCAGGTCCAGGAACTCGGAGACCTTCCACACCTTCGCCGGATGCCGTGCGAGCTCGAGGTCGACGGCTGGGAGATCCCATTCCGGGATGCCGCTGCGGTGGCCGAGCAGCATGCGAACCGTGATGTCGGCCGCGTTCGCGAAGCGGCCGGTGACCCTCGCGGGCAGCACGTCGGTCAGCCGGGCGTCGAGCGACAGCCGGTCGTCCTCGGCGAGTTGCAGGACCACGACGGAGACGAACGGCTTCACGATGCTTCCGGCACGGAACCGATCAGTGCGGCGCATCGGTGTCGCGGGCGCCAAGCGGCCGAGACCGGCGACGCCGCTCCAAGCCCCGAGCGTCGGGCTCTGGACGTGCAGGATCGCGCCCGGGAAGGTCGTAGCCGGGTCGCGCAGGGCATCGCGCAGAGCCTTCTGGAGCTCGCGCGCGAGGGCGGGGTCGAAGCGCCGCCGATCCGCCACCGACGTCGCCGATCCCGCAGCGCGTGCGGGCCCGCTGAGCCCGGCGGCGGCAAGGGCACCCGCCGCGCCCACCAACAACGTCCTGCGGTCGATGGAGCGACTGCCGGCGCCGGCCGCCAAGGGGGCCGACTCAACCTCAGGCATCCCCTTCTCCTTCCCTCGGGGCAACGTGGCGCTGACCTCTGACAGCGGACGTGCGCAAGCCGAAGCTAGCCCCTCGCGCGCCGTAGTGCCACCGTCGCTCTGGACGACAAGCGACATGGGTTGCTGCTTCGCATGGAAAGCAGTACTCGGTGCGGTTGCAGCACCACTCCGGGGTTGGCTCGCGAACGGCCGACGAGGTCCGGCAGCGCAGTCGCTCAGCCGGCGCGCGTTGCGCGCCGGCGTGAGTGGCCCGGTGCTGCGGTGGAATGCCCTCGTTGTGACGCGGGGAGGGGTTCGCGCGAGGCGAGAACTCCTCGTACGGCGGCGTCCAAGGCGAGCAACGGGTCGATCGCCCGTCGTCTGCGGGCGCTAAGGAGTGCGGTCGGCAGTTCGACCACGCACACCGCGACGGTTTCGACTGCGCAGCGGTCGTGACGACCGAACAGGGCGTCGGCGAGCGTGCGCATGAGCGCGACCAGATCGTTGTCGAGGGCTTTCAGCTCGTCGCTAAGGGTGTTGGGGAGTCCCTCTGCGAGGATCGCCTCGCGCCGGTGCTCGAGGAGCAGCTTCGCCGTCGCCGGCGCAGTGCGCATGAGAGTCGCGGGGGTTGATGCGGCGGCGACCGTCGCCGTGACGGCACCGTCGTAGTCGGTCCCGCCCGCGAGGTGATCGTCGACGGCTGCACGTTGCAGGTCGAGGAAGCGCTTTGCCGCGCGCAGCCACAGGCGGCCGAGCAGCTCGTTGCGCGAACCGAAGGAGTGGTACAGCGAGCCGCTGGAGGCGCCGGTGCGTTCGGCGAGCGCGCGGATCGTCAGTGCGCCGCCGCCGCCTTCGGCGACGAGACTCTCGGCGGCGTCGAGCATTGCGTCGAGGTCGTGGATGCGCGGGCGGGCCACGTCGACGAGGTTACAGGACGCTCGTACTAGAACATGCGTGCTGTTACTCTTCGCATGGCGCCCGCCGTCGGGCGACGACCTCAGATTGGAGACCTCCTGTGCCGATGATCGACCTGACCTTCCCTTCGGGCGCGCTGACCGCGGACGCCAGGTTGGCGCTCGTGGACGAGCTGTCGGCTGCGCTGCTGCGGGCCGAGCGGGCGCCTGACAACGACTTCTTCCGCTCGGTCACGTGGACGTTCGTGCACGAGCTGCCGGCCGACGCGGTGTTCATGGGCCAGGGACCGGTGCAGGCGCCGATCTTCCGCGTTGAGGTGACCACGCCGCACGGCGCTCTCTCAGACCGTCGGCGCGGCGAGCTCGTCGAAGCGGCGACCGCGGCGGTGCTGCGGCACGCAGGCCTCGACCAGGACGCTGCGCTTCAGGTCTGGGTGCTGTGCCATGAGGTGCCCGAAGGAAGCTGGGGCGCCGGCGGGCGCGTGGTCGAGTTCGAGGCGCTGCGCCAGGCGGCCGCCTCGGCCAAGGCCGCAGACGACCAGGTCGTCGCGTGATGTCCGCGGACACGGGCAACGCGATCGAGAGCCAGAACGCACTCCCAAGGGTCGAGCGGCGCGACGCGGTCTTCCTCCTCGACCTCGGCGATGGCGAGAACCGGCTGAACGGTCCGTGGCTTGAGGCGTTCGACGCGGCGCTCGATACGGTCGTGGGCGCGGACGGCCCGCGGGCGCTTGTCACGATGGCCAGCGGCAAGTTCTGGTCCAACGGGCTCGACCTCGAATGGCTCGGCGCGAACCCGGACGCGATCGCCGAGTTCTCGGCTGGGATGCGCCGTCTGTACGCCCGGCTGCTCGGTGCGCCGTTCGTCACCGTCGCCGCCATCCAGGGCCACGCCTTCGCCGCGGGCGCCGTGCTCGCGCTCGCCCATGACCATCTCGTCATGCGTGAGGACCGCGGCTACTTCTGCCTGCCGGAGATCGACCTCGGCATCCCGTTCCCCGAGGGCGTGACCGAGCTGGTCGCCGCGCGACTGGAGCCCCGCGTCGCGCACGAGGCCGCGCTCACCGGCCGTCGTTACACCGGGCCCGAAGCGCTTGAAGCCCGCATCGTCGACGCGCTCGCCGGGCTCGACGACGTGGTGCCCAGGGCGATCGAGCACGCCGGCTCCCGCGCCGGCGCCAACCCGGACACGCTCCAGACGATTAAGCACCGGCTCTACGCCCCGGTCCTCGAAGCGCTGAACGCGCCGGCGCCGGCATGAGCGCCGCCATGCTCGATCGCCGAGGCGATGTCTTCGTCCTGAGCCTCGGCGACGGAGAGAACCGCTTCGACCCCGACCAGTGCACCGCCCTCGAACAGGCGCTGGTCGAGGTCGAGGCCGCGGAGAGGCCGCGCGCGCTGGTCACCACGGCGACCGGCAAGTTCTGGTCTAACGGGCTGGACCTGGAGTGGCTGGGGGCAAACCAGGATCAGCTCCAATCGCTGATCGACCAGTACCACCGGCTGCTCGCCGCGTTCCTCGGTGCCGGCGTGCCGACCGTCGCCGCCGTCCAGGGCCACGCGTTCGCCGCGGGAGCGATGCTCGCCGCCGCACACGACCAGGTCGTGATGCGCGCCGACCGCGGCTACTGGTGCGTGCCCGAAGCCGACCTCGGCATGCCGTTCACGCCCGGCATGACCGCCCTGCTCAAGGCTCGCCTGCCACACCGAACCGCGCACGACGCGATGACCACCGCAAGGCGTTACGGCGGCCCCGACGCCGTCGCTGCCGGCATCGTCGACGAGGTCGCAGCAGAAGACGACGTCCTTGAGCGCGCCGTCGAGCGCGCGGTCGCGCTGGCCGCGAAGAACGCCGACACGCTGCGGACCATCAAGCAGCGCCTGTACACGGACGCTCTCGCCGAGCTCGTCCGGCCACAGCAGATCGGAGCGTGATCGCGTGACGGACCTCGCCGGCAAGACACTGTTCATCTCCGGTGCAAGCCGAGGGATCGGCCTGGCCATCGCCCTGCGCGCCGCGCAAGACGGCGCGAACGTCGCGCTGATCGCCAAGACCGCCGAGCCGCACCCCAAGCTCGACGGAACCGTGCATACCGCCGCCGCGGCGATCGAAGCCGCCGGCGGCACCGCACTGCCCATCGTCGGCGACATCCGCGACGAAGACGCCGTCACCGCCGCCGTCGACGCAACGGTCGAGCGCTTCGGCGGGATGGACATCTGCATCAACAACGCGAGCGCCATCAACCTCGCTGGCATCGAGGACCTCGAACCCAAGCGCTACGACCTCATGCAGGACATCAACGCACGGGGAACCTACGTCGTCTCCCGCGCGTGCATCCCGCACCTCAGGCGCTCGGACAACGGCCACATCCTCACCATGTCGCCGCCCATCTCGACCGAGCCGAAGTGGCTCGCGCCGTTCACCGCCTACACGGTCGCGAAGTTCGGCATGACGCTCCTCGCGCTCGGGCTCGCCGAGCACCTGCGGCCTGACGGTGTGGCGTCCAACACCCTCTGGCCCCGGACGCTCGTGGACACTGCGGCCGTGCGCAACCTGCTCGGTGGCGAGCAGGCCGTCCGCGGCTCCCGAACAGCGGACATCTACGCAGACTCGGCGTACGCGGTCCTCACCCGTGACAGCCGCGGGTTCACCGGCCAGACGCTCCTGTGCGAGGACGTACTTGTTGAGAGCGGCGTTGAGGACCTGTCGCACTACAACGTCGCCGGCCGGGAAGCCGAACTCATCGCTGACCTGTACGTCGACGCCACAGAACCGCCCACCGTCTAAGGCGACCTCGCCAGAGGTCAACGCCGGACTCACGTCCTCATGGTTGGACGACGCTGCCGCCACTGCTGCTTTGGACGAGAAGCAGAAGCGACGTGTCAGCTGGCCCTCGCTGCCACTTCGCGCCAGACGGCGGCGGTCGCCGGCACCGGTGTGCCGCTGTACCGCTGTGCGTGGCGGACGCGGGTCCAAGCGAGCGCTCACATGCCGTGTACGAGCGGCAGCCGTTGGGACAGCGGCGATGCAGCTAGGCGGCTCGTCGACGAGCGCTTGCGCCCGTATCAGCCGCTGGGTTTCCCTAGCGCGAGCGAGCCTGAGCCCCTAACTCCTCGTCGTACAGCGTCACAACCCCCGCTATCGACTGGCGACACCGACCAGCCTGCTCCCGCTTTCTGACCCATATGCAGGGAGATGTGGCTGGGTGTACGCCGCGCGGGCTGCATTGCCCGTTCCGGTAACGCCGCAGGCGGCCCCCAGCCTTACGCGCGGGCGCGCGAGGGCATCGATCGGGTGCTGAGGGACTCGAGACGGGTGCTGAAGGACTCGAGACGGACGCCGGTCGGACCAGTCGGTCCGACTCGGGTTCTTGCTCGATGCTTGATACCTCCGCGGTACCAGGGCCCCGCTGAGCCACCAACGACGAAGGCCGCCCTGACGGACGGCCTTCGGGGTCTCGGTCGGCCATTGCAGGGACTCTGGCGAATCTCCGTGTCGGTCGGCCTCGATAGCGGGGGCGGGATTCGAACCCGCGACCTTCGGGTTATGAGCCCGACGAGCTACCAGACTGCTCCACCCCGCGGCGGAGCCGAGAAGTCTAGCACCAGCGGGCAGCGACGAGGAGGTGCGGGATGCCGCACACCCGCTCGCCGGTCTGCCCCCTGGCCGGCCGCGGGGCGGCCCCCTAGGTGCCGTCCGGCGGAGGGCGCACCATGACGTCATGGCCACTCAGCACCAGCCGCACGTCGCCCCGGATCGGGTCGTCCCCGCGGCCCAGGTGCGCGCCGCGCTCGTCGACCGCGACGCGCATTGCCGGCAGCGCGAGCTCGTCCGCCTGAGCCTGCTCGCCTGCCCGGGCGCCGGGCGCCCGACGCACCGCCGCTGGTCGGCGTAGCCCGCCGGCCCGCGCCCGCCGCTCCGCGGCGCGGCCGCGTCAGGCCGGCTCGTCCTCGTCCTCCTCGCCGAGGAAGAGGTCGGCGTCCTCGACCTCCGTGTCGAGCGGATCGGCATCGGGCTCGAGGTAGGGGTCGTCGGCGGCGGGCACGAAGTCGTCGGCCTGGGCGTCGCCGAGGCTCGCCTCGCCGAAGTGCTCCTCGTCCGGACGGGGGTTCTCGGGCATGCGGACGCGCTACCCGGCGCGATCTGGGCAGAATCCCGCCCCACCGTGGCCCGCACCGTCATCACCCGCCCGCTGCCGGGCTCCGCCGTCGACCGCCTGCGGGAGGCCGGTCACGACGTCCGGGTGTGGCCCGGCGAGCTCCCGCCCACGCCGGGCGAGCTGCGCGCGCTCGCCGCCGGGGCGGAGGGCCTGCTCTGCCTGCTGACCGACCGCGTCGACGACAAGCTGCTCGACGCGGCGCCCGCGCTGCGGGTGGTGTCGAACTACGCCGTCGGCTCGGACAACATCGACGTCGCCGCGTGCGCGGCGCGCGGGATCGCGGTCGGCATCACCCCCGACGTCCTCACCGACAGCACGGCCGACCTCACGCTCGCGCTCATCCTGGCGGCGGCGCGGAACCTCGTCTCCGCCGCGGCGGACGTGCGCGAGGGGCGCTGGCGCACGTGGGAGCCCCGCGGGTGGCTGGGCCTCGAGCTGCGCGGCGCCCGGCTCGCCCTCGTCGGGCCGGGGCGCATCGGCACCGCGGTGGCCGAGCGTGCGCGCGCCTTCGGGCTCGAGGTCGAGCCGGTCGGCCGCGACGCCGACCTCCACGCGGCGCTCGCGCGCGCCGACGTCGTCTCGCTGCACCTCCCGCTCACCGACGCCACGCACCACCTCGTCGACGCCGAGGCGCTGGCGGTCATGAAGCCCACCGCGATCCTCGTGAACACCTCGCGTGGCGCGGTCGTCGACCAGGCGGCGCTCGTCGCCGCCCTGCACGAGCGGCGCATCGCCGGCGCGGCGCTCGACGTCACGGACCCCGAGCCGCCGCCGCCCGGCGACCCGCTCCTGCAGGCGCCGAACGTCCTCGTCGTCCCGCACATCGCCTCGGCCACGCGCACGACACGCGCCCGCATGGGGGACATGGCCGTCGAGAACCTCCTGGCCGGCCTGGACGGGCGCCCCCTCCCCCACCCGGCCCCCGGGCCCCGGTAGCGTCGGGCCCCGGATGCGCGTCAGCGTCGTCGACCTCGGGACGAACTCGACGCGCCTGCTCGTCGCCGACGTCGACGCGCAGGGCGACGTGACCGAGCTCGAGCGCCGTTCGACCGTCACGCGGCTGGGCCAGGGCCTGGAGTGGTCGCGCACCCTCGCGCCCGAGGCCCGCGAGCGGGTCTTCGACGTGCTGGCCACCTACCGCGACCTCATCGACGCCCACGACGCCGGCGAGCACACGGTCGCGGTCCTGACCTCGGCCGTCCGCGAGGCCGAGGACGGCGAGGCCTTCGCGGGCGACGTGCGCGAGCGCTTCGGGCTCGACACGCGCACCGTGCCCGGCGAGGAGGAGGCCCGCCTGGCCTTCCTGGGCGCCACGAGCCGGCGCGTGGCGGACGGCGACGGGGCGCTGGCGGTCGTCGACGTCGGCGGCGGCTCGACCGAGGTCGTCGTCGGCGAGGGGCGCGAGGTGCGGTTCTTCGTCTCGGCGCAGATCGGCGTCGTGCGCCATGGCGAGCGCCACCTGACCACGGACCCGCCCGACCCGGCCGAGCTCGGGGCCCTCGCCGACGACGTGCGCGCCGTGCTCGACGACCGCGTCCCCGCCGACGTCCGCGCGATCGTGCGCCACCTCGTGGGCGTCGCCGGGACAGCCACGTCCGCCGCCGCGATGGACCTCGAGCTCGAGCGCCACGACCCGGTCCGCGTGCACGGCCACCGCGTCACCCGCGGCGCGCTGGAGGGCCAGCTCGGCCGGCTCGCGGCGATGACGAACGCCGACCGGCGCAAGGTCAAGGGCCTGCACCCCGACCGCGCACCGACCATCGTGACGGGCCTGGTCGTCCTGCTCGCGGTCCTCGACGCCTTCGGCCGCGACGAGTTCGAGGCGTCCGAGCACGACCTGCTCCACGGCGCCGCGCTCGACCTCTGGGCGCGGGCGACGGACCCCGGCGGCGAGCCGGCCTGAGCGCCCGCACCGCTCCCGCGCGTTCCGCTTGCACAAGCGACCGTGACACTGTACATCTGTACGTCATGACGGACGCGGCAGCGGTGACGACCTTCGCCCGGCACGCCGCGGGCTACGACGACCCGCGCCGGCGGCTCATCCCGCCCTTCGACGCGTTCTACGGCACGGCGGTCGACGCGCTCGGCCTGGCGGCGCACCGGCCGAGCCGGGTCCTGGACCTCGGCGCCGGGACCGGGCTGCTGAGCGAGGCCGTGCTCGCGGCCCACCCCGACGCCCACATGACGCTCCTCGACGGCGCCGCGCCCATGCTCGACCAGGCCCGCGCCCGGCTCGGCGACCGCGCCGGCTACGTCGTCGCCGACCTCGGCGACCCGCTGCCGGCCGGGCCCTGGGACGCCGTGATCTCGGCGCTCGCCATCCACCACCTCGACGACGCGGGCAAGCGCGCCCTGTTCGCCCGCGTCCACGACGCCCTCGCGCCCGGCGGCGTCTTCGTCAACGCCGAGCAGGTCGCCGGCCCGACCGCGTTCCTGGACGGCTACGTCCGCACCTGGCACGAGCGCCGGTCGCGCGCGCTGGGGACGACGGACGACGAGTGGACCGCGTCGCTGCAGCGCCAGGCGCACGACCGCTGCGCGAGCGTGGAGCACCAGGTGACCTGGCTGCGGACGGCGGGCTTCGGCGACGCCGACTGCCTCTTCCGCGACCACCGCTTCGCGGTGCTCGTCGCCCGGCGCGCGGGCTAGAGGGCCGCGGCGCGCGGGCTGAGGGCCGCGGCGCGCAGGCTAGAGGGCCGCGGCGGGCGGGCTAGGGGCGGCGGCGCGCGGGCCAGGGGCCGCGGCGCCCGACCGCGGCCTGGCGCCCCTCCGCGCTCCAGTACCCGGCCATGAGCTCCGTCGCCCAGGCGGGCTGGCGGACCGCGCCCTGCGGGCCCAGCTCCGCCATCCACGGCTTGACGTCGAGGACGGGCGTCGCGTCCACGGCGTCGAGGCCCTCCACCGCGAGGCGCCGCCCGTCGACGGCCAGCAGCCGGCAGCGCGAGACGCCGAGGCGGTTGGGCCGGTCCTTGGCCCGCTGGGCGAAGATCCCGACGCGCGGCCAGGCGCGGTTCCCCCGCGGGTGGCGGGCGCCCGTCTCGACGGCCGCCGGGTCCACGCGGTCGAAGAGGAAGACGACCTCGAGGTGCGAGAAGGCGTCCAGGCCGGCCACGGCCTCGGGCGCGAACCGCGCCGCGTCGAGCTCGATGACGGCCCGGACCGGCCCCCAGGCGTCGTCGCGGACCTCGTCGCGGCCGCCGACCACGCGGCCGACCGGCTCCAGCCGGACCTCCTGCGCCATGTCCGGCGGCCCTAGGCCAGGTTCGACTTGCGCGGATACACGACGGACGGGTCGGTCAGCACGTTCACGAGCGCCGGGCGGCCCGCCGCGAAGGCGCGCTCGAGCGCGCCCTTGACGTCCTCGGGGCGCTCGACGAGCTCGCCGTGGCCGCCGAGGGCCTCGACCATCCGGTCGTAGCGCGTCCCCGGCCGCAGCTCGGCCGCGACCGAGTAGCCGTAGAGGAACTCCATCGGGTGCTTCTCGAGCGCCCAGATCCCGTTGTTCCCCATGACCCCGACGACGTCGACGCCGTGGCGGGCCAGCGTGTCGTACTCCATCCCGCTGAAGCCGAACGCCCCGTCGCCGAGCAGCAGCACGACCTGGCGGTCGGGGTGGGCGAGCTTCGCCGCCAGCGCGTACCCGGGGCCGGCGCCGAGGCACCCGAAGGGCCCCGGGTCCAGCCAGCACCCGGGCTCGTAGGAGTCGATGAAGCGCCCGGCGTAGGACACGAAGTCCCCGCCGTCGCCGACGACCACCGCGTTGCGGTCCAGGACCTCGCCCAGCTCCTTGTAGAGCCGCACCGGGTGCAGCGGCGAGCGCCCGTCGCCGAGCTGCGCCTGCTCGGCCGCCCGCTTCTCGTCCTCGGCCGCGCGCAGGCGCCTCGACCCAGCCCTGGCTCGGCAGCGCGGCGCCGACCCCCTCGCGCAGCGCGTCGAGGGTGGCGCCGACCCCGCCGAGGAGCTCGGCCGCGACCGGGCGCGGGTGCGGCCGCACCGCCGGGGCCCGGTCGAGGACGACGAGCTCCGTCTCGGCGCCGAAGGCCTGCCCGAAGGCGAGCCGGAAGTCCATGGGCACGCCGACGACGAGCGCGACGTCGGCCTCCTGCAGGCCCTTCCCACGCGCGCGCGAGAAGAAGAGCTCGTGGTCGGCGGGCACGACGCCGCGGGCGAGGCCGTTGAGGAAGACCGGCACGCGGAGCTCCTCGGCCAGCGCGCGCAGCGCCCGCTCCCCGTGCCCCCACCACAGCCCGGTCCCGGCCATGATCACCGGCCGCTGCGCGCCGCGCAGCAGGGCGACGGCCCGCTCGAGGTCCGGACCGGCCGCGGCCGGCTCGGCGGCCGGGTCGTGCGGCGATGCCTCGCCCTCGCCACCGGGCGCCTCCATGAAGACGACGTCGAGCGGGAAGTCCACGAAGGCCGGGCCGGGGTGCGGCTCGAGCGCGGTGCGCAGCGCGTCGTCGATGAGCCCGGGGATCTCCGACGTCGCCTGCGCCGTGACCGCCGACTTCGTCAGGGGCGCGACGAAGGGGACGTGGTCGACCTCCTGGAGGGAGCCCTGGCCCCAGCGCATGGCCGGCGCACGGCCGCCGAGCACGACGAGCGGCGACCCGTTCTGCTGGGCCGAGCCGAGCGCGCTCATGCCGTTCGTGACGCCGGGGCCGGCGGTGAGGGCGGCCACACCGGGCTGACGCGTGACCTTCGCCCACCCCTCGGCGGCGAAGGCGGCGGCCTGCTCGTGCCGCGTGTCGACGAGGTCGATCCCCTCGGCCCGGCACCCGTCGTAGATCGAGAAGAGGTGACCGCCGGACAGCGTGAAGAGCTTCGTGACGCCGTGGGCCTTCAGGCGCCGCGCGACGAGGCGGCCGCCGTGGACCTGGGTGGACTGCTCGGTCTCGGTCCCCATGTCGGGGACCCTATCCGCCTGCGTCCGCGGCGGATGGGGCGGGCAGTACGGTCCCATGCTGCCCGAGCGGCCCATGGTGCCCGAGCGCATCGTCGAGTTCCGTCCGCGGACGATCGCCGCCGCCGCCGGGACGGTCCTCGCGATCGCGGCGGCGCTCTGGGTGCTCTACCTCGCCCACCGGGTCCTGACCTGGGTGCTCATCTCGGCGTTCCTCGCCCTGGCCATGGACCCTGCGGTGCGGTCGCTCCAGCGCCGCGGCGTCCGGTCGCGCGCCGCGGCGGCGGGCGTCGTGTACCTCATCGTCTTCGCGGGCATCGCCGCGCTCTCCGCGCTCTTCATCCCCACGCTCATCTCGCAGGTCAACGACTTCGTCGACGCGGTGCCGGGCTACGTCCGCGACCTCACGCACGGCCGCGGCTCGCTCGGGTTCCTGGAGACGAAGTACCACGTCGTCGAGCGCGTCCAGAAGGCGGTCGACGGCCGGGGCGCCGACGGGGCGTCGACCGCGCTGAGCGTCGGCCGGACGCTCGTGACCGGGGTCGCGGCCACGGTGACGATCGTCTTCATGACGTTCTTCATGCTGCTCGAGGGGCCGAGCTGGCTCGAGCGCCTCTACGGCGTCGTGCCCCGCCGCGACGAGGCGCGCTGGCGCGCCGTCGGACACGACATCGCGCGGACCGTCTCCGGCTACGTCACGGGGAACCTGCTCATCAGCCTCGTCGCGGGGACCACCGCGGCGATCGTCCTGGCGCTGCTCGGGGTCCCCTTCTCGATCGCGCTCGGGCTCCTCGTGTTCGTGCTCGACCTCATCCCGCTCGCCGGGGCGACCATCGGCGCGATCGTCTGCGTGCTCGTCGCGCTCACCGTGTCGACGACGACCGCCCTCGTGGTGCTGGTGTGGTTCGTCGTCTACCAGCAGCTCGAGAACCACCTGCTGCAGCCGCTGATCTACGGGCGCACGGTCCAGCTCTCCCCGCTGGCGGTCCTCATCTCGGTGCTCGTGGGCGCCGAGCTCGCGGGCGTCGTCGGCGCGCTCGCGGCGATCCCGGTCGCCGGCACGATCCAGATCCTGCTCGTCGACTGGTGGCGCCACCGCCAGCGCCACCGCCACGAGGCGGTGCTCACGCCGGCCGGGCGCGGCGAGCCCGCCGAGCCGCCCTTCACGCCCGCGACCTGACCCGTCCGCCGGCGGCCGCCGCGAGCGGCGCGTGGAGCGTCACCGGCTCGCGCTTGCCCTTGAGCTCCACCGTGGGGCGGTCGGCGAACCCGCCGTGGTCGCGGCGCAGCAGGCGGCAGGTCGCGCCGGTGACCAGGACGACGTCACCGGTCTGGCGCGTGGCCTGCTCGACGCGCTGTGCCGTGTTCACCGTGTCGCCGATCACGGTGAACTCGACGTGGCCGCCGCCGCCGATCGTGCCCGCCACGACGACGCCCGAGTTCACGCCGACGCCGACCTCGATCTGCCCGCCGTAGGCCTCGCCCACGACGGCGGCCACCTCGAGCGCCGCCTCGACCGCCCGGTCGGCGTGGTCCTCGAGGCGGCCCGGGGCGCCGAACACGCCCAGCAGGCCGTCGCCGAAGAACTTGTTCGCGTGCCCGCCGTGGCGCAGCAGCACCGGGACGACCCGGCCGAAGAGGTCGTTGAGCCGCGCGACGACCTCGTGCGCGCTGGCCCGCTCGGCGAAGGCCGTGAAGTCGCGCAGGTCGAGGAACAGGACGCTGACCTCCACCTCGTCGCCCGCGAGGTCCACCCCCTCCTGCAGGACGCGCTCGGCCAGGCTGGGGTCGACGAAGGCACCGAACGCCTCCCGCAGGCGCTCGCCCTCCTGCAGGCCGGCCACGAGGCCGTTGAAGGAGCCGGCCAGCAGGCCGGTCTCGTCGCCCGCGAGCACCGGGACACGGGTGCTGAGGTCGCCCGCGGCCACCCGCTCGGTCCCGCCCCGCAGGTCGCGCAGCGGGCCGAGCAGCGACTCCACGAGCAGGAGCGTGAGGGCGAAGGAGGCGGTGAAGGCGACGCCGATCGCGGCCAGGACGCCGACCCCGAGGGCGTCCACGCCCTGGCCGTTGCTGACGACGCCCACGACGAGCACGCCGGTGATGACGTTCGTGGCCGGCAGCGCGATGAGGAGCTTCCAGCGGAGCGGCAGCGTCGTGCGGGCCAGGTCCGAGCCGTCCGGAACGCCGGCCGAGACGTCCTCGAGCACCGGGCGCATGAGCAGCTCGAGCGCGAAGAACCGCAGGAAGGCGTTGTAGGCCAGGACGATGGCGGTGCCCGCGGCGACGGCGAGGAAGGCCCCGAGGAACCGCCCTGGGAGCACGAAGGCGATGAAGGCGGAGATCGGGACGATGTTCACGACCGCCGGCCAGCCGCGGCCGAACCGGACGAAGGCGAGCGGGAGCCCGGCGAGCGCGCGCCACGCGGCCACCGTGGCCCCCGGCGAGCGGTCGCCGTCGAGCCACGGCCAGCGCCGGACGGGCGAGCCGCAGGGCGACGAACGACGCGCCCACGACCTCGATCGTCGTGAGCACCTCGGCGACCGCCAGGACCAGCAGGAAGCGGTCCCACGGCAGCTCGTCGCCGACGTAGAGCTTGAGCAGGGCGAGCCCGCCCAGCACGGCGAGGTAGCCCAGGCCGAACTGGCCGACGATCGCCCAGCGCACGTAGCGCACGCCACCGAGCCGGCGGTAGGCCGTCCGGAGCGGGGCGCGCAGCATCCCGTCACATGATGACGGCGCGCCCCGCGCGGCTCCAGCCCGCCGCGGCGCGCGCCTCGGCGACGCGGTCCTCGCCGCAGAAGAGCTCGCCCCCGAGCTGCAGGACCGGCAGGGCGGTGGCGCCGAGGTGGGCGACGCGCGCGCCCTCGTGGTGGGCCACGCGGTCCGCGCCGGCGTCGCGGGCGGCGGCGAGGGCCTCGCCGAGCTCCAGGCCGGCGGCCGCCGCGGCCTCGGCCAGGACGTCGGGGTCGTCGAGGTCGAACCCGCCGCAGAAGGCGAGGCGCGAGGCGGCCAGCGCGAACCCCGCTCCGCGCCCGTGCGCGGCCGCGAGCACGGCGATCCGGGTCGCGGCCCGGCCGGTCGCGTCGCCGTCCGGCCAGACGAGCGGGAGCCCGAGCTGCGCGGCGCGGCGCTCGACGGTCGTGCGGTCGCGCCGCCGCGGGACGCCCTCGGCCTCGCCGGGGTGCGCGGCGGGCCTCCAGCGGACGTCCGGGAACCCGCGATCGACGCGCTCGGCCGCGAGGTACGTCCACGGGGAGGCCACCGCGAAGCTGAACAGGGCGGGGGTCGTGGAGCGCGTCGCGCGAGGCCGGAACGGGAGCAGATCACCCATGCGCAGCTGCAACGCAGCCGACCGGACGATCTTGCGGTCGACGTTCCACCCCCCGGGCGTGGAATCTCTGCCCATCGAGCGCCAGAACCGCGGGTCGAAGTCGCAGAAGCATGGGATCCGGCGCCTGCGTGCTCTACTCTCCGGACGTAGGAGGTCCTGGCGAAATCCCTGCTCCACCGCCCCAGAAACGGCATCCCTACGACCAGTGGGCGCCCGACGCGCGCGCCCTCGACCTCGTGGGTGACAAGTGGACCCTGCTCATCGTGCGCGACCTCGCCGGGGGGCCCCGGCGCTTCGTCGAGCTGCAGCGGGTCCTGCCGGGAATCTCCACCGAGCAGCTGCGCTCGAGGCTGAACCGCATGGTCGCCGACGGGCTCCTGACCCGCCAGCGCTACCGGGAGGTCCCGCCGCGGGTCGACTACGAGCTGACCGAGCGCGCCCGCGACCTGCTCCCGGTCGTCGGGGCCCTGTCGCGCTGGGGCTACCAGTGGGCCTGGGGCCCTCCGCGCCCCGGCGAGCGCGTCGACGTCGGCGCGATCCTGCGGGCGACGTCCGGCCTGCCCGTCGGCCCGGTCGTCCACGGCACCGTCGCGGCCGTCGTGACCGACGCCGCTCGCGGGCCCTTTCGGGCCTTGCTGCGCGCGGACCGCGGGGTCGTGGCCTACGCCGAGCGCGACGAGGAGCCGGCCGATGCGACGGTCACCGGCGACCAGCAGGCGTGGGTGCGCGCCTTCGGCCCCGACGCCGACCGCAGCGGCCTGGAGGTCACGGGCGACCGCGCCCTGGCCGGGACGCTGCTGGACGCGCTCGTCGCATCCGCCCCCCGCATCGCCGCCGTCGCCTAGCCGCTCCCGGCGCGGCTAGCATCGCGGCGCCGGCCCGGGTGGACAAACTGGCAAAGTCAGCCGACTTAAAATCGGTGCGCCTTCGGGCACTGCGGGTTCGACCCCCGCCCCGGGCACTGGCGCCGCAGGCCGCGGCGCCCGCAGGTCAGGCGAAGCGCTCGAGGCGCTGGTTGACGATCCGGAAGGCGTGAAGGGCCAGCGACTCCTCCGTGCTCTCGTCCCAGGTGTCGATCGCGGCCTGCAGGGCGCGGAGGGCCGCGGTGGCCCGGCGCTCCCGCAGCTCGTCGGACGGCGTGGACGGCAGGAGCGCGAGGGCGACGCGGGCGACGGGCAGGAGCTGCTCCTCGGGCGTCCGCGCGGGGGCGGCGGGGGACTCGGTGAGGGTCGGCATGCGGCGGAGTCCACCGTCCGCGCGCATCGGGACGGGCTCGGCCCGGTGACAGACCGGTGTCAGTCGTCCAGGGCCGCCGCCGGGTCCCACTACCCTGGGGACACCGCAACCGCAGCGCCTCCGCGGTGTTGGTTCGGTCGTCCGCGTGGAAGCAACCGCACTCAGATCCGCCGGCGCCCACGGCCTCCGTGGGCCCACGCCGCTCCTGCGGCTGCAGTCCGACGAGCGCCTCGTCGCGCTGACCCGACGCGGCCAGCAGGCGGCCTACGAGGCCCTGGTGGCGCGGTACCAGTCGCGCCTGCACGCCTTCTGCCGCCACATGCTGTCCTCCAAGGAGGACGCCGAGGACGTCCTGCAGGAGGTCTTCGCGGCCGCGTACAACGCCATGGTGGCCGACGACCGCGCGATCAACGTGCGGCCCTGGCTCTACCGGATCGCCCGCAACCGCTCGCTGAACCACCTGCGCCGCGCGACCGCGGTCGGCGTGGACTCCATGGACGTGCACCTGGCCGAGCACGGCGCCACGACCGCCGACAAGGTCCACGAGCGCGAGGCGTTCCGCCAGCTCGTCAGCGACGTCCAGGACCTGCCCGAGACCCAGCGCACCGCGCTGCTGCTGCGGGAGATCGACGCGCTCTCCTACGAGATGATCGCCGAGGCGATGGAGACGACCGTCCCCTCGGTCAAGTCGCTGCTCGTGCGCGCGCGCGTCTCGCTCGCCGAGGCCTCCGAGGCCCGGTCCCTGACCTGCGAGGAGGTCCGCGAGGAGCTCGGCGAGGTCGCCGAGGGCCTCGTCGGCCGCGTCTCCCCGCCGGTCCGCCGTCACCTGCGCTCGTGCGAGCGCTGCTCGGCCTTCCGCAAGCAGCTGCGGGCCACGAACCGCGCGCTGGCCTGCTTCTTCCCGGTCGGCCCGCTCCTGCTGCTCAAGAAGCTCGTGCTCGCGAACCTCGGCACGACCGCGAGCGCGGCCGGCGGCGGGGCCGCCGCCACCGCGGCGGGCGCCGGCGCCGGCGCCGGCGCGGGCGGGGCCGTCTCGGCCGGCCTGACCGCCGCGGCGTCCAAGGCGGCCGCCGGCCTCGCCGCCGCCGCCATCGTGACCGCGGGCGCCGTCGAGGTCGACCACGCCCGCCGCCCCGCCCACGCGCGCGCCTCCGCTGCCGCGACGGGCCACAAGGCGCCGGTCGTGCCGGCCCAGCCGACGCTCGTCGCCGCCCAGCCGCAGCCCGCCGCCGCCCCGGTGGCGGTCGCCCACCACGCCGTCGATCGCAAGGCCGCGCTCGCCCGCGCCGCGGCCGTGCGGGCGCGGCGCGCCCGGCGGGCGGCCGCGGCGGCGCTCGCCGACGCCCGGGCCCCGCAGACCGCCGACGGCGGAGCGCCCGCGCCCGCGGCGCGCCGCCACCGCCGTCGTCCCCGCCGCGCCCCCGGCGCCCGGCGGCGTCGCCGCCCCCTCCGCCGGCCCGGCCGGGCAGCCCGCCGCCGAGCCGGTCCCGGAGGCCACGGGCACCGAGGCCCAGCCCCAGCCGCCCACCCCGGTGGACCCGACCGCTTCCGTCGACCCGGCGACGGCCCCGCCGGCGCCGTCGGGTGCGGCGCAGGCCCCGCCTGAGGGCGGCGCCGGCGCCCTGCAGTATCTCGAGACGCCCTAGCCCGGCCTCAGCCGACCCGGTCGCCCAGCGCCGCGCCCGGCTCCGGGCTGAGCAGCAGGACGCCCTCGGCGCTGTAGGTGCCGAGCACGAGCACCTCCGAGCGGACCGGGCCGATCTGCCGCGGGGGGAAGTTCACGACGGCCAGCACGAGGCGCCCCTCGAGCTCCGCGCGCGGGTACTGGCGGACCTGCGCCGACGATCGGCGCACGCCGAGCTCGGGGCCGAAGTCCACGCGCAGCTTCCAGGCCGGGCGGCGGGCCTCGGGGAAGTCCTCGACCTCGACGATGCGGCCGACGCGGATGTCGACCGCGGCGAAGACGTCGAAGGTCGTCTCGGGCAGGGGCGCGTCAGCCACTAGGCGCCGACGTCGAACATCGCCTCCAGGTCGTGCTTCGAGAAGACCTCGAAGGCGACCATGGTCTGGGTGCGCGTCACCCCGGGCAGCGTGACGAGCTGCCCGGTGATGACCTCGGCCAGCAGCTCGTGGCGCGGCACCCGCACGATGGCCACGAAGTCCCACTCGCCGGTGACCGACCACGCCTCGCTGACGCCCTCGAGGTCGGCCAGGGTGCCGCCGAGCGTCGCCAGCGCGTCACGCTCGGCCTCGATGAGGACGATGGCGGTGGTCATGGGCGGAAGCTGTACGTCTCGCCCGGCTCGAGCACGACGACCTGGGCGAACCCGGCCTCCTCGACGTCCCGCTTGTAGGCCTGGACGTCGGTCTCCACCGGCGGGAACGTGTCGTAGTGCATCGGGATGACGGTGTCGGCGCCCACGAGCTCGGCCGCGACGACGGCGTCGAAGCGGTCCATCGTGTAGTGGCCGCCGATCGGGATCAGCGCCACGTCGAGGTGCTCGCGACGGCGCGGCAGGGCGAGGTCGCTGAAGAGCCCGGTGTCGCCGAGGTGGTAGATCCGCGCGCCCCCCAGCTCGATGACCATCCCGGTCGCGATGCTCACGGCGCCGCTGGGCGAGGTGCTCGTGTGCCAGGCCGGGGTCAGGCGCGCCGTGCCCCAGGCGAACTCGACCGTTCCGCCGATGTTCGGGTCGCGGACGTCGTGGCCGTCGCCGAGCTCGGCGCCGATCTCGCGGGCGAGCTCGACGGACGCGACCACCGTCGCGCCCGTGCGGCGCGCGATGTCCACGGTGTCCCCGAGGTGGTCGGCGTGGGCGTGGGTGACGAGGATCGCGTCCGCCTCCACCTCCGCGGCGTCCGCCGCGGCCTTGGGGTTGCCCGTCAGGAACGGGTCGACGAGCACCGTGGTCCCCTCGTGCGTCAGCGCGAAGGCGGAGTGCCCCAGGAAGCGGATCTCCATGGCTGTCAGGTCTCCTGTCGTTCGGGGTCGGGTGCGGCGGCTCGCCGCAGCTCGCGGGCGAGCTCGAGGCCGACGGCGACGCCGACGAGCATGCCGAGGCGGGTCTCCTCCGCGACGAGCGTGCGCACGGCGCGCTCGCGCTCGACCGGGTCTTCGCCGTGCGCGGCCTCGCGCACCTGGCCCTCGTGGGCCGACGCGAACCAGCCGCCCTCGTGCAGCGCCACGTCGAGCACCCGCTGCAACCCGGGCGCCGCGTGGGTGACGATCTCCTGCGCGTGGGCGAACCGCTCCGGGTCCCCGAGCGCGCCGACGGCGGCGTCGACCTGCTCGGCGGTGTAGCGCTCGGGGTCGGCGTCGGCCACGGGCCGGGCGTTCCCTGGCACTACGCTCGCGACACGCGGGCCAGCAGGAGACCGACCAGCGAGCCGGCCAGCGCCCCGGCGAGGCCGGCGACGACGCTCGCCTCGGCGGCCGCGGCCGGGAGCGCCAGGAGCAGGACCGCGATGACCGCCACGCCGAGGAGGTCGGCGTCGACGTCCTCGCCGCGCCGGCGGCGCAGGAGGTCCGGCACCGCCCACGCGGTCAGGAGCGCCAGCGCGGCGCCGTTGCCCCCGACGGCCAGGGCCGAGTCGCCGTTGACGGCGACCTCGAGCGCGGCGCCGCCGGCGCCGCCGAGGAAGAACAGCACGACGACGACGAGGGGGCCGTGCCGGCGCTCGAGCAGCGTGCCGAAGATGGCGATCGAGGTGACCGCGGCCAGCTCGTACCAGACGTTCCCGTACAGGAACGGGGTCGTCGCGAGCCGCCACCACTCCCCGTCGACGGCGCCGGCCACCGCCACGTCGCCCCGGCTGGTGATCGCGAGCAGCAGGTACCCGAAGAGCGACAGGACCACGAGCGCCCCGGTCGCGTAGGGACGGCGCAGCGCATCGGCCCGGATCCCCGGGATCTCGCCCGGACGCATCCGGCCCAGGCGCGGCGCCTTCGGCCTGCGGGCGGGCCGCGTGGCCGTCCGCGGCTCGCTCAGCGTGCCGTCGCGCTCGATCTTCGGCGCCCGCTTGCGCAGCCGCGTCCCGCAGTACGGGCACTCGGTGATGTACGGGCTGACCTCAGACCCGCACTTCTTGCAGACGACGAAGAGGTCCGGCGACGCCATGGGGGAGCCTCCGAGTGTACGGCTCGGGGCCAGTCGCGGATCGGGTCCGTTCGTCAGCCGACGGTCGCGTCGACGATCTCGGCCATGACCTCGTTGAGGTCGTGGTTGGCCTCGTAGACGACGAGCTGGCGCGCGGCGCCGTTCCCGCGGGCCAGCAGATCCTCGATCCCGGCGAGCTCGGCGGCCGAGCCCAGGTCCTCGGCGTGCTCGCGCAGGCGGTCCAGGAGGCGGCGCGCGAGCTCCTTCGTCCCCACCCGGTCGCTCGACGGCAGGTCGACGAGCTCCCCCTCCAGGCCGTGGCGCGCCGCCAGCCACTTGTTCTCGTCGAGCATCTGGTACGGGTAGTCCGAGAGGCCCGTGCCGGCGTCGTGGTGCTCGGCGAGCTCCTTGACCATCGCCTGGATCAGCGCGGCCAGGCCGAGGGTGTGCTCCACGCGCGTCTGCGCGTCGCAGACGCGGATCTCGACCGTCCCGAACCGCGGGTGGGGCCGCACGTCGTACCAGAGGTACGTGTAGTCCTCCATGACCCCGCTGCGGACCATGAACTCGATCTCGCGCTCGTAGTGCTCCCAGCCGCGGTAGGCCGGCGGGATCCCGACCCGGGGGAAGGCGCGGAAGACCGGCGTGCGGACCGACTGCAGGCCGGTCGCGTCGGCGCGCCAGAAGGGCGAGTTGGCGCTCAGGGCCAGCAGGACGGGCAGGTGGACGCGCATCCCGTTGGCGACGTGGATGGCCTTCTCCGGGTCGTCGATCCCGACGTGGACGTGCAGCCCGAAGATGATCTCCTGGCGCGCGACGAACCGCAGGGCGCTGATGAGGTCGCGGTAGCGCGAGCGCGCGACGATGCGCTGGTCCTCCCACATCGCGAAGGGGTGCGTGCCCGCCGAGCCGATCGTCAGGCCCTTGGCCTGGCGCGCGGTCGCGCACCTCGCGCCGCAGGCCGCGCAGCTCGGGGCCGGCCACGGCCGTGTTCGGCGCCGGGTCGGTCGCGATCTCGAGCACGGACTCCATGAGCTCGGGCTTGACCTTGTGGTCGTCGTCCTGCAGGAGCGACTCGATCGCGTTGACGAGGGAGAACGTCTCCCCGTCGCAGATCATGAGCTCCTCCTCGATCCCGATCGTGTAGCTCGGGCCGGTGAAGTTGTGCTCCATGGGTGGGCGGCAGGCTACCCACTGCCCCCGACTAGACTTGGATCGCGACCCGCACCCCGCCCCGATCGAGACCCACGGAGGCCCCCCGATGGCCAGCACCGAGACGTCGACCCGCATCGAAGAGCTCCTCGGCGACGAGGCCGACGCGCTGCTCCAGCACGTCAGCCGGACGATCGACGCGTCGCAGCTGCACCTGCCCGGCCCGGACTTCGTCGAGCGCGTCGTCGCCTCGACCGACCGCTCCAACCGGGTCCTGCGCAACCTGCAGTGGCTGTTCGACAGCGGCCGGCTGGCCGGCACCGGCCACGTCTCCATCCTCCCGGTCGACCAGGGGATCGAGCACTCCGCGGCCGCGAGCTTCGCGCCCAACCCCATGTACTTCGACCCGGAGAACCTCGTCCGCCTCGCGGTCGAGGGCGGCTGCAACGCCTTCGCGTCGACCTTCGGGGTCCTCGGGTCGATCAGCCGGCGCTGGGCGCACCGGATCCCCTTCATCGTCAAGCTCAACCACAACGAGCTGCTGACGTACCCCAACCACTACGACCAGATCATGTTCGGGTCGGTCCAGCGGGCGTGGGAGCTCGGCGCGGCGGGCGTCGGCGCCACGGTCTACTTCGGGTCGGAGGAGAGCGACCGCCAGCTCGTGGAGGTCGCCCAGGCCTTCGAGGAGGCCCACCGGCTCGGCATGTTCACCGTGCTGTGGTGCTACCTGCGCAACTCGAGCTTCTCCATCGACGGCACGGACTACGGGCTGGCGGCCGACCTCACGGGGCAGGCGAACCACCTCGGCGTGACGATCGAGGCCGACATCATCAAGCAGAAGCTGCCGGAGTCGAACAACGGCTACGGCGCGGTCGGTGCGCTCAACGGGGGCTACGGCAAGACGAGCAAGCTCGTCTACGAGCAGCTCACGACGGACAACCCGATCGACCTGACCCGCTGGCAGCTCGCCAACTGCTACATGGGCCGCGTGCCGCTCATCAACAGCGGCGGCGCCTCGTCGGGCGAGAGCGACCTGGCCGAGGCCGTGCGCACCGCGGTCATCAACAAGCGCGCCGGCGGCACCGGCCTCATCTCCGGGCGCAAGGCCTTCCAGCGCCCGATCGAGGAGGGGATCGGCCTGCTGCACGCGATCCAGGACGTCTACCTCTCGCCCGAGGTCACGATCGCGTAGCCGCGAGATCCCGCGGGCCGGCGGCCGGGATCGCGCCGGTCTGCCGGCGGGATCGCGCCGGCTCCCCGCCGGGATCGCACCGCCGGTGCAACGGGGCGTGCGGCACGTCGGCCGAGCGCCCTAGCGTCCGCGACGATGCGCCGCTCCCCCTGGATCGCCCTGCTCGTCGTGGCGCTGGCCCTGGCCGGCGGCGCGGCGCGGTGGTCCGGGCGCGACGCCGGCGGGGCCGGGGGCACGGGACGCCCCGGCGGGGACGTCCTCGGCGGCGGGCGCACGGCGCGCGTCGTGCGCGTCGTCGACGGCGACACGATCAAGGTCCGCCTGGACGGCGCGGGCGGGACCGAGCGGGTCCGCTACCTCGGCGTCGACACGCCCGAGTCGGTCAAGCCCGGCACGCCGGTGCAGTGCTACGCCAAGGCCGCGTCGCACGCCAATGAGCGCCTCGTCGGCGGGCGGCGCGTGCGCCTGGAGGGCGACGTCGAGCCGCGCGACCGGTACGGGCGCCTGCTCGCCTACGTCTGGGTCGCCGGCGCGGGCCCGGACCCGCGGCGCTCGGTGAACGCCGCCCTCGTGCGCGACGGGGACGCCCAGACGCTCACGATCCCGCCCAACGTCCGCCACGCCGCGCTGTTCCGGGAGCTGGCCGCCGAGGCCCGGCGCGCGGGGCGCGGCCTGTGGGCGGCGTGCGGCGGGGAGTAGCATGACGTCGGCGTGGCGCAGCGACTGCGACAGACCCAGGCCTCCTTCGAGGAGGCGTTCGCCGAGCAGGCGGAGGAGGAGCGGCAGCGGGCCGAGGAGCTCCGCCGCCGCGCCCTGCAGCGCACCGCGGCGCGCCACCGCGAGCGCCGGCACAAGCGCGGGTCGATGCGCTTCGGCCTGCTCGTGCTCATCCTCCTGGGCACCGCCGTCCTCGTGACGGTGGCGATGTTCCAGGCGCTGTACCTCGTGATGGGCTAGGCGCCGGGCGGCTTCTCGCGCGCGCCGCCACCGCCGCCACCGCCCAGCTCACGAAGGGCCGCGTCCACCTCGGCTCCCGCGCCCGCCAGCTCGGCCGCGCGCTCCTGCTGGATCTCGAGGTAGACCTCCTTGCGGAACACGGGGATGTCCCGGGGAGCCTGGATCCCGATCCGGACCTTCTCGCCCATGATCGCGAGCACCGACACCTCGATGTCGTCGCCGATCATGATGCTCTGGTTGGACTTCCTGGTCAGGACCAGCATGCGATTCCTCCGTGCCTCGCGGCGGGCGATCGACCCTAGCGACCGCTCCACGCGCCCGCAACAGGCGCCAGCGACCGGTCACACCGGTCCGCTAGGCTCCCGGCCTCCCATGGCAAGACGCTCCCTGCGACCGCAGCTCAACCAGATCCGCACGTGGGTCCGACAGGGCCGCACCGACGCCTGGATCGCCCACCAGCTCGAGGCGACGGTGCAGCAGATCGAGGCCTTCCGCAAGGAGCACGAGCTGCTCCCGGACGACGCCGAGGGCGCCACCGGCACGGGCACGGACTTCGACGACGAGATCGACCTCCGGGCCGAGGACGACGCGCTCATCGCCGCCGAGCTCGAGGCCGCGGAGGCCGCGCGGGCCGAGGAGGAGGCCAGGCGCGCCGCCGAGGCGGCCGAGCGCGGCGACGAGCCCGACGAGGACGAGGCCGCCGCCGAAGAGGAGAAGCCCGGACGCCGGCGCGGGCGCCGCGGGGGCCGCACCCGTGCCCGCCGCGGGCCCGCCGCCCTCGAGGGCACCTTCGACCACGGCGAGGAGGGCTACGGGCTCTGGCTCGACCCGGCCGTCGCCGACGACCCGATCTACGCCGAGCACTGGGCCGGCCACCGGCCCGTCGTCGTGACGGTCGAGGAGGAGCAGATCGTCATCCGCCGCGCCGGCGAGGACGACGGCGACGACGCCTGAGGACCGCGCCGACCGCGAGCGCGCGCTCGCCTTCGACCGCGGCCTCTTCCTGCGCGGCGTCCGCCGGGCGCGGCGCCACCCGTGGGGCTGGGCGTGGCGGGACAGCCGGTTCCCCTCGGTCTGGTCCATGAACTCGCTGCGGAGCGTCGGGTCGCTGCCGGCGGACGCCGGGCCGGACGCCGTCGAGGAGGCGCTCGAGCGCCACGCCGGCGACGCGCCCCACCGGCGGCTCGTCTGCGAGGACGGCGAGGACGCCGCCCGGCTCGTGGACCCGTTGCGCGCGCGGGGCTGGCAGGTCACCACCGAGGTGGTCATGGTGCTGCGCGAGCCGCGCGACCGCGAGCCCGCGCCGGGGCTGGCCCGCGAGGTCGACGCCGCCACGCTGCACCCGGTCGAGGTCGCGACGATGCTCGACGAGCCCGAGCTGCGCGACGCCCCCGGCGCGCGCGCCGTGGCCGAGGAGGTCGTCGCGTCCCGGCGGGCGCTCGCGGCGGCGACGCCCACGCGCTTCTTCTGCGGCGCCTGGGAGGGCCGCGACGGGTGCAGCGCGACGCTCTACTCCGACGGCCGGGCGGCCCAGGTCGAGAACGTCGGCACGGTCCCCGAGCTGCGCGGCCGCGGCCTGGCCCGGGCGACGGTCAGCCTGGCCGTCGACGCGGCGCTCGCCGACCGCCACGAGCTCGTGCTCCTCTTCGCCGACGACGACGACTGGCCCAAGGACCTCTACGGGAGGCTCGGCTTCCGGCCCGTCGGACGGGTGCGGACGTTCCTGCGGTCGGCCACCCCGCCGCCAGGCGACGCCGCCGCGAGCTGAGCGCCGATGGCCGTCCTCGGGCTCGACCTCGGGACCTCGGCCGTCAAGGCGCTCCTCGCGCCGGGGGACGGCGGCGAGCCCGTCGTGGCCGCCGCCCCGTGCCCCCTGGACGCCCCGCGACCGGGCTGGGCCGAGGCCGACCCGGCGGCATGGCTGGCCGCGGCCGGCGCCGCGACCCGCGCCGCCCTCGGGCGCGGCTCGGATGAGCCCGTCACGGCGATCGGCCTCGCGGGCCAGATGCACGGCGTCGTCCTCGCGGGCGCGGACGGCACGCCCGTGCGGCCGGCGCTCCTGTGGCCCGACCGCCGGGCGGCCTCCGCGCTCGGCGCCTGGCGCGCGCTGGCGCCGGACGTCCGCGCGCGCCTCGGCAACCCGCTCGTCCCAGGGATGGCCGGCCCGCTCCTGGGCTGGCTGGCCGCGCACGAGCCGGCGGCGCTCGCCGCCGCCCGGTGGGTGCTCGCGCCGAAGGACTGGCTGCGCCTGGCGCTCACCGGCACGGCGGCGACCGAGGCGAGCGACGCCTCCGCCACCCTGCTCTGGGACGTCGTCGCCGACGACTGGTCGGCGGCGGCGCTCGCCGCCGCCGGGCTCGACGCCGCGCGGCTGCCCCCGCTCGGGCCCAGCGAGGCGCCCGCCGGGACCCTGAGCGCCGCGGGCGCGGCCGCCCTCGGTCTCCCCCCGGGCCTGCCGGTGCACGCCGGGGCCGCGGACGTCGCGGCCGCCCTGGTCGGGGCCGCGGTGACCGAACCGGGCGGCCGCCTCCTCAACGTGGGCACGGGCGCGCAGCTCGTCACCGTCGTGGCCGACCCGCGCACCGCGATCGACCCGGTCACCCACCGCTACCGCGCCACCCAGGCCGGGCGCTGGTACGCGATGGCCGCCGTGCAGAACGCCGGCCTCGCGCTCGACTGGGCCAGCGAGCGGCTGGGCGCGGACCGGGCGACCGCGGAGGCCGAGGCGTTCGCGCGGGCGCCGGGCGGCCCCGGCGACCCGCTCTTCGTCCCGTCGCTGACGGGCGAGCGCACGCCGGTGCTCGACCCCGGCGCGCGGGCGGCGTGGATCGGCCTCGGGCTCGAGCACGACCGCGGCGCCCTGCTGCGGGCCGCCTTCGAGGGCGTGGCGCACGCGGTCCGCCACGCGCGCGACGCCTTGGCGGCGGAGGGTCGCGCCGGCACGGGTCCGCTGCGCCTGCTGGGCGGCGGGAGCCTGCGCCCGGGCTACCGCCAGCTCCTGGCGGACGCGCTCGGCGAGCCGCTGCAGCTCCTCGCCGTCGCCGACGCCTCCGCCCGCGGCGCGGCGCTGCTGGCCGGCGCGCCCGCGACGGGGCCGGCGATCACGGCGACGGTCGAGCCGCGCCTCGACGCGACTCGGCGCCTGGACGGGCGCCACGGGCGCTGGCGCGCGGCCTCCGCGGCGCTCCGGGGCCTGTGACGGGCTAGAGCGCCTCGACGCGACGGCCGCCGGCGAAGTCCGAAGCCTCGCGCAGGTACCGCGCGAAGGCCGCGTCGGCGACCGTGCGCGCGTCCCAGGCCCACGGCGCGCCGGGGGCGGCGGCGTAGGCGAGGTCGGTCGCCCAGGACGTCCCCTCGCGGTCGTAGAGCTCGACGAGCTCGTCGGTCGTGAAGGGCACGCCGAGACGGCGGCGCAGCTCGTCGTGGATGCGCTGCGTCACGCGCTCGAGGGCCGGGCGCTGGTCGTCGGGCGCATCGCGCACGCGCCGGTCGCCCTCCCGCCACTGGTGGATCGCCGTCTCGTAGGCCATCGCCGCCCAGGCTAGCCCGCCCGCCGCGGCGTGCGCGCGGGACGTCGGCACGCCGACGCGACGGCGCGGCCGCTAGCGCCCGGAGGGCAGGTGCTCGATGACGAACGGGCGCTCGCCGGGCTTGACCATGCCCAGGCGCCGCGCCTCGCGCTCGAGCGCGGCGGGGCCGCGGAGGCCGGCCCGGCGGGCCAGCAGGCGCTCGTGCTCCTGCTTGAGCCGCGCGAGGTCGGCGCGCCGCTGCCCGGCCTCCCGCTGGGTGCTGACGTACGACCGCGCGGGCCCGGCGTACAGGACGACGATCCCGAAGAGCACGACGAGCAGCGCCACGCGGCCCATGCGGTCCCAGCGGATCCCGGCCGGGCGGGCGCGGCCGCCGGCCATGACGCGCGGCCGCGCCCGCCGCGGCGCCGGGGCGTCGCGACGCGGCTGGGAGCGCCGGCTCGGCTGGGCACGGGCGGTGGCGGAGCGCGCGGAGGCCATCGCGGGCGCCTTCGCCCCCGAAGCGGCGATTCCTGCCGGGCGCCGCGGGCTGCAAGCGGACGTCCGGGCCCGTGGACCGTGGCGCCTCGGAGGCCCGCTCAGCCGCCGCGGAAGGCCGACCGGCCCGGGTACGTCGCGTCCGGGCCGAGCTGCTCCTCGATGCGCAGGAGCTGGTTGTACTTGGCCACGCGGTCCGACCGCGACGGCGCGCCCGTCTTGATCTGCCCGCAGCCGGTGGCCACGGCCAGGTCGGCGATCGTCACGTCCTCGGTCTCCCCCGACCGGTGCGACATGACCGCGGTGTAGCCGGCCTCGCGCGCCATGCGGACCGCGGCCAGCGCCTCGGTCAGCGTCCCGATCTGGTTGACCTTGACGAGGATCGACGTGCCGACGCCGAGGTCGATGCCGCGCTGCAGGCGCTCGACGTTCGTGACGAAGAGGTCGTCCCCGACGAGCTGGACGCGGTCGCCCAGGCGCTCGGTGAGCGCGCGCCAGCCGTCCCAGTCCTCCTCGTCCATGCCGTCCTCGATCGAGACGATCGGGTAGCGGGCCGCGAGGTCGGCCCAGTAGTCGGCGAGCTCGGGGGCCGAGAGCGAGCGGCCCTCGTGCTCGAGCACGTAGGCGCCGTCCGCGAAGACCTCGCTCGTGGCCGGGTCCAGCGCGATCGCGACGTCGTCCCCCGGACGGTAGCCGGCGGCCTGGATGCCGGCCACGAGCATCTCGAGCGCGGCCTCGTTCGACGGCAGGTCCGGGGCGAAGCCGCCCTCGTCGCCGACCGTCGTCGACAGGCCCCGGTCGTGCAGCGTGCCCTTGAGCGCGTGGAAGACCTCGGCGCCCACCCGCAGGCCCTCCATGAAGGTCGGCGCGCCGAGCGGCACGACCATGAACTCCTGGAAGTCGACGGAGTTGTCGGCGTGGGCGCCGCCGTTGAGGACGTTCATCATCGGCACCGGCAGCACGTGGGCCGCCTCGCCGCCGAGGTAGCGCCACAGCGGCTGGCCCTCCTCCGCCGCGGCCGCGTGCGCGGCCGCGAGCGACACGCCCAGGATCGCGTTGGCGCCGAGGCGGGACTTCGTGGGCGTGCCGTCGAGCTCGATGAGGCGGCGGTCGAGCCCGGCCTGGTCGTCGGCGTCGATCCCGTGCACCGCCTCGGCGATCTCGCCGTTGACGTTCGCGACCGCGCGGGTGACGCCCTTGCCGCCGTAGGCGTCGCCACCGTCCCGCAGCTCGGTGGCCTCGAACTCCCCGGTCGAGGCCCCCGAGGGCACCGCGGCCCGCCCGGCGGCGCCCGACCGGAGGACGAGATCCACCTCCACGGTCGGGTTGCCCCGGCTGTCGAGGACTTGGCGGGCGTGGACCTTGTCGATCTGGCTCATCCGGGCGGGACCCTACCGCCCGTCCGCCTCCGCCAGACGTGCCCTCGCGTAGAGCGCCAGCCGCTCGCCCTCGTCGAGCTCCGACCACGTCGCGCCGCTGCGCGCCGCGAGCTCCTCGGCGCCCTCGACGGCCGCGCGGAAGCGCCCGGAGGACGAGCGCAGCGCGAGCTCGGGGTCGACCCCGAGCTTGCGCGCGACGTTCACGACGGCGAAGAGCAGGTCGCCCACGGCCGCGAACCGCGCGTCGCGGTCCTCGCGGGCGGCGCCCAGCGCGTCGGCCTGCCCGGCGACCGCGTCGAGCGCGTCGTCGGCCGACGCCGGGTCGAAGCCGGTCGAGGCCGCGCGGCGCTGGACCTTGCGTGCGTGCAGGAGCGCCGGGAGGTTGTCGGGCACGTCCCCGAAGATCCCCGCCTCGCGGCCCGGCTCGGTGCGCTTGATCGCGTCCCAGTTGCGCAGGACCTCGGCGGCGTGCTCCACCTCGGCCTCCGCGAAGACGTGCGGGTGGCGCCGGACGAGCTTCTCGTGGACGTGGTCGGCCACCTGCGCGAGGTCGCCGGCGCCGCGCTCCTCGAGCAGGAGCGAGAGGAAGTGGACCTGGAACAGGACGTCGCCGAGCTCGTCGAGGAGCTTGGCGTCGTCGCCCGCGTTGGCCGCGTCGGCGAGCTCGTAGGCCTCCTCGACCGTGTGCGGGACGATCGTCCGCTCGTCCTGCTCGCGGTCCCAGGGGCACTCCCGGCGCAGCCGCCGCGTCAGCGCGTCGAGGCGCGCGATCGCGGCGGCGGCGTCGGGCTCCTGCCCCACGGGGCTACTTCTGCGTGCTGGTGGTGCCGGTGCTCGTCGTCGGCTGCTGGGCGCCGGGCGGGGCCGTGGTCGTCGCGGCCTTCTTCTTCGGCGCGTTCTTGCAGTCGTCGGTGACGTAGCCCTTGCGGCAGTCCGTCGCGTCCTTGTAGCGGTTCCGGTAGTCCTTGCCGAAGTCGGTCAGCGCCTTCTGCTGGTTCGTCGACTTCAGCTGGTCGGAGATCGTCTTCTTGGACTCCTCGAGCGACTGCTGCGTCGCCGGCGTGATCTTCTGCACCTCGAAGACGTAGAAGCCGAACTGGGTCTTGACCGGGCCGGTCAGCTTGCCCTTCTGGGCCTTGAAGATCGCCGCGTCGAGGGCCTTCTCCTGCTGGCCCTTGGCGACGCCGGCGAGCAGGCCGCCGTTGGACTTGCTGGCCGCGTCGGTCGAGTACTTCTTGGCCACGGCGCTCCAGGACTGGCCCGAGTCGAGGGCCTTGCGGGCGGCGGCGGCGTTGGCCTCGGTCTTGGCCAGCACGATGCGCACGTCGCGCTTCTCGGGCGTCGCGAACTTCGACTTGTTCTTCTCGTAGTACTGCTGGATCTGCGCGTCGCTGACCTGGTCCTTGCCCTTGGTCACCTTCGACGTGATCTTCTGCTCGATGAGCTGCGAGCGCTGCTGGAAGAAGACGTCGGCGTTCGTCAGGCCCGAGCGCACGAGGTACTTCTGGTAGTCGGCCGGCTGGGGGAAGGCCGTCCGCTTGGCGGCGTCGAGCTGCTTCTGGACGTCCTTGTCGGCGACCTTGACCCCCTGCTTGTCGGCCTCCTGGTCGAGCCACGTGGCCCGGATGAGGAAGGACAGGACCTGGTCCTTGTAGGAGTTGAACTCCTGCTGGCACTGCTGCTTGTACTGGGCGTCCGTGGGCGCGGCCTGGCCCTTGGCCGGCTTGGCCGCCGTGGCCTTCTTGCTCGCGATGCAGGCCTTGAAGCCGTCGTCGGGGTTCGGGACGCTGACCTTGGGCGCGGTGGTCGCCGTCGGGTTCTGCTGCCCGGCGGCCGACACGGCGGCGATCTGCATCCAGTGGTCGAACGTCGCCTTCTTGATGGTCTGGTCGTTGACCTTGGCGACGCTGTTGCCGGGGACGTTCCCCCCGCCGCAGGAGGCGAGGACGGCCGCGAGCACAAAAAAGGCGCTGAGCGCCAGGGCACGACGGAAGAAGCTCATGTCACCCGCGATTGTAGGAGGCTCGCGTCAGGTCGGCGTCAGGCCTCGGGGCGTCCCTAGGCAGCGGCCGGTTCGGCGACCTCACGCGTCGCCGCCAGGAGCGCGTCCGCCGCGTGGACGACGGCGGGGAAGCGGTCGCCGGGCTCGTCGGGCACGCGCACGCTGAGCTGCGAGCGGCCCGGCTCGTAGACCGCGCCGGGGACGTCCTCCTTCAGGCGCGCCGCGGCCTCCGGGGCCAGCTCGACCGGGGTGACGGTCAGGCGACCCTGCCGGAAGGACACGGCGCGGGCACCGGACAGCCCGAACTTGATGCGGGCCTGCTGGAGGCTGAGGAGGTTCTCGAGCGGCTCCGGCACAGGCCCGAAGCGGTCCTCGAGCTCGTCGGCGAGCTCGCGCAGGTCGGACACCTCGCGCGCGCCGGCGATGCGCCGGTGCACGTCGACCTTGGCCTGCTCGTAGGGGATGTAGTCGGCCGGCACGTACGCGTCGACGTTGACGTCCAGGCGCACGGGCTCGGGCTCGTCGGCGGCCGCGCCGCCGGCCTCGGCGACGGCCTCGTCGATCATCGAGAGATACAGCTCGAAGCCGAGCGCGGCGACGTGGCCGGACTGCTCGTCGCCGAGGAGGTTGCCGGCGCCGCGGATCTCCAGGTCGCGCATGGCGATCTTGAAGCCGGCGCCGAGCTCGGTGTAGTCGCTGAGCGCCGTCAGGCGCTTCATCGCCTCCTCGGTCAGGGCGGCGTGCGAGGGGTACAGGAGGTAGGCGTAGGCCCGCTGCTCGGAGCGGCCGACGCGCCCGCGGATCTGGTAGAGCTGGGCCAGGCCGAAGAGGTCGGAGCGCTCGATGATGAGCGTGTTGGCCTGCGGGATGTCGATGCCCGACTCGATGATGCTCGTGGCCACGAGCACGTCGGCCTCGCCGCGCAGGAACGACAGCATCCGCTGCTCGAGGTCGGACTCGTCGAGCTGGCCGTGGGCGACCTCGAAGCGCAGGCCCGGGCACAGCCCGCGCAGGCGCTCGGCCGTCTCGTCGATCGTCTCGACGCGGTTGTGGACGAAGAAGGCCTGGCCGCCGCGCTGCTGCTCGCGCAGGAGCGCCTGCTTGACGAGGTCCTCGTCGTACTCGCCGACGTAGGTCTTCACGGGCCGGCGCCCTTCGGGCGGCGTCTCGATGACCGAGATGTCGCGCAGCCCGGCCAGCGACATCTGCAGCGTGCGCGGGATCGGCGTCGCGCTCATGGCGATGACGTCGACCTTGAGCTTGAGCTGGCGCAGGAGCTCCTTCTGCTTGACCCCGAAGCGCTGCTCCTCGTCGACGATGATCAGCCCGATGTCCTTGCCGCGCAGGTCGCGGCCGAGGAGGCGGTGGGTGCCGATGAGGATGTCGACCTTGCCCTCGTTGAAGGCGGCGACGACCTCCCGCTGCTCCTTGGGAGGACGGAAGCGGCTCACGTGGTCGATGACGAAGGGGTAGTCCTTCAGGCGCTCGGTGAAGGTTCCGACGTGCTGCTGGGCCAGGATCGTCGTCGGCGCCAGCACGAGCACCTGGCGCCCGTCGTCGGCGGCCTTGAAGGCGGCGCGCAGGGCGACCTCGGTCTTGCCGTAGCCCACGTCGCCGCAGATGAGCCGGTCCATCGGCTGCGGGCGCTCCATGTCCGCCTTGACGACCTCGATCGCCTCGCGCTGGTCGGCCGTCTCCGTCCACGGGAACCGCGCCTCGAACTCGCGCAGCCAGTCGGAGTCCTCCGGGTAGGCGTGCCCGGTCCGGCGGCGGCGCTCGGCGTAGAGGTTGATGAGCTCGCCCGCGAGCTCCTGCGCGGCGCGGCGGGCGCGGGCCTTGAGCGTCTCCCAGCTCTTCCCGCCGAGCTTGGACAGCGGCGGGTGGCTGCCGCCCGCGCCGACGTAGCGGGTGATCTTCGCGAGCTGGTCGACCGGGAGGAAGACGCGGTCGGTGCCGGCGTACTCGAGCTGGAGGTAGTCGCGGGTGACGCCGCCGACGGTCTTCGTGTCGAAGCCCCCGAAGCGCGCCAGCCCGTGGTCCTCGTGGACGACGATGTCGCCCGTGCGCAGGTCGGCGAACGAGCGCAGCGCGCCGCGACGGCGGCGGCCCGCGTCCTGGCCCGCCGTGCGCTCCGCCCGGCGGCGGCGGAAGAGGCGGTGCTCGGGGAGCACCGCCAGGCGGAGCCCGGCGGCGATGAAGCCGTCGCGCAGCGTGGCCGTGGCGAAGCGCAGCTCCTGCGCCTCGGCCGCGCCGGCGCGCTGGACCGCGTCCTCGTCCTGCCAGCGGGCCCGCAGGCGCGCGAGGTTGTACGCCGCCCGCTCGCCCTCGCCGCGGCGGGGCCAGGTCACGACCGTCCGGTAGCCCGAGCGGAGGAGCTTCTCGAGCTCGGGCTCGGCCTCCTTGAGCGTCCGGGCCGCGAGGTCGGCGGCCTGGGCGCGGAACTCGAGCGGCTGGTCGCCGGAGATCGAGCTCAGCCGGATGCGCGCGCGGCCGTCGAGCGCGGCGCGGACGTCCTCGGGCCGGACGTAGAGGTGGCCGGCGTCGTCGTCGTGGAAGGCGGCGCACACGTCCTGCCAGTGGTCGGCCAGCGCGGGCGCGATCTCCTCCTCGGCCGCGAGCACGACCGCGGCGTCCTGCGGGGCGAGGTCCAGGAAGGCGTGGAAGCGGTCGACCGGGAGCAGCTCGGCGACGTCGGGACGGTCCTCGTCGTCGCTCAGCGCGGCGATCTCGGCCAGCTCCCGGTGCTCGGCGGCGAGCTCGGCGGCGGGGGCGACCTCGAGCGCGTCGGTCTCCCCCAGGCTGCGCTGGGTGAAGGTCGAGAACCAGCGCAGGGCCTCGATCTCGATGTCGAAGAGGTCGACGCGGACCGCGCGGTCCTCCGTGGCCGGATAGAGGTCGAGCAGGCCGCCGCGGATCGCGAACTGGCCGCGGTCGTCGACCTGGTCGACGCGCTCGTAGCCCGCGGCCACGAGGTCGCGGCCGACCTCGTCGAGGTCGAGGAGGTCGCCCTTGCGCAGGGTGAAGGACGTCGGGCGCAGCGCCGGGTCCGGGACCTTCTCCGAGAGCGCGACCGCCGAGACGACGACCACCGGCGGCTCGTCGCCGCGGGCGGCGGCGTGCTCGCTGCCGAGGAGGGCGTCGAGGGCGGCGACGCGCAGGCCGACGAGGTGCGGCGGCGGGGCCAGGTGCGACTCGTAGGCGACCCCGCGGCTCGGGTAGAACCGCACGGGCCGTGGGTGCAGCCACGCCCGCAGGTCAGCGGCGAGGTCTCGCGCCTGGCGGTCGTCGCCGGCGACGACGATGGCCGGGCGCCCCGAGGCCAGGGCGCCGTCGATGCCGTCCAGGACGGCCGCGACGAGGTACGGGCGCAGGGAGGAGGACACGAACGCCCGGCCGCCCTCGCGAGCGAGCTCGACCCCGCTCGGGTCGTCGGCGAGGTGGCTGAGGAGGGGGCGCAGCGACATGCTCGGGCACGGCGGGGGACCGCGCGCGGCGGGGCCCGATCCGTCCCTTCGAGGGTAGCGGGGCGACGGGCCGTCCCGGCCCGGCCGCGACGGCTCAGGCGGCGTCGCCGGCGGCGAGGGCGCCCAGCAGGGCGTCGAGGGTCCGTGCGGCCTCCTCGAACCGCGCCGCGCCGACGAGCCCCGCGTAGCGCGCCTCGATGTCGGCGATCGCGCCGCGGGCGGTGCGCATCGCGTCCCACCCGGCGTTCGTGAGGCAGATGAGCTTGGCGCGGCCGTCGCTCGGATCGGGACGGCGCTCGACGATCCCGAGCCGTTGGAGGTCGTCGACGAGCTCCGACATCGCCGGCAGCGTCATCCGCGCCTGGGCGGCGAGCTCGGTCAGCCGGGAGCCGTCGGCCTTGAGGTAGGCGGTGACGTGCGTGTGCGCCACGCGGGCGTCCGCGAGCCCCGCGGCCCTCAGGCGCTCGAAGAGCTCGGTCTGGAAGAGCCGGGTGAGCTGCGTGAGCAGCTGCCCGACGTGCTGGCGATCAGGAGGGGTTGACACGGTGCTTTGGCTGCCTAAGCTTAGGTATCCGAACCACTTTCCCGGGCAGCGTACCGATCGGAGCAGCGATGGCCCACCGCGGACAGGAGATCGTCAACCCCCGCACCGGACAGCGGATGCGCTTCCTGCGCACGGGCGCCGAGACCGGCGGCGACCTGCTGTCGATCGAGGCGGTCAACCCGCCGACCGGCGTCCCGGAGCCCGAGCACGTCCACCCGCTGCAGGAGAGCCGGGCCGCGGTGCGCAGCGGCGCGCTGCGCTTCGTCGTCGCCGGCGAGGAGCGACGCGTGGGCGCGGGCGAGGCGATCACGATCCCGGCCGGGACGCCCCACCACTTCGTCAACGACGGGCACGAGGACGCCGTCGCGCTCCAGGAGTTCCGCCCCGCCCTGCGGACGGCCGAGATGTTCGAGGTCCTGTTCGGGCTCGCCGAGCGAGGCGAGCTCGACGAGCACGGCATGCCGTCGCTGCTGCGGCTCGCCGTCCTGGCCCCGGCCTTCGCGGACGAGATCCGCGTCGTGCGCCCGCCGTGGCCCGTGCAGCGCGTCGCCTTCGCGCTCCTGGGTCCGATCGCGCGCTTCCGCGGCTACGCGGCCCCCGCGCTCGCGTGACCGGCGGCCGGGCGCGTCCGTGCCTCCGGACGCGCCGACCCGTCGGTCGTCCTCAGCCGCGGCGCAGCAGCCGGCGCAGCGAGGCGGCGAGCCCGCCGCTGCGACGCCCCCCGGTCGCGCCGGCGCGCTCCGTCCCGCCGCGGTCCTGGTAGCCGGGGGGGCCGACCGACGAGGTCCGCGGCTCCGGCGGCGCCTCGGGGGCCGGCGCCGCGGCGGACTCCGGGGCGGCCACGGGCTCGGGCGGTGCGCTCGCTGCGGGCTCCGGCTCGGGCTCGGGCTCGCGCTCGGCCGGCGCCTCGGGCGCCTCCCACTCGGGCGCGTCCTCCGGCGGAGGCGGCGCGTGCAGGGCCGGCTCGCCGGCGTCGGGGGCGGGCTCGTCCGCCGCCTCCCGGGCGGCGGCATCCCGCGGCGGCCGCCCGCCGGCGATCGGGGTGTCGGGCGCGGCCGGAGCGTCCGCGGCCGGCTCGGCGGCCGCGGGCGGCTCCGAGGAGGCGGCAGCCTCGTCGGCGGCCGACCCGGCGACGGCCCCGCCGACAGATGGCGTCTCGGCCGCATCGGCCGGCTCGGTGGAGGCGGGCGCGTCGGGCGCAGCGGCCGGCTCGGTGGCGGCGGGCTCGTCCGCGGCAGCGGCCCGCTCGGCGGCGGCGGGCTCGTCGGCGGCAGCGGCCGGCTCGGCGGCGCGGCGCGTCGCGGCGGCCGCCGGCGGCTCGGCGGCGGCCGGCTCGCCCGGGGCAGCGGCCCGCTCGGCGGCGGCCGGCTCGTCGGGGGCGCCGGCAGGCTCGGCGGCGGCCGGCTCGTCACGCCGGCCCAGCAGCGGGCTCGTCCGCGGCAGCGGCCCGCTCGGCGGCGGGCTCGGGCTCGGCGACGGCCGCCGCCCCGGCCGCGGCACCGGTCGCCGGTGCGTCCCCCTCCCCCGCCACGACGCCGGCGCGGAGCTGGGCGATCGCGTTGCGGGCGTAGGTCTGGGCGAGGTCGTCGGCGTCGGGGACGTCGGCCAGGCGGCCGCCCAGCGTCACGTCGACGACGACGGCCACGTCGCTGCCCGGGTCGCCCTGGACCACGGTGAACGTCACCGACACGTCGGCGGTCCCGTCGCCGCCGTCGTCGTTGGCGCGGATGCCGACGACACCGCGGCCGGCGGCCTCGTCGCGCTCGGTCAGCTCGACGATGGCGGAGTACGGCGCCGTGGCGCTCCCGAGCTGCAGGGCGAACTGGCCGCCGAACCTCCCGCCCCGGGCGCGGCCGTCGACGAGGCCGCCCGGCAGCACGCTCGCGATCCGCTCGACGTCGGTCAGGTCGGCCAGGACCGCCGCGGGCGGCCGGGGGATGGAGAAGGAGCGCTCGAACCTCATGGGGCGGATTCTGCCCCACGGTGCCGACGGCGGGTCAGCCCCCGGACGCGAGGACGACGTCGCCGCGCACGATCGCCTCCGCGCGGTCGGCCGCGCGGGCGACGAGGTCGCGCACCGCACCGGCGTCCTGGCGCCAGCGGCCGAGCACGTAGGAGGCGACGACCTCGGGGTCGGTCGAGTCCGGCCGGCCCACGCCGACGCGCACCCGCGCGAAGTCCGGCGACCCGAGGCCGGTCCGCAGCGACCGCAGCCCGTTGTGGCCGGCCAGGCCGCCGCCGAGGCGCGAGCGGACGTCCCCGAAGGGCAGGTCGATCTCGTCGTGCAGGACGAGCACGCGCTCGAGGTCGACCCCGAGCGCGCCGCGCGCCGGGCCGGCGCTGCGCCCGGCGTCGTTCATGAAGGTCTGCGGCCACAGCACGGCCACGCGCGGGCCGCCGGGACCCGTCCGGCCGTCGGTGAGCCGGCCGGCGAACTTCGCCTTCGGTCGCGGGAGCTCCCAGCGGCGGGCGAGCTCGTCCGCGACCAGGAAGCCGGCGTTGTGGGGGGTCGACGCGTACTGCGCGCCGGGGTTGCCGAGCCCGACGACGAGCCAGTCGACCGACGGCGAGCGCACGCCGGTGTCGCCGGGGCGCTACTCGGACTGCGCGTCGCCCGCGTCGGCGGGCGTCTCGCCGGCCTCGGCGTCGGCGCCCTCCTCGCCCACACGCTCCGTCTCCTGCTCGATGCCCTCCTCGGCGGCCTCGTCGGCCTCGGCGTCGATCGTGGGGACGATGAGCGAGGCGATGACGATCTCGGGGTCGTCGACGAGCGTCACGCCTTCCGGCGCCCGCACGGCCGACAGGTGCTCGGTGGCCCCGATCTCGAGCCCGCTGACGTCGTGCTGGACGACGTCGGGGATCGCGTTGGGCAGCGCCTCGACGTTCACCTCGCGCACGATCTGCTCGAGGATCCCGCCCTCGCGCACGCCGGGGCTGCTCTCCGCCCCGACGAGCTCGAGCGGCACCGTCGACTGGATCGCGACGTCGAGGCGCACGCGCACGAAGTCGACGTGCATCGTCTCGCCCCGGACCGGGTGGCGCTGGGCGTCCTTGAGGACGGCCGGCTGCGACGACCCGTCGATCTCGAGCTCGACGACGGCCCCCGTGGCGGCCAGGGCACGGCGCAGGACGAGGGCGTCGACGGCGAAGGCCACGGGCTCCTCGGTCCCGCCGTAGAGCACGCCCGGGACCTGGCCTTCACGGCGCAGACGGCGGGTCGCACGCGAGCTCCCGGGCTCGCGGGGGGCGATGGACAGGCGGGTGGTCTCGGAAGCCATGGGCGGCGAGCGATGGTAGCGCGGGCCCTCGGCCCGGCGCCGTCAGCCGACCTGGCGGGTGGCGGCGAAGATCCGCTGCAGGTTCGCGAAGGCCGGCTTCTTGGTCCCGTCGAAGCCGATCACGCCCTTCTGGTGCACCGGCGGGCTCGGGCGGGGGTTGCCGCCCTCCCAGCGCGGGCGCACGCGGAACTCCTGCAGCGTCCAGTAGATCGCGCCCGAGAGCCACGGCTTCGTCGCGTAGACCCCGAAGTGGTAGTCGACGAAGTCCTGCTGGAAGGCGTAGGTCCCCTTCTCCTCCACGGGCCCGTCGCGGTTGGCCTCGGCCCCCGTCTCGGTCACGAGGATCGCCTTGCGCGGGTAGCAGCGGCGGACCTTGTCGAGGTACTCGGGCAGGAGCGTGCGGTCGGCGATCTGCCCGTTGGGGCCGGGGTACCAGCCGAAGTACTCGTTGATGCCCACGACGTCGAGCGGCCCGTAGCGCGACTGGCACGCGACGGAGCGGTAGCCGGCGACGGCGAGGCCGACGGGGCGCGTGCCGTCCAGCCGCTTGGCCAGCGCCACCTGGTCGCGGATGTACGTCCCCTGCGAGGACCCGGGGCGCGAGCTCAGCTCGTTGGCGATCGACCAGATCGCCACGGACGGGTGGTTGCCGTTGGCGGCGATGTTCGTGGCCAGCTCGGCCGCGGCGGCCCGGCGCACGGAGCGGAGCCCGAGGTAGACCGACCTGATCGACAGGACCGGGATCTCGGACCACTGCAGGATCCCGAGCCGGTCGGCCTGCTCCTGGAAGTAGGGGTGCAGCGGGTAGTGGCTGCGGACGATCGTCGCGCCGAGCTCCCGGACCCAGCCGAGCGTCCGGTCGCGCCAGGCGTTGTCGACGGCGGCGCCCCGGTCCGGCGAGTCCTCGTGCAGGGAGACCCCGCGCAGGTGCACGGGCTGGCCGTTGAGCCGCAGCCGGCCGCCCACCACGCGGATCGACCTGATGCCCGTCTTCAGCGCGTAGCGCTGCACCGTCCGGCCGCCCACGGAGAGCGTCAGCGGGGCGTCGTAGAGGTACGGCGACGACGGCGACCACAGCCGCGGGCGGGGCACGCGCACCGCCCGCCGCACGGTCGCCGCGCGGCCGGGCGCGATCGTGGCGCTGCCCACCGCGAAGCGGCGGCCGCCGAGGCGCCCGCGGACCGTGAAGCGGCGGGCATCCCGGCCGAGGTTGCGGACCCGCACGCGGTAGTCCAGCCGCGCCGTGCAGGCCGCGCAGCGGACGTGCGGGAGGACCGACACCGCGGCGAGGTCGCCCCCGTCGACGCGACGGAGGTAGACCTCGCGCAGGAGCCCGCCGTAGTTCCACCAGCCGCCGATCGGCGTCCCGCGCAGCGACAGCCCCGCGGGCGGGAAGTCCGTCCCCCGCCGGCGGCTGTCGACGCGGATGACCAGGCGGTTCGTCCCGCCGCGATGCAGCGCCGACGCCGGCAGCGTGACCTCGAAGGGCAGGTAGGCGCCGGTGTGCGCGCCGATCGGGTGGCCGTTGAGCCAGATCTGCGCGCGGTAGTTCACCGACTCGAAGCGCACGATCCAGGCGGGCCCGCGCCGGGCGCTCGGCAGGCGGAAGTCGCGGCGGTACCAGCCGACGCCGCCGGCGAACGAGGCCTCCGACTGATCCGTCGCGTTCCAGGCGCTCGGGACGCTCACGGGGCTCCAGCCGGCGGTGCCCGTCCGGCGCTGCCAGCCGCTGCGCAGGCCGGCGCCCGCGGGGTCGCGGCGGAAGAGCCACGTGCCGTCGAGCAGGAAGCGCCCCGACGGCCCGGTGGCATAGAGCGTGCGCGCGCTCGGCGTCGACACGACCGACTGGGCGGCGGAGCCCGACGCGGGCACCAGCGTCGCGGCGACGGCGACGAGGACGAGGAGCAGAGGGGACCGTGGGGGGCGCATGCGGTGGGTGCGAACACCGGGGGCGCCGCCGCGATGCGGTGCCGGGTGCGCGGGTCAGCAGGGCGACTCGCGCCCGATGGGGGCGCTGAGGCGGCGCAGGCTAACCGAGCGCCCGGCCAGCACGGTGCCCCCGCGGGAGACCTCGACGCACTGCACGACGGGCAGGCCGCGACCCACGACGCGCCAGGCCACGCGCGTCGGGCCGGTGCTGCCGCCCAGGGCGTAGGCGGTGGCCGAGTCGTAGGACAGGACCTCCAGGCGCCCGGGGCGGCGCAGGCGGCGCGCGTCCGCGCGCACGGTCGCCACGCAGCGGGCGTCGGCGCGGCAGCCGTCGAGCCGGCGCAGCATCGCCTCGGCGTCGCCGCGGGCCTGCGCGCGCAGCAGGTCGGTGACGGCGTCGCGCTCGCGACCCTCCGTCGTCAGCCAGCGGGCGACGAGCAGCGTGACGAGGAGGAAGGCCACCGCGGCGGCGACGACGGCCAGACGGCGGCGCACGCCCGGCAGCCTGCCACAGCGCTCAGTCCGGCCGGTCCTCCGGGGGGGCGTCCGCCGGGCCGTTGAGCTCCAGGAAGCGGCGCACGGAGGCCTCCTGGTGGTCGAGGCGCTCGGCGGTCCGCCGCGCGTGCTCGGCCGCGCGCTCGGCGAAGTCCTCCAGGCAGCGCTCGGGGTCGTCGGGCAGCGGGTAGACGTGGACGACGTCCTGCTGGGCGCAGGCGATGCCCATCGGCGGGAGGCCCTCGGCGAGCGTCCGCGCCCCGCAGACGGGCGCGACCGTGATGCGCCGCTCGGGCGCGACGAGCGCCAGCGGCATGAGCCGCGGCACGGGCAGCCGGACGCCGAGCGCCACGGAGCGGTCGATGCCGACCTCGCCCTCGGCGAGGTCCTCGAGCGGCTCGCGCCAGACGGCGAGGACGGTGTCGGCCGCGACGAGCGCGTCGCGCAGCGTGCGCGCCTGCTCGGCGTAGGCCGCCTCGGCCTCGTCGCGGGAGGCGGCGTCGCCCAGGTCGAGGTCGCACGGCACGCGCAGGAGCTCGGCCGCCGCGACCGCGTCGCCGGGCCCGCGGCCGCCGTGCGCGACGTAGGTCTGGATCGTCCCCAGGTCGCCGCGGCCGTGGAAGATGACTGTCAGGGCCTCGGCCAGCGCGAGCCCCCGAACGCGCAGCGAGACCGCCACGGCCGCCTCGGGGTCGATGAGCGCGCGCCGCAGGAGGTCGTCGGCCCCTTCGCGGTCCGTGGGTCCGCCGTGGTCGTCCATCCCCGTCACCTCCCTGCCCGACCGTCCCTCCTGACGGAAGGCTACCTCGCGCACCGGCGCGTCCCACACCCCTCGCCCGGGTAGGTTCCCGGGGCACATGGGCAAGCTCATCTACCGGCCGTTCGGGATCACGATCGGCATCCTCGCCGGCTTCGTCTCCAAGAAGCTCTTCAACACCGTGTGGGGGATCTTCGACGACGAGGAGCCGCCGAAGCCCACCACGAAGGAGACGAACTGGCCCAAGGTCATCGCCGCGGCAGCCGTCCAGGGCATCGTCTTCAAGACCGTCCGCGCGGTCGTGGACCGCGGCGGCGCCAAGGGCTTCCAGCACCTCACCGGCTCCTGGCCCGGCCCCGAGCGGACCGAGAAGTCCCAGGCGGCCGAGGCCGTCCGCTAGCCGCCGGCGGCGGGCCGCTCAGCCCCCGCCGCGCAGGACGAAGCCCCGCTCGGCGAGCGCGTCGAGGTCGTCCTCGAACGCGCCGAACTCCCGGGCCAGCAGGTGGTCCAGCGGCCGGCCGGCGGGCCCCCGCGCACGCAGCCAGCGACGCAGCACCCCGGGGCCGACGCGCGCCGCGGGCTCCTCGGTCAGCGCGAGCAGGACCGGCAGCTCGGGCTTGTGGTCGAGGTCGCCGCCGACGACGGCCAGCGGCGACGCGTCGAGCACGGCCAGGAGCTCGTCGTCGGTGAGGCCGAGGCGGTCCTGCAGGAGCGCCGCGGCGGTGGAGGTCACCTAGAAGAGCTGGTTCTCGCCGCCGAAGACCTCGGACACCGAGTCGTCGGTGAAGATCCGGCGGATCGAGTCGGTCAGCAGCTCGGCGCAGCTCAGGACGCGGAGGTTGTCCGGCGCGCCTGGGCGGATGGGGATCGTGTCGGTGACGACGATCTCCTCGAAGCCCGCGGCCGCGAGGTTCTCGTAGGCGCCGCCGCTGAGGATCGGGTGCGTGGCCGCCGCGTAGACGCGCGCCGCGCCCTCGTCCAGCACGGTCTGGGCGGCGGCCTTCAGGGTCCCGGCCGTGTCGATCATGTCGTCGACCAGGATCGCCGTGCGGCCCTTGACGTCGCCGATGACGTAGCCGATCTCGGCGACCTGCTGGGCCGGGCGCTCCTTGTCCAGGATGGCCAGCTCGGCCCCGATCTTCGAGGCGAACTTCTTGTTGAGCTTCACGCGGCCGGCGTCCGGCGCGACGACGACGAGGTCCTGCAGCCCGAGGTCGTCGAAGTACTGCGTGAGCATCATGAGCGCGGTCATGTGGTCGCAGGGGACGTTGAAGAACCCCTGGATCTGGCCCGCGTGGAGGTCCATCGTCAGGACGCGGTCGGCGCCCGCGGCCTCGAGCATCCGCGCGACGAGGCGCGCGGAGATCGGCTCGCGCGGCGCGGACTTCTTGTCCTGGCGGCTGTAGCCGAACCACGGCGTGACGGCGATGACGCGGTGCGCGGACGCGCCGACGGCGGCGTCGATCATGAGCATGAGCTCCATGAGCGCGTCGTTCGCGGTCACCCCCGTGGCCGGGTTGCCGCAGATGGGCTGGATGAGGAAGACGTCCGCGCCGCGGATCGACTCGTCGTAGCGGCAGTACACCTCGCCGCTGCTGAAGGTCCGGAGCGTCACGGGGCCGAGGTCCACCCCGAGCTTGTCGGCGATGCGCGCGGCGAGCCCCGGGTTCGCACGCCCCGAGAAGAGCATCAGCCGCTTGTTGTAGTCGATGGGGATCGACGTCGCCATGGCCGCGTCCGTCTGCACGCTCATCGCGCGAGCGAGTCTACGCGTCGTCCCGGCGGGGTGGCTCGCGCCGGGCCGCGTAGCCCTCGACGTTGCGCTGGCGCTCCCGCGCGATGCCCAGCGCCCCCGGTGGGACGTCGTCCACGATGACCGAGCCGGCGCCCGTGTAGGCGCCGTCCCCGATGCTCACGGGCGCGACGAAGGTCGTGTCGACCGAGGTGCGCACGCCGGCCCCGATCGTCGTGCGGTGCTTGCGCTGCCCGTCGTAGTTCGCGGTGATCGTCGAGGCGCCGAGGTTCGTCCCCGGGCCGACGTCCGCGTCGCCGATGTAGGAGAGGTGCGGGACCTTCGTGCCCGCCCCGATCTCGGAGTTCTTGACCTCGACGAACGTGCCGACCTTCGCCCCCTCGTGCAGCACCGTGCCCGGGCGCAGGTAGGCGAAGGGGCCGATGCTCACCCCGGCGCCGACCTCGGCCGGGCCCTGGAGGTAGGAGTGCACGACCCGCACGTCGTCCCCGAGCGTCGCGGAGTCCACCGTGGTCAGCGGGCCCAGCACGCAGCGCTCCCCTGCGACGGTCGTGCCGCGCAGGTAGGTCGACGGCTCGACGACGGTGTCGGCGCCGAGGCGCACGCCGACCTCGATGACGGTCGACGCGGGGTCGACGACGGTGACGCCGGCCCGCTGGTGCGCCTCGACGATCCGGGCCTGGGCGAGCGCGCGGACGCGCGCGAGCTCGACGCGGTCGTTGACGCCGAGCAGCAGCGTGGGGTCGTCGACGACGTGCGCCGCCACCCGCCCGCCGTCGTCGCTGAGCAGGCGCAGGACGTCGGGGAGGTACAGCTCGCCCTGGGCGTTGTCGGTGCGCAGCCGGTCGAGCGCGCCGCGCAGCGCGGCGGCGTCGAAGGCGTAGACGCCGGCGTTGACCTCGTGCAGCGCGAGCTCCTCGGGCGTCGCGTCGCCCGGGTGCTTCGTCTCGACCACGCGCGCCACCGAGCCGTCGGCGGCCCGCACGACGCGCCCGTAGCCGGTCGGGTCGTCGAGGACCATCGTCGCCGCGGTCGCCACGGCGCCGGCCTCGGCGTGGTGGTCCGCGAGGGCGCGCAGGGCGCCGGCGGTCACCAGCGGCACGTCGCCGTTGACGACGAGGACCGTGCCCTCGCCGAGGTGCTCGCGCGCGGCGCGGACGGCGCCGCCGGTGCCGTCGGCCGTCGGTTGCACGGCCGTCTCGACGCCTTCGGGCAGACGCCCGTCGAGCGCCCGGTCGGACCCCTGGACGACGACGACGCGGTCCGCCCCCGCCTCGCGGGCGGCGGCCACGGGCCAGTCGATCATCGGGCGGCCGCAGAGGTCGTGCAGCACCTTCGGGGTGGCCGACCGCATCCGGGTCCCCTGCCCGGCGGCCATGACGACGACGGTGGAGACGGTCACGGCGCAGGAGGCTAGACCGACCTGGCCCGACCCGCCCGCGCGCCCGGCCCCGGCGAGGGACGGCGTCAGGCTGGGGAGCCTGGATTCGAACCAGGACCTGACGGCTCCAAAGGCCGCCGTGCTGCCGTTACACCACTCCCCACCGTCCGACCAGTGTGCCGGATGTGGGGAGCGCGGCTAGCGGTCGTCGTCCTCGTCCTCGGAGGAGTGCTCCTCGTCGGCCTCGCCGTAGACCTCGGCGTCGCTGGGCTCCGCCTCGTCGATCTCGTCGCGCAGCGGCGACCGGCCCTCGTCGAAGTTCTCCGCCTCCTCGACCAGGCGCTCCTCCGCCACCTCGAAGCCCTCGGCCTCTCCGCCGCCGGCCTCCTCGACCGGCTCCATGGCCTCGCGGTGGCGCTCGTCCCATCCTTCGTCCATGCCGGCATCATCGCGCCTGGAGGCGTCGCCGTGCGGATCAGGTCGCGAGCGGGCGGAGGAGCTCGGCGAGCTCCGGCGGCGTGAGCGGGTCCAGCTGCGGCGGCGCGGGCGTCGGCCCGCGAGGCCAGCCGGCGCTCGCTGCGCAGCAGGCCGAGCGCGCCCTCGCGGGCCCCCAGGGCGGTCACGAGCTCGGCGAACCCGCCCGTCGCGAGCCCGAGCAGCTCGGGGTCGGGGCGGGCCAGGCCGATGAGGTAGGGGCTGCCGTCGTGGCTGGCGCCGACCGTGACGAGGACGCCGTCGGCGAGGTCGCCGAGGACGTCGGCGACGAGCGCCGCGTCGAGGCCGGGGACGTCGGGGGCGGCCAGGAGGACGGGGCCCTCGTGGCCGTGGGCGGCCAGGGCCGCGCCGGCGGCGTCGATCGACGTGGCCTCCCACGCCCGCCCGGGCGCGGCGGCGGCCGCCCAGCGGCGCGCGCGGGCCGCGAGCGCCGCCCGCAGGCGACCGGCGCCCTCGGCGCCGAGCGCCTCGTCGAGCGACGGGTCGCGGGGCGCGCCGAGGCCCGCGACGACGATCGCCGCGGCGCCGCGGGCGGCGGGGTCAGTCGAAGCCGAGATGGGTGCCCACCGGCTCGAGCGCGCCGGCGTCGACGCGCGGCAGGGCCCCCTCGAGGAGGCGGGCGAACGTCCCGGTCGACTCGCCGATGAGCCGCACGAGGTCCTCGACCGGCGTCGGCTCGTCCGACACGCCGTTGGCGTAGTCGGTGGCGTAGCCGGCCAGCGCGTACGGGATCCGCGCCTCGCCCGCGAGGACGGTCTCGGGGCCGGCGGTCTGGCTGACGGCGGTGACGCCGGCCTGCCGCAGCGCGGCGATCTCCGTGCGCGTGTTGAAGCGCGGGCCGTCGACGTGCCCGTAGCAGCCGCCGTCGCGGACCGGCAGGCCGGCGTCGGCGGCGGACGCCAGCAGCGCGGCGCGCAGGGGCTCGCTGAACGGCCGGTCGAAGACCCAGTGGCCGCGGCCGGCCGCGCCCGCCTCGGTGTGCAGCGTGCACAGCGACCCGTCGGGCAGGCGGTTCGAGGGGAAGTGGAGGTCGTCGAAGACGACGAGCGAGCCGAGCTCGAGCGCGGGGTCGAGCGCGCCGCAGACCGTGACGGCGAGGATCGCCCCCGCGCCGGCGTCCCGCAGCGCGGCCAGGTTGGCCTGGTGGGTGACCGCGCTGCTCAGCAGCCGGTGACCCTCCTGGTGGCGGGAGACGTGCACGACGTCGGCCTCGCCGAGCCGCCCTTCGGACACGAGCGCCGGGCCGAACGACGTGGCGACCTCGCGCGGCTCGGTCGCCTCGAGGCCCGCCAGCGCGTAGGTCCCCGAGCCCGTGATGATCCCGATCCGCATGGCGCCGGATCCTAGGGGCGGCCGCGGCCCGCGGCGGGCGCGGGGCGTGACGCCGTGCGCGGCGGCCGGGGCGTGACGCGGCGGCGGGGGCGTGACGCGGTGCGCGGCGGCCGGGGTGGGCTCAGCCGGCGGGCGCGGGGGCGGCCGTCGCCGCGGGCTGCGATGCGGACGGCGAGGCGGCCGGGTCGGCGGGCGCGGCGCCGGCCGTCGGCTGCGTCGGCGGTGGTGTCGGGCTGCGCGTCGGTCGTAGCGGCCGGTGCGACGGACTCCGCGGCGGGCGCCGCGGGGCGGTCGGCCTCGGACGTGCCGGCAGGGTCGTCCGAGCCGGCGCTGGCGCGCCGGTGCTCGTGCTCGCCACGGTGCCGGTCGTCGTCGTCGCGGTCGCCGTGGTGCCGGTGATGGTGGTCGCCGGCGCCGTGGTGCCGCGCGTCGCCGTCGCCGTCGCGCCCGTGGCGCTCGTCGTCGCAGTCGCGGTCGCCGTCGTGATCGTGCGAGCCGGGCCGCGTCACGTCCTGCGGCGGGTCGGCCGGAGCCGGGGTCGCAGGGGCCGGAGCGGGCGGCGTCGGCGCCGGGTCGGGCGTGGGAGTCGGGGTCGGGGTCGGCGTAGGGCGCGGGCGTCGGCGCGGCGTCGGCGGGCGCCGGGTCCGGGGCGGGCGTCGGCGTCGGGGCCGGGACGGGCGTGGGTGCGGGCGTCGGAGCCGGGGCGGGCGTCGGAGCCGGGGTGGGCGCCGGGGCCGGGGCAGGCTCGGGCGCGGGGGTGTCGGCGAGGAGGGGGTTCGTCCCGGCGGCGAGCTCGGCGGAGGTCGTCGCGCCGTCGGCGTCGGGGTCCTCGTCGCCGTCCGGGACGCCGTTGCCGTCCGTGTCCGCGGTGCCCGGGGACGTGCCGATGAGGACCTCCGCGGCGTTCGGGATGCCGTCGCCGTCGGAGTCGAGGGTCGCGTCGCTGACGCCGGGCGCCGAGTCGCCGGTCCCCGGGTCCAGGCCGACCGTCACCTCGACGGCGGTCGGGATGCCGTCGCCGTCGGGGTCGGCCGCCCCGTCGGTGACGCCGTCGCCGTTCGTGTCGGCGCTCGTCGGGTCGTCGCCGAGCTGGGCCTCGACGCCGGTCGGCACGCCGTCGGCGTCGGGGTCGTCGACCGCGTCGCCCTTGCCGTTGCCGTCGCTGTCGGCCTCGAGCGGGCTCAGGCCGGCGACGGCCGTCTCGAAGGCGTTCGTGAGGCCGTCGCCGTCCGGGTCGCTGGCCCCGTCGCTGCGGCCGTCGTTGTTCGAGTCGGCCTGCATGGGGTCCGTCTTCACCGCGTACTCGCCGCGGTTGGAGAGGCCGTCGTGGTCGTCGTCGGCGGAGGCGTCGGCCGTCGTCGGCGCGGTGCCCTCGCGGACCTCCCAGCCGTCGGGCAGGCCGTCGCTGTCGCTGTCGCCGGACCGCGGGTTCATGCCGCGGAGCAGCTCCACCTGGTCGGGCACGCCGTCGCCGTCGAAGTCGGCCGTCCGCACCACGGTCGTGCCGACGCCGTCGACCCGGCCCGCGCTGGCCGTCTCGTCGCGTCCGGTCGTCAGACCGCCGCCCCGGGTGGAGGTGGCGCCCGCGCCGCCGGAGGGCACCGTGGCGCCGGTCCCGCCGCCGGGGCCCACGCCGGCGCCGGCGCCGGGCACGAGCAGCGGCGAGCCGCCGGCCCGCCGGCCGAGCAGCCCGCCGAGCGGCGGCAGGCCGGCCCCCGGCGTCGCCGACGGGTCGGGGGTCGTGAGCACGGCGGGGCCGGAGCGGTCGGCCCGCTGGAGGGCCGGCCACGACTTCACGCCCAGCACGGAGGAGTTGAGGCCCGCGACGCCGATCGCGATCAGCAGGGCGGCCACGAGCACCCCGGCCACCGCCGCCAGGCGCGCGCGCACGCGAGGCGATCGGCTGCGGGGCCACGGCGTCATGGGGTGGGCATCGGCAGATCGGGGGCGGAGCTGTAGTCCCGCGCGTGGGTGATCGGCCGTCGGGGAGCCGGCTTGGGCTCGCCTGGCCGAATGGCGGATCGCGGCGCGCCGAAGTTGGCGCGCCGCCGCTCCTCTGGGACTCAGGAGGTCCGCCGTCGGACGGGCTCGCCCTCGGGCCGCTCCGTCGCCGGGCCGCCGCGGTGGGTGACGCCGAGGACCCGCATGGCCTTCAGGCCCAGCGACAGCTTCTCGCGGCCGTCGGTCGAGGCGACGTCGAGCCCCGACAGCTCGCGCACCCGCTCCAGGCGGTACCGGACGGTGTGGCGGTGGGTGAAGAGCCGCGCCGCCGTGCCCGCGACGTTCCCGTCGGCGTCGAGGTAGGCCTCGACCGTCGTGACGAGGTCGGTGTCGTACTGGTCGTCGTAGGCCACGAGCGGCTCGACCGTCTCGGCGTAGAAGCGCTGCAGCTCGGCCGGGTCCTCGCTCATGGCCGACAGCAGCAGGCGGTAGGCGCCCGTCTCCTCGAAGGCCAGCACCGGGCGCTCCTCGTCGCCCTCGGCGACGTTGGCGGCCAGCAGCGCCTCGGCCGCCGCCCGGTGGAGCTCGGCCGGGTCCTGGGCGACGCGGCTGCGCCCGAGGGCGAACGAGCCGCCAGGGACGGTGCCCTGGAGCTCGACGAGCACCTCGGCCGCGGCGCGTGCGGCGGCCGGGTCCTCGGCGCCCGGGAGCAGCGCGACGACCTCGGCCCCCGGCGGGCCGGCGGCCTCGCGCAGCGCAGCGACCGCCTGCGGGAGCACCGCCCGCGCACCGCGCAGGACGGCGGCCAGGACCCGGGGGCGCCACGCGTCGTCGGCGGCCACGTGAGCGTGGGCGCGGGCGACGAGCACCGTCGCGCCGGCGCGCAGGTCGACGCCGATCTCCGCGGCCTCGGCGACCAGCACGTCGCGGTCCACGAGCCGGCGCTCCAGGAGCGCGGACAGGAACGCCGAGGCGGCCTGCTCCGACGCCCGGGCGGGCGCCCGGAGGCGCTCGACCTCCGAGGCCACGAGCGTCGCGACGAGCCGCAGGAGCGCGGGCCCGGCGGCGGGCTCGTCCGCGTCGCCCCGGGAGCGCAGGCGCAGGGCGCCGACGGGGATGTCGCCCACCCGCAGGTCGAGGGACTCGACACCGGACACCGAGTCGAGGAGCGCCCGCTCGTCGGCCGGGGAGCGCACGGCCACGGCCAGGACGGCGCCGGCCCGGTCCAGGCAGACGAGGCTCGCGTCGAGCGCCCGCGACGCGGCGCGCACGACCTCGGGCAGCCCGGCGCCGGACTCGACCGCGTCCGTCAGGGCGTCCAGAGCGGAGAGATCGAGGCCGGCCGGCAGGCCCTTCGCCGGGGTGGCCATGGACGGATCCTAGGGAACGACGAGCGGCCGCCGTCGCTCCTCGGGCCGAAGTGCTACACGCCGTAGCGGTCCCAGAACCACACGACGGCCGCGCCGCCCGCCACGCCGATCAGCACGAACGCGGCCACGACGTAGAGCGTCAGGAAGGACGCGGCGATGCGCTCCCAGACCGCGCTGTAGGCCTTCCACGCGGGGACGAGGATCAGCCCGACGTAGGCGGAGAGGCTCAGCACGGCGCTGGCCCCGACGACCGCGTAGATGATCTGCGTGTTGCTCATGCCGGCTCGCGGACGGGTGGCGTCGGCCTGGTCGGCGCGTCCGCGTCGGGATTGTCGCGCACGAAGCCGACGACGAGCGCCACGATCCCACAGGTCGCGAACACCGCCGCGCCCAGGCCCCAGCCGGCCAGGACGTCCGAGAGCCAGTGGACGCGCAGGTAGATCCGCGTCATGCCGATGACGGCGGCGATGATCGTCGCGGTCACGACGATCGAGAAGCGAGTCCCGAGCGTCGGCAGGGCGCGCGCCAGCGCGATGGCGCAGGCGACCCAGGCGGTGGCGTAGGCGGCGTGGGCGGAGGGGAAGGCCGCGCCGCGGCTGTCCGTGACCGCGTCGATCGGGCGCGGGCGGTCGTAGGCGTCCTTCGTGACGTGCACGACGACGTAGATCAGGATGAGCCCGACGACGAGCGCGGCCGCGGGGCGGCGCTCGCCGCGCCAGAGGAGGAGCCCGGAGGTGGCCAGCACGAGGACGATCGCCACCGGCAGCGACCCGAGCGCGGTCACGACCTTCGCGACGTCCAGCGCCGTGTCCTGGGCGAGGTCGCGCGCCATGGTGAGCGTGCGCAGGTCCAGGGCGGCGTAGTCCTCGGTGGAGAGGGTGACGGCGTTGGCGACGAACGCGAACGAGCCCACGGCGGCGATCGCCAGCAGGGTCGTGAGCTCGATCCCGAGCTCGCCGGGGGTCAGGCGGTTCCACGCGAAGAGCGCGGGGCGGCGCAGCAGCCGGCCCGCGGGACGCAGCACGAGGGCCAGCGGGCGCAGCAGCGGCCGGTCGAGCTGCTCGTCGATCCGCGCCATGAGCAGGCGGCGGTGCTCGTCCTCGCGCAGCCAGCGGTAGGCGACCACCGCGCCGACGACCACCGTGATCGACGTCCCGAGCGCGAGCGCCCCCGTCTTGGCGTAGTTCAGCAGCGTCCCGAACGAGTGCCAGAAGACGTAGCCGAGCAGGATGAAGGTCGACGTCCACAGGCCCGCGCCGATGACGTCGTAGGGCAGGAACCGCCGCAGGGTCATGCCGCTCGATCCGGCCAGGAAGGGCGCGATGGCCCGCACGAGGCCCACGAAGCGCCCGATGAGGATCGCCTTGCCGCCGTGGCGGTCGAAGAACCCCTCGACGGTGTGGAGCCGCTCCTCGGTGATCGAGACCTTCGGCCCGTGCTTGACGAGGAAGCGCCGGCCCAGGCGGCGCCCGAGGTACAGCGAGGTGACGTCGCCGGCCACCGCGGACGCCCACGCGATCCCGATGAGGACGAAGACGTCGACGCGTCCCTGCCCGGCGATGAGGCCGCCGACGAGCATGACCGTCTCGCCCGGCGCGATGAGCCCGACGAACGCGCCCGTCTCGAAGAAGGCCATGACCGCGACGAGCAGGTAGGTCCAGGCGCCGAGCGTCTTGCCGAGGCTGACGAGCGCGTGCTCGAGGTTCGGGAGCTTGACGAGCCCGGTGCCGTAGACCGCCATGCCGACCATGACGATCACGCCGCCGATGAGCAGCGTGGGCTCGAGCTTGCGGCGGCGCCAGACGAGGAACGCCGCGAGCGCCGCGGCGAGGACGAGCCACAGCGGCTTCACGCGGGCACCCCAGCACGGCGCCAGGGCCCGGCCAGCAGCGGCGCGGGCACCCGCGCCGCGAGCGCGGCGCGGGCCGTGCGGGCGGCCGCCGGGTCGGCGAACAGCCCGGCCACGGTCGGGCCCGAGCCGCACAGCAGCACGACGTCGGCCCCGGCCTCGCGCACGGTCTCCAGGGCGGCGCCGACCTCCTCGCTGAGGGCCCGCGCCGCGGGCTCGAGGTCGTTGACGAGCAGGTCGGGCGGCAGCCCGAACGGCGCCGTCCCCGCTGCGCGCTCGACCGCGGCCAGCCGCGCCGCGAGGTCGGCGCGGTCCCGCGCCAGCCCCTGGCGGTCGGCCTCCGCGAACACCGCCCCGGTGGAGAGGCCGTCGCGGGCGCGCAGGAGCACGACGCCGAACTCGTCCGGCTCGGGCAGGGCGCGCCGCAGCGCGTCGCCCGCCCCGTCGGCCAGGACCGGCGCGGGACGCACCTGGGCGGGGACGTCGGCGCCGAGGTCGCGGGCGACCTCGCGCAGCAGGGCGTCGTCGCCGGTGCCGGACGCGCGGGCGGCCAGGCGCAGCGTCGCGGCGGCGTCGGCGCTCCCGCCGGCCAGGCCGGCGGCGACCGGGATGCGCTTGTCGATCGTCAGGCGGACAGGGGTCGCGTCCCAGCGCGTGCGCGCGCGGAAGGCCTGCAGCGCGCGGAGCGCGAGGTTGTCGCCGGCCGGGAGGTCCAGGCCCGGGCACAGGACCTCGTCGCGCGCGGTGCCCAGCGGCGCGGGCTCGAGGCTCACGCGGTCGGCGAGGGTCAGCGGCTGGAAGGCGGTGACGAGCTCGTGCCGGCCGTCCTCCGGGCGGACCGGCCCGAGGAAGAGGCAGAGGTTGACCTTCGCCGGGGCCACCTCGTGCAGCGCGGCGCCGCTCACCGCGCGAGCTCCGGGCGGCGCGGCGCTCGAGCTCCTCGGGCGGGCGGCGCTCGAGCTCCTCGGGCGGGCGGCGCTCGAGCGCCTCGTGCAGGCGGCGGAAGTCCTCGGGCGCGAGGCGCTCGGCGCGCACGTCGGCGGGGAGCCCGAGCGCGCGGGAGCGCCGCGCGGGCGCGGTCGCGCACGCCCGGCGCGGCGCCGGGCGCGAGGGCGAGCGAGCGCGCGAGCGCCTTGCGCCGGTGGGCGAAGGCATCGGCCGCCAGGCGGCGGAGCGCCGGGGGCGCGGCGGGCCCGGTGCGCTCGAGGACGACGAGCACGCTGTCGACGTTGGGGACCGGGTGGAAGACCGTCCGCGAGACCGCGCGGTGGACGCGCACGTCGGCGCCGAGCTGCGCCAGCACCGAGGGCAGGCCGTAGGCCGGCGTCCCGGGCCGCGCGGCCAGGCGCTCGCCGACCTCCCTCTGGACCATCGCGACCCAGCGGGTCACGGTGGGCAGCTCCTCCAGCGTGCGGAGGATCGCGCCGGCCGCGATGCCGTAGGGCAGGTTGGCGACGACCTTCGTCGGCGCGGGGTCCAGCGCGGCGAGGTCGAGCGCCATCGCGTCGGCGACGTGGAGCGTCGTGTTCGGATGGGCGTCGAGCGCGTCGCGCAGCGCGGGCACGAGCGCGGGGTCGACCTCCACCACGTGGACGTGCGCCGCGCGGGGCGCGAGGTGCTCGCTGAGGACGCCCAGGCCGCCGCCGACCTCCAGCACGACGTCGCTCGGGCCTCAGCTCGGCCGCGCGCTCGATGACCCCCAGGATGTTCGAGTCGACGAGGAAGTTCTGGCCGAGGTCGCGCTTCGGGCGGACGCCGAACTGGCGCAGGCGGCGCAGGCTGGGCTGGGTCGGGGTGGCGGGCGTCGCGCTCACCAGCCGAAGAGCCTCGCGCCGTTGCGGTCGACGACGCCTTCGAGCTCCTCCGGCGCCTGCCCGCGGCGCTCGGCCAGGAAGCGGGCGGTGTGGACGACGAGCGCCGGCCGGTTGCGCTCCTTGCGAACCGGCTGCGGCGTGAGGTACGGCGCGTCGGTCTCGACGAGCAGGCGGTCGTCGGGGACGCGCTCGGCCGCGGCGGCGAGGGCGCCGTTCGCCGGGTAGGTCACGTTCCCGGCGAAGGAGATCCACCAGCCCCGCTCGAGGCACTCGTCGAGGTGGTCGGGCATCGAGAAGCAGTGCAGCACGACCTCGAGGCCGTCGGCGCGGGCCCGCAGGGTCGCGAGCGTCTCGTCCTCCGCCGCGCGCGTGTGGATGACCACCGGCTTGCCCAGGTCGCGGGCGAGGTCGAGCTGGGCGTGGAAGGCGCGCTCCTGGTCGCCGCGCGGGGCCGTGTCGCGGAAGAAGTCGAGGCCCGTCTCGCCGACCGCGGCGACGAGCTCGCGCCCGCCCGCCGCGAGCTCGGCGAGCTCGTCGGCGTCGTCGTCGCCGAAGCCGGTGGCGTGGTTCGGGTGCCGCCCGATCGCGGCCCGGACCCCGTCCAGCTCCCGCGCGGCCCCCAGCGCCTCCCGGCAGGTCGGGCCGTCCATGCCCACGGTGAGGATCCGCCCGACGCCGGCGCGGGCCGCCTCGGCGACGAGCTCCGCGTCGGGCTCCGCGCAGGACGAGAGGTGCGTGTGGCTGTCGATCACGCGACCGCGGCCGGGGGCCGCTGCTTGGGGAAGAGCGGCTCCAGGCGCGCCACCGCGCCCAGCGCACCGGCGCCCAGGCGGGCGCCGGAGAGCGAGAGGTCCGGCGCGCCGAGGGTGTCGAGCAGCTTCGCGGAGGTCAGCGGGAGCCACGGGTGCAGGAGCACGGTGAGGACGCGCAGGCCCTCGGCCAGCGTGCGCAGCACGCGGTCGAGGTCCTCGGCGCGGGCGGGGTCCTTGGCCAGCTGCCACGGCGCCTGCTCCTCGACGTAGCGGTTCAGCCGGCGCACGCGCTGCCAGACCTCCTCGAGGGCCTGCGAGACCTCGTAGCCGTCGACGAGCTCGGCGACGCGATCCGACAGGGCGTCGAAGTCGTCCTGGAGGTCCGGGTCCGGAGGCCCGGCCGGGACGACGCCGTCGCGGTAGCGGTGCAGCATCGCGACCGTGCGGCTGGCCAGGTTCCCGTAGTCGTTGGCGAGCTCGCTCTCGTAGCGGCCGGCGACGCCCTCCATGGACACCGACCCGTCGCCGCCCAGCACGACGTCGCGCAGGAGGTAGAAGCGCAGCGCGTCGACCCCGAAGCGGTCGATGACCTCGAACGGGTCCAGGACGTTCCCCAGCGACTTGCTCATCTTGCGCCCGTCGCCGCCGAGCAGGAAGCCGTGGACGAAGACGTGCTCGGGCAGCGGCAGGTCGGCGGCGAGCAGCATCGCGGGCCAGAAGACCGTGTGGAACTTCAGGATGTCCTTGCCGATGAGGTGGACCTGCGCGGGCCAGAAGCGGTCGGTCAGGTCCTCGCCGGGTCGGGCGTAGGACAGCGCCGTGTAGTAGTTCAGGAGCGCGTCGAACCACACGTAGAAGACGTGCGTCGGGTCCCACGGGACCGTGACGCCCCACGTGATCTTGCCGCGGCTGAGCGAGATGTCCTGCAGCCCCGACTGGATGAAGGCCAGGGCCTCGTTGCGGCGCTCGCGCGGCAGGACGAAGTCGGGCTGCTCGGCGTAGAGGCGCTCGAGCGGCTCCTGGAACGTCGAGAGCCGGAAGAACCAGTTCTCCTCGGACTCGCGCACGAGCGGGATCTCGTGGATCGGGCAGCGGTTGCCCTCGGCGATCTCGTTCTCGACCTTGAAGTCGGCGCAGCGCGGGCAGTACCAGCCCTCGTAGAGGCCCTTGAAGACGTGACCGTTGTCGTGCACGCGCTGGAGGACCCTCTGCACCGCGAGGCCGTGCTGCTCGTCCGAGGTGCGGATGAAGAAGTCGTTCGACGCGGCCAGGGGCGGCATCAGCGCCTTGAAGCGCTCGGCGTTGCGGTCCGCGAGCTCCTTCGGCTCCAGCCCCTGCGCCTTGGCCGCGTCGGCGACGGGCTCGCCGTGCTCGTCGGTGCCCGTCAGGAAGAACACGTCCTCGCCCCGCTGGCGGTGGTGGCGGGCCAGCACGTCGGCCACGATCGTCGTGTACGCGTGCCCGAGGTGCGGGGCCGCGTTGACGTAGTAGATCGGCGTCGTGACGTAGAACGAGGACATCCTCGGGTGAACGCTAGCGGCCGGGTCCGCGGCCACCGGCGGGCGCCGGCGCGCCGGTCGCCGGCCCGGCGGCCGCGCGTCCGCCGCCGGTGCCGCGCCCCGCGCCGCACGACGCCGCCCACGGGGAGCGCGACGGCGAGCAGCGCGGCCCCGAGCCAGGCCAGCGGGGGCGGCCGCGGCACGGCGCGGGGTGCGGGTCGTCGTGAGGGCGTGGCGGCGCCGGACCGGGTGAGGGGTGTGCGGCGCGGCTTCGCCGGCGGCCGCCGGCCACGCGGCGGGGCGAGCACCGGTGGCGGCGGCCCCGGCCCGAGCCCGCCGAGCAGGCCGGCGGGGTCGACGTAGCCGTGGCGCCGCCCGGCGCGGCGGGCGCCGAGGCGCACGACCGGCCCGAGCGCCGTGCCGAGGCGCGCGCCGGCCACCACGAGCCGGCCCCGCCGGACCCGCACGCCGGCCAGGCCGAGGTGGGTGGCCGCGAGCTCCCCGCAGCGGACGGTGACGCCGAGCCCGCGGCCGGGCACCCGGCCCGCCGCGGTCACGACGCCCGCGCAGGCGCTCCGGACGGGCGCGCCGCGCGGGGCGGCGAGGTCGACGCCGCGCCGCTGGCCGGCGCGGTAGGGGTCGCCGGCGTCGAAGCGGAAGGCGCCGACCACGGGGCCGGGCACCGGCGCCCGCCAGTGGCGGCCGGGCGTCGCGGCCGCCGCCCCGGGTGCCGCCGCAGGCGCGAGCAGCACCGGCGCCGTCGCGAGGGCGAGGGCCGCGCGCGGCGCAAGGGCGGCGGCCGATCGGGCAGCGGCGCCGCGCGGCGCACCGCGGCGGCCCGGGCCGCGAGGGTGACGAGGGCGGGCGGAGCGGGACGGCGTGGCATCGCCCCAGCCTGCATGGGCGGCGCGCCGTGCGGCCCCGGGGCGCGCCGGCCGGTGCGGCGCCGTGCGCGTCACGTCACGAATCGCGGCTGGTGAGCGCGCGGTAGAGCGCGTTGGCGCTCACGCCCGTCAGCTCGGCCACGACCGCGGCCGCCGGCCGGGTGCGCGCGCCCGCGTCGACGAGCCGGGCCAGCGCGTCGACGGCGGCGGCCTCGTCGCCCGCGGCGGCGTCCGCGCCCGCGACGACGAGCACGACCTCGCCGCGCACCTCGCCCTCCCCCACCCGCTCGGCCAGCTCGGCCGCCGTCCCGCGCACGACCTCCTCGTGGACCTTCGTCAGCTCGCGGGCGAGCGCCACGCGCCGGCCGCCGTCGACGGACGCGAGCACCGCCAGCGACGCGGCCACCCGCCGCGGCGACTCGAACCAGACGGTCGTCTCCGTCGCGCCGAACGCTGCCGCCAGCTCGGCCCGCCGGCGCGGGAGGAAGCCGCCGAAGCGCCACGGGGCGGTCCCCATGCCGCTGGCCACGAGCGCCACCGGCACGCTGCTGGCCCCGGGCAGCACCTCGACGCGCGCCCCCGCCTCGAGCGCCGCGCCGACCACCACCGCCCCCGGGTCGCTGACCACCGGCATCCCCGCGTCGCTGCACACCGCCACGACCGCGCCGGCCAGGACCCGCGCCACGAGCCCCGGCGCCCGGGCGGCCTCGTTGTGCTCGTGCAGGGCGACGAGCTCGGCCGCCCGGATCCCGTGCCGGTCGAGCAGGACGCGCGTGCGGCGGGTGTCCTCGCAGGCGACGACGTCGGCCTCCCGGAGCACGTCGAGCACCCGCAGCGTGACGTCCTCGAGGTTGCCGATCGGCGTCGGGCAGACGACGAGGCGGCCGGCGGCCTCAGCGCCCACGCGCGGCCAGCCCGTCGAAGGCCAGCGCGGCGGCGCCGAGCATCCCCGACTCCGCGCCGAACCGCGCCGGGAGGATGCGCACGGCCTCGCGCGGCACCGGGAGCGCGCGCTCGGCCACGACCTCGCGCGCCGGGTCGAGCAGCAGGTCGCCCGCCGCGATCGCGCCACCGCCGACGACGATGACCTCGGGGTCGAAGATGTTGACGAAGCTCGTGAGGCCGATGCCGAGGCTGCGCCCCATCGCGGCGATGAGGCCGCGGGCCACCTCGTCGCCGTCATGGGCCATCTCGGTCACGAGCGCCCCCGTCACCGCCGTCCCGCCGGCCAGCGCCCGCCCGAGCGCCGAGCGCGGGTCCTCCTCGGCGACGCGCCGGCCCTCGCGCCCGAGCGCGGCGCCCGAGACGAACGCCTCCAGGCACCCGCGGCCGGGACAGGCTCCGGGGCACGGCGGCCCGTCGGCCTCGATGACGACGTGGCCGAGCTCGGCCGCGGCCCCCACCGCGCCGCGGACGATCGTCCCGTCGACGAGCAGCCCGCCGCCGATGCCGGTGCCCAGGGTCAGGAGGACCGCGTCCCGGGCGCCCTGTGCCGCCCCCCAGCGCCACTCGGCCAGGAGGGCGGCGTTGCCGTCGTTGTCGACGAACACCGGCAGGCCGGTGCGCTCGGCGAGCACGTCGGCGACGGGGACGTCCTGCAGCGGGAGGTGGTTCGACGAGCGGGCGACGCCGGTGCGCCGGTCGATGAGCGCGGGGACGCCGACGCCCACGGCCTCGACGTCCCCGGCGGCGGCGCGGACCTCCTCCACGACGGCGGTGAGCTGGTCGAGCACCTGCTGGGTTCCGTCGCCGCGGGCGAGCCGGAAGGCCCGGTGGCGCACCGCCCGGTCCGGCGTCACGGCGCCCGCCAGGAGCTTCGTCCCGCCCAGGTCGACGCCGATCACGCACCCGCGGGCCATGTCGGCCACCATACGGGGAGCATGCCGGAACGCCCCGAGTACAAGGTGCACCGCACCCGCCCCCGCTTCCTCGGGCGACGATCCGACCCGTCCGACGACGGCGCCGCGCTCGACGAGCTCCGGCGCGAGACCCCCGGGCGCGAGCCCGCCGCCGACCGCGAGCCCCGGCGCCGACGGCGCCCGGCGCGGCGGCGACGGGCGCGGCGGCGAGCCGCCGCGCGCCGTCCACGGCCGCCGTCGGCGCCCGCACCTCCCGCTCCCGGGGAAGGTCACGCCGCTGCGCTTCGCGGCGGGCTTCCTGCTGGGGATCGTCCTGTGGCTCGTGCTGTCGGCGGCCACGTTCCTCGTGAGCTCGCTGACCGCCAAGGGCGTCGGCGACGCCGCGGTCGCGGCGCTCGACGACGGGTCCTCCGGGCTCGGCTCGCCGACGACGACGCTCGTCCTCGGCTCCGACCAGCGGCCGAAGGGCACGAAGGAGCCGGGCGCCGCGGGCGCCTCCCAGCGCGCGGACAGCATCATGCTGCTGCGCTCGGGCGGCGGCGCCTCGGCCAAGCTGTCGATCCCGCGCGACACGCTCGTGACGATCCCCGGCCACGGCGTGTCGAAGATCAACGCCGCCTACGCCTTCGGCGGCGCCGCGCTGACGATCGAGACGGTCAAGCAGTTCCTCGGCATCGAGGTCAACCACGTCATCGAGGTGAACTTCGAGAACTTCCCGAAGCTCATCGACGCCATGGGCGGGATCGACGTGACCACCGGCTGCGTCGTGAGCGAGATCAACGGCGGCCGGCGCAACGGCGGCCAGACGCTGCGGCTGCGCCGCGGCACCCACCACCTCTCCGGGGACGAGGCGCTCGTCCTCGCGCGCACCCGGAAGAACAAGTGCCGGCCGGCCGAGGACGATCGTGCGCGCGTGCGCCGTCAGCAGCAGATCGTCTCGGCGATGAAGTCGCGCGCCCTCTCCCCCGCGGGCTTCGCGCGGGCACCCTTCATCGCGTGGCAGACGCCGCGGGCGATCCGCACCGACATGAGCGGGGCGACGCTCATGGCCTACCTCGTCGGCCTGGGCCTCAGCGGCAACGCCCCGACCCGCGTCCTGCCCGCGACGCCCACCGCGGGCGGCTCGCTGAGCGTCTCCGACGCCGACCGCCAGGCGGCGGTGCGGGCGTTCGAGGCCGGCTAGGCGGCCGGCTTGGCGGCGCTCTCGCCGCCGCCGCTGGGCTTCTTGGGCTCCGACGAGCCCTTGCCGGCGCCGTCCGACGACGGCTTGGCGTCCGAGGAGCCCGACCCCGAGCCGGACTTGTCCGAGCCGTCCTTGGCGGACCGCTCGAGCTCGCGCGCGCGCCGCTTCGTCCCGTAGTCGGTGTTGTAGAAGCCCTTGCCCTTGAAGTGGACCGCGACCGGGTGCAGGACCCGCTGGACCGGGGCGCCGCAGACCTCGCAGGTGGCGACCGGGTCGTCGGTCATGCGCTGCATGACCTCGAAGGTGTGGCCGTCCTCGCACCGGTACTCGTAGATCGGCATGGCACTCCGAGTATAGGAGTGCCAGCCCGGCGGCGAGGGTCGGCCGACGCCGCCCGCGACAGCGTCGCGCCCACACGCGGGGGCTCCGCCCGCACCCTTGACTTTCCGGTCCGGAGGCAGGAGAGTCGCGGCATCGCGGTGGGCGCCCCGCCACTCGGCCCGAGCGGCGACGGCCCAGGAAAGGGGACGCGTGCGCTTGCCACGCGAGCTGGCTTGAGCCTCGACGGCCGACCCGAGCTGCGGGCCCGCGGGACGACGGGCGCCCATGCGGGATCGCCGGGGTGGGGGCGCTCCTCGCCGCCCTCGCGGTCGCCGGGACCCTGGCGCTCCTGGCGCCGGCGGGCGCCCAGGCCAGGAGGCTCGCCTACCTCCCCTGCACGGCGTTCCGCGACCCGTTCGGCTACGTGGCGTACGGGAAGCCGAAGACGTGCTTCCTCAACTGGACGCGGCGGGGACCGTCGCACGGTCTGCCGCCGTCCCAGTCGATCACCCTGCGCCATCTCAGGTGGAGCCGCTGGGGAGGCTCGACCGCCTCCGCGACCGGGGTGGTCCGGACCCGGCCGCACCACGCCTCGACCCACGTCCGCGTGACGGCCTTCGACGGCCACCGGTGCGGCACGCACCTGCTCTACCGCCGGGTCAGGGTGCGGTTCCCCCATCGCACCCGCACCTGGCGCGCCTACCCGTACTGCAACCCCCTCTACGGGACCTAGCGGCCGCCCGGGCGCGCGGGAACCGCCGGGGGAGGCCCGGCGACGGCGGGGGATCCCGCCGAGCGCCTATCGTCCCGGCCCGATGCCCGAGGACAAGGTCACCATGGACAAGGTCGTCGCGCTGTCCAAGCGGCGCGGCTTCATCTTCCCGTCGTCGGAGATCTACGGCGGCCTGGGCTCGACGTACGACTACGGGCACTACGGCACGCTGCTCAAGACGAACGTCAAGAACGAGTGGTGGCGGGCGATGCTGGCCGAGCGCGACGACATCGTCGCGCTCGACTCGGCCATCCTCCAGCACCCGAAGGTGTGGGAGGCGTCGGGCCACCTGGCCGGCTTCACCGACCCGCTCGTGGACTGCCGCGCGTGCGGCCAGCGCTTCCGCGCCGACCACCTCCAGGAGCTGCCGTGCCCGCGCAAGCCGTCGCGCCACCCGGGCGAGTTCGAGGACTGCGACCTCACGCCCGCACGCGACTTCAACCTCATGTTCGAGACGACCGTCGGGCCCGTGCGGGACTCCGGCTCGGTGGCGTACCTGCGGCCCGAGACCGCGCAGGGCATCTTCATCAACTTCAAGAACGTCCTGCAGGTCGCGCGCAAGAAGCCGCCCTTCGGCATCGCCCAGGTCGGCAAGTCGTTCCGCAACGAGATCACGCCGGGGAACTTCATCTTCCGCACGCGCGAGTTCGAGCAGATGGAGATGGAGTTCTTCGTCCCCCCGAGCGAGGCGCAGCGCTGGTACGCCTTCTGGAAGCAGGCCCGCTACGACTGGTACGAGGCCCTCGGACTGCGGCCGGACCACCTGCGCCTGCGCGAGCACGAGGCCGACGAGCTCAGCCACTACTCCAGCGCCACGGCCGACATCGAGTACCTCTTCCCCATCGGCTGGTCCGAGCTCGAGGGCATCGCCAACCGCGGCGACTTCGACCTCACCCAGCACGCCCGGCACTCGGGCGAGAAGCTCGAGTACTTCGACCAGGCCACGGGCGAGCGCTACGTCCCGCACGTCATCGAGCCCGCCGCCGGCGCCGACCGCGCGACGCTCGCCTTCCTGGTCGACGCCTACGACGAGGAGGAGGTCGACGGCGAGTCCCGCACCGTCCTCAAGCTCCACCCGCGGCTGGCGCCCATCAAGGTCGCCGTGCTGCCGCTCGTGCGCAAGGACGGCCAGCCCGAGCTCGCGCGCGAGGTCTTCGGCGCCGTCCGCGGCGTCGTGCAGGCCGAGTACGACGAGGGCGGGTCGATCGGCAAGCGCTACCGCCGCCAGGACGAGATCGGCACGCCGTGGTGCGTGACGATCGACCACCAGTCGCTCGAGGACCGCACCGTCACCCTGCGCGACCGCGACTCGCTGGCCCAGGAGCGCGTGGGGGTCGACGAGCTCCCGGGCCTCCTGGCGGCCCGCGTGCACGGGCCCTGGCACTCGCCGAAGCTCGCCGCGGCCTAGCCGGCGCCGAGGATGATCGGCCGCCGCCAGCGCGGCGGCGTGGGCCGCCGGGTCCGGGGACCGGGCGGCGCCGTCGCCCCCGAGGCGTCCAGCAGCACGGCGAAGCCGTTGCGACCGACGTCGTCCGGGTCCTGGAACTCGAGCACGGGCAGGCCGACGTGCGCGCAGAGCTCGAGGAACGACTCGCAGGTCCAGACGGACCAGTGGCGGTCCTCGTCGGACCGGAAGCCGCGAGCGTGCCGGTCGACGAGCTCCTGCACCGGCGTGACCGCCCGGTCGCGGTCGAACGTCCGGTCCCGGTGGGGCACGACGAGGAAGACGTAGCGGGCCGCGACGCGGCACCACTCCTGCAGCGCGGCGATCGGGTCGGGCATGTGCTCGATGACGTGCGAGGCCAGGACGAAGTCGTGCTCGTCGTCGGCGAAGGGCAGCGCGTCCCCGTCCGCCCGGACGTCCACGGGCATCGCCCAGCCGACGACCTCCTCCTGCTCCCGGCGGTAGAAGTCGCTGTCGGCCCGGTCGACGTTGATCGTGTCCAGCCCGAAGCCCTGCGGGGCGGCCCCGCCGATCTCGACCCCGCGCAGGCCGTCGAGGCGCTCGTGGGCGAAGCGCGAGTCGCACTTGAGCGCCGCCTCCACCAGGGCGCGCGGGTGGCGGGCGACGAACCCGAGCGGGAACCGCTGGTGACCGAGTCGCACGGTCCGGCATCGTGCCGGACCGGCGTGCGGGGCGCCAGGCCGGCCCCCGACGCACGCCACACGATGGCGCTCCCGCGGCCGGGTAGCCGGGGCGCGCCATGAGCGCACCGCTGCCCCCGTGGAGCTTGCCGGCCGGGCGCGCGGCGCCGCGGCCCGGCGCGCCGCCGCGGCCTAGGCGCCCTTCTCATCCTGGAACGGTGTTGCCGCCGTCGACGACGAGGACCGCGCCCGAACCCGATGCCGGCCGGGTTGCCGGCCCCGGTGACGAGCGCGGTCCGGCCGGCGAGGCCGGCGAAGGGCGAGCTCATCACGCGACCCCGGCCTCCGCCCGGCGCCCGCCGACGTACGTCGCGGTCACCTCGAGCCGGTCGTCGAGGACGACGACGTCGGCGACGCCGCCGGGCTGGAGCACGCCGAGGTCCGGGCGGCCCAGCAGCCGCGCCGGGACGGCGGAGGCCGCCCGCAGCGCCTCCGCTTCGCCGACCCCGAGGCCGACGAGCTCGCGCACGGCGCCGTCCATGGTCAGCACGCTGCCCGCGAAGGTGCCGTCGGTCAGGCGCGCCTCGGCCCCGCGGACCTCGACCGTGCGCGCGCCGAGCCGGTAGGTCCCGTCCCCCAGGCCGGCCGCCTCCATCGCGTCGGTGACGAGGGCGAACCGGCCGCGCGCCGCGAGCGCGGCCAGCAGCGCGGCCTCGGGCGCGAGGTGGACGCCGTCCACGATGGCCATGACGACGACGTCGCCCCGGACGAGCGCGACGCCGCCCAGGCCGGGGTCGCGGTGCGCCCACCGGCGGTGGGCGTTGTGGACATGCGTCACCGAGCGGGCGCCGGCGTCGTAGGCCGCGTGGGCGGCGGCCGCGTCGGCGTCGGAGTGCCCGCAGGAGACGACGACGCCGCGGGCGGTCAGGCCGGCGACGAGGGCGAGCGCGCCGGGGAGCTCGGGCGCCAGCGTCATGAGCGCCACGTCGCCGGCGTCGAGCAGCCGGTCGGCCAGCCGCGGGGTCGGGGGCGCGCAGGTGGCGCGGGTCGTGCGCGCCGGGCCAGCGCGGGGAGAGGAACGGCCCCTCGACGTGGACGCCGGCGATGGCCGCCGCCACGGGGCCGGGACGCCCCGGCCCCCGCTGCGCCCGGGCGGCCTCGCGCGCGGCGCCGAGCGCGCGCACCAGGTCCTCCTCGGGCGACGTGACGAACGTCGGCAGCCACGTCGTCACGCCCGTCGCGGCCAGCGCCGCGCCGGCCCGGGCGAGGTCGTCGGGCTCGGCGGCCAGGGCGTCGACCCCGGCGAACCCGTTGACCTGGAGGTCGACGAAGCCCGGCGCGGCCACGCCCGCGGCGCCGGGGCCGGGCGCCAGCCCGGTGGCCGCGACCCGGCCGTCGTCGCCCAGCTCGACGTCGCCGGGAACGAGCTCGCCGCCGACGAGCGCGTGGCGGACCCCGAGTCGCGACGCGCTCACGCGGTCGGGGTGACCTTGGACAGGCCGCGGGGCGCGTCGGGGTCCAGGCCCCGCAGCCGGGCCAGCGCGAGCGCGACCTGCTGCGCCCGCACCGCGGCGACGATCGCCGCCAGCGGCTCGGGCAGGCCCGGCGGGTAGGGCAGCGCGGCGTCGGGCCGGTCGGCCACCTCGTGCACGACCGCGCCCCGGTCGCGCAGCGCCGCGACGAGGCCGGCGACGTCGTCCGCGGCCGGGCCGGCCGCGGAGAACGCCAGGACCGGGAAGCCGGCCGAGACGACGACGGTCGGGCCGTGGCGCAGGTCGGCCGCGCTGTAGCCCTCGGCCAGGAGCTGCGCGGTCTCCTTGAGCTTCAGCGCCGCCTCGAGCGCGACCGGGAGGAGCACGCCCCGGGCGACGGCGAGCAGCCCCGGGGCGTCGCCGATGGCCTCGGCCACCCGCTGGGCCGGCGCGGGGTCGCGGAGCACGTCGGCGACGGCGTCGGGCAGGCGGGCCCAGTCGCCGGGCCCGACGCCGGCCGGTCCGAGCGCGTCGGCGAGCAGCGCGAAGGCCAGCGCCTGGGCGGTGAAGGTCTTCGTGGCCGGGACGGCCCGCTCCTCGCCGGCGCCGAGCTCGAGCGCGCCGTCGGCGGCGCGCGCGAGCGGGCTGCCCGGCTCGTTGGTCACGGCGAGCGTGCGGCCGCCCGTCGCGGCCAGCCGCGACATGACCGTCGCGATCTCCGGGGTGCGGCCCGACTGGCTCGTGGCCACCACGAGGAAGCCGTCGCAGGCCGGCGGCGCGTCGTAGAGCGTCACCAGGCTCGGCGCGGCCAGCGCGACGGGGCGCCGCGTCGCCGGCTCGAGCAGGTAGCGCCCGAGGATGGCGGCGTGGTCCGAGGAGCCACGGGCGACGAGGACCGTCCCGTGCAGCGGATCGGGCCGCACCGCCCGCGCGACCTCCGCGAGCTGCTCCCGGCGGCCGGCCAGGGCGGCGAGCACCTCCGGCTGCTGGGCCATCTCGGCCTCCATGAGCTCACCGTGCACGCTCGGGGCCCTCCCTCGGTTCCTGGCGGATCTGGATCTCGTAGCGGTCGCCGCGGTACAGCGAGCGGGCGGACTCGAGCACGCGGCCGCCCTCCCGGCGGGTCACGCGGCGGAAGAGGAAGCCCGGCGACCCGGCCTCGACGCCGAGCAGCGCGGCCTCGTCGGCCGAGAGCGCAACGGCGCTGACGTGCTGGTGGGCAGCCGTGACGACCACGCCGTAGCGGTCGCGCAGCAGCGCCAGCAGCGAGCGGTCGGCCAGCGGCTCGCCCTCGAGGCCGGGGAAGTCGTCGGCCGGCAGGTGCGCCCACTCGAGCGCGAGCGGCTCGCCGTCGGCCGTCCGCACGCGGTGGACGCGCACCACCCGCGCGCCCGGCGCGAGCTCGAGGGCGGCCGCGAGCGCGTCGTCGGCCACGACGACGCCGTGCGCCAGGACGCGCGCGCCGGGCTGCAGGCCGCGGGCCAGCACGTCCTCGGTGAAGGAGGTCAGGGCCTCCGCCTGCACGATCCGGGGCGTGGCCGCGAAGGTCCCGCGACCATGGACGCGGTAGGCCGCCCCCTCGGCCACGAGGCGGTCGAGCTCCTTGCGCACGGTCATCCGGGCCAGCCCGTAGCGCTCGGCCAGTGCGCGCTCGGAGGGCAGGAGCGCGCCCGCGCCGGCCCCCGCGATGAGGTCCTCGAGCACCTCGCGCAGCCGTGCCCCCTTGCGGGCGTCGCCGTCCCGCCCGGCCGGCAGCCCCGGGTCGGCGACGTCCACCTAGGCCACCGCCCCGGCCAGCCGCCGCGTCAGCGCCACGGGGTCGGTGATCGCCGCGCCGGCGCACACGGCCCACGCCCCGGCGGCGAAGGCCGCGCGCACGTGCTCCGGCGTCGCGTAGCGGCCCTCGGCGATGACCGGGCAGTCCAGCTCGGCGGCGAGCGCGGCGACGAGCTCGACGTCGGGACCGTCGGGCATCGCCGCGCCGGCTCCCGTGAGGCCGGCCAGCGTCGTGGCGACGGCGGCCGCGCCCGCCGCGCGGGCGCGCAGGCCCGCGTCGAGCGCGTCGACGTCGGCGAGGACCGGGACGCCGACCGCGGCGACGACCGCGGCCACGAGGCCCGCCCCGTCCGGGTGGGCCCCGCGCGGGCGGTCCGTCGCGTCGACGGCCACGACGTGGGCGCCCGCCGCGACGACGGCCTCGGCGTCGGCGACGGTCGGCGTGAGGTAGACGGCCTGCCCGGGCGTGCGGACCTTGCGCAGCCCGATCACGGGAACCTCGACGGCCGCGGCCACGGCGGCCACGTCGGCCGGCGACTCGGCCCGGATGCCGGCCGCCCCGCCGGCGACGGCGGCGCGCGCCATCGCGACCATGTGCCCAGGGCCGTGGAGCGGGTGGTCCGGCGGGGCCTGGCAGGAGACCACCAGGCCGCCGCGCAGCCTCTGCAGGGGTGCGGCGGTGCTCGGCGTGGTGGCGGCGAGCCTACCAGCCAAGGTCTAGACCACCAAGTTGACTGGTCTAGACCACAGCGCTACGGTCCCGGCCGTGTCGTGCGCGCCGCCCCCGGCGGGCACACAGGCCATCAGGCCACCCACCACCCGGAGGAGGAGAGCATGAGGAGCACGATCGCGCGGACGGGTGCCGCGGCGGCGCTGGCCGCCACCCTGGCGCTCGGCGTCGGCGCCTGCGGCGGGGACGACAACAACGACAGCAGCGGCTCGGGCTCGTCGGGGTCCGCCGACAAGGGCGGCAAGATCGCCTTCCTGCTGCCGGAGTCCAAGACGACGCGGTACGAGCAGCAGGACCGCCCGAACTTCATCGCCCGCGTCCGGGAGCTCTGCCCCAAGTGCGAGGTCCTGTACTCGAACGCCGACCAGGACGCCGCCAAGCAGCAGCAGCAGGCCGAGCAGGCCATCACCAACGGCGCCAAGGTCATGGTCCTCGACGCCGTCGACGTCAAGGCGGCCGGCGCGATCGTGACGCGGGCCAAGCAGGCCGGCATCCCGGTGATCAGCTACGGCCGGCTCGTCTCCGACGCCGACCTCGACTACTACGTCTCGATCGACCCCAAGAAGGTCGGCGAGCAGCAGGGCCAGGCCCTCCTCGACGCCCTCAAGAAGGAGGGCAAGCCCACGGGCCCCGTCGTCGCGATCCACGGGTCGCCGACGGACTCCAACGCACCGCCGTACAAGCAGGGCGCGCACAGCGTCCTCGACAAGGCCGGCGTGAAGTTCGCCAAGGAGTTCGACACGCCCGACTGGTCGCCGGACAAGGCCCAGACCGAGATGGAGCAGGCCATCACGGGCGTCGGCAAGAACGGCTTCGCCGGGGTCTACGTCGCCAACGACGGCATGGCCTCCGGCGCCATCGCCGCGATGAAGGGCGCGAGCATCGCCCCCTCGTCGCGGCCGGTCACGGGGCAGGACGCCGAGGTCGCAGGCCTGCAGCGGATCCTCGCGGGCGAGCAGCTCATGACCGTCTACCAGCCCATCAAGAAGATCGCCGCGGCGTCGGCGGAGCTCGCCGTCCCGCTCGCCAGGGGCGAGAAGCCGCCGGGCATCGCGACCGCCAAGACCGACAACGGCAAGGAGCAGGTGCCCTCGGTCCTCATCGACACCGTCGTGGTCACGAAGGACAACATCGACGACACCGTGATCAAGGACGGCTTCGTGAAGCCCTCGCAGCTCTGCACCGGCAAGTACGCGCAGGCCTGCCAGACGGCCGGGATCTCCTAGCGCCGCACGCGGGGCGGGCGCGCGGGCGCCCGCCCCGGGCGCGCGGGCGCCCGCCCCGGCGCCCGCGGCGCCGGTCGCTCACGGGCGCAGGTGGTAGAAGCGCCAGAAGTCGTGCTCGATCGGGAGCACGTCGACGGTGGCGAACCCGGCCTCCCGCGCGTAGCCGCGCAGCGTGTCGGCGCGCATCACCGTCCCCGTCGCCGCCGACGGCTGCTCCTCCATCCCGACCGGCAGGCAGTGCAGGACGCTGTAGCCGTACATGAGCCGCTCGGTGTCGTCCCCCGGCGCGGCGAAGGCGTCCGCCACGCGCTCGTCGGCGACGACGACCGAGCCGCCCTCGGCCAGGAGGCCCCGCATCGCCCGCAGCGCCTCCACCGGGCGCGCCATGTCGTGGAGGGCCTCGAAGACGGTGACGAGGTCGTAGCGGCTGGCCCCGGCCGGGTCGGCGGCGTCGCGCACCGCGAACCGCACCCGGTCCTCGACGCCCGAGCCGCGGAGGTGCTCCTGCGCGAGCGCGATGGAGGCGGCGTCGAGGTCCAGGCCGTCGACGAGCACGCCCGGGTACGCCCGCGCGATCTCCAGCGTCGAGAACCCCGTGCCGCAGGCGACGTCGGCGACGCGGGCGGGCGGGTCCGCCCGCAGCCGGGCGTCGACCGACGGGATCGACGGCAGCCACTCCGTCCCGAGCGAGGTCACGAACGCGACCCGGTTCATGTCGCCCTGGCCCTCGCAGAAGTCGGGCGGGTAGTCGGCGTACGGGACGCCGCCGCCCGTGCGGAACGCCTCCAGCACGCTCGGGAGCGGCCGGGCGAGGCCGACCATCATGCGCGCGAACGCCGCCATGTAGGCCGGGCTGTCGCCGTCGAGCAGGACCTCGGCGTGGCCGGCGGGCAGCGCGTAGCGGCGGTCGCCCGGCGCAGCCGCGTGCTCGGCCACCTCGAGGATCCCTCCCACGGCCTGGTGCTCGAGCCACTCGCGCACGTAGCGCTCGTGCGTGCCGGTGGCCCGCGCGAGATCGGCGGAGGTGCTCGGCCCGGCCTCGGCCAGCGCCCGGTAGAGGCCGAGGCGGTCGCCGAGGTGGACGACGTGGAGGTCGTTGAAGCCGAGGCCGGCCTCCAGCAGCCGGCCCGCGAGGGCGTCGCGGCGGGCGCGCTCGCGGTCGTCGAGGGTGGGCCGCGCGCCGCCCCCGGGGCGCGCGGGGTGGTCGGGCCGGTCATGCGGCCGACCGTACCCCGGCCCGGGCCGCCGGGCAGGACGGGCAGCCCGAAGGTGGCCGGTCCTGCGCTCGGCCCGGCTAGGGCGTGGTGGGCGTGGTCGCCTGGCCCTGCGGCGCGGGGGCGGTCGTCGTCGGCGCGGGCGTGGTCGTCGTCCCCCCGGTCGCGGGAGGCGCGCTCGTGCCGCCGCTCGGCGGCGTCGCCGGGGTCGTCGACGTGCCGCCCGTCCCCGTCGCGTCGCCGGGCGGCGTCGCCGGCTGCGCCTGCCGGCCCGTCGTGGTGGGCGTCGACGTCGTGCCCTGCCCGCCGGTCGTCGTCGTGGTCGAGTCGCGCTGCCCGGTGCCGCTCGAGGACGAGTGCGCCTTGCCGCCGAACAGGGTCGTCCGCGCGTGGCCGCCGCCGACCGAGGACCCGCCGAGCGCGAGCTCGCCACCGGTGAGCACGACCGCGGCGACGGCGAAGGCGAGGACGCCGGTGAGCAGCGCGGCGACGACGGTGCGCCGGCGCGGGCGACGGGCCGCGGGCACCTGGTGGACGTGCCGGTCGCCCGACCCGTCGGCGATGGCCTCGAGCGCGCCCTCGCGCATCCCGGCGCGGCCCTCGGCGACGGGGTCGAAGGCGATCGTGTCCCGCGTCTTGCGCACGGTCTCGATGGCCTGCGCCGGGCGGTGCAGGAGCTCGCTGACGAGCGCGACGATCACGGGGGTGGCGGCGGCGCCGTAGACGGTGCCGGCGCCCCACACGCGCGAGACGACGAAGGCGGCCGCCACCGAGGCGGCGCTCGCGATGGCGAGGGTCGTCGGGGAGAGCCCGCCGCGCCTGGGGGCGGGGCCCGGCGGGGGCGCGGGACGGCGGTCGTGCGCCAGCGTGCGGTGTCGCTCGAGCGTCGGCACCCTTCGACGGTAGCGCCGGATCGGCGACGTGCCAGTGTGATGGCTGTCACACTGCCCGGACCCGCCGCGTCCGACGATCGCCCTTCCTCCCACCGCAGGAGCACCATGGCCACCACGGCGCCCAAGCCCGGAACCCCGGCGACCCAGTCCGTCAGCTACACCGACCTCTACGCCCGGTGGGAGCGGGGGAACTGGCGCGCGACCGAGATCGACCTCACGCAGGACGCGATCGACTGGCGCGAGAAGCTCACCGACGCCCAGCGCCGCTCCGCCCTGTGGCTCTACACGCTCTTCTTCCACGGCGAGGACTCGGTCACGGACAACCTCTCGCCGTACATCGACGCCGCGCCGCTGGAGGAGCAGAAGTACTTCCTGACGACCCAGCAGGTCGACGAGGCGCGCCACTCCGTCTTCTTCAACCGCTTCATGCACGAGGTCGTCGGCCTCGGCGACGGCACGCCCGGCTCGGGCCTGCGCGCCACGGCGCCCCAGATCACGTGGGGCCACCGCAAGGTCTTCACGCGCCTGGACGAGATGGCCGCCGAGCTGCGCGCCGACCGCTCGCCCGTGAAGCTCGCCGAGGCGATCACGCTCTACCACGTCATCGTCGAGGCCAGCCTGGCCCAGCCCGGCCAGCACATGATCGAGGCCTACCTCGAGGAGTTCGACGTCCTGCCCGGCTTCCGCGAGGGGATGCGCAACGTCGCCCTCGACGAGCAGCGCCACATCGGCTTCGGGGTCAAGCTCCTCGCCGACCTCTACGCGGAGGACCCCGACCGCATCGGCGAGGCGATCGTCGGCGTCCTGCGCGAGGTGCTGCCCTGGACGGCCGCCGTCGCCGCCCCGCCCGGCTGGGACGAGACCTACACGACGGCGTGGGGCTTCACGCTCGACGACCTCGGCGAGGCCGGCGCCGCGTCGATGGAGCAGAAGCTCCGCGCGATCGGGCTGCCGGTCGACGACCTGCCGCGCTTCCCGCTGCCGATGGACCTCCCGCCCCGCGAGCGCGCGGTGCGCGGCCGGCGGATGCTGCGCGCGAACCTCATCGGCGCCGGCGAGCACCCCGTGGTCAAGGACCCGGAGGCCGTGGCGATCCTCTTCGACCAGATGCGTCGCCAGGCCGACCCCACGGCGGTCCCGGCCGGCACGACGATCGAGTGGGCGTTCACGGACTTCGAGCCGTGGCACCTCACGCTGCGCGAGGGCGGCTCGGTCGCCGCGGCCGGGCGGGCCCCGCGCGCCGACCTCGTCCTGCGCACCTCGCTCCAGAGCTGGGCCGACCTCACCGCCGGCCGCGCCGACCCGCTGCGCCTGCTGCTCACCCGGCGCCTGCGGCCCGAAGGGCGACCTGCGCCTGCTGCCGCGCCTCGCGCGGGTGTTCGGGTAGCCGCGGCACCGCCGGCCGGAGCACGCGGCGCGAACGCACGGCGCCGCGCCGCGGGCGCCCGGCGCCCTGCGGAAGTGCGCCACCGCGCTGTACCGTGCGTTGCACATGAACCCGGGACCTGACGACGTCGAGCCCGTCGCGCACGAGACGCGCGACCGCATCATCACCGGCACGGTCACCGTGCTGCCGTTCCTGGCGCTGTTCGTGGTCGGCTGGCAGGTGTGGAGCAGCGCCCTGGGCTGGAGCGACCTGATCGTCTTCGGGATCCTCTACGCGATCACCGGGCTCGGCGTGACCGTCGGCTTCCACCGGCTCTTCACGCACCGCAGCTTCAAGACGGGCCGCGGGCTGCGCGCCGGTCTCGCCATCGCGGGCTCGATGGCCATCGAGGGCCCGGTCACCGCCTGGGTCGCCGACCACCGCAAGCACCACGCGTTCTCCGACCAGCCCGGCGACCCGCACTCCCCGCACGTCGATCACGGCAGCGGGCTCGGCGGCGCGCTGCGCGGGCTCCTGCACGCGCACGTCGGCTGGCTCTTCCTGCACACGCAGCGCGGGGCGAAGGACCGGTACGCGCCCGACCTCCAGCGCGACCCCGTCGTCGCGTGGGTCGACCGCACGTTCGTCCTGTGGGTGACCGTCGGCCTGCTGCTGCCCTTCGGCCTGGGCTGGCTCATCGGCGGCTCGCTCTCGACCGCGCTCACCGGGCTGCTCTGGGGCGGGCTCGTGCGGATGCTGGTCCTGCACCACATGACGTACTCGATCAACTCGCTGTGCCACTTCTTCGGCCGCCGCCGGTTCGAGACCGGCGACGAGTCGCGCAACCTGCTCTGGCTGGCGCCGCTGACGTTCGGCGAGGCCTGGCACAACAACCACCACGCGTTCCCGACCTCGGCCGCCCACGGCCTGCGCCGCTGGGAGGTCGACCCCTCCGCCGCGGTGATCTGGCTCTTCGAGCGCACGGGGCTCGCCTGGGACGTCGTGCGCGTCAGCGAGGCCAAGCAGGCCGCGAAGCTCGCCGGGGCACCCGCCGGCCAGCCCGCCGAGGCGCCGGCCGGCTAGGCCCTGTCGCGGCCCGTGCCGCGACAGGTTGTGTCGTCTCTGCCCCGCCGTTAGGTTCGTCCCGAGCAGGGCACCGGGCCCGTCCCGACGGCGGGCACCCCGGCGGGCGCCGGGGCCGGCGCGCTCGGAAGGGGCGGCACATGAGGGGCACACGACGCGATCGGGGGCTGCGGCCATGACCCGTGCGCTGCACGCGCTGGGGCGCGCCTGCGCGCGCCACCACGTCGTCGTCATCGCCGTCTGGCTCGTCGCGGTCGTCGCGCTCGCCGCGGTGTCCAGCAGCATCGGCCAGCAGACGAGCGACAACCTCGTCCTGCCGGGCACCGACAGCCAGCGCGCCTCGGACATCCTGACCGCGCGCTTCCCGCAGCAGGCCAACGGGACGAACCCCGTCGCGATGCGCGCGCCGTCGGGCAAGAAGCTCTCCGACCAGCAGCAGAAGGACGCGATCGACAACGTCGTCGACGCCTACAAGAAGGACCCCGGCGTCCAGAAGGTCGTCAGCCCGCTCTCCAGCGACGGCTCCGGCCAGCTGACGAAGGACGGGTCGATCGGCTACATCTCGCTGACGCTCAAGGACGCCCCGAGCGAGCTGACCAAGGACGAGGCGCAGTCGCTCATCGACGTCGCCGACCCCGTCAAGGCGGCCGGCATCCACGTCGCGGCCGGCGGCTACCTCGGCCAGAAGGTCTCCAAGCCGAGCACGCACACGTCCGAGGTCGTCGGCCTGGTCGCGGCCGTCGTCATCCTCCTCTTCACCTTCGGGAGCGCGGTGGCCATGGGCCTGCCGATCATCACCGCGCTCATCGGCCTCGTCGCCGGGCTCAGCATCTTCGCGGTGCTCGGCCAGTCCGTGGAGATCCCGACCACGGCGCCGGCGCTGGCGACGATGATCGGGCTCGGCGTCGGCATCGACTACGGCCTCTTCATCGTCACGCGCCACCGCGACCAGCTGCGGGCCGGGATGGAGGTGCGCGAGTCCATCGCGCGCACGACCGCGACGTCCGGCGGGGCGGTGCTCTTCGCCGGCAGCACCGTGATCATCGCGCTGCTGTCGCTCGCGGTGGCCGGCATCCCGCTCGTCACGACGCTGGGCTACACCTCGGCGATCGTCGTCCTCATCGCGGTCACGGCGGCGACGACGCTGATGCCCGCGATCCTCGGCCTCCTCGGCCCGCGGGTCAACGCGCTGCCGCTGCCCGGGATGCGCGCGCACCACGACGAGCGGCCCCACGGCTGGCAGCGGTGGGCCCGGTTCGTCGCCGACCACCCGTGGCCGGCCGTCCTCGCCGGGGTCGTCATCCTCCTCGTCCTGGCTGCGCCGCTGCGCGATCTGCACCTCGGGCAGACGAACATCGGCGCGCTCCCGAGGGACACGCAGTCCCGCCAGGCCTACGACCGCATGACGCGGGGCTTCGGGGCCGGGTCGAACGGGCCCGATGCTCATCGCGGTCGACCTGAGCAAGCCGGCGACGAACGACCAGAAGCAGCTCGACTCGGTCAAGCAGCAGCAGTCCGACCAGCAGGCCCAGCAGCAGCAGCAGGACCAGGCCAAGAACTCCGACCAGGCGGCGCAGACCCAGCAGCAGGAGCAGTTCCTCGAGTCCAAGGCCTCCGACCCGCGGCTGCAGACGCTGAGGACGGACCTGCAGAAGACCAAGGGCGTCAAGTCGGTGACCCAGCCCCTCGTCAACAGCGACGGGACGGCCGCCGTCTACACGCTCATCGCCACGACCGCGCCGTCCTCGCGCAAGACCGAGGACCTCGTGGGCACCCTGCGCGACACCGTCATCCCCAAGGCCACCAAGGGCCAGGGGATGACCGCCGACGTGGGCGGCACGACCGCGGGCTACATCGACCTCGCCAAGCAGATCGGCGACAAGCTCCCGCTCGTCATCGGCCTCGTGCTCGCGCTGTCGTTCGTGCTGCTCGCGCTGGCCTTCCGCTCGCTGCTCGTGCCGCTGAAGGCCGTGGTCATGAACCTGCTCTCGATCGCCGCGGCGTTCGGCATCGTGACGTTCGTGTTCGGCCACCACTGGTCGGCGACGTTCGTGGGGCTCGACGGCGAGGTCCCGATCGTCTCGTACGTGCCGCTCATGATGTTCGCCATCCTGTTCGGGCTCTCCATGGACTACGAGGTCTTCCTCATGACCCACGTCCGGGAGCGCTTCCGGTCGACGGGCGATCCGCACCTCGGGGTCATCGAGGGGCTGGCCGGGACCGCGCGCGTCATCACGTCGGCGGCGCTGATCATGGTCAGCGTCTTCTGCGCCTTCATCATCAACGGCGACCCGAACATCAAGCAGTTCGGGCTCGGCATGGCCGCCGCCGTCGCGGTCGACGCCACGATCGTGCGCTGCCTGCTCGTGCCGGCCGTCATGTCGCTGCTCGGGCGCTCGGCGTGGTGGATGCCCTCGTGGCTGGATCGCGCCATGCCGCACCTGAGCATCGAGGGCGAGGACTACTTCGCCGAGCGGGACGCGGCGGCCGCCGAGGCGGCCGCGGGCGAGCCGGGCGACCGCACGCCGGCGGGGGTCTGACGGTGCGTGCCCCACCGGCGGAGGGCTGAGGACCCGCCCCGCAACGGGAGAGGGCGCCCGTGGGGCGCCCTCTCGTCAGGTCGGATCGCGGCCGTGCTCAGCTCGCGGTGGGGGCCGGCGTCGGCGGCGGCGGCGCGGTGGTCGTCGACGTGTAGTCGAACTCCTCCTCGGCGCCGAAGAGCGCGTCGAGGACCTTGTTGCGCAGGTCCTCGCTGAGGGCGAGCGCGAGCCCGCCGCCGACGATCGCCAGCAGCAGGAGCCGGCCGAGGCGGCCCCGGCGCTTCTTCTTCGGGCCGTCCTTGAGGGCCACGGAGGCGTCCCGGAGGGCCTCACCGGCCTTCTTGACGTCCTTCTGGAAGCGCTTGTCGTCGGTGACGACCTTCGCGGGCGCCTTGCCGTTGCTCACCCGGGCGTAGGCGCTCCGGGCGGACTGGTAGGCGACCTTCAGGTTGTCACGGAGCTCCTCGTCCTGGACGAGGCGCTGGACGTAGGGGTTCGTCCAGGCGTCCTGGGCGGCCGACTGGGCCTTCGCCGCCTTCTTGCTCGAAGCCATGTTCCTCGTTCACCTCGGTCGGGAGCGGTCCTGGCGGAGCATATACCCGCTCATGCCCTGGCCCGCGCACGCGAGGGTGGCCGGGTGACCGCCCGGGGCGGCGCGAGCGCCACGGCGAGGACCTCGCGGACGTGCTCGACGAAGACGAACTCGAGGTCCGCGCGCAGGTGCTCGGGCACCTCGTCGATGTCGGGCTCGTTCTCCGCGGGCGCCACGACGACGGCCAGCCCGTAGCGCTGGGCCGCGAGGGCCTTCTCCTTCAGGCCGCCGATCGGGAGCACCTGGCCGGTGAGCGTGACCTCGCCGGTCATGGCGAGGTCGTCGCGGACGCAGCGGCCGGTCAGCAGGGAGACGAGCGCCGTGGTGATCGTCACGCCGGCGCTGGGACCGTCCTTCGGCGTCGCCCCGGCGGGCACGTGGACGTGGACGTCGTGATCGGCGAACCACTCGGGGACGAGGCCGGGCGCGACCTCGTCGAGGTGCGCGCGGACGAAGGACAGGGCGGCCTGCGCGGACTCCTTCATGACGTCGCCGAGCTGCCCGGTCAGGACGAGCTCGCCCTTGCCCGGCATCGCGGTGGCCTCGACGAAGAGCACGTCGCCGCCCACGGGCGTCCAGGCCAGGCCGGTGGCCACGCCGGGCTCGCGCGTCCGCCGCCGCGCCTCGGCCGCGAACCGGCGCTTGCCCAGCGCCTCGCGGACCCTGGCCTCGTTCATCGACCGGCGCTTCGGCCGGGCGCCGTCGGCCTCGGCCACCTGCCGGGCGACCTTGCGGCAGACCGTCCCGATCTCGCGCTCGAGCTGGCGGACGCCGGCCTCGCGCGTGTAGTCGCGGATGATCGCCCGCAGGCCGCGGTCGGTGAAGGCGATCCACGACTTCCGCAGCCCGTTGCGCTCGATCTGGCGGGGCACGAGGTAGCGCTTGGCGATCTCGAGCTTCTCCTCCTCGGTGTAGCCGGCGAGCTGGATGACCTCCATCCGGTCGCGCAGCGGACCCGGCACGCGGTCGAGGTCGTTGGCCGTGCAGACGAACATGACCTTCGAGAGGTCGAAGGGCACGTCGAGGTAGTGGTCGCGGAAGCTCGAGTTCTGCTCGGGGTCGAGCACCTCGAGCATCGCGGAGGAGGGGTCGCCCCGCCAGTCGGCGCCCATCTTGTCGATCTCGTCGACCATGAAGAGCGGGTTGTCGGCCGCCGCGTCGCGCAGCGCGCGGATGATCGTCCCGGGCATCGCGCCCACGTAGGTGCGCCGGTGGCCGCGGATCTCGGACTCGTCGCGCACGCCGCCCACGGAGATGCGCTCGAAGCGGCGCCCGAGCGCGCGGGCGATCGACCGCCCCAGCGACGTCTTGCCGACGCCCGGGGGCCCGACGAAGCAGAGGATCGACCCCCGCGCCTGCGGGTTCAGGCGCCGGACGGCCAGGAACTCGATGATGCGGTCCTTGACCTGCTCGATGTCGTAGTGGTCGGCGTCGAGCACCTCGCGCGCGTGGTGCAGGTCGAGGTCGTCCTCGGTGCTCTGGCCCCACGGCAGCGACGCGATCCACTCCAGCCAGGTGCGGATGATGCCGTGCTCGGCCGCCTGCGGCGGGAGCGACTCCAGGCGCTTGAGCTCGCGGTCGACCTGGCGGCGGACCTCCTCGGGCAGGGGGATCTGCTCGAGGCGCTCGCGCAGCTGGCCGGCCTCCGCGGCGGACTCGTCGAACTCGCCGAGCTCGCGCCGGATCGCCTCGAGCTGCTGGCGCAGGACGAACTCGCGCTGGCCCTTGTCGATCTCGGACTGGACCTGGGTCTGGATCTTCGTCCCGATCGAGATGACCTCGAGCTCGCGCGCGAGGATCTCGGTCAGCCGCCGCAGGCGGCGGGCGACGTCGACCTCCTCGAGGAGCTCCTGCTTCTCCTCGGCGGGCAGCCGCAGCGACCCGGCGATGAGGTGGCTCAGCGCGCCGGGGTCGTCGACGTTGGCGACCGCGAGCTGGAGCTCCTCGGGCAGGTAGGGCAGGTCCTCGACGATCGCGCTGAAGGTCTGCCGGACGTTGCGCGTGAGGGCCTCGAGCTCGGTCGAGCCCTCCGCCTCGGCGTCGGGCAGCTCCTCGACCTCGGCGACGAGGTAGGGCGTCTCGCGCACCCAGCGCCTGATCCGGACGCGCTGGGCGCCCTGCACGAGGATGCGCAGGGTCCCGTCGGGGACCTTGAGCATGCGGGCGATCGCGCCCACGACGCCGACGTCGTGCAGCTGCTCGGGGCCCGGCACCTCGACCGTCGGGTCCTTCGAGGCGACCATGACGAGCATCCGGTTGCCGGCCAGGGCGTCGTTGACGAGCTCGATCGAGCGCTCCTGCCCGATCGCCAGCGGGGTGAGGGTGTCCGGCAGGGGGACGGCCTCGCGCAGCGGCAGGACGGGCAGCGTCGCGGGGAGCAGCCGCTGGCCGCCGACCTGCACGGCGCGCCCGTCGTCGCCGGCGTCCACGTCGATCACGGCGACCCGTCCTCCCCGAGGTCGAGCTCGCCCTCGGCGTCGTCGCGGGCGACCTCGATCGGGACCGTGCGCGGCTCGGGCCGCTGCAGCGGCAGCTCGACCCGGAGGATCCCGTCGCGGTAGGTCGCCGTGGCGGCCTCGGCGACGACGTCGGCGCCGAGCGGGATCCGGCGCCGGAAGGGGCCGAAGTCGATCTCGAGCTGCTGGTAGACGCGGCCCTCGGCGTCGGCGGGGCGGCGGTGCCCGGCGAGGACGAGCTCGCGGCCCTCGATGTCGAGGGAGATCTCGTCGGGGTCGATGCCCGCCAGCTCGGCCATCACGACCGCCCGCGGCGGCTCGCCCTCGTAGAAGACGTCGACCGCGGGGGAGAAGCCGCCCCGGTCGCGGGGCGCGAGGACGCCGCCGCCGAAGACGTCGCCGAAGAGCTCGTCCATCTGCCGCCGCATCCGCTCGAAGTTCGCGAAGAGGTCGCGCTCCGGGGGCATGGGCGCAGTCTAGGTCCACGCCTGCGCCGTGCGGCCGCCGGCGCCCAGGACCGTGACGCTCGACCCCGGGGCGGTCCGGCGCGGCCGTCCGGCGACGTCGAGGTCGGCGCTCAGGCGTCGTACGCGGCGCCCTCGCGGGCGACCTCGACCACGCCCGTGAAGGTGCGCGCCGCCTCCGCGCGCACCCAGCCCTCGTCGAAGGACGACGGGACGTGCGTGACGACGAGCCGCGGCACGCCCGCGCGCTGGGCGAGCTCGCCCGCCTGCGCGGGCGTGAGGTGGCCGAAGGGGGCCGCCGACTCGGGCACCGCCAGCGTGGCCTCGAGCAGGAGCACGCCGGCACCCCGGGCCAGCTCGACGACGGCGTCGTTCGGCGCGCAGTCGGCGCCGAACACGACGCGGCCGCCGAGGCTCACGGCCCACGCCGGGACGTAGTGCGGCACGGGCGCGAAGCGCACGTCGACGTCCCCGAGGCGCAGCGTCGCGCCGGGGTCGTACTCGCGGACGGCGAAGGCGGTGGTGAGGAGGCCGTCGTCGCCCCAGATGCCGCTGAGCCGGTGCAGGCGGTCCGCGCCGCCCGGCGGCACGTGCAGCGGCAGCGGCGGGAAGGGGCGGCCGCCGCGCGCGAAGAGCAGCGCGTAGGCGAAGGGGACGAGGTCGAGCACGTGGTCGGCGTGCACGTGGGAGATGACGACGCCGTCCAGCGCGAACGGGTCGGTCGCGGCCCGCAGCTTCCCGAAGACGCCGTTGCCGCAGTCCACGAGGAGCCGGGTCCCGCCGTCCTCGACGAGGTACCCGCTGCACGCGCCGCCGGCGTCCGTGAAGGCCGGCGACTTCCCGATGACGGTCAGCCGCACGCGGCAGACGCTACCGCCCGCCCCTCGGCGGGCGAGCGCGCTCAGGCGTGCAGCGCCGCCTGCTCCTGCGCCGAGGGGAACGCCCACGCGGCCTGCGTGCGCCGCTCCTGGCGGAAGGTGAAGCGCAGCTGGCGCGGCGGGCACAGCCCCTCGGGCCGGTTCGGGCGGAACGTCGGGCACGGCTCGTCGAGGCCCAGCGCGCAGAGCGAGTTGCATCGGAAGTAGCACGTCTCGCACGAGACCTGCTGCCCTGTCGCGACCCGCTTCGCCATGCCTCTGTCGTCCTCCCGGTTCGGTGCCTCGTGCCCTGCGGGGCGAGACCCAACCAAGGTCCCCGGAGGCGTGCAACGACGCTTCTCGCAAAGCGCACGCTTTTCGCCCGGCGGCCCCTCGCGGCCACGTCGCAAATGCCGTGAATCGGCGCCCGGCGGCGGTGGGGAACCCACCTAGGCCACCGCGCGCTCCGGCGCTTCCGCGGGCGCCGGCGCGGCCGCCGGGGCGCCGCGCACGAGCAGCAGCAGCGCCGCCACCGAGCCGGCCGCCGCGAACCCGGCGCCGACGAGGAAGGCGCGGTGGAAGCCCCCGGTGAGCGCGGCGTCCTGCGCCGCGCCGCCGCGGGCGAGGTCGGCGGTGCGCTGGGTCGCGAGCGTCGCCAGCACGGCCAGGCCGAGCGAGCCGCCGACCTGCCGGGCGGTGTTCACGAGGCCCGAGGCCAGCCCGGCCTCGGTCCGTGCCACGCCGCTGACGGCGGCGATCGTCACGGGGACGAACGAGAGCCCGAGCCCGGCCGCCGTCAGCACGCCTGGCACGAGGACGTCGCCCGCCCACGTCCCGTCCACGGCGACCCGGCCGAAGAGCGCCATCCCGACCGCGATGAGCGCCATGCCGACGACGAGCATGCGCCCGGCTCCGATCCGGCCGACCCCCCGCCCCGCGAAGGACGAGGTCAGGATGATCGCCCCGGTCATGGGCAGGAAGGCCAGGCCCGCCTCGATCGGCGTGAAGCCCAGCACGTCCTGGAGGTAGAGCGAGACGAAGTACCACATGGCGAAGACCGAGGCGCCGAGGCAGAAGACGACGACGTTGGCACCCGTCAGCGACCGTGCGCGGAACGTGCGCAGCGGCACGAGCGGCGCGCGCGCGAACCGGCCCTCGATCAGGAGGAAGGCGCCCAGCAGGGCGAGTCCCAGGGCCAGGGTGCCCAGCGTCCGGGCCGACGTCCAGCCCTCCTCCGCGGTGCGGACGATGCCGTAGGTGAGGACGACCAGGCCCGCCGTGACCGTCAGCGCCCCGGCGAGGTCGAAGCTGCGCCGCGCGCCCGTGTCGCGCCGGACGTCGGCCACCACCCGGACGGCCACCGCGGCGAGCGCCAGGCCGATGGGCACGTTGACGATGAGGATCCAGCGCCAGCTCAGCAGCTCGGTCAGCACCCCGCCGAGGAGCGCCCCCGTCGCGCCGCCCAGGCCGCCCATGGCGCCCCACGCGGCGAGCGCGCGGTTGCGCTCGGCGCCCTCGGAGAAGGTGGTCGTGAGGATCGCGAGGGTCGAGGGGGCGACGATGGCCCCGCCGAGGCCCTGCGCGGCCCGGGCGGCCACGAGCACGCCGTCGTTCGGCGCCAGGCCGCCGGCGAGCGACGCGGCCGCGAAGAGCAGCAGCCCGGCGACGAACACCCTGCGGTGCCCGAGGAGGTCCGCCGCCCGGCCGCCGAGCAGCAGGAACCCGGCGAACGTCAGCGTGTAGGCGTTGACCACCCACTGCAGGTCGGCACCCGAGAAGCCGAGGTCCGCGCTGATCGACGGCAGCGCGACGTTGACGATCGAGACGTCGAGGATGACCATGAACTGCGCCAGGCAGCACAGGACGAGGACGAGTCGGCGGCGATCCATCACCCCACCGTACGAACCTCGCCCTCAGACCTCGTCGAGGCGGTCCGCGAGGACCTCCGCGATGGCCAGCGCGGAGGTGGCCGCCGGCGACGGCGCGTTGCGCACGTGCAGCGCGCCGGGGCTCGTCCCCAGGACGAAGTCGTCGACGAGCGTGCCGTCGCGCGCGACGGCCTGGGCCCGGGTGCCGGCCCAGCCGTCGCGCACGTCGGCCGCGCTCAGGGCGGGCACGTAGCGCGCGCAGGCCGCGACGAAGGCCCGGCGCGAGACGGCCAGCCGCAGCTCGGCCAGGCCCGTCCGCGGGAGCCGCGCGGCCAGGCGCCAGGTCCCGGGCCAGCGCAGCCCGCCGGCCAACAGGGCGGTCGGGCCGAGGTCGACCTCGCCGTCGTGCCGGCGCGTGAGGTGCACCCCGAGGAAGGGCAGCCGCGGGTCCGGAACGGGGTAGACGAGGCCGCGCACCAGGTGGCGGGCGGCGGGCGCCAGCCGCAGGTACGCGCCGCGGAAGGGCACGATCCGCGGGTCGGCCCCCGCGCCGGCGGCCTCGGCCAGCCGGGACGCCCCCAGCCCCGCGCAGACGACCGCGCGCCTGGCCGCGACCGGGTCGCCGGCGCCGAGCCGGAGGACCGTGCGGCCGTCGCGGCGCGCGACGCCCGTCACCGCGTGGCCGAGGCGCACCTCGCCGCCGCGCGCGATCACGTCGTCGGCCAGCGCCCGCGCGACGGCGGCGAAGTCGACCACGCCGGAGGCGGGCGACTGCAGGGCGGCGACGCCCCGCACGTGGGGCTCGACGTCGGCCAGCGCGTGCGGGCCCAGGCGACGCAGGCCCGGCACGCCGTTCGCGCGGGCCCGGCGCTCGAGCTCGTCCAGCCGCCCCAGCTCGTCCGCCCGGACCGCGACGACGACCTTGCCCGGGCGCGTCAGGGCGACGCCGTGCTCGGCGCAGAAGGCCTCCAGGAGCTCGCCGCCGCGGCGGCAGAGCCGGGCCTTCAGCGACCCCGGCGCGTAGTACACGCCGGCGTGGACGACGCCGCTGCTGTGCCCCGTCTGCCCGGTGCCGACCGCACCCGCCCGCTCCAGGACCACGACGCGGGCGCCGGGGCGGCGCACGAGCAGCTCGCGGGCGACGGCCAGGCCGACGATCCCGCCACCGGCGACCGCGACGTCCGGGTCGTGCGCCGAGCCGGGCACGGCCGCAGCCTACGACCCCGCCATCATGGTCGGCCGTGAAGATCCTGGTCACCGGCGCCAGCGGCGCCATCGGCGCCGACCTCGCCCCGCGGCTGGCCGCCGCCGGGCACGAGGTGCGCGCGTACGCCCGCGACCCCGCGCGCGTCACCGCGCCCGGGATCGCGGAGGTCGTGCGCGGCGACGCGCTGACGGGCGCCGGGCTGAGCGAGGCCCTCGACGGCGTCGAGGTCGCCTACTACCTCATCCACTCCATGGAGGCCGCGGCCCCGTCGGCCGGCACCTTCGCCGAGCGCGAGCGCGGGGCCGTGGAGCGCTTCGCCGTCGCCGCCGGGCGGGCCGGCGTGCGCCGGCTCGTCTACCTCGGCGGCCTGGTCCCCCCCGGGCGGCCGTCCGTGCACCTGGCCAGCCGCCTGGCCGTGGAGGAGGCGCTGCTCGCGGCCGCGCCGGAGGCGGTCGCGCTGCGCGCCTCGATCGTCATCGGGTCGTCCTCGCGCTCGTTCCGGTTCCTCGTCCGCCTCGTCGAGCGCGTCCCGGTGATGCCGCTGCCCGCCTGGCGCGAGCACCGCACCCAGCCGATCGACGTGCGCGACGTGGTCGCCTACCTCGCGGCGGCCGGGACGAGCGATGCGGTCGACGGCCCGCTGTCGCTCGACGTCGCCGGACCGGACGTCGTGACCTACGGCGAGCTCGTCGACCTGATTCGCGACGCGCTGCTCGTCGCGCGCCCCGCGGTGCGGCTGCCCTTCTCGCTGACGCCCGTCGCCAGCGCGGTGGCCGCGGCGATCGCGGGCGAGGACCGCGCCCTGATCCTCCCGCTCATGGAGGGCCTCGACGCCGATCTGCTGCCTCGCGACGACCGTGCGGCCGAGGTCTTCCCGGGCGTGCGGCGTCACCGGCTGGGCGCGGCCGTCGAGCACGCGCTGCGGCGCTGGGAGGCGACCGAGGAGCTGCGCGCCCGGTAGGGCCGCGTGCCCCCCGGCGCCGGCGGGCGCGGGTAGGGTCCGCGGCCATGCAGATCCGTGCCGCGGTGCTCGAGGAGTTCGGCGCCCCGCTCGTCGTGCAGGACGTCGACCTCGCCGCGCCGGGCCCGGGCGAGGCGCTCGTCCGCCTGGCCGCCTGCGGCGTCTGCCATACCGACCTCTACACCGCCTCCGGCGTCGACCCGTCGGGCTACGCGCCGACCGTGCTCGGCCACGAGGGCGCCGGGATCGTCGAGGCCGTGGGCGAGGGCGTGACGTCGCTCGCGGTGGGCGACCACGTCGTCACCCTCTTCTCCCCCCAGTGCCGCGAGTGCGAGCACTGCCGCGACCCGCGCACGAACCTCTGCCTCGCCATCCGCGAGCAGCAGAACCGCGGCTTCCTCCCCGACGGGACGACGCGCCTCTCGCGCGGGGGCGAGCCCATCCGCCACTTCATGGGGACCTCCACCTTCGCCGAGGCGACCGTCATGCCCGAGATCGCCCTGGCCAAGGTCTCGCCCGAGGCCCCGCTCGACCGCGCCTGCCTCTTCGCGTGCGGCCTGTCGACCGGCCTCGGCGCGGCGATGTTCACCGCCAAGGTGACGCCCGGGTCGACCTGCGTCGTCTTCGGCGCCGGGATGGTCGGCCTGGGGGCCGTCGCGGGCTGCCGCCTGCAGGGCGCCGGTCGGGTCATCTGCGTCGACCTCTCCGAGGAGCGCCTCGCCCTCGCGCGGGGCCAGGGGGCCACGGACACCTGGGTCGCCGACGGCGACGTCGTGCAGCGGGTGCTCGACGAGACGCGCGGCTTCGGCGCCGACTTCACGTTCGAGGCCACCGGCCTGGTGTCGGTCATGCGCGAGGCGGTGGAGGCCGCCCGCATGGGGTGGGGCCTGTGCACGGTGGCGGGCGTGGCCGGGAAGGGCGAGACGCTCGACGTCGTCCCGCGGCTGCTCATCACGGGGCGGCGGGTGTGCGGGTCGTCCTTCGGCGGGGTCAAGGGCCGTGACCAGGTTCCCGCGCTCGTCGAGCGCTACCTCGACGGGCAGATCGACGTCGACGCGTTCCTCTCACACCGCCTGACGCTCGACGAGGTCAACCACGGGTTCGAGCTCATGCACCAGCAGGACGGCATCCGCAGCGTCATCTCCTTCACCTGACGTGACCGAGGTCGTGACCCACATCGAGATCGCTGCCCCCACCGCCGAGGTGTGGTCGACCATCATGGACCCCCGCCGGCTGGGCGAGTGGGTCACGATCCACCGCAGCCTGCACTCCGCCTCCGACGGCCCGCCGCGCGCCGGCGACCAGATGGACCAGACGCTCGCGCTGCGCGGCGCGCCCTTCCGCGTGCACTGGGAGCTGACGGTGTGCGAGGCGCCGACCCACGCGGAATGGCACGGTCGCGGGCCGGCCCGTTCGCGCGCGGCCACCGTGTACCGCCTGACCGACCTCGGTGACGCGAGCACGCGGTTCGACTACCGGTTGGAGTTCCACCCACCCCTCGGCCCGCTCGGCGCCGTGGCGGGGCGGGCGGTGGTGGGTCACCTCCCCCAGCGTGAGGCGGAGGCCTCGCTGCTCAGGTTGAAGTCACTCCTCGAAGGAAGCTGACTGTTACAGTCATCTCACCCGAAAGTGTGAGAGGACGACGATGGCTGACTTCCTGGACGAGAAGCGACGCGAGATCGCCAGCAGGCTGAAGGAGCTCGAACCGCTGGTGCAGGAGCACGACCGGCTGCGGGCGGCGCTCGACGCGCTCGACGGCGTGGGCGGCCGCGGTGGCCGCGGTGCCGCCTCGTCGTCGCCGGCCCCGTCGCGCCGCGCGCGGCGCGGCGCCGGCACGCGCTCCGGCGGCGGCCGCGGGCGGCCGCGGGGCACGGGCACGCGCTCGAAGGAGGCCCTCGAGCTCGTCCGCACCCGCCCCGGCATCTCGATCCCCGAGATGGCCGAGGCCATGGGGATCAAGCAGAACTACCTCTACCGCGTGCTCCCCGGGCTCCAGAAGGACGGGCTGGTCCGCAAGGAGGGCCGGGGCTGGCACGCCACCGAGGCGGCGTAGCCGTCCGGAGCGCCTCGGGCCGCGCCGGTCGTCGCCGGAAGGCGCCCTGCGGCCGTGCGCCTTCGGCGAGCGACGGCAGCGCCCACGATCCGCGCCGGATCGGCTCCGCCGGCGGCGTCCGGCATCGGCTCCGCCGCGGTGCGGGGGCCTAGCCCAGCAGCCCGAGCTGCTGGACGGCGTCGCGCTCCTCCTTGAGCTCCTGCACCGTGCGGTCGATCCGCTCGCGGGCGAAGTCGCCGACGTCGAGGCCCTGGGCGATCTCGTAGGAGCCGCCCGAGACCCGCACCGGGAAGGACGAGATGAGGCCCTCCTCGACGCCGTAGGAGCCGTCGGAGCGCACCGCCATCGACCGCAGGCCGTCGGCGCCGAGGACCCAGTCGCGCACGTGGTCGAGCGCGGCGTTCGCGGCGGAGGCCGCCGACGACGCGCCCCGCGCCTCGATGATGGCGGCGCCGCGCTTGCCGACCTTCGGGATGTACTCGTCGGCGTACCAGCCCTCGTCGACCTGGTCGACGGCCCGTTGCCCGTTCACCGTCGCGTTGAAGAGGTCGGGGAACATCGTCGGCGAGTGGTTGCCCCAGATGACGAGGTCCTGGACGTCGTCGACGCCGACGCCGAGCTGCTTGGCGAGCATGGACACCGCGCGGTTCTCGTCCAGGCGCGTCATCGCGGTGAAGCGCTCGGCCGGGACGTCGGGGGCGTTGCGCTGCGCGATGAGCGCGTTCGTGTTGGCGGGGTTGCCGACGACGAGGATCCGCACGTCGTCCGCGGCGCGGGCGTTGATGGCCTCGCCCTGCGGCTTGAAGATCGCGCCGTTGGCCTCCAGGAGGTCGGCGCGCTCCATGCCCTTCTGGCGCGGGCGCGCGCCGATGAGCAGGCCGACGTTCGCGCCGTCGAAGGCCTCGTCGGGGTCGGACGAGATGTCGATCGACTCCAGCAGCGGGAAGGCGCAGTCGTCGAGCTCCATCGCGGTGCCCTCGGCGGCCTTGAGGGCCGGCTCGATCTCGAGCAGCTTGAGCCTGAGCTTCTCGTCGGGCCCGAGCAGCTGGCCCGAGGCGGCACGGAAGAGGATCGCGTAGCCGATCGCTCCGGCCGCACCGGTGACGGTGACGGTCTTGGACATGCGCCGGACCCTAGGAGATCGACGCCACGACCGCGTTCAGCGTCGCGCTCGGGCGCATCGCCGCGGTGGCCTTGGCCGGGTCCGGGCGGAAGTAGCCGCCGAGGTCGACGGGCCGGCCCTGCGCGGCCGCCAGCTCCGCGACGATCGTCGCCTCCGCCTCGGCCAGCCGCTCGGCGGGTCCCGCGAAGCGCGCCGCGAGCTCGGGGTCCTGCGTCTGGGCCGCGAGCTCCTGGGCCCAGAACAGCGCGAGGTAGAAGTGGCTGCCGCGGTTGTCGAGCTCGCCCGTCCGCCGCGACGGCGACCGGCCCTGCTCGAGCAGCGTCCCGGTCGCGCGGTCCAGCGCCTCGCCGAGCAGCCGCGCGCGGGGGTTGCCGGTCCTGTCGGCCAGGTGCTCGAGCGCGACGGCCAGCGCCAGGAACTCGCCGAGCGAGTCCCACCGCAGGTGGCCCTCGCGCACGAACTGCTGGACATGCTTCGGGGCCGAGCCGCCGGCGCCCGTCTCGAACAGCCCCCCGCCCTCCATGAGCGGCACGATCGAGAGCATCTTCGCGCTCGTGCCCAGCTCGAGGATCGGGAAGAGGTCGGTGAGGTAGTCGCGCAGGACGTTGCCGGTCACGGAGATCGTGTCCTCGCCCCGCCGGGCCCGGTCGAGCGTGAAGCGCGTCGCGTCCGCGACCGGCAGGACCTCGAGCTGCAGCCCGTCCGTGTCGAGCGCGGCGAGCGCCGGCCGGACCTTCGCGAGCAGCTCGGCGTCGTGGGGACGCGTCTCGTCCAGCCAGAAGACGGCGGGGGCGCCGCTCGCGCGCGCCCGCGTCACCGCGAGCCGGACCCAGTCCTGGATCGCCGCGTCCTTCGTCTGGCAGGCGCGCCAGACGTCACCGGCCTGCACCTCGTGCTCGAGGAGCGTCGCGCCGTCCTGGTCGACGACGCGGACCGCGCCGGGCGCGGCGATCTCGAAGGTCTTGTCGTGCGACCCGTACTCCTCGGCCTTCTGGGCCATGAGGCCGACGTTCGGGGTCGTCCCCATGGTGGCCGGGTCGAAGGCCCCGTGCTCGCGGCAGTGGTCGATCGTCTCGCCGTAGAGCGCCGCGTAGGAGGAGTCGGGGATGACGTACTTCGCGTCCTGCTGCTCGCCCGCCGCGTTCCACATCTGCCCCGACGAGCGGATCGCGGCCGGCATGGACGCGTCGATGATCACGTCGCTCGGGACGTGGAGGTTCGTGATGCCGCGATCGGAGTCGACCATCGCCAGCGCCGGGCCGCGCTCGTAGGCGGCCGCGATCGCGGCCCGCACGGCCGCGCGCTCGTCGTCCGGCAGCGCCTCGACCGCGCGCTCCAGGCTCGCGAGCCCGTCCGCGGCGCTGACCCCGACGCCCGCCAGCGCGTCGCCGTGCTCGGCGAAGAGCTCGGGGAAGTAGGCACGGACCGCGTGCCCGAAGACGATCGGGTCGGAGACCTTCATCATCGTGGCCTTCAGGTGGACGCTGAAGAGCACGCCCTGCTCCCGGGCGTCCTGCACCTGCGCGGCCAGGAACGCGTCGAGCGCGGCGCGGCGCATGACCGCCGCGTCGAGGACCTCGCCCTCCAGGACGTCCGTGCGCTCCTTGAGGACCGTGACGGTCCCGTCGGGCGCGACGTGCTCGATGCGGACCGCGCCCGGACCGCCGACGGTCACCGACCGCTCCGTCGAGCGGAAGTCGCCGTCCCCCATCGTCGCCACGTGGGACCGCGAGTCCGGGCTCCACGCCCCCATCGTGTGCGGGTGGGCCCGCGCGTAGGCCTTGACGGACGCGGGCGCGCGGCGGTCGGAGTTGCCCTCGCGCAGCACCGGGTTGACGGCGCTGCCCTTGACGCGGTCGTAGCGCGCCCGCACCTCGCGCCCGGCGTCGTCGGCGGGGTCCTCGGGGTAGTCCGGGATCGCGTAGCCGTGCCCCTGCAGCTCCTGGATCGCGGCCTTGAGCTGCGGGACGGAGGCGCTGATGTTCGGCAGCTTGATGATGTTCGCCTCGGGCGTCCGGGCCAGCTCGCCCAGCTCGGCGAGCGCGTCCGACACGCGCCGGGCCTCGTCGAGGTGCTCGGGGAACTGGGCCAGCACGCGGCCGGCCAGGGAGATGTCGCGGGCCTCGACCTCGACGCCGGCGGCCCGCGCGAAGGCCTCCACGATCGGCAGGAGCGAGCGCGTGGCGAGGGCGGGCGCCTCGTCGGTGTGCGTGTAGATGATCTTCATGGGAGCGGCGCCCACGCTATTGCAGCAAGTTCTGAACCGTGGTTCACTCCTTGGCGTGGCATACCGGCCGACGGCGACGACCGAGGCCCGCCGGCGCGAGACGCGCGGGCGGATCGTGCGCGCCGCCCGCGAGCTCGTCGCCGAGGGCGGGTTCGGGGCCGCCGCGGTCGCCGCGGTCGCCGCCCGCGCCGGGGTGGCCACCGGGTCGGTCTACCGCCACTTCCCGTCGAAGGCGGACCTCTTCGCCGAGGTCTTCCGCACCGCCGCCCAGCACGAGGTCGACGCGGTGCGCGCGGCCGCCGAGGACGGGGGCCTGGCCGGCGCCGCCGAGGTGTTCGCCCGCCGCGCCCTGGCCGGGCGCCGGATGGCATGGGCGCTCATCGCCGAGCCGGTCGACCCGGCCGTCGAGGCCGAGCGCCTCGTCTTCCGCCGGGCCTACGCGGACGTCTTCCGCGCGCGCCTGGACGGCCACCCCCAGCCCGACCTCGTGGCCGCCGCCCTCGTGGGCGCCCTGGCCGAGGCGCTCGTCGGCCCCCTCTCCCCCGACGAGCACCCCGACGAGGACGCGCTCGTCGCGGGCCTCGTCGCCTTCGTCACCACCGCCACCCAGGAGCCCCTCCGTGTCGCTGCTTGAGCACGCCCCCGCCGACGTCTTCGCCGTGACGAACCAGCCGCCGCCGCTGGCGCCGCTGAACCTCTTCACCTCCGACACGGTCCTGCAGGAGGGCGTGCGGCGCGAGGGCGGCGGACTGGGCCGCCGGCCGCCTCGCCGAGCACGGCGCGACGTGGGGCGGCGAGCCGCTGCTGGAGTGGGCGGCGCAGGCCAACGAGCACCCGCCGAAGCTCCGGGTCGTCGACCGCTACGGGCACCGCCTCGACGAGGTCGAGTTCCACCCGGCGTGGCACAGGCTCATGGCGCTGAGCTCCGAGGGCGGCCTCAACAGCCTGCCCTGGACCGGCGACGAGGACGGCCGCCACGTGGTCCGCGCCGCCGGCGGGCTCGTCGCCGGACAGGTCGAGGCCGGCCACGGCTGCCCGATGACCATGACCTTCGCCGTCGTCCCGGCGCTGCGCCACGCCCCCGACCTCGCCGCTCACTGGGAGCCGCTGCTGACCGCGGCCGCCTACGACGGGCGGCTCGTCCCGGCCGAGGAGAAGGGCTCGGCCAAGGCGGGCATGGGGATGACCGAGAAGCAGGGCGGCTCGGACGTGCGCTCGAACACGACGACGGCGACCGCCCGGGGCGACGGCAGCTACGTCCTGCGCGGGCACAAGTGGTTCTGCAGCGCTCCGATGTGCGACGTCTTCCTGTTCCTCGCCCAGGCGCCCGAGGGCATCACGTGCTTCCTCGTCCCGCGGATCCTGCCCGACGGCACCCGCAACCCGTTCCGGATCGAGCGCCTCAAGGACAAGCTCGGCGACCGCTCGAACGCGAGCTCCGAGGTCACGCTCGACGGGACCGTGGCCTGGCCGGTCGGCGAGCCCGGCCGCGGCGTCCCCACGATCATCGAGATGGTCGGGCACACCCGGCTGGACTGCGTCATCGGCTCCGCCGCGGCGATGCGCTGGGGGACGGCGAACGCGACGTGGCACGCGGCGCACCGCAGCGCCTTCGGCCGGGTGCTGGCCGAGCAGCCGCTCATGCGCAACGTGCTCGCCGACCTGGCGATCGAGTCCGAGGCCGCGACCGCGCTGGCGCTGCGCCTCGCGCGCGCCTACGACGAGGACGACGTCGCGATCCGCCGACTGGGCACCGCCGTCGGGAAGTACTGGGTCTGCAAGCGGGCTCCCGCGCACGCGGCGGAGGCCATGGAGTGCCTGGGCGGCAACGGCTACGTCGAGGAGTCGGGCATGCCGCGGCTCTTCCGGCAGTCCCCGCTGAACTCGATCTGGGAGGGCTCGGGGAACGTCAACGCGCTCGACGTCCTGCGCGCGCTGGCCCGGCAGCCGGCGATCCTCGAGGCCTGGTTCGCCGAGGTCGGCCTGGCGGCCGGCGCCGACGCCCGGCTCGACGCCTTCGTCGCGGATCTGCAGGCGGACCTGGCCGACCCGGAGGAGCTCGAGGCCCGCGCCCGGCGCCTCGTCGAGCGCCTGGCGCTCGCCCTTCAGGGCTCGCTGCTGGTCCGCCACGCGGCGCCCGCGGTGGCCGACGCCTTCTGCGCCTCCCGGCTGGCCGGCGACGCGGGGATGGCGTTCGGGACGCTGCCGAAGGGCGTCGACACCCAGGCGATCGTCGCGCGCCACACGCCGCCCTCCTAGCCCCGCGGCGGCCGCCGCCCACGCCCGCGGCGGTCGTGCGACCACTCATCTAGAGTCGAGCGGACCTCATGTTCGGCCGCGGCTCATCCGTCCGTCTCGCGCGGGTCCTCGGGATCGACATCACCGCGAGCTACACGTGGTTCTTCGTCCTGTTCATCATGATCTGGGGCCTGAGCGGCGTCTTCCAGGACACGCTCGCCGACCAGTCCTCGGGCGTGGCCTACCTCACCGCCGTCGTCGGGGCCCTGCTGTTCTTCGTCTCGCTCACGCTCCACGAGCTCGGGCACGCCGTCGTCGCGCGCCGCAACGGCATCGAGATCGCGGGCATCGAGCTCTGGTTCTTCGGCGGCCTGGCCAAGATGACGCGCGACACGGACTCCCCCGGCGAGGAGTTCCGGATCTCGGCCGCCGGGCCCGCCGTGACGCTCGTGATCGTCGCGCTCTGCTACGGCCTGGCGGTCCTGCTGGGCGACAGCCGCCAGTTCGACGACGCGGCGCAGCTCTCCGGGAGCGGCGTCTCACCGGTGCTGGGCCTCCTGGGGTGGCTGGCCACGGTGAACCTCTTCCTCTTCCTCTTCAACATCGTCCCCGCCTTCCCGCTCGACGGGGGCCGGATCGCCCGCGCGATCGCGTGGAAGGTCACCGGCGACCGCGGGAAGGGCACGCGCTTCAGCGCCGGGCTGGGCCAGCTCTTCGCCTACGCCCTCATGGGCTTCGGGCTCTACCTCCTGCTCGGCGCCGGCCACGGGATCAACGGCCTGTACCTCATCGTCCTCGGCTGGTTCCTCGGCCAGGCCGCCCGCGGCGCGGTCGTGCAGAGCCGCTTCACGGACCGCCTGGAGGGGGTGACCGCCGGGGACCTCATGGACCGCCAGCCGGTGTGGATCCCGGCGGACGAGTCCGCCATCCGGGCCCAGGACGAGTTCTTCGCCCGCTACCACTGGCCCTGGTTCCCCGTGGCCGACGCCACGACCGGGCTCTTCCGCGGGCTGCTGCGCTCCGACGCCGTCGACGCCGCGGTGGCGGCCGGCCGGCCGCTGTCGGCGGCGGGCGAGCTCGCCGAGGGCGGCGACGACGCGGCGATCGCGGTCCGCGCCGACACGCCCGTGGAGCACCTGCTGGGCGCGCCGGGCCTCCGCCAGCGCGGGGCCCTGATGGTCCTCGACCCCGACGGGCGGCTGTGCGGGGTCGTCACCGTCGAGCAGGTCCAGCGCGCGCTCACCGCCGCCGCGCCAGGACGGGCCCTGTAGCGCGCCAGGACGGGCGCTGAAGCGGGGTCCGGGCGCACCGGGACCCCCGGGGTCGCAGCCCGGGGCGGCCCCGGCCCGTACTACTGTTCGCACCCCCAAGCCCGACCCGGAAGGGCCATGCCAGCACACGACGTCCTGATCATCGGGGCCGGCCTCGCCGGCCAGCGCGCCGCCCTCGCGGCGGCCGACGCGGGTGCGACCGTCGCGATCATGAGCAAGGTCCACCCGGTCCGCTCGCATTCGGTGGCCGCCGCCGGCGGCATCAACGCCGCGATCAGCGTCGACGACGACTGGCGCTCGCACGCCTACGACACCGTCAAGGGCTCGGACTTCCTGGGCGACCAGGACGCGATCGAGGTCATGTGCTCCGAGGCGCCCAAGGAGGTCCTGCACCTCGAGCACATCGGGGTCACCTTCCACCGCAACGAGACGGGCGAGCTCGACCTGCGGGCCTTCGGCGGCGCCTCGATGAAGCGCACGGCCTACGTGGCCGACATCACCGGCCAGGCGATCCTGCACGTGCTCTACGAGCAGCTCATGAAGTACCACGAGGTCGTCGACCGCTACGAGGAGTGGTTCGCGACCTCGCTCGTCCTCGACGACGAGGGCACCTGCGTGGGCGTGGTCGCCCGGGACATCCGCACGGGGCGGATGGAGGCCTTCACGGCCAAGAACGTCATCCTGGCCCAGGGCGGCGCCGGCCAGGTGTGGAAGCCGACGACGAACGCCCTCATCTGCACCGGCGACGGCATCGCGCAGGCCTACCGGCTGGGCGCGCCGCTCATGGACATGGAGATGGTGCAGTACCACCCCACGACGCTCGTGGAGAACGGCTTCCTCATCACCGAGGGCGCCCGCGGCGAAGGCGCGCACCTGCTCAACGCCGCCGGCGAGCGCTTCATGGAGAAGTACGCGCCCAACAAGATGGAGCTGGCCTCCCGCGACGTCGTCTCGCGCGCCGAGCAGACGGAGATCAACGAGGGCCGCGGCGTCGGCGAGGACGGATCGGGGATCTACCTCGACATCACCGTCGTGCCGCGCAAGCGCACGCTCGAGGCGCTGCGCGAGATCGTGAACATCGGCAAGGACTTCGCCGGCGTGGACATCACCCGCGAGCCGATCCTCATCCGGCCCGGCCAGCACTACATCATGGGCGGCGTGAAGACCGACGTCGACGGCCGCACCCCGATCCCGGGGCTCTACGCCGCCGGCGAGGTCGCGTGCGTCTCCGTCCACGGCGGCAACCGCCTGGGCGCGAACTCCCTGCTGGACACGCTGATCTTCGGCCGCCGCTCCGGCGAGGACGCCGCCCGGCGCGCCGCCGGGATGCCGATGCCGGACGCCTCGGGCCCGCTCGACGCGCAGCTCCGCGCCGACCAGGCCGAGATCGACGCGATCATCGCGCGGCCGAAGGACGGGCGACGGATCGCCGAGATCAAGGACGAGCTGGGGACGATGATGAACCGCAACGTCGCCGTCTTCCGCGACGAGGCCGGCCTGCGCGACGCCCTCGAGGTCGTCCGGCGCCTCAAGGAGGAGGCGACGACGGCCTACGTCGACGACCGCGGCTCCGTCTTCAACCAGGACGTGCTCGGCGCCATCGAGCTGGGGTACCTCCTCGACGTGGCGGAGTGCACCGTCGTCGCCGCGATCGAGCGCAAGGAGTCGCGCGGCGCGCAGTACCGCACCGACTTCCCCGAGCGCAACGACGACGAGTGGCTCAAGCACATCGACCTCTCGCGCAACGGCGACGACGTCCCCCACGTGGAGTACTCGCCGGTGACGATCACCCAGTGGCAGCCCGAGGAGCGCAAGTACTAGATGGCATCGACGCCTGAGCAGTTCACCCTGCGGCTGCGCCGCTACGACCCCGACTCCGGGAACGCCCCGTACTGGGACGAGCACACCGTCGAGCTCGAGCCCCACCGCTCGGTGCTCGAGGGCATCCTGCAGGCCAAGGCGCGCTTCGACGGCTCGATCGGCATCCGCTGCTCCTGCCGGGCCGCCATCTGCGGCTCCTGCGGCGTGCGGATCAACGGCCAGCCCGGGCTCGCGTGCCACACCCACCTCGACAAGGCGGCCGCGCACGCCAAGGACGGGGTCATCGAGGTCGAGCCGATGGGCAACATGCCCATCCTCAAGGACCTCATCGTCGACATGGACGCGGTCCACTGGAAGAAGATCCAGCGCGTCACGCCCTGGCTCATCAACCGGGAGCCGATCCCCGAGCGCGAGTACGTCGTGCCGCGCGACGCGATGATCGACGTCACGCAGTCCATGGCCTGCATCCAGTGCGGCGCCTGCGTCTCGGACTGCCTGTCGATGGAGGTCGACCCGCTCTTCATCGGGCCGGCCGCGCTGGCCAAGGCCTACCGCTTCGTGGGCGACCCGCGCGACGCCGAGCAGTTCGACCGCCTCAAGGACCTCGCCGAGGACCCGCACGGCATGTACGACTGCACGCACTGCTTCAAGTGCATCGAGGCGTGCCCGAAGGGCGTCGCGCCGATGAGCCAGATCATGCGGCTGCGCCGCCGCGCGGGCGACGACCACGGGATCGACGACGCCAACAACGGCCACCGCCACGAGATGGCGTTCGTCAAGAACATCCGCCGCAACGGCCTGCTGCACGAGGCCGACCTGCTGCCCGACTCCTACGGCGGCAAGTTCCACCCGCGCGCGGTGCCCGAGCTGCTGGACTCGCTGCCGGTCATCACCCGGGCCCTCCTGCGCCGCAAGGTCACGCCGAAGGGCGCGCTGGTCCACTCGCACAAGGCCCCGAAGGACGTCAAGGCGATCTTCGAGGCGGTCGAGGGCCGTGAGGACCGCGTCGAGCTCAACCTCTACCTCACCGGCTACGACGAGGACCTCGTCGACGCGCCGGGCGCGCCGACCGACGCGCCGCTGACCGGCGCGGGCGACGGCGCCCAGAACGCCCCCGATCCCGGCGAGCCGGGCATGAGCCCCCAGGAGTCCCCCACCCGATGAAGGTCGCCTACTGGCCCGGCTGCGTCTCGCGCGGCTTCACCCCGGAGCTCCACGGCTCGATGGCGAAGATCGCCCCGCTGCTGGACCTCGAGCTCGTCGAGCTCGACCGCGCGAGCTGCTGCGGCGCCGGCGTCATCGCCGAGCACAACCAGGAGCTGGCCGACACGCTGAACGCGCGGACCTTCGCGCTGGCGCAGGACGTGCCCGACGCGGAGCTGATGATGAACATCTGCTCGACCTGCCAGGGCGCCCAGACCGAGTGCCAGGAGCGCCTGGACGCCAACGCGGACTACCGCGAGCAGATCAACGCGACGCTGCAGGCGGAGTCGGGGCTGTCCTACGAGAAGGGCCTGACGAACAAGAACTTCCTCTGGCTGCTCGTGGAGGAGCTCGGCCTCGACGCCCTGACCGCGCGGGTCAGGCGTCCGCTGACCGACCTCCGCGTCGGCCCGTTCTACGGCTGCTACATCGTGCGCCCCACCGACCGGCTGGGGATCGACGACGAGCTGCCGCGCGACACGTACCTCGGCCTCGTCATCGAGGCCCTGGGCGGGACCGTCGTCGAGTACGCGGGCGCCTACAAGTGCTGCGGCTTCCCGATCATCACGATGAACAAGGAGGCCTCGCTCAAGCAGGCGGGGCGCCACCTCGGCGACGCGGTCGACGCGGCCGCCGACTGCCTCGTGACGCCGTGCCCGCTGTGCCACCTCAACCTCGACCTCCAGCAGCCGCTGGCCGAGCGCGCGGTGGGCCGGGAGCTCGACATGCCGGTCCTGCACCTCCCCCAGCTCGTCGGGCTGGCCCTCGGGCTCGACCCGAAGGAGCTCGGGATGCAGCGCCACGTCGTCAAGCCGGCGTCGGTCATCGACTGGACGACGTCGGTCGTCGCCTCGGTGCCCGAGGGCGGCGACACCGCGCGCGTGGCCTGAGGCACGCGTTGACCCGGGCGCGCGCGGCGGTCTAGGCTCGGCGCGCGCCGCACTCCCCGCGGCGCAGCCATCGGAGGAGGCGGGCATGGGTCGGGGTCGCATCGCTGCGTCGGGCGTGGTCGCCGTCCTGGCCGCGCTCACCTTCGCACCGGGGGCGGGGGCGTCGGGCTGCGACCCGGTCGACCCGTCCGCCTGCCTGCTCCCGTGGCCCAACGACCACTTCACGCGGTCGGACCCCGGCACGCCCACCGGGCGGCGGCTCGACCTCACCGACGCGGACATGCCCCGCAACGCGCAGGGCGTCCCGATCGCGGCCTCGGACTACGACGCCGCCGACGGGTTCAGCCCGGGCGCGGCCCTCGTGACGCGGTTCCCCGGCCTCGACAGCGACGCCGCCCTGGCCCGGACCGGCGCGGTGCCGGAGACCGACCTGGCCCGCTACCGCGACGAGCGCGCCCCGATCGTCGTGATCGACGCGCAGACCGGCCGCCGTCATCCCATCTGGGCCGAGGTCGACCACGCCGCGACGAGCGACGCGACCCGCGACCTGCTCATCCACCCCGCCGTCAACTTCACCGAGCGCCACCGCTACGTCGTGGCCCTGCGGTGGCTGCGAGGGGCCGACGGCCGCGCCCTGCGGCCGAGCCCGGCCTTCCGGTGCCTGCGCGACGGGCTGCCCGCGTGCGGCGGCGCCCTCGCCGGGCGGCGGGCACACGTCGCGTCGCTGCTGCGCACCCTGCGCCGTGCCGGGATCCGCCGGCGGTCGCTCGACCTCGCCTGGGACTTCACCGTCGCCAGCGCGCGCACGCTGGCCTCCCGGATGCTGGCCATCCGCGACGACGCCTTCGCCACGCTGGGCGACCGGCGCCTGGGGGACCTGAAGGTGCAGGGGCGCCCCCCGGCCTTCGACGTCGGGCAGGTCCAGGACTTCACGCCGGCCCAGAACCCCGACATCCGCCGCCGCGTCAGCGGCACGGTCGAGGTCCCCTGCTACCTCAGCCAACCGGGCTGCCCGCCCGGCTCGCGCTTCGTGCTGGACCCGAGGGGACGCCCGGTCAGGACCCCCGGCAACGTCCAGCGGGCGCGCTTCATCTGCAACATCCCGCGCTCGGCCACCGCCGCGCACCCGGGTCGCATCGCCCTCTACGGGCACGGCCTGTTCGGCACCGCCGAGGAGGTCGACAGCGTCGCCCGCGGCGACCTCGCCCGCACGAACGGCGTGGTGCTGTGCGCGACGGACTGGGCGGGGATGTCCGGCGGCGACCTGCCCAACACCTTCGGCATCCTGCGCGACCTCTCGCAGTTCCCGACGCTGGCCGACCGCCTCCAGCAGGGGTTCCTGGACTTCCTGTTCCTGGGGCGCGCGCTGGTGCACCCGGGCGGCTTCGCGGCGAACGCGGCGTTCCAGGACGGCGGGGCGCCGCTGCTGGACACCCGGCGCCTGTTCTTCGCCGGCGGCAGCCAGGGCGGCATCCTCGGCGGCGCCGTCAGCGCCGTGGCGCCCGACTGGACGCGCGCGGCGCTCATCGTCCCCGGGATGACGTACAGCACGCTGCTGACCCGCAGCGTCGACTTCGACGCCTTCTCCGCCCTGCTCTACCCGTCGTACCCGAACGAGGTCGAGCGGCCGCTCATCCTGTCGCTCATCCAGGGCCTGTGGGACCGCGGGGACCCCGACGGCTACGCCCAGCACCTCACGCGCGACCCCTACCGCGACACGCCGCGTCACGACGTCCTGCTCCACATGGCCTTCGGCGACCACCAGGTCGCGAACGTCACGACGCAGGTCGAGGCGAGGACGATCGGGGCGCGCCTGCGGACGCCGGCGCTCGACCCCGGCCGCAGCGCCGACGTCCAGCCGTTCTGGGGGATCCCACGGCTGCGGCCCGGCGAGTCGACCCGCGGGAGCGCGCTCGTCGTCTGGGACATCGGGCCGCTGCGGCCGCCGGGCTGCGGCGCCGCCGGCGCGCCGTCGTGCCTGGGGACGCCGGCGCCGCCCGTCGGCAACTCGGCGCCGCGGGTGGGGGTCGACCCGCACGGCATCACCGGGCGCAACCCGCTCGCCCAGCAGCAGTTCTCGGCCTTCCTGGCCCTGGGCGGCCGCTTCGTCGACGTCTGCGGGACCAGCCCCTGCTACGCCGGCGGGTGGACGGGACCCACGCCATGAGGCGCACCGCGCTCCTCGTCGCGGCCGCGCTGGCCCTGCTCCTCGCGCTCGGGCCCGCCGCGGGGGCGCGCACCCGCACCGGCCCGGGCTGCGACCCGCTCGGGGAGGGGATCGACTGCCTCTTCCCGTGGCCCAACGACCACTTCACGCGACCCGACCCGTCCTCCCCCACGGGCCGGCGGCTGGCGCTGACGGACGACCAGATGCCGCGCAACGCGCAGGGCGCGCCCATCGCCAGCGCCGACTACGACGCCTCCGACGGCTTCAGCCCCGGGCAGACGATCGTCGTCAAGGTCCCGGGGCTCGACACGCCGGAGGCCCTCGCGCGCACCGGCGCCGTCCCGGTGACCGACCTGGCCCGGACCTACGACCGCGATCAGCCCGTCGTCGTCCTCGACGCCCGGACCGGGCGGCGGCAGCTCATCTGGGCCGAGCTCGACGCGAACGCCGGCAGCCCGGCGGACACGGCGCTGCTCATCCACCCCGCCGAGGACTGGACCGAGGGCCACCGCTACGTCGTCGCGCTGCGCGACCTGCGCGCCGCCGACGGGCACCGTCTGCCCGCCGGGCCGGCGTTCCGCCGCTACCGCGACGGGATCCACACCGGCGACCGCGCCTTCGAGCGCCGCCGGTGGCACATGGAGTCGCTCTTCCGGACGCTGCGCCGGGCCGGGATCCGGCGCGGCTCGCTGAACCTGGCCTGGGACTTCACCGTGGCCAGCGGGCGCTCGCTGACCCGGCGGATGCTGTCGATCCGCGACCGCGCGTTCGCCGGGCTCGGGGACCGCGACCTCGCCGACCTGCGCGTCCGCGGCGGCGCGCCGGGGACCACGATCGACAAGGTCATCGACTACACCGTCGCCGAGCAGCCGAACGTGGCCCGGCGCGTCGAGGGCCACGTCACCGTCCCGTGCTACCTCGACCAGCCCGGCTGCCCCCCGGGCTCGCGCTTCCACCTCGGGCGCGACGGCCTGCCGGTGCGCCTGCCCGGGAACACGACGCAGGCGACCTTCATCTGCAACATCCCGCGCTCGGCCACGCCGGCCGCGCCGGCCCGCCCGTCGCTCTACGGCCACGGCCTGTTCGGCGACGCCGGCGAGGTCGGTGCCGAGAACGTCGAGCAGCTCGGCAACGACCACGACGTCCTCGTCTGCGCGAGCGACTGGGTCGGGATGGCGGAGGAGGACGTCCCCAACGCCCTCACGGCCCTCACGGACCTCTCGCGCTTCCCGACGCTGGCCGACCGCCTCCAGCAGGGCTTCCTGAACTTCCTCTACCTGGGACGGGCGCTGATCCATCCGGGCGGCCTCGCCGCCGACCCGGCCTTCCGCCGAGCGGGCCGTCCGCTCATCGACACCCGGCGGCTCTTCTACTACGGCAACAGCCAGGGCGGCATCGCGGGCGGCGCGCTCACCGCGGTGGCGCCGGACTTCACGCGGTCGGTGCTCTACGTCGGGGCCATGAACTACAGCCTGCTGGTGACGCGCAGCGTCGACTTCGACCCGTTCTCGACGGTGCTCGACCAGTCCTATCCCGACCGGCTGGAGCGCCCGCTGATCCTGTCGCTGCTGCAGCTCCTGTGGGACCGCGGCGAGCCCAACGGGTACGCGCAGCACCTCACGCGCGACCCGCTGCCGGACACGCCCCGCCACACCGTCCTGCAGCTCATGTCGTTCGGCGACCACCAGGTGGCGAACGTCGCGACCGAGGTCGAGGCGCGCACGATCGGCTCGAGCGTCCGCACGCCGGTGCTCGACCCGGGCCGTAGCCCCGACCGCGTGCCGCTCTACGGCATCCGGCGCCTGCGCCACCTCCCCGCGAACGGCGGGGGCCTCGTCGTGTGGGACATCGGCCCGCTGCGGCCGCCCGGGTGCGGGCCCGCCCCCGCGCCGGAGTGCCTCGGCACGCCGGCGCCGCCGACGACGAACACCCCGCCCCGGATCGGCGTCGACCCGCACGACCTCGTCATCGACTCCGAGGCCCGCGTGCGCGCGCAGATCGCGCGGTTCCTGCAGCTCGACGGCCGCCTGGTCGACGTGTGCGGCACGGCGCCGTGCCACGCGGCCGGCTGGGCCGGCCCCTAGCGGGCCGCCCGGCGAAGGCGTGCGGCGCGCCGTGGACGCGGTCAGTCGTCCATCGGGCCCTCGACGAGCCCGACGACGGCGCCCTGGGGGTCGCGGACGACGGCGAAGCGCCCCGCCGGCACCTCCATCGGCCCGAAGGCGAGGCCGCCGCCGGCCTCGCCCGCCGTCGCGAGCGCCGCGTCGAGGTCCGCGACGGCGACGTACGCGTTCCAGGCGGCCGGGACGCCCGCATCGCGCTGCGGCGGGGGCTGCTCCATGAGCCCGCCGTTGCGCCGGCCGCCGTTGGCGATCGTCCAGTACGGCGCGCCGGGGATCGGGGCGATCTCCCAGCCCAGCAGCTCGCCGTAGAAGCGTGCGGCGGCGGCGGGATCCGGCGTCCACAGGTCGTTCCAGGTCAGCGCCCCCGGCTCGTTCACGACGGCGGCGCCGTGGTGACGCCGCGGCTGCCAGAGCGCGATCACGCCGCCCGTGGGGTCGGCGACCACCGCCATCCGCCCCGCCTCGAGGATGTCGAACGGACCGGCCTGGAGCGTCCCGCCGAGGCCCGGGACGCGAGCGGCGGTCGCGTCGACGTCTACGACCGTGACGTGGCTGATCCACGTCGCGGGCCAGCCCCGCTCGCGCTGCTCGGGACGCTGCGGGAACGCGCCCGCCGCCTCCCGGCCGTCGAGGAGGAACGTCGTGTAGGTCCCCGCGTCGCCCGCGTCGTGATCCTCGGCCTCCCACCCGAAGAGCCGGTGGTAGAAGGCCTTGGCGCCCTCGACGTCGGTCGTCGCCAGGTCGACCCAGCAGAAGGTGCCCGGCGGATGGCGCGTCCGCTCACCCATGTCCGCGACGCTACGGGGTCCCGGGCGCGGCGCCTAGGCCCGCTCACCCGGCCGGGGTGCGCCGGCGTCGGCCGGCGACGTGGCCAGCACCTCCGCCGCCTCCTCCTCGGCGACCGGGCACGCCAGCACCTCGACCGGCTCCTCCTTGCCCTTGAGCGCGACGGTGCCGCGTGACGTCGCGACGGCCGGGCGGGTGAGCGCGTCGTACGTCGCCCGCGTGATGAGCACGTCGTCGCCCGTGTCGCGCGTGGCCGCCTCCACCCGTGCGGCGAGGTTGACCGCGTCGCCGATGACGCTGAAGTTCAGCCGTCCCGCGCCGCCGATCGAGCCGGCGACGACCGGGCCGGTGTTGATCCCCACGCCGATCCGCAGCTCGGCCCCGGGCCGGTTGACCGCCCGCGCCAGCGCGAGCCCCGCGGCGACCGCCCGGTCGGCGTGGTCGCGGTAGCCCTCCGGGGCGCCGAAGACGGCGAGGAGGCCGTCTCCGAGGAACTTGTCGACGTGCCCGCCGTGCTCGGCCACGATCGGCACCATCACCTCGAAGAGCGCGTTGAGGGCCGCCACGACCTCGGTCGCGTCGGAGCGCTCGGCGAAGGACGTGAAGCCACGGACGTCGACGAACATGATCGACACCACGACCTCGACGCCCTCGCGCGGGAACCGCCCCGAGAGGATGAGCCGGACGATGTCGCGGTCGAGGTAGGTCCCGAACGTCTCGCGCAGCTCCTCCCGCTCGGCCAGGCCGGCCGCCATGAGGTTGAAGTCGTGCGACAGCTCCCCCAGCTCGTCGCTGGTGACCACGGGCACGCGGGCGTCGTAGTCGCCCGCCCGGACCCGCCCCACGCCGACGTGGAGCGCGGCGATCGGGGCGGTGACCGCCCGCGACAGCAGCGCCGTGAGCTCGTACGAGAACACGAGCCCCACGCCGGCCGCGGCCACGACGCTCAGGGCCAGCGTGCGCGTGCCGCCGTCGCCGGTCATGAGCGCGGCCACGACGAGCCCGACGAAGCCCGTGAAGATCGGCAGCAGGATCTTCAGCCGCCTGCGGATCAGCAGCCCGGTCGTCGCGAACGGGAAGTCCTCCGGCAGCACGGCCGCGATGTCCTCGACGAGCGGCCGCGTCACCACTTCGGCGACGAAGTAGTTCATGACCGTGGCGTACGCCACCGGCAGCAGCGTCGCGGCCGAGACCACCAGCGCGTCCGCCGGGCCGAGGCCGAGGACCACCGTGAAGGCGGCGAGCGCCGGCACCGCCGCGATCGTCCCCACCGACAGCGAGGTGGCGGCGAAGCTCCGCATCGGGTAGGTCGTCGCCGCCTCCCAGGCGGCGATCGACTTCTCCGCACTGGGCGCCGGATCGGACTGCCACGCGAGCGCGGGCGACAGGAAAGGCCGGCCCCGCCACAGCGCGAACCCGATCGCGGCGATCGTGGAGGCCCAGGTCACGCCGAGCATGACCAGCACCTCGCCCGCCGATGGGTCGTAGTACGACGTCAGCAGCACGACGGAGAGCGTCGCGATGGCCAGCGGAGCGGGTGCCTGCGCGAGGACGTACACCGCGCGGTAGCGGCGGCCGAGCCGCAGGTACGCCTGCCTCACGAGACGGTCCAGCACCAACGCTCCTCTCGGGGACGTCCCCGACGGAGGATATGACGTGACCCGTCGCGGCCCGGGCGACCGGCTCCCGCGCGCGCTAGGTTCCGGCCCATGACGCCCGCCACCGGCCGCACTCTGGCGCAGGCCTACTGCCTGCTCGCCGGCCTCGTCCTCGTCGCCGCCGGGATCGCCGGCTTCTTCGTCGACAGCTCGTTCGGGACCGCCCACGACGGGCACGGCGAGCTGCTCGGGTTCATGGTCAACGGCTGGCACAACACCGTGCACCTGGCCTCCGGGCTCCTGCTCCTGGCGGTGCACGGCAACGCCCCCCGGGCCCGCACGGGGGCGCTCGTGTTCGGGCTGGCGTACGCCGCCGTGTTCGTGTGGGGCCTGATCACGGGCGACAGCGTGGCCGGGATCATCGCGGTCAACGACGCCGACCAGATCCTCCACGCCGCCCTGGCGGGCACCGCGCTGCTGAGTGCGCTGGTGTCGCCGACCGCGAGCCGCGTCGACAAGGACGCGACCGCGACGCGGCTCACGATCTACGAGCCGGGGCGCCCGCCCGGCGCCCGGCCCCTCCCCACCGCGCCCGCGCTGCCGGCGGGCACGCCGAGCCGACCGCAGCTCCCCGCCGGCGGCTAGACGCGCGCGCCGACCAGGCCGCGCTCGTGCAGGAGCTCGGCGAGCTGGACGGCGTTCGTCGCGGCGCCCTTGCGCAGGTTGTCGGCGACGACCCACAGGTCGAGGGCCCGCTCGTGCCCGGGGTCGCGCCGGATGCGCCCCACCAGGACGTCGTCGCGGCCCGTGGCGTCCAGCGCCAGCGGGTAGACGCCGCCGCCGGGGTCGTCGACGACCGTCACCCCGGGGGCCGCGCGCAGCAGCGCCCGCGCGTCGTCCGCCGACAGCGGCTCGCGCGTCTGCACGTTGACCGACTCGGAGTGGCCGTGGACCACCGGGACGCGCACGCAGGTCGCGCTGACGCGGATCGCCGGGTCGCCGAGGATCTTGCGCGTCTCGTTGATGAGCTTGCGCTCCTCGTCGGTGTGGTCGTCGCCCGGGGCGAAGGACCCCGCGTGCGGGAGCGCGTTGAAGGCGATCTGGTGGGCGTACACGGCGGCGGGCGGGACGTCCTCCCCGTCCACGACCGCCCGGGACTGCGCGAGGAGCTCGTCCACCGCGGCCTTGCCGGTCCCCGACACCGCCTGGTACGTCGAGATCACGAGGCGCTCGATGCCGGCCGCGTCCTGCAGCGGCTTGAGCGCCACGACCATCTGCATGGTCGAGCAGTTCGGGTTGGCGATGATCCCCCGGTGGGCGTCGAGGGCCTCGGGGTTGACCTCGGACACGACGAGCGGGACGTCGTCCTGCATCCGCCAGCGTGAGGAGTTGTCGACGACGACGGCGCCCGCGTCGACGAAGCGGGGCGCCCACTCGCCGGACGTCGCGCCGCCGGCCGAGAAGATCGCCAGGTCGAAGCCCGCGATGGTGTCGTCGCGCAGCGGCCGGACGACCATGCCGCGCAGCTCCCGGCCGGCCGAGCGCTCAGAGGCGAACGGCACGACCTCGCGGATCGGCAGCGACGTCGTCTCGAGCAGGTCGAGCAGCACGGAGCCGACCTGGCCCGTGGCCCCGACGACGGCGATGCGATGGCCCTCTGCGGCGTGCGTCACGTGAACTCCCCGAACGGCTGCTCCGGGCGGATCGTGTCCTCGCCCTGGAGGTCGAAGGCGGTGTGCAGCGCGCGCACGGCGTCCGGGACGCGGTCGCCGGGCACGACGCAGCTGATCTTGATGGGCGACGTCGAGATCATCGTGATGTTGATCCCCTGCTCGCCGAGCACGGAGAAGACCCTGGCGGCGACGCCGGGGTGCGACTTCATCCCCGCGCCGACGATCGACACCTTCCCCATGCTCTCGTCGGTGACGACGTCGTCGAGCGCGAGCTCGGCCTTGAGCGGCTCGAGCGCCGAGCAGGCGGCGCGCAGGTCGTCGCGCGGCACGGTGAACGACATGTCCGCGCGGTGGCCGTCGGTGTGCGGCTCGTTCTGGATGATCATGTCCACGTTGACGTTGGCGTCGGCCAGCGCGGTCGCGATGCGGCCGGCGGCCCCGGGCGTGTCGGGCACGCCCTGCAGGGTCACGCGGGCCTCGCCCGTCGAGTGGGTGACCGCGGTGATCAGGGGCTGTTCCATGGTCTCCTGCTGGGACACGACGACGGTCCCGGGGGCGTCGTCGAAGCTCGAGCGGCAGTGGATGCGCACGCCGTGGTTGCGCGCGTACTCGACGGAGCGCAGCTGCAGGACGCCGGCCCCGGAGGCCGCCATCTCCAGCATCTCCTCGAAGGAGACGACGTCGAGCTTGCGCGCGTCGGGGACGATGCGCGGGTCGGCCGAGAAGACCCCGGGCACGTCGGTGTAGATCTCGCAGACGTCGGCGCCCACGGCGGCCGCGAGCGCCACCGCGGTCGTGTCCGACCCGCCGCGGCCGAGCGTCGTGACGTCCTTGGCCGTGCTCACGCCCTGGAAGCCGGCCACGAGGACGACCTTGTCCTCGTCGAGCGCGCTGACGATGCGGGCGGCGCGGACGTCGAGGATCCGCGCCTTCGTGTGCGAGGTGTCGGTGACGATCCCCGCCTGCGAGCCGGTCAGCGAGATCGCCTCGTACCCGAGGTCGTGGATCGCCATCGCGCACAGCGCGCACGAGACGCGCTCGCCCGTCGAGAGCAGCATGTCCATCTCGCGCGGGTTCGGCACCGGCGAGACCTCGAGCGCGTCCGCGATGAGGCGGTCGGTCTCCTTCCCGCGGGCCGAGAGGACGGCGACGACGCGGTGGCCCTCCTCGCGCTTGCGCACGATGCGCTCCGCCGCGCGCTTCAGGCGCGAGGCGTCCGCGACGGACGTGCCGCCGAACTTCATCACCACCGTGCCGTCGGGGGAGGCCATGCGCCCGGCCCAGGATACGGCTCCGGCCGCCGGCGCCCGCGGCGCGCGGCAGGGCGCCGGCGCGCGCTCCTGGCCGCCGCGCCCGGACGCCGCTGGACGGATGGCGGACCGCCCGTCGCCGCCGCGGGCCCCGTGCACGCCGCCGGGCGGGCGCCGCCCACCGTCCGGAGCATCTTCACCGGGGCTTCACCCTGGCCTCAGGTTCGGGGAGGAGCCTCCATCGCGTGATCCTCCCCGCCGACCCCACGCCCGACCTGCACCGCCCGCGGGGCCCGGCCCTCGACGGGCTGTCGGTCGTCGTGACGGCGCCCCACGGCGCCCCCGGGCTCCCGCGCGCCGTCCGCCACGCCCACGCGGCGGCCGCCGCCGTCGCCCGCGAGCACGAGGTCGTCGTCCTCGACGAGCCGGTGCCGCCGGGCTCCTGCGGCGACCTCGCCGCCGCCGCCTCCGCCGCGCGCCACGAGTCGGTCGTGCTGACCGACGTCGGGGGCGCGCTGGCGCTGGGGGAGCTCGGGCGGGGACTGCGCGCCGCGGCCCGCCGTGACGTCGTGCTCGGCCGGCGCCTGGGCGCCCGCCCCCCGCGCCCGCGCCGGCCGGCCGCCCGCGACACGCCCTGGGCCCGGGGCCGCCCCGCCCTGCCGCCCCCGCGCGCCCGCGGCCACACGGCCGACCACCCGTTCGTGCTGCTGCCGCGAACGCTCGCCCGCAGCCTGGGCGCGCTGGCGGGCGTGGGCGGGGGCGATCTCACGGCCGCCGACGTCGAGGCCCTGGCCGACGCGGCGGGGGTCGGCGTGACGGTCCTGCGCGTCCACGAGCGCCCCGCGCACCGCCCCTAGGCCGAGCGCGGGCGCGCCCGCGCCCGGTCCGCGCCTAGACTCCGCGGCCGGATGGACCGGCTGGCCATCGTGCGCCGACGCCTGCGGGACCAGCGCCTGGCCGGCGACCCCTTCGCGACGCCCCACGAGGTCGTCAGCCGGCTCGTGGCGGTGCAGGCGCAGGACTGGCCCGAGTGCCGGTGGTCGATCGCCCAGCGCCTGCCGCCCGGGGCGACGGCGGAGGACGTCGACGTGGCGCTGGCCTCCGGGGCGATCGTCCGCACGCACGTCCTGCGCCCGACCTGGCACGCCGTGGCGGCCGAGGACGTGCGCTGGCTGCTCGAGCTCACCGCGGCGCGCGTCCACCGCGCGGCCGCCCGCTCCTACCGCGCGCACGAGCTCGACGACGACCTCCTGCGGCGGGCGCACGAGGTCCTGCGCGCCGCGCTCGAGGACGGTGAGCCGCGGACGAAGGCGGAGCTGGCCGACGCGCTCGCCGCCGCCGGCATCCCGGCCCCCGCGCAACGGGTCGGGCACCTCGCGATGCACGCCGAGCTCGAGGGCCTCATCACGAGCGGCCCCCGCCGCGGGGCCCGCCACACGCACGTCCTGCTCGACGACCTCCTGCGCGGCGTGCGCGAGCGGCGGCCGGCCGACCCGCCGGCCGAGCTCGCGCGGCGCTACGTCACGGGCCACGGGCCCGCCACGGCGCGCGACTTCGCCTGGTGGTCGGGCGTGACCCTCACCGACGCCCGCGCCGCCCTGGAGCGCGCGCGCCCCGCGCTCGAGATGGAGCGCGACGAGGCCGGCCTGGCGTGGTGGTCCGCCCCGGACCCGGGCCCTCCCGCCGCCGGGCGCCGCCGCCGGGGCGGCGCGCTGCTCGTCGGGATGTTCGACGAGAGCACGATCGCCTTCCAGGACCTCCGCGGCATCTCCGCCGGGGGCGCCCCCCGGGCCGGGCTCCTCGAGCGGCCGATCCTGCTCGACGGCGTGACCGTCGGCACCTGGCGGCGGACGCTCGCCCGCGACGCGGTCACGGTCGAGGCGACGCTGCTGGGCGACCTGGGCGCCCGCGGCATCCGCGCGCTGGAGGCGGAGACCGCGCGCCTGGGCCGGGTGCTGGGGCTGGAGGCGAGGCTGGTGACGACCGGGGCCGTCGAGCCGGGCGTCTCGCGCTAGGCCGAGTCGCCCCCCGGTGAGCTCGCGGTCGGGCCAGGCACGGCGAGGCGTCCCTGGCCTACAGCGAGCGGCGGCCCATGAGGGCCTTCCCCAGGGTGACCTCGTCGGCGTACTCGAGGTCGGCGCCGACGGGCAGGCCGGAGGCCAGACGCGTCACCTGGACCTGGGGGGCGCGCTCGCGCAGGCCGGCGGCGATGTGCAGGGCGGTCGCCTCGCCGGTCGTCGTCGGGTTCGTGGCCAGCACGACCTCGGCGATCGGCGGCTCGGCCGCCGTCTCGACCCGCCGCAGGAGCTCGGCGATGCGCAGGTCCTCGGGATCGACGCCGTCGATGGGCGAGAGCGCGCCGCCGAGGACGTGGTAGAGCCCGCGGAACTCGTGGGTGCGCTCGAGCGGGATGACGTCGCCCGGCTCCTCGACCACGCAGACCAGCGAGCCGTCGCGGCGCTCGTCCTGGCAGATCCGGCAGCGCGGCCCCTCGGCGAGGTTGAAGCAGACCTCGCAGACGCCGACGCGCTCCTTGACCTCGCGGATCGCGTCGGCCAGCGCGAGGGCGTCCTCGGGGTCGGCGCGCAGGACGTGGAAGGCCAGGCGCTGCGCCGTCCGCTGCCCGATGCCCGGCAGCTTGCCGAGCTCGGTGATGAGGCGCTGGACGGGCGGCGCGTGCAAGCGACTAGAAGCCCGGCAGGCCGAGCGAGCCCAGGTCCATGCCGCCGGTCACGCCACCGAGCTTGGACTGCTGGAGCTCCTGGGCCGAGCGCAGCCCCTCGTTGACGGCGGCCAGGACCATGTCCTGCAGGAGCTCGGGGTCGTCGGGGTCGATGGCCTCCGGGGCGATCGTGATCGCCTTGACCACGAGGTCGCCGCTGACCTTGACCTTCACCATGCCGCCGCCCGCGGAGGCCTCGACCTCCTCGTGCTTGAGCTGCTCCTGCGCGGCGGCCATGTCCTGCTGCATCTTCTGGACCTGGCGCATCATCTGCTGCATGTTCGGCTGGGGCATCAGGCGCCTCCCGGCGTCGGGGTCTCGGGGTCGGGCTCGGGCAGGATCTCCTCCGCGCCGAACTCGTCCATGAAGCGGCGGACGAGGTCCTCCTCGCTCGGCGGCTCGGCGGCCGCCGTCTCCGCGACCACGACGTCGTCGCGCAGCTCGAAGGACACCCTGACGCCCGAGCCCGAGAGGGCGCGCACGGCGTCCTCGACCGTGGTGCGGTGGTCCTGGCGCTCGGCCATGCGGCGCTGGAACGCCTGCTCGGAGGGGAAGGCGACGACGACCTCGTGCCCGCGCAGCTCGACCGGCGCGGCCTCGGCCAGCGAGGCGCCCAGGAGCTGGTTGTCGGCACGGACCGCGTCGAGCACCGCGGGCCAGAGCTGGCGGACGGCGTCGAGCGACAGCGCGGCGAGGGCGGCGGGCTGCGCGCGCTCGGCCACGGCGACCGTCGCGACGGCGGTCGCCTCGCCGGCGGTGCCGGCGGCGGCGGCGACGCCCGGCCCGCCCTCCGTCGCGCGGTGCGCGGCGGCGCCGGCCGCCGCCGCGGCAGCGGCCGCCGCGGCGCGGGGCGCGTCGTCGGAGGCCGGCGCCGCGCCCGCGGCGGCCCGCGCGGCCGCCGTGGAGGGCGGGACGGCCGCGGCCTCGCCGGCCGGGGCGGGGTGCGCGGGGACGGGCTCGCCCGCTGAGGGGTCCGCCGGCGGCGGGACGGCGGCCGGTGCGCCGGCGGGCGGGACCCGCGTGTCCGGGGCGGTCTGCGCCGGCGCGCCGGCGGGCGGGACCGGCGTGTCCGGGGCCGGCTCGCCTGCCGCGGGGGCGGCCGGCGCCGCCGGGGACGGCGGGTCGCGGAGCACGGCCTCGAGCCGCTCGAGCCGCGCCAGCAGCGCGCGCGTCGAGGGGTCGACCTCCGGGGCGGCCGCCTTCACGAGCGCGAGCTCGAGCTGGGTCCTGGCATCGGCGCCGTCCTTGCCGGCGCGCAGTGCGACGGCGAGCAGGTCGAGCACCCGGACGATGTCGGCCCCGCGCAGGCGGGCGGCCTGCTCGGCCAGCCGCTCGTCGCGGTCGGGGGTGACGCGCAGCTCGGGCGGCACCTCGCCCAGCGTCTTGACGATGAGCAGATCGCGCGCGTGGGCCTCGAGGTCGCGCGTGAACGTCCCCAGGTCGCGGCCGGTGGCGGCCAGCCGGTCGGCGGCGCGCAGGGCACCCGGCGCGTCCTGGGCGGCGACCGCGTCGAGCGCCCCGAAGAGCAGGTCGGCGTCGGCGACGCCGAGCACCGCCAGGACGTCGTCGGTGGAGACCGTCGTGCCGCTGTAGGTGACGAGCTGCTCGAGCGTCCCGAGCGCGTCGCGGAAGGACCCCGTCGCGTGACGGGCCAGCAGCGCGACCGCGTCGGGGCCGACCTCGATGCCCTCCTGCTCGGCGACGCGGCCGACCACGGCCGCGAGCTGCTCGGTCGTGGGGCGGGCGAAGTCGAAGCGGTGGCAGCGGTCGACGACCGTCGGCAGCACCTTGCCCGCCTCGGTCGTGGCCAGCACGAAGATCGTGTTCGGGGGCGGCTCCTCGAGGGTCTTCAGGAACGCGTTCCACGCCTGCGGCGAGAGCATGTGCGCCTCGTCGAGGATGTAGACCTTCGAGCGCCCGCTCACCGGTGCGAACTGGACGGAGTCGCGCAGCTCGCGGATGTCGTCGACGGAGTTGTTCGACGCCGCGTCCATCTCGATGACGTCGAGCGACGTCGCGCTCGCGATCGCCACGCAGGAGTCGCAGACGCCGCAGGGCTCCGCCGTCGGACCCTCCACGCAGTTCAGGCACGCGGCGAGGATCTTCGCCATCGAGGTCTTGCCGGTGCCCCGCGAGCCCACGAACAGGTAGGCGTGGTGGACCTTCCCCTGCGCGATGGCGTTGCGCAGGGTGCGGACGACATGCTCCTGGCCCACGACGTCGGAGAACGTCCGGGGCCGGTGGCGACGGTACAGCGAGGGGCCGGCGGACACGGGAGGTCGAGTCTAGCCCGGCCGCCGGGCGGTCCTGCCCTAGCCTGCCGCCCATGGCCGACGCGCTCCTGGACGACCTCATCGACTGGCTGCGGATCCCCTCGATCTCCACGGGGGAAGGCGACCCCGCGGACCTCGACCGAGCCGCCGAGTGGGCGGCCGAGAAGGTCCGCGACGCCGGCGGGACGGTCGACCTCGTGCGCCTCGACGGCCGCGCGCCGCTCGTCGTCGGGGAGCTGCGGTCGGCCCGCGCGGACGCCCCGACGGTGCTCATCTACGGCCACTACGACGTCCAGGGCATCGGCGACCCCGCGCTCTGGAGCTCGCCCCCGTTCACGCCCGAGGTCCGCGACGGCCGGGTCTTCGCCCGCGGCGCCGCCGACGACAAGGGCAACTTCTGGCCGCTGCTGCACGCCGCCTGCGCGCTCGCGCGCGCCGGCGAGCTGCCGGTCCACGTCCGGGTGCTCGTCGAGGGCGAGGAGGAGGCGGGGTCGTTCGCCGCGATCGACTGGCTGCGCGCGGACGCGCACGGCGCCGACGCGGCGATCGTCTACGACAGCGGCATGGCCGACGCGCGAACCCCGGCGGTCACGACCGGCCTGCGGGGCATCGTCATGTGCGACCTGACGCTGCGCTGCGGCGAGCGCGACCTGCACAGCGGGATGTTCGGCGGCGTCGCCCGCAACGCGCTGCACGTGCTCCACGGGCTGCTGGCCGAGCTCCTGCCGGGCCCCGACGGCGGCGTGCGCGAGGAGCTGCGGGCCGGCGTCGAGCCGCCCGCGGAGGCCGAGCGCGCCTCGTGGGACCGGCTGCCCCCCGGCGACGCCGCGCTGGCCGAGGTCGGCGCCGTCCCGCTCGACCCGCGCGCCGGCGCGGAGCTCTACGAGCGCACCGGGGCCCGTCCGTCGCTCGACGTGAACTACGTCGAGGCCGGCGCCCCGCGGACGGTCATCCCGTCGACGGTCCGCGCCGCCTTCTCGCTGCGGCTGGCCCCACGCCAGGACCCCGCGGCGATGCGCGCGACGGTCGAGCGCCTGCTGCGCGACGCGCTGCCCGAGGGGTGCACGCTCGACCTCGACTGGCACACGGCGGAGCCCGCCCTGTTCGCCGCCGACGAGCCCGCCGTGCAGCTCGCCGCCGGCGCCCTCGAGCGGGCCGCGGGCGTCGCGCCGGTCCTCGTCCGCTCGGGCGGCTCGATCCCGATCGTGGCCGAGCTGGCCGCGAAGGGCATCCCCACGATCGTCACGGGGTTCGTGCTGCCCGACGACCCGTTCCACGCGCCGGACGAGTCGTTCGCGGTGCGCAACCTCGAGCTCGGCGAGCGGGCCGGGCGCGAGCTGCTGGCGGCGCTGGCCGGCCTGCCGCGCTGAGGCGCTGACGCCTGCCGCACGCGGTGGTGCAGCAGGCCGGGCGAAGGAAGTGGACCGTGCACCCTCCGTCGAAGCGGCCCTGCGGACGCGTTCGCCGGGCTCTGGCTCCGGTCGTGGATCTCCCGCTGCGCCCGCCGGGAACCGCTTAAGGCTGCTTCCTTCCGGACCTGACCTGGTTCACGGGCCGACGTCGCGCGGGGACCCACGGCCATCGACGCCGAGCCGGCGCGCTGACCCCGCAGGCCGCGCCCCTCGGGAGGGAGTTCGGCCTCGCTAGAGCGGATTGCGAGTACAGGGCACCGCTGATTCCCCGCCTAGCACGGTCCGTCGTCGAGTGTAGAGCACGGGCGGATCCACGCGGGCCCCAGGACGCGGCGAGGGCGGCCCTTCCGGGCCGCCCTCACGGTGGTCACGGTGGGTGGCGAGGCGCTAGTGCTGCTTCGAGAACGGGTCGTGGTACGTGCTGCCGCCGTGCTTCCCCTTGCGCCCGAAGATCCGGGTCTGCACGTCGGCCGTGCCGAGCGCGGTGCCCGCGGGGACGTCGACGCCGAAGGCCTTCTGCAGCGCCTTCGCGGCGGCCGCGGTCAGCGTCAGCTTCACGCCGGTCACCGTGACCTTGCGGCCCTCGACCTTCGTGGTGGCGCCGCCGAGGTCGAGCCTGGCCAGCGCCAGCGTGCGGCGGCCCTTGACGTGGACGACCAGGCGCGACGCGGTGCCGTGCAGGACGGCGCGCGGGCGGCGCAGGACGACGGTCTTCTCGCCCTTGACGAGCTTCAGGCCACCGACATGGAGGATCACGCCGCGCGAGAGGTCGGCCTTGACGCGGCCGAGCGCGATCGGGAAGGCGATGCCGCCGTTGGCGGCCTTGGCCGGCTTGAGCGGGGTGATCGTCACGCCCGGCAGCGTCGCCGTGAGCTTGACGGTGGTGGCGCCGCGGGCGACCTTGACCGCGCGCTGGTGCTTGGCCGCGCGCTGGTGCTTGGCCGGCGCATGGGCTCCGGCGACCGCGGCGACGGCCACGGCGAGGATCGCGGCGAGCGCCGCGAGCATGATGAGGGGACGACGGTTCATGCCCGGGGGAACACGGCCCGCGGCGCCGTCGATTCGGTCCCTGGCCGAACGGGCAGCCGACCTGGCATGAGCACGCCCCCCGACCCCGACCTCGCGCCCGGCGACGAGGCCCGGCCCGGCACCCCGGGCGCCGGCGAGGACGTCTGCCCGCGCTGCGGGGGCACGGGCCGCCTCACCGACGGCGGTGAGTGCCCGGACTGCGCCGGGACCGGCGTCGTCCTCGAGGCCACCGGCGGCGGCTGACGGCGACGCCGGCGCGCGCCGCGGCCCGTAGAATGGCCGAGCCTCCGGGCGCGTAGCTCAGCGGGAGAGCGCTCGCTTCACACGCGAGAGGTCGCTGGTTCGAAACCAGCCGCGCCCATTCCCGGCCTAGGCGCCACCGGTTATCCGCATACCTATGCGGTGCGCCCCGTGCGATCGGTGCCCGTTTTGCGACTCGGTGCTACCCCCGGTGCTTCCACGGCGCAGGACGTCAGGAGCGCCGCGAGAGCGCGTCAGAACGAACCGCAGGCGCCTCAACGACGGCGTCGACGCCGAGCAGTGAGGCGCGGCCGGCGAAGTCCTGGAACGTGAAGGGCCCGGGCGCCGACAAAGGCCCGGCCCGCATGACCGACCAACCGCGGCCGATGATGGCGCCCCGCCGCCGCCGTCACGCCCTCGCGGGGCGCAGCAGGGCGCGACTAGCTCCCTCGCGCGTTCGGCCCTTTAGGGGCCGGCGAGAGAGATAGATGACCGCGACGGCCGTACGAGCCCCCGACCATGACCCGCCCGTCGTGCATAAGCCGGTGCCGCCCACGAACTGGGAGGGCGCCGCACCGTTGCCCGGCGCAGGACGTAGCTCACAGGAAGGCTCCGACACCCATGAGAACCGCCGACCGTACCCCCCGAGAACTCGGGCTGACCGCTGGCCGCGACTGGATGCGCGCTGGCCACGACGGCGACGAACGCCGGCTCATAGACGTCCTCCACGGCGACATTCCCGAGGACCTCGCCGCGCGGATTGGGAACGCCCCTTGGGTCCTGTGCCGATTGCGGGTAGCCGACGATCCCCAGCAGGCTGACCGCGAATTCTGGGAGGCCTTCATCGAGGCCACCAGCATCTACGTCGTTCGGGCAGCCAGCGGCGTGGGCAGCAACCGACCCTGACGCACCGTCCCGGCACCGTGTTGGCGCGGGCCCGGCTGCGGTTGGCTCCCCCGAGGGGCAAGCTGCTTGATAGAACGCCCCCGGACCGCGGGGGGCAGCGAGTCCAAGGGCGTTACGTCGGTGAGGGCCCACCCGACGCCGACCAAGCGTCCCACGCGGGCACGCGACGGTCGGGTCCGAATTCGGACCGCGTGTCGCAGTTTGCGCTGCTCCCGCTCGCCTGCGCTGTGCGCGATTGCCGTCGGCACCAGGACCAGCCGCGGCTGACGGTTCCACTCGGCGACCATCTGCCGCTCGGTTAGCCCGCGGTCATGCGAGAGCACGTTGCAGCGGCGGCGGGTCTCGCCGGTCCGCGGGTCATGCACGACGGAATCCCAGCCGCCGGCCGCGTTGCGCTCGCTGCCGAATTCGAGCATGAGTCCGTCGACGGCGGCGACCCTCACGAACGGCCCGTGCGGGAAGGGGTGGCGGGCGGTCTCGACGCTCACCTGGCCTCGCGTCGTGTCGACTAGGTAGCAACTCACGTGAGTCTCCTACCCGGTTGAGGCAGAGCATCGACGCGGGTGCCGCAGACGAGACTCGCGCGGGAGGGGACTATCAAGCGCCTGCAACGCGCGCCGGGAAGCTGCAACGTCGACGGTTGCGCCGGCGTCCCCGTGGTCAAGGGCAAGTGCCGCGACCATCTCGTCTGGTCCAAGCGCAACCCCGACCGGCTCGGCGGCCGCGCCGTCGCCCGGCTCCGCGACCAGCTCACCCGCCGCGACGGGTATCGCTGCCGACACCCCGACGCCGGCCGCGACACCTGCACCCTCGACACCGTCCTAGAGGTCCACCACCTCGACGGCGACGTCACGCACAACGCGCTGACGAACCTTGAGCTGCGGTGTAGGCGCCACAACCCGCGCGGCGGCGGGCTGCACCGACACTGAGCGATGCGGCGAGGTGATCTTGCCCGGTCGGGCAGCACCCCCTATTTCGCCCCCGAAAACCCCCGTGTCCATCGGCCGTAGATGTAACCCCCGAGCGAGGTGAGACCGATTCCCCCAACCCCCGCTAGCCGTAACACGACGGGCGTCTACGGGACGCATTGGCAGGAGTAGCATCGCGACGTGCACTCGAAGCGTCGTCACGCTTGGGTGGGGTTCGCGCTCGCGGCGGGGACGGGGATCCTCGGGGTGTTCGTGCTCGGCGGCGGCGCGGCGGCGGCCGCGTGCTTGGCCGCGATGCTCGTCTTCATCGGGGCGTGCATCTACGCGCTGCGCGGCGAGGATCCCGCCGACGTCGAGCGCAACACGCGGGCGGGCTTCGCCGGGTGGTGGTGGTTCTTCTAGCGGGCGCCTCCTGCTTCGCTCTGACCCTCGGCCGCGTCAAAAATGGTGCAGCGCGCACTCAGAGCACCAGCACCGTAGGTCAACGCGACCCCCTGGAGGAGGGCCCCCCGCCCCACCCGCGCGACCTCCGGGCCTGGCAGTCGGGGGGCGCGCGACGTCGCCTTAGCCGTGCCGGCGACCCGCGACCGGCCGATTCGGCAGGATGCGAGCGTGCTCGACGTCGACGTGCGCCGCCGGCTCAGAGAGGAAATCGACGCCGTCACGCGGCTACGGCTCGCCGTCGACGACCTGGCCGCCCGCGTCGCCGGGCTCGAGCAGCGGGTGCCGCGCACGTCGCCGCACGCCGAGCTCGACGAGCTGCGTATGCGTGTCGCTGTCCTCGAGGCGCAGGCCGCGTGCCGACGGGGCTGCCGCGCGGCGCCCGGCAGCGGCAGCGCGAGGTCGTGCGGCTGCGGGAGCAGGGGCTCAGCTTGCGGCGCATCTCGCTCACGCTCGGGATCGCGCGCGGCACGGTCGAGCTTGACCTCGCCCGCGCCGGCGTGACCACGTCGCCTGACGGCGTCGCTTGCGACGGCAAAGCGCTCGGCCGGCGCGCCGGAAACGGCCACCCGGCGGCGTAACGTCCGGCTCATGGCAGACCTCGTACCGGGCAACCTGGCCCAGAACGTCGCCGACGCCGGCCCGCGGCCGCCGGCGCCGCCGCAACTCGTCGTGTCCGACCGCCGCGTCGACCCGACGCGATGGCAGCACGTCATCCCGCCGAGCCTCGCCGACGAGCTCGGCGACACGCCCGAGCTCGCGCAGCACCGCGACGTCTACGCCCGCTGGCAGCAGGCGACGCGCACGGTCGACGACCTGGCGCCGCCGCCACGCCCAGGCCGTCGAGCATGACCGCGAGGCCGAGCAGCAGTTCGCCGCCGGCGCGAGCCGCAAGCTGCCCGAGGCGACCGCGCCGCCGCTCGAGCACGAGCTCGAGGGCGCGCAGCGCGCCGTCGCGATCCTCGAGCGGGAGGTCGCCGCCAGCGGCCGGCGGCTGTTCGCCGCCTCGCTCGAGCACGTCCCGGCGGCGCAGGCGGCGCTCGAGCGCCGCCTCGACGCCGACGACGACCGCGTCGCGGAGCTCATCGAGCAGGCGATCGCCGTCCTCAACGAGCGCGGTCTGACCGCCGCCGAGGGCGCATGGCTCTACCGGGCCCAGTGGGAGGCGTCGGGCCGTACCTGCCGCGCGCGCCGGCCGGGCGGATGACGGCCGAGCTCCGCGCCTTGCTCGGGATGCTCGAGCAACGAGCGCGCCGAGGCGCGCCGCAAGCGCCACGAGGGCGCCGTCGAGCTCGAGATGCTCTTTGAGGCGCCCAGGGTGCCGCGGGCGCCGTCAAGCCGGCCGCGCGAGGAACTGCGCGCCGAGGCCGAGCAGCGGGTGCTCGCCCGGCGGGGCGAGGCGTGAGCGACGAGCCGCTCGAGCGGCTCATCCGTGACGAGCGCTGGCGGCAGCAGGCACTCGACAAGGCCGCCGGCGACACGCTGGCCCCGCCGCCCGAGGGTGAGACCTCGGCGGCGCGGCTGACGCGCGAATGGCGCGAGCAGGACGAGGCCGAGCGCCGCGACGAGGCGCTTGCCCGGCGCGTCGGCTTTGAGCACCCGGACGCGCCGACGGCGGCGGCGCTGACGACCCGCTGCGCGCGGTCGCTCTTGAGCAGCGCGCGCACCGTCGCCGCCACCGGGTGCGCGGGCAGCCTCGGCGTCGCACGGGTCGCCCCCGCCGGCACCTCCAAACCGGCGGGCCGCTCCTTTGAGGCAGACCCGAGCGTCAGCGGGCTCCGCCGCTGGGCGTCGCCACCAGGCGGAAGCGGTAGCGAGGGTTGCGCCGGTGGGTGAGCCTCCTCCGCATGCAAAAGCGACACCTAGCATGGCCGCATGGCCGAGACCAGGAAGGGCACGAAGAGCGGGTTCAGCGCCGAGGAGCGCGCCGCGATGAAGGCGGCCGCCGCCGAGCGCAAGGCATCGCAGAAGCAGCAGGACCTCGACAAAGCCCAGGCGGACGTGATCGCCAAGCTCCCCGACGACGAGCGGGCGATGGCGGAGAAGATCGACGAAATCGTGCGCGAGCACGCGCCGATGCTGGCCTCGAAGACGTACTACGGCATGCCCGGCTGGGCTCGCGATGGCAAGGTCTGCGTCTTCATGCAGCCGGCGAGCAAGTTCAAGGTGCGCTACTGCACCATTGGCTTTGATCCGAGCTCGAACCTGGACGACGGCGACATGTGGCCGACCTCGTTCGCGATCCTGAAGATCGGGCCCGTCGAGGAGCAGGCAATCACCGCTCTCGTGAAGCAGGCAGTCTCCTAGAGAAGGATCGCTCTAGGCCGCCGGGGCGCCCCAGACTTTGGCAGACCCGCGGAGAGGCCCTCGCCTTCGGCTGACCTCCGTCGAGCTTTTCTCTGCGGCGCGGGATGCCGGCGCGAAGCGAGCCGCCTACGGCGCCTGCTCGACGGCGAGCCCGTCGAGGGGTACCGGAGCGTCGCCGAGTACCTCGACGGCCGTCAGAGGCGTGCGAAACGCGCCGGAAGGGGCAACGGATGAGCGGCCGACCGTCCGCCGCGCAGCTGCTCGAGTGCCCCGGCGCGCTGCTGACCCGCAGCGACCTGGCCGAGCTCGGGCTCACCCGCACCATGATCGACGCCGTGTTTCGCGCGTGCCCGGTCGTCGTGTTCCCCGGCAGCCGCCGCGGCCGCCATCCGGCGCGAGGACTACCTCGACCTGCTCGACCGCTGCACTACCGCGACGACCGGGTCCGGCCGACGTGACCGGGTACAGTCGACGGCGGCGTCAAAAGGGCGCCCCGACCGGGCCGCGGGAACGGCGCCGGCCGGGACTCGACCGAGACCTACTCAGGAGGTCACGATCGTGCAGAGACACCGTAGACCGAGGCGCCCGTGCCTAGCGCGTGGATCACGACCCGGCGCACCAAAGGCGGCGCCAAGCGCTACCGGGTCGCCTACCGGCTCGGCGGCCGCGAGTCCCAAATCCGCTACGGCGGCACGTTCCGCACCGGCCGCGAGGCGACCACCCGCAAGCGCTGCGATCGTCGGCGAGCTCGCCGCGATGCGCGTCCCCAACCTCACGCTGCTCGAGCCGCAGGCGCCCACGCTCGCCGCTGCTGTCCGACGCCTGCGAGGCGTGGCGGCGCAGCCGCATCGACGTCACCGACGGCACCCGCACCCTGCACCGCGTCGCGCTCGGCCGCGTGCTGCGCACCCCGATCGCGACCAAGCGCCTGCGACGAGATCACCGTCGACGACGTCGTCGGCGTCGTCGCCGAGCTCGCCGACGCCGGCGTCCAAGCGCGAGACGATCAAGAAGAGCCGCGACTGCCTCGCGATGGTCCTCGACCACCACCGCGTCGACCCCAACCCGGCGCGAGACTCGCGCGTCAAGCTGCCGCGCGAACGCAAGGCGCACGTGCCGCCGCCGCTCGCCGAGCACGTCGAGCGTGTCGCCGAGACTGCTCCCGCGCCGGCTACGTGCTGCCGCTGCTGATCGTCGACGCCTCCGGGGCGCGCGTGAACGAGCTTGCCACCGCCCAAGTCGGCGACCTCGACGAGCACCGCCAAGCGATCCGGGTGCGCTCGACCGTCGAGAAAAACGACCGCTACCGCCACCTCGAGCTCAGCCCGACGACCTCTTTGCCGCGCTGCTCGCGACGCTGCCGCCGCGCGAGGACCGCGCCCTCGAGGCGCCGCTGTTCCCCGACCTCGACCGACGCCGCCCTACGCACCGCGATCACGCGAGCGTGCAAGGCGACTCGGCGTCCCGCGCTTCTCCCCGCACGGGCTGCGCCGCCGGCGCGGCTCGCTGCACTACCACCGCACCGGCTCGCTCGTCGACGTCGCCACCGTCCTCGGCGACACGCAAGCGCGTCGCCGCGGACCACTACGTCTACGCGCTCACCGACTACCGCGAGGTCGACCGCACCATCGCGCTCGCCCGAGCCCTCGCCTGACGTGCCATCCGTGCGACCGCGTGCTACCCCCGGTGCTTCCCCTGCTCAAGAAACACGCCGATTTGCAGGCGGGTCCGAAACCAGCCGCGCCCATTCCACAGACCCTGAACGTCGCTAATCGAACCAGCCGCAGCTTCGATATGCCGAGACGGCGCAGCACTCGTGGTGGTGCTCCGCGATCAGCCGCCTCGGATGAAGAAGCAGCAGCGAATCCCACTGAGGGCCGACTACTGCTTCTCGCGCAAAGCAGCAGCCGCGCGCGACGAGCGCGGCTGCCCACGTCGCGGTAGCGCACAGCCCGCAGGGTTGGAGTCAGCCTCGCAACGACGCATCGTCCGGGACCCGCGCGGTCGTAGGATCCTCGAATGTCGGGGGCCGAGCATGAGCCGCCATCCGCTACGTCACCGTCGGCGACGTCAGCGTGGCCTATCAAGTCCTCGGCAACGGCCCGCTGGACATCGTCTACGTCCCCGGGCTCCTGAACCTCATCGAGGCGGGCGCGGAGGAACCGGCGCTCGCGCGGCACCTCGATCGCCTCACAGCCTTCAGCAGGGTCGTGCTCTTCGACAAGCGCGGAACTGGGCTCTCCGACCGTGTCCCGGCCGACGAGATGGCCGATGCCCAGCGCCGGCTTGATGACCTCATCGGCGTCATGGACGCCCTCGGGCTCGCGAGCGCCGTGCTCTTGGCGACGGCCGACGGCACCGCGATCGCGACGCGCTTCGCCGCGCGGCACCCTGAGCGCGTGCAGGCGCTCGTGCTCTACGCCGCGAGCGCGCGGATGCTCGTCGACGAGGGCTATGACTCCGGTGTGCCGCCCGCCGCCATGCCGCCGGCCGAGGTCTGGCAACAGCAGTGGGGCAACGACGAGCACCCGATGGCCGTCGAGGTGCTCGCGCCGAGCATGCAGCACGACAGGCGCTGGCGCGCGACGCTGGCGCGGATGGAGCGGCGTGCGGCCACGCCGCGCGCCGCGCACGCCTACTGGCAGAAGGCCGTCGTTGAGGCCGACATCCGCGACCTGCTCGCCGACGTGAAAGCTCCGACGCTCGTCATTCATGCGGCGGGCGACCTGCTGGTGCCCGTCGCACAGGGCCGCTTCGTCGCACAGGCCATCTCGGGCGCCCGCCACATCGAGCTCGCCGGCGGCGAGCACTTCTTCTGGTTCCAGGACGGCGACGTCGTCACCCAGCACGTCGAGGAGTTCGTCACCGGCGGGCGCAGCCGGCACGTCGGCGGCCGGCGGCTGGCCACCGTCGTCTTCGGCGACATCGTCGGATCGACTGGGACCGCGGCCCGCCTCGGCGACGCACGGTGGCGCGACCTGCTCGAGAGCCACGACCTCCTCGTGCGCCGCGGCTTGCGGCGCTTCGGGGGCGAGGAGATCAAATTCACCGGCGACGGCTTCCTCGCCCTCTTCGACGCGACCGATTCAGCGGTCGACTTCTCGTCGGCGATGATCTCCGAGGTCACCGCACTCGGCGTCGAGCTGCGCGTGGGCCTGCACACCGGGACGCTCGAGCTCCGCGGCGGCGACGTCGCCGGGATGGCCGTCAACGTCGCTGCGCGCCTCCTCGGGCACGCGACCGGCTCGGACATCGTGCTCACGCGGACGGTGAGGGACCTCCTCGGCGGCGCTCACCTCATGACGCCGCTCGGCCGCAAGCGCCTCAAGGGAATCCCCGACGAGTGGGAGCTCTACCGGATCGCCGTCCGGCCATGAGCCCCGGTCCGACCCGGCAAGAACCGGCCCATTCGGTCACTACTGGGGATCGAGCTCTCCCACCAGTACGGCCGGACGCGCGGGCCCAGCGAAACAGACGCCGCCCGGGAGACGGGACGCCCGAGCGGACGGCCGCGACCCAAGACGCTGCGGCCAAGGAAGATGCCAGAACATCGAACTCCTGGTTCGTCAATGTTCGCAGGAGGTCCATGCCACGAGCACCCTGGCCGTGTCGTGCCTCGCAAGCACACCTCGACGTCACCGCTAGGCGACACCGGGCGTCCCTCGACCCGGAGAGGAACTGCGTTCTCGGCGCTCGGTGCAGACGCACCGCCACCGTGATCCGGGCCGCGCCGGCCGCGTCGAGCATCCCCGGTCACACCCGGGCCAGCGGGACCGCCGGTCGCTCGTCCTCCGAGGACGCCGCCTGCGCGGCGGCCGCGGCGGCGTCGCGCCGCGCGAAGTACTCCTCGCCCTCGATGCTCAGGTGCGGCATCCCGCGGTCCAGCCAGCCCGGCAGCCACCACCCGGCGCGGCCCAGCAGCGACATGATGGCCGGCACCAGCACGCAGCGCACGACGGTCGCATCGACGGCGACCGCGGCGGCCATGCCGAGCCCGAACTGCTTGATGTTCGGGTCGCCGCTGATGATGAAGGCGCAGAACACGCTGACCATGATGAGCGCGGCCGACGTGATCACGCGCCCCGTGCCCGCCAGTCCCTCGACCACGGCCCGGTGCGGATCGCCCGTCCGCTCCCAGCGCTCGCGGACGTGCGACATGAGGAAGACCTCGTAGTCCATCGAGAGCCCGAAGAGGATCGCGAACATCATGAGCGGCACGTAGGAGACGATCGGGACCTCGCCGTCGAGGCCGACGGACGTCGCCGACCAGTGGTGGCCGAACGCGTACGTGACGATGCCGAACGCCGCCGCGATCGACAGCAGGTTCATGACCACCGCCTTGAGCGGCACGAGCAGCGAGCGGAAGGCCAGCGCCAGCAACACGAAGGAGAGGGCCAGCACGATCCCGATCACGAGCGGCAGCTTCGAGGTGATCTGCTTGGCCAGGTCGATGTAGCCCGCGGTCGTGCCGCCCACGTCGGCGGTCATGCCCTGGCCCTTGGTGGCCTTCGGGATGACCGTGTCGCGCAGCGTCCTCACGAGGTCCTCCGTCCGGCGCGAGGACGGGGCGCTGGCGGCGATCAGCGTGTACAGGGCCGCGGTGCCGTGCTGGTTGACCAGCGGCTGGGTGACCGACTTGACGTCGGAGGTGGCCTGCAGGTCCTTGCGCAGCTGCTGCAGGCGCGGGTCGGTCGCGAGCTGCTCGGCCTTCTTGCGCTGGCTGTCGGCCTGTGAGGTGATCTGCTGGTCCTGCTGGTCGAGCGTCGGCTGGACCTGCGCCTGCGCCTGCTGCTGGGCGACGTCCGGCGCCAGCCCCTGCGCCTCCAGGCCGGCCGCGATCTGCTGCTCCTGCTGCGAGGCCTGGCTCTGCGCCTTCTGCTTCTGCTGCTGCTCCTGCTGGTTGATCTGGTCGAGCTGGTGCTGGTCGGCCTTCGCCGGCTTGGCCGACAGGTCGACGGCGACGAGCATCGGCCCGTTGGAGCCGGCGCCGAACCCGGCGCTCATGCGGTCGTACGCCTGGCGCGCCTGGGTGTCGGTGGGCAGCGCCCCGACGTCGGTCTGGCCCAGGTGCAGCGCGCGCAGCGGGCTCGCGAGCACGGCGAGCAGGACGACGCCCGCCACCAGCGCCGGCCAGGGGCGGTCGCTGACCAGCCGCGCCCAGCGCTGCCAGCCGTGCGGGCGCTCGTCGTGGTGCGTCCTCATTCCCGGCAGCGGCAGCGCGTTGATCCGGCGGCCGAGCAGGCCCAGGATGGCGGGCATCAGCGTGATCGCGCCGATCACGGCGATCAGCACGACGACCGCCGCGGTGTAGCCGAGCGTCGTCACGAGCGGGATCCCGGCCAGCGCCAGCGAGAGCAGCGCGATGATGACCGTCGATCCCGCGAACACCACCGCCCCGCCCGAGGTCGCGGTCGCGCGCGCGATCGACTCGCGGACCTCCATCCCGCCGCGCAGCTGGTCGCGGTGGCGCGTGACCACGAACAGCCCGTAGTCGATGCCGACCCCGAGGCCGATCATCGTGGCCAGGGCCGGCGCCGTCGTCGGCACGTCGACCACCTGCCCGAGCAGGGCGATCACGCTCATGCCGCAGGCCAGGCCGAAGATCGCCGTGATGATCGGCAGCCCCATCGCCACGACCGTGCCGAACGTCAGCAGCAGGATGACCATCGCCGTGAGGAGCCCGACGACCTCGGAGAGGTGCGTGCTGGGCTTGGAGACCTTCTTGCCGAGATAGCCGCCGGCGGCGACCTTCACCCCCGCCGCCTTCGCCGGGTTCGCCACGTCGATGATCGCGTGGGCCTCGTCGACGGTCAGGTCGCCGGCGCTGTCCTTCAGCGTCAGCGTGATCGCCCCGATCGACCCGTCCTTGGCCAGGTGCCCCGCCCCCGACGCGAACGGGCTGACGACCTTCAGCACCGCCGGGTCCTTGCCGTACGCGGTGACGACGTCGTCGATGGCGCCCTTGTACGTGCTGCCGGTGAGCTTCTGGCCCGCCGGCACCTGCAGGGCGATCGGGTTCGTGCCGTTGGCCTGGTTGGAGAACCGCTTCGTGAGGACGTCCGTCGCGCGCTGGCTGTCGGTGCCGGGAAGGACCAGGTTGTCGCTGGTCTCCTGCCCGGTGCGGCCCGCGAGCGCGACGAGCACGACGAGGACGGCGAGCCACGCGAGCACCACGACGATGCGATGGCGGACGGCGAGGCGCCCGAGGGCGTACAGCGGACCAGTCATGATCGCTCCTGCGGTGAGAACCGTGGGTTCGGCGGGTGCTGCACCGACGCTCTTGTCGGCTGAGGCGCATCGTCGGCGCGGGCCGATCCCGCGACAAGCGGGGAACCCCGTGTCTTTCCCCTACGGTTTCGCGACCGCGCCGGGGCGGCCGTGTCGAGCTAGTCGCTGATCGCCGCCGCGAGCTGGAAGCGCGAGCGGATCGCGAGCTTCTGGTAGGCGCTGCTGAGGTGACGCTCGACCGTCTTCTCGGTCACGAACAGCGCCTGTGCGATCTCGCGGTTGGTGCGCCCGTCGACCGCCTGGCGGCACACCCGCCACTCGGCCGCGGTCAGCGCCCCACGACCGGTCAGCTCGAGCCGGGCGCGGCGACCGGGGCCCGCCTGCAGCTCCGTCCGGGCCTGCTGCGCCAGGGGCAGCGCGCCGCAGGCGTCGGCGAGCGCGATGGCGCGGCGCTGGGCGTCGCGGCCCTCGCGGCGCCGCCCGGCGCGCGTGCGCTCGCGGCCGAGGTCGACCAGCGCGTACGCGAGCTCCAGCCGGAACGAGCTGCGCTCCAGGACCGACACGGCCTCCGCGAGCAGCGGGAGCCGGTCCTGCTCGTCCGCCGCGTGCGCCGCGGCGCGCAACGCCGTTCCCAGCCCGCCGGGCGCCTCCACGCGTCGCGCGACCTCGAGCTGCTCGCCGGCCAGGCCGGCGGCCGTCTCGCGCTCGCCCAGCGAGGCCAAGGCGCGGGCCGTGTGGGCCTTCCACGTGGCGGGCCAGCGCAGGCCCAGAGCCTCGGCCTCCCTGCCCCACCAGGCGAGGTCGCCGGCGCCCCCGCGCACGTCGCCCTGAGCGATCCGCAAGCGCGCACGGGCGACCGCGAGCTCCAGCTGGGCGTAGGTGCCCTCGGCGGTCAGCTCGAGCGCCTCGCCGCGCCGGGCCAGCTCGAGCGCGTCGGCCAGGGTCCCGCGTTCGAGGTGCGCCACGATCGCCACCGCGAGCAGCAGCGGGAACAGGAAGTGGCGCTCGTCGACCAGCCGCAGCCCGGTGTCGGCCTCGACCTGCGCGTCGTGCAGCGACCCGTCCGCGAGCGCGATCGCCGCGCGGTGGACGTGGATGATGCCCTGACGGGTCGCGTGGCCCTCGCGCCGGGCCTGCTCGGACGCCGCGTCGAGCAACCGCAGCGCCACCTCGTGCCGCTCGGCGTCGCGCAGCGTGAAGAGCGCCAGAAGGCCGGCGTTCGTCTCCGTCCCCGGCGGCAGGCCGGCGGCGAGGGCCTCCTGGGTCGCCTCCGCTGCGGTCGCCGCACAGCCGCCGCGCCACAGCTGCTGGTGGGCGTCGTAGATCCTCGCCACCGCCTCGAAGCCGGGGTGACCGGCCGCCTCGGCGCGGAAGCGCTGCAGCTGCCCGGCGAGAAGTCCGCGCAGGCGCGGGACCCCGATGGCGAGGGTCACCAGCTCCGAGCCCAGCCCGAGCGCGCGCTCCGCGTCGACCGGGCGAAGCTCGTCGCCCAGCGTGGCCAGGGCATCGGCCGCCGCCTCCGCGGAGCGACCACCCGAGACGACCGCGCACCGGGCGAACGTCGCCGCCGCGTCGGCGCGCGTCGGCAGGTCGGCGCCCGACGTCAGGCAGGCGCGCAGATGCTCCTCGGCGGCCTCGAACTGCATCGCCGCGACCTCCCAACGGCCGAGGTCGCACAGGATCTCGCCGCGCTGCTGCTCGGCCGGCGACTCGGCGAGCGCCCGGCGCAGCCACGCGACGGCGGCGCTCAGAGCGCCGTGATGCGCCGCGCCGTCGGCCGCCGACCGCAGCGTCCGCACCCGGTCGGGGTCGCCGGTCGGCGTGGTGCGCACGAGGTGCGCGGTGATCCGCTCGGGCGAGGCGCCCGCGCGGGCCAGGGTGTGGGCGACCGCGGCGTGGCGCGCGTGACGCTCGCCCGGCAGGAGGTCCTCGTACAGCGCCGCCCGCACGATCGGGTGCACGAACGCCAGGCGCTCGCCGCGCGCGAAGATGTCGGCCCGGACCAGGTCGTCGGCCGCGTCGCGGGCGACCGCCGCGGGCAGGCCCGACACCCGGGCGGCGAGCTCCGGCTCGCTGCCGTCCCCGAGCACCGCGACCGCGCGGGCCAGCTCCGTCGCCGAGGCGCCGAGCGCGCCGAGCCGATGCAGCACGAACCGGCTCACGGCCGCCGGCCCAACGGCCTGCACGGCGCTTGCGGCGGCGGCGGACGGGACCACCCGTGCGGCCTCGAGCGCCCGCAGCAGCTCGCGCAGGAACAGCGGGTTGCCGCCGGTCGCGACATGGCACGCCCGGCAGAACGCCTCGTCGGCTTCCGCACCCAGACGCTCCCGGGCCAGCGCCACCGCCGCCGGCTCGCTGAGCGGCCGCGGGTACAGGACGATCGCAGACGGACGGGACCCGACCTGCGACCACAGCGACGCCGCCTCGTCCTCCACCGCGTCGGGCGGCCGTCCCGCGAGCACCACCGCGATCGGCAGCCCCTCGATCCGCTGCGCCAGGTAGCCGACGAACCGCAACGACTCCCGATCCGCCCACTGGCAGTCGTCGACCAGGATCGCCAGCGGGCCGCGGTCGGCGAGGTTCACCACCAGCCAGTACAGGCTGTGCAGGGCCTCGAAGCCGTCGCCGCCCGCACGCACGCGGCCGTCGTGCGACCCGAACAGACGCTTCGCGGGACCGGCGGCGCCGGCGAACAGGCCCGCGCGTCCCGCCGGTCCGTTGATGACCGGCTCCAGCAGCTGGCGCACGACGCCGAAGGCGAACGCCCGCTCGAGCTCCGAGCCCCTGGCCTCCACCGCCAGCACCCCCGTCCGCTCCGCCACGCCCCGCGCCTCGCGGACGAGCTCGGACTTGCCCACGCCGGCGGGCCCCTCGATCAGCACGAGCGTCCCCTCGCCGCCGGCCGCGCGATCGAGTCCCTCGCGCAACGTTCCAAGCTCCCGCTCGCGCTCGAGCGGAGCTCCGACCATGCCCACCAGGCGACGATACACCGCCTGCCGTGGCACGCCGACGGCCGAAACCCGCGGGGAAACCCACGGGGATCCTCCCTGGTGGCGCCGCCCCGTCGCCGGGATCCTCCGGCGCGTGGACGGCGTGAGCGAGCTCAACAAGCGCACGGTCCGGCTGTTCGTGCAGGCGGTGTGGAACGAGGGACGCCTGGAGGTCATCGACGAGCTCCTGGCCGCCGACTACGCCGGCCACGTCTCCGGCCTGCCCAGCTGCGTGCGCGGGCCGGAGGGCATGCGCCGACTCGTCGCGAGCCGACGCCACGCCCATCCGGACCTCCACGTCACGATCGAGGACCAGATCGCCGAGGACGATCGCGTCGTCTGCCGCTGGCGCGCGACGGCCGGGAGCCCGGCGATCGACCGCCCCGAGCCCACAGCCCGCTGCTCAGGGGTGTCGATCATCCGACTGCTGGCGGGACGGCAGGTCGACTGCCACACCGTGTGCACGAGCCCTCGCCGCCCGTCGGCCGGTGACCCGGACGGATCCATCTCGAGCGGCGCCGCCGAGCTGCCGGCCCCCTGACGCGCCGACCTCCGGCCCCCGGGAGCGAGCGAGGCGCGGTGGTCACAGGACCCCGTCGCGGCCATGGGCTGCCGCTCGTGGCGCGCACGGACGTCGCGTCCCGCGTGATCGCGGCCCGGAGCTCCTGGTAGGCAGGGGAAGTGGCGCGTGGAGGCTGCGTTCCTCCTGCTTCCCGATCGAGCGGTCCCCCCACCGGTAGCCTCGGCGGCGTGTTCGACCACGTCGGGATCGCCGTCGCGGATCTCGCCGCGTCCGAGCGCTTCTACCGCACCGTCCTCTCCGTGCTGGGCGCCGAGCCGAGTCACGCGGACGCCGAGCTCGTCGAGTGGGACGACTGGGACATCGGGCCGACGGACGACGAGCACCCCGTGACCCGCGGCCTGCACGTCGGCTTCCGCGCGCCGTCGCGCGAGGCGGTGGACGCCTTCTGGCGGGCGGGGATCGAGGCGGGCTACCGCGGCGTCGGGGCGCCCGGCCCGCGCACGATCTACGGCCCGGACTGCTACGGCGGCCTCCTGCTCGACCCGGATGGCAACAGCGCGGAGGCGGTCCGTGCGGAGCGCGAGGACCCCGTGCCCGACGCCTGCATCGACCACCTCTGGATCCGCGTCCGCGACGTCGCCGCCTCCAAGCGCTTCTACACGACGATCGCCCCGCACGCCGGGCTGCGGATCGGCGTGGACGAGTCCGACCACGTCCAGATGGTCGGCGAGGGCCTCGGCTTCTCGCTGATCTGCGACGAGCGGCCGCTCACCGAGCACGTCCACCTCGCGTTCACGGCGCAGGACGACGCGACCGTGCGGGCGTTCCACGCCGCCGCGCTCGCCGCCGGCTACGAGGACCACGGCGGACCCGGCGAGCGCGCCGTCTACCACCCGGGCTACTACGGCGCGTTCGTCCTGGACCCCGACGGGCACAACGTCGAGGTCGTCAACCACAACCGCTGAGCCACGGCCGCCGTCGCCCGCCCCGTCTCGCAGGCCAGATGTCTTCCGCAGGCGGCCCTCATCGCCTCGTATCGGGTGGACGGCTTCATCGCCGACCGCGAGGGCGCGTTCGGGTGGACGGCAAGCGGGAGGCGCACTCGATCGACGATGGTCGGCAGGTGGCGAATCCGCGACAATGGGACCGATGACGGCGCTTCCGATAACGGGAGGCTGCAACTGCGGCACGGTGCGATACGAGGTGACGACCGAACTCCTCGGGGCGAGCTACTGCCACTGCCGTCGGTGCCAGCGAAGGTCTGGTGCCGCAGCATCGCCGAGCGCCCACGCTGCGGTCGAATCGTTCCGCGTCGTTGCGGGAGACGACGTCCTGAAGTGCTGGAAGCCCGAGGACGGGGGCGAGAAGTGGTTCTGCGGCGTCTGCGGCTCGTCCATCTTCGCGCGCAACGACAAGCATCCGGAGTGGATCGCCGTGCGCATGGGCACGTTCGACAGCGACCCAGGGGTCCGGCCGTCGGTGCGTTCGTGGGTGGGCTCCGCGGCGACGTGGGAGCCGATTCCGAACGACGGCCTCCCGCGCCACGTCGCAAGCCGCTACGGCTAGAGCGCGCGGCGGGCAAGACCCGCCCCGGCCGAATGGAACGTGATCGAGCAACCCCCGAGAGCTACCCCGTCCACACCTCCATCTCGGCCGGACGCTGCGCTGTCGGCGCGCGGGGCGCACCGCCCCAGGTGGGTGCGCGCCCCTCGACTCATCATGCGCCGCCGCGAATGTCGCCGGACGCGCCTGTGGTTCGCGACCTTCGACCATCCAGACCAGGTCGGCGACCGGGCCCTGGCGTCCTGCCCGAGTGCCTCCACGCACGGAGCTCTGACCTTCCCGGTGGCCGCCCGGTTCGGCTGCTGCTGTGGATAGAGGCTGTCGCCCACACCACTCGTCGATCGCGGAGGCGATCGTCCTCGCCAGTCTTAGGATCGCGGGATGACCATCGTGCTCCGTGAGATGACGCGCGACGCGGCCGACGCGATCCTCGCCGGCGAGCGGCCCGGCGGCGTGCGCGTCGCTGACGACTACCCGACGGAGTTCTCCGCGGGCGTGGCGCAGTGCGTCGGCGCCGTGGGGCAGTTCGGCCCCTACTTCCTCCAGCGTCCTGAGGATGACCTCGTGCTCGGCGAGATCGGTGGCGCGTTCGTCGATGAGGAGGGGACAATCGAGATCGGCTACGCCGTGGTCGAGTCGCAGTGGAACCGCGGGCACGCGACCGCGGCCGTCGAGGGACTCGTGACGAAGGCGCGCGAGGCCTCCGAAGTGCGTCGCATCGTGGCCCACACGCCGCTCGAGCGCCCCGAGAGCGGCCGCGTGCTCGAAAAGGCGGGCTTCGCGATGGTGCGAGAGATCGATGATGCGGACGAGGACGGGAACGTCCTGCGCGTCAAGGAATGGGAGCTGGCGGTCTAGCTCCGCGGCGCACGTCGAGCGGCTCGCTTCCACGCGAGGCTGCCACATCAAGGCCCCTCCGTCCGGCGCGATTGAGACGAGTCAGGCACTGGCACCTCGAACAGATCCAGAACATCGTCGCGCGCGGCACCCCGGTTCTCATTCCGCCGGACTCCAGCCGACTCAAGGCACCGCGGCCCGAGCGGGCGCGGCGCCCGCCGCCGCCGCGCCGCCGCTCAACAAGAGCCGGCCGGCGTCTCCACGGAAACGCCCTGGACCTTTCGCGACGGCCTCGATGGAAAGCAGAAGTCAGGCCAGATAGGTCGAACGTCCGTCAGACAACCGCGACGCGCCCATGACCCGCGGATGCTGCTTGTCGTCCGTTGCGGGAGTGGCTGACGTCCAGGTCCGGGAACTCAGACGGAAGGCCGGCCGTCGGGAGCCCGGCCGCGGTCGGCGTGCTCAGGCCAGGCTGACACGCTCGTCCTTGCGGATCTTGCCTGTCGCTTCCGCGACGGCATAGACGCCGGCGCAGGGGTAGAGCGCGCCCGCGACGTCGATCCTGTTGTGCCGGGCGAGGGCCTTGAGAACCCCTGGATCCCTCGGAAGGTCCTCCTGCGCGAGGCTCGGCATGACGCAGCGAGGGTCTGGCAGGGCCACGCCGATCTGCACGTCGTCGCCGATCGCGAGGGTGCGACCGAGCCACTCGTTCTCGACGAACCCGCGCGCGGGGGTCTCGACGATCACATTCATGCGAAATCGGCGTGCGTCCCAGCGGCTCCGTGGTTCGAGTTCGCCCAACTCGTCCAGACTCGACGTGGTGAGGACGCTGAGCGGGAAGAGGTCGAAGAACGAGCCCTCGGGGACCGCGGACGGGAGCCCCCGCTCGTTGAAGAACGCCGCACCGAGACGCGCTTCGGCGACCTCGTCGCGGTGTCCTTCAGGATCGAAGTTCTCCTCGTCGGGGTGGTACTGGTCGATCGTGTAGCCGTTCTGCGCGGCATGCGCCAACTCCACGTCGCGGCCGAAGAAGCGCGACAAGACGGCATCGACGTCCGGCGCGTCGCTCAGCACCGAGGTGCCGTCGGCGAGTTCGATCCGCACCGGTGGCAGCTCGTCGTCCGCGCGCGGCTCGTCGACGAACGTCGCCCGACACCCGAGCAGGTCGGGCCACAGCTTCGGGTGCTTCGCGCTCGCGACCTTGCCGGTTTCCCGGTCTCGGAGCGCGTAGGCGCGGTCGCCGACGACCCCGCCCTCGCTCAAGTCGACCTCGTCGAGCTCCTCGCCGAGCATCGACTTGACCGGGAATCGCCACAACGCTCCGACGGTGCCTACAACCTCACGCGCGCTCACGCCCCCGGCCTCCTCCGGTCCCTTGCCCGACCGCGCGCGCCACGTACGTCCCCAACGCACGCTCAAGGCCGGCTCATCCGACCGTACTGGCGACCCACTCGTCAAGCAAGCCGCGCCGCTCGCGCCGACTCCCACCGTTGGTGGCTCAACGATTCTGAGCCCCTTTCCGCAACAGCCTCCATGGAACGCAGCACGCTCGCGGCGCACCGCTCGCACCCCGCACCCAGGCGAACGCGGCAAGTGGCGGAGCCCGATCGAAGCGCAGGATGCGCTCACGGTTCTTTCAGGCTCTGAACGCTATAACCGGCGCCACGACACGTCTGGAGGAGGCACCAGATGACCCGAGCGGTCCATCTCGCGCTGCCGCTGTGCACGATCACCCTCACCCTGACTGCCGCCGTCGCCCGCGCCGCGCCGGCCGCCGAATCGCCCCGGCCCGGCGTGCTCGCTCCGTTGAGCGAGCCGTACGCGCCGCGGATCAGCCCGTCCGAGTTCGTCACCGGCGTGGACAACCCATGGCTGCCGTACAAACCAGGCGCGCGCATGCGCTTCGAGGGCGTGCGTGGAAAGACACCGCAGCGGGACGTCGAGCACGTCCTGCATCGCACGAAGACCATCCAGGGCGTCCGCGCGACGATCGTGCGCGACATGGTTTCCGAGCGCGGGCACGTCGCGGAGCGCACCGACGACTGGTATGCGCAGGACCGCTGGGGCAACGTCTGGTATCTCGGCGAGGCGTCATACGAGCGCCAGCACGGCAAGCTCGTCCGCGCCGGCGACTCGTGGGAGTGGGGCGTCGACGGCGCGCTGCCGGGGATCATCATGCCGGCGCATCCCCAGACGGGTGACGCCTACCGCCAAGAGCACTACGCCCCCGGCGAGGCGCTCGACCAGGCGCGCGTGGTGCCGCGGTTGGCTCGCCTGACCGTCCTGTACGGGACCTTTCACAACGTGCTCGTGACCAGCGAGCGCAGCCCGCTGGAGCCGCAGACCGAGCGGAAGTACTTCGTGCGCGGCATCGGTGAGGTGGCTGAGCGCGTGGTCAAGGGTCAGCACGAGACCTTCGAGCTGGTGAGCGTCACACACTGACGAGAGCCCCGCCCGGTGTGGACGCTCTCGCTTCGGACGAGAAGCAGTGGTCAGCTGGTGCCCGGGACGGCGCTGCTTCGGGCGAGAAGGCGGCAGCGCCGAGCTGGAGCGGCTGACGGCTGCCTCGCATGGGATGCGGCAGTGGCACCGACGCCAGCTGGGCTTTCCGCGACCGGTCTCAGCGTCCGTGGAGACCGCTGCTCTGATGTGTGGGTCGATGGCACACAGGCGAAAGCTCAGCGGCCTGTTGGGCATCGTTCGCCGTCAGGTGGCCTTTACGTTGGGCGCGGTCGAACGGTGTCGCCACGGCTCGCTCCGCGTCTGGCGCGCTGGCAGGTCCTCCGTCGTGGACACGGAAGGTCTCCTTCGAGATGAGGACTGCGAACGCCGCCGGTTTCGATCTGCGGTGCGCCATACCCGGGACATGGGAGCCGCTTCCGCCGCGGACGAGGCGGCAGCCGGCGGGCGCATGGCCCGACCAGCGGGCTCGATCAAGCGGGGAACGCGACGCGGCCGGCCAGCGCGCTCGCGCTCTGCCCACGCAGCGCCGGGTCGAGGGAGCCTCTGCACCCGCATGGACGCGCTCAGACGTGCAGGGTCGGCCGGTAGACGAGCTCCTGGATGTGGCCGTCGAGCGTCCGGCTCTCGATCAGCTCGAGGTCGAAGTCGGCCGCACCCTGGAAGATGGGGTCGAGCCCGGTCTGACCGGTGATGACCGGAAAGAGCGTCACCTGGACGCGGTCGACCAGACCGGCGGCCATCAGCGCCCGGTTCATCGACAGGCTGCCGTGCGAGCGCAACGGCACCTCGGACTCCTCCTTCAGCCGGGCGACGACGTCGACGGCGTCACCGCTGACGACGGTCGCCTTCGGCCAGTCGAGGGGTTCCTCCAGCGTCGTCGACACCACCGTCGCCGGCAGCTTCCACATCCGGGTGACCCATGGGTCACGGACTTCGGACTCCTCGGTGCTCGAGGCCAGCATCCGTGCGAACAGCCGATGCGTGTTGGCCCCGAAGACCATCCGCTGCTCCGGGCCGTACAAGGCGAGGCGGTGGTCGAGCAACTCGGGGCCTTGCTTGCCCCAGTAGCCGGTCCACGTGGCGCCGGCGGCGCCGTAGCCGTCGAGGCTCGAGAAGACGTCGAAGGTGTAGGTCGCGTTCATGGTGCTCTCCTCGAGTGCGGTTGATCGGGTGCGGAGGAACAGACTGGGAACCACGGCGAGACTCATCGCACCTGGCGGAGCGCTCCGGCTTCGAGGCACGACCAGCAGTGTTCGCCCGTCGAGCGCACGAGCGCTTCGGACGAGGGGCGAGCGCCGCGTGCTCCGCCGCGTCGCAGGGGAAGCAGCCGCTCCGGGACCAGCTCGGCCCGGCGCGCGTCGCCGCCGAGCGACCATCTGGGGAGCGACCTCGTCTTCGACCACGAGGACGCCCCCGACATGATCGAGAACGACCTGAGCGGCGGCGCCTAACCTTGTTCCACCGGGCGCTGGTCAGCCCACCAGTCGCGCTCACCCGTTACGTCGTCGCGCGGATTCTCGCCGAGGTTGGGTGCACCGAAGACGAGGATCTCGAGGCCCTCAGGGCCGGCCTCGTAGCCTCGCCACGTGCCGGGTGGGACGCGCACCACGTCCCACTCCTCGACCTCGACGATCTCGTCGTCGAGCTTCATCCGCCCGCTCCCGCGCACGACCACGTACACCTCCTCCTGCTCCTTGTGCGTGTGGCCGTACGGGAAGCGGCAGTCGGGCGGGATGCGCTGGTAGCTCAGGCCGGACCGCTCGAGCTCGAGCGCCTTGCTTGCGACGCGGAACTCCAGGCCCGGCGCGCCGTCGAAGTTGGACCCGACATCCTCCAGATCCGCCTTGAGGTTCCTGAGCGTGAACGGCACGGCCGCGACTCTCCTGTTCGATCTGGGCCCCGCCGGGCGGGGGCGGGGGGCTACGCGACGACGCGCGGGATGGCTCTCGCCGGGGATCCCTCGGAAGGACGGTACTCGGCTCGGTCGGCGGCGTCCACGAGCCCCCCGAGCCTCGCGGCCGGGCCCGGATCCAGCAGCTCGCCTACGGCGATCCCACGTCGACGGGCGGGTGCTCTCGGGTTCCCGCCGCACAGGGGAGGCGATCCGGGAGCGCGGCGCCGCCGGTCCCTCCTGCGGTCGATCCGGTGGGTGCGTTGGGAGTCGGCAGGTGGCAGGGTGCCGGTGACCCGTAACGACAGCGTGCGCTGCGGGACGGGTGTCCGGAATGCCTTCACCGCCCCCTCACGACACCCGCCTCGAGCGCATCCTCGGCGTGCCGCTCGCCGACGCCGCGGTGCGCCAATGGCCGCAGAGCGGCGAGGCGATCGAGGGCCGGGCGCGCATCGGGGAGGTCGAGTCGCACTTCGAGGGCCTCCGGCTCGGCGTTGGACGCCGTCACGCCTGCGGCGACGTGCTCGTCGTCGAGTGGAGCACGGACTACGGAGACGGGCGGGTCTACCGCAACGTCACCGTCGCCGAGCTGCGCGACGGGGAGGCGGTGCGCGTGACGGACTACTGGGGCGAGCCCTTCGAGGCGCCGGCGTGGAGGACGCCGCTGGCGGCCCGGCTCGAGATGCCGCCGCACGCCCGCTGGCCCGCGGCCTTCGCCCTGCAGGGGGACGACGACGTCGGCGTGTCCCCCGCCGGAGGCGACGTCGAGCGCTGACGTCGACATCGCGTGGTGGTCCGGGACGCGCGCGCCGTTGCGTGGCCTGTTCGCGCTCGCCGAGGACTCGCCGCAGCGCCTGGAGACCTCGATCGGGCTGGGCCGGGTCCTCGTCGCCACCGAGGACGGGGACGTGGTCGGGTACCTCCAGCTCGTCGCGCGGTCGGCGACCGCTGAGGTCGAGCTGCGCAGCATGGCCGTGGCCGAGGATCGTCAGCTCGAGGGGATCGGCCGTGGGCTGGTCGAGCGCGCCATCGCCGAGTGCCGCGAGGGCGGCACGCGCACCCTGCTCGTCGCGACCGCCGCGGCGGACACGGGCAACCTGCGCTTCTACCAGCGGCTGGGGTTCCGCCTGCTCCGCGTGGAGCGTGACGCGTTCACGCCCGACGACGGCTACGCGAAGGGGCTGACCATCGAGGGCATCCCGCTGCGCGATCGCGTCTGGCTGAGCATGGCCCTCCGGGAGGCGCCCGAACGGTCGCGGGACGCATGACGCCCGCCACCGACGAGGAGCTCGGCGCCCGCGGCGCGGCCACCCTCGTGGCCTCGTGGGCGGCCTACGCCCGAGGCTCCGCCGGCGCCCGGCTCGAGCGGCTGGACGGCGTCGCGGCCGCGATCTTCCCCAGCGGGCCCGAGCGAACGGTCTACAACAACGCCCTGCTCGACCGCGACCTCGGTGCGACCGAGCGTGCCGCGGCCGTCGACGCGATGGCCGCGGCCTACCGCTCCGCGGGTGTCGTCCGCTACGCCGCGTGGGTCCACGAGCGCGACGACGGGATGCGCGCCGAGCTCGGCCGGCGCGAGTACGTCGTCCACGAGTCCACGAGGGCGATGGGCATGTCGCTGGCGCACCTCTCCGTCACGCTTCCGGCGATCGCCGTCGAGCCACTGGCCTGGCCGGAGTACCTCGCCTACCTGACGAGGGTCGGCGCCCCCGCCGGCCTCCTCGCCGGCGCGGACCCGGCCAGGTTCCACGTCCTCGTCGCGCGGCGCGGCGGCGAGGACGTCGCGACCGCGATCGCGTTCGACCATGACGGAGACTGCGGGCTGTTCAACCTGTCGACGATCGAGGCGGCACGACGGCAGGGGCTGGCCACGGCGCTCTGCGCGCGGCACCTCCTCGACGCCGTCGCCCGCGGGTGCCGGACCGCGAGCCTCCAGTCCACCCCGATGGCGGAGCGGCTCTACGCCGCCCTCGGCTTCCACGACCTCGGCCGGATCCTCGAGCACGTGCCGTGAGCCGGCCGGCGCCCGGCCGAGATACCAGCCGATCAGGCGACATGGCACGCCACCGGCTCGTGCTTGGCCGCATGTCCCGCCAGTGCGCCGGGAAAGCAGTTCAGCATGGCCGACAACGACGATCTCTTCACCATCCTGCGCAAGTACGGACTGCGGAAGTCCCTGGCACAGGCGATCGCAGACGCCGAACGCGTCGGGAAGAGCGGCGGCGCCCAGGTCGAGTCTCTGGCGCGGGACACGATCGAGGAGCTCAGCAAGGCGTCCGACGCCATCCGCGCCCGGGTGCTGGACGGTGGCACGCGGAGCACCGCGGCCAAGAAGGCGGCCACCACGCGCAAGCGCGATGCGGCCAAGCGCAGCGAAGCGGCCAAGCGTGCGGCAGCGACACGCAAGGCCCGCGCGAAGTCCAGCTGACGCGGCTGTGACCCCGGGGGAAGCGGGGTCGTCGGCGGGCTGGACGGCGCGGTGGAGGCGTCGCCCTCCACCTGCACGGGCCAGCCGCCTTCGCGGTCGTCCCATCCGGCACGCGCACCGGCAGATGCGCGACCTGCGGGCTGCCCGGTCGTTCGAGACCACCACCCAGCGGCGCGTCCGGGAATACTCCGCCGATCGGAGCGGTGACGACACGACCGACGGAGTGGGCGCGCAGGGCGGTGCACCGGGTCAACCTCGTGTACTGGCGCGTGCGGCCCAGGCGCTCCGCGCTGATCGAGGTCGTCGCGCCGCTCGCCCGGGACGCGCGCGCCTTCGAGGTCGGCGGGCCGAGTGAGATCTTCGGCCGCCGCGGGCTCCTCCCCGTCTACCCGCTGGTCGGCAGCCTCGACAACGCCAACTTCAGCGACCGGACGCTGTGGGAGGGCCACATCCAGGAGGGCGCGACCTTCCGCTTCGATCCCGACAAGCCGGCCGGCCAGGCGCTCATCCGGGAGGCCACCGACCTGCGGGGCGTCGCCACCGGGGCCTACGACGTGCTGCTGTCGTCGCACACCCTCGAGCACGTCGCCGACCCGATCGCCGCGCTGCGCGAGTGGCGCCGCGTCCTGCGGCCGGGCGGCGCGCTGGTCCTGATCCTGCCCGACCCCCGCGCGACGTTCGACCACCGCCGGCCCGTGACGGCGTTCGAGCACCTCCTCGAGGACGAGCGCAACGCGACCGCCGAGGACGACCTCACGCACCTGCCGGAGATCGTCGCGCTGCACGACCTCGACCGCGACCCGCTGGCCGGGACCCGCGAGGAGTTCGAGGCGCGCTCGCACGACGTGCTGCGCCAGCGCGCGCTGCACCACCACGTCTTCGACCCGCCGCTCGTGGCACGCCTGCTCGAGCACGCCGGGTTCGAGGTCCTCGCCGCCGGGTCCGAGCCGCCGTTCCACCTCGTCACGGTGGCGCGCAGCACCGCCCGGACGTGAGAGGCGCGTCGCGGGAGCGCTGAGCACGGGGCGAGCATCCTTCCGTCCGCGCCGCGAGGTCGAGGATCGAGCGTCGGGGTATCCGCGCGCTCGCCGTGCGCGGTAGCGTCGCCGCAGCGATGGCGCCACCTCAGACCCGGTACGCCCACAGCGACGACCTGAACATCGGCTACCAGGTCGTCGGCGACGGTCCCGTCGACCTGGTCTTCGTCCCTGGCCTGATGTCGCACATCGACCTCGCGTGGAGCTTCCCGGCGACCGAGCGCTTCTACGACCGGCTCGCGTCGTTCTCGCGGCTGATCCTCTACGACAAACGCGGCCAGGGCGTGTCGGATCCCGCGCCCGGCGTCCCGACGCTCGAGCAGGACATGGAGGACCTGCGTGCGGTGCTCGACGCGGTCGGCTCCGAGCGGGCGGCGCTGTTCGGCTACTCGGAGGGTGGCCCGATGAGCGCGCTCTTCGCCGCCACGTACCCCGATCGTGTCTCGTCGCTGACGCTGATGGGCTCGTTCTCACGTGGCTACCTCCGGGACACGCCCGCCCAGCAGGAGGAACAGCGCGACTGGTACGAGGCCGCCGTCGGCATGCTCGACCACTGGGGCGAGGGCCGGGGCCTGGAGTTCTTCGCTCCCACCGCGGCGACGGAGGCGACGGTCCGTCGGTTCGGCATGTTCGAGCGCGCGGTCGGCAGCCCGGCGATGGTCCGCGCGCGGTTCGAGACGGCGCTCCACCTCGACGTCACCAAGGTCCTAGAGGCCATCCGTCACCCGACGTTGATCCTCCACGTCAGGGGCGACCGGGCGGTGCCCATGGGGGTCGGCCGGCGTCTTGCCGCGGCCCTGCCGGACGCGCGCTTCGTCGAGCTGCCGGGCGAGGACCACATCGCCTGGGTCGTGGACGGCGACGGCGTCATCGAGGAGGTCGCCGAGTTCGTGACCGGGGCGCGGCACCGTGAGGAACCCGACCGGGTGCTGGCGACGGTGCTGTTCACCGACATCGTCGACTCGACGCGTCGCGCGGCGGACGTCGGCGACGGCCGCTGGCGTTCCGTGGTCGCCGCCCATGACCGGCTCGTGCGCGAGCAGCTCGAGCGCCATCGGGGGCGGGAGGTCAAGACGATGGGTGACGGCTTCCTCGCGACCTTCGACGGCCCGGCGCGCGCGGTCCGCTGCGCGACTGCCATCGCGCAGCAGGTCCGTGAGATCGGCGTCGAGATCCGCGCCGGCCTGCACACCGGGGAGTGCGTCGTGACGAGCGACGACGTCCAGGGCATGGCGGTCAACATCGGCGCTCGCGTCAGCTCGCTGGCCGGCCCGAGTGAGGTGCTCGTCTCGAGCACCGTGCGCGACCTCGTCGTCGGTTCGGGCATCGAGTTCGACGACCGCGGGACGCACGACCTGAAGGGCGTGCCCGGGCCCTGGCACGTGTTCGCGGCCGGCTAGCCGTCACCGCCGGGAACAGGCCGGCGCCCGTGCCCCGGCCGCCGCTGTGGTCAGGTGGCTTCGCGTGAGCGACCCCGAGCGCCCCGATGAGCTCCCGCCAGGAGGCTCGCTGGACCGGCCGCGGCGCGCATCATCCCGATCGGGTCGCTGCCGCAACACCCGCGCGACACCCGGAGCCGGAGCGCAGGCGCGCAGCACCGGCGCCTAGACCCGGAGGGCGAGTCCGAACGGGCTGCCCTCGGAGTCGCGGCAGATGGCCCAGCGGTCGCCCGGGTGCACGACGCTGCCACCGAGGGCCCGGACGCGCTCGAGCGCCGCGGGGAGGTCATCGACGGCGAAGTAGGGCAGCGACGCCGTGTCGCCGGGACCGCGCCCGCGGGCGTGGACGCCGACCGCGTGATCGCCGGACCGCGTCTGCCAGCCCTCCCCCTGCGCCTCCTCGCGCGGCTCGAGCGCGGCCGCGAGCAGCGCGCCCCAGAAGGCCCGGGCGCGCTCGGGGTCGTCGGCCGGGAACTCGATGAGGAAGGGCTCGGCGGGCGCCACGTGCGGAGCCTATCCGGGCCGTGGCTCGGACCCGCGCGCAGCCACGCCACGAGGTCGCCGACCCGGTGCTCGCCGAGGTCTCGGGGCCGTTGTCGCGGTGGTCACGTTCGCGAGAATCGTGCGGCTGCGGCCGCGCGTGCGGACTTGCCGGAGAGCCGGAGCTTCGCGTAGACGTTCGAGAGGTGGCGCTCCACCGTCCGCGTGCTCAGGAACAGCCGCTCGCCGATCTCCTCGTTGCTCAGGCCGGCGGCCACCAGCTCGAGCACTTCGCGCTCGCGCTCGCTCAGCTCGGACAGATCGGCGGGTGCGGGGCGTGCCCGCTCGTCGTCGCCGAGGAACGCGCGCACCTCCGAGAGGAACGCCTGCCAGGCGGGCTCGCCTTCCTGGAGGATGTGGTTGTCGCTCTCGAGCGTCACGAAGCGGGCGTCCGGGAGGAGGGCCGCCAGGCGCCGTCCCTCCTCGTAGGGGACGGCCCCGTCATGCCGCGCGTGCAGGACGAGCGCGGGCTGCGTGACGCGGCGTGCCGTGTCCCTGACGTCGATGCGGTTGCGCGACCGCCACAGCCGTGCAGCCATCTCGCCACTGCTCGAGGCCTGCTGCAGCTCGTCGTACCAGCGCTTCTGCTCCTCGCCGGCGCTCGGGATGTAGATCGAGCTGAACACCTGGCGGAAGGCCGGGACGGCGCCGCCCCAGCCCACTCGGATCAGGTCGCCCAGCACCCGCGACTCGCTCGGCCTCGGCGTCGCCGCGCAGGTCGCGACCGCGCGCCCAGGTCCCGTAGAGGACGAGGCGGCTCACGCGCTCGGGGTTCCTGGCGGCGTACTCGATCGCGGTCGGCCCCCCGCCGGAGAGGGCCAGCAGCGCGAACCGCTCGAGTCCGGCAGCGTCCACCACGGCGGCGAGGTCGCCGACGAAGGAGTCGAGCGACGGCGTGCCGGCGAACTGGCGGTCCGAGAGCCCGCAGCCGCGCTCGTCGTAGCGGACGAGCGTGCTGCCCCCGGCTGAGCTCCCTGACCCAGTGGCGCCAGACCGGGCTCTGCCGCTCGTAGTCGAGGTGGGTCATCCAGTTGCTCGCCTTCACGAGCGGCGGCCCCTCGCCGTCGATCGCGTAGGCGAGCCCGACGCCGTCGGACGAGGTGCAGAAGCGCGTCTCGTGCCTCAACGGGCACGATCGTAATCCCGATGGCACCGCCGGATCCGGCGCGCGTGCTCGCGGACCCGCGCGCGTGACCGACTACGTGCATCCCGCCACACCTCCGCCCGGAGTTGGGTGGTGGCGCCGATGTCGCGCGGGCGGCCCGGGAGGAGCCTTGCACCACCACCCGACGACCCAGGAGGTCTCCCAGATGAGCCGCAGTGACCGGCCCCGATCCGCAACGGCGTGGACACCGAGAAGATGTTCGCCACGCTCGACCTGATCAAGGCGCAGCCGGAGCTGGCGAAGTTCCAGTTCCGCGCCACCAACCGCTGGATCGACGGCGCCCACAACCGCTCGACGATCAAGGGCTTCTACGCCGCCGGCGGCGAGGACACGACCCGCCGCGAGGCGTTCGAGCTCGACGCCGGCGAGCCGGCGATCCTGCTCGGCACCGACACCGGGGCCAACCCGGCCGAGTACCTGCTGCACGCGCTCGCCGCCTGCCTGACGACGTCGATCGTCTACGTGGCCGCGGCGCGCAAGGTCGAGCTCACCTCCGTCGAGTCGACCCTGACCGGCGACATGGACGTGCGCGGCGCGCTCGGCGTCGACGACGAGCCGCGCAACGGGTTCGAGCGCATCGGCGTGTCGTTCCGCGTCACCGGCAACGCGCCGGAGGAGAAGCTCCGCGAGGTCGTGGAGCGGGCCAGCGGCGCTCGGCCGTCTACGACATGGTCACCAACGGCGTGCCCGTCGACCTGGAGGTGACGACCGACTGACCTCGCTCGCCGCTCCGTGGCCGGGGCCGCGCTCCGGCCACGGAGCCGACGAGCGGACCGGTGCTTCCGCCATGCCGATCGAACTCACAGCCCACACCGACGCCGGCGCCCGCCTCGTGGCGATCGCCGAGGAGCTCTCCGCAGGAGCTCGCCGCCCGCGCGGCGGAGCACGACCGCGACGGCAGCTACCCCTTCGAGGCGATCGACGCCCTCAAGGCCGCCGGCTACTTCACGGCGCCCGTCCCGGTCGAGCTCGGTGGGCTCGGCGTCTCGTCCGCGCACGACCTCGTCGTCGCGTCGAGCCGCCTGGCGCGCGGCGACGCGTCCGTCGCGATCGGCGTGAACATGCACCTCGTCGCCGTGCTCAACATGGAGCGTCGTCGCCAGATCGCGGTCGCGGCCGGGGCGGAGCGCCGCGCGCGCGGCTTCGCCTCGTCGCTCGAGCAGATCGCCCGGGACGGGGTCGTCCTGGCCGCCGCCATCAGCGAGCGCGGCCAGGACCTCACGCGCCCGGGCACGATCGCCACCCGCACGCGGTCGGGCTGGCGGATCGACGGCCGCAAGCTGTTCTGCACGATGTCGCCTGCCGCCACCGACCTCTACGTCGCCGTCACCTACGCCGACGACGAGGGCACCGAGCGCTACGCCTACGCGATGGTGCCGACCGACGCGCCCGGCGTCGTCATCCACGACGACTGGGACGCGCTCGGGATGCGCGCCTCCGGGCAGCAACTCGATCTCGCTCGACGGCGTCGCGCTGCCGCAGTCCGGCGTGCGCGGCGGCTTCCGCGCCGGCGACCCGCTGCCCTACATGGAGCGCAACCTCGTGTCCGGCCTGTTCCACGCCGCCGCCTCGCTCGGCATCGCCGAGTCGGCCGACGCGAGCGCCCGCCGCGGCCTCGCCGGACGCATCAACGGCGACGCCCGCCCGCGCATGCAGGTCGCCGACAACGCCGTCGACCTCGCCGCCTCGCGCGGCGTCCTCGTCGCGCGCGGCCGCGCTGATCGACGAGCACCGCGCGGCCAACCCGGCCTCCGACGGCAGCGCCGAGGAGCTCGACGCGCTGTTCGCCGAGGCCCAGGCCGCGAAGGCGTTCGTCAACGAGGCGGCCGCCCGCATCGTGGACCGCGCGCTCGCCCTCTCGGGCGGCGCCGGCTACGTCAACGGCAGCCCGCTCGCGCGCGCCTACCGCGACGTCAAGGCCGGCGCCTTCATGCACCCGCTCGGCGCCAACCGCGCCTACGACCACCTCGCCCACGTCGCCCTCGGCGAAGCGACGCAGCTCCACTGACATGGCGCTCGCGGCTCCAGCCCGCTCCACGCGGGCGTCGGACGCGCGAAGCGTTCCGCACCGCACTCGGCAGGTTCGCGACCGGCGTCGCCTTCGTCACGGCGGCCCCGGACGGTGAGCCCGCCGGGCTCATCGTCAACTCGCTCACGTCGGTCTCGCTCGACCCGCCGCTGATCTCGTTCTGCCCGTCGCGCAGCTCGCTCACGTGGTCCCGCATGCGGCGCGCGCGCCGCTTCGGCGTGAACGTGCTGGGGCGCCGGCACGAGCGCTTCGCACGACGCGCGACCCCTGCCGGCGCAGACCGGTTCGCGGGCCTCGACTGGGAGCTCGGACGCGGCGGCGTCCCGCTGCTCACCGACGCGCTCGCCGCCCTCGAGTGCGAGATCGTCGCCGAGCACCCCACCGGCGATCACTGGATCGTCGTGGGGCGGGTCGACACCCTGCGCATCGCGCCCGTCGACGACCCGCTCGTCTTCTTCGCCGGCGCCTTCGGCGCCCTGGCGTAGCCGGAGGACGCCCGACCGCGGCGCTCGACATGCCGCGCCGACCGACTCCTCAGAGGAGGTGCAGCTCGTTCGCGCGATGCACGGCCTCCTCGCGACCGGTGACGCGCAGCTTGGCGTAGATGCTGCGCGTATGGGTCTTGACGGTGTTGTGCGAGACGAAGAGCTCGCCGCCGATCTCCCGCAACGAGAGCGCGCTCGGCAGGAGGCGGAGGACGCGCAGCTCGCCCTCGCTGAGCGGCGCGCGTGGCGCTCGTGCCGGCGGTGTGACGGTCGCGGGCGCGAGCGCGCCGTCAGACGCCGCCTGACGGCCTGTCGCCTCGACCCGCGCCTGGGCGCCGCGGGCGGCGTCCAGCTCCGGCCGCCCGGCCCCGCGGCGGGCCAGGTCGACGGCGCGTCCGAGCTGCTCGGCGGCGAGCGCGCCGTCGCCGGTCAGCTCGGCCAGCCGGCCGCGCGCCAGGGCGGCCGCCATCGCCGTGAAGTGCTCCGCCACCGGGGGCTCGCGCGCCACGAGGGCCTCCGCCTCGTCGAGCAGCGCCGCGGCGACGTCGCGATCGCCTCGCTCCGCCGACGCGAGGGCGAGGTAGCCGACCGCGTAGTGGGCGCCGAGGACGTTGTCGTCGGCCAGCGCGAGGCGGCGCGCCTCGGTGAACGCCTCGACCGACGCGTCGCCCGGCCCGAGGGCCCAGAACCCGGTGACGCCGTCCACGAGGACCTCGACCGTGCGCCAGAAGGCCCCGGCGTCGGGACGGCCCTGCGCGCGCTCCAGGTCGCGCCGCGCGCCGGGCACGTCGCCGGACTTGAACCGTCGCAGGGCGAGGAGGACGCCGGCCCACGCCGCCCGCTCGTCCTCACCCCCGGCCGCGTTCTCGAGCCAGGGCTGGACCGCGTCGAGCGCTCCGACGTCGAGCGCGGTCCACGCCCGCGCGAGCCACAGCTGCGGATCGCGCTCGACGCGGTCCTCGGGCAGCGCGCGCAGCCACCCGGCGACGGTCGTCAGCCACCCCCGGTTGAACACCGGCCGCCAGCCGGCGGCCACGAGCTCAGCGGTCCACTCGCCGTCGCCGGCGGCGAGGGCGTGAGCGACGGCCTCAGGCCACGCGCCGTGTGCGGCCCACCAGCGCGACGCGCGGCGGTGGAGCTCGAGCGTGGCGCGCTGGTCGGCCGCCTCGAGGTGGCGCGCGAGCGCCTCCGAGAGCAGCGGGTGCGTGCGGTACCAGCGGCCCTGCGCGTCGAGCGCCGTGGTGAACAGGTTGCGCCGATCGAGCTCGGCCAGGCGCTCCGCGCAGGCGTCGACGCCCTCGCCGGTGACCGCCGCGCACAGCTCCGCCGTGAGGCGCTCGAGGATCGACGTGCGCTCCAGGAACCGCCGCAGCGCCGGATCGACGCCCTCCAGCACCTCGGTGACCAGGTAGTCGACGACGAGGCGGTCGTCGGCCGCCGGGACGGCGGCCGGCTCGCCGGCCAGGCGCCGGCCCCGCAGCGAGAGCCCGGCGAGCTGCAGCCCCGCCGCCCACCCTTCGGTGCGGCGCTGGAGCGTCGCGACGTCGGAGGCCGCGAGGCCGAGGCCTAGGCCGCCGTTGAGGAGCTCCCGCGCCTCGTGCTCGTCGAAGCGCAGGTGGCCTGCCCGCAGCTCGACCAGCTCGTCGCGGACCCGCAGGCGGGCCAGCGGCAGCGCCGGGTCCGCGCGCGTCGCAACGGCGACGTGCACCGTGGGCGGCAGGCGGTCCACGAACATCGCCAGCGACGCGTGGATCCGCGGGTCGCGCACCTCGTGGAGGTCGTCGAGGACGAGGACGACCTGGTCCTCCCAGGTCGCGAGCTCGTTGACCAGCAGCGGGATGACGACGTCCTCGAGCCCGGCGCGGGGCGAGCGGAGCGCGCCCTCGGCCCCGGCCCCGACCCCCGGCGCGACGGTCCGCAGCGCCTCGATGACGCACGCCCAGAAGCGGGCCGGGTCGTCGTCGGAGCGGTCGAGCGACAGCCAGGCGAACGGCCGCTGCTCGAACGGCGCCGCCCGCCAGAGCGCGAGGAGGGTCGTCTTGCCCGAGCCGGCGGGCGCGGAGACGAGGGTCAGCCGCGTGTGCGGCGCACCGGCCACCACCGCGACGAGGGCGTCGCGCGGCACGAACTGCCCCCGGACCGGGGGTGCGCGCAGCTTCGTCGCCGCGATGACCCCGAGGGCGTCCGGCCTCACCTCCGGCGGCCTGGTGCCCATGGTGCGACCCTAGACCGCGGTCAGCCCGCCGTCGACCGCCCACAGCGCGCCGGTCACGTAGGTCGCGTCGCCCGAGGCCAGGAAGGCGACGACGGCGGCGACCTCCTCGGCCCGCGCCGCGCGCCCGAGCGGCACCGGCGCCAGGACCTCGGCGCGCCGGGCGGGGTCGCCCGTCCACCACGCGTTCATCGGCGTCTCCGTGATGCCCGGCCAGACCCCGTTCACGCGGACGTCCTCGCGCGCGTAGTCGGCGGCGAGGACCCTGACGAGGCCGCTCACGCCCGCCTTGCTGGCCGAGTACGCGTCGAGTCCCGGGGCGAGCCCGTAGGCCCCGGCCGGCGAGGCGACGCAGACGACCGCTCCGCCGCCGGACCCCAACAGCGCGCGGATCCCGTGCTTCGCGGTCAGGAACGCGCCGGTGAGGTTCACGTCCAGCGTCCGCCGCCACACGTCGGCGTCGAGGCGGTCCGCGCGGTCGTCGCGGCCCACGAGCTGCACCGCCGCGTTGGCGACGACGACGTCGAGACCGCCGAACGCCTCCACCGCAGCGCCGACGGCGTCCGCGACGGCGTGCTCGTCGCTCACGTCGGCCGGGGCGGCCAGCGGATCGTGCCCGGCGTCGCGCAGCGCTTCGGCGGCGTCGCGGAGGGCGGCCTCGTCGACGTCGACCAGCGCCACGCGCGCCCCCTCGGCTGCGAGTCGCACGGCGGTCGCGCGCCCGATCCCGCGGGCCGCCCCGGTGACCAGCGCGCGCCGTCCGGCGAGCCCCTCCATGGGCCGACCCTAACGGGACGGCCGCTCGCCTCCACTGGACCCGCGGCGGTTGCGGCGGGTACGGTCGGCCCCTGGGCACGATCGCGCAGGGGGGCCCGACGCGACCGGCGCCGGTCCGGCGCCTGGGTGGCCTGCGCCGCGAGCTCGGTCAGCTCGCGACCGCCTCGGTCTCCATCGGCGTCATGGCGCCGACGCTGGCGGTGTCGATCACCGGCGTGGCCGCCGCGGGCCTGCTCGGGCGGGCGGCGACCCTTGCCTACGTCCTCGCGGCCGTCGGCGTCGGGCTCGTCGCCTACGGCTTCGCCCGGCTCTCGGGGGAGTTCGCGAGCGCCGGCTCGGTCTACGCGTTCGTCGGCGGGGCGCTCGGGCCACGGGCGGGCTTCGTCGCCGGCTGGGCGCTCCTGGGCACGTACCTCGTCTTCCCGGTCGTCTCGATCGCGGCCATCGCCGTCTTCGCGCGCGCGTTCCTGGCCAGCACCGGGATCGCCGCCGACGCGGCGTGGCTGCCGCTCGCGCTCGCCGGGTGGGTCGTCGTCGGTGCCATCGCCTCGCGCGAGATCCGGGTCGCGGCGCGGACGCTCCTGCTCTTCGAGGTGGTCTCGGTGACCCTCATCCTCGTCGTCATGGCGATCATCGCCGGGAAGCTCGCCTTCGGCGGGGCCCCGGACGGCCGGGGGCTGAGCGCCGACGTGCTCCGGCCCCCGCCGGGCACGACGCTCGGCACCATCGCGCTCGCGTCCACCTTCGGCTTCCTCTCCTTCGCCGGGTTCGAGTCGGCGGGCTCGCTCGGCGAGGAGGCGACGGCGCCGCGACGCGCGATCCCGCGCTCGATGGCCGCCGCGATCGGCTTCGGCGCGATCTTCTACGTCCTCTGCGTCGCGGTGCAGACGCTCGGCTTCGGGACCGACGCCGCCGGTGTGCGCGCCTTCGCCACCTCGCCCGCCCCGCTGGGCGAGCTGGCCGGGCGCTACGTGGGCGCGGGGATGGCCGACGCCCTGGACCTCGCGGCGCTCGTCAGCGCGGTCGGCGCCGGGCTGGGGTGCGCGTCGGTGGCCGCGAGGATGCTCTTCGCCCTCGCCCGTGACGGGCGCCTGCCCGCGCCGCTCGCGCGCGTGTCGCGGCGCGGCGCCCCGGCAGGCGGTCTGGCCTTCGTCCTGGCGCTCGACCTCGTGATCCTCGTGGTGGCGGGCACGGCGGGCGCTGCGCCGATGGACGTCTTCTTCTGGTTCGCGACGATCGGGACCCTCGCGCTCCTGACGATGTACGCCCTGACGAACGTCGCCGCGCTGCGCTTCCTGGCCGCGCGGGGCTCACGCGCCGAGCTCGTGCTGCCGCTCGCCGGGCTCGCGGTGGCCGGCTACGTCCTCTACCACCACGTCTGGCCGGTGCCGGAGTCGCCCTACGACGTCTTCCCGTACCTCGTCGGCGCCTGGCTGGTCATCGGCATCGTGCTGGCCCAGCTCCAGAAGGCCGGCAGCAGCGCCTGAACCGCCGCCGAGCCCTCGAGCTGCTCGGCCGTCGCCCGCGACAGGCGGATCGTCGCCTCGATCTGGCGCACGTAGGCCGCGCATCCGGGGCACTCGTCGACGTGCGCGTCGAACCGCGCCACGTCCCCGGCGCTGAGCGCGCCCTCCAGGCGCGCCGTGACGAGCTCGACGAGCTCCCGGCACGTCATGGGCGTCATGCCACCTGGAGCTCCGGGTCGAGGTGGCGCTCAAGGGCCTCGCGCACGCGCGAGCGGCCGCGGTGGAGCAGGACACGCTGGTTGCCCTCGCTGAGGCCGAGGGCGTCGCACACCTCGGGGGGATCCCACCCCTCGACGTCGCGCAGCACCACGACGTCGCGCTGGCGGACCGGAAGGCGCGCGATGGCCTCGCGCACGAGGCCGAGCGTCTCGCGGGCGAGCAGGCGCTCCTCGGGCCAGGCCTCGGGCGGCGACGCCCAGTGCCCTGGCCAGCGCGGGTCGCCGGCGCCCAGGAAGCGCTCGGCCGGGACGGCGCCCGCGTCGACGTCGTCCGCGCCGGCCAGGGAGGAGAACGGCACTGAGCGAGCCTCGCGCTGCCCACGGCGCATCGCCCGGTTGACGAGGATGCGGAAGAGCCAGGTCTTCAGGCGCGCGCGGCCCTCGAAGCGGTCGATGCCGGTCAGCACCGCGCACCAGGTCTCCTGCACGACCTCCTCGGCGACCGAGGGCGTGCGCACGTAGTGCTGGGCCACGCGCTGCATCATGGGCCCGTAGCGCTCCACGAGCGCGACGAAGGCGGCCTCGTCGCGGCGGCGCAGCGCGGCGACGAGCTCGCGGTCCTCGGCCCCGCGTCCCGCCAGGGCCGGCGACGGTGTCTGCGTGAGGATCTCGGGCATGGGTCCGAGACTCGGCCCGCACGGGGTGAGCGGTCATCACCCCGGGCCGGGTTCACCCGGGTGAACGCGCGGCTCACGACCGCTCCAGCCGCGCGCCGCCGAAGGGGGCGGTGAACGCCCGGCACCGCGAGCGGCGCACGCGCCACCGTCAGGCCTCGGGCGCCACGACGAGGCGCCGCGCCGCCGGCTGCGCCTGGCGGCGCAGCAGGACCAGCGACGCGACCGGGAACAGCACCACCGACAGCAACCCGGCGGCCACCAGCGCGGCGGCGTTGGCCGGCGTGACGACGTCGAGCGCGAGGCCGACCTGGGTCGCCGCGACGATGAAGGGCAGCGACGTCGACTGCATGAGGATCGCGACTGGGATGCGCTCGCGGGGGATGACCGGCCGGTACAGGAGAGCGGGCAGCCCGCGCACGGCCACGAGCGCCGCGAGGAAGACCGGCACGTGCATGATCGTCGACGTGCTCGACGTGAGCGCGTCGAGGTCGTACGTCACCCCGGTGCTGACGAAGAAGACCGGGATGAAGATCCCGAAGCCCGCCGCGTCGAGCTTCAGCCGGAAGGTGGCATGGGTCATCTCGCGGTCCTGGTCGACGAGGGAGATGATCGCGCCGGCGATGAAGGCGCCGAGGATGACCTCGAGCCCCAGCTCGCCCGCCAGCGCCACGAGGCCGATCAGCAGCACGAAGGCGCCGCGGACGCGGATCTGGGCGCTCGTGTCCTGCAGCCGGCGCAAGACGTCCTTCAGGCGCCGCGAGTGCTCGACGCCGGCGATCGCGAGCGCGACGACGACCGCGACGACGAACAGCCCGCCGAGCAGGACGACCTTGGTCGTGGTGGAGGACGCCTCGCGCGAGAAGAAGAGCGACAGGAGGATGACCGTCGCGAAGTCCGCGATCGTGCCGCTGGCGATGATGAGCTGGCCGAAGGTCGTGCCGCTCTCGTGGGCGTCCTTGAGCACCGGGACGAGCACGCCGAGCGACGTCGCCGACAGGACGATGGCGACGAAGACCGGCTGCTTGGCCAGGCCGCCGGCCTGCAGCGCGATGCCGACGAGGACGGCGATGAGCAGCGACGCCCCGAAGGCGAGGGCGGCGAGGCGCAGGACCCGGCCGCGCAGGCGGCTGAAGTCGATCTCCAGACCGGCGAGGAACAGCAGGTAGGCGAGTCCGACCGTCGAGAAGACCCGCACCGGGTCGTCGACGTGCACCCAGCCGAGGACGGCCGGGCCGACGACGATGCCGGCGACGATCTCGAGCACGATCGACGGCAGGCGCACGCGCGGCACGAACCCGAGGGCCAGCGGCGCCGCGAACCCCACGGCGACGACGATGAGGAGGTTCGTGAAGGAGAGCGTCATGGCCCGGCCGCAGTCCCGGTCACGCGGCCGGGCGTTACGGGCGGCGCGGCGATGAACGCGGGCGTAACGCCCCGTCGGCGCGCGGGACGCAGGAGGCCATGACCACCCTGCCCGCCGAGGCCGCCTCCGCCGCGCAGCGCCGCGCGTCGGGCTTCCGGCCGATCGCCGACTACGGCCTGCTCGCCGACTGCACGTCGTCCGCCCTCGTCGACCGCGACGGCTCGCTCGACTGGCTGTGCCTGCCGCACTACGACTCGCCCGCGGTCTTCGCGCGCATCCTCGACCCCGAGGCCGGCCACTGGTCGATCACCCCGGCGGGACCGAGCACGTCCGTGCGCCGCTACCTGCCGGGGACGCTCGTCCTCGAGACGACGTTCACGACGCGCTCCGGTTCGGCCCGCCTGGTCGACGCCATGGCCTTCGCCCCCGGGCAGCGCGGGCACGACGTCGGGCGCGACGCGCCGCACGAGGTCCTGCGCCTGGTCGAGGGCCTCTCGGGCACGGTCGAGTTCGAGCTCGAGGTGGCGCCGCGGCCGGAGTACGGCCTGGTCCGCCCGCTCTTCCGCCACGAGGAGGGCGGGGGGCGCACCTTCGGCGGCCCCAACCAGATCGCCGTCTCCTCAGGGGTCCCGGTGACCATCGAGGACTCGACGATGCGCGCGCGCTTCGCCGTCGCCGCCGGCGAGCGGGTCGGCTTCGCGCTGCACTGGGCCGCCGTGACGAGCGCGCGCCCGATGGCCGCGCCGCCCGAGGCCGTGGCCGCGCGGATCGACGACACGATCGAGGCCTGGCGCTCCTGGGAGGCCGAGCACGACATCTACGAGGGACCGCACCGCGACCTCGTCCGCCTCAGCGCGCGCGTCCTGAAGGGCCTGACCTTCCGGCCGACGGGCGCCATCGTCGCCGCTCCCACCGCGGCGCTCCCGGAGGGCGTGGGCGGCGAGCGCAACTGGGACTACCGCTTCTCGTGGATCCGCGACTCGAGCCTGACGCTCGAGGCGCTCTACCTCGGGGCGTGCCCCGACGAGGCCGAGGACTTCGTGTCCTTCATGACGAGCTCGGCCGGCGGCCGGGCCGGCGAGGGCTCGCTGCAGATCATGTACGGGATCCGCGGCGAGCACGACCTCAGCGAGCGCGTGCTCGGCCACCTGCGTGGCTGGCGTGACTCGCGGCCGGTGCGCGTCGGCAACGGCGCCTGGGACCAGACGCAGCTCGACGTCTACGGCGAGCTGCTCAGCGCCCTGCACCTCTACCACGAGCGCCTCGGCGAGCTGCACCCCGAGATCCGCGCGTTCGTGGCCGACCTGGCCGACACCGCCGCGCGCCGCTGGCGCGAGACCGACTCGGGCATCTGGGAGATGCGCGGCGAGCCGCGCCACCACCTGTCCTCGAAGGTCATGTGCTGGGTGGCGCTCGACCGCGCCGTCAAGCTCGCGCCCGACCTCGGCCAGCACGCCCACCTCGAGGCCTGGACGGCCGAGCGCGACGCGATCCGCGCCTCGATCCTCGAGCGCGGCTGGAGCGAGGCGCAGCAGGCCTACGCGCAGGCCTTCGACAGCGACGACCTCGACGCGGCCGTGCTGCTCATGCCGATCTACGGGTTCCTGCCGGCGAGCGACGTGCGGATGCGCAGCACGATCGAGGCGGTCGCCCGCGAGCTGACGGAGGGCGGCATGGTGCTGCGCTACCGCAACCGCGCCGACGGGGTGAACCCCGACGGCCTCTCGGGCGAGGAGGGGACGTTCGCGGTCTGCACCTTCTGGCTGGTCTCCGCGCTGGCGCAGGCCGGCGAGGTCGACCGGGCCGAGGCGCTCTTCGACGACCTCGTCGGCGCGGCCAACGACCTCGGGCTGCTCGGCGAGGAGATCGACACGGCGACGGGCGAGCAGCTCGGCAACTTCCCGCAGGCCTACAGCCACATCGGCTTCATCACCGCCGCGAACGAGATCGACCGCGCGCGGGGGCGGACGGCATGAGGGGCCCGGACGTCGACGCCATCGTCCTCGGCGGCGGGCCGGCCGGCGAGGTCTGCGCGGGCGCGCTGGCCGACGGCGGCCTGCGGGTCGCGCTCGTCGAGCGCGAGCTCGTCGGCGGGGAGTGCTCCTACTGGGGCTGCATCCCGTCCAAGACCCTGCTGCGGCCCGGGGAGGCGCTCACCGCCGCCCGCGCGGTCCCCGGCGCGCGCGAAGCGGTCGCCGGGACGCTCGACGCCGGTGCGGCGTTCGCCTGGCGCGATTACATGGTCTCGGGCCACGACGACGCGGGTGCGCTCCCATGGCTCGAGGAGCACGGCATCGAGCTCGTCCGCGGCGACGGCCGCCTCGACGGTCCAGGTGCGGTCGTCGTGGGCGACCGCCGCCTGACCGCCCGCCACGTCGTCGTGGCCACCGGCTCGGAGCCGGTCATCCCGCCTGTGCCCGGGCTGCGCGAGCTCGACGGCGTGTGGACCAACCGCGAGGCCACGGCGGTGACCGAGGTCCCCCGGCGCCTGCTCGTGCTCGGCGGCGGCGCCGTCGGCGTGGAGACCGCGCAGGCCCTGCGCCGTCTCGGTGCCGAGGTCGCGGTGGTCGAGGGCATGGACCACGTCCTCCCCCGCGAGCCGCGGCAGCTCGGCGACGCGCTGGGCTCCGTGCTCGGCGCCGAGGGCGTCGAGCTGCACTTCGGGCAGCACGCCTCGGCCGCGCGGCGCGAGGGCGACGACTACGTGCTCGAGCTGCCCGACGGCACCGCCCTGCGCGGCGACCGGCTGCTCGTCGCCACCGGGCGCCGCCCGCGTGTGCGCGGCCTGGGCCTGGAGACGGTCGGCGTGGGGGACGCCACCCGCGGCATCCCCGTCGACGGGCGCATGGCCGCCGGCGACGGGCTGTGGGCGATCGGCGACGTCACCGGGCTGTGGCCGCTGACGTATGTCGGCAAGCACCAGGCGCGCATCGCCGCGGCCAACATCCTGGGCGAGCCGCGGCAGGCGGGCTACGACGCCGTCCCGCGCGTCGTCTTCAGCGACCCGCAGGCCGCGGCGGTCGGGGCCACCGAGGGCGAGCGGACCGCCACGGTCGCGCTCAGCGCCGTGCCCAGGCTGGCGACCTACACGCGCGCCTTCGCCGCGCACCCCGGCTTCCTGACGCTCATCGCCGACGGCGAGCGCCTGACCGGTGCCTACGCCCTCGGGCCCGAGGCGGGCGAGTGGCTGCAGCAGGCCACGCTCGCCATCCGCGCGCGGGTCCCGCTCGACGTCCTGCGCGACACGATCCAGCCCTTTCCCACCTTCTCCGAGGCGTTCGTCGACGCGCTCGCGGCGCTCGGGGCCAGGGTCCCGGCGGCGGCATGAGCGCGATGCCCGTCACGGAGCCCGTCGTGACCCTGGCCGTCGCCACCGACGCGCACGAGGGCCCGGTCGTCGTGCCCGACGAGGGCGCGCTGTACTTCACGTCGACGCCACGGGCGGGGCTTGCCGCCGGGATCCGCCGCCTGTCCCTGCGCGACGGGCGAGTGACGCGGGTGCCGTCCGACGCCGTGAACCCCAACGGCATGGCGCTCGCCCCGGACGGGCGGCTGCTCGTGTGCGAGCAGGGCTCGTTCGACGTCCCGGCGCGGCTGACCCTCGTCGACCGTCGCACGGGCGCCGCCGAGGTCGTGGTCGACACGGTCGACGGCCTGCCGCTGAACTCGCCCAACGACGTCGTCGTCGGGCCCGATGGCGCGCTGTGGCTCACCGACCCGTCCTACGGGTTCCTGCAGGGCTTCCGCCCGCGCCCGCGGCGCGGCGCCGAAGTCCTCCGCCATGACCCCCGCAGTGGCCGCACCGAGGCGGTCGTGGACGGCGGCGGCCAGCCCAACGGGCTCGCCTTCTCCCCCGGTGGCCGCACGCTCTACGTCGGCGACTCCGAGCGCCACCGCGTGGACGTCTTCGCGGTCGCGCCCGAGCGCCGCCCGGAGCGACTCGCCAGCTTCCCGATCGCGGACGACGTCGGCCCGGACGGGCTCGAGGTCGACGCGGTCGGGCACGTGTACGCGTGCGGCGCCCGCGGCGTCCACGTCCACGGCCCGGCGGGCGAGCCGCTGGATCTGCTGCCCGTGCCCGGAGCCGTCCACCTGGCCTGGGTCCCGCCCGCGCGCGAGCTGCTGCTCGTCACCGCGGACACCGCGATCTGGTCCGTCCCCACCCGCCACCTCCAGGAGGCCTGACCCGCCATGCCGCTCACCCGCACCCGCAAGGTCATCGACACCGCCGGCGCCGACGCCGTCGTCGCCGAGGCCGAGGCCCAGGCCCGCGCGCAGGGCTCGCGCGTCTACGTCTGCGTCGTCGACCCGTCGGGCGAGGTCGTCGCGCTGCACCGCACCGACGGAGCCCAGGTGGCCAGCGCGCGGGTCGCGGTCGACAAGGCCCGCACGGCCGCGATCTTCGTCCGCCCCAGCCGTGAGATGGAGGAGCAGGTCACCGGTGGGCGCCTCGGCGCGCTGGCCCTCCACGGCGCGTCGGCGCTCATCGGCGGCATCCCGCTGAAGGTCGGCGACGAGGTCGTCGGGGCCGTGGGCACCAGCGGTGAGACGCCCGACGAGGACGAGGCGATCTCCATCGCCGCCGCGGCGACGGACTTCAGCGTCCGCGAGGTGCCGGCCCTGACGTACGACGGCGCCCGCCTGGCGGCGGAGGCCGTGGGCGCCGCCGCCGCGCTCCGCGGCGTCGCACCGGTGGTGTCGGCCGTCGACGCGGGCGGCGAGCTCATGTTCCTCGTGCGGCCCGACGCCGCGCAGGTGGCCAGTGTCCGGGTCACGACCGACAAGGCGCGCACCGCGGCGATCTACCGCCGCCCGAGCAAGGACTTCGAGGACCAGGCGTCGGGCGGGCGGCCGTCGGCGCTGCACCTCGCGCGCGCCGTCCCGCTGCAGGGCGGGATGCCCATCTCCGCCGACGGCGAGGTCGTCGGCGCCGTCGGGGTCAGCGGCGCGTCGTCCGCCGACGAGGACCAGGAGCTCGCCACGATCGGCGCCCGCGCGATCGAGGCGGCGATCGCCGAGCGCGAGGCGCACGCCGGCAACGGCGCGCTGCACGTCGACCGCGCGGCGCTCGAGGAGCGCTTCGCCACCGGCGGCCTGCTCTTCTCGGACGGGGGCTACAAGCTCGACGCCGGGCGCCGTGACGCCCCGGGCGAGGTCGAGTTCCACGAGCGAGACGTCGACGTCATGCACGTCGTGCGCGGGACGGCCACCGTGGTCACCGGGGGCGAGATGGTCGACCCGCGCGAGGTGGCGCCCGGCGAGCTGCGCGCCGCGGCGGTGCGGGGCGGAACGCCGCACGCCCTCGGGGAGGGTGACGTCCTCGCCATCCCGGCCGGTGTGCCGCACCAGTTCACCGACGTCTCCGACCCGTTCCTGTACTTCGTCGTGAAGGTCGGGGCCTGAGATGGCCGCCACCGTCGCCGCGCTGAGCGCCGCCGCCCGCCTCCCCGGGCCGCCCGAGCTGCTCCCGGGCCGGCCCGACGCCATCGTCGACCTCCAGCGCGACGACGGCGCGGCCCTCGTCGGCGCCACGTGGCGCTTCGCCGACGCGCGCGTGCGCGAGGTCGACTTCGTCGAGCTCGCCGGCCCCGGGTCGGCGGACCCGCTCGGTCCCGGCAGCGTCCCGAGCCGCACGTACGACGTCGAGCCCCATGCCGAGGCGGTGGACTTCGACGACGCCGGCTGGGAGGTCCTGGCCCCGGCCGACACCACGCGGCGGCTGAGCCGCGGGCGCGTGTGCTTCTGCTGGTACCGCACCGCCGTGACGATCCCGGAGCGCTTCGGCGACCTCGACGCGACCGGGACGACGATCGTCTTCGAGGTGGTGGTCGACGACTACGCCGAGGTCTGGGTCGACGGCGACCTGCCGGTCGCCCTGGGGACCGCGGGCGGCCGGGTGGTGGGGGGCTTCAACGTCCCCAACCGGGTGGTGCTGACGCACGACGCGCGCCCCGGGCAGACCTTCCACCTCGCGGTGTTCGGGATCAACGGCCCGATCTCGGTCGCGCCGGCGAACTACATCTGGATGCGCTCGGCGACGCTCGACGTCTACGCGCCGGGCCGGGCCGCGGCGGGCCACGATGCCCCCCTGGAGGTCGAGCGCCACGACGCCGCGCTGGACGACATCGTCCCGCCGGGCGCCCACCTCGAGCGGGTGGCCGGCGGCTTCGAGTTCACCGAGGGGCCCGTGTGGAGCCCGGACGGCGCGCTGCTGTTCTCGTCGCCGAACACGAACGCGATCTACCGCTGGGATCCCGTCGGGACCGTGGACGTCTTCCGGCCCAAGAGCGGCTACACGGGGCTCGACGTCGGGCGCTTCGACCAACCGGGCTCCAACGGGCTGGCCTTCGACCCCGACGGGCGCCTCGTGCTCTGCCAGCACGGCAACCGGCGGGTCGTCCGCGTCGAGCCCCACGGCAACCTCGAGGTGCTGGCCGACGCCTACGACGGCCGGCGGCTGAACTCGCCCAACGACGTCGTCGTGCGCGGCGACGGGACGACGTTCTTCACCGACCCGCCGTTCGGGCTGCCGGCGGCCTTCGACGACCCGGCCAAGGAGCTCCCGTTCTCAGGCGTCTTCGCGGTCCGCCGCGACGGCGAGGTCCGGCTCGTCACCGACGAGCTGGTCGGACCCAACGGGCTCGCGTTCGCCGCCGACGACGACCGGGTGCTGTACGTCGGCGACTGGGACCCCGGGCACAAGGCGGTCCTGCGCTACGTGCTCGACGACGACCTGCGCGTCGTGTCCTCCTCGGTGCTGTGCGACCTCACCGGCGAGCCCGGCGAGGACGCCATCGACGGCCTGGCCGTCGACCCGGCGACGGGCGCGGTGCTGGCGTGCGGGCCCGGCGGCGTCTGGGTCATCGCGCCCGACGGCGAGCGCCTGGGGCTGCTGCGGCTGCCCGAGGCGCCGCACAACCTGACCTGGGGGGACGCCGACGGCCGCACGCTGTACGTCGCCGCCCGCTCCTCGATCTACCGCCTCAGGAGGCCACGATGAGCAGGCACCTCGAGCCCGGCGCGACGTTCCCCGACGTCGAGCTGCCCGACGAGGACGGGACGCTGCACCGGCTCTCCGACCTCCAGGGCGACAACTGCCTCGTCCTGATGCTGGGGCGCGGCGAGCACTGCCCGCGCGAGCGCCAGCACCAGCGGGCGCTGGTCAGGCTCCACGAGTGGTGCCCGGTGGCCTTCACCGAGATGGTGACGGTCCTGCCCAACGGCCTGCACGACGTCCTGAGGATGCGGATCGCCGCCGGCGCACACTGGACGTTCCTGGCCGACGCCGACCTCGAGCTCCAGCGGATGCTCGACATCAACGAGTACACCGACCCGCACCACGCCAACGCGGGCGTCCCGCACACCGTGGTCCTCTCCCCCGGCCTGCGGATCGAGAAGGTCTACGTCGGCTACTGGTTCTGGGGCCGCCCCTCGATCTACGACCTGTGGACCGACCTGCGCGAGATCCACGCGCGCCTCAAGCCCGACTTCGACCCCACGACGCCCGAGGCGCGGGCGGCGTGGGAGGTCGAGCACGCGGTCGCGACGGCGTGACCGGGAGCGGCCGCGCGGGACGCCACACTGGCGGGCGATGGCGTCGCTGACCTTCACGCTCGACCACCGCTGGGCGCCGCCCAGGATGTCCGCCTACGTCGAGGACGACCTGTCCCGGCGCGGCCGGCGGCGCATGGAGCGCCACGTCCACCTGTGCCCGGTGTGCGCCCGCAAGCTGCGGGCGCTGCGCGAGGTCGTGCGCGGGCTGGGCCTCCTGGCCGCCGGCCCGGCCCCTCCCGCGGAGCCGCCTGCGGCGGAGGTCGCCGGTCCGCCCGAGGCGAGCGCGCTCTCCACCGCCGTCCTCGCGCGCCTGCGCGGCGAGGACCCTGGCGGAGGCCACCCGCCCGCCCCCGTCGGATGACGCCCGGCCGGGCGCCGGACGAGGACCGGCAGGAGGCGCAGCTCCTGGCCCGCGCGCGGGCGGGCGACCTCGACGCGTTCGCCCGCCTCGTCGACGCGCACGCCGGGCGCGTGCTCGCGCTCCTGCGCCGGCTCGGGCTCGGCGCGCACGACGCCGAGGAGGTCGCCCAGGAGGTCTTCGTCCGCGCGTGGCGCAGCCTGGGGGCCTTCGAGGAGCGGGCGCGCCTGTCGACCTGGCTCTACCGGATCGCGTTCAACGAGGCGCGCCGGCGCCTCGACGCCACGGCGCGCGTCGTGGACCGCGGACCGGTCGACGAGGAGCTCGCCGACACCGCGTCCTCGCCCCACGAGCGGGCCGAGTCCGCCGCGCTGGCCGAGCTGCTCGACCGGGAGCTCGCGCGCCTGCCGGGCCCGCTGCGCGCCGCCGTCGTCCTGCGCGACGTCGAGGGGCTGAGCACCGCCGAGGCCGCGGGCGTCATGGACGTCGGCGAGGCGGCGTTCAAGAGCCGCCTGCACCGCGGGCGGACCGCGCTGCGCGACGCCCTGGAGCCGCAGCTGCGCGACCTGGCATGACGTGAACCGTTCGCGCCCTCGCCGGGGTCCAACCGGGTGTGCTCGACGATGACGACCTCCTGCGGGCCCTGCGCGACGGCGACGAGGCGGCCTTCACGGGCCTCGTGCGGAGCTGGCGGCGGCCGATGCTGAGCGTGGCCCTCGCCCACGTGCCCGGCACGGCCGTGGCCGAGGAGGTCGTCCAGGACACGTGGCTCGCCGTCGTGCGCGGCCTGGACCGCTTCGAGGGCCGCTCGTCGCTGCGCACCTGGGTCTTCGCCATCCTCGAGAACCAGGCCCGCACGCGCGGGGTGCGCGAGCGGCGCTCCGTGCCGATCTCGGCGCTCGCGGGGCCCGACGGCGACCTCGAGCTCGACCGGCTCGAGCGGCGCACGGGCTCGTCGGCCGAGGACGAGGCCGTGCGCCGCGACGACGGGCGCCGCCTCGTCGCCGCCATCGACGGCCTGCCGGCCCGCCAGCGCACGGTGCTGGCCCTCCGCGACCTCGGCGGGTGGCCCGCGCGCGAGGCGGCCGCCGCGCTCGGCGTGACCGCGCAGAACCAGCGGGTCCTGCTGCACCGGGCTCGGGCGGGGTTGCGCCGGGCGGTCGGCGACGACCTCGTGCCGGGCCCGGCCGGACCCGCCTAGGCCGCGGCGGCCGTCCGGGTGCGCCCGGAGGCCAGCGCCTCGTAGGCGACGCCGGTGGCGATCGCGTACACGGCGTGGTGGAAGAGGTCGATCCCGACCTCCTCGACCCCCCAGAAGACGAACGGCGGCGCGACGTCGAGCGCCGGGAGCGTCACCGCGGCGCTGCCCCACACGGCGGCGCCGTGCGCCGCGGTCGCGCGGCGGCCCTTCAGCCCGGCGGCGCCGAGCAGGCCGCGGACGACGCCCCAGCCCGTGCCGTAGCCCCAGTGCGAGAGGTCGTTGAACCGTGCTCGCGCGAGGTCGTCCTCGAAGTCGGCGATGCCGAGCGCCTTGGCCGTCGCGCGGGCGGGCGCCGAGCTGGCCGCCCGCCCGCGGAGGCGGGCCTCGATGGTGCTGGACGCAGTCATGGCCGCGGTCCCGATGACGCCGGCCACCAGGCCGTCGCCGATCGCGCTCGACAGCGTCGCGGCGCGGGTCATGACCGCATCTCCACGAGCTCGTGTGCGCCGTCCGCGGCGGCATCGACCTCCGCCCGCGCGCCGAGGCGCTCGATGAGGTGGTCGCCCACCCGCAGGGCGTTGGCCATCGCCGTCAGCGCCGGGTTCACCGCGCTCGAGCTCGGGAAGAAGCTCGTGTCGACGACGTAGAGGTTGTCGAGCTCGTGCGCCTTGCAGTCGACGTCGAGGACCGACGTCGACGGGTCCGTGCCGAAGCGCGCCGTGCCGCACTGGTGCGCGACGCCGGCCAGCGGGATGCGCTCGTCGAGGACCGACCAGCGCGGGATGAGGCGGTCGCTGCACCCCATCGTGCTCAGCAGGCCCTTGAGCTTGCCCAGCAGCCGCCGGTGCGGCTCGGTGTTGTGGTCGACCTTGCGCAGGTGGATCCGTCCGTCGCGGTCGACGGTCACGCGGTTGTCGGGGTCGGGCAGGTCCTCGGTGGTCAGCCAGAAGTCGATCGCGTGCTTGGCCACGAAGTCCAGGGCCAGGCCGGGCGCGAACCACGGCGCGCCGGCGCGCAGGACGTCCTTGTCGCTCTTGGCCAGCATCTGGATGTGCCCGAGCGGGAAGTCCGCGTCGTCGGCGCGCTCGTAGAAGTCGTTGAGCCCGAGGGTCTTCTGGAACTTGGTCGTGTTCGGCGCCTGCGACAGCGCGACGACGCCCGAGTTGATGTGGGCCATGTAGTTGCGCCCCACCTGGTCGGAGCCGTTGGCGAGCCCGTGCGGATGCGTCTCGCTCGCCGAGCGCAGCAGCAGCGCCGCCGAGTTCGCCGCGCCGCAGGAGACGACGACGACGTCGGCCGTGTAGCGCTCCTCGGTCCCCCGACGGTCGACCACGACCTGCGTGACCTCGCGGCCGCGCCCGTCGGTGGCGAGGCGCACCACGCGCGCGTGGGTGCGCAGGGTGACGTTCGGGTGGGTCAGCGCCGGGCGCACGCAGCGGACGTGCGCGTCCGCCTTGCCGTCGGTCAGGCACGGGAACCCGTCGAAGCGGTCGCAGCGCACGCAGCGCCCCGCCTCCGGGTCGCGCTCGTCGAGGTCGATCCCGACCGGCAGGTGGAAGGGCCGATGCCCGGCGGCCGCGAGGTCGTCGTGGAGCTGCTGGATGCGGGGCTCGTGCGAGACGGGCGGGTGGGGAAACGGGCCGGAGGCGGCGCCCTCGGTCGGGTCCTCGCCACGCCGGCCGTGGACGAGGTACAGGCGCTCGGCCTCGGCGTAGTAGGGCTCGAGGTCCTCGTAGGACAGCGGCCAGGCCGGGGAGATCCCCGCGTGGTGGCGGACCTGGCCGAAGTCCCTCGGGCGCAGGCGGAACAGGATCGACCCGTAGAACTTCGTGTTGCCGCCCACGAAGTACTGCTGGTGCGGCCGGAAGGCCGTCCCGTGGCGGTCGATCCACTCCTCCCCGCTGAGGTAGCGCTCCTTGCGGAAGACCTCGCGGGTGTCCCAGTTCTCGGGCTCGCGGGGGAGGTAGCCGCCGCGCTCGAGCAGCAGCACGCGCTTGCCGGTCGGCGCCAGGCGGTGGGCCAGCGTGCCGCCGCCCGCTCCCGTGCCGATGATGATGACGTCGTAGTGGTCGGGCATGGGTCCTCTCAGAGCAGGGCGATGGGGGACGTCCAGGCGCCGGTGGCGCCGCGGAGGCGGGGGTGGGTGAGCACGAGGGCGAAGTGCCTGGCGCCGGTGGCCGCCAGCTCGGCCAGGTCGAGGTTCTCGACGACGAAGACACCGTGGCGGACGTTGAGGCGCTGCGGCACCTCGAACGGCCGGTCCGGGTGCTCGGCGGGGACCGGGCCGTAGCTCCAGGTGTCGCAGCCGGTCAGCGCGACGCCGCGCGCCGCCAGCCACTCCGCGACCTCCAGCCCGGGCCCCGGCTCACCGGCCAGGTAGCGGTCGGGGTCCTCCCAGTGCTCGCCCCAGCCCGTGTGGAAGAGGACGGCGTCGCCCGGCTCGGGGTCGACGCCTCCGACGTCGTCGAGCGAGATCACGTCCCCGGGGCCGCGGCCGTCGACGTCGACGAGCCACCCCCGCGTGACGATCTGGGGCACCGTCTCGATCCCGAGGCGGGTCACGCCCGCCGGCGTGGAGTCGGAGGCGAGCGTGAAGCCGTCGTAGCCGGTGTCGCCCATGCGCAGATGGCACAGGGCGTCGAGGTGGGTCCCGAGCTGCATCGTCGCGCTGACCACCTCGTGGGTCCAGTCGACCTCGTGCTCGCCGAGCGGCGGTCCGGGGTTCGGGACGAGGGTCTGGCGGAAGTGGCGTCCCGGGAAGACCGGGATCCCCTCGTGCAGCTCGCGGCCGAGGTCGATGACGCGCCCCTCGCGGACGAGGGCCAGCGCCGCCAGCCGGCGAGCGTCGTCGAGGTGGCGCAGGGCGCCGAGCCCCGCCGCGTCGCCTACTCCGACGACCATGGCTCGCGGAAGCTCGGGAAGAGCGTCAGGCCGCCGTCGACGAAGATCGTCTGGCCGGTGATGTACCCGGCCTCGTCGGAGGCCAGGAAGCAGGCCACGCCGCCCATCTCGTCGGCGGTGCCGGCGCGGCGCATCGGGATGTGCGACTCGACCTGCTCGCGCTTGACCGGGTCGTCGATCCAGGCCGAGTTGATCGGCGTGACGGTCGCCCCCGGCCCGATCCCGTTGACGCGGATCGCGCGGTCGGCGTACTCGAGCGCAAGGGTGCGGGTGAGGTTCATCATCCCGCCCTTCGAGCATGAGTAGCCGAGGTAGCCGGGCTTCGGGATGGCCTGGTGGACGCTGGAGACGTTGATGATCGAGCCGGGGCGGTCGTCGCCGAGGAACTGCCGGATGGCCTCGCGCGCGCAGAGGAACGACCCGCGGAGGTTGACGGCCAGGACGCGGTCGAACTGCTCGGCGGAGAGCTCCTCCGACGGCCGCGAGATCTGGATGCCCGCGTTGTTGACGAGCACGTCGAGCCCGCCGAGCCCCTCGGCCGCCTCGGCGACCATGCGCACGACGTCGTCCTCGTCGGAGACGTCGCCGCCGACGAGCACGTCGCGGACGCCCTCCTGGCGGACCCTGTCGACGCACGCGTGGATCTGCTCGTCGGTCTCGTGCGCCTCATCGGCGGTGCTGCGGTAGTTGATCGCGACGTTCGCCCCGTGCTCGGCGAAGCGCACGGCGATGGCCTGGCCGATGCCGGAGGTGCCGCCGGTGACGAGGACGTTCTTGCCCTTCAGTCCGCGGAGGGCTTCGCTGCGGGCGGGCGTGGGTGCGACATGAGCCATGGGATCTCCTCGGTGGCGGGTGCTGGCCCTGGGTCCCATGCCCGCCGCGGGCGTTACGCGCCCCGTAACGACCCACCCGACCGCGAGACCGTGGCGCATGCTCGACGCGGCCTCGACGGGTGCCGGGCGGGACCAGCCCGCGTGGGTCGCCACCTTCTCGATCGCCGTCGAGCGCCGGGAGGCGCCCGCATGGAGCCCATGATGCTGGCGCGCGGGGCGACGCCCGCCCATCGGCACCTGCGCTCGCGTCTCACCGGGCTGCTGCTGACGACGATCGCGCTCGACGCCGTGGCCAGCGTCGTCGTCTGGCGCCTGGAGCGCGACGAGCCGGGCACGGCCATCCGATCGCTCGGCGACGCCCTCTTCTGGACGAGCACCCAGCTCCTGACCGTCTCGTCGCAGCTGCCCAACCCGCTCTCGCCGCCCGCCCGCATCCTCGACGTCCTCCTCCAGGCCTACGCGATCTCGATCGTCGCCATCCTGGCCGGGTCGCTGGGCGCGTTCTTCCACGGCCGGACCATGGAGGCGCAGGGCGCGGCGCTGGTCGCCGAGCGTCACTCCGGCGACCGGCGGGCGCCCAGCGCGGCGAACCGGCCCCCGGGCCACGGGGTCCCGCTGCCGTGACGCTCGATCACCGGCCCGGCCGGCGGCGCGACGTCGCCGAGCAGGCCCGGGCCGACGTGGAGCACCCGCGCGGGGGCGATCCGGGCGAAGGGGTCCTCGGCCAGCCGCCGCCGGGCGTCCGCCGCGCGCCGCACGGTCAACGACCCGGCGAAGTGCGAGTCGTCCAGCAGCAGCGTCGTGACGAGGTCGGCGGGACGGGCGTCGGCCAGCACGACCCGGCGCGCCTGCTGGACCGCCGGGTCGTCGAACGGCGGCAGGCCGTCGCGGTCCGGCCAGGTCAGCGAGAGCCACCCTGCTCGGCCGGCGCCGTCGAGCGCCCGCGGGTCCGCGCGGCGCGCGTCCCTGATCGGCTTCGACGACCGCCGCCACGCGACGAGGTGGCCGGCCGGGAGCCCGTCCGGGTCGTGCAGCGGCGCGACGGCGTCGGCGCCGGCCGGCGAATGGGCGAGGACGGCGACCCACAGGCGCGCCGGCGTCACCGGGGCACCTCCCAGTCGGGCCGGACCGCTCGCGTGACCGCTCGCAGGTCGGCCCGCAGCTCGTCGCGTCCCGGCCGGCCCCAGTACCAGTAGCCGTCATACGCCGCGCAGACCGTGAGCGCGGGGTCGAGGACGAAGACGGCGGGCTGGTACGGGTCGTTGAGGGTGTCGGTCGTCTCGCGCAGTCCGAGCCGGTCGAGGTGGAGACGCCGTTCGTCGCTCAGGAACGTCCACCGCGCTCCAAGGCCGGCGCGGAACGCCGCGGCCGTCGGCGGCGGGTCGACGCTCAGGGAGACGATCGAGGCGTACGCGACCTCGACCTCGTCCTGGAACCCGACGAGGCGGCGGAAGAACGCCTGCTCCTTGGGGCACCACCACCCGCGGTACGTCTGGAGCACGAGGGGGTCGCCGGCGCTCAGGTCCGTGAGCCGACGAGGCCGTCCGGCGTGGTCGGGCAGCTCGAGGTCCGGGAACGCCCCGCCGACGTCGAGATCCATGTCGTGCTGTCCCGGGAGCGACCTGCGCGTTGCAGCCGTCCGCCGCGCCCACGGGGGCGCCGCGGCCTCGCGCCGGGCCGGGGGCTAGCGTTGCCGCCGTGCTGCGAGCCGTGCGTCGAGCCGTGCGCCAAGAGCCGTCCGCCGCGCTCCTGCTCACGCAGGTCGCGGGGCTGGTGCTGTACCCGTTCATGGAGGGCAACTTCGCCGGCCGGGTCCTGCTCAGCCTCTTCGGCATCGTCGTCCTCTGGCTCGTCGTCCTGACCGTCGCCAACTCGCCGGCCCTGACGCCGGTGGTCTGGGTGCTCGGGGTGCCCGCGACCATCCTGCTGCTCCTCCAGGCGGCGACCGGCAGCGACGACCTGCAGCCCTACTCGTCCGCGCTCGAGGCGCTCCTGTACTTCTACGCCGCCTGGGCCCTCATCGCGTACATACTCCGCGACCACCGCGTCACCCGCGACGAGCTCTTCGCCGTCGGGGCGACGTTCACCCTGGTGGCGTGGGGGTTCGCCTACCTCTACATCGTCTGCCAGGCGATCTACCCGGGCAGCTTCACGGCGGCGACCCACGCCGCCGGGCCGCGCAGCTGGCTCGAGCTGCTGTTCCTGAGCGTCACGTCGCTCACGAGCGTCGGCCTCAGCGACGTCGCGCCGGTCCGGCCCTTCGCACGGGGACTCGTCATGGTGGAGATGCTGGCCGGCGTCGCCTACGTCGCGATGCTGGTCTCCCGCGTCGTCGGACTGACGATCATGGCGCGACGGGACGCGCGCTGACCGGCGTCTCGGGCCTGGCCGCGGGCGTCGCCGGCCTGCGCGCCTGCCACAGCGCGACGGCCAGCGCCCCGAGCCCGACGACCGTCGCCGCGAGCCCGACGAGACCGCCGGCGACCGGGATGAGGGCGAGCACGCGCAGGATCCCCCAGCCCGCCAGCAGCGCCAGCCACGGCGACGCGGAGCGGGAGCGCAGGACCCGGCGCCCGACGATCCAGGCGCCCGTCGCGTACGCGACGAGCAGCACGGGGATCGCGGCCAGCAGGAGCGCGACGCCGAACGGGATGCCGACGAGCGTGACGAGCGCCAGGATCGCGAGGAGGGGGGCGCCGATCGCGATGGCGACGCCCCACCCCACGCTGGCGCCGAGCCGCTCGCGCACCGCCCGCTCGGCGGCGTGCAGCGCGCCCGGCGCCAGCCAGACGAGCAGGGCGCCGACGATCAGCGTCGACACCGACACGGCCAGCCACCACCCCAGCATGCTGACCCAGCCCCACCCGTTCGCGGCGTCGGCCCAGTCCTCCTTGCTGACCTTGCCGCCCACGCTCGCGCCGGGCGCGAGCACCGGGCGCTCGTCGCCGTAGCGCAGATCGCCGCCGACGCGCGCCCCCGGCCCGAGGAAGGCCCGGTCCGACACGGCGATCAGGTCGCCGTCGACGCGACCCGTGAGCCGCACCGGTCCGCTGACCGCCACGACGTCGCCCGTCGCATGTCCGGCGATCCTGACGGTCCCGTCGAGCACCACGACGTCGCCGGCGGTCTGGCCCGCCGGGACGACGGCGCCGCCGGTGATCACCACGTGGTCGGTCGCGGCGGACGCGCTGCCGGCGGCGACCACCAGGGCCAGCAGGGCGGACAAGGGCGCGGCGATCGCCGCGCGGAGAGCCTGGGGCGTGGACATCGGACGCTCCTCGAGCGCGGGGGTGGGCCCAGCCTCCCATCCCGTCGGTCCCGCGGCAAGGGCGGCGCGTCCCCGCTCCGACGCCGGCCGTCGACGCCCAGGCCGGGTCCGAGCGGGCGTCAGCCCGGGCTCGCCGACCGCGTACCGTTCACCTTCGCCGGCTAGGACCGGCGCGCCATCGGCCGTACGGTGTCCGGCGTGATCGGCACCGTCCTGACGCGCGAGTGGGGCCTGCGTCACCCGATCGTGCTCGCGCCGATGGGCGGGTGGTCGGGCGGCAGGCTGGCCGGCGCGGTGTCGGCCGCGGGCGGGCTGGGCCTGATCGGCGTGACGAGCAACGCTCCGCGGACGGCGTGGATCGCCGAGCAGGCGGCGCTGGCCCGTCCCCAGGGCCGGTTCGGGATCGGCCTGATGGTGTGGATGCTCGAACGGCGCCCGGAGCTGCTCGGCGCCTCGCTGGCGGAGCGGCCGGCCGTGGTGTCGCTGTCCTTCGGCGATCCGGCGGGGTGGACGGAGCAGGCGCACGCCGCCGGCGCCCGCGTGGTGGCCCAGGTCTCGGACGTGCCGTCCGCTGAGCGCGCGATCGCCGCCGGCGTGGACGCGATCGTCGCGCAGGGCACGGAGGCCGGAGGCCATGCCGGAGGGATCGGGACGCTGCCGCTGCTGCAGCTGCTGCTGGAGGTCGCGGGGCGCCACCGCGTGCCCGTGCTCGCGGCGGGCGGCATCGTCAGCGGCGCCGGCATCGCGGCGGTGCTGGCGGCCGGCGCGGCCGGCGCGTGGCTGGGCACGCGGTTCATGGCCACCCCGGAGGCGCTCGGGTCGCCCGCCGCCAAGGAGCGGGTGCTGGCGGCGTCGGAGCGCGACACGGTGCGCACGCGGGTCTACGACGTCGCGATGGGCATCCCCTGGCCGCCGGAATACCCCGGCCGGGCGCTGCGCTCGGGCTTCACCGATCGCTGGCACGGTCGCGAGGACGCGCTGCGCGCGGCGGCCGCGGACGGGCCGGAGGAGCTCGCGGCTGCGGTCGCCGGCGAGCCGGTCGTGGACGCCGGACAGGGCGTCGGCGCCGTCCGCGAGCTCCTGGGGGCCGGCGAGCTGGTCGAGCGGCTCGGGCGCGACGCCGAGCGTCACCTGCGCCTGGTCGCGTCGCGCCTCGACTGAGACCGCCGGGTCAGCGGCCCGGCGGGTCGTAGACCGCTGCGAGGCGACCGAGGGCGAGCGCGCCGAGCAGCAGGCCGAGGTCGCGCAGGGCGATGTCGTAGAAGCCGGACGCCGTCACGAGGTTGAGGATGATCCCCGCCAGCCACCCGGCGACGACGTAGGCGCCGTAGCGCGGCTTGAGCGCGACGAGGACGCCGGCGAGGATCTCGACGACGCCGACGACGTACATGAGCTCCTGGCCGGTCCCGGGCACGAGGTCGTCGACCCAGGGCGCGAGGTAGTCGGGCCAGTGCACGAGGACGTTCGCGAACTTGTCGGCGCCGAAGGCGATCGGCGCGACGGTGAAGGCCAGGCGCATGAGCGCGAAGGCCTGATAGCGCGGATCGCCCCAGTCGGCGCGGGCGGTGCCCGGCCCACCGGTCGTGGCCGGGGTGCGCAGGGCGCCTGGGGACGTCGGCGGGCGGGATGCCGTGGTGGCCATCGATGGTCTCCTCTGTCGTCAGGACCACCCGCTCAGTGGGCGGTCTCGTCCCCTCTTCGCGTCGGGACGGCCGGGCTCCTTACGCGTCGCCGGTCGCGATCGGCCCCACGCGATGACGTAAGACCCGTCCCACTGGTCGACGCAGACGATGCGTGCCACGACTCAGACGACAGCCCGAACGGCAGGCGCCCCGCCCGGAGGTCGTCGCCTGGCGCCGGTCGCGCCTGCGCGAGAGCGGCGTGGGCGGCCGGCTCGCCGAGCGCCTCGCCTCCGACGCGCGCTGCGACGTGCACGCCGTGCTGGAGCTGCTGGACCGCGGATGCCCGCCGGAGCTCGCCGCGCGAATCCTGGCGCCCCTCGACGAGGAGGGCGGCGCGCCGTGGTGATCGCCGCGACCGGCGGCGGACGTCCACCGCACGCCCGCCCGTCGGGTAGCGTGACCCGCGAGATGGTCCCGGGCGGGTCAGCGGGCCCCGCGGGTCCCGCGCAGCAGGAGTCCCGGGCGTGGATCGCGCGCCTGGGCACCGACGGACGCGAGCGCGACGCCGCGATCGCCGACCTCCACGCCCTGCTCGTCCGCGCGGCGCGCTTCGAGGTCGGCCGGCGGCGGGCCTCGTTCCCGCAGCTGCGCGGCGGTGATCACGAGGACCTCGCCCAGCAGAGCGCGGACGACGCGCTGCTGGCCATCCTCGCGAAGCTCGGCGACTTCCGCGGGGACAGCCGGTTCACGACCTGGGCCTACAAGTTCGTGCTCTACGAGGCGGCCGCCAAGATCCGCAGGCGCGCCTGGCAGGGACGCGAGATCCCGCTGGAGGCCGAGGGCTGGGCCGTGCTCGCGGATCGCCGCTCGGACCCGCACGCCGACGCCGAGACGGGCGACCTGCTCCGCGCGCTCCAGGACGCCATCCGGGACGAGCTGACGCCCCACCAGCGCGAGGTGCTGGTCGCCCTCACCCTCAACGAGGTGCCCATCGACGTGCTGGCCGACCGCCTGAGCAGCACCCGCGGCGCGCTGTACAAGACGCTGCACGACGCGCGCCGCAAGCTCCGCGCGGCCATGGCGGCCCGCGGCCTGGATCGCGACGGACACGACGGGAGGACGGCCGGATGAGCGCCACGCCGACGGACGACGCCGGCCGCCTGCTGGCGCGGGCCCTCGGCCCCGCCCGACCGGAGGTCAGCTGCGAGGCGTGCTTCGAGGAGCTCGACCGCTACGTCGAGGCCGAGGTCGCCGGCGCCGACGCGGACGCCGTCGTCCCCGGCCTGCGCGCGCACCTGGAGGGCTGCTCGGCCTGCGCGGAGGACCGCGACAGCCTGCGGGCCCTCCTCCGCGCGGACGGCGGGGACGACCCGGCCGGCCACGGGCGCTGACCCGGCGCGACCATGAGCCCCGCCCCCAGCCACCTCAACGGGCACGCCGGCCCTCGCGACCCGGCGCACGGCCGCGCGCAGCCGCGCGCGCCGATCGACCGCGCCGCCGTCGAGCACGCGGCACGCGGGCTCCTCGCCGCCCTCGGCGCCGACCTCACCGACGACGGGCTGCAGGAGACGCCGCGACGGATGGCGGACACGTACGTCGAGCTTCTGACGGCCGAGCCGTTCACCCTCACGACGTTCCCGAACGACGAGGGCTACGACGAGCTCGTCGTCGTGCGGGACATCCCGTTCCGGTCGCTGTGCCTGCACCACGTCCTGCCGTTCGAGGGCGTCGCCCACGTCGCGTACCTGCCGGCCGACCGCCTGCTCGGCTTGTCCAAGCTGGCGCGGGTCGTCGACCTCTTCGCCCATGGGCTGCAGCTCCAGGAGCGGCTCACGAGGCAGATCGCGATCTGCCTGCAGGAGCGGCTCCGTCCCGCGGGCGTCGGCGTGGTGCTCGAGGCCGAGCACCGGTGCATGTCGATGCGCGGGGTGCAGAAGGCCGGCGCGAGGACCGTCACGTCCACGATGCTCGGCGCCGTCCGCGACGATCCGCGGACGCGGGACGAGTTCCTCGGGCTGACGACCGGCCGGAGCTGACGCAGCCGCGTGGCGGCACCGCGGACGACGTGCCGGGACGTGCGCGCGGCTACGTGCCCGTGCCGGCCACGCGCTCGGGCTGGGCCACGTCGCGCGCGCTCGCGACCGCACCGCGGAGCGCCTTGAGCGCGGCGACGTAGATCTCCGAGAAGGTGGGGAACGGCTGGATCGTGTCGCTCAGCACGTCGAGCGGCACGCGGGCGCGGACGGCCAGGGTGGCCTGCTGGAGCCACTCCCCGGCCTCGGGACCGAGCGCGTAGGCGCCGGTCAGGCGGCGACCGTCGCTGACGAGGGTCAGGAAGCCGTTGGACTCCGCGTAGGCGCGCGTGTACGTCTCCATCTTCGGAAGCTCGGAGAGCGGGACGGTGGCGCTGACGCGGTCCTCGCCCGCGCCGACCGCCGCGGCCTGGGGGTCGGTGAAGACGACCCGCGGCACCGCCTCGTAGTCGGCGGGGCGCGGCTCGCCGAGGAGGTTCGCGGCGACGACGTCGCCCTCGTACTTGCCGACGTGGGTCAACGGCCACAGGCCGTTGACGTCCCCGATCGCCCACAGGCGCTCGCCCGCGCGCAGGTGCGCGTCGACCGGGATCCCGGCCGCGTCGGGCTCGATGCCGACCGTCTCCAGGCCGATGCCGTCGACGCGCGGTCGCCGGCCGGTCGCGACGAGGAGCCGCTCGCCGCGCAGCTCGCGGTCGTCGCCGAGCTCGAGCACGTAGTCGTCGCCGTCGCGACGCGCGCCGGTCACGTGCGCGCCCACGACGAGCTCGATGCCGTCGCGGCGCAGGACCTCGCCGAGCGCCTCGCCCAGCGGGGCGGGCTCGTGCGCGAGCACGTGCTCGGCGCCCTCGACGAGCACGACCTCGCCGCCCAGCCGATGCACGGCCTGCGCCATCTCGACGCCGACGGGGCCGCCACCCAGGATGAGCAGGCGGCGCGGCACGGCCTTCATGCCGGTGACCTCGCGGTTCGTCCAGAGACCTTCGAGCTCGCGCAGCCCGGGGATGGGCGGCACGACCGGATCGGCGCCGTTCGCCATGACGACGTGCTCGGCGGTGTGGCGCCGGCCGTCGACGTCCACGACGCCCACCCCGGCGAGCCGGCCCGTGCCGCGCAGGAGCTCGATCCCCGCGTTCGCCAGCCAGCGCTCCTGGCCGGCGTCGGAGTAGTTCGACACCATGAAGTCCCGCCAGGCGAGCGCCGCCTCGACGTCGACCTTCGCGGTCGCCGCCGCGTCGCGCGCGGCCTGCGCCGCCTCGCCGGGTCGCAGCAGCGTCTTGGACGGGATGCACGCCCAGTAGGAGCACTCGCCCCCGACGAGCTCGCGCTCGACGAGCGCGACGCGCAGGCCGCCCTCGGCCAGCGCGCCGGCGCAGTGCTCCCCAGGCGAGCCACCGCCGACGACGATGACGTCGTAGTCGCTGCTCATGTGGGCACGTCCTGCCCGGCCCGCTCGCGCACCATGTACTCGGCGTACCGGGCGGGCCAGCTCTCGTCGGCCTGGCCGGTGCGCGCCTCGTGCTCGCCGTGCGCCGCCGCGGCGCGCCGCAGGGCATCGGCCAGATCGTCCGCGGACTCGTAGGTCGTCTGCTCCGCGACCCGTCCCGGAAGGCGGGTGGTGACCTCCTGGATCAGCCAGCCGTTGCCGTCCGGATCGCTGAACGACACCCATGAGCCGTAGCTGCCGCGGTCCGGGGCCGGTCCGGGCACCCGCCCCTCGGTCCCGGCGTGGTGGAAGACCCCGCCCGCGTCGTGGAACACCTCGCTCACGTCGACGCCGCGACCGACCAGCTCCGCGCGCGCCGCCTCGATGTCGGAGGCGACGAGCTGCAGGCCCTCGATCGAGCCCGGCGCAGCCGAGGTGATCCCGTCCCCGAAGATGATCGCGCAGTCCGAGCCGGGCGGCGTCAGCTGCACGACACGGAAGTCGTCGCCGACGGGGAAGTCGGCGTCCAGCCGCCAGCCCAGCGTCTCGTAGAACCGCTTGGCGCGGTCGACGTCGGACACGGGGACGACCACGACCTCGAGCTTCATGTCCGCCGTCCCCGCGGCGGAGACCTCGGTGGCGCCCGCGCCGCCCGCCTGGGGGCTGCTCATGCTGACCTCCGTCGTTCGGTGACCGCGACGACGCTCGCGGGTCCGGCGGCCCGTCGCGCCCGTGGAAGACCCTGGTCGAGCCTGCCGTGGCCGGCGTCGGTGAAGACCTTTGCCCGCGCGTCCGGCAGCCGGTCGGCTCACGGTCGCGCCTGCGGCGACGCGTCGCGCCCGGGGGAAGCCCTGGTCCGGTGCCGCTCAGGAGGGCGCGACCGCCCGGGGGACGTCCGGGAGCGCCCGCCGCAGCTCCCGGCGGGAGCTGACGCCGAGCTTCGCGAACACGTTGCGCAGGTGCCACTCGACGGTGCGGGGGCTGAGGAAGAGCCGCTCGCCGATCTCGGGGTTCGTGTGCCCGTCGCCGGCCAGGCGCGCGATTCGCGCCTCCTGCGCGGTGAGGTCGTCGAGGGTCTCCGCGGCGCGACGGCGCGCCGTCTCGCCCGTGGCCCCGAGCTCGCGGCGGGCGCGCTCCGCGAACTCGTGCATGCCGAGCTCCGCGAACATCGGCGCCGCGGCGCGGAGGTGCTCGCGCGCGTCCGTGCGCCGCCGCTCGCGGCGCAGCCACTCGCCGTAGAGCAGATGCGCCCGCGCCAGCGCGACGCGGACGGTGGTGCGGCCCAGCCGCTCGATCGCCTCGCGGTGGAGCCGGTCGGCGGTCTCCCCCTCGCGCAGCAGCGCGCGGGCGTACGCCTCGGTCCCCAGCGCCCAGTCGGTGCCGCCGGCGCGGGCGATCGCGGTGAGCCGCCGGAGGGGCTCGGCGGCGCGCTCGGGCCTCCCGCTCCGCACCGCGGCCTCGATGAGCTCCGGCAGCACCCAGGTCGAGAAGCCCAGCTCGTGCGGGTGCTCGGCCGCCTGCTCGGCGGCGCGCTCGGCGGCGGCCAGGGCGTCCTCGTAGCGCCCGCGGCCGTTGAGGCGCGCCGCGGTCGTCCAGTCGCCGGCGAAGAGCCACAGGCCCTCGGCGCGTCGGACCGCCGCGGCGGCCGCGTCGCGGTCGGGGCCGTCCGGCGGCGGGCGGCGAACCACGAGTCCTTCGCTGGTGGCGGTGGTCGGCATTCGACCCTCCTGGTGGTCGGAAGGCAGTCCGGGCGGGCCCAGCCTATGGCGTGCCTCCGGCGCGGGGAATCTGTCGGATGCGCCAGGTCAACGGACGACCGCGGCCTCAGGGGCCCAGCGGCGGTCCCACGACGTCCATCCCCGCCCGGGCGCCCAGGCGCGCGAAGTCGGCGGGCTCGGGTGCGGAGAGCGCCCCGAAGGCGTCGAAGAAGCGTTCCATGCCCGACGGGGCGAAGTGGATGAGCACCCGTGCCGGCGCCGTCCCGACGTTCCGGAACGTGTGCCGCGTGCCGCGGGGGACGAACGCGAACGTCCCGACGCCCCCCGTGCGCAGCTCCTCGCCGAGCCTGAAGCGCACCTCGCCCTCGAGGACGTACAGCGTCTCGTCCTCGGCAGCGTGCGTGTGCAGCGGCGGCCCGAGCCCGGGGGCCACCACGGTCTCGAAGGCCGTGAGGCGGCCGTCCGAGCGCTCGCCCCGCACCTTGAAGGCGACGTCCCCGCCGAGGGGGTGGCCGACCGTCCCTCCCTCGCCCGGTCCCTGGAACACCGTCCCCGCCATGGCCCCTCCTCGCTCGCCCACCGCCGCTCGCGCGCAACCTCTCACGCGAGGCGCGACAGGTCGAGCGAGCCACCGTGCTCCGCCGGCGGTCCTAGCCCAGCCCCTGAACCCGCTCACTCCACCCCGCCCCCGGCGTCCGGCGCGGTCCGGCCGTGTGCGCGCGCCCGCGCGCTGGTAGACCGTGCCCCATGGGATTCGACCAGTACCACGAGCCACCCGACGAGCTGCCGCCCGAGACGCGCACCTTCGCCCGCCTCTGCGCGTCCCTGACCGAGGAGGCGGAGGCGATCGGCTGGTACGAGCAGCGCCTCGCCGTCGAGTCCAACGCGGCCGCGCGGGCGGTCATGGCCAACGCGGTCGGCGAGGAGTTCAAGCACTTCAGCATGGACCTCGAGTTCCTCCTGCGCCAGAAGCCGGAGTGGCGCCAGATCGCGCGGGGCATCCTCTTCCAGGAGGGCGACATCGTCGCGCACGGCGAGGAGGCCGAGGAGGCCGCCGACGACGACGACCCGACGGTCGACGTGCCGCTGAGCGGGTCGGCCTCGCTCGGCATCGGCAGCCTGCGGGGGCGAGGGCTGTGAGCGACACCCACCTGCTGCGCGAGCACGCGCCGATCACCATCGGAGGCGTGGGCCGTCCTCGACGAGGAGGCGCGCAGCCGCCTGGTCGCCGCGCTCGCCGCCCGGCGGCTCGTCGACTTCGCCGGCCCGCGGGGCTGGGAGCACTCGGCGACGACCCTCGGCCGGGTCGAGCCGGTCACCGACGCGCCCTGCGACGGCGTCGTCGGGCAGCGTCGCCGCGTCCTGCCCCTCGTCGAGGCGCGCGCGGCCTTCGCGGTCTCGCGCGCCGAGCTGCGCGCCGCCGACCGCGGCGCCGAGGACGTCGACCTCGACGCCCTCGACCACGCCGCCCGGAACATGGCCGTCGCGGAGAACAAGGCCGTGTTCCACGGCTGGGCGGCCGCCGGGCTGGAGGGCATGACCGAGGCCACGCCGCACCCGGCGATCCCGCGCGGCGACGACGTCCTGCAGTACCCGAGCCTCGCGGCGAGGGCCGTCGAGCTCCTGCTGCGCAACGGCATCGCCGGCCCCTACGGCCTCGCGCTCGGGACCGAGGACTACACCGCCGTGATCGAGACCGCCGAGCACGGCGGCCACCTGCTCTTCGACCACCTGCGCAAGATCCTCGGCGGCCCGATCGTGTGGTCGCCCGGGGTCGACGGCGGGGTCGTGCTGAGCCAGCGTGGCGGGGACTTCCTCTTCGACTCCGGGCAGGACCTCTCCGTCGGCTACGAGGACCACGACGCCGACGAGGTCCGGCTCTACCTCGAGGAGTCGTTCTCCTTCCGCGTGGCCACGCCCGAGGCCGCCGTCGCGATCGCGCCGCGCTGACGAGGAGCTGATCAGGCCCTTCAGGCGACGCCGCGGCCCGAGCTGATCGGTGCCGCGGCGCCCCCTGGGAGCCCGTCAGGTCGCGAGCGCGTTCGCCTTGATGCGGTCGAACTCGTCCTGGGTGATCGCGCCGGACTGCAGCAGGCCGTGGGCCTTCTCGATCTCGGCAGCCGCGCCGCCGGACCCGGCGGCCTCGCGCACGCGCTCGTCGAACGCCGCCTGGCTCTCCTTGATGTCCTTCGCGTTGCGATCGGCCATCGAGCCGTGGTAGGCGATGAGGTAGATCAGGACGCCGAAGTAGGGGATGACGATGATGACGATGATCCAGAGCGCCTTGAGGAACCCGCTCATGTCGTGGCGGCGGAAGATGTCGGCGAAGCAGGTGATCGCGAGCCAGATCCACAGCACGAAGGCCATGAAGATCAGCATCGACCAGAGCACGTCGAGGAACGGGTAGTCGGCAGCAAGCGGGACAGTCATCCAAGCCTCTTCTCTGTAGGTGTGGCGAGCCTAGACGACGCACCGGCGGCGTGCCTGGGCGTTCCCGGCCCCCGGGGTTGCCGGTGGCCCGATGCCGGGGACGACCTGGTCGGGTGCCCTACCCTGCAACGAGGGGCCGACGATGGACCGCAGCACCACGACACGACAGCCCGGGACCCCGGAGCGCGCTGCGGCTGGGTTCCGGCACGAGGCGCTGTTCTACCGCGGCGAGGAGGAGCTCCTCCGGCGCGCGACGACCTTCGTGCGTGACGGCCTGGCGGCGGGCGCACCGGTCCTCGTGGTCGTCGACGCGCCGAAGGTCGACCGGCTGCGCGCGGCGCTCGGCGCCGACTCGGCGGCCGTGGGATTCGCCGCGATGGACGAGGTCGGGGCCAACCCGGGCCGGATCATCCCGGCCTGGCAGGAGTTCCTCGACCGCCACGCGGGAGCGGAGCGGCTGCGCGGGATCGGCGAGCCGATCTCCGCGCGCCGCTCGGGCGCCGAGCTGGAGGAGTGCCACCGCCACGAGGCGCTCCTCAACGTGGCCTTCGAGGACGCCGCCGACTTCGCGCTCCTGTGCCCGTACGACACGAGCGCGCTCGCCGCCGACGTCGTCGCCCGCGCCCGGCACACCCACCCGGTCCTCGGCGAGGACGGCGAGCACCTGCAGAGCGACGCCTACCGTCCCGAGGCGATCGCGGACGCCTTCGCCGGCCCGCTGCCGGACCCGCCGCCGTCGGCCGAGCGCTTCGCCTTCGACCGCGTCTCGCTCTCCGCGATCCGCGCCTTCGTCGTCGAGCGGGCGCACGACCACCGCCTGGCGCGCCCTGAGGCGGCCGACTTCGCCACGGCCGTCAACGAGATCGCGACGAACAGCCTCCGCCACGGGGGCGGCTCCGGGCACCTGCGGCTCTGGTCGGAGGACCGGACCCTCGTCTGCGAGGTGGCCGACCGCGGCACGATCGACGACCCCCTCGTCGGCCGCCGCCGGCCCGACCCGCACCGCGCCGGCGGCTTCGGCCACTGGATCGCGAACCAGCTCTGCGACCTCGTCCAGGTGCGGTCGTCGGCCGGCGGGACCGTGGTCCGCCTGCATCTGCGCCGCCGCTGACGCCGAGCCCGGCGCGCGCGGCTCACCCCGCGAACTCGCGCACCGGGAGGCCGGCCACCCCTGGCGTCGCCGCGAACAGCGCGCCCGCCGGCGGGTCGGCCCCGGGGGGGAGGTCCTCCCTGGAGGTCGTGATGAACAGGCGGTCGAGGCCCGGGCCGCCGAACGTGCAGGCGGTGACCTTCCGGGGAGGCACCTCGACGACCGCGTCCAGGACGCCCTCGGGGGTGTGCCGGCGCACCGCGCCGCCGCCGTAGAGGGCGACCCAGACGCCTCCCTCCGCGTCGACCGTCAGGCCGTCGGGGTGGCCGGCCTCTTCGGGGATCGCGACGAACGGCCGTCGTCCGGTCAGCCCCGCGACAGGATCGGCGTCGAAGACGTCGACGCGCTGCGCGGCGGTGTCGACGTAGTACGCCAGCGAGCCGTCGGGGCTCCACTCCAGGCCGTTGGAGATCGTCACGCCGGCGAGGACGACGTGGGCGGAGCCGTCGGGGTCGAGCCGGTGCAGCGCCGCGGCCCCGGGCGCGTGGTCGTAGGCCATCGACCCGCACAGGAACCGGCCCTCGGGGTCGCAGCCGCCCTCGTTCATCCGCAGGGAGGGGTCGTCCCAGAGCGGGTGGAGGTGCCGGACGGCGCCGTCGGCGTCCTCCAGCGCGAAGCCCCGCTCGACGCCGAGGACCGCCCCGCCGTGGCGCCGCGGGCGCAGCGCCGCGACGACCCGGTCGACGTGGCGGCGGCCGACGGTGCCGTCGGGGCGCAGCGAGAGCACGTCGCCGGCGAGCATGTCCACCCACCGCAGACCGCCCCACCGCGCCGACCACACCGGTCCCTCCCCGTGGTAGGCGACGGCCTCCGTGATCTGCTCGGCGCGCACGCCGCGCATGATGGCCGGCTACGAGCGGCGCGATCAGGCGCCCGGCGCCGGCAGCTGCCCGACGTCGACGCGGCAGCCCCTGCCCGTGCACGCCGAGAGGCGCGCCAGCCCGCCGGCCAGGATGGCCTTGATCCGCGCGTAGCGGGGATCGGTGTGGCGGCTCTGGAGCTCCCACGGGTCGAGCCTGAGGTCGTAGAGCTGCTCGTCGCCGGTCGTGTAGCGGTCGTAGCGGTAGCGCTCCGTGCGGATCGACTGGTACGGCGGCGCGCCCCGCGGGTTCGGGAAGGTCTCGAGCAGGACGCCGCGCCCGTCCAGGCGCGCGGGCCGGCGCCCCGCGGCCACGAGGGAGACGCCGTCCTGGGGCAGCGTCGGGTGCACGCCGGCGATGTCCGCGATCGTCGGCGCGAGGTCGGCGTTGACCACCGGCCCCTTCACCGTCCGCCCGGCCGGGAAGTCCGGTCCGGTGGCCATGAGCGGCACGCGGGTGGACCCCTCGTAGGGGAAGAACTTCACGCCGGTGGCGGTGCCGTCCTGGCTCATGGGGTCGATGAGGCGGTGCTCGCCGAGGATCCACCCGTTGTCGGAGGTGAAGATGATGTCGGTGTTGCGGTACACGCGGGCGCGCTTGAGCGCCTTGACCACGCGCTCGACGAGGTCGTCGACCCCGAGCAGCGCCCCCATGCGACCGCGGTACTGCGCGGTGAGCTCGGCGATGTCGGTGGGGGTCAGCATCGGCCACACCGCGCCCAGGAAGGGCGGCTTGTCCGAGACGTCGGCCTCGTTGAAGTTCGGGTACCGGGGCAGCTTCGCGTCGGCGAAGCGGTTCGCGTAGCGCGGCGGCGGCAGCGCCGGCGTCCCCTCGAGCGCCGCGTTGACGGCGACCGAGACGGTGTGCGGCGCGTTGGGCGCGACGTTGAGGAAGAACGGCTTGCCCGCGCGGTGCGCCCGCCTGATCGCGCCCTCGGCGAGGCCCGCGTAGACGTCGGTCGAGTAGAAGCGCGGCTTGCGCGGGTACGTCACGAGCCTGCCGTTGTGGTTCAGCGTCATGCCGTAGTAGTCGTAGGTCGACGGGTCGACGCCGCCCCAGTAGTCGGACCACCCGAGCGGCACCTGGCGCGGGTGGCGCTCGCCGGTCTCGTTGAGGTACTTGCCGATGTGCGTCGTCTGGTAGCCGGCCCGCCGCAGCCACACCGGGAGGGTCTCCTCCTGCTTGAGCTTGTCGAACCCGCCCAGGGGGAAGGTGTTCCACTTCACCCCGTGGTTGTGGGCGTACTGGCCGGTGTAGTACGTCGCGCGCGCCGGGCAGCAGAGCGGGAAGCTCACGCTCGCGGTGGCGAACGTCGTGCCCGAGCGGGCGATGAGCCGCCGGGTCTTGGGCATCGCCCACATCGAGCGGAAGTCCTGGTCGTCGGTCATGATCGTCACGACGTTGCGACGCCGGCGCCCCGGCGGCCGCCGGCACGGCGCGGGCCCTGCCGCGCGCCACCGCGCGGTAGCGCGCGAACCCGGTGACCGTCACCTGGCCGTTCTGGCCGTCGAGCGTGTTCGTGTCGGCCGCCTGCAGCGTCCCGCTCGTGATGCCGCGGTAGGCGCCGGTCCCGCCGGTGAGGCGCGCGGTCCCCTTGAAGCTGATCCGGCCGCCGGCGATCGAGAACGGCATCGTCGCCGTCGCGAGCACGGACCCGCGCGCGAACCGCATCCGGACCGTCGCCTCCAGGCGCCCGCCCTTCAGGGTGCCGACGAGGACGATCGTGCCGCGGCCGAACGGCGTGCCGGTCAGCGTCCCGCGGTCCTCGAGCGTGCCGGGCGTGGTGGCCGTGACGTTCCGGGTCTTCCCGGTGATCGCGACCGCGTGGCGCACGGGCGGCCCGTGCCGCCGGACGGTACGCGCGAGCTGGTAGGTGTTCTGGAGCTCGTCCTGGGTGATCGTCGCGCTGCCCGTCGCGCCGAGCACGAGCGGGCGCTTCAGCCTCCGCGTGCGGTACCGCCAGCCCTCCGGCAGCGCCAGGCGCCGGCCGAGGCCGGGCAGCTGGCCCAGCGTGAGGTTCGGATCGACGATCTGCGACAGGGCCTGCATGACGTAGACGTCGCCGCCGGGGGCGACGAGCTCGAACACCGTGCGCCCGGCGCGCCAGCGCCAGACGTTCCGGCGGGCGATCGTCCGGTCCGTGTAGGACGTCCGGGCCAGGTCGGCCGCGGTGCGGATCGGGATGGTGGCGACCTTCGTCAGCTCCTGCCCGTGGAAGGACCGCACCCCGCCCGTCCGGGCGCTCGCCGAGTCCATGAGGAAGCGGCGCGGCCCGTTGAGCACGACGAGCGTCGCGCCGAGCTCCTTGGCCAGGGAGGCCGCGTCGAGGCTCCGCCACCAGGCCTCGGGGCAGCGGTTCCTGCCGATCGTGTTCCAGACCTCGGCCTTGGCCGTCGGCGGCACGCCCTTGAGGACGATGATCTCGCAGTACCGCGCGTCGCGGAGGTTGGTCACGCCGGCCGCGGACGCGGTCGACGGGACGAGCGCGGCCGCCGCGAGGAGGGCGACGGCGGCGAGCGCCGCACGGGCCGCCCGGATGGGACGCTGCATGGAGGACGGGTCCTTTCGGGACGGGGAGGGCGGGAGGCGGCGGGGGCTCATGGGCGCACCCGGCACGCGCGGCCGCGGCAGCGCGACAGCGCGACGAGCTGCCGCGTCAGCCGCGCCTTGACGGCGGCGTAGGCCGGATCCCGGGCGACGTTGCGCAGCTCGTAGGGGTCCTTGCGGCGGTCGTAGAGCTCCTGCTCCTGGGTCTCGGTGGTGACCGTGTAGGTGTAGCGGTCGGTCCGCACGCCGCGGTACGGCCGGTCCCACTCCATGATCCCCGGGAACTCCCCCTGGAAGAGCCGCGATGTCGCCTCGATGCCGAGGGCCCGGCGCGGCGGTCGCGCGCGGTGGCGGACCGTGGGCAGCAGCGAGACGCCGTCCAGCCGCCGCCCCGGCCGCGCGCGGGCGGCGTCGGCGAGCGTCGCCGCGAAGTCGATGTTGGACACCTGGCCGTGCACCGTCCGGCCCGCCGGCACGCCGGGGCCGCGCAGGATGAAGGGGACCCGCAGCGACTCCTCGTAGGGGAGGTACTTGTCCCCCGGGATGCGGTGCTCGCCCTGCAGCCAGCCGTTGTCGGAGAGGAAGACGATGAGCGTGTTGCGCAGCTGCCCGGTCCGGCGGAGGATCGCGACGAGGCGCTTGACGTGGTCGTCGACCGCGCGCAGCGCGCCGGCCCGGCCCTGGTAGTCGAGCTCGAGCTGGGCGACCTGCGCGCCCGACAGCGACGGCGCGCCGTCGCGCACCGTGGACGGCTTGTCGCTCGACGTCGGCCTCGTTGAAGCTCGGCGGCCGCGGCAGCCTCAGGCGCGCGCTGCTCGCCGCGTGGCGCGGCGCAGGCCGCGGGTCGGGCCCCTTGCGCCCCATCAGCGTCGTCGAGACGTCCTCGCGGTGCGGCGCCGCGGGCGACCACCAGACGAAGAACGGCTTGCGCGACCGCGCCTGGGCGGCGACGAGGCCCTCGGTGACCCGCCCGGTCACGTCGGGGGAGTAGTCCTGCGCGCGCTCCGAGCCCCAGTAGGAGTACGGCGCGGGGCCCATGACCCGGCTCAGCTCCGCCAGGACGTCCGGCAGCCCGGGCTGCTCGCGCTTCGTGACCTCGACCTCGGCGAACTCGACGAGCTTGCGGGCGAACTCGGCGTCGCCCCAGCTCCGCAACCGCCCGTCGTCGTTCATGACGAAGTTGAAGTAGTCGTAGGCCGACACGTCGAGCAGGCCGCGCCAGAGGTCGAACCCCTTCGGCACCTCCCCGTGGGCGTCGCGCGCGCCGTAGCCGTTGAGCCACTTGCCGATGAGCGCCGTCGTGTACCCGGCCCGTTGCAGCCACGCGGGCAGGATGTTGCCCCGGTCCCTCATGCCGTACCAGCCGAAGGGGTAGAAGTTCCCTCCGACGCCGTGGTTGTGGGCGTACTGCCCGGTGATGAAGGTCGCCCGCGCCGGGCAGCACAGCGGGAACGAGTCGACGGCGTCGGCGAACGACGTCCCCTGGTCGGCGAGCAGGCGCCGGACGTTCGGCATCCGAGCGACGTCGGTCGCCGCCATGTCGTCGGTCATGACGACGAGGATGTTCGGGCGGCCGTCGCGCGCCGCGGACGCGGGGCGCGCCTCGGCGGTGACCGCGGTCAGGAGCACGAGGAGCGCCGCGAGCGCGGCGGCGAGGCACGGGATGCGGCGTGGGGACATGGCCGGCCTCCGTCGGGGGAACAGGTCGGGCCGGCCGACCGTACATCGCGTGTCACACAGTGTCAATCGGAGTACGATCCGCCGCGTGCCCCCGGCCCCCAGGCGCGCGCAGACCCGTCAGATCCGGCAGGAGAGCCGCGAGCGGATCGTCGCCGCGGCCACCGAGATGGTCCGCACGACGCCGTACGCGGCGCTCAGCGTGGACGAGGTCATGCGCCGCGCGGGCCTTGGCCGCACGATCTTCTACCGGCACTTCGACGACCTCGGCGACCTCATGCTCCGGGCCGCCCGCGAGGCCGTGGACGAGCTCTACGAGACCCAGCGCCTCCTCGGGGAGGCGCGGATCGGCGCGGAGCCGGCCGAGGTCCGGCGCGCCATCGAGCCCGTCGTCGCCGTCTACGAGCGCCACGGCCCGCTCCTGCGCGCGATCGCCGAGGCGGCCGCCGTCGACGAGCAGGTCAGCGCGGACCACCGGGCGCTGCGCGAGCGCTTCGACGCACTCGTCGAGCAGGCGCTGGCACGGGTCTGGCCGTCCACGACCGCCCCGCCGGCCGACCTGGCCGAGACCGCGCGCGCCCTGAACCACATGAACGAGAGCTACCTGACCGAGGCGTACGGCCGCGAGCCGCGCGTGCCGCCCGAGGTCGCGGTCCAGACCCTGACGGAGATCTGGGACGCGGTCATCCACCGTGGACGGGCCGCCGCGTAGCCCGCCCCTGCAGAGAGGACGACGACCATGGACGTGTTCCGCACGCCGGACGAGCGCTTCGAGGCCCTGCCGGGCTTCGCCTACGAGCCCCACTACGTCGACGTCGACGGGCTGCGCCTGCACCACCTCGACGAGGGGGACGGGTCGACGGTCGTGTGCTTCCACGGCGAGCCGAGCTGGAGCTTCCTCTACCGGCACGTGCTCGACGAGCTCGTCGCGAGCGGCCATCGCGTCGTGTGCCCGGACCTCGTCGGGTTCGGCCGCTCGGACAAGCCCACCGACCAGCGCTGGTACACCTACGACCGGCACGTCGAGACGGTCAGCCGCCACCTCGACGCGCTCGACCTCGACGGCGTGACGGTCGTCGTCCAGGACTGGGGCGGCCCGATCGGGCTGCGCTGGGCCGTCGAGCACGCCGACCGCGTCGCGCGGCTCGTCGTCCTGAACACCGGCCTCTTCACCGGGCGGGTGAGCAAGGGGTTCATGGCCTGGCGCGACTTCGCCGAGCGCACGCCCGACCTCCCGATCGGCCGGATCATCCAGGGCGGCACGACGACCGACCTGCCGCCCGAGGTCGTCGCCGCCTACGACGCGCCCTTCCCCACGCCGGAGAGCAAGGCGGGCGCGCAGCGCTTCCCGCTCCTCGTGCCGCTGACCGCGGACGACACCGGCGCCGCCGAGATGCTCGCGGTGCGCGACGCGCTGGCCGGGTGGGAGAAGCCCGCGCTCGTGGCCTTCTCGGACACCGACCCCGTGTTCCCCTTCCCGCAGGCGGGCGAGCAGTTCACCGCCCTGCTGCCGACGGCCGGCGAGCAGGTCCGGATCGAGGGCGCCGCGCACTTCCTCCAGGAGGACCGCGGCGCGGAGATCGCCGAGGCGATGCTCACCGCCTTCGGCGAGCCCGCCTAGCGGCCGCTCCGACGACGCGGCGGGCCGGCCCCGAAGATCAGGGGCGGTCCCCCGACGCGCCGCCGGCGGCCGCGCGCGATCGTGCCGGTCGTGCCCGATCTGCGCGTGGTGCTCGAGCTCGACCGGGGGACGGACGCCGTCCCGTGCGGACGGCTGGTCGCCGGCGCCGGCGACGACGTGCGCTTCGCGGGCTGGATCGAGCTGGCCGACGCGCTCGAGCGCGTCCTCGTCGCCGCGGCGGCGGAGCGCCCCCGCCCGCCGGGGTTGTCCGGCGGCGAGGGCGCGGACTAGAGTCGGCCGCGGCCCGGAGGCCACGCGGCCGGCGCCCCAGATGGCCAAGGCAGACCCAACCACCGAGACGGTGACCGTCGTGTTCACCGACCTCGTCGAGTCGACCGAGCTGACGACGAGGGTCGGGACCGAGCGTGCCGAGGCGCTCGTCCGCACGCACCTCGAGGCGCTCGACGACGCGATCGCGCACGCGGGCGGGCGCCGGGTCAAGCGCCTGGGCGACGGATCCATGGCCGTCTTCCCCAGCGCCTCGGCCGCCCTCGCGTGCGCGGTGGCGATGCAGCGCGCGACGGACGCCGGGCGGCGCCGGGGCGCACACCCGCTGCGCATGCGGGTCGGCATCGGCGCGGGGGACGTCCTCGTCGAGGACGGCGACTGCTCGGGCGCGCCGGTCGTCGAGGCCGCCCGGCTGTGCGCCCTGGCCGACGGCGGGCAGATCCTGGCGACCGAGCTCGTCGGGCTCCTCGGCGGCCGACGCACCTCCGCGACCGTGACGGCCCTCGGGCCGAGGGAGCTCAAGGGGCTCCCTGACCCGGTGGACGTCGTCGAGGTCGCCTGGGCCGCGCCCGATGGCGCGTCGCCGCGGCAGCGGGCGGGATCGGGACCCCTGCTCGAGCGCGCCGGAGAGGTGGCGCTGCTCGAGGGCGCCTTCGCCGAGGCCCGTGAGGGCCGGAGCTCCGTCGTGCTCGTCGAGGGCCCGGCCGGGACCGGGAAGACCCGCCTCCTCGACACGGCCTGCGACGCGGCGGCGGGCGCCGGGGTCCTCGTGCTGCGTGCCCGCGGCACGGAGCTCGAGCGCCCGTACGGCTGGGGCGTCGCGCACCAGCTCTTCGAACGGTGGCTGCTGGCGCAGGGGCCGACGGGGCGGGCGACGCTCCTGCGGGGGCCGGCCGAGCCGGCGCGGATCGCCCTCGGGGCGGCGGCCGACGGCGGTGGCGACGAGTCGTTCGGCGCGGTGCACGGCCTCTCGTGGCTCGTGGTCCACGCCGCGGAGGCCACGCCGCTGGCCCTCGTCGTCGACGACGCCCAGTGGGCCGACGAGGCGTCCCTGCGATGGCTGGCCTACCTCAGCGCGCGGATCGACGACCTGCCGCTCGCGCTCGTGGTGGCGACGCGCGACGGGCACGAGCCCCCGCGCGAGGCGCTCCTGCAGCTCGCCGGGCGCCCGGGGGCGCTCGCCGTCCGGCCGGCGCCGCTGAGCGTGGCGGGGACCGCCGAGCTGCTGGCCGCGCGCGCCGGGCTCGACGCCGACGACCTCGCGCAGGCCTGCCACGAGGCGACCGGCGGCAACCCGTTCCTGCTGCACGCGCTGATCGGCGACCTCGCCGAGATCGGCCGCACGCGGCCGCCCGACCCGGACGCGGTGCGGGCGCTGCGCCCACAGGCCATCTCGCGCTCCGTCCTGCTGCGCCTGGGCCGGCTCGGCCCGGACGCCGGCGCCGTCGCCCGCGCGGTGGCCGTGCTGGGCGCGGCGGCGACGACCGCGCGGACCGCTTCGGTGGGCGGCGTGGACGAGGCGGCCGTCGCCGCCGCGGCCTCGGCCCTGGTTGGAGTCGGGCTCTTCGACGCGTCGGCGCCGCTGACCTACGCGCACCCCCTCGTCCACTCCATCGTGCTCGACGACCTGCCCCCGCTCGAGCGGGCGGCCGCGCACCGCCGCGCGGCGGCGGCGCTCGACGCGACCGGCGCGCGACCCGAGGAGGTCGCCTCGCAGCTGCTGCGCACCGAGCCGGCGGCGGACGACTGGGCCGCCGGCGTGCTCGTGCGAGCGGGCGGGCTCGCGCTGGACCGCGGCGCCCCCCACGCCGCCGCCGCCTTCCTCGCGCGCGCGGCGCGCGAGCCGCCCGGCCGCGAGCGCGAGGCCGAGGTGCAGCGGCTGCTGGGGCGCGCGCTCGTCCGGGCGCGGGGCGCGCCGGGCCTGGACGCCCTGCGGGCCGCGGTCGACCTCGAGCCCCGGGCCGTGCCGCGCGCGGAGACCGCACTCGAGCTGGCGCGCGCGCTCGAGGCGCTCTCGCGCAACCTCGACGCCGTCGGCGTCTACGACCGAGCGCTGGCCGACCTGGCGGACGCCGACCCGGCACTGGCCAGCACCCTGCGCGCCGGGCTCGCCGTCGCCGCCGCCCAGCACCTCTCGACGGTGCCGCGCGCCCTCGAGGTCGTCGCGCAGGACGCGTCGGACGCGGAGATGGCCGGCGGCGGCAACGCGGTGCTCGCCGCGCTCGTCGCCCTTGCGCTGACGGCGGCCGGCTCGCCCGACGGCGTCGGGCTGGCCGCGACCGTCGTCGCGAGCGGGGCGCTGCTCGACGCGGAGCCGTCGATCGCGATCGGCCTCGCGGTCGAGCCCCTCGTCTGGGGCGACCGGCTCGACGAGGCGCTGGCCGCGTGGGACCAGGTCATCGCGCGCGCCCGCCGGCCGGGCGGCGGCGGCGGCCCGCGGCTCGCCTACGCGCTGACCTACCGCGCCCACGTCCACCTCCGCGCGGGGCGCCTGGCGGAGGCCGAGGGCGACGTGCGCGCGGCGCTGGCGCACGCGGACGACCTGTGGGTGGCCGCCGCGGTCCCCGTCGACCTGCCGGCGTTCCTCGCGCAGGCGCTCGTCGAGCGGGGGGCGCTCGAGGAGGCGGAGGGCCTCCTGGCCGGCGCCGGCCCGGCGCGCGAGCTGTCCGACTACCAGGGCAACAACCTGCTGCTCCTCACGCGCGGGCGCCTGCGGCTCGCACAGGCCCGCGGTCCCGAGGCGGCGGAGGACCTGCTCGAGCTCGGGCGCCGGTGCGAGGCGTGGACGCTGCGCAACCCGGCCGCGCTCCCGTGGCGCTCCCACGCCGCCCTGGCCCTCCGGACGAGCGACCCGGACCGGGCCGCGGAGCTCGCGGCGGAGGAGGTCGCGCTGGCGCGCGGCTTCGGCGCGTCGCGGGCGCTGGGGATGGCCCTGCGCGCGCTGGGCCTGCGTGACGACGGGCGCCGCGGCGACCCCGGCGCTCGAGGAGGCCGTCGACGTGCTGGCGTCCTCACCCGCCCGCCTCGAGCACGCGCGGGCCCTGGTCGACCTCGGCGCCGCCGTCCGCCGCTCCGGGCGCGGCGGCGCCGCGCGCGCGCCGCTCGCGGAGGGCCTGGACCTCGCGACGGCGTGCGGCGCGACCGCGCTGGCCGCCGTCGCCCGCGACGAGCTGCTCGCGGCCGGGGCGCGGCCCCGCCGCGACCGCGTCACCGGCCGCGATGCGCTGACCGCCAGCGAGCAGCGCGTCGCCCGCCTGGCCGCCGACGGCCGCACGAACCGCGAGATCGCCGAGGAGCTCTGGATCACGCTCAAGACGGTCGAGACGCACCTCGGCCGGACCTACCGCAAGCTCGGCGTCGAGGGCCGCGGCGACCTCGCCGGCGCGCTCGCCCCGGACGTCGGCGGCTAGCCGCGCGACGATGCCCACCTCCGCGGCTCGGGGTGGGCGGCGAAACACCGGGGTGCCCACCCCGATGCAGCGCACGTCCCGCGCTGGGAGAGTCGTCCCGACCCCGCACAGGAGCGCACCGCCATGCTTCGTACCGCCGTCCTCGCCGTCCCTGCCGCCGTCGCCGCCGCGCTCGTCGCGACGACCGCCGGGCCCTTGGCCGCATCGGGCCATCACGGGCCGGCGCCCCTGCAGCTCCGCTCGCAGCTCCAGGACGCCAGGGCCGTCGACGCGCCCCCGGCCGGCGCCTCCGCGGGCGACACCCTGGTCTTCACGGAGCGCCTGCTCGACGCGGACGGCCGGGTCGTCGGCACGGATGCCGCGTCGTGCGTCCGGCTGTTCGACCAGCGCTCGCTCTGCACCGGCACGTACGTCCTGCCGCGCGGCCAGCTCATGGTCCAGCTCCTGCAGCCCGGCCCGACCGGGGTCTACACGCAGGCGATCACGGGCGGGACGGGCCGCTACGCGGGCGCCCGCGGGACGGTCGTCGTCGACCAGCGTCCCGGCGGCGACCGCTTCACCTTCCGCGTCCGGGCGGCCGGGCGCTGAGCGCGCGCGTCGTCACCTGGGCGCAGGCCGTCCCGATGAGCGCGCCCAGGACGACGTCGCCCGGGAAGTGCACGCCCGTGTGGACGCGCGAGTAGGCGACGAGCGCCGCCAGGCCGTGCAGCGCCGCGGCGTCGTGCGGGAGCACGTGGCCGACGCCGGTCGCGAAGGCGAACGCGCTGGCCGCGTGGCCGGACGGCAGCGACCGGGACGTCGGCATCGGCACGTGCCGCGCCTCCGGCACGCGATGGGCGAGGCGATCGGGGCGCCGGCGCCGTGCGAGCGACTTCGCGGCCGTGTTCACCACCGTGCTCGCCACGCCGATCGAGACGAGCCCCATCGCGGCGGCACGACGGCCGGGCCGGCCGCGCAGCGCGGCGAGCGCCGCGGCCCCGCCCAGCCAGAGCCCGGAGTGGTCGGCGGCGCGCGAGAGCCGGCTGAGCCCGCGGTCGAGCGCCGGCGTGGGCGTGGCGGCGACCGCGGCGTAGACCGCGACGTCGATGCGCTCGGAGTCCAGCAGCCACTGCGGGCGGTGCGCGGTCACGGCAACGGTGCGCAGCCTACGCGCCCGACGAGCACGAGCACCGCGCGACGGGCGTGGCGCCGCCGGCGGCCCGGCCGCCCTGGGTCCCTAGCTGGGCCGCGCCGGCAGCGACGGGGGCCCCCACGCGACCGCACGGACGAGGTCGAGCGCCGAGAGCACGCCGACCGGCAGCCCGCTCTGCGTGTGCACGACGAGCAGGTGGGACACCTGGTGCTCGCGCATGAGCCGCGCGGCCTGGGCCGCCGAGGCCTCCGGGGCCACCGTCACCGCCGGGCGGGTGGCGAGCGTGCCGGCGGTCATGAACACCGCGTCCTTGCCGACGGCGTCGGCGAGGTCCAGGGCCGAGAGCAGCGCGCACGGGGCCGCCGGGCGGCCCTCCGCGGCCGGCCGGGCGTCGACGACGACCGAGTGCGTGCGCTGCTGGAGCATGAGCTCGGCGACGTCCCGCAGCGGCGTGCGGCGGCTGCACCCCACCACGTGGTGGTGCATGAGGTCCGCCACGGTCGCGCACGGGATGACCGGGGGCGGCGAGGGGGCGAAGCTGGAGGACGGCACGGTGCGGCTCCTCGGGGGGTCTCGACGGACGGTAGGCGCCACCGCGGCCGCCGCCATCCGCAGTCCCCACGGATGGGCGTCAGCCGAGGCCCCGCTCGTGGGCGCAGCGGCGGGGCTGCTGGGTCGCCCGCACGGCCCACGACCGCGTGGACCGTCGCTGCGGCGTGCGCTACAAGATCGTCCCCAGATGGGCGCGCGCGTCACGGCGACCCCCGGCGGTGCCCGGTGAGGGCGATGGTCCTCGAGGCCCCGCGACGGTCGCTGCGGGCGGTCGACGTCCCGGTCCCGCGGCCCGGGCCGGGGCAGCTCCTGCTGCGCGTCCACGCCTGCGGGATCTGCCGCACCGACCTGCACCTGCTCGACGGCGAGGTGGCCGTCGCCGCGCCGCCGCGGATCCTCGGCCACCAGATCGTCGCGACGGTGGAGGGCGACGGCCGCCGCGTGGGCGTGCCCTGGCTGGGCTGGACCTGCGGGGTCTGTGCGTTCTGCCGCTCAGGTCGCGAGAACCTCTGCGAGCGTGCCCGCTTCACCGGCTGCGACCTCGACGGCGGGATGGCGGAGTACGCGGTCGCCGACGAGCGGTTCTGCTTCGCCCTGCCGGACGGGTACCCGGACCTCCAGGCCGCCCCGCTGCTGTGTGCCGGCCTGATCGGCTTCCGCGCCCTGCGGATGTGCGGCGACGGCGCCCGTCTCGGCCTCTACGGGTTCGGCGCCGCGGCGCACATCCTCTGCCAGGTGGCGCGCTGGGAGGGACGACGCGTGTTCGCGGTCACCCGTCCCGGCGACGAGCCCGCGCAGGCCTTCGCCCGCGAGCTCGGGGCGGTGTGGGCCGGCGGCTCGGACGAGACGCCGCCGGAGCCGCTGGACGCGGCGATCGTCTTCGCGCCCGACGGCGCGCTCGTCCCGGTCGCGCTGGGCGCCCTCGCGCCCGGCGGGACGGTCGTCTGCGGCGGGATCCACATGAGCGAGATCCCCGCCTTCGACTACGACCTGCTCTGGCGCGAGCGCGTGCTGCGCTCCGTGGCGAACCTGACGCGCCGCGACGGCGAGGAGTTCCTCGCGCTGGCGCCGCAGGTGCCCGTGCGCACGCGCGTCGCGCGCTACCCGCTGGAGGCGGCCGACGCGGCGCTCGCCGACCTCCGGGCCGGCCGCTTCACGGGCGCGGCCGTGCTCGTGCCCTGACGCCCGGGCCCTCTCCGGCCGCGGCCGGGTGGCCGGCGCCGGCGCGCCGCGTCATCCCGATCGGATGACGACGGCGCGCCGCGTCCCCGGTCTACTCCCAGCGACCATCGAACGACGGGGAGGGCTGGGCGTGGCTACTCGGGACATGACCGACAGGGTGACGGGCTGGTGGGTCTTCGCCGGCGTGCTGCTCGCGATCGGCGGCGTGCTCAACGTGATCTACGGCATCGCGGCGATCGGCGACTCGAAGTTCTTCACCGCGAACGCGACGTACATCATCAGCGGCCTGCACACGTGGGGCTGGGTCACCCTGATCCTCGGCGTGATCGAGCTCATCGCCGCCTTCTCGCTGTTCTCGGGCGGCGGCTTCGGCCGCTGGGTCGGGATCTTCGCGGCGGGACTCACGTCCATCGCCGCGCTCCTGTCGATCGGGGCGGCCCCGTTCTGGTCGCTGTCCGTCTTCGCGCTGTCGATCATCGTCCTCTACGAGCTGGCCAAGCCGTACGAGGGGACCTGACCGCCTGGCCGCTCCCTGACGACGTGGACACCGTCACCGCACGCGAGATCGCCGAGCGCGCCCACCACGGCGCCAGCAGCCGGTTCGGCGAGCCGCTGGCCGAGCACGTCGCGCGCGTGCAGGCGGCGGTGCCGCAGGAGGCGCGGGTCACCGCCTGGCTGCACGACGTGCTCGAGCGCTCGGACGTCGCGTTCGAGGAGCTGCGCTTCCTCGGCCTCACGGCGACCGAGCTCGAGACGCTGGAGCTGCTCACCCACGCCGAGACGGAGTCCTACGAGCTGCACGTGCTGCGGATCGCCCGGGCCGCGGGCCCGGCGGGGCGCCTGGCCCGCATGGTGAAGCTCGCCGACCTCGACGACCACCTCGCGCACGCGGTCATCCCGCCCGGCGCGCCGCCGTACGCGTGGGCCCGGCGGCGCATCGCCGCGGCGCAGGCGCGCCGCGGCGAGCGCGCGCCGCGGCCGGTGGCGCGCTCGGGCTGAGGGCGCCGCCGCCCTCAGGCGGCGAGGCGTGCCGGCGACTGGACCGCCCCGGTCGCGCCGGAGAACTCCATCGCGCCGTCCTCGAGCGAGCCGTAGTGGAGCATCAGGAGGTCGCGCGCGTAGTTCTGGTGCAGCCGCCACGGGGACTTGACGCCCTGCTGCGGGAACTGGTCGATCGACCGCAGCACGTAGCCCGACTTGAGGTCGAGGAACGGCTGCGTGGGCAGGTCGCCGCCCGTGCGCGGCGTGCACACCGCGTAGCCGTGCTCGTCCATGTGGTTCAGCAGCCGGCACGCGTACTCGCAGGTCAGGTCGCACTTCAGCGTCCACGACGCGTTCGAGTAGCCGAGCGCGATGGCGAGGTTCGGGACGTCGCTGAGCATCATGCCCTTGTAGCCCACCGTCTCGGGCAGGACGACCTCGCGCCCGTCGACGACGAGGTCCATCCCGCCCAGCGCCAGGAGGTTCAGGCCGGTGGCGGTGACGACGACGTCCGCCGCGAGCTCCGCGCCCGACGCGAGGCGCACGCCGCGCTCGGTGAAGGTCTCGATCGCGTCGGTGACGATCGACGCGCGCCCACGGCGCAGCGCCCGGAAGAGGTCGCCGTCGGGGACGAGGCAGACGCGCTGGTCCCAGGGGTCGTACCGCGGGTTGAAGTGGACGTCGACGTCGACGCCGGGCGGGAGCTGCTCCGCGACGCCCCGGCGGATGAGGTTCCGGGCCAGCCGTGGGGCGCGCCGGCTGAACTGGAAGAAGAGCGTGGTCACCGCGACGTTCTTCGCGCGCACGAGCGAGTACGCGGCACGGGCGGGCAGGACGCGGCGGACGAGGTCGGCCACCGGGTCGCGCGCGGGCAGCGACACGACGTAGGTCGGCGAGCGCTGGAGCATCGTCACGTGCTCGGCCCGCTCGGCCAGCGCCGGGACGAGCGTGACGGCCGTCGCACCGCTCCCGATCACGACGACGCGCCGCCCCGTGCAGTCGAGATCCTCCGGCCAGTGCTGCGGGTGCACGACCGGCCCCCCGAAGCGCTCGAGGCCCGGGAACTCGGGCGTGTAGCCCTCGTCGTAGCGGTAGTAGCCGGTGCACGAGAAGAGGAAGCCGCACGTGAGCCGGACGGCCTCGCCGGTGTCCGTCCGCCGGGCCTCCACCGACCAGCGCGCGTCGGCGCTCGACCACTCGGCGCGCACGACGCGGTGGTGGAGGCGGATGGCCCGGTCGACGCCGTGGTCGCGCGCCGTCGTGGCGATGTAGCGCAGGATCGAGTCGCCGTCGGCGATCGACTTCGCGTCCTCCCACGGCCGGAAGCTGTACCCGAGCGTGTACATGTCGGAGTCCGACCGGATGCCCGGGTAGCGGAACAGGTCCCACGTCCCGCCGAGCGCGTCGCGGGCCTCGAGGATCGCGAAGGTCTTGCCGGGGCAGTCCGCCTGCAGGTGGCAGGCCGCGCCGATCCCGGACAGGCCCGCACCGATGATGAGGACGTCGACGTGCTCGTGGTCCATGCCCGGATGCTAGGCGAGGAGCAGCGTCACCACCTCGAACGGGCCGAAGGCGATGCGCACGCGCCCCTCCTCCACGGCCAGCTCCTGGCCGGGGTCCTCGAGGAGGTTCGCCCGGCGCACGCGCGACACGGGCAGGCCGAGCCGCAGCGTGGCCGTGCCGCGGCCGCCGCGGGCCTCGTACAGGCGCACGACCAGCGCGTCCCCGTCCTCCGCGCGCTTGACCGTGTCGAGCACGAGGCCGTCGTCCTCGGACGCCAGCCACGGCACCGGCGACGCGGGCAGCGCGCCCCAGAGGACCGGCTGGTTGAAGGCCCTCGCGTCGTGGACGACGCCGGCGTCCTGCCACCCGCCCATGTGCGGCAGCACCGCGAACGCGAACGCGTGGCGCCCCTGGTCGGCCTCCGGGTCGGGCCAGACGGGGCCGCGCAGCAGCGTCATGCGGAGCGTCCCGCCGTGGGCGCTGAAGCCGTACTTGGACTCCGACAGCAGGGCGACCCCGAAGCCGTGCTCGGAGAGGTCGGCGAAGCGGTGCGCCGGGACCTCGAAGCGGGCCAGGTCCCCGGCGGTGTTGTAGTGCGTCGGGCGCTCGGCCACCCCGAACTGCATCTCGAACGTCGCGGTCATGCTGCGCACCGCGATCGGGACGGCGACCTTCAGCACACGGTGCCGGTCGTGCCAGTCGACCTCGCAGTGGACCTCCACCCGGGCCGCGTGCGCGTCGAGCCGGACCGTCTCGCGCAGGTGGCTGCGGTCCGTCAGCGGGCGCTCGAAGACGACCTCGGCCCGCAGCGGCCCCTCCGCGGTGACCGTGCACGACGTCGCGGGGCCGACCGGCCGGCCCGTCTCGAGGTGCGAGGGGTCGAGCTCCCACGCGTCCCACGCCGCCGGGCGGTCGTCGTAGAGCTCGAAGACGGCGGCGCGACCGGCGAGGGCCTCCCGGCCGCTGGGCCGGTGGACGAGGCTCACCAGGTCGCCGTCAGGGGCGAGCGTCGCGCGCAGGGCGCCGTTGACGAGCACGACGCGCTCGCCGTCGCGCTCCACGGAGACGGCGTCGTCCGCCGCGACCTCTTCCCCGGCCCCGAGCGCGGGGACCGCGACGACGCGCAGGCCGCCGTCCGGCGTCGCCACGACCTCCCGCCGGGCACGACCGCTGAGGTTGACGGGCCGGACAGCGCCGTCCCCGCCCGCGAGCGCCGCGAGCGCCGTCTCCCGCAGCCGGCCGCCCTCGCGGTGGACGACGTCGAGGTCGGCCAGCGCGTCGGCGTACACCTCGGCGATCGAGGACCCGGGCAGGATGTCGTGGAACTGCGTCAGCAGCAGCCGCTCCCACAGGCCCCGCAGCGCGTCCGCCGGGTAGGCCGCGCCCGCGACGCGCGTGGCGATCGCCGCCAGCGCCTCGACGTCGTGCAGCAGGACCTCGGCCTTGCGGTGCGCGCGCTTGGTCTCGGCCTGGGTCGTGTACGTCCCGCGGTGGTACTCGAAGTACAGCTCGCCCACGACGGTCGGCCAGTCCTGCGTCTCGGCCTCCAGGAGGTCGAAGAACGCCTCCGGCGTCCGCTGGACGGTGCGCGGCAGGCCCTCGAGGTCGTTCGCCCGGCGCAGGCGCTCGAGCATCGCGGGCGTCGGCCCGCCGCCCCCGTCGCCGTGGCCGAAGAGCATGAGGCTGTGCGCCGAGCGGTCGTGGTCCTTGTAGTTGCGCGCGTTGAAGCGCAGCTCCGGCACCGTGACCTCGGCGTTGTAGGTGTCGGCCGGCGGGAAGTGCGCGAGGACCTCGCTGCCGTCGATGCCCGCCCAGCGGAACGTGTGGTAGGGCGGCTTCGTGAACGCGTTCCAGCTCAGCTTCTGGGTCAGGAAGCGCCGGATCCCCGCGCCACGCATGAGCTGCGGCAGCTGGCCGTTGTAGCCGAAGACGTCCGGGTTCCAGAACTCGCGGCAACGGGCCCCGAACTCGGCCTCGAAGAACCGCTGGCCGTGCAGGAACTGGCGCACGAGGGACTCGCCCGAGGGGAGGTTGCAGTCGGGCTCGACCCACGTCCCGCCGACCGGGATCCACCGCCCCGCGCGCGCCCGTTCCCGGATGCGCGCGTAGAGGTCGGGGTCGCGCGCCTTGACCCAGGCGTACTGCTGGGCCTGCGAGCAGGCGAAGCGGAACTCGGGGTAGCGGTCCATCAGCGCCGTGGCCGAGCTGAAGGTCCGCACGCACTTGCGGTACGTCTCCGCCACCGGCCAGAGCCAGGCCGTGTCGATGTGCCCGTGCCCGACCGCGCTGAGCTCGTGCACGACGGCGGCGTTGGGCGTGGCCAGGAGCTCGCGGAGGATCGTGCGGTCACCGGTCGTGCAGAAGCGGTTGAGCTCGTGCAGCAGTCGCCCGCGCCACGTCGCCTCGAGGTCGCCGTCGAGGTGGGCCTCGAGCGCCTGGAGGACCGCGAAGTCGTGCGCGAGCTCCCACGCCTCGGCGTCGAAGGCGGCCAGTTCGCACTGCTCGAGCAGGGCCGGTCCGACGGTGCGCAGCGGGATCGCGCCCTCCTGGCCGAACGCCGTGCCGCACGCGACCTCGACCCACGCCTCGAGCCGCTCTCCGCGCGCGGGCGCGCTCGCGCAGCGGCGCGTCGGTGCGGTCCTGCGGGAGCGTCGCCATCCGGTCGCTGCGGGCGTGCGGCCCGGCGTTGAGCCCTTGCCGGCTGACCCCGTCGACCCACAGCGTCGCCTCGCTGCGGCTGTCCCACAGCAGGTCGACGCGCCGGCCGTCCCACGCCTCGGGCACGGTGGCGCGCACGCGGAACCACCACGTCGCCCAGGCCGGCCCGAGCTGGATCCCGGGCGCGACCGGCCGCAGCTCGAGCGCCTGCGCCTCCGGCAGCGTGATCCGGCCGACGGGCCCGGCGCCGAGCAGCTCGTCGGGCGCCCGGCGCTCGGCGTGCACGCGGGCCGCGAGCTCGTCGCGGGCGCGCTCCAGGCGCCGCCGGGTCGCCTCGGGGTGGCGCTGCACCGCCGCAGCCTCCCAGGCCCCGGGGAGGGCGGCTCAGGCGGCGGGCGCGGCCAGGGCCTCGCCGAGCTTGTCGAGCATCCGCTGCTCGCCCTCGCTCACGCGGACGGCGTGGAAGCCCAGGAAGCCGCCCTCCTTCGCCGCGTCGGCGGCGGCCTGGGCCACGGCGAGCAGCCAGGCCCGGAAGGCCGCGGCGTCGTCCGGGCCCGCCTTCGCGGCGACGATCGCGGCGACCTCGCGCAGCTCGTCGAGGACCTGCTCGGCCGCAAGGGCCCCCTTGGGCCGGAAGCCCGACAGCGGGTTGTGGTGGTGCTTGGTGTCCTCGCCGACGTCGCGCGCGATCGCCGCCACGAGGTCGCCGCGGCCCTCGCCCTGCGCCGCGTCGACGACCGTGCGCAGGGTGGCCGCGGTCTCCTTGACGGCCTCGATCGGGCCGCCGGGGTCGGCGATCGAGACGGCGAGCCCGGCGACGAACGGCGCGCGCTTGAGGCGCGTCCACTCGTCGTCGGTGAAGTCGGCGCGCGAGGTCATCGCCGCAGCGTAGGGCGCGGGCGGCCTCGACGCCACGACGACGCCGCGGCCGGATGACCCGGTGCACGGGCGGCGTTCACCCGGGTGACGCGCGCAACGGGGCGCGCCCTCGCGGGACCGTGCCGCATGACCCCGCACCGCTTCATGTACCCCGTGGTCACGCCCGTCGCCCGGCCCGCCGTCGTCCGGCCCCGGCCCGTCCGCCCCGCGGGCCGGGCGGCCTAGGCCTCGCCCGGCCGGTCGGCCCGTCGCGCGGACGCACGATGAGCACGTCGCACGAGGCCCGCTCGGCGACGGAGTCCGCCACGCTGCCGATGAGCCGCCGCGCCGTCTTGCCCCGCTCCCCCGCCCCGACGACGATGAGCCGGGCGTCCTCGTCGGCCGCGACGTCGGTCAGGACGAGCGCGGGGTCGCCGCGGCCCAGCCGCTCGCGGACGTGCAGCCCGCGCTCGCGCAGGGCGTGCGCGGCGGCGTGGAGCGCCGCGGCGAGCGCGGCCTGGTCCGTCGGCAGGAAGCGGTGCGCGGCGACGACCTCGATCGTCGCGCCCGAGCGCTGCGCGAGCTCGGCGGCCGCCTCCAGCGCGGCGGTCGCGTGGTCGGACCCGTCGGTCCCGACGACGATGAGGTTGCGCCGGGGGGCCCCGGGCTCGCCCCGACGGCGGGGCCAGAGGGCGTCGAGCAGCGTCCGGGCCGGCTGGACCGTGCCCGCCGCGAACTGGGCCAGCAGCGACCGCCACCGCCCGGCGGGCGCGCCGGCCGGGAGCTCGATGCTGAGCTGCACCTCGCGCCCGTCCGGGCGCCGCGTCGTCCGCCCCAGCCGCTCGAGCAGCGCGATCGCCTCGTGGTTCGTCGCGAGGACCGGCGCCTCGAAGCGGCGCACCCCCTCCTCGGTCGCCCGCTCGGCCAGGGCGTCGAGCAGCAGCCCGCCGACGCCGCGGCCCTGCCAGTCGTCGGCGACCACGATCGCCGGCTCCGCGACGTCCGGCCCCGTGCGCACGTAGCGCGCGACGCCGATGCCGTCCCCCGTCAGGGCGTCGACCGCGACGAGCGCCTCGTGGTCGTGGTGGTCGACGCGCGTCAGGTAGTCGAGGTCGCGGTCGCTGAGCCGTGGCATCGGGCCGAAGAACCGGCGGTAGCGCGACTCGGGGCTCAGGCGCTCGAACCCCTCGACCAGCGCCGCCCGGTCGTCGGGCTCGACCGGCCGCACCTCGACGGGCGCGCCGTCGCGCAGCGCCACGGTCACGCCGCCGCCGGTGGACCGGGCGCGTTCAGGACGGCGCCTCGACCGAGGCCAGGTTGCGGCGGACGAAGGCGACGAGCTCGGGCTTGAGCGCGGTCAGCGGCCGCGGGTCGCCGCCGAGCACGTGCGAGAGCATGACCCGGTTGACGCCGCCGACGACCGCGGCGACCTGCGTCTGCGACACCGGGGCGACCCGCGGGTCCTGCGCCCGGATGCGTGCGTGCAGCGCCCGCAGCAGGCCCTCGGTGCGGTCGCGGCGGACCTTCCACCGCTCGCGGGCGGCGTCCCCGGCGGCCCAGACCTCGACCATGTAGGCGCGCGTGAAGGCCAGGTCGGAGGCGAGGACGGCCAGCCACGTGCCGAGGGCGGCGTCGAGGACCTCCTCCCAGTCCTCGAGCCCGGCGGCGGACTCCGCCAGGGCGGCGTGGATCGCATCGGCGCCGACGTCGTAGGAGGCCAGGAAGCAGGCCTCCTTGTCCTCGAAGTGGGCGTAGAAGGTCTTGCGCGAGACCCCGGCGCGCGCGATCACGTCGGCGACCGACGTGGCCGCGTAGCCCCGCTCGGCCACCGCGTCGGCGATCGCGCACAGCAGCCGCCCCCGCTGCGAGGCGCGCAGCGCCGCCCGGGCCGGGGCGTGCGGCCGGCGCGGGAGGACCTCGACGGCGGGCGTGCTCACGGAACGGACGGTACCGCCGCGGCCGCGCCGGCTCCACGCCGGGAACACCCGTGGTAGCGTCGGAAACAGTCCTGTCCCGAAGGGTCGAGAGGAGCACGACGTGGGTCGAGAGCAGTCGAGCGCGCGCAGGCGGAGGGCCGGGAGCGTCCTGGCGGCGGTGGCCACGGCGGCCGTGACCGCGGCCGCGGGCGCGCCCGCGGCGGGAGCGAGCGTCCCCGTGCGCTTCGAGCGGATCGCCGGCTACGACGCGCCGGGGACCCCGAAGCGGCTCGACCGGGTCGGGATCCTGAAGACCGGGCGCGCGAGCGCGCGCAACGTCCTCGTCCTCAACCCGGGCACGTCGGCCAGCGCCGCCTACTTCGAGCCGCTGGCCAAGGCGATCGTGCAGCGCAGCCCCAAGTGGCAGGTCTGGGCCGTCGAGCGCCGCGAGAACCTCCTCGAGGACCACTCGGTCCTCAACCGCGTCAAGGCGGGCCGGGTCACGCCGAAGCAGGCCTTCGACTACTACCTGGGGTGGCTCGCCGACCCGAGCATCACGACGCACTTCCAGCTCATCCCGGACGCGTCGGTCGCCTACGCGAAGCAGTGGGGCATGAAGACCGAGATCCAGGACCTCCGCCGCGTCGTCCGCGAGGCCTCCCGCCGCGGCCGCCGCGTCGTGGTCGGCGGCCACTCGCTCGGCGGCTCGATCACGACCGCCTACGCGACGTGGGACTTCGGCGGCAAGGCCGGCGCGAAGGGCCTCGCCGGGCTCCTCTACATCGACGGCGGCAGCTCGCCCACGGCGGTGGCGCCGGCCGACGCGCAGGCGTCCCTGCAGTCGCTGCAGGCGGGCTCGCCCTGGCTGGTCTTCGGCGGGATCCCGGCGCCGTACACGGGCCTCTTCAACTCCACGGGGGCGCTCGGCGCGATCCTCGACCCGGACTCGCCGTCGGTCGGCCAGGGGTTCCCGCTCCTGCCGGCGAACCTCAAGCCGCCCGTCCCGGCCACGAACCTCGGGCTGTACGGCTACGCGCTCGACACCGAGACGTCGCCGCCGGGGCTCATCGCGGCGCAGGCGCACCTCGGCCACCTCGCCGCCTCCGGCACGCCGCGCGGCTGGGACCAGGCGGGCGAGATCACGCCGATCCAGCGCTACGCGAAGATGTTCGCCGGCTGGGGCCTGAAGGGCCTCGACGGCACGGCCTGGTACCACCCGCGGCGTCTGACGATCGACTCCGGCGCGGTCGCCGCCGGCAACGCCAACCCCGCCCAGCAGGTCCTCGACGTCCACGCCACGCACGGCCGCGACCTGCCGCGCGGGCTGAAGATCTACGCGTTCGGGGCGGCGCTGGGCGGCCAGCGCGTGCTCGACGCCGCGAAGGCGCTCGCCGCGCAGTCGCGCATCCCGGCGCGCAACCTGACGCTCGTCGATCGCCAGGCGACCTACGCGCACAACGACCCGGCGAGCGCCAGCCCGGACCGCAACGAGTTCCTGGCGGCGCTGGTCCCCTACCTGCGCAAGGTGGCGCGCGGGTAGGGCAGGCGGGGATCACGACGGCGCCTGACCGGGGAAGATCCCGGCCATGGCGTCGTCGAACCCCACCTACGAGCAGTCCAAGCAGGTCGCCGAGGCCAGCCGCGAGGCCGAGTGGAAGCAGCCGAGCTTCGGCAAGGAGCTGTTCCTCGGGAACCTCCGGCTCGACCTGATCCACCCCCAGCCCGCGCCGGACCCGGCCGGGACGGCGAGGGCCGAGGCGTTCCTCGCCCGCCTGCGCGCGTTCCTGACCGAGCACGTCGACCCGCTGCAGATCGAGCGCGACGCGCGGATCCCCGACGACGTGCTCGCAGGGCCTGAAGGACCTCGGCGCGCTCGGGATGAAGATCCCCGAGGAGTACGGCGGGCTCGGCCTCAGCCAGGTCGACTACAACCAGGCGCTGGCCCTGGCCGGCACGTGGCACTCGTCGCTCGCGACGCTGCTCTCCGCCCACCAGTCCATCGGCCTGCCCGAGCCGCTGCGCGCGTTCGGCTCCGAGGAGCAGAAGCGCGAGTGGCTGCCCAAGGTGGCGCGCACGCACGTCTCCGCCTTCCTGCTCACCGAGCCCGACGTCGGCTCGGACCCGGCGCGGATGACGACCGCCGCGGTCCCCACCGAGGACGGGACGGGCTACCGGATCACCGGCACGAAGCTGTGGGCGACGAACGGCGCGATCGCCGACGTCGTCGTCGTCATGGCCGTCGTGCCCGAGCGGGAGGGGCACAAGGGCGGCATCACCGCCTTCATCTGCCCCGCCGACGCCGAGGGCGTCACGGTCGAGGCCCGCAACGCGTTCATGGGCCTGCGCGGCATCGAGAACTCCGTCACCCGCTTCGACGACGTCTTCGTCCCGGCCGAGAACGTCATCGGGGGCGAGGGCAAGGGCCTGAAGATCGCCCTGGCGACGCTGAACACCGGGCGCCTGTCGCTGCCGGCGATCTGCGCGGCGACGACGAAGTACGCGCTGAAGATCGCCCGCGAGTGGGCGGCCGAGCGGCGCGCAGTGGGGCCAGCCCGATCGGCGAGCACGACCCGGTCGCGCAGCACCTCGCCTTCATCGCGGGCACCGCGTTCGGGCTCGAGGCCGTGGTCGACGTCTCCAGCCGCCTGGCCGACGACAAGCGCAACGACATCCGCATCGAGGCCGCCCTGGCCAAGCTCTACGCCTCGGAGCTGGGCTGGCAGGCCGTCGACGCGATGATCCAGGTCCGCGGCGGCCGCGGCTACGAGACGGCCGCGTCGCTGGCCGCGCGCGGCGAGAAGCCCGTCCCGGCCGAGCAGCTGCTGCGCGACATGCGCATCAACCGGATCTTCGAGGGCTCCACCGAGATCATGCACCTGCTCATCGCCCGCGAGGCGGTCGACCAGCACCTGCAGGCCGCCGGCGGCGTGCTCGACCCGCAGGCGCCCGTGGCCGACAAGCTCCGCGACGCCGTCAAGGCGGGCGGCTTCTACGCCTCGTGGTTCCCGAAGCTCGCGGTCGGCGACGGCCTCAAGCCGGGCGCCTTCGCCGAGTTCGGGCGCGCTCGCGCCGCACGTGCGCTACGTCGAGCGCGCGTCGCGCAAGCTCGCCCGCTCGACCTTCTACCTCATGGGCCGCCACCAGGCCGGCCTCGAGCACAAGGGCCACCTGCTCGGGCGGATCGTCGACATCGGCGCCGAGCTCTACGCGATCGCCTGCGCGTGCGTCTACGCCCAGACGATCGCCCGCGAGCACCCGGAGCGCGGCGAGGGCGCCGTCGAGCTCGCCGCGCTCTTCGCCCAGCAGGCGCGGCGCCGCGCCGACGCGCTGTTCCACGAGCTGTGGGCCAACGACGACGACGCGCAGCGCCGCGCCGCCGAGAAGGTCCTGGCCGGCCGCTACGCGTGGTTCGAGGAGGACGTGCTCGACCCGGCCGGGCGACGGCCCGATGCTCCCGGAGCACCCGGCCCCGGCCGCGGAGCGCCACCCCGGCGCCGCGGGTGCCGTGCAGGAGCAGGCCGAGGCGGTGCAGTAGCCCGCGCGCCGGACGTCGCGGGCCGCGCGCGCGCCGATCTGCCCTAGGGTCCGGCCCATGCACGGCACAGGCACGGGCGGGATCTGATGAGGGCGCTCCAGATCACCGAGCTCAGCGGTCCGCGCGACGCGCTGGCCATGGCCGACCTCCCCGAGCCGGAGGCGTCGCACCTGATGACGCCGGGCTCGGGGGTCGTCGTCGACGTCCACGCCTCCGGCGTCTCGTTCCCCGAGGTCCTGCAGACGCGCGGCGAGTATCAGGTCAAGCCGCCGCTGCCGTTCGTCCCGGGCAGCGAGGTCGGCGGCATCGTGCGCAGCGCCCCCGACGACGCGCGCGTCCGGCCCGGCGACCGGGTCGCGGCCTTCACGATGCTCGGCGGCTTCGCCGAGGTCGCCGTCGCGCCCAGCTCCATGACGTTCCCGCTGCCCGACCGGCTCGAGCTCGCGCAGGGAGCGGCGCTCGTCCTGAACTACCACACGGCGTGGTTCTCGCTCGTGACGCGCGGGCGCCTGGCGGAGGGCGAGACGGTCCTCGTCCACGGCGCCGCCGGCGGGGTCGGCACCGCCGCGATCCAGGTGGCCCGCGGCCTGGGCGCCCGGACGATCGCGGTCGTCTCCAGCGACGAGAAGGAGCGCGTCGCCCGCGAGGCCGGGGCCGACGAGGTCGTCCGCGCCGACGGCCCGTGGAAGGACGCCGCCAAGGAGCTCTCGGGCGGCGGCGTCGACGTCGTCCTGGACCCGGTGGGCGGGGACCGCTTCACCGACAGCCTGCGCGCGCTGCGCGAGGGCGGGCGGCTCGTGGTCGTGGGCTTCACCGGCGGATCGATCCCCGAGGTCCGGGTCAACCGGCTGCTGCTGGGCAACACGGAGGTCGTGGGCGCGGGCTGGGGCGCGTACGTCATGTCCAAGCCCGACGTCAGCCAAGAGATCGGCGCCGCCCTCGGGCGGCTCGTCGACGACGGCTTCGTCACGCCCATCGTCGGCGCGCGCTTCGCGCCCGAGGACGCCGCCGACGCGCTCGAGCTCATCGACGGCCGCGGCGCGACGGGCAAGGTCGTCCTCGAGTGGCGCTGAGCGCCGCCGCGGGCGGTGCGTGGTGCCTGACCGCGTCGTGGCCTTCGGGCCCGGCCGCGTCAACGTCGTGGGCGAGCACACGGACTACAACGACGGCCTCTGCCTGCCGTTCGCCCTCGACCGCGGTGTCCGCGTCGTGGTCGAGCGGCGCGACGGGCACCGCCTCGAGGCCGTCGCGCTGGACGAGGGCGAGGAGGACGCCTTCGACGTCCGCGCGCCCGAGCCCGCCGAGGGCTGGCGCGCGTTCGTGCGCGGGATCGTGGCCGAGCTGCGCCGCGAGGGCGTCGCCGTGCCGGGGGCGCGCCTGGAGCTGGCCGGCGACGTGCCGCAGGGCAGCGGCCTGTCCTCCTCGGCCGCGCTGTCGACCGCGCTGGCCGTCGGGCTCCGTGCCCTCGCCGGCGCCGGGGAGCCGGGCGACCGGCGCGACCTGGCCCGCCTCTGCTCCCGCGTCGAGCACGACTGGGTGGGCGCGCAGACCGGGCTGCTCGACCAGATGGCCGCGCTGTTCGGGCGCGAGGGGCACGCGCTGCGCCTGGACTGCCGCAGCCTCGAGGTCCGCCCCGTGCCGCTCGAGCTCGACGGGCTGGACGCTGGCCGTCGCCGACTCGGGCGAGGCCCACGCGCACGCGGCGTCCGGCTACAACGAGCGCCGCGAGGAGTGCGCGGAGGCCGCGCGGCTGCTCGGCGTCGCGGCGCTGCGCGACGTCACGCTCGAGCAGGCCGACGGCCTGCCCGTGCCGCTGCGCGGGCGCGCGCGGCACGTGGTGCAGGACGACGCCCGCGTCGACGAGGCGGCGACCGCGCTCGGGCACGGCGACGTCGCGGCGCTCGGGCCCATCCTCGACGCCGCGCACGCCTCGCTGCGCGACCAGTTCGCGGTGTCGACGCCGACCGTGGACGCCCTGGCCGACCGGCTGCGCGCCGCGGGCGCGGCCGGCGCGCGGATCATGGGCGGCGGGTTCGGCGGCTCGGTCCTCGCGCTCTTCCCGCCGGGGACGGCGCTCCCCGAGGACTGCCTGCCGGTCGCGCCCGCCGGGCCCGCCCGCGTGCTCGAGGAGGTCTAGCCCCGCGGGCTCAGTGGCAGGCCCGCGAGCCGGAGTCCGTGACGGCGCCGGTCTCGGTCACGAACTGCCACGCGTAGGACGTGGCGTGCAGGGCGAGGCGCAGCGCGCCGAAGTGCTGGTCGTCGCGTGCGCTGCTGTTCGGCGCGGTCCCGACGAACGGCATCAGCACCTTGCCGCCCGTCCCGACGACGAACTGCGTCACGCCGTTCGCCGTGTCGCGGGCGCCCGCGCCGTCCTGCGGCGCGAAGCGCTCGTAGTTGTGGTTGTCGCCCGACAGGATGACCTCAGCGCCGTGGTCGTGGAGGGTCTGCGCGAAGGCGGCGACGTCGAACTCGCTGCTGGGGTGCGTCGCGCTCGGGCTGTTCCAGCGCGGGTTGTGCCAGAAGGCCAGCGTGCACGCCGCGGGATGGGCCGCCAGGTCGGCCTGCAGCCAGCGGTCGAGCGTCCCGCCGGTGCTGCAGTCGATGGCCGGGTTGCGGCAGTCCGACGGGAGCGAGACGAGGTGCCACCCCCCGAGGTCGAACGAGTAGGGCCGGTAGGGCGCCGACGACGGCAGGCGCGAGGCCCAGTAGGCGAGGTAGTCCCCCGCACCCGACGAGTCGTGGCCGTTGCCCGGCGCCGGGTAGGTGATGCCCTTCAGGCGCCCCCACGAGCGGTCGTAGGAGCCGTGGTAGGCCGCCAGCGTCCCGTCCTCGTACTGGAAGTCGCCGAGGCCCAGGACGGCCGTGGGCGCCATCGCGGCGACGAGCCGGTAGGTCCAGAACTGGCGGCAGTACCGCGCGGACCCGAGGCCGCCGTTGAAGCTCGGATCGCCCGGGGCGCAGGCGATGTCGCCGGCGGCCGCGACGACGGGGTCGCCGCCGCCGTCGAAGGCGGGCAGCGCCAGGGGCGGCACGTCGAGGCCCGGCGGGTCGACCGGCGTGGGCGAGGCCGCCGGCTGGAGCCGGACCGCGAAGCCGATCCGGCGGGCGCGCACGCGCAGGGACCCGCGCCGGCCCCGTGCCGTGGTGGCCGTGAGGCGCACGGTCCGGTCGACGGCGCCGTGGCGGTCGGTGCGGATGCGGACCGTACGGCCCGCCCACGTGAGGCGGCCGCGCGCCCGGCGCTGCAGGCCGGCGGCCCGCAGCCGGACGCGGGCGGGGCCGCTCACGACGCTCGGCGTCCACCGCACGCGCACACCGTGCTGCGAGACCGCCTCGGCCGTCTGGGTGGCGGGCACCGTCGCGCGGACGCGGAAGCGGCTGATCGTGCGCCCGCGGCCGTCGGAGGCGCGCACGTCGACGCGCCCCCCGACGCGCCCCCGCAGGCGCACGGCGGCCGTGAAGCGCCCGCGCCGGTCGGCGCGGACCCGCACCGGGGGCCGCCCGCCCGTCGTGACGACGACCGCGTGCCGCGCGCGGAAGCCGGTGCCGGCGAGCATGACGACGCTCCCGGGAGGGCCGGCGGCGGGGCGCTCGACGACGCGGCGCTCGGCGTGCGCCGTCGCCGGGACGAGCACCGGGACGAGCAGGGGCACCGCCGCGGCCACGAGGGCCGCGCGCAGTCGCGTCGGCCTGCTCGCGCGCGTCGAGGTCACCGCCCCAGGGTACGAGGGGCGGCGCGCGGAACTCACGCGTCCGGCGGATCCTCCCAGACGCGGACCCGGTCGATCTCGAAGTCGGCCGGGAACCGGGTCTTCGGGCTCGGCCGGCCCGTGTCGCCGGGGAACCACCACTCGCCGACCTGGAGGCTCAGGACGAGGAACATCGGCGTCGTGGCCACCTGGGGACCGTCGATCCGGCCCCGCCGCTCGCCGTCGACGTACCAGGTGATCCGCCCGGGCTTCCACTCGACGGCGTAGTCGTGCATCCCGGCCGTGAGGTCGTCGGGGCCGACGTACGTCGTCTGCGCCTGCTTGTGCACGCCGTCGAGCCAGTGGTAGTTCATCCACAGCGAGTGGGCGTCGAAGGGCGGGACCTGCGCGTCGGTCTGCCACGTCTCGAGCGCGTCGATCTCGGGGTACTCCTGCGTCACGTCGACGGGTCGCAGCCAGATCGCGGGCCAGAGCCCCTGGCCGTACGGCGTCTGCGCGCGGACCTCGACGCGACCGCGCTCCACCGTCATGCGTCCCAGCGTCTGGACCATGGCGCCGTTCATCGGCGACGTGGCGCGGAGCCGCAGCCGCCCCCCGGCCTGCGTGACGTTCCCCGGCGCGTAGAAGGCGTTGCCCGGCGTCCAGTAGCCCGGCGTCCAGGTCGCGGGGTCGACCGTGACGCTGTCGAAGTGGTCGTCGAGCAGGAGCCGGCGCTCGTGCGACGGCGGGGGCGGCGGCAGCGGCGCCGGGAGCGTGGGCGCCTCCTGCACGGCCGCGGGCGGGGACGGCCCCGGCGCGGACGGGGGCGCGGGCGGCGCAGGGGACGGCGGCGCGGGGGACGGCGGCACCGCGTAGCGCAGCGCGAGCCTCGGGGCGTGGGCCCTGGAGCGCCGCCCGGTGAAGCACGTGGAGCCGCGGGCGGCGGCGAGCCGGACGTCGACGCGGGGCCCACGGCGGGCCACCGTGGTGGCGTCGAGGGACAGCCACCCCCGGCGGCCGACGGCGCGGGCGCCGCTCGCGCCGACCCGCAGGGCGGCCCGCTGCGCGCGGCGCTCGACGTAGAGGCGCAGCGTCGCGCGGTCGACCGTCGTCCCCGCGGGCGCCGGCACGGCGAAGCGCAGCCGGGCGATGCGCCGCCCGCCGTGGGACTGCACGCAGACCGAGCGCGACGCCGGCGCGGGCCGGCCGGCGGCCGTCAGCGCACGGGCGGAGTCGGCGCGCACGGTGACGCGCGGCGCGGCCGCCAGCGCGCCCGAAGGGCAGGCCAGGACGAGCGCCAGGGGGACCAGTCCGGGCCACGAGCGGTGGCCCAGGACGGCTGGGCGGCGGAACGGCACCGCGAACTTGTCTCACCCGGACCGGACGGCGTCAAACACCGCGCGCAGGTCGTTCACGGCCGATCCCACCGCGAAACGCCGCCCTCCGGTCCGTCGCCGGACCCTCGCTTGCCGCTCCGGACGGGCTCTGCGAGGGTCGCCCCGTCTCCCGACCCAAGGAGGGCCCCATGCCCTGGTCCCGTCGCCGCCTGCGGGCGGCGAGCGCCATCGTCGCCGTCCTGCTCTGCGGCCTCGCCGCGGGCCCGTCCGGCGCGCTCGCCCGCGACTCGAAGCCGAAGCTCGCCTTCGCCGCCTGCGGCGACGACGGTGCCCAGTGCGCCACCGCCACCGTCCCGCTCGACCACCGCCGCCCCGCCGGGCGCAAGCTCGAGCTGCCGGTCGTCCGGTACCCCGCCACCGACCCCGAGCACCGGCTCGGCGTGCTCTTCGTGAACTTCGGCGGCCCCGGGGACGCGACCGCCGAGACGCTGCGCTCCGGCGCCATCGCCGTCTTCTCCGCGGTGAACGACCGCTACGACGTCATCGGGGTCGACCCGCGCGGCACGGGCGGCACCGACGCGATCGACTGCAAGTCCAACCCCGAGGTCGTCGGCCCGGCGGCCAAGCCGTTCGCGCGCCCGGACACCGTCGACGGCGAGGACCTCGTCGCCCGCGACAAGGCCTACATCGACGCCTGCGTCAAGCTCAACCCGCGGATCCTCCCGTACGTCTCGACCGCGAACGTGGCGCGGGACTTCGACCTCGTCCGCAAGGGGCTGGGCGAGAAGCGGATCAACTTCTTCGGCTTCTCCTACGGGACCTTCCTCGGCACGACCTACGAGACGCTCTTCCCGAAGCGCACGGGGCGCTTCGTGCTCGACGGGGCGCTGGACGCCGACCAGTACTCCAACGACCCGATCCAGACGGTGCGGGAGCAGACGAAGGCCTTCGAGGTCGCCCTCGGGCGGTTCTTCCAGGCCTGCGCCCGCGACCAGGCGACCTGCGGCTTCGGCGACGGGGACCCGTGGTCGGCCTTCGACGACCTCGTGGACAGCATGAACGCCAAGCCGCTGCCCGCGAGCGGGACGGATCCGCGCCCGGTCGACGGCGACGACCTGCTCGCCGGATCGCTCGTCACGCTCTACAGCAAGGACACCTGGGGGCTCCTGGCCCAGGCGCTCCAGCTCGCGGCGGCCGGGGACGGGACCGGCGTGCGGATCCTCGTCGATGCCTACTACGGACGCCTGGACGACGGGAGCTACGACCCGTTCGGGGACCGCTTCTTCGCGATCGCCTCGCTCGAGTCCAGGTTCCCGGAGCCGGATGTCGAGGACTTCCTCGAGCTCGGCGCCGACGACTACGAGCTGTTCGACCACTTCTGGTTCAACAGCGGCTACTACGACCTCGCCCAGGCCCTGTGGCCGGTGCGGCCGAAGGGCGTCTACTACGGGCCGTACGAGGCGCCGGAGTCCGCACCGACGACGCTCGTGGTGGGCACGCGCTACGACCCGGCGACGCCCTACAAGGGCGCGAGGCGGCTCGTCCGGCAGCTGGGCAACGCCCGCCTGCTGACGATGATCGGGGACGGCCACACGGCCTACCTCGAGGGCTCGCCCTGCATCGACGCCGCGATCGAGGGCTACCTCGAGGCCGGCACCGTCCCGGCGGCCGGCACGGTCTGCCGCCAGGCCGTGCCCTTCGCGCTGCCGCAGGCTCAGGCGGCCGGGAGCGCGGGCACGCTGCGCGGCCTGCGGCGCGCGGCGCGGCGCCTCACGCCGCACGTGCGGCCGGGGATCGTCACCGCCCGCTGAGGCGTCCGGCGCCCGTCCGGGCGGCTTGGCGCCGTCCGGACGGCCGCCGTGGCCGCGGCTCAGCCGCGGCGCCAGGCCGCGGCTCAGCCGCGGCGCCAGGCCGCGACCCAGTCGATCTGGACGTGGCCGTTGGCACCGGCCGGGGGCGGCCCGCCGTTCAGCCGGGTCTCGGTCTGCAGGACCCAGTGCATGGGCGAGCTCGGCACGCGGCTCGTCGAGACGCCGACGGGCTGGCCGTCGAGGATGAAGCGTGCGACGCCCGGCGCCCACTCCAGGACGGCCGTGTGCCACTGGGGGAACGCCGCCCGCGGGCAGAAGCGGTCCTGATCGGAGCTCGAGCTCGCACCCATGTGGTGCAGGTAGGCGCAGAAGCCCTCGTTGAGGTCGCCCTCGGGCCAGTCGATCTCGCCGCCGGCGGGCCAGGAGCCGCTGTCGGGCCACAGCAGCCACGCGGTCTTGTACCCCGGGACGGGGTCCGCGCGGAAGCGCACCGCGAAGCGCCCGTACAGCAGGCCGTGGGGCGCCGCGGGCTGGACCTTGGGCAGCGGCGCGGCGACGAGCGGCTGGCCGCCCTCGGCGTGCAGGTGCAGGTCCATGACGCCCTTGGCGATGGAGACGACCTTCGACGGGAAGTAGCGCCCGTTGCCGCTCGTGTCCTTCGTGCCGTCCGTGTAGGCGCCCCAGGCGTTCGCGACCTTCCCCGGGAACTGGCCGAGCGGGACGTCGGTGCGGAAGTCGTCGGTGAAGATCTGCTTCCACCCGGGGAGGTCGCCGCGCGGCATGGCCTGCCCCGAAGGGGCGCCGGGCAGCGGCCTGGGCGCCGCGGAAGCCGCCGGCAGGACCGGCGCGGCGGCGGCCGGCCCGGCGGCGGCGGCGCGCGCGCGGTTCGAGAGCCTCGAGCGCCGGCCCACGCGGTCGATGGCGCGGACCGCGTACGTGTGGCGCTTGCAGGCCTTCACGCCACGGTCGGTCCACGCCGTCTGGCTGGCGGCCGTCCGGGCGACCGGCTTGCCGTCGCGCAGCACGCGGTACCCGGCGATCCCGATGTCGTCCTTGGCGGCCCCCCAGCCGAGCCCCACGCCGGCGGGCTCGCAGGCGGCCAGCAGCGGCCCGGGTGCCGACGGCCGGTGCCGGTCGAGGCGCACGACGAGGCGCGGGCGCCGGTGACGGCGCACGCGCACGGAGAGGTGGCCGCGCCGCACGGCGCGGCGGACCCGGGGCACGGCCAGGGCCCGCTGCAGGCCGGGGGCCCGCAGCGTGGCGGAGGCCACGAGGTGCTCCTTGCCGCGCAGCGACCCGAGCCGGAAGACGTAGACGTGCCCGCGCTTGGCAACCGGCCTGAGGGCCAGTTCACGGGCGTCTGCGACGGCGGCGAGGGCGAGCACTGCGACGGCCGTCGTCAGGACGGCGACCAGGGCGCGCATCGCGGGAACAGTAGGTGAAGGCCCACTCGGATGCCCTCCGGGTGGAGCCGGCCTGCGCTCCAGAACTCCGCTCGCGGGCCCGTCGTCGGCCTCGTGAGGCCGCCCGGCGCGGGTGCCCGGCCGCCCGTCAGGGCGGGGTCGGATCGGCGGCTTCGGGGGTGGCCCGGCCGCGTCGGCCGGGCTCACCCGTGGCGGCGCTCGAAGCGCCGGCCGAGCTCGAACGCGACGTCCGCGATCGCGGCCACCAGGCCGGCCTCGCGGGCCGCCCCGAGGGCGTCGGCGAGGACGCGATCGCCGAAGGCGTCGAGGGGCGCGCCCCGCTCGATCGCGAGGAAGACGTCGAACGGCCGCTCGGCCGGGGGCCGCGGCCGCGGGGCGGGGACGAACCGCATCCGGGCGGGCTCCCCTGGGCCACGGCTCGGCATGCGCGATGCCCAGGCATCGGGGGCGGCGGCGGAGGGGCGGCTAGGCGGCGGCCATGAGCTTCGGGGCGACCTGCTTCTTGCGGCTCATCACGCCCTCGAGCTGGAGCCCGTCGTCGTCGGGGGACGCGCCGAAGGCGCGCTCGACGATCCCCAGGTCCCCGGCCGCCAGCAGCCGCGTGGACGTGCTGAGGATGTCGGTCACCATCAGGGCGTAGAGGACGCAGCCGCGGCGCTCGCGCGCGGCCGCCACGGCATCGAGGAGCTCGTCGCGGCGCTCGAGCAGCGTCTCCCCCACCGTCTCGACCTGCGCGATGCACAGCGAGCCGCCGTCGACGGCGTAGTCCTTCGCGTCCCGGGTCACGATCTCCTCGGCCGGCACGTCGGCGACGTCGGACCCGCGCTCGAACATCTCGCGGCCGAAGGCGGCATGGTCCTCGCCGAGCACCCGCTCGAGGTACTCGACCACCGCCCGGTCGCGCTCGGTCGTGGTGGGCGAGTTGAGGATCACGGTGTCCGACAGCACCGCGGCCAGCAGGAGCACCGCGGTCGAGCGGCTCGGCTCCATGCCGTTCTGGCGGAAGCGCTCGACGACGAGCGTCGCCGTCGAGCCGACCGGGTCGAACGTGGCGCGCACGGGCACGCGCGTCTCGATCGAGCCGATGTGGTGGTGGTCGAGGATCTCCACGATCTCGGCCTCGTCGACGCCGGCGACGCTCTGGGCCTGCTCGGCGTGGTCGACGAGGATGACCCGGCGCGGGACCGGGCGCACGAGGTCGGAGCGGGTGACGAGCCCGATCGGGCGCCGGGCGCGGTCGACGGTGATGGCCGCGCGGTAGTGGACGTCCTTGACGAGCTCGGAGATGTCCGCGACGAGGTCGTCGGGCCGGACCGTCAGCGGATCGCCGTCCATGAGGGCGCGGCAGGGCGCCGCCAGCGTGACCATGCGGCCGGTGACGTAGCTGTCCAGCGGCGACAGGACGACGGCGGTGCCGTGGTCGCGGGCCAGGGCGAGGATGGCCTCCGACGGGGCGATGCCGTTGCTCGTGACGAGCAGGTCGATCCCGGCCTCGACGACGCGGCGCTGGGCGTCGTCGCGGTTGCCGATGACGACGACGTCGCCGCGGCCGATGCCGCTCGGGTCCCAGTCGGCCTCCATGGCGTAGACCCACACCCGGCCGGCGACCCGGCGGTCCTCCCCCATGATGAGCTCGCCGCCGAGCGCGTCGACGATGGCGCTGACCGCCGTGGGGGCGTCGACGAGGCTCGACGCCTCGCGGGACTCGCGGATGTAGCGCCGCGCGAGCGCGCGCTCGGTCATCACCCCGGCCAGCGCGCCCTCGTCGTCGACGATCGGGACGAGGTCGAGGCCCTCGCGCGCCATGGTGCGGCCGACCTCGCGCACCGGCTCCTCCGCACCGGCGAGGCTGAAGTCGCCCTGCATCACGTCGCAGGCGCGCAGGAACACGTGGGGCAGGAGGTCGGGCTCGGTGGCGCCGGAGCGCTCGAGCGCCCACCGCGTCTGCGCGTTGACGTCGCCCAGCCGGACCGGGACGTACTCGTCCGCGGGCCGCAGGCGCCGCAGCAGCTCGGCGTACCCGATGGCCGAGGCGATCGAGTCGGTGTCCGGGTTCCGGTGGCCGGTGACGTAGATCTGCGGCATGCCGGCCCATCATGCCGCGCGCCGCGGCGCGGCCGCTACGGGCCGGGCGTGCGCGCGGACGGCAGCAGCACCGCCGCCGCGAGGCCGACGAGGGAGCGGCCCAGCGACGGGCCGACGTAGACGACGCCGCTCGGCGGGGAGGTCGCCGGCGCGGCGGGGGGGACGGGCTGCGGGGAGGAGGGCATGCCCCAATGATGACGCCGGCGTCATCTTCGCTGCGCGACGTCGGTCACGCAGGCGGGGCGGGGCGCGCCGACGAACGGGCGGCGGCGCGGGAACGACGCCCGGCCACGGCCCGCGCGACGCCGTTCGTCGCGCGAACCCGACCGTCCGGCGCTCGTACAGCCGTCCAGGCCCGCTCGGCGACCGTCTACCTTGCTGGTCGTCCCGTCGGTGGGGCTGGGGGGCACCACCGCAGGACAGGCAGGGGGGCTGTTCAGACTGCCGAGGACGGCGCCGGCCGGGGGCGGCCGGCGCCAGTTCCACCTCGGCATGCGGGCGCGGGCGCCAGGTGGCGCCCGCGCTCGTCCTGTGCTGTGCTGCCGCGCATGAGCCAGCCCGAGGTCCGGGCCGCCGGCGGCCTCGTGCTCCGGGACGGCGACGTGGCGGTCGTGCACCGCCCCAAGTACGACGACTGGTCGCTGCCCAAGGGCAAGCTCGAGCCTGGCGAGACGTGGGAGGAGGCCGCCCTGCGGGAGGTGCGCGAGGAGACCGGGCTCCGGTGCCGCCTGCTGGGCGAGGCGCCCGACGTCCACTACACCGACGGCCGCGGCCGGCCCAAGCGCGTCCGCTACTGGAGGATGGCCGTCGAGGACGGGCACTTCACGCCCAACGACGAGGTCGACGAGCTGCGCTGGCTGACCCCGGCCGAGGCCGCGCGGACGCTGAGCTACGGGCACGACCGCGAGCTCGTCGCCCAGCTGCCGGGGCTGAGCCGTCCACGGCGCACGCTCTAGGGTGGCCGCGTGCAGCACCGCACCGAACGCGTGTACCTGGAGACCGGCCGCCACCGCATCTCGGGCCTGCTGACGCTCGCCCGGGACGGCTACCGCAGCCGCGTCTCGGACTTCCTCAACGCCTCCGAGCGCGACTTCATCTCGCTGACCGACGTCGTCGTCGAGCTCATCGACGGCGACGGCCCCGGGACGCGGCACGCCTTCCTGGCGGTGTCGCGGCGCCACATCGTCTTCTGCATCCCCGAGCGCGGCGACGGCCCGGAGGTCGAGCCGGAGGTGCTGGGGTGAGCGTGACCTGGACGCCGCAGGGCGAGTGGACCGACATCCGCTACGAGCTCAGCGGGGACGGGATCGCGAAGATCACGATCGACCGGCCGGAGGTCCGCAACGCCTTCCGGCCGCAGACGATCGTCGAGATCTCGCGGGCGCTCGAGCGTGCCCGCGAGGACACCGACGTCGGCGTCGTCGTCCTCACCGGCGAGGGCCCGCTGGCCTTCTGCTCGGGCGGCGACCAGCGCGTCCGCGGCGACACCGGGTACGTGCCCGAGGGCGCCAAGGTCGGGCGCTTCCACGTCACCGACCTCCACGTCCAGATCCGCCGGCTCCCCAAGCCGGTCGTCGCGATGGTCGCCGGCTACGCGGTGGGCGGCGGGAACGTCCTGCAGCTCGTCTGCGACCTCACGATCGCCGCCGACAACGCGGTCTTCGGCCAGACCGGGCCGCGCGTCGGCTCCTTCGACGGCGGCTTCGGCGCCGGGCTCCTGGCCGGCGTCGTCGGGCAGAAGAAGGCGAAGGAGATCTGGTTCCTCGCGCGCCAGTACGACGCGCGCCAGGCGCTGGAGATGGGGCTCGTCAACACCGTCGTCCCGCTCGAGCGCCTCGAGGCGGAGACCGTCGCGTGGTGCCGCGAGATGCTGGCCAACTCGCCCTTCGCGCTGCGCCTGCTGAAGGCGAGCTTCCACGCCGCCGAGGACGGGCTCAGCGGCATCCAGCAGCTCGCGCACGACGCGAACCTGCTGTTCTACGCCAGCGAGGAGGCGCAGGAGGGACGCGAGGCCTACAAGGCCAAGCGGCCCCCTGACTTCTCGCGGTTCCCGCGCCGGCCCTAGGGCGGCGCGATGCCGGGTCGGGTTCCCACACGAGGAGGAGAGAGGTCTTGATGGCACGAGCTCGGGGTCGCCGGCGGACGGCGACGGTTCTGGCGGCGACGGTCGCGGCGGCGCTCTGCGCGCTCGCCCCGGCCGCGGCCGACGCGACGGGCGGCGGGAAGGACCGCACGACCTGGCTGTGCAAGCCGGGCCTGGCGAACGATGCGTGCGCCGTCGGCCTGGGGACCACCGAGCTCTCCCCGACGGGCGCCCCGGGGGCGGTGACCACGCCCAAGCGCGCGCGGCCGCGCAAGCTCGACTGCTTCTACGTGTACCCGACGGTGAGCAACCAGCCGACACCGGCGGCGACGAAGGCCCTCGATCCCGAGGTGCGCTCGATCGCGCTCTACCAGGCGGCGCGCTACTCCCAGCTCTGCAAGGTCTACGCGCCGGTCTACCGGCAGATCACCCTGGCCGGCATCGGGCTCGGCGCGGCGCGGCGCCGCGGTCACGCCCCAGATGCGCGCCACGGCCTACAACGACGTGCGCGATGCCTTCCGGACCTACCTGCGCCGCGACAACCACGGCCGCGGCTTCGTGCTCATCGGGCACTCCCAGGGGGCCTTCGTCCTGCGCCAGCTCGTGGCGCAGGAGGTCGACCGCAAGGCGAGCGTCCGCAAGCGGCTCGTGTCGGCGATCCTGCTCGGCGGCAACGTGCTCGTGAAGAAGGGCTCGGACCGCGGCGGGGACTTCCGCCACCTCCGCACGTGCCGCTCGACGAAGCAGCTGCACTGCGTCGTGGCCTTCTCGACGTTCGGTCAGACGCCCCCCCCGAACTCCGCGTTCGGCCGGCCGTCGCGCATCCTCGACACCGGCCCGAAGGGCCCGCTGTCGCGCTACGAGGTCGTGTGCACGAACCCGGCCGCCCTGGCCGGCGGCACCAGGCCGATCACGACGATCTTCCCGAGCACGCCGTTCGCGCCCGGGACGACCATCGGCGGCGCGACGCTCGCCGTCGGGTTCCCGGCGCCGAAGGTCGCCACGCCCTGGATCCAGGCCGACGGCGCCTACACCGCGTCGTGCGTCTCCGCCAACGGGGCCAACGTCCTGCAGATCACCCCGCAGGGCGGCGCGCCGACGCTGCACGCGCTGCCCGACGCGACCTGGGGCCTGCACCTCACCGACGCGAACATCGCGCTCGGCGACCTCATCGCGCTCGTGCGCAAGCAGGGCGCGCAGTACGCCAGGCGCTAGTCACGCCTCGACGTGCCGCCGCCGGGGCTCGCGCCCCGGCGGCTGGCGCGGCGGCGGCCCCGGGTCGATGGCCGGGATGCGCCGCTCCAGCGTCCGGCCCCGCTCCAGGCCGACCTCCTCGCCGTGGTGGAGCACCGTGAGCGGCTCGCCGTCGACGAGCTCGTAGCACGCCGACCGCGGCCGCACGTCGACGCGCAGGCGCCGGCCGCGGAAGAGCAGGCGGAACTCCAGCCGGACGAGCCGGGCCGGAAGCCGCGGGGCGAAGGACAGGTGCTCGCCCTGGTCGCGCAGGCCGCCGAACCCGCACACCGCCGCGAGCCAGGTCCCGGCCAGCGAGGCGACGTGCAGCCCGTCCTTCGTGTTGTGGTTGAGGTCGCGCAGGTCCACGAAGGCCGTCTCGCCGAAGTAGTCGTAGGCGAGGTCGAGGTGCCCGACCTCGGCCGCGACGATCGCCTGCACGCACGCCGACAGGGAGGAGTCGCGGACGGTGATCGCCTCGTAGTACGCGAAGTCGCGAGCCTTCTCCTCGGCCGTGAACCGGTCGGGGCACAGGTACAGCGCCAGGACGAGGTCGGCCTGCTTGACGACCTGGCTCGTGTAGAGGCTGTAGTACGGGAAGTGCAGCAGGAGCGGGTACTTCGCGGGCGGCGTGCCCGCGAAGTCCCACATGCGGTAGCGGGTGAACCCCTCGGCCTGCGGATGGACGGCGAGGTGCTCGTCGTAGGGCACGACGACACGGTCGGCCGCGTCGCGCCAGGCCGCCATCTCCTCCTCGTCCACGCCCAGGTCGGCGGCGCGCTGCGGCAGGCGGCCCGCGACCTCCGCGGCGAAGCGCAGGTTCCGGGCCGCCATGAGGTTCGTGTAGACGTTGTTGTCGGCCAGGGCGCTGTACTCGTCCGGTCCCGTGACGCCGTCGATGCGGAAGCGGCCCTCCGCGTCGTGGTGGCCGACCGAGCGCCACAGCCGCGCCGTCGCGACGAGCAGCTCGATCCCCGGGCCCTCGGCGAAGGCGGCGTCCCCGGTGGCCGCGAGGTAGCGGCGGACGGCGTCGGCGACGTCGGCGTTGACGTGGAGCGCCGCCGTCCCGGCCGGCCAGTACCCCGAGCACTCCTGGCCGCGGATCGTCCGCCACGGGAAGGTCGCCCCCTCGTACCCGAGCTCGCGGGCGCGGTCCTCGGCCAGCGGCAGCGTCGCGTGGCGCCAGCGCAGCGCGTCGGCGGCCGCCTCGGGCGCGATGTAGGTCAGCACGGCGGCCACGAACGTGTCCATGTCCCAGAAGCTGTGCCCGTCGTAGCCGCCGCCCGTCAGGCCCTTGGCCGGGATGGCGCGCTGCTCGGCGCGCGCCGCGGCCTGCAGTGTGTGGAAGATCGCGAACCGCACGGCCTGCTGCAGCGCGGCGTCGCCGTCGAGCACGACGTCGGCGCGCGCCCACACGTCGTCGAGGTAGGCGCGCTGGGCGCCCTTCAGCCCGTCCCACCCCTCGCGCCGCGCCGAGGCGATGGCGGCGTCGGCCTGGTCGCGCAGCGACGGCGCCGAGCGCTGGCTCGACCAGCCGTAGGCCAGGAACTTCACGATCCGCAGCGTCTCGCCGGGCTGGAGCTCGGTGGTGACGGTCACGCGCGCGAGGTCGTCCTCGGTCTCCGCCGCCGTCACGGTGCCGTCGGGGCCGTCGACGAGGTGGTCCATCGCGGCCGCCATGCGCAGCCCGCTCGCGCGGGTGCGGTGCAGCAGCCCGGCCGCGAGCGCGTGGTGACCGTGGTGCTCGCCGACCAGCGGGGCCGCCAGGGCCGCCGCGGCGCGGGGGTCGTCGCTCTGGATCGGGACGGGCTCGTTGGCGACGAGCTCGGACTGCACCACGATGCGGGTCGCCGCTTCGACGGGCTCGACCTCGAAGCAGATGGCCGCCACGGCGCGGTGGGCGAACGAGACCAGCCGGGTGGACCGCACGCGGACGGCCCCGCCGGCCGGCGACCGCCAGACGACCTCGCGGCGCAGCGTCCCCTCGCGCAGGTCGAGCGTGCGCTCGTGGTGCACGAGCTCGCCGTAGCGGACGTCGAAGGTCTCGTCGTCGACGAGCAGGCGCATGACCTTGCCGTTCGTGACGTTCACGAGCGTCTGGCCGGCCTCCGGGTCGCCGTAGCCGGCCTCCGCGTAGGGCAGCGGCCGCGTCTCGTAGAAGCCGTTGAGGAAGGTCCCCGGCGCGCCGTGGGGCTCGCCCTCGTCCAGGTTGCCGCGCAGGCCGATGTGTCCGTTGGACAGCGCGAACACGGACTCGGTCTGCGCGAGCTTGTCGAGGCGCAGCGTGCGCTCGCGGACGACCCAGGGGTCGACCTCGAACACGTCGTCGTCGCTCATGCCGCGCCGTCCTGCTGGAGCTCGGAGAGGTCCTTGACGACGACGTCCGCGCCGTGGGCCGCGAGGGCGTCGGCCTGGCCGATGCGGTCGACGCCGACGACCCACCCGAAGCGACCGGCGCGGCCGGCCTCCACCCCGGCCAGCGCGTCCTCGAAGACGGCCGCGTGCGCGGGCTCCACGCCGAGGCGCCGGGCGCCCTCGAGGAAGGTGTCCGGGGCCGGCTTGCCCTTCAGGCCCTCGTCCTCGACCGCGTGGCCGTCCACGACGGCGTCGGGCAGGTCCGCCAGCCCGGCGGCGGCCAGGACGTCCTTCGCGTTCGCGCTCGCCGACACGACCGCCATCGGCAGCCCGGCGTCGCGGGCGGCGCGGGCGAAGCGCACGGAGCCCTCGTAGGTCTCGACGCCGTCGTCGTGGATCGTGCGCTGGACGAGGTCGTTCTTCCGCCGTCCCAGGCCGTGCACGGTGTCCGCGTCGGCGGGGTCGTCGGGCGAGCCCTCGGGGAGGTGGATCGAGCGCGAGGCCAGGAAGGAGCGCACCCCGTCGAGCCGCGGCTTGCCGTCGACGTGCTCGGCGTAGTCGCGCACGGGGTCGAAGGGCGGCTGCCCGCGCGCGGCCAGGACGGCGTCGAACATCTCCTTCCACGCCTTGGCGTGGACCTTCGAGGTCTGCGTCAGCACCCCGTCGAGGTCGAACAGCAGCGCGCTGATCCCGTCGGGAAGGCGGAGCACGACGTGAGCCTATGTCCGCTGGGGTCCGGTCGTGACGGAGGCCTCGAGCGCCTCGAGCGGCGCCGGCTCGCCCCGGGCCGCCCGGCGGTGGCCTGAGAGCTCCTCCGCGCCGATGACGGCGACGAGCACGACGACGACGAGGCCGGCCAGCACGAGCGCCGGCGCGACCGCGCCGACGGCGGCGACGGCGAGGCATGCGACGGCCCCGGCCAGGCGCTTCGTGCTGAGCGTCCCCGTGAAGCGCAGGCGGAACAGGACGTGCGCGAGGAGGTAGATCGCCGGGCCCGCGACGACCGCGGCGACCTCGGGCCAGGGCAGCTCGTCGGTCGGGTGGGCGATGACCAGCTCGTCGCCGACCGCGGAGACGATCACGCCCGCGACCAGGACGACGTGGAGGTACGTGTACCCGTCCCGCGCCATCGTCGTGCGGTCGGCGGCGAGCTCGAGGCGCCGCTCGGCGATGCGCGCGACGTAGGTGAAGTACAGCCACCACAGCGCGGCGCTGGCCAGGAACGCCAGCGCGAAGGCCGTCATGCGCGCCAGGCCGAGCTCGAGGTCGCTCGTCGTGGCGCCCGTGAGGACGATCGACTCGCCCAGCGCGATGATGACGAAGAGCTGGAAGCGCTCGGCGAAGTGCGCCGTCTGCACGTTCCAGGCGGCCGACGCCACCGGCCTGAGGCCGGGCACGCGGAACACGATGAGCGGCGCGCCGTAGTCGAGGGCCAGCGCACCGAGCCAGAGCGCCGTGCGCGCAGACCCGTCGGCCACCGCGCCGGCGAGCCACAGCGCCCCGGAGGCGACGAACCAGATGAGGATCCGCTCGGCCCGCGCGCGCTCGAGCGTCCCGCGGCCCGCGGCGGCGAAGGCCAGGAACGCGGTGCGGCCGACCTGGATGGCGACGTAGGAGCCGGCGAACAGCAGCGCGCGACCGCCGAACGCCTGCGGGATGGCGATCGCCATCGTGAGGCTCGCGAGCATCACGCCGATGACCACCAGGCGGACCACGGGCGACTCGGGGTCGAGCTCGTTCGTGGCCCAGGTCGTGTAGTTCCACGACCACCAGACGGCGAGCAGGATGACCGCGGCCTGCCCGGCGCCGGTCCACGTGAGGTGGTCGAGCAGGAGGTGCGACACCTGCGTGACCGCGAAGACGAAGACCAGATCGTAGAAGAGCTCGAGCGACGTCGCCCGCTGGGTCCCGTCGGCGGCCCGCCGGAAGCGGCTCACGACCCAACCCTAGTCCCGGGTCGCCTCCGCCGAGCGTCCGGGCGCGCCGCCGCCACCGCACCGAACGGCCGCCCCGGCGTGTTCCCGCTGCTGTACGGGCTCATCTCAAGGGAGGCAGCAGCACCATGTCCCACCTCGTCCACCGCGTGTCGCGCCCGTGGCGCGCCGCAGCGCTCGCGACCCTCGCGGCGCTCGCCGTCCTGGCGCTCGCCGCCGCCGGCGCTCAGGCGAAGGTCGTGAAGCTCACGGGCAGCACGACGATCACGCCGACCGCGCAGACCAAGCAGTTCCTCGCCGACAACGGCGTGTCCGTGGCCGCCACGGGCCGGGCGACCCTGGCCGGCGGCGTGTTCTCGCTGCCCGTCGTCGCGGGGATCGGCCGGACCCAGGACTTCACCGGGGTGCTCGTCCACGCCGGCGGCCTGCGGTTCACGAAGGGCGGCAAGTCGGTCGTGGTGCAGAAGCTCGTGGCCGTGCGCACGCAGCGCAACGCCGTCGTGCTCGCCCAGGTGCCTGGCCTCCGCGGCGGATGCGGCAAGGTGGCCTCCGCCCTGCGCCGCTTCGCGGCGACCCATCCGCGCTTCGTGCGCACCCACCCGGGCCTCGCCCGCCGCGTCGTCCGCGCCGCGCGCGCCACGTGCGCCAACGGCCGCGTGATCGTCCTGGCGCGCATCACCGGCGCCGCCAAGCAGGTCTCGGGCTCGTCCGCGACGCTGACCGCCGACCTGCGGATCAGCGCGGAGTTCGCGCGTCTGGTCAACCGCGGGCTCGGCACGTCGGTGGCGCCGGGCACGCTGCTCGGGTCGGCCTCCTCGGTCGTCACCACGGGCTGAGCCACCGCGCCGTGCCCCGCACCCGCGGACCGGGCGATGCCCCGCCCGGTCCGCGGCGTCGGGTTGGGCGCCGCGGCCGCCGGGGACGACCCGGAGGTGACCGCGCTCCTGGAGGCCGCGCTCAACGGCTCGCGCACGCCGGCCGAGCACCCGGCGATCCCGCGGACGCCGGCCGAGCTGGCGACCGCCGCGCGCGGCGCGGTCGACGCCGGCGCCCGCGCCCTGCACCTGCACGCCTACGACGACGGGGCCGAGACGCTCGCCGCCGCGCCGTGCGCGGAGGCGCTGCGCGCGGTGCGCGCGACGTGCCCGGGCGTCCCGGTGTCGCTGAGCACCTCGGCCGAGATCGAGCCTGACCCGGACCGGCGCCTCGCCCTCGTGGCGGCCTGGACCGAGCTCCCGGACCTCGTCACCGCCAACCAGGGCGAGGCCGGGATCGTGGCGCTCTGCGAGCACCTGCTCGCCCGCGGGGTGGGGATCGAGGCCGGGCTGCTGACCCGCGGCGACGCCGAGGCGTTCGTCGCCACGGCCCTGCCCGGCCGCTGCGTCCGGGCGATGGTGGAGCCGCTCGGGGCGGACCCGGAGGCGGCGGTCGCGGAGGCCGCCGCGATCGAGGACGTCCTGGCCCGCGCGGAGGTCGGCCTCGAGCAGGTCCACCACGGCGACGACCTCGCCAGCTGGGCGGTCAGCGCCAGGGCGGTCCGGCGCGGGCACGGCATCCGGACGGGGCTCGAGGACACGACCGTCCTGCCCGACGGCCGCCTGGCCGCGGACAACGCCGAGCTCGTGCGCCGCGCCGCCGCCCTCCTCGCGACCGGCGCCGCGCGGCCTCCTCGGACGGGCGTGGACGACGCCCGGCGCTACGAGCGCTTCCTGACGACGATCCGCGAGCAGACGGGCCTGGACCGCGACCGGGCCGAGCGCGCCGCGATGGCGACGCTCGTCACGCTGCGAGAGCGGCTCGGCGGGGAGCGCGCCCACGAGCTCGCCGAGGACCTGCCCGAGCGCCTGGCGACGTGGCTCGCCGACGCCCCGCAGCGTGCGGCGCGCTTCGACGTCCAGGCGTTCCTGCGGCGCGTCGCCGAGCGCGAGGAGGTCGACGCCGAGACCGCGTCGCGCCATGCCCGCGCCGTCCTGCGGGCGCTCGCCCGCGTCGCGCCGGCCTACGAGGTCGACGACCTCGTCGACGCGCTGCCGCACGAGTTCGAGCCGCTCATCGGCGACGCCGGGCGGGAGCTCCGGACGAGGGCCGAGCCCGAGGTGCGCACGTTCGAGGCCTTCCTGGATCGGGTCCGCGAGCGGGCCGACCTCGACCTCGGCGAGGCCCAGCGGGCCTCCGAGGTGGTCCTCGAGGTGCTGGCCGAGCGGCTGGCCGACGGCGAGGTCGACGACCTCCAGGCCGCGCTGCCCGGGCCCTTCGGCGAGGCGCTGGAGCGCGGGCGCCGCCGCGGCAGGGCCCGGCCGCGGCCGCGGTCGCGGTCGCTGGACGAGACCGTCGCCGAGCTCGCGCGGCGGGAGGACGCCGGCTTCGACACGGCCTTCCGCCACCTCCGCGCCGTGGTGGCCACGCTGGCGGAGGCGCTGCCGGCGGCCGAGCTGCACGACGTCCTCGGGCAGCTGCCGCGGGCCTTCCGCGACGTGCTCCTCTGAGCCGGGCGCCGGCCCGCGGACGGCGGTCAGCGGTCAGCGGCTCGGGGCCAGCGCCCCCGGCGGGAAGAGGAAGCGGCGTGCGCGATCGGCGCCGGGGGCGGCGCTCGCGCTCGTCCGCGCCGCGTGCAGGCCGGCGGACGGCGCCGCCGGCGCCGTGGCCTCCGGCTCGCCGCCGTGGGCGGTGATCCAGGCCATGACCGCGGCGAAGTCCGCGCCCTCGGCCAGGAGGGCGGCACGCTCGACGACCATCCCACCGGACGCGTGGGGGCGGGCGAGCCGCGAGACGACCGCGCGGATGGCGTCCTCGTGCGTCGCGGGGTCGGGCGCTTGGACGACGTCTTCTGGCTCGGCGGGGCTCATGGATGCCCTCCTCTGGTGGTGGCGCAGGCCGCCGGGGACACGGCACCGCCTGCGTTCACGGTACCGCTCCGGCCTGCCGGTGACCGGCCGGGGCGCGGCGCGGTCAGGTCCCGGTCCTCGCGACGAGCCGCCCGCTCGCAACGGCGGTCCGGAGCGCCTGGTGGTCGCGCTCGTTCTGGTCGGCGTAGGCGGCCGCGAAGGCCGCCATCGCGCGGTCCACCACGTCGCCCTTCCCGAGGTAGGCCGCGATCGCGACCCGATCGCCCGAGCGGGCGTGCCCGCGGGCCAGCGTCCAGCCGCACATGCGACCCCAGAGCTCCATGCCGGCGGGCGTCATGCCGGCCACGTCGGCCGACCCCTTCCAGTCGCGGAGCTGCCGCACGTAGTAGTCGCGCGGCCGGCCGTCCCAGGCGAAGCGCTCCCACCCGAGCAGGATGTCGCTCGCCTCCTGCATGAGCCGCTGGCCGGCCACGACGCGCTTGCCGTGGTTCTGGAACGGGCTTCGGCGCGTGAACCGCTCGAGCACCGAGGCCTCGGCCTCCTTGACCTGGAGGAAGAGCGGCTCGCCGAGGCCGTCGAGGAGCAGGAGGATCCAGGCGTCGGTCCCGACGCTCCCGACCCCGACCACCTTGCGCGCGAGGTCGGCCACGCGGTACTGCTCGACGAGCCGGCGCCGGTCGGGTGTCAGCGACTCCCGGTAGCGCTCGAGGAGGGCGCGTATCCCCTCCAGCGCCTGGTCCGGCTCGAGCTCCTCGAAGAGCTCCTCCACCGGGAGGATGAGCGGCGGGTCGCTGACGATCCGGGGCTCGCCGGCCTCGACCGTGCAGAGCTTCTCGAAGGCCTGATGGCTGTCGTGCGCGCGCGCCTTCGTCACGGCGTGCCAGACGCTCGGGGTCGCCCTCCGGTCCAGCAGCGAGCGGAAGCGGGGCAGCAGCTCGTCCACGTCCAGGCGCGCGTACCAGACGTCGAGCATCGGCCGGCCGGCCAGGTCGCGCATCGTCTCGCGGTACGAGCGGACGGCGCGCCGCACGATCCGGCGGCGCTCGCGCGACGCGAACCCGCTCTCGCGGCCCGCCACCTCGAGGCTCGCGGCCAGGCGCTTGACGTCCCACTCCCACGGCCCCCGGGCGGTCTCGTCGAAGTCGTTGACGTCGAAGGACAGGTGGCGCTCGGGCGACCCGAAGACCCCGAAGTTCGACAGGTGCGCGTCGCCGCAGAGCTGCACGTCCAGGCCGGAGTCCGGCGTCGACGCCAGGTCGGCCGCCATCGGCAGGGCGGCGCCGCGGAAGTACGCGAACGCCGACACGAGCATCCGGCCGTGCCGGATCGGCACGAGCTCCGGGATGCGGGTGCGCGCCTGCTCCTCGAGCAGGCCGACGGGATCGGCGCGGTCGGATGCCGCCTCCCAGGTGCCGTGGCGCGACCGGGGCGCGAGCTCGCGCGCCGCGCGGCCGCGGGCCGCGCGCTCGGCGATCGTCGGTCTGCTCACTCGGGGGCGCCCCAAGGCCTCGGCGTCGGGGTGCGGGGCCGTTCGCGCAGCGGTGCCGTCCATGGGCACAGCCTGACCGGCTCCGTGGTCAGCGCCTCCGCCCGATCGGGTGATGCCCACGCGACGCTCACCGCAGGCGGCGCTCTCGCCGCACGGCGATCGCCGCCCCGACGAGCAGGCCGACCGCGGTGAGGTAGCAGGTCACGAGCACGCCCGCGAGGACCAGGAACACGCGGACCGGGGTCGTCCCCGCCGTCCAGGCGAGGTAGGACGCGGCGAGCGCCGGGGTCGCCACCAGGCCCGCCGCCGCGGGCGCCGCGCCGGCCGCCGCCGCCGACCACCGCAGGCCGTCGCGGGGCGCGAAGCGGTACAGCGCCGCACACACCACCGCGGTTGCGACGAGCCCGGCGACCCCGAGCAGGAGCTGCGCCGGGGCGCCGTCGAACCCGAGCCGCCGCTGCAGGTCGGTCGTCCGCGAGCCCGCCAGGACCATGAGCACGACGAGCACGGTGACGCCGCCGGCGAGCGCGAGGTGGCGCGCCTTGAGCAGCAGCGGGCCGTAGCGGGGGCGCCCGAGCTGGCGCGACATGGAGCGCTCGACGACCCCGACGGCGCCGGCGCTCGTCCAGAGCATGAGGACGATCGAGAGGACGATGAGCAGCGGCGAGTCCCGCCGCGTGCGCAGGACGAGCTGCACGACCTGGTCGCTGACGCCCGCCGGCAGCACCCGCGCCGCGCGCTCCGCCACCGCCTGGGCCTCGCCGTAGTCCCCGAGGGCGAGCGACGCCACCGCGGTCATGCCGAGGGCGAGCGGGACGAGCGCCGCGATGAGGAACCAGGCCAGGGCCGGCACGTCGTCGCAGACGCCCTTGCCCCAGTACAGCTCGATCACCCAGGCCACGGCGCGGCGCACGTCGCACCGCCGTCAGGCGTCCACGTCAGCTGCGCCGCGCGCGCGGCGATCCCGGCCGTTCCCGGCCGCGGGCTGCCTCACCGCGGCCGGGACGGTCCCGGAACGACCGCCGGCGCGATGGCCGGTCAGAGGCGCGCGTCGGCCTCGGGCGCCTTGGCCAGCTGGTAGACGACGATGATCGAGATGGCGAAGACGGCCAGCGACCACAGGGGGTAGGCCGGGAGGGACAACAGCGCCGAGATCGCGCTCAGCGAGGCCGCGAACAGGCCCACCCAGCGACCGAATCCACCGCCCGAGAACAGCGAGAACCCCGCGATCAGCTCGAGGACGCCGAGGATCAGCGTCACCCAGCCCCAGGTGTGCAACGAGCTGATGATGTACTTCTGGTCGGCGACGAAGAACTTCGCGTCGTCGATCGCGGCGATGCCCCAGATGACGTTCAGGGTGCCGGCGATCACCAGCATGATGCCGGCGAAGACCCACCAGCCGGTGACCCTGGACTCGTGACCCATGTCGGTCATGTCGCTCCGTTCGTTTGGACGTTGAACGACGTGACCGTCGCGCCTGCGGGCGCCCGGCGCATCGCGCGGATGGGATGAAACCGCGGGGCGGGCGGCTAGGGCCCGGACGCGGCGACCTGCAGCGGAGAGGGAGGGATTCGAACCCTCGAACGAGGTTGACCCCCGTTACGCGATTTCCAGTCGCGCCCGTTCAACCGCTCCGGCACCTCTCCAGGGGTCGCGGCCGCGCTGGAGGGTAGCTCAGACCTGCCAGGCGCCGCCGCGCAGGACGGGCACGCGGTCGCCCTCGCGGGTGATCCCCGTCACGCCGACGTCGTCGGCGCCGATCATGAAGTCGACGTGGATCTCGGACTGGTTGATCCGGCCCTCGTCCTCCTCGCCGACGGTCATCGCGTAGGCGCTGCCGAGCGCGATGTGCGAGGCGGCGTTCTCGTCGAGGAGCGTGTCGAAGAAGACCGTGTCCAGGGCGCCGATGCGGCCCTCGCGGTCGACGAGGGCGACCTCGCCCAGGCGGGCGGCGCCCTCGTCGCGGGCCGCGTAGCCGCGCAGGACGTCGGCGCCTTCGGCGGCGTCGATCCGCACCGCTCGGCCGGCGCGGAACTCGACCTCGAGCCCCCGGATGATCGACCCGCCGACCACGAGCGGCTTCGTCGCCCGCACGACGCCCTCGACCCGCGCCGGGTCGGGCGAGCTGAAGATCTCCTCGGACGGCAGGTTGGGCATGTGGACGATGCCCTCGACCGTCGAGAAGCGCGCGGCCATGAAGCGCGAGGTCGGCAGCAGCCCGACGGTGAGGTCGGTGCCCGGGCCGTCGAAGTGCAGGGCGTCGAATCGCCGGGCGCTGACGCGCTCGGCGGCCTCGACGAGCTGGTCGGCGCGCGCACGCCAGGCGGCCACGGGGTCGTCCTCGTCCAGGCGGCAGACGTGGACGACCTGCTCGGCGAGCCTGGCCAGCGCCGCGTCGGGGTCGAGCTCGGGGTGCACGAGCTGCGCCCACGCGGGCGTCGGGCAGGGCACGGCGGTCCAGTTCGTCGTGCGGTCGTTGACGACCTGGCCGGCCTCGCGCAGGAAGGGCAGCTGGTCGCGCCCGACGCGGGTCGGGTCGAGGTCGTCGAGCAGGCCGGGAGCGACCGGGCCCGTCAGGCCGATCCGCGCGGCGCGGAGCTCGCCGAGCTCGAGGATCCGCCGGCCGTACCACGGCGGCACGTAGTCGAGCGTCTCCTCGTCGGCGTAGAGGAGCCGCGCGCGCTTGACGTGGAGGTCGAAGTACTGGACGTCGACGAAGCGGGCGCCGTGGCGGTAGGCGCTGGCGGCCAGCGCGCGCGCCAGCGGCTCCTTGCCCAGCTCGGCGCCGACGGCGACCACCTGGCCGCGCTGGACGTTGGCGGCGAACCCGACGACGAGGTCGGCGAAGCGCTCGAGCGTCGCGGGGTCGAGCCCGAGCGTGACGGACGGCGTGGCGGACATCCTGGGGACGCTAGCGATCCGGCAGCTCGAGCCCGTCGACCATCCGCAGCGCCTGGCCCACCCCGGCGATCTCGAGGATCCGGGCCACCGTGCCGCCGTCCCGCGGGCGGACCAGGGCCAGCCGCTCGCCGGCGTCGCCGGCGTGCCGGTGGGCGGCGATGAGGACGCGGACGCCGCTCGAGTCCATGAAGGCCAGCTCGCGGAGGTCGATGACGACGTCGCTCCCCTCCTCGAGCGCGGCCAGCACCGGCTCCTCGAGCGTGGCGGCGGTCGCGAGGTCGAGCTCCCCGCGCGGGACGAAGACCGAGCGGCCGTCGTGGTCGTGACGGCCGACGGAGAAGGCGCCGGGGTCCGGGGACATCGCGGCGCGGACACTACCGTCAGACTCGGGGTCCTTGGACGACTGGGTGGAGGACATCGTGCCGCTGGGAGGCCGCGACCTCGTGCTGTTCCGCCCGCGCGACACCGAGGCGCTGCTCGACGAGCACGCCTTCGAGACCGAGGAGTTCCTGCCCTACTGGGCGGAGGTGTGGCCCAGCTCGATCGCGCTGGCGCGCGCGGTGTCGGCGCGCACGCTCGGCGGGCGGCGGGTGCTCGAGCTCGGCTGCGGTCTCGGGCTCCCGAGCGTCGTCGCGGCCCTGGGCGGCGCGCGCGTGCTGGCCACGGACTGGTCGGAGGAGGCGGTGCGCGCCGCCGCCCGCAACGCCGAGGTCAACGGGACCGCGCTGGCCACCGGGCGCGTGGCCTGGGACGAGCCCGGGCCGCTGCTGGACGGTGCGCCCTGGGACCTCGTGCTCGCCTCCGACGTCCTCTACGAGCAGCGGATGGTCGACGCGCTGCTGGCGCTCCTCCCCCGGCTCGTCGACGCACGCGGCGAGGTCTGGCTCGCCGACCCCGGACGGGTGCCGGCCGAGCGCTTCCTGGAGGCGGCCGCGGCGACGTGGTCGATCCGGTCGACGCGCGACGCCGCCGGCCCGCGGGTGCGGGTCCACCGGCTGCGGGTGCGCGGCGGCTAGGACCAGGAGGATCCGCACGCCGCGGCCCCGCCCGCGCCCTCAGGCGCTCGCGTGCGCGCCGTCCACCTCGCGGTCGCCCACGAAGAGCTTGACCGGGATGTTGCCGCGGGTGGCCCTGGAGTACGGGCAGACCGTGTGGGCGGTCCGCATGAGCTCCGCCGCGCGATCGTCGTCGACGCCGGGGAGCTCGCCGTGGAGCTCGACGGCGACGGAGAAGCCGCCCTCGTCCTGGACGAGCGAGACGGCGCTGTCGATGTGGAACGCCTTGGCCGAGATCTTCTGCGAGCGCGCGACGAGCGACAGGGCGCTGAGGAAGCAGGCGCCGTAGCCGAGCGCGAAGAGCTCCTCGGGGTTCGTCGCCTCCGGCTCGTCGGGGCCGCCCATCTCCTTCGGGACCTTGATGAGCAGGTCGTGGCGGCCGTCGACGGTGGTCGCGCGACCGTCGCGGCCGCCCGTCGTGTGGGCGCGGGCCGTGTACAGGGTCTGTGCCATGGAGAAGGACGGTACCCGCCGCGCGCCGGGTAGGAGCGGTCTGTGGCCACCCGCCTGAGCCCCCGCGACCTCGAGCTGCCGGTCGTCTCGGCCCCCCTCGCCGGCGGGCCGTCGACGCCGGCCCTCGCGGCCGCGGTCAGCGACGCGGGCGGGCTCGGGATGCTGGCGGCGGGCTACCGCGCGCCGGACGCCGTCGCGGCCGAGCTCGACGCGCTGCGCGCGGCCACGCCGCGCCCGGTCGGCGTCAACCTCTTCGCCCCGCCCGGCCCCGCAGCCGACCGCGGCGTCGTCGCCCGCTACGCGGCGCGACTGGCACCCGAGGCGACGCGCGCCGGCGTGCCGCTGGGCGAGCCGCGCCACGACGACGACGCCCACGCAGCCAAGCTCGACCTCCTCGCCGCGGCCGCCCCGGCCGTGGTCTCGTTCGCCTTCGGCTGCCCGGCGCCCGGCGTCGTCGCGCGCCTCCAGGATCGCGGCAGCGCGGTCTGGGTGACCGTGACGACGCCCGCCGAGGCGGCGGCCGCCGCGCGGGCCGGCGCGGACGCGCTCGTCGTCCAGGGGGTCGAGGCCGGCGGGCACCGCGGCGGCTTCGACGACGCGGCGCCGGGGGACTTGACGCTGCTGGTCCTGCTCCAGCTCGTCGCCGCGGAGGTCGACCTGCCCCTCGTCGCCTCGGGCGGGATCGCCACGGGCCGCGGCCTGGCCGCGGTGCTCGCCGCCGGGGCGGCCGCGGCGCAGCTCGGGACGGCGCTGCTGCTCACGCCCGAGGCGGCGACCTCGGCCCCCCACCGCGCCGCGCTCGCGGACCCCGCGACGCCGACCGCGCTGACGCGGGCCTTCACCGGCCGGCTGGCGCGGGGCCTGGTCAACCGGTTCCTGCGCGAGCACGACGACGCGCCGAGCGCCTACCCGGAGGTCCACCACGTCACCGCGCCCGTGCGCGCGGCCGCGCGCGGGGCCGGGGACCCCGAGGCGATCAACCTCTGGGCCGGCCAGGCGCACGGCCTCGCCCGCGAGGAGCCGGCCGGGGCGCTCGCGCGTCGCCTGACGGCCGAGGCGCGTGAGGCGCTCGCGGCCGCCGCGGCTCAGGCCACCGGGACCTCCTCACGTACCCCGTGGGGCGCCCCGTAGGCGGCGAGCAGGTCGAGGAACGGCGCTGCCGGGAAGGCCTCGGGGCCGAGCACGCCGGTGCCCGACCACGTGCCGGCGTCGAGGAGCTCGAGCGCGGCGATCGGGTTGATCGCCGTCTGCCACACGACGGCCTGGCAGCCGTACTCGGCCATCGTCCGCTGGTTGTCGGCCACGTGGTAGAGGTAGGTCCGGCGCGGGCGGCCGTCCTTGCCCGTGCCGGTCACGAGGGTCCCGGCGCACGTGCGTCCGTGCATGCGCTCGCCCAGCGTGGCGGGGTCGGGCAGCGTCGCGGCCACGACGTCGCGCGGGCTGACCTGGGTGCCGCGCACGCCGACCGGCTCGGTCCGATCGAGCCCGAGCTTGTGCAGGACCTGCAGGACCTCGATGAACTCCGCGCCCAGGCCGTACTTGAAGGTCACGCGGCGGCAGTCGACCCAGCGCGGGACGAGGACGACCTCCTCGTGCTCGACGTTGACGCACTCGACGGGGCCGATGCCCTCGGGGAAGTCGAAGACCTCGGGCTCGGAGAACGGCGGCGTCGTGAAGAAGCCACGGTCGCGCTCCCAGACGAGCGGGGGGTTCAGGCACTCCTCGATCGTCGTCCAGACCGAGAACGTCGGGGCGAACTCGTACCCCTCGACCACGAGGTCCGAGCCGTCGCGCACGGCGACCTCGTCGATCTCGGAGAAGAGCTCGTCCTGGGCGTGGCGGGCGAAGACGTCGGACAGGCCCGGCTCGACGCCCATGCCGACGAGGGCGAGCAGCCCGGCCTCGCGCCAGGGCCCGTCCTGGTCGAGCTGGTGCTGTCCCAGCAGGACGCCCGGCTCCTCGTGGGGTCGCTCGGGGTGCGGGCGCGACAGCGTCATCGCCATGTCGACGTACGTGACGCGGGCCTCCAGGCACGCGGCGAAGATCGGCTCGTTGAAGCGCGGGTCGCAGGCGTTGAGGACCGCGTCCGGCCGCGTGCGGGCCAGCAGGGCGAGGACGTCGGCCCGGCTCGAGGCGTCGACGACCTCGGCGCGCGCCCGCGCCGGGTCGCCCGAGGCGGCCGCGGCCGCCGCCGCGCGGCCGGCGTCGACGTCGGCCAGGACGACGCGGTCGACGAAGGGCCGGCGCAGCGCGACGACCGCGGCGGCAGACCCGACGCCGCCGGCGCCGATGACGAGGAGCTCCATGGCCTGCAGGATGCCCGACCGCCGCCCGCGGCGCGGCCCCGTCGCACCCCGCGTACCCGCCCCGACGCGCGGCCCGGGGCGCCGCGGGCACGGCCTAGAGTGGAGCCGATGGAGCAGGACGACCGCCGTACCTCGGTCGAGCGCCTCGTCCGCCGCGACCTCGACGAGCGCGAGGGCGTCGGCCGGCCGCTGTCGCGCCGCACGCGCCAGACCCAGCGCAGCGTCGAGAGCTACCTCAAGGCCGGCGTGCGCCCCCGCTGGATGGAGCGCCTCGGCGAGATCGACAGCGGCATCGCCGCCGCGCGGAGGCGGGCGGCCCGCGACTACGGGGCGTTGCGCGAGGCCCTCGGCCACGACCGGGCCGCGTTCGCCGCGCGCTGGCGCGAGCGCGCCCATGCCTACCGCTTCGACGAGCTCAACGAGCTCATCGCCGAGCACAACGAGTGGTACCCGGTCGAGCGCGACCTGCCGATGGACCCGCGGACGCGCGACTACGTGCCGGTCCACGGGCGCTCCTACCGCCGTCCCGTGCTCGGCCCCGAGTGGGTGCTCGCCCACTTCCCCAGCGAGCTCCCAGGCACGTCCTAGCGCCCTCTCGTGCGTGGGCCCGACCGTGGGCCCATGCCTCCGGCGACCCTCCTCCCCAGCCCCGCGCCCGGACCGGACGCCGGCCTCGAGGCCCATCCGGCGATCGACGTCGTCGTCCCGGTCTTCAACGAGCAGCGCGTCCTGGCCGCCTCGATCCGGCGCCTGCACGATCACCTCGCGCAGCACCTGCCCTTCTCCTGGCGCATCGTCATCGCCAACAACGCGAGCACCGACGCCACCGCGCGGGTCGCGGCCGTGCTGGCCGCCGACCTGCCGGGCGTCGCCGTGCTCGACCTGACCCAGAAGGGACGCGGCCGCGCGCTGCGCGCCGCCTGGTCGGCCAGCGACGCGGACGTCGTCGCCTACATGGACGTCGACCTCTCGACGGACCTCAACGCGCTGCTGCCGCTCGTCGCCCCACTGGTCTCCGGCCACAGCGACGTCGCCATCGGCACGCGGCTGGCGCGCGGCGCGCACGTCGTGCGCAGCGCCAGGCGCGAGGTCATCTCACGCACCTACAACCACCTGCTGCACGCGTCGCTGGGCGCCCGCTTCTCCGACGCCCAGTGCGGCTTCAAGGCCCTGCGTGCCGACGCCGCGCGCCGGCTGCTCCCCGAGGTGCGCGACGACGGCTGGTTCTTCGACACCGAGCTGCTGGTCGCCGCCCAGCGCGTGGGCCTGCGCATCCACGAGGTGCCGGTCGACTGGGTCGACGACCCCGACTCGCGGGTCGACGTCGTACGCACCGCCCTCGAGGACCTGCGCGGCGTCGGCCGCCTGCTGGCGGGCGCGCGCCTGACGCGCTTCCTCGCGGTCGGGGCCGTCTCGACGCTCGCCTTCGCGCTGCTCTTCGTGCTGCTGCGCGGGTCGCTCGGCCCGACGGGCGCGAACGCCGCAGCGCTGGCGATCACGGCCGTCGGCAACACCGAGGCCAACCGGCGCTTCACCTTCCGCGTCCGCGGCCGCCACGAGCACGTGCTCCAGCACGCGCGCGGCGCGGTCGTCTACGCGCTCACCGTCGCCCTTACGACCGGCTCGCTGTGGGTCCTGCAGGGCCTGGACCCGCGCCCGTCGCGGGCGGTCGAGCTCGCCGTGCTCGTCGTCGCCGGGATCGGCGCGACGGTGAGCCGGTTCGTGGCGCTGCGCTCGTGGGTCTTCGCCCGCGGCCAGCGCACCGGCGCCCTGCGGCGCCTGGCCATGGCGCTCGACCGCGCCGACGCCTGACCGGCCCGACCCACCCGTCCACCCCATCCGCCCGCCACCGACCCGCCGAAGGGACCCTGCCACCGTGTCGACCTCCTCCGTCATCTCCCCCCTGAGCCGCGCCGGGGCGATCGCCGCCGGCCGCGACCACGCCGTGCCGCGCACGCGCACCGCGGCCCGGCCCGAGCTCCTCCTCCTGCTCGTGCTCGCCGCCGTCCTGGACCTGTGGTCGCTGAGCCGCAACGGCCTCGCCAACGAGTACTACAGCGCGGCCGTGCGCTCGATGACGGAGAGCTGGCACGCCTTCCTCTTCGGCTCCTTCGACGCCGGCGGCGTGATGACCGTCGACAAGCCGCCGCTGAGCCTGTGGGTGCAGGCACTGTCCGCCCGGGCCTTCGGCTTCTCCGCGTGGAGCCTCCTCGTCCCGCAGGCGCTCATGGGCGTCGCGACGGTCGGGCTGGCCTACGACCTGACGCGCCGGCGGTTCGGCCGCGCGGCGGGCTTCGCGGCGGGCCTCGTGCTCGCCCTGACGCCGATCACCGTCGCGATCTCGCGCCACAACAACCCCGATGCGCTGCTCGTCCTCTGCTGCACCGCCGCGCTGTGGGCCGTCGTCCGCGGGCTCGAGGACGGCCGCACGCGCTGGCTCGTCCTGGCCGGGGTCTGCGTCGGCCTCGGGTTCGAGGCGAAGATGGCGGCCGCGCTGCTCGTGGTGCCCGGCCTCGCCGCGGCCTGGCTCTGGGTCGGTCCGCGGGGCCGCGTCGCGGCCGCCCGTCAGCTCGCGGCCGCCGGCGCCGCCCTCGTCGCCGTCGGGCTGGCCTGGCCCGTGCTCGTGTGGCTGACCCCGGCCGCCGACCGCCCGTGGGTGTCCGGAACCGACGACAACTCGATCTGGTCGCTCATCCTCGGCTACAACGGCCTCGGCCGGCTGGCGGGGCAGAGCGGCGGGCCGGCCGGCGCCGCGGGCGGCGCGGGCGGGCCCGGCGGTGGGCCGGGCGGCCTGTTCGGCGGCAGCCCCGGTCCCCTGCGCCTGCTCAACAGCGCCCTGGGGGGACAGGCGGGCTGGCTGCTCGGCGCCGCCGTGGTCGCCGCCGTCCTCCTCGTCGCCGTCACGCGGCTGCGCCGCACCGACCCCCGGACGGGCTGGACGATCGCCGTGGGCGGCGCGTTCGCGGTCACCGCGATCGCCTTCAGCCAGGCCTCCGGGATCTTCCACCCCTACTACGTCTCGGCCCTGGCACCGTTCACCGCGGCGCTCGTCGGCGCCGGTGCGGCCGAGGTCGCGCGGGGCGGCCGCGTGGCCCGCACCGCCGGGCCCCTCTTGGTCGCGGGCGGCGTCGTGACCGAGCTCATGGTCCTCGACGACCAGGGCGGCCGGCTGGGGTGGCTGCCACCGGTGCTCGGCGCCGTCGGCGTGCTCGGCGCCTTCGCGGTCGCCGCCGAGGGCCTGCGGCCGCGCCCGCGGGCGCTGGCGCTCGCCGGCGTGCTCGGCGTCCTGCTGATCGCGCCCGCCTCCTGGTCGGTGCAGACCCTCGGCCACGCCACCAACGGGACGTTCCCGGCCGGCGGCCCGGCCTCGACCGGGCTCATGGGCGGCGGCGGACGCGGCGGCGCGCCGCAGGGCGCGGCCGGCGCGGGGCCGCCCGCCCTGGGCCGCGGCGCCGCCCCCGCGGGCGCGGCGGCCGCCGGTGGCATGTTCGGCGGCGACACGACGTCGCTGCCGGCCGCGCTCGCCTACGCGCAGGCCCACGGCGGCGGGACGGTCGCCGTGGCGAGCCAGGCCGGGGCGGCGGGCGCGATCCTCACCGCGAACGCCGACGTCGCCGGCCTCGGCGGCTTCTCCGGCCGCGAGAGCGCGGTCAGCGTGTCCTGGCTGGCCGACGCCGTCGCGTCGGGGAAGGTCCGGTGGGTCCTCGCGGACGGCACCACCGGCGGGATGCCCCAGGACGGGCGGACCGGCGCGTCCGCCGTCCTGGCGACCGTGCAGCAGGTCGGCACCCGGGTCGCCTCTGTCAGCGGCCTGTACGACCTGCAGGGCAAGGCCGCCGCGCTGCGCGCCTCCGCGGCCTGAGCCGTGGACCGATCGTCCGCACCCCTCACGTCCCGCGCCCCATCCGCCGATGGGGCGTGGGTGAGGACTCGCGCGCGCAGCGGAACGCGATCGCCCGTGGACGGCCCCGTCGTCCTCCTCGTGGTGCTCGCGGCCGCGATCTGCCTCGCCAGCATCCTCGTGCAGGTCTCCGCGGCCGCCTCGGAGGTGCTCGTGCTGCTCGCCTCGTCGGCGACGCTCGGCGCCCTCGTCCTGCTCGTGCTCGAGCGCCGCAGGGGCGGCGCGGGGCGCGCGCTGCACTGGAGCGAGGCGCGCTACCGAACCCTCCTGGAGCAGATGCCCGACACCTCGGTGCTCCTCTTCGACGCCGACCTGCGCTTCGTGAGCCTCACCGGGCCGGCCCTCGGCCTGCTGGGCTGGCGCACGGACGAGATCGTCGGCCGGCGCCTGCCCGAGATCCTCCCGCCCGAGCTCGTCGAGCCCTTCTCGGAGCGCTTCGGCGCCACGCTGCGCGGCGAACGCCAGACGTTCGTGCACCCCGCACAGCGCGCCAAGGCGGTGCTGGAGATCGACCTCTCCCCCCTGCGGGACGACGGCGGGCGGATCATCGGCGGCTTCACCGTGGTCCGCGACGTCACCGCCCGGCACCGCCTCGAGCAGGAGGCCGCGACGCAGAGCGCGACGCTCGTGTCGGTCGCGAAGGCCACGCGGACGCTCTCGCGCGCCCACGCCACCGAGGTGCGCCAGGTCCTGTGCGCGGCGGCGCGCGAGCTCGCGGGCGCAGCCACCGCGACCCTCTGGGACGTGGCCGCCGACGGCGACCTGGTCAACCCGCTGACCCTGGGCGCCGAGACGCCGGCCTTCGCCCTCAGCACCCCCGAGGACACCGATGGCGCCCGCGTCGCACAGCGCACGGGCCTGCCCGTCTTCCTGGCCGACGCCACCCGGGACGGGCGGATGGACCCCCGCCTGGTCGCCTTGCTGCGGGCCGGCTCGGCGTACTTCGTCCCGGTCTGCGACGACGACGACGTCAAGGCCGTCCTGGCCCTGACGTGGCCCGAGCCGCAGGCCGAGCTGCGCCACCCGCTCGGCCGCCTGCTCGGCCTCGTGGCCGACGAAGCCGCGGTCGCGCTCGAGCGCGCCGAGCTCGTGGGCGCGCTCGAGCGCCAGGCGACGACGGACCCCCTGACCGGCCTGCCCAACCGCCGCGCCCTCAACGACCGCCTGACGACGCTCCTCGGCCGCGGATCGCGCCGGCGGCGCCTGAGCGTCGCGATCCTGGACCTCGACCGCTTCAAGGCCTACAACGACACCCACGGCCACCAGGCCGGCGACCGCCTCCTGCGCGAGGCCGCCGCGACGTGGCAGGCCCAGCTGCGCCCGACCGACCTCCTCGCCCGGCTCGGCGGCGAGGAGTTCGCGATCCTCCTGCCCGACTGCGACGTCGACACGGCCGCGCAGATCGTCGGGCGCCTCTGCAGCGCCGTCGGCGAAGGCCAGACGGCGTCGGCCGGCATCGTCGCCTTCGACGGGCGCGAGTCGTCGACCCGCCTGCTGGCGCGCGCCGACGACGCGCTGTACCGGGCCAAGGCCGCCGGCCGCGACCGCGTCATCGTCGGCTGAGCGCCTTCAGCTCCCGCGGCGCGCTGCCGATGGGGAGCGGGATGTCCCGCTCCCCGTCCCCCGACGTCGTCATCGAGCGCGCCCTGCGGACCGCCCGTGAGCTCACCGGCATGGAGCTCGCCTTCGTCGGCCAGTTCCGCCACGCCTCGGCGTGCCGCTCCGCCGCCACGACGGCTCGCTCTACGGGACCTTCTGCTGCCTCTCGGGCGAGGCGCACGAGGAGCTCGGCGGCCAGCACGTGCGGCTCATGGAGGTGCTCGCGCGCCTCGTCGGCGACCAGCTCGAGCGCCAGGAGGCCGTCGAGTCGGCCCGGCGCGCGCGCCAGGAGCTGCTCGCGTCGATGTCGCACGACCTGCGCACACCGCTGACGTCGATCATCGGCTTCGCGGAGGAGCTCGCCGCCGGCGAGGCGACATCCGAGCAGGCCGCCGCCCACGGCGCGATCGTCCTGCGCAACGCCCGCCGCCTGGACGGGATGATCGACGACCTCCTGCTCGTGGCCCGCGCCGAGGCGGGCGCGCTCGACCTCGACCGCGAGCCGCTCGACCTGCGCGCCCTCGCGCGCGACGCCGTCGCCGACGTCGACGCGACGGCGCGCCAGGGCGGCGTCCACGTGGCGCTCGACCCCGGTCCCGACGCGCTCCCGCTGCTCGCCGACGGCGCGCACCTGCGCCGCGTGCTCGACAACCTGCTGTCGAACGCCGTGAAGTACTCGCCCGACGGCGGCCGGGTGGAGGTCCGCCTGCGCCGCGACGCGACGACCGCGGTCCTCGAGGTGGCGGACGCCGGGATCGGCATCGCGCCGGCGGAGGTCGAGCACCTCTTCGACCGCTTCTTCCGCGCGTCGGGCGCGCGCGGCCGGGGGATCCCGGGCACCGGCCTGGGGCTTGCGACCGCCCGCTCCCTCGTTGAAGGCCACGAGGGGACGATCACGGCCGAGTCGGAGCTCGGACGCGGGACGACGTTCCGCGTCCGGCTGCCGCTCGACCGCCCTGCGCTCGGCTAGCCGAAGGTGATGCTGGCCTCGTCGAGCCGGCCGTTGAAGAACTCCGACCCCGGGTGGGCCCCGATGGCCAGGTCGTCACCGACGACGATGGAGCCGATCGGCTGGTACTTCTGGGTCACCTGGCCGTCGACGATCGTCTGGACGTAGTTCCCCGCCCGCTTGCAGGTGATCTGGTGCCACTGGCCGTCGGCCAGGTCGGGCGCGCCCGGGGCGGTGGGGTCGTTGTGGACCTCCTTGTAGCCCGCGTCGCCCTTGAACCCGCAGGATGCCGCGCCGTCGGGGTAGTACTCCATCTTGTACTCGGCGCCCGTCGCGTAGAAGCCCGCGCGGAGCAGGTCCCAGTCCTGCGGACCGGGGACCGGCGGCTTCAGCGTCGTCTGCATCCAGATCGACATCGTCATGTTCTGGGGGCCGGGGCTCATGTCACCGATCGGCACGGTCACGGAGCTGTTCGTGCCGTTGAAGCCGAACGCGGTCCCGAGCTTCCCGACCTGCCCGAAGCCGATGCTGTGGGTCGTGCCGGTGTGGCCGTTGCCCGACGAGTCCGTCATCTGCCCGGCGGCGTCGTCCATGTGCCACAGCGCGATCTGGCCCGAGGGGTAGACCTTCGCGGCGACCGCGTCGGTGCCGTTCGACGTGGCGGCGGTCTTGCCGTCGGCGTTCGCGGCGGTGACGACGACGCTGAGCGAGAAGCCCACGTCCGCGGTCGTGGCCGTGTACTTCGTGGTGGTCGCCCCCGAGATCGGCGTGCAGCCGTTGGTGTCGGTGCAGCGCTGCCACTGGTAGGCGTAGCTCTTGGGCGCGTTCGACCAGGTGCCCGAGGTGACGCTCAGGGCGCCGCCGTCGTGGATCTTGCCGTCCGGGCCCGCGGCGTAGGTGAGCTTCGGCGCGACCGTGTTCACCGGCGGCTTCTTGGCCGGCGGCGGGGGCGGACCGGGCTGCGCCGGCGGCGGCGGCGTGAACCCCGGCGCGACGACGACCGGCGTCGACGTGGTGGGCGTGGTCTGGATCGTCGCGGCCCTGACCCTGACGCCCACGACGAGGCGCACGCCGGTCGCGCGGAGCGTGGCGCGGTAGCTCCCGCCCCTGAGCGAGTCGGGCAGCGAGACCAGCGCCTTGAACGTGCCGCTGCGGCTGACCCGGTAGCTGCGGCTCAGCCCGAAGCCGGAGAGCCGGACGGTCCGGCCCTTCTTGAAGCCGGCGCCGTCGATGCGCATCGTCTGGCCGGCGGTGATGCTCGCCGGCGTGATCCGCAGGCGCCTGCCGCTCGACGAGGCGACCTCGACGACCTGGCCGGCGCCGCCGCGCGTGGCGTGGAAGCGGTTGACGACCTTGCGCGACCCGCTGCGCGACGTGACGGTGATCCACCCGCGACGGCCGCTCGGGGCCTTGACGCGCGCGGTGAAGGAGCCGCCCGACGAGGCCTTGACCCGCACCGCCGAGCGGCCGGTCAGCTTGACCGTCACCCGCTTGGAGCCGGGGAAGCCGGTGCCGTGGACGACGACCGTGGAGCCGGGAGCGCCGCTGGCCGGGCTGAGCGAGGCCTGGCCGGCGAGCGCGGAGCCGGGGATGGCCAGGCCGGCGAGCGCGCTCGCGAGCACGAGCTTGGGAACGGCATGTCGCATGCCCCTGAAACGGGATGGAACCCGTGTGGCTTACGGCCGCCTCCCGACGAACCGGAAGCCGGTCCGACGGCGGACGCCGGCGCGACCGGCGGATTCGGGTGAGAGCCGGGGGCGAGAAGGAAGGCCCCCGGCTGTCACCACGACTTGCGATCGATGTCGCCCCCCAGCGCTTCGACCGCCCCCGTGCCGCTAGGGCACGTCGAGAAGGTGACACGCCCGCGGCCCCAGGTCACGCGTTCTGGACGGATGATCGGTCGCCCCGGGACGACGAGCGGTCGCCCGGCGCGCCGACCGGCGGGGCGGGCGGCGCTCGGAGCGGCGGCCGGGCGCGGCCCGGCGGGGCCCGGAGCGGCGCGCCGGCTCAGCGCCCGTCCGGGAGGGCCTCCGCCTGGACCGGCTCGCCGTCGAGGGCGAACACGAGGAACAGGACGTCGGGGTCGAAGACGACCTGGGCCTCGCAGGCCAGGACGCGGGTCCCGACGAGGGGCTCGACGGCCGCGCGGAACCGGTCGGCCTCGAGGGCCACGAACCGGCGGCGCATCCGGCGGACGAGGTCCCGGCGACCGCCCTCGGCCAGGGTGCGCTCCACCGTCGTGAGCGGCTCCTCGAGGGCGCAGAGGACGTGGCGGCCGGCGAAGTACGTGCGCGTGCGCGTGGGGCCGCGCCCGTAGGACTCCGTCAGGAGGCGCACGACGGCGTTGCCGACGGCCATCCGCTGCGGCCCGTGGCGACGCCCCGCGTCCTGCGACGCGCGGGCACCGGGCCCGGGGCGCTGGCCGGGGCCCGGCAGCCGGTCGGCGTCGCCCGTGTGGCCGGGCCGGTCGGAGGCCGGCGCGCCCGGGTCCGGCGCCGTGGCGGCGGCGGGGTCGTCGCCGCCGGCGTCCTCGTCCGCGGTCCCGTCGGCGGGATCGAGGACGAACAGCTCGATCGCCTGGTCCTGATCGACGAGCACCTGGCTGTGGTACCCGACGACCGTCCGCCCGGTGAGGTGCTCGACCTGGTCGACGAAGGCGCGCGTCATGAGGTCCTGGAAGGCCAGGCGCACGTCGCTGACGAGCTCGGCGTCACCGCCGGAGCGCAGCGTCTCCTCGACCGTCGTCAGGACGTCCTCGCACACGGCCAGGACGTACTCGTCCAGGAGCCAGACGCGGGTGGCGGACGGCCCCCGACCGTAGAACTGCGCGAAGACGCGAGCGACGGCGGCGGCGAGGGCGGCCCGCAGCTCGTACCGGGGCAGCGGTGCGGGCATCGGGCAAACGTACCCGGCCGGCGGGCCGCCCGGGGCGGCCGGCGCCCTGCGCGCCGCGCCGCCCAGGGCCTACGGGTGGTTCGCGGCGAAGTGCGCGGACACCTGCGCCGCGGTGAGCGCCGTGGCGGAGATCCCGACCTCGTCGAGCAGGCCCGTGAAGTAGGGCCGGCTGGGCGCGCCCGGCCACCCCGTGAGCACGTCGTAGGCGAGCCGCCAGTAGCCCTTGTAGCTCGTCGTGGTGGTCGTCGCCGCGTCCGAGGCCACGAGCGCGCCGTCGACGTACAGGCGCATCCCGGTCGCGCCGAGCGTCGCGTCGACGAGGTGCCAGCGGTCGTCGAGGTAGGTCAGGGGACTCGTCACGACCTTCTTCGTCGTGGGGTTGACGCCGAAGACGACCTGGCCGGCGTCGGTCAGGTAGACGTGGCGGTCGGCGGTCGTGCTCGCACCGGTCGTCGCGTCGCCGAAGCCGATGATGCGCCCGCCGCCGACCGCCGTGCGGAACCAGGCCTCGAGCGTGAACGTCGCCGGGTTGGTGACCTGCTTGGCGGTGCTGACGTACTCCGTGGCGCCGTCGAAGCCCACGGCCGTCGACGTGTCGCACTTGATCGCGCCGGGCCGCCCCAGCGTCGGCGCGTTCCGGTACGTGCCGTTGTCGGCGGTGCCCGACGCGTCCACGGCGGTCGTGCCGCTCGCCTCGCCGAGACGGTAGAGGCGGTCGGGCGCCCCGGCGAGGATCGTGCTCGCGTACGTCGAGGCGGAGGCGCAGAACGAGGTGGTGGCGAAGGCGTTGGCGCCGACCGACGCCGACGCGGTGAACGTCGCCCGGGTCCCGGGGACCACCGCGGCCGCGCCGACGACGAGCCCCGCGACGATCGCCCCCGCCGCACCGCGCGACAGGAGGCGCCCGCCGCCGTGCGCGCCCCACAGCGCCCAGGCCTGCGCCAGCACGAGCGCCAGGAGCGGCAGGCCCAGCAGCACGAGCCTGACGCCCGGCGACTGCAGGCGCGACAGCCAGACGCCCGCGTGCGGCACGTGGCCGCCCATGACGCCGACGACCGCGGCGGCCGGCGTGAAGTCCGGGTCGGGCGTCCGGTTGGCGTCGCCCTGCGTCTGCAGGAACAGGCCGGAGGGCCGGGGGCGCAGGGAGCGGATGCGGTGCGTCGTCAGGCGCTGAGGGGACCCCGGCGCGTGGAACGCGACGACCATGCCCGGCCGCAGCTCCGAGGCGCGCGGGTCGCGCACCACGACGACGTCGCCGGCGCGGAAGGTCGGGGCCATGCTCCCCGACACGACGACCAGGAGCCGGTCGCCGCGGAGGTGCACGAGCGCCGGGACGGCCTGGCCGGCGGCGCAGAGCAGCACGCCGGCGGCGAGGACCGCCCGGCCGACGCGCACGACGCCCCGCGCCCACGGCCTGGGGGATCCGGTCGCGGGCGGAGGGGACATCGTGGCGTCGGTCGGCGGCGGCGACCTACGGGTTGTTCGTCGTCTGCTCGCCGTCGAACTTCAGGGTGGCGGTGGTGGTGAGGTTCTGGAACGTGTTGCCGGTGGAGGTCGGCAGCGTCACCTGGGCGCAGAGCACCTCGCTCGCCCCGGCGGCCAGCGTGCGGTCACCGGCCTGGGCGCCCTGGGCGGCGTCGCCGAGGACCTTCGTCCCGGTGGTCGAGCCCAGCGCGGCGGCGCCGTAGAGGCTCGTGCCCGTGGCGGCGAAGCCGGCGGTGGTGCAGGTCGTCACGCCGGACTTGAGCTGGAGCGCGAGCTGCCCGGCGAGCACGTTCTCCGTGGTGGTGGAGAGGACGCTGTAGCGCTCGGAGAGCGTGCCCGTGTTCTGCACGGTGATCGGCGCCGTGACCACGTCGCCGGGGGCCATGCCGCTGAAGGTGACGGCGGCCGTCGCGGGCGTGACGCCGAGCTTCACGGTGCCCGTCGAGAAGGTGTTGCCGGTCACGGACTGCGAATCCGTGAAGAACGCGCCGGTGACGAGCGACGTCAGGCCCGCGAGCGCGACGGCGAGCACGACGAGGCCCATGACGAGGCGGCGGCGGTCGCCGCGTGCGTGCGGCGCCGGCGGCGTGAGGGGGGCGGAGGACATCGGGTCCCTTTCCTGGGTGGTGGCCGGAGACGGGACTTGAGCCCGCGTTCAGGAGATCGGCCATCCGTCCGCGCCCGAGGAGCCTCCATCGATGCCAGCTGCGGGAACCTCCGGTTCCCACCCGCCTCGGGCCCCGGTACGGTCGCGGGATGCCGCAGCCCATCCGCGCCCCCGAGCTCGCGGAGCTGGAGACGCTGGTCGTCTGCGCGGCGGAGGGGAGCCTCGCGGGCGCGGCCGAGCGGCTCGGGATCAGCCGCCCGGCGGTGGCCAAGCGGATGCGCAACCTCGAGGCGCTCGCCGGGCGCCCGCTGCTGGACCGCGGGGCGCGCGGCGTGCGCCTGACCGGGGACGGCGCGGCGCTGCTCGCCGGCGCCCGGCGCGTGCTCGACGAGCGCGACGCGCTCATGGGCACGCTGACGGGGCTGCGCGCGGGCGGCGGCCCGGGCCTGGACGGTGTGCGCGAGCTGCTGGGCCGCTCGAGCGCCGCCGAGCGCGCGGCGCAGCGCCCGGAGGCGCGGCTGGCGGAGACCGAGCGGCTGCTGGCCATCGTGCTCGGCACGACCGCGACCGGCGTGGTCATCTCCGACCCGGAGACCGCGCTGGTCCGGGAGGTCAACGAGGCGTTCTGCCGCTTCCTCGGGCGCGAGCGCGACGAGCTCGTCGGCCGCCGGGCGACCGAGTCCGGCACCTGGTACGACGACGGCGAGCGCAAGCGCCTCGTCGCCGAGGTGCGGCGGACCGGCAGCGCGCACGACGTGACGGTGCGCGCGCTGCGCCCGGACGGCAGCGTCCGCGTCGGGACGGCGTCGTCGCGCGCGGTCGAGCTCGCCGGCCGCCCCCTGATGCTCACGACCGTCGACGACGTCACCGACGCCTGGCGCCTGGGCGCGCTGCACGCCGCGGCCGTCCGCGCGTCGCGCGGGCTCGCCGACGTCGCCGCGCGGGCGGTGGGCGGCAACCGCGGCGAGGTGCTCCTCGCCGCGCTCCTGACCGAGCTGCGCGACAGCGGCGGCTTCCGGTGCGCCCTGCTGTGGACGGCGGAGGTCGCGCGCCCCACGCTCGTCGTGGGCGAGCCCGCTCCCCCTGAGCCTCGGCGACGAGCTGGCGCGCGCCCGTCCTCTGCGCGATCGCCCGGGCGTCGACCGCCTCGGGGCGTCACGGCCGGACCCCGGCGCGGTGACCGGCCTGGCCGGTCCCGCGACGGGGTCCGGCGGTCGGCTCGTGGTGCTCGCCGCGGATCGCCTCGACGACGCCCACGAGCAGCTCTTCGCGGGCCTGCTCGAGGACGCGACCACGCTCCTCGTCGCGGCGGGCTGACGATCGCGCCGCGGGCCGGCGGCCCGGGCGGGGACGACGGGCACGTCCCTGCGCCGCTTGCGGCCGTCCGGGCCGTCCGGTCTGCTGTCGGCCATGACCTCGGCGCCCATGGACCCGTCGGCGCCCGAGGCGCCGGGCCGCGGCGTCGACCCCTCTGCGGCGATCGTCGTGCGGAACCTGACGAAGCGCTACGAGGGTCGGGCGGCGGTCGACGACCTGTCCTTCGACGTGCGCCCGCGGGCGATCACCGGCTTCCTCGGTCCCAACGGCGCCGGCAAGACGACGACGCTGCGGATGGTCCTCGGGCTCGCGCGGCCCACGGCGGGCGAGGCGCAGATCTTCGGCCGCCCCTACGGGCGGCTGGACGACCCGGCGCGGACCGTGGGCGCGTCGCTCGAGGTCTCCGGCTTCCACCCGGGCCGCTCGGGACGTGACCACCTGCGGTCGCTCGCGGCGCTGGCCGGCCTGCCGGCCTCGCGCGTCGGCGAGGTCCTGGCGCTCGTCGAGCTCGAGCAGGCGGCGAAGCGGCGCGCGGGCAAGTACTCCATGGGCATGCGCCAGCGGCTGGCGCTGGCCGCGGCGCTGCTCGGCGACCCCGAGGTCCTCGTCCTCGACGAGCCCGCCAACGGCCTGGACCCCGGCGGGATCCGGTGGCTGCGCGACTTCCTGCGGGCGAAGGCCGCGGAGGGCCGCACGGTGCTCGTGTCGAGCCACGTGCTCTCCGAGGTCGCTCAGACGGTCGACGACATCGTCGTCATCTCGCGCGGTCGCCTGGTCTACCAGGGGACGATCCAGGACTTCACGGGCCGCGCGGGCGGCGGCCTGCGGGTGCAGGCGGCCGACGCCGCGCGGCTCGCCGCCGGGCTGCAGGCCGCCGGCGGCGGAGGTGGCCACGGGCGAGCAGGGCGTGCTCCTCGTCAACGGCGTCAGCGGCCGTCAGGTGGGCGAGCTCGCGCTGCGCGAGGGCATCGCCCTGTCCGAGCTCTCCGAGCGGGGGGCCTCGCTGGAGGACGTCTTCCTCGCCCTGACCGACGACGCCGAGGGGGGCCCGGCGTGACCCGCCTGCTCTCCGGCGAGCTGCTCAAGCTCCGCACGACCCGCACCGCGATCGGCTTCGCGGTGGCCGCGATCGTCCTCGTCCTGCTCGTCGTCCTGCTCAGCATCCTCTCCGGCGACCCGCGGAACGTCCCGGACAAGCGCGACGCGGTGAACTTCGGCGGGACGACGGCCTTCGTGCTCCTGATCTTCGGCGTCGTCGGCGCCACCGGCGAGTACCGCCACCGCACGCTGGCGCCGTCGCTGCTGGTCGCCCCCGACCGCGCCCGCCTGACGGTCGCGCGGATGGTGGCCTACGGGATCACGGGCCTGCTCATCGGGCTGCTGATGCTCGTCGTGGCCTTCGGGATCGGGCTGCCGCTGCTCGCCGGCCAGCCCGGGCCGGACCTCGCCTCGAGCGACCTCCTCGAGACCGGCGGGGGCGGCGTGCTCTCGGTGGCGCTGTCCGCCATGCTCGGGGTCGGCATCGGCGTGCTCGTGCGCAACCAGGTCGCCGCGGTCGTCGGGACGCTCGTCTGGTTCTTCATCGTCGAGCCGCTCCTCACGCTCGTCTCCGACGAGGCCTACAAGTTCTCGATCAGCCAGTCGGCCGGCGCGGTCGCCGGCACCCAGGGCAGCGACGTCCTCTCCTTCGGGGTCGCCGTCCTCGTCCTGGCGGGCTGGGCGGCGCTGTTCGTCGCCGTCGGCGCCCTCGTCGACGCCCGCCGCGACGTGACCTAGCGCGCGGTCGCCTCGAGGGGCAGCCGGACGTGGACCGTCGTGCCCTCCGGCCCCGTGTCGAAGCCGAGCGTCCCGCGGTGGCGCTCCTCGACGATCCGGCGCGCGGTGTCCAGGCCCAGGCCGGTGCCCTGTCCGACCTCCTTCGTGGTGAAGAACGGCTCGAGGACGTGGTCGCGCGCGTCGGCGGGGATCCCCGGGCCGTCATCGGCGACGTCGACGAGCACGCACGCGCCGTCCCGCGACGTGCGGATCGTCAGGGTCCCGCGCTCGCCGAGCGCGTCGATGGCGTTGTCGAGGAGGTTCGTCCACACCTGGTTGAGCTCGCTGCCGCGCACGGTCAGCCGCGGCAGCGACCGGTCGTAGTCCCGGACGACGTCGATCGACGCATGCCGGAGCTTGTGGGCGAGCACGGTCAGCGTCGTCTCGAGCCCCTCGTGCACGTCGACCTCGACGAGCTCGCCGCGGTCCATGTACGCATAGGACTTCACCGCGCCCACGAGGCCGCTCATGCGCTCCGCGGAGGACAGCAGCTCGCACGCGAGGCCGCGCGCGGTCAGCGACGCGGCGACCCAGCGCACCGCCGCCTCGGTCGCCGGGCCGGCCAGGTCGGCCACCGCGCCGAGCCACGCCGCGTCGACGCCGGCGGCCGCCAGCGGCTCGGCCAGCCGCCACGGCTCGGCGATGCCCATCGCCTCCAGGCGGTCGAGCATCTCGTCCTCGGCGTCGCTCGCGTCGAGCGCGTCGAGCGCGGTGCGACCCGCGGCGCGCGCGAGCGCCTCCCGCTGCAGCGCCACCAGCCGCTCGGCCTGGTCGCGCTCGATGCCGGCCTCGACGAACGTCCCGAGCGTCGCGCCGACCACGTCGAGCGCGTCGACGAGCTCGCCGGCCGCGCGGCGGGCCGCCGCGGCGGGGTTGTTGAGCTCGTGGGCCAGGCCGGCCGCCATCGTGCCCAGGGCGGCGAGGCGCTCCCGGTTCTGCTCGATCGCGGTCACGCGGGTCATCACGGGGGCGATCTGCCGCATGATGCGCCGGTGGACGGGCCGGTCCTCGAGGGCGAGCTCGATGAAGCGCTCGGTCGGCACGAGCGCGACGCGGGACGCGGTCTCGGCCCGCATGCGCACGGGCAGCGGGCCCTCGGTCAGCGCGGCGATCGCCGCCATCCAGGTCGGCGCGGCCTGGCGGCCGACGGGCTCCTCGCGGCCGTCGGGGGCGACGAGCACGGTCTCGGCGGTGCCCTCCAGGAGCAGCAGGAGCCCGCGCGGGGCAGCCGCCCTGCTCGTGGATGACCTCCCCGGGGGCGACGTCGAGGAGCACTGCGGCCGCGGCCCAGCGTGCGAGGCGCTCGTCGTCGAGCTCGTCGAAGAGGTCGACGGGGCGCAGGTCCGCGACGCCGAGGGTCGTCGCCGTCATGCCTCCGCCAGGTACTCGTGGATGAGCGACACCGCCATCGACCCCTCCCCCACCGCGCTGGCCACGCGCTTGATCGACCGCGCGCGCACGTCGCCGGCGACGAAGACGCCCGGGACGCTCGTCTCCAGCGCGTAGGGGTCGCGCGCCAGCGGCCAGCCCGCGCCGCGGGCGTCGAGCCCGGCCAGGATGAACCCGCGCCCGTCCCGGGCCACGACGCCGTCCAGCCAGTCCGTCCGCGGGGTGGCCCCGACGAAGACGAAGCACGCGTCGGCCTCCTGGCGCTCCTCCTCGCCGCCGGGGCCGCGGATGGTCAGCGCGCGCAGGCGGCCGCCGGCGCCCTCGGCGGCCACCGCCTCGCTGCCCGTGCGGACGTCGACGTTCGGCAGCGCTGCCAGCTGCTCGATGAGGTACTGCGACATCGAGCGCTCCAGCGACGGCCCCCGGACCAGCATCGTCACCCGGCTCGCCCAGCCCGAGAAGTGCACGGCGGCCTGGCCGGCGGAGTTCGCGCCCCCGATGACGACCACGTGCTGGTCCGCGCACGACCGCGCCTCGGTCAGCGCGGCGCCGTAGTACACGCCGGCGCCGGTGAGGTCCTCGAAGCCGGGCGCGGTGAGCTGGCGGTAGGCGACGCCCGAGGCGACGAGCACGGTGTTGGCCGACAGGACGCCGCCGCCCGAGAGCTCGACCAGGCGCCCGGCGCCCTCGACCCGCAGCGCGGTCGCGTCCTGGATCGTCAGCAGCTCCGCGCCGAGCCGGCGGGCCTGGTCGGTCGCGCGCCGGGCGAGGTCCGACCCGCTGAGCCCGGTGGGGAAGCCGAGGTAGTTCTCGATGCGGCTGGACTGGCCCGCCTGGCCGCCGGGCGCCTCGCGCTCGACCATGAGCGTCCGCAGGCCCTCCGAGGCCCCGTACACCGCGGCCGCCAGGCCGGCCGGGCCACCGCCGACGATCACGAGGTCGTAGTGGTCGGCCGAGGGCTGGGCCGCCACGCCGAGGCGCTCGGCCAGCTCGAGCACGGTCGGCTGCTCGAGCACGGTGCCGTCTTCGAGCAGCGCGACGGGCAGGCCGTCCTCCCCCACCCCGGCGACCGTCAGCAGCTCGCGGGCCTCCCCGTCGCGCTCGACGTCGAGCCACCGGGCCGGGACGCGGTTGCGGGCCAGGAAGTCGCGCAGGTCGTGGGTGCGCTTGGAGAAGCGGTGCCCGACGACCCGCACGCCGCCCGACTCGAGCGCCGCGCCCGCCTCCCACGCCGTCAGGAGGTCCTCGACGACGGGGAACAGCTGCTCCTCGGGCGGGTCCCACGGCTTGAGCAGGTAGAAGTCCAGCGCGACCTCGTTGATGGCCTGGATCGCCGCCTCGGTGTCGGCGTAGGCCGTGAGCAGGACGCGCTTGGCCGAGGGCACGAGGCGCCGGGCCTGGACGAGGTACTCCGTGCCCGCCATCCCGGGCATGCGCTGGTCGGCGACGAGCAGCGCGACCTGCTCGCCGCGGCGGACGAGCTCACGGAGCGCCTCCAGGCCCTCCGCGCCCGACCCGGCGCGCACGACGCGGTAGCGCTCGCCGAACTCCCGGCGCAGGTCGCGGGCGACGGCGGCCAGGACCGCGGGCTCGTCGTCGACGGCCACGATCGCCGGGCGGCGATGACGGCCCGTCGGTCCCGCCGTCGGGCTCGGGGCGGTGCCGGTGGCCATGGGCTCGACGCTACCTCACCCGTCCAGCCCGCCCGCCGGGTGCCGCCGCCGCACCGCGGCGGCCCTCATCCCACGTCGACGAGGACCTTGCCGACGACGCCCGACTCGACGGCGTCGTGGGCGTCGGCGATGCGCTCGAGCGGGAAGCGGTGCACCGGGAGGAGGGTCAGGACGCCCTCGGCGACAGCCTGGGCGACCTCCTCGACCGCGGCGCGCACCGCCGCCTCGGGCATGGTGTAGACGAGCACGAACCGCAGCACCGCGTTCGGCGTCATGAAGCCCCGCGGGCTGAACGTCACCGGGCCGCCGTCGGCGTAGCTCGAGACCGCGGCGTGCGGCGCGATGACCTGCCGGTCGAGGTCGACGTCGTGGTGCAGGGCCACCTCGACGATGCGGTCGACGCCGTCCGGCGCCTCCGCCCGGATCCGCTCCGCGGCGTCCTCGCGCCGGTAGTCGACGACGACGTCGGCGCCGGCGGCGCGCGCGAGCGCGCCCTTCTCGTCGTCGGACACGGTCGCCAGGACGCGCGCCCCGCGCCAGCGCGCGAGCTCGATCGCCGCATGCCCGACGGCGCCGGCGCCGCCCTGCACCAGGACGGTGCGCCCGTCGACCGGCCCGTCGGCGAAGAGGCAGCGGTGCGCGGTCAGCGCCGGGATGCCGAGGCTCGCGCCGAGGTCGAAGCGGGCGCCGTCGGGCAGCGGCACCGCCTGGTCCGCGGGCAGCGTGCAGAGCTCCGCCGCGGTGCCGAACTGCCGCTGCCAGGCGGCGAAGTAGAGCCACACCCGCTCCCCCACGCGCCGGGGGTCGACGCCCTCGCCGACGGCCTCGACCACGCCGGCGCCGTCCTGGTCGGGCACCTTGAAGGGCAGTCCGTCGAGCGGCCCGGACCCGGAGCGCTCCTTCCAGTCGGTCGGGTTGACGCCGGAGACGGCGACGCGCACACGGACCTCGCCGGGGCCGGGCGCCGGCGCCTCGACCTCCTCGACGGACAGGACCTCGTGCGCCGGTCCCTTGCGGCGGAAGACGCGCGGCGCGCATGGGGCGCGCCTACCCGCCGCCGCGGCGTCCCAACGCCGCCGCCGCGCGCTCGGCGCGGGCCGTCAGGCCGTGACGGTCGGCGTCCGCGCCGCCAGGCGGCGCGCGGACGCCGGGTCGTGCGTGGGCAGGACGACGGTCGGCGCGCGGGCGCAGAGCTCGCGCAGGCGGGCGATGGAGGCGCGTGCCTGCCCGGCGTGGGCGGCCACCCCGTCGATCCACCCGGCCTGGAGCTGCTCGTGGCCGTAGACGGCGTCGCCGGCGAGCAGGACGCGCGGCCCCTCGCCGTCGTCGACGAGCACCGACGCGTGGCCGGCGGTGTGCCCGGGCGTGGGCAGCAGCCGCACGGTGCCGTCGGCGGTCAGCCGCCGCGAGCGCTCGAACGGCCCGACGCCCTCGTCCTCGACCGCGACGCCCTCCACCCCTGTCGACCCGCAGGTAGCCGCGCAGGCGCGCGCCCGGCCGCGCCGCGGCCGCCGCCTCGTCGGCGGTGCAGACCAGCCGCGCCGCGGGGAGCGCGCCCGCGAACCCCACGTGGTCGACGTGGAGGTGGGTCAGGACGTGGAGGCGGACGTCGTCGGGGTCGAGGCCGGCCTCGCGCAGCCGCGCCGGCAGCGCGTCCTCCGGCGCGACGTGGAAGCGCACCGCCGTCCGCGTGTAGACGTCCCACCAGGGCGCGGCGAAGTCCGGCGCCTGCCCGGCGTCGACGACGATCACGCCGTCGGGGTGCACCACCGCCCACGAGAGGACCGGGAGCGGCTCGGTGAACGTGCGCTCGGCCACGACGGCCAGCGGGCGGAGCGCGTCGGGCCCGACCGCGCGCGTCTGGCGCGGGTGCACCTGCACCCGGCCGGTGGGGAGCGCGACGACCCGGAGCGGCATTGCGGCGAGCCTACCGGCGGTCGTCCGCGTGCCCGTCTCGCGCAACTTCACGGTTGCCTGCTAGGCTTCCGATTCATCGCAACTTCACGGTTGCGTTACACCGGAAGATCGGAGCCCCATGCCGCTGGTCCCCATGGTCGTCGAGCAGAGCCCGCGCGGCGAGCGCTCGTTCGACATCTACTCGCGCCTGCTCAACGAGCGGATCATCTTCCTCGGCCAGGAGGTCGACGACGCGATCGCCAACCTCGTCGTCGCGCAGCTCCTGCACCTCGAGTCCGAGGACCCCGACAAGGACGTGTCGATCTACCTCAACTCGCCGGGCGGCTCGATCTCCGCCGGGCTGGCGATCTACGACACGATGCAGTTCATCAAGCCCGACGTGGCGACGATCTGCTTCGGGATCGCGATGTCGATGGGCTCGCTGCTCCTGACCGGCGGCGCCCCGGGCAAGCGCGTCGCGCTGCCCAACAGCCGCATGCTCATCCACCAGCCGTCGGCCGGGTTCCAGGGCCAGTCGACCGACATCGAGATCCACGCGCGCGAGGTCCTCGACCTCCGCCGCCGGGTCGACGAGCTCTACGCCCACCACACGGGCAAGCCGGTCGAGGAGGTCCACCGCGACATGGAGCGCGACCGCTTCTTCACGCCGGAGCAGGCCGTCGACTACGGCCTCGTCGACCGGATCCTCACGAGCCACGAGGTCCACCGGTCGCGGCTCGGCTTCGAGCGCAACGGCGGCGGCTGAGCGGCTTCTGCGGCAGGATGCGCCGATGCGCCGTCGCTCGCCGCTGGTCCTCCTGACGTGCTGCGCGGTCCTCGGGGCCGGCGCGGCGACCGCGAGGCCATCCCGTGGGACGCGGGCGGCGCGGTCCCGCCGGCGCGCACGCCGCCCCCGACCCGGCCCGACCCGCTCTGCCGCGAGAGCTACGCGAACGACGCGCCGCGCGGCGGGGCGCCGCTGCGGTTCGGCATCGGGCCGCGCCTGGCGGGCGAGAGCGGCGCGGCCCAGGTCACCGCGCCCGTCCCCGAGGTCCCGGCGCGGCGCGACGCGGCGCTGCGGCAGCTGCAGGGACACCGCTACCTGGCCGTCCGCCTCAACCGGCTCTTCGAGTCCGACGGCGCGGCCGGCATCGCGCGCTTCCGGCGGCTGGCCGCGCACTTCGGGCGCCTGGGCCTCGACGTCGAGCTGCAGGTCCGCTACCACCCGCGCCCGCAGGACGACGGGGACCTCGCGACCTGGCTCGCCTACGTGCGCCGGGTCGTGCGCGCCTTCGGGCCGAACCGCCACGTGACCGGCCTGCAGATCACCAACGAGGTCAACCTCACGTTCTCGCCCAACACCTCCGACGGCGCCCACCGGCGCGCGGTCGACGCGCTCGTCCGGGGCGTCGTCGCGGCCAAGCGCGAGTCGCGCCGCCGCGGGTTCCACCAGCAGCGCATCGGCTTCAACTACGCCTTCCGCTTCGGTGACCGCAACGACGCCGGCTTCTGGAACGCCGTCGGCCGCCGCGGCGGCGCGCGCCTGCGCCGCGCGACCGACTGGGTCGGGGTCGACCTCTACCCCGGGACCTTCGTGCCGCCGCTCGGGCAGGTCGTGGACCTCGGCGACGCGCTGCTCGAGGGCCTGGCGATGGTGCGCGAGTGCTACCTGCCGCTCGCGGGCTTCGGGCGGCGCACGCCGCTGCGGATCGAGGAGCTGGGCTTCCCCACCGGCCCCGACCGCCCCGACGAGGCGGCGCAGGCGCGGGCGCTCGACGAGCTCGTCCGCACCGCGGTCGCCTACCGCGGCACCTACGGGCTCACCGACCTGCGCTGGTTCTCGCTGCGCGACAACACGCACCTGGGCCCGAACTTCCAGTCCTTCTTCGGGCTGCTCCACGACGACTACACGCCCAAGCCGGCGTTCGCGACCTACCGGGGCCTCATCCGCCGCCACGGCGCGCGCCGCTGACGTGACGGCCCCGGCCCCTCCGCGGTCCCACGCGAGCTCGCGCCCGGGCTGTGGCGGTGGACCGCCCGCCACCCGGCCTGGCACCCGGGCGCGTTCGGCGCCGAGGTCGCGAGCTTCGCGCTGCGGGCCGGGGACGACCTGCTGCTCGTCGACCCGCTCCTGCCCGCGCAGGACGACCCGCCGGTCCTCGCCGCGCTCGACCGCCTGGCCGCCGGCCGTGCCGTCCACGTCCTCATCACGATCGGCTACCACGTCCGCAGCGCCGAGCCGCTCTGCGCCCGCTACGACGGACGGATCTGGGGGCCGCCGAGCTGCGCCTCGCGGCTCGCGGACCCGTCCCGGCTGACCCCGCTCGAGCCGGGGACGACCGGCCCCGGCGGGGCGACCGCCTTCGCGATCGGGCGGCCGGTCCGCACGGAGCGGCCGCTGTGGCTGCCCTCCCACGAGGCGGTCGCCTTCGGCGACGCGGTCGTCACGACGCCGGACGGGGACCTGCGCGTCTGGACCCAGAAGCCGCTCGACGGCCGCCGCGCGCGCTGGTTCCGCGAGACCTTCGCGCCGACCCTCGGCGCGCTGCTCGAGCTGCCCGCGCGGCGCGTCCTGGTCACCCACGGCGCCCCGGTGCTCGACGACGGCGCCGCGGCGCTGCGGGCGGCGGTCGCGACAGAGCCGTGGTACCACCACGGCTGAGCCGGCCGCTGCCGGCCGCGCGCGGGCGCTGGCCTACCAGGTGTCGATGAAGCGGTGGCCGTGCGGCGGCACCGCCGGGCCGGTCGCGGCGGCGAACGTGGCGGCGATCAGGCCCCGGGTCTCGGCCGGGTCGATCACGTCGTCGAGCTCGAAGAGCTGGGCGGCGTTGAGGGCCCGGGCGTTCTCCTGGGCCAGCGCGGTGACCTCGCGCACCCGGCGCTCGCGCTCGGCCTCGTCCTCGATCGCCTCGAGCTCCTTGCGCAGCCCGAGGCGCACCGCGCCCTCCAGCCCCATGGGGCCCAGGTGGGCGCTGGGCCAGGCCACCGTCAACAGCGGCTCGTGCAGGCTGCCCATCGTCATCGCCTGCGCTCCCAGGCCGTACCCGCGGCGCAGGACGACCGCCACGACGGGCACGCGCAGCGCGGCGCCGGCGACGAGCAGACGCGAGGCGTGGCGCACGAGCCCGGTCGCCTCGGCCTCCGGGCCGACCATCATCCCCGGGGTGTCGACGAGCGACAGGACGGGCAGCCCGAACGCGTCGCAGAGCTGCAGGAAGCGCGCGGCCTTGTCGGCCCCCTCGCTCGTGATGGCGCCGGCCATGTGCATCGTGCTGTTGGCCAGGACGCCCAGCGGCCGCCCCTCGATCCGGGCCAGCGCGGTGACCATCTCGGGCGCGAAGCGCTCGCGCAGGAACGTCACCGAGCCCTCGTCGGCCAGGGTCTCGATGATGGGCTGGACCCGGTAGGCGCGCCGCTCGCGCTCGGGCACGAGGTCGCGCAGGCGGTCCTGGTCGGGGACCGGCCCCGGCGCGGCCGCGCCCCCGAAGAGCCCCAGCAGCGTCCGGCTGACCTCCACCGCCTCCGCCTCGTCGGCGACGAGCACGTCGACGACGCCGTTGCGCGCCTGGACGTCGGCGGGGCCGACCTCGTCGGGCTCGACCTGCCCCAGGCCGCCGCCGGCGATCATGGCCGGGCCGCCCATGCCGAGCGAGCTGCCCTCGGTCGCGACGATGAGGTCCGCGCAGCCGGCGATCACCGCGTTGCCGGCGAAGCAGCGGCCGTGGACGACCGCGATGCGCGGCGCCAGCCCCGAGAGGGCCGCCCACAGCGCGAACGCGCGCACGTCGAGCGCCGAGACGACCGGCACGTCGGTGTCGCCCGGACGACCACCGCCGCCCTCGGCGAAGAAGACCGTCGGCAGCCTCAGCCGCTCGATGAGCTCGAAGAGCCGGTCCTTCTTGCGGTGCCCCAGGGCGCCCTGCGTCCCGGCCAGCACGGTGTAGTCGTAGGACAGGACGGCGCAGGGCCGCCCGTCCACCCGCGCGGTGCCGGCGACCAGGCCGTCCGCCGGGGTGCGCTCGACGAGGTCCTGCAGCTCGCGCCGCTGGCGCTGCGCGGCGATCGCGAAGCGGCCGTACTCGACGAGCGACCCCGGGTCGACGAGGTCCGCGACGTTCTCCCGCGCGGTGCGGCCGCCTGCCGCGTGCCGGCGCGCGACCGCCTCGGGCCGTGCGGCGTCCTCGGTCAGCGCGCGGCGCCGCAGCAGCTCGGCGAGGTCCTCGCGGGGGGCGTCGGGCATGGGGCGCGACTCTACGGGGGACGCCCGTCCTGGCGACCACCGCAACTCCGCCGCGGTCGGACGTGTCGTCAGCGATCGAAGGCGACCCCCGGGGAGGACGCGATGACGGTGAGGACCATCAGGGCGGCGGCCACGGTGGTGGCGGCGGCGGCGCTCGTCGCGCCCGCGACCGCGAGCGCGGCCGTCACGCAGGTCTTCACCGGACTGGCGAGCGACCCCGTCGCCTGCGCCGTCCAGACGCGCGCGGCGGTGGCCGGCCAGCGCTGGTGCACGGGCTCGCCGAGCCGGGTACGGACCTTCGACGGCACGCCGATCGACGTGTCGGTCGCCCTGCCGCCCGCGCCGGCCTCGGGTCCCGACGGCCACTTCCCCCTCATCGGGATCTACCACGGGTGGGGCGGGAGCAAGGCGCTGCCGTCCGGCGGCGCCGCCCAGAAGTGGCTCAAGGAGGGCTACGCCGTCTTCAGCATGACCGACCGCGGCTGGCACGAGAGCTGCGGCACGCCGGCCTCGCGCACCGGGCTCCCGAGCTGGGCCACGTGCGCGAACGGCGACATCCGCCTCATGGACCTCCGCTACGAGGTCCGCGACGCGCAGTTCCTCATGGGCGTGCTCGTCGACGACGGCGTCGTGGACCCGCAGCGCATCGGCGCCTCGGGCGGGTCCTACGGCGGGATGGCGTCGTCGTCGCTGGGCGCGCTCAACGGCCGCACGATGCTCCCCGACGGGACGCTGGTGCCGTGGCGCAGCCCGCACGGCACGCCGTTGCACCTCGCGGCCGCCACGCCGGCGGCGCTGGCCACCGACGTCTTCTACACGCAGCAGCCGAACGGGAGCACGCTGGACTACGCCGCCTGGACGCCGTACTTCGGTCCCACGGGGGCCGCACGGGTCGGCGTCCAGAAGGCCGCCGTGATGAACGGGTTCTTCCTCGGCGCGATCGCGCGCGGCAACCCAGGCGCGCAGATGCTGGCGCTCGGCACGGCCGCGAACGGCCCCGGCCCGTACGACGCCCTGCGCCCCGTGCTGGAGCAGGCGCTCGCGACCCACGGCGCGTACAACGTCCCCGACGGGCAGGCCCCGGCGCCCATGCTCATGTCGGACGGGTTCTCCGACGACTTCGCCGCCGTGGACGAGTCGGTCAAGCTCTTCAACCGGATCCGCACCGACCACCCCGGGACGCCGGTGGCGATGTTCTTCGGGGACCTCGGGCACGCGCGCAGCCAGGACAAGGCGGCCGACGCCGCCGAGCTCGCCGCGTGGCAGGACGCCTGGATGCGCCACTACGTCCGGCAGGACGGGCCGACCCCGCCGCAGGGCGTGCGGATGCGGGGGATCACCTGTCCGTCGACCGCGCCGTCGAGCGGCCCGTGGTCGTTCGCGGACTGGTCGGAGATCGCGTCGGGGGAGGTCCGGCTGACGACTCGCGCCGCGCAGACCGTCGCCGCGTCGGGCGGCCTCTACGGCGACCGCTTCTCGGCCCCGGACGGCAGCGCCTGCGCCACGAGCCCGGCGGCGGACAACCCGCGGACGGCGAACTACCGCGTGGCCGCGGCGACCGGTGCGGGCTACGACGTGTCGGGGTCGGCGACGCTGCTCCTGCGCCTCGGCGTCACCGGGCCCAGCGACCAGCTCGCGGCCCGTCTGCTGGACGTCGGCCCGGATGGGCAGCAGACGCTGGTCGCGCGCGGGCTGCTGCGCCCGCGCGTGGGCGCCCCGGGCGAGGTCCAGGTGCTCCAGCTGCACCCGAACGTCTGGCACGTCGCCGCCGGGCACGCCCTCAAGCTCGAGCTGCTGCCCGACGACGTCCCCTACAGCCACCTCAACGCCGCCTCCCCCGACGCCGCGGCCCAGCACCCGATCCAGGTCCGCGCGCTGCAGCTGCGGGTCCCGGTGATGCAGGGACCGGGCGGGTCGCGGGGGCTCGTCAAGCCGCCGCTGCGGCGGTACCTCCCGCCCGGCTACACCGCCGCGCGCGACTTCGCCGGCGAGACGACGGGCATCCCCGAGGGCTTCGGCCCGCCGGGCGTCGCGGGGCGCTGAGCGCCGGAGGGCGGCGGCCGCCGTCGTCAGCGGCGCTTGTAGGTCGCCGTGTACGTCGCGGCGCCGGTCGCGACGACGTCGTGCGTCGCCGCCCCGCCGTCCGACCACGACCGGAAGACGTACGACTTCCCGGCCAGGCTCTGCGTCGCCGGAGCGCTGATCGTGGTGCGCGATCTCAGGATCACGGTGCGCGTGAACGGCGCCGCCCCCGTGAAGGCGCCGAGCGAGAGGCCCAGTCCCGAGGGACTCGACTGCAGCGTCAGCGCGACGGTCTTGGGGTCCAGGCGGACGCTCGTCGTGGCCTGCAGGCCGCCGGAGTCCCGGGCCGTCAGCCGGAGCTCCAGGTAGGACGGGTACTCGTGGTCAGGAGCCGAGAACGACCCGCTGCGCACGCCGGCGATGTCCTGGATGACGTGCGTGTGGCAGTCCGACGGGCAGTGGTGCAGGATGACCGACCAGGTCAGGGCCGAGGCCGGCAGCGTCCCGTCCTCGGCGTCGGTGGCCGACCCGCTGAAGGCGATCGCGTCCCCGACGGACCAGGTGAGGGCCGCCGTCGGCGAGGTCAGCGTCACCTTCGGCGGCGTGTTGCCCGCGGTGACGGTCACCGAAGCGGTCGCCGCCGCGCCGTGCTGGTCGGTGACGCGGAGCCCCACGCGCCGGACGCCCGCGGTCGTGTAGGTCCACGTCGGACGGGCGCTGGTGGCGTCGTCGTAGGCGCCGTCGGCGTCGAGGTCCCACGCGTAGGACAGCACGTCGCCCGCGTCCGGGTCGCTCGAGCCCGAGCCGTCGAAGGCCACGGTGAGCGGCAGCGGACCCGACGTCGGCGACGCCGTCGCGACCGCCGTCGGAGTCTGGTTGCCGGCGCTGTAGGTGATGCGCCGGATCGTTCCGCCCTCCAGGTCGACGTAGAGGAGGTTGCCGTCGGGGCCGATCTGGAGGTCGACCGGGTGGGCCGCCTGCGCCACGAACGTCTTGATCTGGCTCGGGCTCGGCAGCGTCGACGTGCCGCGCTGCATGACCCAGATGCAGTTGCGGGAGTGGTCGGCGAAGAACAGCGCGCCGTCGTAGGCGGCCGGGTACGGGCCGCCGCTGTAGAACTGGAAGTCCAGCCCGGTCACGGACGAGCTGCCCGACGGGCAGCTCTCCCCCGCGACGACCTTGTCCGCGTGGCGGTAGCTGAAATAGGGCCCCGTTGCGGCGCCCGCCTGGCCGTACAACCCCGTGCACAGCGGCAGGCCGGCAGCCTGGTAGGACGGCTGCGGCCCGGCGCCCTCGTAGCACGGCCACCCGAAGTTCGTCACGGTCGGAGCCGTCGGGTCCACCACGCGGTCGACTTCCTCGACGGCGTTCCAGCCGACGTCGCCCACCCACACCTCGCTCGTGCCGGGGCGCAGGGCGAAGCGGAACGGGTTGCGCAGGCCGGCGGCGACGATCCGTCGCGCGTTCGGGTCGGCCGATCCCGCCAGCGGGTTGCCCGCCAGGCCGGCGCCCGTCGCGCGGTCCACGCGCACGACGGTCCCGTCGAGCACCCGCGGCTCCCCGGCCGGCCGCCGGACGCTCTGGCTGCGCAGCGCGCCCCCCTCCTGGGCGGGGTCCCCGCACGGGTTGCCGCCGAGCTGGCCGGAGTCCACCTCGTTGAAGCTCGCCCCGTCGCCGGCGCTCGCGTAGAGCGCGCCGTCCGGGCCGAACGCCAGGGCCCCGACGGAGTGGCTCGGGAACTGCTGGCACCAGCCGTCGACGAGCACCTGCTCGCTGCCCGTCATGTGTCGCCGGCTGCCTGCAGGCGCGAGAGCCGCGCGCTGACGACGCACCCGTCCGTCGTCGGGCCGGGCGGGGTCGGGCACCAGTCGCTCGTGGTGTCCGCCGTGCCCCAGCGCGGCGCCGTGCCGCCGATCGCGGCGTCGCGCGTGTAGAGGACGTAGACGTACGGCTGGGTCGGGAACGCCGGGTCCAGCGCCAGCCCGAGCAGCCCGCGGTCCCAGAAGTTGTGCACCTGCGTCCGCAGGTCCGCGAACACCGTCGGCGTCTGGTCGCCGAACCCGTCGAAGACCTTGATGAGCCCGCTCTTCTCCGCCACGAACACGCGGTGGTCGGCGGCCACGCGCATCGCCGTCGGCGATGTGAGCCCGTCGAGGACGGTCTGCTCCGCGAACCCGGGCGGCAGCCGCGAGGCCGCCGTCGTGAACGTCTGCGTGGTCGAGCCTGTGCCGTCGGGCCCCACGCACGCGTAGCCGCTCCACCCCGACTCCTTCCCGCACGCCTGGTACTCGTACGTCGTGGCCGCCGTCAGGCCGGTGGCCGCCTGTCCCCAATCCACGTCCTGGACGGGGGTGCTGGTGGTGATGGGCGTCGCCTGGCTCCACGCCGAGGTGCCGACTTTGCGCCACCGGACGTACGCCGAGCACGCCGAGTCGCAACTGCCGCGTGCGTTCAGGTGCGCGGAGGTGTCCTGGACCTGCGTCGCGCCGGTCGTCCGCCCCGAGCACCCGGCGAGCAGCGCGATGGCGAGGCAGAGCAGCAGGAGCCGCCCGGCCCAAGCGCGCCGTGCACCGCCCACACCCCTCCGCGCCCGCGCAGCAGCGCCCATGCTCGCCCCCGAAGCCCCGAGGCCGGGGCTCCGCCGCCCTGGCCGCGGTGCGACCGTACGCCGCGCTGCCCGCGGCGGTCAAGCGGCACGGTCCGCGGCCGGAGACGCGCGCCTGCACCCGGCCTCGGGCGAGCACGCGAGACCGAGGCCGAGCAGGACCCCCGCTGCCTAAGGGGCGGCCCGCCGTCCGGGCTGCGCGGCCAGAGCGGGACCGCGCACGGCGCGCGGTCGTCGATGCCCTGTCGTCGATCTCACACGGCGGAGGCCGGGGAGATCTCCGCCGTGCAGAACGCGCAGCGGCGCGCGGCGGAGGGGACGTCCGAGAGGCACTCCGGGCACTCGCGCTGCGGCCCCACCTCCTTCTTGGGCGCGTACCGCGCCAGCAGGGCGGCGACCGGCTTGATGACGAGGAAGTAGACGACGGCGGCGATGATGAGGAAGGTCAGCAGCGCGTTGATGAAGTCGCCGTACCTGAACGTCGACTTGTTGATCGTGAACGACAGGCTGCTGAAGTCCGGCTTGCCCCCGATCGCCCCGATCAGCGGCGTGATGAGGTCGGCGACGAGCGCCGCGATCAGGGCACCGAACGCCGCGCCGATCACGACCGCCACCGCCAGGTCGACGAGGTTGCCGCGCAGGATGAACTCCCGGAAGCCCTTCATGCAGCCGTCTCCTCACGTGTGGCCCGACGTCGGGCGACGGTTGGTCGTCCCTGGGTTCGGCGACCGCCGCCGACAACCTGCTCGAGGGGCGCGAGACGTCCCGGGCGCCCCTGAGACGCTTGCGGGAGACCGGAGCGCCACGTCCGGAGGCCCGGGCGCGCACCCCGGCGCCTTCAGCGGAGGGGGAGGGATTCGAACCCTCGGTGGCCGGGTTACGACCACAACGGTTTTCGAGACCGCCCCGTTCAACCACTCCGGCACCCCTCCATGAGGCCCGCCTGCGGGGACGGCACAGGGTAGCGGCGCGGGTCACGGCGCCGCCGGCCGGCGCGCGCGGAAGAACGTCCGCAGGAGGGCCGCGCACTCGTCCGCCAGCACGCCGCCCGTCACCGCGGGGCGGTGGTTCAGACGCGGCTCGGCGAGGACGTCGAGGACGCTGCCCGCCGCGCCGGCCTTCGGGTCCGGCGCACCCCAGACGACCCGCGGGATCCGCGCCAGGACGATCGCGCCCGCGCACATCGCGCACGGCTCGAGCGTCACGTAGAGCACGCTGTCGAGCACGCGCCACGAGCCGGTGGCGCGGGCCGCGGCCCGCAGCGCGAGCACCTCGGCGTGCGCCGTCGGGTCCTGGCGCAGCTCGCGCTCGTTGTGCCCGGCGCCGAGGACCTCGCCGTCGTCGCGGACGACCACGGCACCGATCGGCACATCGTCGTGCTCCAGGGCGCGCGCGGCCTCGGCGAGGGCGAGGCGCATGGCGGCGGCGTCGGCGTCCACCCCGGGGATCATGCCGCCCCGCCCCGCCGCAGGCTGCCGCCGCGGACGCCGGCGGAAGCTACCGGCGGCGGCGCACGAGGCCCACGATCCGGGCGACGAGCCGCTTGAGCCGCTCCCACAGCACGGAGCGCAGCAGGGCGAAGGCGCTGACCGGCTTGGCCGCCGGCGGCGCCGGCCGGGCGGCCGGCGGGCTCGGCGGGACCCCGGTGACCGGGGCGGGGCCACCGGGCGCCGGCGGCGCGCCCTCGGCCGTGCCCGCCGTCGGCGCGGCGACGGCCGGCGGCGGCGGGCCGGGCGGCGGGCCGCCGAGCGGCGCGGGGGGCGGCGGGCCGGGCGGCGCCTCCGCGGCGTCCCCGCCGGTCGGCGGGGCGGTGGTGCCAGGCGGCGAGGCGGTCGCCGCGGGCGGCGCGGGCTCGTGTCCCACCGTCGCCTCCAGGCACGCCGCGAAGTCGCGCAGGAGCCGCTTGGAGACGTCCTCGATCATCCCGCCGCGGCCGAAGCGGGCCAGCCGGCCGGTGATCGTGAAGTCCGTGACGACGTCGACCGCCGTGCTGCCCCCGCCCTCGTCGCGCACGACGGAGCGGATCGTCGCCGAGGCGCCGCCCTGGCCACGCTTGTCGGTGCCGCGCGCGCTCATGACGGCCGTGTGCGCGGCCTCGTCGAGGGACTCCATCTTCAGCGTGCCGTTGTAGGCGGCCGTGGTCGGGCCGATGCGGACGCTGAAGGTCCCCTGGTAGGTGCCCTGTCCGTCGTTGCCGGTGATCTGCGCGCCCGGGAGGCACGGCGCGACGCGCTCGACGTCGACGAGGGCCTGCCAGACGCGCGCGACCGGCGCCGCGACGGTGAACGACTGCTCGAGCTTCATGTCCGCAGGTCCTCCAGCTCCTCGGGGGTGTCGACGTCGACGGGGTCGGCGAGCCGGCCCACCTCGAGCTCGCGCACGAGGACGGTCGGCGCGTCGAGCAGCGCGCGCGCCCCGGCGTCGCCGCGCAGCTCGGCGACGGCGGGGAACAGGGGCCGCCCCAGCGCCACGGGGTGGCCTGGCACGCCGTCGTAGGCCGCGCGGATGGCCGCCGTGCCGAACCGTGCGCGGGAGGCCGCGTGGGCGACGGCCGCGATGACGCGCGACGTGACCCGCGGCTGGTCGCCCAGCGTCACGAGCACCCAGTCGCAGCCCGCGGCGCCGAGCGCCGCCACGCCCGCGCGCAGGGAGGCGGCCATCCCCTCCGCCCACGCCTCCACGACGAGCACGCGCGCACGGTGCAGCGTCAGGGCGGCGGCCACCTCGTCCGCGCGTGCGCCGAGCGCGATGCGGACGGGGTCGACGTCGTCGGCGCCCTCCATCGCGTCGACCGCGTGCTGCAGCAGCGGCACGCCGTCGAGCTCGGCGAGCTGCTTGGGACCGCCGAAGCGCCGCCCCTCCCCCGCCGCGAGCACGAGTCCGCCGATCGCGCTCATCGCGAGAGCGGGCCCTCCAGCAGCGCGGCGAGCTGCTCGAGGGAGACGAGCGCGTGGCCGTCGAGGAAGGCGTCGACGTGGGGCAGCGCGGCGGCCATCCCGCGGGCGAGCGGCTCGTAGCCGGGGCGCGCGCGCAGCGGGTTGAGCCAGACCACGCGGTGCGCCGTGCGGTGCAGGCGCGCCATCTCCGCGCCGAGCAGCGCGGGGTCGCCGGTGTCCCACCCGTCGGAGAGCACCACGACGACCGCGCCGCGCCCGACGCGGCGGCCGTGCTCGCGGTTGAGGACCGCCATCCCGGCGCCGATCCGCGTGCCCCCGCCGAAGTCGGCCACCGCCCCGGTCGCGCGTCCGAGCGCGTGGTCGACGTCGCGGGTGGCGAGCTCGCGGGTGACGCGCGTCAGGCGGGTGCCGAGCGCGAAGGCCTCGACGCGCGGCCGGGCCACGACGGCGGCCTGGACGTACTGCAGCAGCACGCGCGCGTAGGGCGCCATCGAGCCCGAGACGTCGACGACGAAGACGAGCGAGCGCGAGGTCGTCCCGGGCGCGCGCCAGTGGCGCTCGACCGGCTCGCCCGCGTGGCGCAGCGACGCGCGCACGGTGCGCTGGAGGTCGGGGCGGTGCGCGCGGGCGCGCGACGGGCGCAGCCGCCGGGTCGGGCGCGTGGGGCCGCGGAGCGCCAGGCGGCGGAGGACCGCTCGCGCCAGCGCGCGCTCCGCGTCGGTGTAGGCGCCGAAGTCCTTGTGGCGCAGCAGCTCGACGTCGCTCGACGCGGCGGGCCGGACGGCCGGCTGCTCGTCGTGCCGGGGCGCCCCGGCGCCGGGCCCGCGCGGCGGCGCCGCGTCGTCCGGGGCGCGCGGCAGCGCGGCCGCCGCGCCCGGCGGGAGGTCGGGCCGGGCGCGCCGGCGGTCGGCCGCCGGCGCACCGAAGACGGCGGCGAAGGCCTCGGCGAAGACGGGCAGGTCCTCGCGGCGCGAGCACAGCGCGGCGCGCAGGGCCAGGAAGGCCTCCTCGCGGGACGACGCGTCGACGGCCGCCAGCGCGCGCGCCCCCCGTTCGACGTCCCCCGAGCCGACGCGCACGCCGCCCGCCCGCAGCGCGGCGGCCAGCGCGACGAGCCCTCCGCGCACGGCCGCCTCAGACGCCACCGAGGACCCCTTCCGCGCGGACGCGCTCGAGGTCCTCGCGGACCTTCAGCGCCACGCCGAGCGTCGTGTCGAGGTCCCCGTCCGCGCCGAGCGCGGTGAGCGCCCGGGCCCACGCGATCGTCTCGCCCACGCCTGGGGACTTGTAGAGCTCCGCGCCGCGCAGGCGCTGCACCGCGGCGACGACGCGGTCGACCACGGCGTCGGCGACGCCGGGGGCGCGCACCCGCAGGATCTCGGCCTCGCGCGCGGGGTCCGGGAAGTCGATCCAGTGGTAGAGGCAGCGGCGCTTGAGCGCGTCGTGCAGCTCGCGGGTCCGGTTCGAGGTCAGGAGGACGAGCGGACGCCCCCGCGCGCGGACCGTGCCGAGCTCGGGGATCGTGACCTGGAAGTCGGAGAGCAGCTCGAGCAGGAAGGCCTCGAACGCGTCGTCGGCCCGGTCGATCTCGTCGACGAGGAGCACGGTCGGTTCCGTGGGGGTCGACGTCTCCAGGGCCTCGAGCAGCGGGCGGCGCACGAGGAAGCGCCGCGAGAAGAGCTCGCCCTCGTCCACGCCGCCCTCGGCGGCGCGGAGCGCCAGCAGCTGCCGCGCGTAGTCCCAGTCGTAGAGGGCGTGGTGGACGTCGATGCCCTCGTGGCACTGCAGGCGCACGAGGTGGGCCCCGGTCGCGGCCGCCAGCGCCTTGGCGACCTCGGTCTTGCCCACGCCGGCCTCGCCCTCCAGCAGCAGCGGGTGGCCGAGCTCGGCCGCCAGGAACACGGCGGTGCGCAGCGCGCTGTCGGCGAGGTAGCCCTCGCCGGCCAGGGCCTCGCCGACCGCGCCGGGGCTGCTGAGGGCGTCGGTCAGCGCGCCGCCGCCGCCCGCGTCAGCGCCCGCCGGGTGAGCACGCGCGCGAGGTGGCGCTTGTAGTCGGCCGTCGCGTTGAGGTCGGCCGGGGGCTCGGTGCCCTCCGCCGCCTGCTCGGCCGCCCGCGCGATCGACGCCGCGTCGAGCGCCTGCCCGCGCAGCGCCGCCTCGGTGGCCGTCGCGCGGACCGGTGTGGAGGCCATGTTCGTGAAGGCCACGCGGACGTCCTCGCAGGAGCCGTCGGCGGCGCGGCGGACGAGCGCGCAGACGCCGACCATGGCCCAGTCCTCGGCCCGCCGGGTGAACTTCTCGTACGCGTGGCCCCAGCCGTCCAGCGCGGGCAGGCGCACCTCGGTGAGGACCTCGTCCGCCGCGACCGCGGTCGTGAGGTAGTCCTGGAAGAGGTCGGCGCCCGCGATGTCGCGCGTGCCCTGCGGCCCGCGCACGGTCACCCGGCCCTCGGTCGCCACGAGCACCGTCGGCAGGTCCGACGCCGGGTCGCCGTGCGCGAGCGAGCCGCCGATCGTGCCGCGGTTGCGGACCTGCTGGTCGGCGATGACCGACGCGACGTCGGACGCGATCCCGAGCTCGGCGCGGCCCTGCAGGTCCGCGTGCCGGGTCAGCGCGCCGATGCGCCAGTCGCCGTCCTCGCGCTCGGCGCCGCGCAGGCCCGGGACGCGCCGCAGGTCGACGAGCAGCGAGGGCACGGCCAGCCGCAGCTTCATGAGCGGCACGAGCGAGTGGCCGCCGGCCAGGAGCTTCGCGTCCTCCCCGCCCTCGGCCAGCGCCGCGAGCGCGCCGTCGAGGGAGTCCGGGGCGACGTAGTCGAACTCGGCGGGGATCATCGCCCGGCCTCCTGGATCGCGGTGAACACCCGCATCGGCGTCAACGGCATGTCGAGGTGCGTGATGCCCAGCGGGCGCAGGGCGTCGATGACCGCGTTCGTGACCGCGGCGCTCGCGGCGATCGTCCCGGCCTCGCCGATGCCCTTGACCCCGAGCGAGTTCGTCGGCGTCCGGGTCTCGGTCCGGTCGGTCTCGAAGCTCGGCAGCTCCGCGGCCGTGGGCAGCGCGTAGTCGACGAACGTGCCGGTGACGAGCTGGCCTTCCTCGTCGTAGACGACCTGCTCGTAGAGGACCTGGCCGATCGCGTGGGCGATCCCGCCGTGGATCTGGCCGTCGATGAGCATCGGGTTGATCGCCGGCCCGCAGTCGTCGACCGCGACATAGCGCACGACCTTCACCTTCCCGGTCTCGACGTCGACGTCGACGATCGCCGCATGCGCGCCGAACGGGAAGACGAAGTTCGACGGGTCGTAGAAGGCCGTGTCCTCCAGCCCGGGCTCCATGTCCTCGGGCAGGTCGTCCGGGATGTAGGCCATGCCCGCGACCTCGGCCAAGGTGAGCCCGGACTCGGGCGAGCCCCGGACGATCCACTTCCCGTCGCGGACCTCGACGTCCTCGGGCGCGGCCTCGAGCTTGTGCGCGACGATGGCCTTCGCCTTCTCGGTGACCTTCTCCGCGGCCTTGACGACCGCCTCGCCGCCGACGGCGAGCGAGCGCGAGCCGTAGGTCCCGAGCCCCTGCGGGCCGGTCCCGGTGTCGCCGTGGATGACCTCGACCTGCTCCGGGTCGACCCCGAGGCGGTCGGCCACGATCTGGGCGAACCCCGTCTCGTGCCCCTGGCCGTGCGGCGACGTGCCCGTGTAGACCGTCACCGCGCCGGTGATGTGGACCCGCACCATGGCCGACTCCCACAGGCCGGCCTGCAGCCCGACGCCGCGCGGGCCGGTCACCCGCGAGGGCGCGAGGCCGCAGATCTCGGTGTACGTCGAGAAGCCGATGCCCCGGTGCACGCCGTCCGATCGCAGCCGCTCCTGCTCGGCGCGGAAGCCCTCGTAGTCGACGTGCTCGAGCAGCTTGTCCAGCGTGCCCGCGTAGTTGCCCGAGTCGTAGACCATCCCGATCGCGGTCTCGTACGGGAAGGCGTCGGCCGGGATGAAGTTCCGCCGGCGCACCTCGAGCGGATCGAGCCCCAGCTCGGCGGCCAGCGCGTCCATCGTCAGCTCGATCATGTGCGTCGCCTCGGGCCGCCCGGCCCCGCGGATCGCGTCGGTCGCGCACTTGTTCGTCATGACGCCGGTGATGTCGGTCTGCACCGCCGGGAAGCCGTAGCAGCCGTTCATCACGAAGCCGCCCAGCGACGGGATCAGGGGCGTGAGGAACATCTGGTAGGCGCCGAAGTCGGCGACGATCCGCGCGTGGAAGGCGGTGACCGTGCCGTCGCGCCTGGCGCCCATGCGCGTGGAGGCGATCTGGTCGCGGCCGTGGTGGCTGACCATCATGTGCTCCGAGCGGGTCTCGACCCACTTCACGGGCCGGCCCAGCCTGCGGGCCGCCCACACCGCGAGGATCTCCTCGCCGTAGATCTGGAGCTTCGCGCCGAAGCCGCCGCCGACCTCGGGCGCGATCGCCCGGACGCGTTCCTCGGACACGCCCAGCATGAGCGCCACGAAGAGGCGCAGGAAGTGCGGGATCTGGGTCGTCGACCAGATCGTCACGTGCCCGGCGCGCTCCTCCGCGAGCACGGCGCGCGGCTCGATCGGCGCCCCGGACGTGCGGTGGTTGACGATCCGCCGCTCGACGATGACGTCGGCCTCGGCGAAGCCGGCCTCGAGGTCGCCGCCGCCGAGCGACCACTCGTGGACCTTGTTCGTCCCGATCGACGGGTGGACGAGCACCTCGTCGCGCAGCGCCGCCTCCGGGTCGGTCACGACCGGCAGGGGCTCGTACTCGACGACGACCTCCTCGGCGGCGTCCACGACGGAGTAGCGGTCCTCGCCGAGGACGACGGCGACCGGATCGCCCACGTGCTTGACCTCGCCGCGCGCCAGCGGCCAGTGCTCGGGGGTGCGCACCTCGACGCCCGGGGGCACCCACGCCATCGGCAGCGGGGACTCGAGGTCGCCGAGGTCCTCGCCGGTGAACACCGCGACGACGTCGTCGCGGGCCTCGGCGGCCGCGGCGTCGATCGAGACGATGCGCGCATGGGCCTCCGGCGAGCGCACGAAGGCCATCCAGAGCTGGCCGACGAGCGTGATGTCGTCGACGTAGGTGGCGCGGCCGGTGATGAGGCGCGGGTCCTCCTTGCGCTTCATCGCGCGGCCGACGAACAGGCCGCCGTCGCCGCCGGCGCGCGGCTCGTCGGCGACGCTCATGCCCCGGCCCCGCGGGTCGCGAACTCGCGCCCGGCTCGCTCGCCAGCCGGCGTCGCCCCCGGCTCGGGGATCCGCCCCGCGTGCGGGTGCTTGGCCGCGTCGGCCACCGCCCGCACGATGTTGTGGTAGCCGGTGCAGCGGCAGAGGTTGCCCTCCAGCCCGTGCCGGATCTCGTCCTCGGAGGGGTTCGGGTTGCGGGCCAGGAGGTCGACGGCGGCCATGATCATCCCGGGCGTGCAGTAGCCGCACTGCAGCCCGTGGTCCTCCCAGAAGGCCTCCTGCAGGGGATGCAGCTCGTCGCCGTCGGCCAGGCCCTCGATCGTCGTGACCGCCGCGCCGTCGGCCTGCACGGCCAGCAGCGTGCAGCTCTTCACGGCCTCGCCGTCGACGTGGACGGTGCACGCCCCGCAGCTCGAGGTGTCGCAGCCGACGTGCGTGCCGGTCAGCCCGAGGTCGTCGCGCAGGAGGTGGACGAGGAGCAGGCGCGGCTCGACCTCCGCCTCCTGCACCCTCCCGTTCACGGTCAGGCGAACCGGGACCCTGGCGCTCATCAGACTCCTCCTCGGTGGGGACACCGGAGCGGCGGGACAGCCGCGTGCCGGAATCTAGGACGGGTTCGACGACGGCGCAAGCGGCGACCGCGTCGCCGCTCGCGCCGTCGCCCCCGACCCGCTCGCCCGGGGCGCGCGCCGCGCCGGCAACCCCCGTGCGCCGGCGTGGCGCGCTCTTCCCCGGACCGACCCCCTGGAAGGCCGACGGCCGACGCGCGGCCGTCGCGCGAGCACCTTACACCGCTCAACGGTGCGTCGGGACCTCTTGTCCGCGGTCCGACGTCAGCGGGCCGCGGGAGGGCGGCGGCGACCGGCAGCGCACGGTCCCGGGCCGCCCGCGGGAGGCCCGGTACCCTGGCCCTGCCCGGGATCGACGGACACCGCACCGGCCACGGCGCCGGGACGGCAACTCGGGGCACCGGCCGGTGTTGGCGCTCCCGAGGCCCGTCCGACGCGCATGCTCCGCCCCCGCCCCCTCCTGCTCGCCTGCCTGCTGGCCGCCCTCGCGGCCGCGGCGTCGGCCGTCCCGGCCCCGGCGCAGGCACGCGCGGCGCACCCGCGGTTCGTCGCGCGCGCGGCGAGCTTCGACGACACGGGCTCGCCGGCAGCAGCGCCGCTCGGGGGCTGGGCGGCCGCGCAGTGGGACCTCACCGGGCCCTTCGGGATCCGTGCCCCGGAGGCGTGGAGCGCCGTGCAGGCCCGCGGGCGGGCGCCCGGCCAGGGCGTGACCGTCGCGGTCCTCGACACGGGCGTGGCCTTCCGTGATGCCGGGCCCTACCGCCGGTCGCCCGACCTGTCCCCGGCACACGTCGTGCGCGGGCGCGACTTCGTGACGCCCGCGACGGCGCCCTTCGACCGCAACGGGCACGGGACGTTCGTGGCCGCGACGGTCGCGGCGACGCCCGGGAACGGCTACGGGATGGTGGGGATCGCCTACGGAGCGCGGATCATGCCCGTGCGGGTGCTCAACGCGGCCGGCAACGGGTCGGCCGCACGGGTCGCGCGCGGGATGCGCTGGGCGGTCGACCACGGCGCCGACGTCCTGAACGTCTCGATCGAGCTCTACGACCAGTCGGACGCCAGCCCGGTGTCGATCACGACCGACCGGCTGCTCCGCGCCGCCGTCGTCTACGCCGCCCGGCGCGGGGTCGTCGTCGTCGCCGCGGCGGGCAACTCGACCAGCAGGAGCGTCCCGTCGCTCCAGCTCGACGACGACGTGGTCTTCGTCGGCGCCTCGACCGAGCACGGATGCCTCGGCGACTACTCGAACTTCGGGGCCGGCGTCGACCTCGTCGCGCCCGGCGGCGGCGCCGACGCGAAGCTGCCCGGCGATCCCAACTGCGACCCGGACGGCGACCCTGGCCGCAACGTCCTGCAGGTGAGCTTCCGCCGCCCGCGCTACGGCACGTTCCTCGTGCCCCGCGACCAGCAGGGCACGATCGGGTTGCGCGGCACCTCGATGGCCGCCCCGCACGTCGCCGCCGCCGTCGCGGTGCTCCTCTCGGCACGGACGCTCGGCGCCCGCCCGTCGCCGCGCGCGGTCCAGCGGCGGCTCGTCAGGACGGCGCGCGACCTGGGCCGGCGCGGGCCCGACCACGACTATGGAGCGGGGCTGCTCGACGTCGCCGCCGCCGTGGGCGTGCCGCGCAGCCGCTAGGTCGTCCGCACGATCAGCACGCTGCAGGGCGCGTGGTGGCTGACCTTGTTCGGCACCGAGCCGAGCAGGAAGCGCTTCGCGCCGGTCATGCCCTTGTTGCCGACGACCACGAGGTCGGCGTGCGCCTCCTCGGCCACGTCGAGGATCGAGTCGGCCGGGTCGCCCTGACGGGCGTGGACCTCGGCGGTCACGCCCGCCTCGGCGGCGAGCTCGGCGGCGTCGGCCAGGGTCGCGTCGACGTCCTCCCGCGGGTTGATCGTCCACTGGACGTCGGGCGGCGCCTGCTGGACCTCCTCGCGCAGGCGCGACCGCGGCACGGGCTCGTAGGCGCTCACGACGTGGAGCGTCGCCCCGACGACCCTCGCCAAGTCGATGGCCTGTCGCACCGCCTGCCCGGCGGTGTCCGACCCGTCGGTCCCCACCACGATCGCCGTGAACATGCGGACGATCCTAGGTCAGGTCGACAGCTTGACGACGGCGATGACCATCCCGGTCACCACGGCGACGACGATCGCGATCTGCAGGTAGAGGAGGTAGCGCGACACGGTCCGGCGCAGGGTACGGCCGGGCCGACCTGGGCGGCCTCTAGCATCGCGCCGATGGCCGGCGACGCCCCTCCGACCGACGCCGCGGCCCGCGCCGAGGCGCTCCTGGCCGCCGCCGAGGCGGCCGCCCAGGCCGCGGCCGCCGCGCGGGCCCAGGCCATGGCGGCGCTCGAGGCCGCACCGGCCGCCTCGGGCGCGCCGCGTCCCAGGCCGGCCGCGGCCACGGCGATCGGGGCGGGGACGCCGGGGACGGCCGGGCCGGGCGGGGCCGGCGGTGGCGCGGCCGCGTCCGCCGCTCCGGGGCGCGACCCGACCGCCCCCGCGCGGCTGCTCGCGCTGGCCGAGGAGCTCGCGGCCCGCACCCACGACGCCCGCCACCAGCTCGACGCGCTCGCCGACGCGGTCGAGCGCGCGCTGGCCGCGGCCGGCCCGCGGGCGGCCGGCGGCGGGGCCGGCGGCGGGGCGGGCGGAACCGCGTCCGGCGGCCGCCCGGGCCCGACGGCCGAGGACCTGCGGGCGGCCACCGCGCGGCTCGTCGCGGTCGAGATGGCGCTGGCCGGGGCGTCGCGCGCCGAGGTCTCCGACGTCCTGGCCCGCGCCTTCGGCACCGCGGACGACCGCCTGCTCGACGAGGTCCTGGACGGCGCACCGCCGCCGGGGCGTCCGCCCGCCGGCGGCTAGGACCGCAGCCGCTCGTTGATCGCGGCGATGGTGCGGTTGACCCGCTCGCCGGTCCGGGTCACGGCCCCGACGAACCGCCCCTGCGCGGCGATGATCAGGCGCGGGTCCTGCGTCGCGAAGGCCGAGCGTGCCGTCGCGATCGGCCGGCCGTAGCTGGCCACCTGGGCCACGAGCCGGCCGTGAAGGTCCTTGACGCGGCCGGGCGGGCTGACCCGCCGCAGCTCCACCACCGCGGCGTCGACGGCCCGGGCGAAGGACCGCAGCGTGCGGCGGTCCTGGCGCGGCGTGCTCGTCGCCGTGATCGACGTCGACAGCCGGTCCAGCGTGCGGGCGAAGCCGTCCTGGGCCTGGTTGACGGCCTCGACGTAGCGCGTCTCGTCGGCGCGTGACGTGCCGCCGCCGCACCCGCCGGACGCGGCCACGAGGGCGAGGGCCAGGACCGCCGGCACGACGGCGGCGAACGCGCGCATCGCGCCACCCTACCCCGGGGGTCCGGCCCCCGCCGGCCCCCGCGGGCCTACCCGAAGAAGACCTCCGCGGTCTCGAACAGCCGCGGGTCGACGAGCTTCGGCTCGGCCAGCGCGTCGGCGAGCGGCACCCGCAGCACCTCGGTCCCGCGCAGCGCGACCATCGTCCCGACATCGCCCGCGGTGGCGGCGTTGACCGCCTCGACGCCGAAGCGCGTGGCGAGCACGCGGTCGTAGGCCGTGGGCGTCCCGCCCCGCTGGACGTGCCCGAGGATCGTCATGCGGGTCTCGTAGCCCGTCCGCCGCTCGATCTCGGTCTCGAGCGCCACCGCGATGCCGCCCAGGCGCTCGTGGCCGAAGGCGTCCTTGCCCCCGGAGCCCATGGTCGTCAGCCCCGTCCCGTCCGCCGGGAGCGCGCCCTCCGAGACGACCACGATCGAGAACGTCTTCCCCGAGGCGTGACGCCGGCGGATCGACGCGCAGACCTCGTCGATGTCGAACGGCCGCTCCGGGATGAGGATGACGTCCGCCCCGCCGGCCATGCCCGAGTGGATCGCGATGTGGCCGGCGTGGCGGCCCATGACCTCGACGACGATGACGCGGTTGTGCGACTCCGCGGTCGTGTGGAGGCGGTCGATCGCGTCCGTGCAGATCTGCACGGCGGTGTCGAAGCCGAAGGTGACGTCCGTTCCCGCGAGGTCGTTGTCGATCGTCTTGGGGACCCCGACGACCGGGACGCCGTCCGCGGCCAGTCGCCCCGCGACGCCGAGCGTGTCCTCGCCGCCGATCGGGATGAGCACGTCGACGCCCTGGCGCTCGAGCACCGCCCGGACCGCGGCCGTGCCGTCCGCGCCGTCTTGGTAGGGGTTCGTGCGCGAGCTGCCGAGGATCGTGCCGCCACGGGGCAGGATGCCGGCGGTGTTCTCCGGCGTGAGCCCCGTCGTGTGCTCCTCCAGGACGCCGGCCCAGCCGTAGCGGAACCCGACCACCGTGTGGCCGTGCCGGTTGACGCCGGCGCGCACGATCCCGCGGATGACCGCGTTGAGGCCGGGGCAGTCGCCGCCGCCCGTGAGGACACCGATGCGCGCCATGGCAGGACTCTTCCACAGCCGACGGGTCGCTACGGGGCCGCGCGCCGGTCGACGGCCGTCCGCAGCACGATCCGGGTCTCGGTGTCGAGCGCGCCGAGGTCGGCCCGCAGGGCCCGCAGCACCCGGTCCAGCTCGGCCGTGTCGTGGCACGCGAGCCGCAGGTGCCAGTCGAACCGCCCCGTGACGTGCTGCGCGCCGGTGACGGCGTCGAGCCTGCCGACGGCTGCGCCGAAGGCGTCGGAGTCCGTCTGGCGGTCCAGGCGCACGTCGACGAGCGCTTCGACGGGCCGCCCCGCCGCGCCCGGGTCCAGGACGGCGGTGAAGCCGCGGACCGCCCCGGTCCGGACGAGGCGCCGCACGCGGTCGGCCGCGGCGTTCGCGCTCAGGCCGACGGCCGCGCCGAGGTCGCGGTAGGAGACACGCGCGTCGGCGAGGAGCATGCCGAGGATCTCGCGGTCCAGCGCGTCAGGACCGCGATCCTCGCGGCGGACGGGGGGCATGGCCTGGATCATCGCAGTCCGAGCCGTGACGATTGGGCGCATGACGTCACCGGCGGCCTTCACCGCGGGCGTGGCCGCCGGCCTGGCGGTCGCCGTCCCGCTGGGTGCGGTGGGGGCGCTCGTCCTCGACACGGGCCTGCGCCACGGCACGCGCCCCGCGCTCGCCGCCGGGCTCGGCGTCGCGACGATGGACGGGGTCTACGCGGCCGCGGCCGCGCTCGCCGGAGCCTCGGTCGCGGCGGCGCTCGCCCCGGCGCAGGGGGCCATCCGCCTGGTCGCGGCGTCCGTGCTCGCCGTGGTCGCCCTCGCGCTCCTGCGCGGCGCGCTCCGCCCGCGCCCCGCGCGAGCCCGAGCACTGACCGCGCCCGCGCCCGCACCCGCGCCCGCGCCTGCACCCGCACCCGCACCCGCACCCGGCCGGCTCTACCGCCGGTTCGTGGCGCTCACCGCGGTCAACCCGACCACGGCCGCGACCTTCGCCGCGGTCACGGCCGGCCTCCCCGCCGCGGGCGGCGACGACCTCGGCCCGGCGCCCGCCGGCGCGTTCGTCCTGGGCGCGCTCGCCGCCTCGGCCGCCTGGCACGCCGGGCTCGCCACCGCCGCGGGCGCGGCCGGGCGGCACCTCGGTCCGGGCGCCCGGCGCTGGACCGGCGCGCTGGGGGCCTTGCTGGCCCTCGCGCTCGCCGCCCACCTCGCCGCGGCCTGAAGGCTGCACCCCAGGGCCCCGTCGGGGCTAGCCCTCGCGCGCGTCGGTGAGGGCCGGGACGCGCCCGTCCCACCCGTGGCGGAGCGCCCACGCCGCGCCGACGGTCCAGGCCTGCACCTGGTTGGCGAACGCGATCCGCCGCGGCTCGCCGCCGACGACCGCGTAGAGCTCGGGGAAGCGACCGAGGCGCTCCAGCGCGCCCAGGACGCCGGCGCGCGCGCGCTCGGCGTCCGCCGCGCGCCCCGCCGCACGCAGACCACCCCAGCCCAGCCACGAGTCGAACGGCCAGACGCCGCCGCGGTGGTACGCGTCGGGGTCGAAGCGCGGGTGCTCGGAGGAGAGCGTCCGCAGGCCGTACGGCGTCAGGACGTCGGGCGCGGCCAGGCGCTCGGCCGCCCCGGGGCCGGCGCACCCGGCCCACAGGAGCCACCCGAGCTGGGAGCCCGCCCCGGGCACCTCCCGGCCGTCGGCCTCCAGCGCCATCGTCTCCGGCCCGAACGCGCCGCGGACCCGGGCCTCGAGCGCGCGCGCCGCCTCGGCGTGACCGGCCTCCCCGCTGAGCGCCGCGAGGGCGCGCAGGCCGGCGACCGCGACGGCCTGCGTGTCGGCGTCGGCGACCGGGGCCGTGGGCAGGCCGCCGTCCGCGCGCAGGATGCCGCTGCCCTTCGTGCTGCGCGAGGAGGTGGCGTCGACGGTGTCGCGCCAGCCCTGCTGCCCCAGCCCGCCGGCCTCGGTCCGCGGGCCCCAGCGCAGCAGGCCGCCCCCGCGCTCCAGCGCCCCCAGCAGCCACCCGCCCGCCGCGCGCCACGCGGGCTCGAGCTCGGCCGCGAGCGCGGCGTCGCCGGTGGCGGCCAGGACGTACAGGAACCACGGCGTGCCGTCGGCGGAGCCGTAGTAGCGCAGCTCGCCGTCCGTCGCGTCGAGCCCCAGGTACTCCGCGCGCTCGGACGACAGCCCGACGCGCACCTCGTGGACGACCTTCCCGGGCTCCTCGTCCAGCCGCGGGTCCACCCGCCGGCCGAGCAGCGCGGCCAGCGCGCGCAGCGTCGCCGCGGCCACGTCAGGGCGCACGGGCAGCAGCGCCAGGGCCGTGATGAGGGAGTCGCGGCCGAAGAGCGCGTGGAAGCGCCCCGGGTCGTCCGCGTCGGCCGGCAGGCCGGACGCGTACGGCCACCCGGCGGGCGCCAGGACCTCGTCGAGCCCCGGGACCCCCTCCGCCGTGCCGGTCGCCACTACCCCTTGACGGCGCCGGCGGTCAGGCCGGCCACGATGCGCTTCTGGAAGAACAGCACCAGCAGGATGAGCGGGATCGAGATCGTCACCGACGCCGCCGAGATCGTCCCGAGCGGCTGCTCGAACTGCGTCGACCCGGTGAAGAAGGCGATCGCCGCGGGGACCGTCCGCGCGGAGGTCGACGTCGTCAGCGTGATCGCGAGCAGGAACTCGTTCCAGGCGAAGATGAAGGTCAGGATGCCGGCGGTCGCCAGGCCCGGCGCGGCCAGCGGCACCACGACCTTGTAGAAGGCCTGGAACCGCGTCGCGCCGTCGACGAGCGCCGCCTCCTCGAGGTCCTTCGGGATCTCCCGGAAGAACGAGACGAGGATGTAGATCGCCAGCGGCAGCGCGAACGTCAGGTACGGGATGACGAGGCCGGGGATCGTGTTGTAGATCCCGATGTCCGTCCACAGCTTGAACAGCGGGGCCGCGATCGCGATGCCCGGGAACGTCGTGATGGAGAGGACGAGCGCGAGCAGCGCGAACTTGTGCTTGAAGTGCAGCCGCGCGATCGCGTAGGCGCAGAACGACCCGATGACGAGCGCCAGGACCGTGGTGCTGAGGGCCACGATCGCGGAGTTGCGCAGCGCGAGCGTGAAGTTCGAGTCCTGGAAGATCGACTTGTAGTTGTTCAGCGTCGGGTGCGCCGGGAACAGCTTCGCGTCCGACAGCTGCGCGCCCGTCTTCAGCGACGTGTTGACCAGCCAGTAGAACGGGAACAGGCAGAACAGCAGGATCGCGACGACGGCGATCCACTGGAGCCAGGCCCAGTTGCGCTGCTTCCTGCGCGTCTTGGTCCGGGCGCGTGCCCGGGTGGCGCTCAGGCTCTCTGCGCCGGCAGCGGTGCTCATCTCGTCAGCCCTCGTCGGCCAGGCCGCGGATGTTGCCACCCACGAAGCGGATGTACAGGAACGACACGGCCATCACGATCAGGAACGTGATGATCGACATGGCTGAGCCGAGGCCGATCAGGTTGTTCTGTCTGAGCTCCTGGTAGGCCTCGAACGACAGCGTGTTCGTGCCGTTGGCGCCCTTCGTCAGGACGAAGGGCAGGTCGAAGATCCGCAGCGCGTCGAGCGTGCGGAAGATCAGCGCCACGAGGATCGCGGGCGTCAGCAGCGGCAGGGTGATGCGCCTGAAGCGCTGCCAGGCGTTCGCCCCGTCGACCTTCGCGGCGTCGTAGACGTCGTTCGGGATGACCTGCAGGCCGGCGAGGATGAGCAGCGCCATGAAGGGCGCCGTCTTCCAGACGTCGGCGATGATCAGGACCTCCATGGCCTGCGGCTTCTGCCCGAGCCAGACGGTCTCCGCGCCCGGGAGGTGCAGCGTCCGCAGCACGGTGTTCACGAGCCCGAGGTTCGGCTCGAAGATCGTCTGCCAGGTGATCGCCGTGACGACCGTGAGCACCGCCCACGGGATCAGGACGATCGTGCGCAGCAGGCCCTTGCCCTTCGTGGCGTTGTGCATGATCAGCGCCATCGCCAGGCCGAGCACGAGCTCGAAGAACACCGAGAAGACCGTGAACACGAACGTGTTCTTGATCGAGTCCCGGAACTCCTTGCTGTCGAACGCGTCCGTGTAGTTCTTCAGCCCGGCCCACCGCGACAGGCCGGGGGTGATGACGGAGTACTCGTGGAGGGAGAGCCAGATCGCGTAGATGATCGGGTACGCCGCGACGACGGCGATCAGGATCAGCGACGGCGCGATCATCTTGCGGGCGAGGTTGCGCTCCTCCTGCGCGGCGGTGCGCCTCCGTCGCTTGACGGTGACCGAACCTCCGCTCGCGGTGGCCGCTTCCATGATCGGCTCTCCCTCCTCCGAGTCAGTCGATGCCTAGAACGTCGACAGGGCCTTGTTGATCTGGCTGTCCGCGTTCTTCAGCGCGTCCTGCGGGGACTGCTGACCGGACAGGGCCTGGTTGACGTTCTTGTAGATCGCCTGCGAGACCTGCGGGTACACGGGCGTCACCGGGCGGGTCTTCGCCTGCTGGACGGCCTGCAGGAGCTGCGCGGCGAACGGCAGCGCCTTCGTCACGGCCGGCTCCTTGTAGACCGCGGTGAGCACCGGCGCCAGCGAGTACTTCGCGGCGTCGCGCGTCTCGGCCTCGGTCTGCGTCAGGTAGTCGATGAGCGTGACGGCGCCCTTCGGGTTCTTCGAGTACGAGGAGATCACGAGGTTGTGCCCGCCGAGCACGCCGCCCTTGCCCGCGCCCTCGAAGGACGGGAACGGCGACACCGCGATCTTGCCCTTGACCTTCGGGTTCATCTCCCCGAGCGCGTAGGCGTACGGCCAGTTGCGCATGTACGGGTACTTGCCCGACTCGAAGGCGCGCCGCGACTGCTCCTCCATGTACGTCGTCACGGCCTTCGGGGCGGTGCCGTTCTTGACGCCGTCCACCATGAGCTGGAGCGCCTTCAGGTTCTCCGGCGAGTTGATGACCGACTTCTTGCCGTCGGCGCTCAGGACCTGGCCGCCGGCCGCGAAGGCGAGCTCGAGGAAGTTGCAGGTCAGGCCCTCGTAGGCCGCGCCCTGGTAGACGATGCCGCCCTTGGACTTCGCGTCGGCGTAGAGCGCCTGCCAGGTGGACGGGATCGACTTGACCTTGTCGTTGCGGGTGTAGATGAAGCCCGCGTCGGTCTGCTTTGGCGTGCCGAAGTACTTGCCGTCGAACTGGATCGTCGAGAGCGTCGACGGGACGAACTCGGACTTGCGCGAGTTCACGTAGTCGCTCATGTCGAGCAGCCACTTCTGCGAGGCGAACTCGGCCGTCCAGACGACGTCGGAGTAGAAGATGTCGCAGTCCGCCGACTTCGCCTGCTGGCGCTGGGCGAACTGGTCGTGCTGCAGGTCGGCGGACTCCGGGAACTCGAGGAGCTTCGCGCTCAGGCCCTGAGACGAGTACTTCGAGTTGAAGGCCTTGACGGAGGCCTTCTGGCCGCCGGACGTGTCCTTGCCGGTGCAGTAGACGACGGTGCCCTTGGCGCCCTTCGCCTCGTCGAGGGTCGGCGCCTTGGCGACGCCACTCGTCGCGCCGGTGCTCTGAGAGCCGCTCGAGCCGCTGCCCGACGAGCTGCTGCTGTTGTCGTCGCCGCCGCAGGCGGCCACGAAGAGGGCCGTGGACGCGAGCAGCGCCGCGGCGAAGCCTCTACGAACGTACATGTGGGTGCTCCTCCTGCGATCCCCCGGGACCGGGGGGTCGGAACGGTTTCGGGTCGCCTCCTCCTGAAGGCCCTGCGCGAGACGGACGTACCCGTCGCCGGAGTCGGCCAACCCGCGCGCGGCGCACCCTACTGCGCGCGCCGGGGCGCGTGTGTCAATTGTGACGCGCGGCCGCGCGCGCACCGCCGTCCCCCGCCGCCGCGGCGAGCAGCGCGACGGCCCGGCGCAGCGCCGGCTCGGGCAGCCGGGCGTAGCCGAGGAGCAGCGCGCCGGGCCGCGGGGCGACCACCGTGCAATCGGCGTGCAGCGCGTGGACCGCCACGCCGCGGTCCGCGGCGGCGCGCGCCAGCCCGGCCTCGTCGAGCCCGTCCGGCAGCCACGCGACGACGTGCAGGCCCGCCGCCACGCCGCCCACGCGGACGGCGGGCAGGCGCGCCCGGAGCGCGGCGACGAGGGCGTCGCGGCGGTCGCGGTGGTGACGGCGCGTCCGCCGCAGGTGGCGGGCGAGGGCGCCGCGGTCGATGAGGTCGGCCAGCGCGAGCTGGCCCAGGACCTCGCCGCCGTGGTCCGCGCGCTCGCGCTGCCCGGCGACGCCGGCGACGAGCTCCGCCGGCAGGACGAGCCACCCGAGGCGCAGCGCCGGGGCGAGCGCCTTGCTCGCCGAGCCGGCGTGCACGACGTGGGCCGGGGCGAGCGCCTGCAGCGCCCCGACGGGCTCGCGGTCGTAGCGGTGGTCGGCGTCGTAGTCGTCCTCGACGAGGACGCCGCCGGTCTCCGCCGCCCACCGCACGAGCGCGGCGCGCCGCGCCGGGGCCAGCACGACACCGGTCGGGAACTGGTGCGCCGGGGTCAGGGCGACGGCGTCGACGGGCGGGTCCAGCGCGAGGAGGGCGTCGACGTCGAGCCCGTCGGCGTCGACGGGCACCGGCACGGCCTCCAGCCCGGCGTCGAGGACCGTGCGGCGCTGGCTGCGCCACCCCGGGTCCTCGACGGCGACGCGCCGGGCGCCGCGCTCGCGCAGCGCCGCCCACACGAGCGCGAGCCCTTGGGTGACGCCCGTGGTGACCACGACGTCGCGCGGCCCGGCGGCGACGCCCCGGGTGCGCCCGAGGTGGCTCGCCAGCGCCGCCCGCAGCGCCGGGGCGCCGCGCGGGTCGCCGTAGTCGAGGCCGGCGTCGGGGATCGTCCGCAGCGCCCGCCCGAGCGCCGCCTGCCACGCCGCGCGCGGGAACGCCGAGAGGTCGGGACGGCCCGTGCGCAGGTCGTAGGCCGGCGTCGCCGCCCGGGGCGCGACCTCCTCCTCGGGGGCACGCCCGATCCCCTCGGGTCCGGCCGGCGGCCGCGGGGCCACGGCCGTGCCGGCGCCACGGCGGGCGACGAGGAACCCCTCGGCCGCGAGCTGGGCGTACGCCTCCACCACCACCCCGCGCGAGACGCCGAGCTCCCGGGCCAGCGCGCGGCTGGGCGGCAGGGCGGCGCCCGGCCGCAGGCGGCCGTCGCGGACGCCGCGGCGCACGTGCTCCTCGAGCTGGTCGCGCAGCGGATCGGTGCCCGCGCCGTGGGCGAGGACGACGTCGAGGTCCATTGGTCCGGTCGACCCTACCTCGATTGGCCCTTCCCAGGGGACCGCTTGCGGTCGTAGCGTGGCGCCATGGCCACCGCCGCCGCCTCACCCAGGACCCGTCTGCGGCGCGCGCCGCAGCGCGGGCACCACGACCGCGCCACGATCGACGCGATCCTCGACGAGGCGCTCGTGTGCCACCTCGGGTTCACCGACGCCGAGGGCCAGCCCTTCGTCGTCCCGACGCTCCACGCGCGCGTGGGGGACGTCGTCTACGTCCACGGGTCGGCCGCCTCGCGCGCCGTGCGGACCCTCGCCGGCGGCGCGCGGGCGTGCCTGACCGCCACGCTCGTCGACGGGCTCGTGCTCGCGCGGTCGGCCTTCCACCACTCCGTGAACTTCCGCTCGGTGGTCGTGCTGGGCGAGCTGCACGACGTGCCCGGGCCGGAGGAGCGCCTGCGGGCGCTCGAGGCCTTCACGGAGCGCCTGCTGCCCGGGCGCTGGGGCGCCGTCCGGCCGCCCGACGCGCAGGAGCTCAAGGGGACGCGGGTCCTTGCGCTCGACCTGCGCGAGGCGTCGGCGAAGGTCCGCACGGGTGCGCCCGTCGACGAGGAGGCCGACCTGGCGCTCGACGTCTGGGCCGGCGTGCTGCCGCTCGCGACCGTGGTGGGCGCCCCGGAGCCCGACGACCACGTCGCCGCCGGCACGCCGGTCCCCGAGCACGTCGCCGCCTGGCGGGCGACCGCGACCCGCCGCTAGGCGCCCCGGCCGGCGCGACCGCGACCGCTGCCCGACGCCCGCTCCGGGGCGGCACCGGCCGCCGGCCGTCACCCGGTGCGAGTGATGACGCAGGGCCGCCGCCCGGCGACCGTCCTCCGGTGCCCGCCACCGCGCAGTCCCGGCGATGAACGTCCTCGTGGCGCTGCTCGTCGTCGTCGTCGCGGCCGCGCTGGCGATCACCGCCATCCTGCTCGTGCGCCGGCACGCGCCGGACGGCAGCTTCTTCCACGACGGCGACCGGGCCGCCGGGGTCTTCGGCGTCCTGGCCACCGGGTTCGCCGTCCTGCTCGGCCTCGTCGTCGTGCTGGCCTTCACGAGCTACGACGACTCACGCGCCGGGGCCGAGACGGAGGCGCTCACGGTGGCCGAGCAGTTCGAGGTCGCCCACCTCCTGCCGCGCGGGCCCGGGCGCGTCCTCGCCGGGCAGCTCGTCTGCTACGGGCGCTCGGTCGTCCACCAGGAGTGGCCGGCGATGGAGGCCGGGACGCAGACCGACGCCATGAACCCCTGGGGCGTCGCGCTGTTCCGCACGCTGCGCGGCGTCGATCCGCGCACGGCGTCCGAGCAGGCGGCGTACGGCAAGTGGCTGGACCAGCGGCTCGACCGCGAGGCCGCGCGCAGCGCCCGGATCCACGGTGCCGTCGGCGTCATCCCGACCCCGCTGTGGCTGGTCCTGTACGTGATCGCCGTGCTCATCCTCGGCTTCATGCTCCTGTTCGCCGACAGCGGCGAGCGGGCCTTCGTCCAGGCCGCCCTGATCGGGACGGTCGTCGTGGTGATGGTCGCGACGCTGCTCGTGATCCGCTTCCTCGACGACCCCTACCGGCAGGGGGTCGGCAGCCTGCGGCCGGTGGCCATGGAGCGCACGCTGCGGATCCTCGATCGCGAGCGCCTCATCGTCGGGGACCGGACGCCGACCCCGTGCGACGCCCGCGGCCGGCCGCGCGCCTGACCGCCGGGCGAGCCGAACCGAGGGCGGGCCGGCGCCGTACGGTGCACGCGTGCCCGTCGTCCACGTCCACCACGAGCGCGTCCGCTTCGGCGACCTCGACGCGATGCGCCACCTCAACAACGTCGTCTTCCTGCGCTCCTTCGAGACCGCGCGCATCGGCTTCATCCGGACGCTGCTCCCGCAGCACGACCCCGCCCACCCCGAGGCCACCGACCTCGGCTTCATCTTCGCCGAGTGCACGATCCGGTACCGCTCGCCCGTCCGCTTCGACGAGCTCGTCGAGGTGCACTGCTCGGTCGGCGAGGTCCGCCGCTCGGCCTTCGAGGTCCGGTTCGACATGCGCGTCGGCGAGCGCCGGGCGGCCGAGGGCGGCGGCTGGCTCGTCGGGCTACGACTACCGGCTCGAGCGCGCCGCCCCGCTCGCGGACGGCGTCCGGGCGACGCTCGTCGCCGCGGCCGCGTAGCCCCCGCCGCGACGGCCGGCGGTGAGCCCGGGCGACGCCTGGCCCGTAGCTCCCCGGGTGTCCCCGTCGACGTCGATCATGTGGTTCCGGCGCGACCTGCGGCTGCACGACCTGCCCGCGCTCGCCGCCGCCGCGCACGCGGACCGCGTCGTCCCGCTGTTCGTCCTCGACGACCGCCTGCTCGCCCGCGGGCGCTTCCCCAGCGCGGTGCGGACGGCGTTCATGCTCGGCTGCCTGCGCGAGCTCGACGCCGCGCTGAAGGAGCGCGGCGCGCGCCTCTTCGTCCGACGCGGGCGCCCCGAGGACGAGCTGCCCCGGCTGGCACGCGAGGTCGGCGCGACCTCGGTGCACCTGACCGGCGACGTCTCGCCCTGGGCCCGCGCCCGCGACGCGCGCGTGACCGAGGCGCTGCGCGGCCTGGGCGTCGACGTCCACGCCGCCCCGGGCGGTGCCGTCGTCGACGACCCGGCGGCGATCCGGACGCGGCAGGACCGGCCCTACACGGTCTTCTCCCCCTTCGCACGCGCCTGGCTGCGGGCGGGGCGACGCGCCCCGGTCCGCCCCCCGGTCGAGCTGCGCGCGCCGGCGCGCCCGGCCGCGGGCGACCTGCCCGGGCTCGAGGAGCTCGGCCTGGACCCCTCCGACGTCCTCGCCCACCCCGTCGCCGAGCCCGGCGAGGCCGCCGGGCGCCGGCGGCTCGCGAGCTTCCTGCGCTCCGACCTGGCGACGTACGCCGACCGGCGCGACCGGCCGGCGGGCGGCTCGTCGCGCCTGTCCCCCTACCTGCGCTGGGGCTGCGTCTCCCCGCTCGAGCTCGACCGCCGCGTCGCCGAGCAGGCGGGCGCCGGCGCGCGGGACTACCGCACCGAGCTGGCCTGGCGCGACTTCTACGCGGCGGTGCTCGTGCACTTCCCGCACGTGACCCGTCTGGAGTTCCAGGAGCGCTACCGCGACCTCGAGTGGGAGCGCCCGGGCGACGCGCTCGAGGCGTGGAAGCAGGGCCGCACCGGGTTCCCGCTGGTCGACGCCGGCATGCGCCAGCTCCTGGCCGAGGGCTGGATGCACAACCGCGTCCGCATGGTCGTCGGCTCGTTCCTGACGAAGGACCTCCACCTCGACTGGCGCCTGGGCGAGGCGTGGTTCATGGAGCGCCTCCTGGACGGGGACATGGCGGCCAACAACGGGGGCTGGCAGTGGATCGCCTCCACCGGCACCGACCCCGCCCCCTACTTCCAGCGGCTCTTCAACCCGATGACCCAGCAGCGGAAGTTCGACCCCCGCGGCGAGTACGTCCGCCGGCACGTCCCCGAGCTGCGCGACGTCCCGGAGGACCGCCTGCCCGAGCCCTGGACGATGGACCTGGCCGAGCAGGCCGACGCCGGCTGCGTCATCGGGCGCGACTACCCCGAGCCGATCGTCGACCACGCGGCCGAGCGCCGCCGGGCGATCGAGCGCTACCGGGCGGCGGGGTAGCGGCGCCTCACGCCGCGCGGGTGCGCCGGCGCCGGTCGCGGACCCACAGCGCGATGGCGGCGAGGACCATCGCCACCGCGGTGACGCCGGAGATCCCGGCGCCGACGACGGCCGATGTCGGGCGATAGCGGAAGGAGACCCGGTGCACCCCCGCCGGAACGGCCACCGCACGGAAGTTCACGTTGGCCGGGAGGATCCGCGCCGACCGGCCGTCGACGGTGGCCTCCCACCCCGGGTAGAAGCTGTCGTCGAGCACCAGGTAGCCGGGCCGCCTGGCGTCGACCCGGACGTCGACGCGGTCCGCGCGATCGAGGACCACGGACGCCCGGGGCCCGCCGGTCGCGCTGGGACGGGGCGGACGCGGCGCGCCCTCGATGGCCGGTGCGTCCCGCGACTGCAGCGCCGAGGCCGCGATCACCGAGAAGAGCGCTTCGTCCGCGGACCCGGACGGCGTCCACGAGTACGCCATCCACGCCCGCGGCAGCGCGCCCCGGTTGCGCTCGACCGTCCCCTCCGGCGTGAGGATGAACCAGAGCGGCCGACACAGTACCGCCAGCTTGTCGGTCCGCGGGTCCGTCGGGCTGACGATCGACGGGCTGGGCTTGCCACCGCCGAGGCCGGCGAACAGCTGCTCGAAGCGCTCGGGCACGGGATGGTCGTGCTGGCGAGGGTCGAGGACGTCGTACCGGTCCGCCAGGTTCGGGTAGAACGTCCCGCCGACGCCGATGATCCGGTCGCTGCCGACCGCGGCGCGTGCCTGGCGCAGGGCCGGAGGAGCGGGCGGATCGGCGATCGCCGGGGCGACCTGGGGGTGGTAGTCGTGGTTGAGCGTGACGAGGTCGAGCGCCGTCAGCAGGAGCACGAAGCCGACGACGGCCGTCGGGGCGCGCCGGCCGGCGCGCAGCAGCGCCAGGACGACCGCGGTGCCGCCGACGGCGATGACCGCCCACCGCCAGATCGCCCCGAGCCGCACGACGTCCTTGGAGGTCTCGTGCTCCCTGATGGCCGGCAGCTGGCGCACCGCCTCCCGCCAGTGCCCCAGCAGCTCCGGGTGGGCCACCAGCGCGGCGAGCGGGACGACCGCGAGCACGGCCATCGTCACGGCCATGCGCCGCCGGTGCTCGGCTATCGCGTCCACCAGCCGCTGGAGCCCGAACGCGGCGAGGATCGCCGCCGCGAAGGTCACAAGGGCGAGCAACCGCGTCAGCGCGAGGTTGTGCCCACCCGGGGAGGTCCCGGACGAGGGCGTTCAGCGGCGTGGGCATGACGATCGCGAGAAGGACCGCGCCGAAGGCGGCGAAGAAGACCTGTGGCCGCTGCGGCCGCCACGACAGCCCCGCCAGGGCGAGCAGCATCGGCAGCGCCCCGAAGTAGGCGGTCCTCTCGGCGTAGTTGCCGAAGGGCCCGGGAGCGTAGAAGTCCTTGTCCGGGCGGCCGAAGACCTCGGGGAAGACCCAGCTGACGAGGACGCTGAACGGCGGCGCCGGTCCGCCACGGGGATCCGGGGCGCTGTGGTGGAAGAGCTCGAGGACGGGCACCGTCATGACGGCGCTCAGCAGCGCGCCGCCGCCGAGCGCCAGCGCCCACCAGGCGGCGTGGCGCGGCACGTCCCCGCGCTCGAGCCGCCCGTCATGGCGTCCGGCGGCCAGCTCGAAGGCGAGGTACGCCACCAGCCCGGCCACCACGAACGCCTCGCTCTCGGGGTGCCCGGCGACGAACAGGGCGCCGAGGAGGGCGCTGAGGCCGAGGACCGCGCCCGGGCGGGCGCGCTCGGCGACGCTCCGGGTGAGCAGGAACAACCACGGGAGCAGGATCCAGGCGTTGGTCAACGGGTGCTCGAGCCAGATCACCATGTAGACCGAGAAGCCGAACGTGAGGCCCCCGAGCGCCGACGGCCCGGCGCGCAGCCCGAGCGCCCGGCAGAAGAGGTACTGCCCGAAGGCGGCGACGAGGAGCTTCAGGGCGGCGATCCACCCCCAGGCGTCCTTGAAGGGCAGGACGAAGGCCGGCCACTGCGTCGGGAACAGCGGCGAGAACTGCTGCGAGGCGAGGAGGGGCCGGCCCGCCCCGACGTTCGGGTTCCACAACGCGGCCGAGCCGTCGGCCAGCGCCTGGCGGGCCCGCCACGTGTCGGGGTGGAACACCTCGACCGGATCGGCGAGGTCCTTGTTGGAGGGCCGGACCAGGCTGGACGGCTTCTGCGAGATGAACGGCGACTGGAACCAGGTCCGATCCCCGGCGGAGAGCACCTTGCCGCCGACCAGCGAAGGCCAGAACATCGCGAGCACGAGCGCGAGGAAGAACAGGCACACGGCGACGGTCGTGTGCCGGCGACGCCGCCGCGCACCGCCGGGCCCAACGGCCTCGTCCTCGGACGTCGACGCTGCGAGATCGACCGCTGCCATCGCCGCGATGATGTCAGCGGGCCGCCGCGGGCGACGACCCACCTCCGGCACCCGACGCGGGAGCGGCCCGCCACGCGCGGTCCTCGCGGTCCGGCGGTGGGCTAGCCTGCCAGGTCGCATGCCGGGCTCGACGCGGACGGTCGCGATTGCGTTCCACGAGCCCATCATCGGTGGCTCCGCCGTCGGCGTGCTCCGGGTCCTCCCTTCCCTCGAGGCGCGCGGGTGGCGTTTCGTGTTCTGGGTGCCGGGACCGGACCGCTGGCCGACGAGCTCCGGGACCGGGGCTACGACGTCGAAGGCGAGGTACGGCTGCTCCGCTACAGCCTCGGCTCGCTCCGGGTGCCACCCGGCGCCGCTCGGCGCCTGCTGAGCACCCCGGGCTACCTGTGGCGCTTCCGGCGCTGGGTCCGTCGTCACGCTCCGGCGGTCCTGCACGCCAACACGCTCATCACGGTCCCCGAGGCCGTGGTGGGCCGTCGGCGCGGCACCGGCGTGCTGCTGTACGTCCACGAGATCCTCCCGGCCGGGGTGAAGGGCCGGGTCGCCGGAGCCCTGATCCGGGCCGCGACGGACGCCGTCTTCACCAACTCGTCGGCGAGCGTCTCCGCGCTGCGTCGCGCGGGCGTCACCGCCTCGGTCGCGCCGTACGGGATCGCCCTCCCGACGGTCGAGCCGCATGCCCGGCGACCCCCCGGCCGGCCCCTCGTCGTCGGAACGCTCGGCACGGTGTCCCGTCGCAAGGGCAGCGACGTGTTCCTCGCGGCCGCCGAGCGCCTCCTGCAGGAGCGGTCCGACGTGGCGTTCCGGCTGGTGGGCCCGCTCGCGGACGGTCCGGAGCAACCTCGGGCCGCAGCGCTCGTCGAGCGCGCCGGGCAGGCCGGGGTCGCCTGGTCGACGACCTCGGATCCGTTCGACGAGCTGGCAGGGTGGGACGTCCTCGTGCTGCCGACCCGCGAGGAGGCGTTCGGGCTCGTGCTCATCGAGGCGATGGCCATGCGGCTCCCGGTCGTGGCGAGCCGTGTCGACGGGCCTCGGGACATCGTCGCGCCGGACACCGGGCTCCTCGTCGCGCCCGAGGACGTCGACGGCGTCGTCGCGGCGATCGGCGCGCTCCTCGACGACCCGGGACGTCGCCACGCCATGGGCGCGGCGGGCAGGGCCCGCGTCGAGGCCGAGTACACGCTCGAACAGCAGGCGGACGCCCTGGAGCAGGCCTACGTGGACGCGGCGCGCGGCCGCGGCTAGCCCTGCAGCGGCGGACGCGCGGCGTCCGCGTCGCGGGCGACGAGCCAGACGCCGGTCAGCGCCAGCCCGAGGAGCAGCCCGGCGATCCCGGACCAGAGCGCGGTGGGTGTCGCCACGTCACCGGCGCCGATGGCGTCCGCGAAACGGTCGAGAGCGGCCGCGGCCGGCGTGGAAGCGGGGCGCTGCACCGAAAACACGACGGGCGGGCGTGACGCTTCGAGGAGGAACTGGAGGAAGCGTCGGTCGGTGACCAGCCGACGCCGCCGAGCCGCGCTCAGCGCTGGGGCGCGCAACGCCTGATCGAGCACCGCCAACCGGCGGCCCGTCCCCCTGCCGAGTTGCCACGGCGAGCCGCGATTGCTCGGCGAGCGTGGCCGCAACCTGATCCGCCGCCTGCCGAGCGGACGCGGGATCAGCACTGGGGACGGTGAGGAGGATCGACCCGCCAGTAGCGCCGCGGACGTCGACGAAGCGTGCTCGAGGGGGGAGAGCACGGAAATGACGATCGCCGCGTGCCGCGATCAGACGCTGGACCACCGGGCTGTTGGCCCGCATGCGGACGAGCGCGACGGGATCGGGCGACCCCGCCGACGCCGGCGGCGCGACGGCCAGCGTAACGTGCGACCGGTAGGTCGACGGACGCCGACTCGTCGCGATCGCCGGGACGACCGCCAGCACCGCGACGAGGAGGCCGAGCAGGACCGATCGCGGCGAGTTGGGACCCGCCAAGGGCGACGCGGCCGCGACGTCGCCTCCCCGTGCCTGGCGGTCCCACGTTCAACGTCACGATCGGCGCCTCCCGGCCGGCTGGCAGCACCGAGCCAGGTTTCGCCGTAGGCGCTCCACAACGCCACGCCCAGAAGCGTCCAGGCGATCGCCTTGCCCGCCTGCTCGATGTATTCGGCCAAGACGCAGCAGGACGAGGAACGAGACGAACGCGGCGAGCGCAGCCACGGCCACTGGTTCGTCCGTCGGGCGACCCCGTGTCAAGCGCCGTCCGACAAGGAGCGCGGTGCCGATCACCCCCAGCGTGAACAAAAGCCCTCCGATGAGCCCCTGCTCCTGAAAGCACCTTGAGGTACGAGTTGTCGGTGAACGACTCGCGCGCGTCCCTCCTGCGTCGCGTGGCCGACGGTCCCGAGCCCCGTCCCGAGCGGCTCGGCGCGGATCTTGTCGACGGAGTGGGTCCACGTCTTCCACCGGATCTTCAGCGACTGGTCCGCGAGCGGGTCGCTGAGGCCCTTGGCGCGCTGCTCCGTACTGGCGGACGCGCCGCCGGCGAGGACCGCCGCCCCGTACATGCCTCCCGCGACGGCGAGGCCGGTCAGGATGGCGGCGAGCTTGGCCCGGCCGGACACGTTCCGGCTGACAGCAGCAGCGGTGCGAGCACGGCGACGCCCGCGGCGACCGCGATGATGGCGACCCGCACGTACGAGTCGATGACTGCGATCGCCGACAACCCGAAGACGACCCACGCGTGCAGTCGGTAGCGTTGGTCGAGGGCGCCGAGCACGAAGCTCAACACCGCCACGGGGACGAGAAAGCTCGCTAGCGCCACGACGGACGAGAACGACCCGATGTCGCGCAGGAGCTCGCCGAGCTGGTTCATCGTCGCGCGCTCGTAGGCGTAGTCCGTCACCCACGTCGGCGGGTCGACGGCCGCCCGGAAGGCGGCGTACGCGGCGATCGGCGTGAGGATCCAGAGCAGGCCGCGCACCCAGTCCCGTCCGCGGGCGACGGGCACGAGCGCGATGCCCACGAGGACCAGGAGGAAGTACGCCTGCGTCAGCCGGAGGCCCTGGACCGCGTCGACGACGCGCGGGCTGAACGGGACCTGGACCACCGAGAGCGCGAGCCACGCCGCCAGCAGGCCCCAGAAGACGTGCTCCGCGCGCCCCCCGCGCGCCACGTCGCGCGCAGCGCCGTCCCCGGTCCCGCCACAGGAGCGAGGCCGAGGCGACCCCGAGCGTCAGGTCGATCGCCAGGGCGCCGACCTCCAGCGCCGACGGCACGTCCTCGGTGACGAGCCGCGCCTTGAGCAGGCCCTCGCACCCCACGACCAGCAGCGCGAGGAGGAACCCGGCGACGGGCGCGCGCAGCGCGATCGCGCAGGTGAGGAGCACCGCGCCGAGCAGGACGGCGGTGACCGGCCAGATCGTGGCGCAGACGAGCCCGGCCAGGGCGCCCAGCACGACGACGACCGCCGCTGCGGCCGCTGCCACCCGGACGAGCGCGCCACGTCGTCCCGGCCTTCGGGCGAGACGGAACGGGGCGCGGGCTGTCGTGCGCTGCGCGTGGCCAAGGGCGTCAGGAGGTGTCGGATGGTCGTCGCACGCGGCTGCGCACGTCCCGGCGTGCCGGGCGGGGGAGGATAGGGGGCGCTCCGCCGCGGAGGCTACCGGCCGCCGGCGGGCCGCCGCGGGGCCCGTCGAGCTGGAGGGGCGGGGGAAGCGCGACCGCAGCCGCTGCGCGGCGACGCGCTCGCCCGGCGCGAGCGCCCCCGCCAGGGGCAGCGCCACGAGCCAGGCGATCACCGCGACGACGCTCGTCGCCACGAGCGAGGCGACGGCTCCCACCCCGGACGTGACGTGCCAGACGGCGGCGGCGGCGAGCCAGCTCGCCGCGCACGCGGCCAGCGCGCGCCCGTAGAGCGCGTCGAACGGGCCGCCGCCGATGCGGCGGTGCACGAGCAGCGCCCACCACGTCCCGGTGAAGGCGTAGGCCACGCACGTGGAGACGGCGGCGCCCACCGGCCGAACGCCCAGGTCAGGCCGACCGTGCCGACGAGGAGCAGCGGCAACGTCACCACCGACGTGCGCCAGACGTCGCGGTAGGCGCCGAGCGCGAGCAGGGTCGAGTAGGTCTGCCCGAGCGCGCCGTGGAGCGCGTAGCCCACGAAGAGCACCCGCAGCACGGCCGTCGTGACCGAGGGGTCGTCGGGGAAGATGATCCCCCCCAGCGCCGGCGCGCAGATGAACCCGATGCCCGCCGCCAGCAGCGCGACGACCGTCGACCACCGCCCGTCGTCCGGTAGAGCGCGCCCAGGGCGTCGACGCGGCCGGTGATCGCCAGGCGGGTCGCCTCGGGCAGGTAGAGGACGCTCAGCGCGACGAAGAACTGCACCGCGACCTCGGCGATCCGCAGCGAAGCGCCGTAGGTCCCCGCGTCCGCCGCGCCGAGGACGACGCCGACGACCACCACGTCGAGGTTGCCCATGAGGCTCCAGACGACGCCGCCCAGCTGCATCGCGCCGTAGCCCTCGGGCTCGGAGGCGCCGGGCGGGAGCCCGCGCATGGCCGACCGCCACGTCAGGGCGATCAGACCGGCGTTCAACGCGACGAACGTCCAGAGCACGACGGCCGCGTCGGCTCCGAGCAGCAGCGCGACGAGCGCCACGGCGGCCCGTCCCACGGACGTGAAGAGCGTCGTCACGACCGCGAAGCGTCCGGCCTCGCCGCGAGCGCGGAAGACCGACGCGATGATGGTCGTGGCACCCTGCGTGATGGCGAGCAGCAAGCCGGCGACGACGACCCCGCGCCGCTGTGGTCGGCGAGGTCAGGTCGATGCCGACGAGCACGGCCGCGATCAGCGGCAGGGTCGTCGCGAACCGCCGAGCGCCCGTCGCACGTCACCGCGGCCGAACGGCATCTCGGTCGACGCGGCGGCCTGCCGCGTCGTGGCATCCGGCAGACCACCCATCGCCAGCGCCGCGCCGAGGACGCCGGCGGCGAGCGCCGAGAACAGCGTGCCGAGCCCCTCGGCCGGGAGCGCGTGCGTGAGCAGCACCAGCGTGGCCAGCGTCAGGACCCGGCGCTGGCCCACGACATCCACGTCACCGCGGTTCCGCGGCCGACACGGGCGGTCACCGCCCGGTGCTCCGCGTCGTCGGAGCTTGGTGGAGGGGCCACGGACAAGGTTCGGGTGCCGGACGCCGGCCTCTGGATCGTAGGGCCCGTTCAGGCGTCGCGTGCGGCTCCGCTGCTCAAGTCCCGGCCGATGGCGCTAGGGAGGGCAGCGATCGTCGCCGTGCTGCTCGGCGGCCCGACGATGCTCGCCTTCTTCTCCGGCGGGCTACTTCGAGCGGCCGCGGCTGTGGGCCGGGATCGCCTGGCTGCTCGTCGCCCTGGCCGCGGTCGTGTGCCGCCGGCCCTGGCCGCGGACCGGGCCGGCGTGGCTCGCCGTCGGCGGCCTGGCCGGGCTGACGGCCTGGACGGCGCTCTCGATCGACTGGAGCCCGGTGCGCGACGTCGCGCAGGGCGACGCGCAGCGACTCGCGCTCTACCTCGGCGTCCTGCTCGCCGGCGTCGCGGTCCTGCGCGACCGCCCCGCCGTCCGCGCCGTCGAGCCGGCGCTCGCGCTCGGGGCGCTCCTCGTGGTCGCCGAGGGACTGTCCGAGCGGCTGCTGCCCGGGCTCGTTCACCCTGGCGACGAGCACCGCCGCGCACGGCCGGCTCGCGCAGCCGCTGACCTACTGGAACGCGATGGGCCTGCTGGCCGGCATCGGCGGCGGTCCTGTGCGCGCGGCTCGCCGGCGACCCGACCCGGCGGCGCGCGGTGCGCCTCGCGGCGGCCGCGGCCGCGCCGACCTTCGCGGTCGGCGTCTACCTCCCGCTGTCGCGCGGCGCCGCCCTGGCCGCGCTCGTCGGCCTGGCGCTCGTCGCGGTGCTCCAGCCGACGCGGACGCAGCTGCGGGCGCTCGCGTTCGCTCCTCGTCGCTTCCGCGCCCGCGGTCCTCGCCGCCGCGCTCCTGTCGAGCGTCCGGGCCCTCGACGGCAGCTCAGGGACCCGCGAGCACGCAGGGCGCGGTCATGCTGGCCGTGCTCGTCGCGTGCCGGGGCGGTCGCGGCGCGTCGGCCGTCGGCGCGGCTGGTGCCAGGCCGCGCGCGACGGCGGTCCCTGGCCGCGGGCGCCGCGTCGCCCGGGTGGGGCTCGGCGCCGTCGTGGCCGCCACGCTCGCGCTCTTCGTGCTGAGCGCCGCCCAGCACCACGACGTCGTCGTCAACGCGCGTCAGGGCGCGACGAACCAGCGCCTGACGAGCATCGAGTCCAACCGCGGCGACTTCTGGCGGGTCGCCCGCCACGCGTTCGCCGAGCCACCCGCTGGCCGGCGTCGGCTCGGGCGGCTTCCAGACCGAGTGGCTGCACGGCGCACGATCCCGTACGCCGCGCGCGACGCCCACTCGCTCTACTTCGAGACCGCCGCCGAGCTCGGCGCTCGTCGGACTCCTGCTCCTGATCGCGTGGCTCGCCGGCACCGCGCTCTGCGCCCGGCGGGCCTGGCGCCGCGACCCAGCGCTGGCCGCGGGGCTGATCGCCGTCGCGGGCATGTGGGCCGTCCACGCGGGGCTCGACTGGGACTGGGAGATGCCCGGCGTCACGCTCTTCGCGCTCGTCCCCGTCGCGGGCGCTCGTGGCGCTCGGCGACCGGCGGGAGCGTCGCGCCGGTGGTCAGAGCCCCTCCGCGACCCGCGAGCCGCGCGCCGGCTCGAGGTCGACGAGGGCGTGGCCCTGTGAGCGGCCGGTATCGCCGGGCGCGTCGTCCTCGTCGCTCATCGCCGCCGCCGTCGTGGTGGTCGCCGCGCTGCAGCTGCGCGTCGTCGCGCTGCGGGAGGACGGCGAGCGGACGCTGGCCACGGCGGCCCGAGGACGCCGCGTCCGCCGTCCGGTCGCGGCGACGCAGCGACCTCCAGCGCGCGCGGCGCTTCAGCGCGGATCCGACGGCGCGGCTGGACGAGGCGGAGCTGCTGCTGCAGGTCGGCGTACCGCGGCCGCGCGCTCGGCCTGCTCGAGCGCGGTCGTGCGGGACAACGCCGGCTCGATCCGCGGCTGGTCGCTCCTCGCCGCGGCGACCGTCGGCGACCGACCCGCGCCGCACGCCGTCGCCGCGCCGGCTCCTCGACCTTCTACGGGCGCCTCCCGCGCCCGTCGGCGGCCACGCCGTCGCTGCGCACGCCCGATGGCCGGCGTCCTGACGGTGATCCCGCGGCGCGTTCAGGGCTTCATCGACGGTCGCCGGTTCGAGGCGCCGGACGCGTCTCGCTGCGCGGATGGGCCGGCGCACGTCCGGCGAGCCGCGCCGCCGGCGCAGGTCGTCGTCGTCGTGCCGCGGGTCGCGTCGTGGCCACGCTCGCCCCGTCCGTCGCCGCGTCCGACCTCGCGCGCCAGTACGGCGCCGGCGTCGCGGCGAGCCGGGCTTCCCGATCCGGTCCCGCGCGATGCGGCTCGAAGCGCGGCGGCAAGCTCGACGTCCAGGTCTACGCGGTCGAGGGCCGGACGGCGAGCGCGCTGCGGTTCTTCTGCAAGGGACGCCAGCAGGCCTTCGGCTGCTGAATCGCCGGAATCCTGGACCTCTGGTCCTTGAGCCCCCGCGCCGACGCGACTAGGGTCCGGCGGGTGGGCATGACGCCTGGGGATGGACGCGGGGGAAGGACGCCCCCCGCGATCGGTGACGACGGCGCCTCGCGCCGTTCACGGTTCGGCGCGGCCATGACCCTGCACACGCGCGTCCGCCGGCGCTTCCTCGTCGACGTCGGGATGCTCGCGCTCGGCGTCGCCGTCGCCGGGCTCTACGACGGGAGCCCGCAGGTCGACGGCCTGCCCGTGGGCCGTCCTGTTCGTCGTCCTGACGTTCGTGAACCTCGGCGCCCGCGGGCTCTACGACGTCCGCCTGCGCATCGCGCCGCTCGACGAGCTCTGGCGCATCGTCGCGGCGACGTCGACGAGCGCGATCCTCGTCGTCGCCGCGCGCGTCCTCGCCGGACAGCGTCGGCGGCGCCTCGACGCAGGCCGTGCGCCTGTGGCTCTGGGCCACGATCCTGCTCGGCACCGGCCGGCTCGTGACGAGCGCGATCATCCGCCGGCGCCAGCGGGCCGGCCACGACCAGCTCGCGACGCTCATCATCGGCGCGGACGCGGTCGGGCGGCGGATCGCCCGGCGCCTCGTCGACCAGCCCGACCTCGGGCTGCGTCCGGTCGGCTTCATCGACGAGGGCCTCGTGCCGCGCCAGGACCGCGACGGCGACGAGGCGCCCGTCCTGGGCAGCACGGCGGATCTCGAGGCGATCGTCGCCGAGCACGGCGTCCAGCACGTGATCGTCGGCTTCGCCGCCGCGCCGCCGCACCAGCTCACCGCGACCGTGCGCCGCTGCCGGCGCCTCGGCGTGCGGGTCTCGACGGTCCCGCGGCTCTACGAGGAGGTCAACCGGCGCGTCGAGGTCGAGCACCTCGGCGGCATCCCGCTCGTGTCCTTCCGCCCCGCCGACCCGCACAGCTGGCAGTTCACGCTGAAGTACGCGATCGACCGGCTCATCGCGCTCGTCCTGCTCGTCCTCATCTCGCCGTTGCTGGCCGCGATCGCCGTGCTGGTCAAGCTCAGCTCGGCCGGCCCGGTCTTCTACCGCCAGCCCCGCGTCAGCCTCGACGGCGTCGAGTTCGTGATGCTGAAGTTCCGCACGATGGTGGGCGCGGGCGAGCGCGACGGGCACTCCGACGCCCACTGGGCGGCCCGCACCGTCAGCGCGACCTCCGAGCTGCCCGCGGCCGACGACGAGGACCGGTCCACGCCCGTGGGCCGCGTGCTGCGCCGCCTGTCGCTCGACGAGCTGCCGCAGCTCCTCAACGTCCTCTTCGGCGACATGTCGCTCGTCGGCCCGCGCCCGGAGCGCACCGCCTACGTGCAGCTCTTCAACGAGCACGTCTACCGCTACGGCGACCGCCACCGGGTCAAGTCCGGGCTGACCGGCTGGGCGCAGGTCCACGGGCTGCGCGGCGACACGTCGCTGGCGGACCGGGTCGAGTGGGACAACTACTACATCGAGAACTGGAGCCTCTGGCTCGACCTGAAGATCCTCCTGCTCACGGCGCCGGCGCTCCTCGGCGGCCGCGGGGGACATCACCAGCCGTGGCGGACGCGCCCTCTGCGGCCGTTGGCCGAGCCCGAGGCCGCCACGTCGGCCGCCGAGCACGAGGCGGCCCGCACCGCCGCGCGGCGCTGAACCGCACCTGACAGCGCGGCGCCCGGCGTCGAACCCGCGTGACGGCCGGCCGGCGCGCCCCTACCATCGGCCGGGATGCGCCCCGCCTCCGACTCCCCGTTGCCGCCCGACGACCGCTTCGGCGTCGACGTCGCGCGGTTCGTCGACGGGCGGCCCGACCCGTCGACCAACGACAGCCCGCCGGCGAACCCGCCGGTCGACGTCCTGCGCGTGCTCGAGGCCCAGGCGCAGCTCGACGTCGTCATCGGCTGACGACGGCGCTCGTCACGCGCGCGGCGTGCGCGCCGCGGGCCGTCCGGCCCCCGCGGACGCCGTCGCGGCGTCGGCGGCCGGCAGCACGACGGTGAAGCGCGCGCCGCCGCCCTCGGCGTCGGCGGCCGCAACGCGGCCGCCGTGGGCCTCGACGATGCCCGCCACGATGGCGAGGCCGAGCCCGGCGCCGCCGCGTCCGCGCTCGCGGCCCGCCTCGGCGCGCCAGAAGCGACCGAAGAGCTCGGCGCCGTCGGCGGTCGGCAGCCCGGGGCCGTGGTCGCGGACGTCGAGGCGGACCTCCTCGCCGGACGCGGCCACCGCCACCTCGACGGGGCTCCCGCCGGGCGTGTGCACCAGGGCGTTGCGCAGGAGGTTCCCGAGCACCTGCCCGAGCTGGTGCGGATCGCCGGAGACCACCGCGTCGTCGGCCACGTCCAGCGCGATGGCGCGGTCGGGCGCCGTCGCACGCGCGTCGTCGACCGCATCCTGGGCCACGTCGGCCAGATCGACCTCCTGCCGGACGGCGTCGCGGACCTCGTCGAGGCGGGCCAGGGTCAGGAGGTCCTCGACGAGGACGCCCATGCGCGCCGCCTCCTGCTCGATGCGCCGCATCGCCTTGGACGTGTCGGCCTCGCTGCGCGCGGCGCCGAGGCGGAACAGCTCCGCGTAGCCGCGGATGGAGGACAGCGGCGTGCGCAGCTCGTGCGACGCGTCGGCCAGGAACCGCCGCAGGCGGTCCTCGCTGGCCTGGCGCTCCGCGAACGCGCGCTCGAGGCGGTCGAGCATGGCGTTGAGGGCGAGGCCGAGGCGCCCGACCTCCGTGCCCGGCTCGGCGGGCGTCACGCGGCGCCCGAGGTCGCCGCCGGCGATCGCGCCCGCGGTCGCGCCGATCCGGTCGAGCGGGCGCAGGCCGAGGCGGACGACGAACGTCCCCAGGCCGGCGAGGACCAGCAGCACGCCCGCGATGACGGGGCCCTCGACGCGGAGCAGCCGCCGCAGCTGCTGGTCGACCTCGCGCAGCGGAACCGCGACGACCGTGCTGCCGGTGCCGCCGGCCGCCGTCGTGACGAGCACGCGGTAGCGCGTGCCGTCGGCGGCCTTGGCCGTGAAGGGGTGGCCGGCCGGGGGCCGGCTGCCGAGCGACAGCGACGGCACGGTCTGCCCGGGCACGAGCGTCACGGGGGAGCCGACCGGCCGCCCCGCGGCGTCACGGCGCTCACCGTACGTGCCGGAGGGGAGGTCGGCCTGGCGCGGCCCGCCGCGCGGCCCGCCGCCCGGTCGCGGCCCGTCGTCGCGGCGCGGGAACCCGGGCACGCCGGCGTTGCCCTCCTGCAGGCGGTCGGAGACGAGCCCGAGCGCGTCCTGCACCTGCGCGTCGACGCGGTGGTAGAGGAACTGGCGCTGCAGGACGTACGTCGTCCCGCCCAGGACGAGCAGGCCGAACGCCGAGACGACGAGCAGCCCCGCGACGAGCCGGGACCGCAGCGAGCGCATCAGCCGCGCGGGGCGCGCAGCGCGTAGCCCACGCCGCGGACCGTGTGGATGAGCGACGGGCCGTTCGCGTCGAGCTTGCGGCGCAGGTAGCTGATGTAGGTCTCCAGGACGCGGGCGTCGCCGCCGAAGTCGTAGTCCCAGACGTGGTCGAGGAGCTGCGCGCGCGTGAGCACCCGCCGCGGGTTGAGCATGAGGTAGCGCAGGAGCCGGTACTCCGTCGCGGTGAGCTCGATCGCCGCGCCGGCGCGGGACACCTCGCGCGTGTCCTCGTCGAGCTCGAGGTCGGCGAAGGTCAGCCGGCTCGACTCGGCCTCGGCCGCGCCGGTGCGGCGCAGGATCGTGCGGATGCGGGCCACGAGCTCCTCGAGGCTGAAGGGCTTCGTGACGTAGTCGTCGCCGCCCGTGGTCAGGCCGCGCACCTTGTCCTCGGTCGCGTCGCGGGCGGTGAGGAAGATGATCGGGACGTCGCGCCGCTGGGCGCCGAGGCGCTCGGCGACGTCGAAGCCCTCCATGTCGGGGAGCATCACGTCGAGCACCATGAGGTGCGGGCGGAAGCCGGTGACCGCGGCCAGTGCGTCGGCCCCGGTGCCCGCGCTCTCGACGGCGAAGCCCTGGAACCGCAGCGCCATGGAGATGACGTCGACGATGTTGGGCTCGTCGTCGACGACGAGCACGCGGAGGGGCGCGGCGGTCTGGTCCATGGCCTGCAGTGTCGGCGCCGTCCCTGGGAGCTCCCTGGGAGGCGGCTGGGAGCCCAGGCTAGAGGAGCCCGCTCAGGGCGTGCGCCCGGCGGTGGCGCGCACGGCGGCCGCGATGCGGTCCTCGTTGGGCATGGCCGCGTGCTCCAGCTCCTTGGCGTAGGGCAGCGGCACCTCCGCCATGCCGACGCGCTCGACGGGGGCGTCGAGGTCGTCGAAGCACGCCTTCTGGATCCGGGCCGCCAGCTCGGCCGTGACCCCGTACGTCGGCCAGCCCTCCTCGACGCACAGCGCGCGGTGGGTCTTCGCCACGGAGGCGGCCACCGTCTCGACGTCGAGCGGGCGCAGCGAGCGGAGGTCGACGACCTCGACCGAGAGGCCGTCCTCCTGGCCCAGGCGCTCGGCCACGTGCAGGGCGCGGACGGTCGCGTAGGAGTGTGCGACGACGGTGAGATCGGTGCCCTCGCGGGCGACGCGCGCCAGGCCGATCGGCGTGACGTGCTCGGGGTCGAGCGGGACGTCGCCCTTCTCCTTGTAGATGGGGAGGTTCTCGATGACGACGACCGGGTCGTCGTCGCGGATCGCCGCCTTGAGCAGCCCCTTGGCGTCGGCCGGCGTCGCCGGGGCGACGACCTTCAGACCGGGGACGTTGGCCAGCCAGCCCTCGAAGGACTGCGAGTGCTGCGCCGTGAGCTGGTTGCCGGCGCCGTTCGGCGTCCGGATGACCATCGGGCAGCCGACCTCGCCGCCGAACATCGCGCGGATCTTGGCCGCGTGGTTGACGACCTGGTCCAGCGCGACGAGGAGGAAGTTCAGCGTCATGACCTCGACCACCGGGCGCTCGCCCGCCATCGCGGCGCCGACGGCCAGGCCGACGAAGCCCTCCTCGCTGATCGGCGTGTCGCGCACGCGGTCGGGCCCGAACTCGTCCAGCAGGCCGGCGGAGACCTTGTAGGAGCCCTCGAAGACGCCGACCTCCTCGCCCAGGAGCGTCACGCGCGCGTCGCGGGCGAGCTCCTCGCGCAGGGCCAGGCGCAGCGCCTCGCGGTAGGTCATCCGCTCCGTGGCGGCCGCGGCGACGACGCTCATCGCCCGAGCCCCGCCGCGAAGACGAGCTCCTCCTCGCCGAACGGGCTGCCCGGCCGCATCCGCGCGAACTGCGCGTCGCTGCCGGGCGCCTGCACGCCGGCGGCCAGCGTGGAGACCTCGGGGACCGGGCTGGCCTCGGCGAACGCGACGGCCGCGGCGATCCGCTCGCGCACCTCCGCGTCGACCCCGTCGAGCTCGGCCTCGTCGACGCCGGACGCCGCGAGCCCGGCCCGCGTGGCGGCGACGGGGTCGCGCGCGAGCCGCTCGGCCACCTCCTCCCTCGTCCGGTAGGCCAGGCCGGCGTCGGCCACCGAGTGCCCGCGGAAGCGGTAGGTCATGACCTCGAGGACCGCCGGACGGCGCTCCTCGCGCGCCCCCGCCAGGAGCCGGGCGGTCGCCTCGTGCACCGCCTCGAGGTCGCCGCCGTCGACGCGCTCGCCGTGCATCCGGAAGGCCGCGGCGCGGCGGAAGAGCTCGGGCTCGGCCGAGGCGCGCTCCACCGACGTGCCCATGCCGTACTCGTTGTTGACGACGAGGAACAGGACGGGGAGGTGCCAGAGCGCGGCGAGGTTCAGCGACTCGTGCCAGGCGCCCATGTTCACCGCACCGTCGCCGAGCTCGCACAGGACCGCGGCGTGGCGGCCCTGGCGGACGACGGCGAAGGCGAGGCCGGTGGCGATCGGGAGCTGCCCGGCGACGATGCCCCAGCCGCCGAAGTAGCCCCGCTCGACGTCGAGCAGGTGCATCGAGCCGCCCCGGCCGTGCGCGCAGCCGTCGCGGCGCCCGAAGAGCTCGGCCATGACCGCCTCGGGCGACGTGCCACGCGCCAGCGCGAAGCCGTGCGAGCGGTACCCGGTGACCAGGGCGTCGTCGTCGGCGAGCGCCTCCATGGCGCCCACGATGACCGCCTCCTGACCGGAGGACAGGTGGCAGTAGCCGCCGATGCGGGCGAGCTTGTACTGGCGCTCGGCCTCGGTCTCGAACTCGCGGATGAGGCGCATCAGCCGGTAGCGCTCCAGCGTGCGGGCGGGCGCGGCGGTGACGCTCACGGACGCTCCTGTTCGTCGTCGTCGGCGAAGAGCTCCGGATGCTCGGCGCGGATGCGCGGCACGCCGGAGAGGACCATGCGCAGGTGGTGGCGCAGCGCCGCCTCGGCGAGGTCGGCGTCGCCGACGTCGACCGCGTCCACGACGCGCCGGTGCTCCTCGACCATCTCGGCGAGGTAGCTCGGGACGGGCAGGCTCAGCCGGCGCACGCGCGCGAGGTGGCCGTTGGCGCGCTGCCCGATCGACCACGCGATCTGGCGGCCGCTGAGGTCGCAGAGGTCGTGGTGGAACTCCTCGTCGAGCGCGAACCAGGCCTCGAGGTCGTCGGCGTCGCGCGCGCGCTCCTGACGGCGCAGCACGTCCTGGAGGCGCTCGACGTCGTCGGGCGCGGCGCGCTCCGTGGCCAGGCGGACGGCGGCGCACTCGACCGCCTCCCGGAGGAACTGCGCGTCGCGCACGGCGCGGAGGCTGATGGGCGTGACGAAGGTCCCGAGCTGCGGGACGACCTCGACGAGCTGCTCCTCGCGCAGGCGCAGCAGCGCCTCGCGGACCGGCGTGCGCGAGACGCCGAGGACGTCGGCCAGCTCGTTCTCCGAGAGCCGCGTGCCGGGGGTCAGGGTGCCGTCGATGATGGCCTGGCGCAGCGCCTCGTAGGCGGCCCTCCGGGCCGTGCCGCCGCGACGCGAGAGAGGCGCGAGGCCCGCCATGGCGACTAGCATACTAGTGAGCCGACGGGTCGTGAAGAGCCTCGGACGAGGTGCTGTTCAGGCGGCGATCAGGGGACGCCGGGGACGCTGTCCGGCCCGCCATGCCCCTCGCCTCGCTCACGAGCCAGCTCACCGACGCCATCGGCCACCATGGCGTCCTCGTCGTCTTCGCGCTCATGGCGATCGACGCGGTCCTGCCGGTGGGCGGCGAGCTCGTGATGCTCTACGCCGGGGCCCTGGCCTCCGGGGCGCTGGCCCAGCACGCGACCGCGTTCGGGACGAGCCTGCCCCACGGTCTCGGCGCCTGGGTCGTCCTGGCCCTCGCCGGCGCCCTCGGCTCCCTCGTCGGCGCGCTGGGCGGGTGGCTCATCGGCGTCCGCGGCGGCCGTCCGCTCGTCGAGCGCCATGGGCGGTGGCTGCACCTCGGGCCGGACCGGCTGGACCGCGCCGAGCGCTGGTTCGACCGCTTCGGCGACCGCGCCGTGCTCTTCGGGCGCCTGACGCCCCTCGTGCGGTCGTTCATCTCGATCCCGGCCGGCGTCCTCGGCAGCCCGCTCCGCCGCTACACCGCGCTGACCCTCGCCGGCTCGCTCATCTGGTGCTTCGGCTTCGCCGGCGCGGGCTGGGCGCTCGGCTCGAGCTACGACAGCGCCCACCATGCGCTGCGCGACGTCGACGTGCTGGTCGCCGTCGCCGCGGCCGCGCTCGTCGCGGTCGGGCTGACCCGCCTGCGCCGGACGCCCGCGCGGCCGTGACCGTGTCGCCGGGGAACGCGGACACGTCGCTGGCCGAGCACGCCAACCGGCTCGCGCAGCACCACGACACGCTCGAGGACGTCGCCCTCCGCTACGCCGCCGTCTCCGAGCCGCTGTTCCTCGCCGGCGTCGTCGCCCTGGTCGTCGCCGGGGTGCTCCTCGGCCGCCGGCGCCTCGCCGCCGCCGGCCTCCTCAGCATCGTCGCCGCCGGCGTGGCGCTCGCCGCCGGGGCGGTCATCTCGGCGGTGGTCGACCGCACGCGGCCGTTCGTCGCGCACCCGGGCCAGGTCCACCTCTTCAGCCACCACGCCGCCGACGCCGGGTTCCCCAGCGACCACGCGACCGCCGCCTTCGCCATCGCCGGCGTCCTGGTCGGCCTGCTGGGCCGGCGCGCCCTGCCGGTCCTGCTGGCCGCGGTGCTCCTCGCCGTGGCCAGGGTCCTGCTCGGCCTCCACTACCCGGGGGACGTCCTGGCGGGCGCCGCCCTGGGGCTGCTCGTCGCGATCGTCGTCGTGCGCGCGGCCCGCCATCCGCGCGTGACGGCGGCGGTCGCGGCCATCGGAGTGCGAAGGCGCTGGACGGCGGCGGGGTAGCGCCTGCGGACGCCCTGCGCGCCTACGCGGGCAGGTCGACCACGAAGGTCGCGCCCGCGCCGTCCCGCGGCTCGGCGCGGACGTCGCCGCCGGCCGCGCGGGCCAGGCGGCGCGCCAGCGGCAGGCCCAGGCCCGCTCCGCCGTGGTCGTCGCCGGTGGCGCCGCGGACCCCCGGCTCGAAGACCCGCTCGGTGTCCTCGGCGGGCACGCCGCGGCCGTCGTCGGCCACCCGCACGAGCACGCGGCCGTCGGAGCGCACCGCGCCGATGCGCACGACCGCGCGGGCGTGGCGCCCGGCGTTGTCGAGCAGCGGCGCCAGCACGCGCTCGACCACCTCGGCGTCGACGCCCACCGTCAGGTCCTCCGCCCCGGGCGCGACCTCGAGCCGCACGCCGCGGCCGCCGAGCGTCCGCTCGGCGCCGGCCGTCGCCTCGGCCAGCGCCTGTCCGAGGCGGCTGCGGCCCGCCCCTGCCGGCGCCGCCTCGGCTCGCGCCGCCGCCATCAGGACCTCGAGGATGCGGAGCATCTGCTCGCCACTGCGCGCGATCGCGTCGTGCGCGCCCCGGCGCTCCTCCGGCGACCGCTCGCGGCGCTGGAGGAGCTCGACCTCCCCGAGGATGCGCGCGAGCGGGGTGCGCAGCTCGTGCGAGAGCTCGGCCGAGAGCCGCTGCTCGTGGCGCAGCGCGGCCGAGACGCGGTCCAGCAGGGCGTCGAAGGTCCGGGCCAGCTCCCCCAGCTCGTCCGGGCGCGGCTCGGCGCCGAAGCGGCGCCCCGGCTCGTGCTCGCTCCACGCCGCCGCCGAGCGCGTCATCTCGGTGACCGGGTGCAGGGCGCGACCGATGGTCAGCCACGTCACGGCGGCCACCGCGGCCAGCAGCAGCAGCGCGAGGGCCGCGGTGCCCACGAGCGCGAGGTCGGTCGTGCGGTCGTTCGGCTCGAGGGACGCAGCCGTGACGACGACGCCGCGCCGCCGGCCGCCGCGCACGAGCGGCAGGGCGTACAGGCGCGCCTCGTGGTCGCCGACCTGCGCCATGCCGTGCCCGCGCGCGGCCAGGCCCTCGGCGGCCCGCTGCACCGCGGCGGTGCCGACGGGGCGGAGCACCGCGCGCCGCCCGGCGAAGACCCACACCTGCCGGTCGATCGCGCGGTCGCCGGGCGACTCGCGCACGCCCACGCGGTCCCCGGTGATCCGAACCGTCGTGGCGACCGCGGCCGCCTGGGTGCGCAGCCGGTCGTCGACCTGGCGGTCCAGCGTCCGGGCCAGCAGGAGGTTGAACGCCACCACCACGACGACGATGACCGCGCCGGTGGCGAGCACGGCGACCGCGGTCAGCCGCACGCGCAGGCTCCCCCGGCGCGTCATCCGAGCCGGTAGCCGACCCCGTGCACCGTGGTGATGGCGCAGTCGGCGTCGAGCTCGCGCAGCTTGCGTCGCAGCCGCGCGACGTACTGGTCGAGCGTGTTGTCGTGCACGATCGCGCCCTCCGGCCACGCCGCGCGCACGAGGTCGAGCCGCCGCAGGACGGCGCCGGGGCGGGCTGCGAGCGCGGCGAGCAGGCGGAACTCCGTGGGCGTCAGCGAGGCGTCGCGGTCCCCGTGACGGACGCCGTGCGAGACCGGGTCGAGGACGAGCGAGCCGACCGTCGTCCCGCGGTCGGCGCCGGCCCGCCGCAGCAGCGCGTGCAGGCGGGCGACGAGCTCCGCGAAGTGGAACGGCTTGGTGAGGTAGTCGTCGCCGCCGGCGCTGAACCCGGAGAGCCGGTCGGTCAGCGCGTCGCGCGCGGTGAGGAAGAGGACCGGCGCCTGCGAGCCGCGGGCGCGCAGCGCCTGGCAGACGTCGCGGCCGTCGGCGTCGGGGAGGCCGATGTCGATGACGAGCGCGTCGGGGTCGCTGCCGGCCTCCGCGAGGGCGCCGGCGCCGTCGCCGACCGCGGTGACCTCGAAGCCCTCCTCGACCAGTCCGCGGCGCAGGAGGGAGCGGAGGTCGTGGTCGTCCTCGACGACGAGCAGGCGGGGCTCGGGCATGCGCCGACCAGTATGGCCCCGGCAGGGTGCTCACGTGGGTCGCGGCCGGGCGCGGTCAGGAGCCCGTCAGGACCCCGGGGCCATGATCGCTGCGTGCCGCACCGCCATCCCCGGCCCGCGCCGCTGCGCCGTGCCCACGGGCCGATGCGGCGCGTGCTGCTGGCGGCGCTGCGCCGGGTCCGTCCCCGCGGGCCCGACGCGCAGGACGCCACCGTGCGGATCGTGCTCATGCACGCGTGGGGCGTGGGCGGGACCATCCGGACCGTCCTGACCCTCGCGGGCGCGCTGGCCGAGCGTCACGACGTCGAGGTGCTCAGCGTCGTGCGCCGCCGCGACGACCCGCACTTCCCCTTCCCGCCGGGCGTGACCGTCTCGGCGATCGACGACCAGCGCCCGGGGGCGCCCCGCCCGTTTCCGGCCCGCCTGGCGCGCGCCGCGCTCGCCCGCGTGCCCGGCGTCCTCGTCGACCGGCACGACCGGGCGGCCCGGGCCACGTCGCTCTGGACGGACGTCTGCCTGATCCGCCGCCTGCGCGCCGTGCGCGGGGGCGTGCTCGTCGGCACCCGCCCCGGCCTGAACCTCCTCCTCCTCGACCTGGCCGGGCCGGGCGTCGCCACCGTGGGCCAGGAGCACATGCACCTGGGCCGGCACAGCCCCGCGATGCAGGCGACGATCCTCCGGAGCTACCCGCGGCTCGACGCCGTCGTGACGCTGACCGAGGCCGACCGGGCCGACTACGAGCGGCGCCTCGTCGAGCCGCACGCGGGTGCGCCGGATCCCCAACCCCGTGCCGGACCTGGGCGGGACGGCCGCGGACCCGGCCGCGCGGACCGTCGTCGCGGCCGGACGCCTGACCCCCCAGAAGGGGTTCGACCTGCTCATCGACGCGTGGGTGCCGGTCGCGGCGCAGCACCCGGACTGGACCCTGCGGATCTGCGGCGGCGGCCGGAAGCAGGCCGCGCTGGGGCGCCGCGTGCGGCGCCTCGGGCTCGAGGGCTCGGTCGTCCTCCCCGGCGTCGTCGACCTGGCGACGGAGATGGCGCGCGCGTCGGTGTTCGTCCTCTCCTCGCGCTTCGAGGGGCTGCCCGTGGCCCTGCTGGAGGCGATGAGCGTCGGGATGGCCGCCGTGAGCTTCGACTGCCCGACCGGTCCGCGCGAGCTGCTCGAGGACGGGCGCGACGGCGTCCTCGTGCCGCCCGAGGACCGCGCCGCGCTCTCCGCGGCCCTGCTCGACCTGCTCGACGACGAGGACGCCCGACGGCGCCTGGGCGCGGCCGCGCGGGCGCGGTCGGCCGCGTTCGCGCCGGAGGTGGTCGTCGAACGCTGGGAGGCGCTGCTGGAGGAGGTGGCCCCCCGGGCCCGGACGACGGCCGCGGGTCGGTGCCCGGCGCCGGTCACCCGGTCGGCCGGCGTCACCGTGAGGCGGTGACTACCGCTTCCAGACCTTCAGCCAGTCCACGTCCATGCTGGACGGGAACGGCGTGGCCGGCGTGGCGCCGAACCCGGGGATCCAGTCGGCGTGGCCGATCTGGAGGCTGAGGATGAGGTACATCGGGCCGCGGCCGACGACGCCGGTGTTGCGGTACTCCTTGGTCTTGACGCCGTCGATGTACCAGCGGACGACGCCCGGCTCCCACTCGATCGCGAAGTGGTGGAAGCCCCTCGTGTAGTCGACCGGGCTGCGCACCCAGCTGTGCACGTCGGCCTTCTGGCCGCGGTACTGGTAGTGGTAGTTCTGCGAGATGGTGTGCTCGTCGTAGAGGTCGTCCGTGGCGTCGGTCATCCACATCTCGAGGATGTCGATCTCCGGGTCGCCGTGGGCCACGTCGGTCGTCTGCAGCCAGAACGCGGGCCAGAAGCCCTGGCCGCGCGGCATGCGGATCGCCGCCTCGACCCGGCCGTAGGTCATCTGGAACTTGCCGAGGGTCTGCACCATGGCCGAGCGGTTGGGGGCCGTGGCCTGCAGGCGCAGCAGGCCGTTCTGGACGAGCACGTTCGAGGGGTCGTAGAACGTGCTCGGCTTCCAGTTCCCGGGAGTCCAGAGGCTCTGGTCGAGCACGGGATCGTCGAAGTTGTCCTCCTTGACCATCCGCCAGCCGCGGAGGTCGCTCGCGGCGCCGCCGACGCTCTGCCAGCGGCTCGTGGCGGTCTTGGAGAAGATCGACGCGGTCGACGCGCAGCAGGCGCTTGCAGCCCCGGCGCGAGGCGGGGTTCGGGAAGCTCACCTTGACCCGGTGGACGCGCGTGCGCACGCGCACGAGGGAGCCGTACTCCTTCCAGCCCCCGTCCTGCACGGGCACGTTGAGGACCCGCCTCCCGTCGATCGTGATGACGACCCTGGCGCCGCCGTGGCACTCGCGGGTGCGCGCCCACACGGACACGCTGCGGGCGCCGAAGCGCGCCGGCTTGAAGCTGATGGAGCCCTTGCGCCCGAGGACGACCGCGCGGCCACCCGAGGCGGTGCGGTCCTTGTACGCCTCGGCGGTCCGCCGCGGCGCGTGCGCGCGCTCGGCCTCGAACGTGCGGCTCGGGGCCGCGTGCGCGGCCGCGGCGCCCGTGCTCGCGAGGGCGGGGATCGCCAGCGCGGCGGCGGCCAGCAGGGGACGCGACGCGCGCAAGGCGACGCTCATCGATCCGGTGCGGTGACCCGTCATGCCTTGGCAGTACGCGCTGGGGAGGCCCGTACGAACGCGCCGAGCGCGAAAAAGCTACCGCTCGACGCGGCAGCACGGCCGTTCCGGCCCCTCGCGGGACCGCCCGTGCGCGCCGTCCCGGCGCGCCGGCCCTCGTCGCCGTCGCCGTTGCGGGGGTGACGAGGCGCCTCCCCAGGCGACTCCCAGCCGATCCCCGCACGGCGCCGAGCCGCCCGCGCGACCGTGCGGGCATGCCCCCCACCTCCACCTCCACCGCCCCCGCCCCCGACGACCGGGGCGCGCGCGGGGCGGCCCGGCGGCGCCGGCTCGCCCGGGCCCGCCGCACCGTGGTCGGCGTCGGCGTCGCGCTGTTCCTCGGCAGCCTCGGCGTCGTCGCGACGCTCGGCGCCGCGCGCCAGGCGACGACGACGACCGCCGCGAGCGCGACGGCGGCGCAGACGGGCGCCGCCGGCTCGAGCTCCGCGTCGGACGACAGCGGGACGTCGGCCAGCAGCGGGACGTCGGCCAGCAGCGGGACGTCGGCCGCGCGGGACGTCCAGCAGCGGCGGGACGTCCTCCTCGAACGGGACGTCGTCGAGCGGCTCGCAGCTCACGACGAGCCAGTCCTGAGCGCGGGCGCCGGCCGCGCCGCCTAGGCTGGCGCCATGGCCGGACCGCGGGACCCCAGGCTCTGGCGCGCGCTCTCGACGGTCGCGCTGCTCGTCGCCGTCGTCGGCTTCGTCGCCGGCGGCGGCTTCGCCTGGGTCGCGCTCGCGCTGAGCGGCGTCCTGTTCGCGATCGAGCTCGTCGTCGCCCGCGGTCGCGCACGCGCCGGCTGACGGCGGTCGCGCTCAGGCGCCGTCCGGCACGAGCGTCGCCGCGGCCTCGCGGGCCAGCGCCGCGAAGGCCTGCGCGGCCGGCGTCACGTGGCGGTCGCGGTGGCGCACCAGCCCGGTGCGGCGGGGCGGCACCTCGCCGCCCAGGGCCAGCGCGACGGTGTCGTCGCGGTCGCGGTCGACCGCCAGCAGCGGCATGAGCGCGGCGCCCACGCCGCGGGCCACGAGGCCCTGCAGGAGGAGGTTGTCCTCCGCGCGCAGGACGACCCGCGGCTCGACCCCGTGCGCGCGCAGGTGGCGCTCGACCTGGGCGTTGGCCCGGCAGACCCGGTACGCGACGAGGTCGAGGTCGCGCAGGTCGGCCAGCCCGGGCGGCCGGCGGCGCCGCGCGAGCGCGTGCCCGGCCGGCACGACCAGCAGGTAGGGGTCGGTGAACAGCGGCTCGTCGGCGAACAGCCCCTCGCCGACGGGCAGGATCGTGAAGGCCAGGTCCAGCGTCCCGCGCTCGACGCCGCGCTCGAGCTCGTCATGGGAGCCGGACTCCAGGAGCGTCAGCGCCACGCGCGGCCAGCCGGCGCGGAAGCGGTCGACCACCGCGGGCAGCAGCCGCGCGGCGAGGCTCTGGTACGTGCCCACGCGCAGCTCGCCCACCTGCCCCTCGGTGAGCGCCGCGACGTCGGCGGCCGCCGCCTCCATGCGGGCGAGGACGGCGCGGGCGTGGCGCCACATGACCTCCCCGGGCTCGGTGAGGCGCACGCGCCGCGGACCGCCGGGACGCTCGAAGAGGCGCGCGCCGACGGCCCGCTCGAGCCCGTCGACCTGCTGGCTGACGGCGGACTGCGTGTACCCCAGCTCGGTGGCCGCGGCGCCGAAGGACCCGTGCCGGGCGACGGCGTCGAGCGCCGTCAGGTGGCGCAGCTCGATCGGACGTCCATCAGCAGGCACGATCGACTCCATCATGAACGCCGGTGGTGCTGATCGTCCAGCGGCTCGATGCTGGACGGGTGCCGGCCACCACGCACGCCGCTCCGCCCGCGGCTCGGACCGCGGCGTCGCCCGCGGGCGCCGACTCGGCCCGGGCCGCACCCGCGAGCCCCGGCCGCGGCCTCGCGCGCGCCGCCGCGACGGCTCCGCCGCAGGCGTTCTTCGTCGCCAGCGCGATCTTCCACTACCTCGGCCCCGCGTTCGCGGTGCTCCTGTTCGCGCGCGTCGACGTCCTCGGGGTGGCCTGGCTGCGCATCGCGACGGCCGGCGTGATCTTCGCCGCGTGGCGCCGCCCCTGGCGGGCCTTCGCCCGGATGGATCGCGACGCCCGTCGCCTCGTCGTCGCCTGGGGCGCGGTGCTGGCCGTGATGAACAGCGTCTTCTACCTGGCCATCGACGAGCTGCCCCTCGGCACCGTGGCCGCGATCGAGTTCCTCGGCCCGGTGGCGCTGGCCGCGGCCGGGACCCGCACGGCCCGCAACCTCGCGGCGCTCCTCCTCGCGGTCGGCGGCGTCGCGCTGCTGGCCCGCGTCAGCCTCGACGGCGCACCGCTCGGCTTCGCCCTCGCGTTCGCCAACGCGGGCCTGTTCACGCTCTATGTGGTCCTCGGGCACCGCGTCGCGCAGCGCGGCGCCAGCGGCGGCGTCGACGGCCTGGCGGCCGCGATGCTCGTCGCCGCCGTCGTGGCCACCCCGATCGGCGGGCGGGCGGCGGCGGCGGCCTTCGGCGACCCGCTCGCGCTCGCCGCCGGCGCGGGCGTGGGCGTCTCGTCGTCGGTCGTGCCCTACGTCTGCGACCAGCTCGCGATGACGCGCCTGCCGCGCTCGACCTACGCGCTGCTCGTCGCGCTGCTGCCCGCGACGGCGACGGTCATCGGGCTCGTCGTCCTGGCCCAGGTGCCCTCGGCGGCCGAGCTCGGCGGCGTCGCCCTCGTCATCGCAGGGGTCGCCGTCCACCGCGTGCGCGACGCCGCCTGAGCGGCGCGCCCGCCCGGCAGGACCTAGGGCCCCGCGGCCGGATCGAGCGGTGTCGCCCCCGCCGTGAACTGCTCGGGGTACCGCGGCAGCCCGTCGTCGGGCAGTGGCTCCCACGGGGCGGCGTAAGCCGTGTACTGGCGGGCGCTGGGGCGGATCCCCGGATCGCCGTCGAGCGCGCCCAGGCGCACGCTGACGCGCTCGGGCCGCTCGGGATCGCTCGCCCACAGGTGGCCGCCGCAGGCACCGCAGAACGCCTTGGGCCAAGACCCGCCGCCCGGGTCCCAGGCCCGTACGACCGCCTCACCCGCCGTGACCCGGACCGAGCCGGGCTCGGTGAGCGCGCTGGCCGAGGCGGCCGTCCCCGTCCGCCGCTGGCAGCGGGTGCAGTGGCAGTAGATCGCCCGCCGCAGCGGCCGCGTGACCTCGAACCGCACCGCCCCGCAGCCACAGCCGCCGGTCAGGGGGAGCGCCGCCGCTCCCTTCGGGTCGCCACCGCCATCCGCACCGCCGTCCGTCATCCGGGACCTCCTCCGTCGAGCTCCGGACGCGGAGGATGCCCAACCCGCGCGACCGGTGGGCCCTGGCGTCTGCCCGGCGCGCGGCGTGCCCGGGGCCGCGCCCGTCGGGCGGGGCGGCGGCGGACGGTCCCACGCACCCACGCCGCGGCGAGGCCGGCGCCCGTCAGGGCGACCGGCCCGAAGCTCAGGACGGTCTCCTCGACGGGGATCCCCGCGACGTGGGCGAGGACCGTCACCGCCGCCGGCCGATCGCGATGCCGACGCGCAGGAGGAGCAGGGCCAGCAGCCCGGCCAGGGCCGCCCGGGCCCGCGGGTCCTGCAGGCGCCCGGCGACCACCGAGGCGACCACCTGCCCGACCGGCAGGCCGGCGTCCGCGGCGGGCGGCCCGGCCACCGGGCGCCCGCCGCCCGCCGGGCCCGGCGCGGGTGCGGGGCGCGGCGGAGCGGCCGGGCCGGGCGCGGCGGGCGCCGGCTGCCCGTCGCCGGCCGGCGCCGCCGCGCCCGTGGCGGCGGCGGCCACGGGCGCGGGGGCCGGCTCGCCGGCCGTCACGAGCCCGGCGAGGTTCGTCGCGAAGGTGTCCGTGAGCGCGGCCGCGACGTCGCGGATCACGCCCTGCCCCATCGCCGCGGCCTTGCCGCTCATCTGCATGTCGGTGACGATCGAGGCCGCGGTCCCGCCGTCCTGCTCGCGCAGCGCCATGCGGATCCGGGCGGCCGCGGTGCCCTGCCCGCGCGCCTCCTTCGCCTTCGCGCGCATCGACGCCTCGTGGGCCTCCGCGTCGCGCTCGACGATCTCGACGTCGCCCGTGTAGGTCATCGACATCGGGCCGAGCCTGACCTTGACCGCGACCTTGTAGGCGTCGTCGCCCGTCTGCTCGAGCACCTGGGCGCCCGGCATGCACGGCGCGATGCGCTCGACGTCCATGAGCAGGTCCCACACCTCGTCGACCGGCGCCTGCACCACGAACGTGTTCTCGAACTCCATGGCGTCCTCCTCGTCAGCGCGGCGCGCCGATCGCCTGAATGACCTCGCCGAGCGCCGCCAGGCTGTTGCCCCCGACGAACGCGTCGCAGAACGGCAGCGCCGCGGCCATGCCGCCGACCGACGGCACGAAGCCCGGCGCCGCCTTGCGCGGGTTGACCCACACGATGCGGTGGGCCAGGCGCCGCAGGCGCTCCATCTCGCGCCCGAGCAGCGCGGGGTCGCCGCGGTCCCAGCCGTCGGAGACGATCACGACGACCGCCCCGCGCGCCATGCCGGGCCGCCCGTGGCGGTCGTTGAAGCGCGCCAGCGCCGCGCCGATCTGCGTGCCGCCCGACCAGTCCGGCGCGGTGGCGGCCGCGCGCTCGAGCGCGAGGTCCGGCCGGCGGCCCCGCAGCGCGCGGGTCAGGCGGGTCAGCCGCGTCGCGAAGACGAAGGCCTCCGCGTCGGCCGCGCCGACCGCGACGTGCAGGAACTGCAGGAAGGCCCGCGCGTAGGGCTCCATCGAGCCCGAGATGTCGCACAGCACGACGAGCGGCCGCTGCCGCGGCACCCGGCGTCGTCGCACCTGCCGCACGGGGTCGCCGCCGGTCCGGCGGCTGGCCCGCAGCGTCGCGCGCACGTCGAGGCGCTCCCCCCGGCGGTCCCGCCGCGCGCGCCGGGCCAGGCGCGTCGGCGTGGCGACCTCGAGGTCGCGCATGAGCCGTCGCAGCGCGAGCAGCTCGTCGGGCGCGAGCGCGGCGAAGTCCTTCTGGGCCAGGCGCTCCTGCGCGCTGGCCACGGGCACGGGGACCTCGCGCTCGGGCGCGTCCTCGTCGCGGGCGCCCGATGACGCCGCGGTCGGTCGGCCGCCGTCGCGCGGCGGCGCGTCGAGGCGCGGGGCCCCGTGACGGGGGCGTCCCTCCCCGCGCTCGGCGCCTTCGAGGTTCGGCGCCGCCGGGTCGCCGCGCGCGTCGGCGGGATCCAGGGCGCCGTCGAAGACCGCCGCGAACAGGGCGTCGAAGGCGGGGACCTGGTCGCGCGCCGAGACGAAGACCGTGCGCGCGGTCCAGTAGAGCTGCGTCCGCGTGACCGGCGGCGCGAGCTGCAGGGCCCGCGCGAAGCGCACCGACCGCTCCGGCGACCCCGGGAGCCCGGCGCCGTGCAGCGCGCGTCCGAACGCCGCGGCGAGCAGGGGCACCTCCTCGGGGGCGGGGAGCTCAACCATCGCTCGGCCACCAGCTGCGCGAGGCCGCGCTCGCGGACGAGCTCCTGGTCCTCGCGGTACTTCAGCACCGCGGCGAGGGTGCGGTCGGCCGCCGCCGCGTCGAGGCGGCGCACCCCGAGCAGCTCGAGCGCCGCGACCCAGTCGATCGCCTCGGCGATCCCCGGCTGCTTCTGCAGGTCGTCGGTCCGCAGCCGGCGGACGGCGGCGGCCACGTCGGCCGCGAGCTCCGGCGCCGCGGCCGGGACGCGCCGGCGCACGATCTCGGCCTCGCGCTCGGCGCCGGGGTAGTCGATCCAGTGGTACAGGCAGCGCCGCTTGAGCGCGTCGTGCAGGTCGCGCGTGCGGTTCGAGGTCAGCACGACGATCGGCGGGTGGCGCGCGTGGATCGTGCCGAGCTCGGGGATCGTCAGGCTGGCCTCGGCCAGGAGCTGCAGGAGGAAGGCCTCGAAGTCGTCGTCGGCGCGGTCGAGCTCGTCGATGAGCAGCACGGCCGGCAGCGGGCCCGGGTGCTCGATCGCCGCCAGCAGCGGCCGGCGCACGAGGTAGTCGTCGCCGAAGAGCTCGTCCTCGGCCAGCTCGCCGCCGGTCGCCTCGGCCATCCGGATCCGCAGGAGCTGGCGCGGGTAGTTCCACTCGTAGAGGACCTCGGCGGCGTCGATGCCCTCGTAGCACTGGACCCGGATCAGCGGCGTGTCCAGCGCCGCTGCGAGCGCCTTGGCGGCCTCCGTCTTGCCCACGCCGGCCTCGCCCTCGAGCAGGAGCGGCTGGGGCAGGCCCAGGGCGAAGAACAGCGCCGTGGCGAGGCCCTCGTCGGCGAGGTAGTCCTGCTCGGCCAGCCGCGACGCCAGCGTGCCGGCGTCGGGGACCGCGGCCCGGACCGCCGGCTCCGCGCCCGGCCGGGCCCCGGGGCTCACCGCAGCACCGCCTCGTAGTCGGCCCAGGTGTCCACGTCGCGGGGCACCGGCCCGGCGACGGGCACCTCGACCACCCGGTCGGCCCGCTCCTCGAGGAGCCGCCAGACCGCCTTGTCGCCGTGGAGCGCCGCCAGGGCGCCGAAGGCCGCGCGACCGAACGCGAACGGGTGCCCGCGCCCGTCCTCGTAGCGGCAGACCGCCAGCTCGGCCCCGCCGCGGCCGTCCAGGAGGACGCGCACCGTCCGGGGCGTGACGCCGGGCTGGTCGCCGAGGAGCAGCACGAGCACGTCGGCCCGCGGGTCGAGCGCCGCCATCGCGACGGCGATCGACGACGAGCAGCCCGCGCCGTAGCCCGCGTTGACGACGACCTCCGCCCCGCCGAGGTCGACGCCCGCGCGCACGACGTCCGCGCTCCCGCCCAGGGCGCACAGGAGCTGGTCGAACCCGCAGGCCCGCGCGGTGACGAGGGCGTGGCCGAGGAGCGTGCCGTCGCCGTAGGGCAGCAGCTGCTTGGGCCGCCCGAGCCGCCGCGACCCGCCCGCGGCCAGGACGAGGCCCGCGGCGAAGGGGCGGTCAGGCCGCGCCATGGTGCCGGCAGCCCTCGCCCGCGGCCTCCGGGACGGCGGCGGGCGAGGGCGGCGGGGCGAGGGCGCGGCGCTCCTGGACGATCTCGGCCAGGATCGAGAGCGCGATCTCCTGCGCCGTGCGCGCCCCGATGTCCAGTCCCGCCGGGGTCCGCAGGCGCGCGCGCAGCGCCTCGGGCGCGTCGAGGGCCGCGCGGACCGCCTCGCCGCGGCGCGTGCTCGCCACGAGCGCGACGTAGGGGATCCCGTCGTTCAGCGCGCCCGCGAGCGCGACCTCCTCGTCGCGGCCGTGCGAGGCCACCACGAGCGCCGCATCGTCGTCGCTGCGCCCCGCGGCCACCTCGAAGCCCACGCCGCGGCCGAGCTCGGCCAGCGCCCGGGCGACCGGCGTGTCGCCCACGACGGCCAGGCGCGGCGCCGGCAGCCGGGGCTCGAGGAAGATCTCGAGGCCGCCGCCGCTGAGGCAGGGGTTGTGCGCGGTGACGGCGCCGTCGACGACGGGCTCGTCGCCGTCGCCCGGCTCCGGCGTCAGCCGGAGCAGCAGGGGCTCGCCGGTCTCGAGCACGCGCAGGGCGTGCAGACGCACGCTGTCCTGCGCGCAGACGCCGCCGACGAAGCCCACGACCGTGCCGTCGGCGAGCACGAGCGCCGTGTCCCCGGGGCGCACGCTGGTCGGGCGCTGCACGCGCACGACCGTCGCGTGCACGAACGGCGCGCGACGGTCGCGGAGCTCCTGCTCGCGCTCGGCCAGGGTCGGGCCGATCACTGGGGCGGCGCCGCCCTTCCCTGCATCGCCTCCCACACGCGCGAGGGCGTGCAGGGCATGTCGAGGTGGTCGACGCCGTGCGTCTCGTGCAGCGCGTCGATCACCGCGTTGACGATCGCCGGCGGTGAGCCCACCGTGGGCGACTCGCCCACGCCCTTGGCGCCGATCGGGTGGTGCGGCGACGGCGTGACGGTCTCCCCCAGCTCCCAGTCGGGCACCTCGACCGCGGTCGGGATCAGGTAGTCCATGAACGAGCCGCCCAGGCAGTTGCCCTGCTCGTCGAAGGCGATGAGCTCCATGAGCGCGATCCCGACGCCCTCGGCCAGGCCGCCGTGGATCTGGCCCTCGACGATCATCGGGTTGATCTTGACGCCGCAGTCGTCGACCGCGATGAAGCGGCGCACCTTGACCATCGCCGTCCCGGGGTCGACGTCGACGACGCAGATGTAGGCCCCGAACGGGAAGGTCAGGTTGGGCGGGTTGTAGACGCAGATGTCCTCCAGCACGCCCTCGACCCCTTCGGGCAGGTCGCCCGCGCCGTGGGCGGCCATGGCGATCTCCTGGATCGTCTTGCCCTGCGACGGGTCGCCGCGGACGAACCAGCGGCCGCGCTCCCACTCGAGGTCGTCGGGGGACGCCTCCAGCATGCCGGCGGCGATGAGGCGGGCCCGCTCGCGCACCTTGCGCGCGACGAGCGCCGTCGCCCCGCCCGAGACGGGGGTCGACCGGCTGCCGTACGTGCCCAGCCCGTACGGGGTCCGGTCCGTGTCGCCGTTGACGACCTCGATGTCCTCGGGCGGGATGCCGAGCTCCTCGGCGACGATCTGGGCGAACGTCGTCTCGTGGCCCTGCCCCTGGCTCATCGCGCTGATGCCCAGGACCGCCTTGCCCGTGGGGTGCACGCGCAGCTCGGCGCCGTCGTTCATCGCCAGCCCGAGGATGTCCATGTCCTTGCGCGGGCCCGCGCCGACGGTCTCGGTGAAGAAGGAGATGCCGATGCCCATGAGCTCGCCGCGGGCGCGCCTCTCGGCCTGCTCGCGACGCAGGTCCTCGTAGCCGGCGATGTCCATCGCCTTGCGCATCGCCCGCTCGTACTCGCCGGAGTCGTAGGCCCACCCCGTCTTGGACTGGTAGGGGAACTGCTCGGGGCGGATGAAGTTCTTCAGCCGCAGCTCGGCCGGGTCGGTCCCGAGCTCCTGGGCGAGCGCGTCGACCATGCGCTCGACGAGGTACACGGCCTCGGTCACGCGGAAGGAGCAGCGGTAGGCCACCCCGCCGGGGGCCTTGTTCGTGTAGACGCCGCGCACCTTGCAGTGCGCCGCCTCCAGGTCGTAGGAGCCGCTGAAGATGTGGAAGAACCCGGCCGGGTACTTCGTCGGCTGCGCGGTGGCGTTGAAGGCGCCGTGGTCGGCGGTGACGTCGACGCGCAGACCGGTGATCCGACCGTCCTTCGTGGCCGCGATCTCGCCGCGCATGAGGTAGTCGCGGGCGAACCCGGTCGAGGTCAAGTTCTCCGAGCGGTCCTCCATCCACTTCACGGGCTTGCCGGTGAGGATCGAGCCCACGATGGCGCAGACGTAGCCGGGGTACACCGGCACCTTGTTGCCGAAGCCGCCCCCGATGTCGCCTGGGATGATCCGGATCTTGTGCTCCGGGATGCCGGCCACGAGCGCGTAGACGGTGCGGTGCGCGTGCGGCGCCTGGGTCGTCGTCCACAGCGTCAGCTGCCCCATCACCGGGTCCATCAGGGCGACCGCGCCGCACGTCTCCAGCGGCGCCGGGTGGCAGCGCGGGTAGATCATGTCCCGCGCCACCACGACGTCGGCGCGCGCGAACACGGCGTCGGCCTCGGCGGCGTCGCCGGCCTCCCAGTCGAAGATGTGGTTGTCGGTGACGCCCTCCTTGTCGTCGCGGATGACGGGCGCGTCGGGGTCGAGCGCCCGGCGGGCGTCGACCACGACCGGCAGCTCCTCGTACTCGACGTCGATGAGCTCGAGCGCGTCGCGGGCGGCGTACCGGTCCTCGGCGACGACGAACGCGACCTCCTGGCCCTGGAAGCGCACCTTGTCGGTGGCCAGGACCGCCTGCGTGTCGGCCGACATCGTCGGCATCCAGGCCAGGCCCAGCCCGGCCAGGTCCGCCCCGGTGACGACGGCGCGCACCTTCGGGTGCGCCAGCGCCGCCGAGGTGTCGATGGAGACGATGCGCGCGTGCGCCAGCGGGCTGCGGAGCACGGCGCCGTGCAGCATCCCCGGAAGCTTGAGGTCGTCGATGTAGCGTCCCTGGCCGCGGACGAAGCGCGGGTCCTCCTTGCGCTTGAGCGGGCCGTAGCCGGTGATGGGCTGCGGTTCGGCGACGGACATGGTCAGGCCTCCTGCGCGCTCGGCGCGGGCGCCGGGTGCTCGGCGGCCCACTGGACCGCCCGGACGATGTTCTTGTAGCCCGTGCAGCGGCAGATCTGGCCCGAGAGGGCCTCGCGGATCTCGTCGTCGCCGGGGTGCGGATGCGCGTCGAGCAGGGCGCGGGCGGTGAGCATCATGCCCGGCGTGCAGAAGCCGCACTGCAGTCCGTGCATCTCGATGAACCCCTGCTGGACGGGGTCCAGCGCGCCGTCCCGCTCGAGGCCCTCGACCGTGCGGATCTCGTGGCCGGCGGCACTCGCCGCCAGCACGGTGCACGACTTGACCGGCTCGCCGTCCATGAGGACGACGCAGGCGCCGCAGTTCGACGTGTCGCAGCCCCAGTGGGTGCCGGTCAGGTCGAGGTCGTCGCGCAGGAAGTGCACGAGCAGCGTGCGCGGCTCGACGTCGCGCATGTGCTCCTCGCCGTTGACCGTCAGCGTGACCTGCATCAGGCCTCCTCTCGCAGTGCCCGGGCCGTGGCCCCGCGGAGCGCCCGCAGCGACAGCTCCCGGGCCAGATGGCGCTTGTAGGCGACCGTCCCGCGCTGGTCGGCGGTCGGGTCGCAGCCCTCGGCGGCGAGGTCGGCCGCGCGCGCGAACGCCTCGTCGGATGGCGCCTGGCCGATGAGCGAGGCGCCGGCGGCCGGCTCGGTGACGCCGCCGCCGACAGCGGTCAGGGCGATCGTCGCGTGGTCGAAGGCCCCACCCGACAGGCTCACCGCGGCGCCCGCGGCGGCCACCGCCCAGTCGCCGCGGCGGCGCTCGACCTTCTCGTAGGCGCTGCCGGCGCCGTCGCGCAGCGGCACCCGCACCTCGACGAGCATCTCGGCGTCCCCGACGGCCGTGGCGTACGGGCCGCGGTGGAACTCCTGCATCGACAGCGTGCGCTCGCCGTCGAGCCCGCGCACGACGAGCGTCGCGTCGAGCGCCGCGCACACCGACGACAGGTCCTCGGCCGGGTCGGCCTGGCAGAGCGCCCCGCCGATCGTCCCGCGGTTGCGCACCACCGGGTCGGCGATCACCGTCTCGGCGTCGGTGATGATCGGCAGCCGCGCGGCGACGAGCTCGGACTCGAGCAGGGCGCGGTGACGCGTCATCGCGCCGATGCGGACCTCGTCGCCCTCCTGGCGGATGTAGCCGAGCTCGGCGGCGAGCGGATCGAGGTCGATGAGGTGCTCGGGCGCGGCGAGGCGGAGCTTCATCATCGGCAGCAGCGAGTGCCCGCCGGCCAGCAGCCGCGCCTCCGGCCCTCGCTCCCGCAGCAGCTCGAGCGCGTGCTCGACGCTCGTCGCACGCTCGTACTCGAACGGTGCCGGAACCTGCATGGGGACAGCCCTCCTCGCTCGACCCGGGGCCTTCGCACCCCGAAGCTGGCACCCCTAGACTCGCCCGGCAACCGCCGATGAACCGAACGCTTCATCTGCCGTGACGCTGCGCCAGCTGCACGAGTTCGCCACCGTCGCGCGCCTGGGGTCCGTCAAGGCCGCCGCCCGCGAGCTGGGCGTGAGCGAGCCCGCGGTGTCGGCCGCCGTCAGCGCGCTGCGGCGCGAGCTCGGCGACGACCTCTACGCGCGCTCGGGCCATGCGCTCGTCCTGACCGCCGGCGGGGAGCGCCTCGCCTCGCTGGCGGAGGAGATCTGCGACCTGGCCGACCGCGCCCGCGTGTCCCTCGACGACACCCGCCCCGCGGGCGTGCGCGTCCTGCACGTCGCGGCGACGAGCATGGTCGAGGAGCACGCCGCCGCCGCGCTGCTGTCGGCGTTCACCGATCGCACGCCGGGCGTCGAGGCGACGGTGGCGGTCGTGTCGCCGACGCGCTTCGCCGAGCTGCTCGACCGACGCCGCGCGGACATCACGCTCGGCCCGCGCCCCAGCCTGGCCGAGGCCCCGCAGCTCGTGGCCGTGCCGTTCCTGCGCTACCGGATGATCGTCGTCGCGGGCCGCGGCCACCGCCTGGCCGCGCGCGCCGACCTGGCCCCGGCCGAGCTCGCGGCGGAGCGCTGGATGGTGGGGCCCGGTGGCCTCGAGGACGGCGGCCCCGCGGCGCGCTGGTTCGCCCACAGCCGGATCGCGCCGTCCGACGTGCGCGCGTTCGGCAGCGACGCCGCCGCGCTCGACGCCGTGGCCTCCGGCGAGGGCGTGATGCTCGCGCTGTGGCACGCGGCGATGCCCGCCGTGCACCGCCGCGCGCTGCACCGCCTGGACGTGCGCGGCACCCCCGTCGTCGACCGCTGGTACGCGAGCACGCTGGGCGACCGGCACTGCCTCACCGGCGCGGAGGAGCTGCGCCGCTTCGCCACGAGCCGCGAGGCCACGCAGGTGATGGCCTCGCCGCGCGACGGGGTCCCCGCCGCCCGCGTGCGCGCCCCCATCCACGCGACGCTGTGGAGCTCGGTGACGCGGCCGGGGACGCCGCTGGCCCCGTAGGTCAGGCGCGCGGCCGCGCGTCCGCGGGGCCGCGCTCGAGCGCCGGGATCGTCTCGAGCAAGAGGCCCCGCAGGGCCGCGACGAGCAGCGCCTCGGTCTCGGCCCGCGTCGCCGCGCCGGCGACCCAGGCCCGCGTCGCCTCGGTCGAGAAGGCGTGGAAGCACCGCAGGGCCAGCCGCGCGGCCGGCGTGTCGTCGACGACGTCGGCGCTCACCGCGAGCGCCCGCTCGACGCTGTGGGCGGTGGCGGCCTCGACGACGGCGCGGAGCTCGGGGTCGGCGAGGTCGCCCGCGCGCCCGACGACGGCGAGCCAGGTCTCGCGGTTGCGGGCCACCACGTCGAGCCCCGCGGCGACGTTGTGGGCCAGGCGCTCGTCGAGTGGCGTCTCGGGCCCCGCCGTCCGCACGTCGGCCAGCTCCGCGCCGCCCTGGGCGACGACGGCCATGAAGACCCCCCGGATGCCCCCGAAGTAGTGGTGCACGAGCGACCGCGCGACGCCCGCGGCCTCGGCCACGTCGGCCGTCGTGACGCTCGCGTGGGCGCGCTCGGAGAAGAGCGCGCGCGCGGCCTGCAGGATGTGGCGGCGGCGGGCGTCGGGGGTCAGGCGCCGCCCGCGGGCGACGGGCGCAAGCGGGTCGGAGGGCACGACGGGCAGTCTAGTTGACATCCGTTCCAACAAGTGGTCGGATGACCCGGCGGCGCCGGCGCCCCAGGTGGCCGGCGGCGCTCGTCCCCATCCGTCCCGGAGGTCCCGTGCCCGCAAGCCCCGGCGGCCCGTCCCCGCACCCGGTCCCGCCGCGCCCCGGGCGCGCCCGCGCCGCCCTGGCCGCTGCGGTCGCCGCGGTCGCCGCGGTCGTCGCGGCGCTCGCCGGCCCCGCGTCCGCGGGCGCCGCCGGACGGCTCACGATCTCCCCCGCCCCCGGCACGCCGGACGCCTCGCCGCAGACGCAGGTCAGCGTCCTCGGCGTCGCGCCCGGGCGCATCGCCTCCGTGCGGGTCGTCGGCGCCGCGAGCGGCGCGCACGCCGGGCGCCTGCGGCCCTACTCCCGGCACCGGGGGGCGAGCTTCGTCCCCGCCGCCCCGCTGACCCCCGGCGAGCGGGTGCGCGTCGCCGTCCGCGTCCGCGGGCGCGCGCCGGTCCGCTTCGCGTTCACGGTCGCCGTCGCGGGCGTGACGCCGCCCGTGCTGCGGATCACCGCCACGCAGCCGGACAAGCTGCGCCACTTCACCTCCGAGCCCGGCCTCGTGCCGCCGCGCATCACCGTGCACCGCGACCGCGGCGGGACCCGCGGCGCGCTCCTCCTCACGCCGCTGCCGTCCCCCGTGGTCCACCCCGGCAGCACGACCACGGTGACGATCTCGCCCGTCGGCCCGGGCGGCCCGATGATCGCCGACCGCCGGGGCGAGCCCGTGTGGTTCCGGCAGCTCACGCCGCCCGACGTCGCGGCGAACCTCCGGGTCCAGCGCTTCGCGGGGCGCCGGGTGCTCACCTGGTGGCAGGGCCCGGTGACGGCGGCCGCCTTCGGCCTGGGCGAGGGCGTGATCGCCGACACGTCGTACCGCACCGTCGCCACCGTCCACGCCGGCAACGGCTACCCGATGGACCTCCACGAGCTCGAGCTGACGCCGGGAGGCGATGCGCTGTTCACGGTCTACTCGCCGGTGCTCGTGCACCTGCCCGGCACGCCGGCCGGCACGCGCTCGCCGCTGCTCGACGCCATCGTCCAGCAGGTCGACGTCCGCACCGGGCTCGTCGTCTGGGAGTGGCACGCGCTCGGGCACGTCCCGCTCGCGGAGTCCTACGCCACCCCCGCCAACAGCGCGTCCTACGACGCCTTCCACCTCAACGCGATCCAGGCCCTGCCGGGCGGCCGCGTGCTGCTGTCGGCCCGCGACACGTCCGCCCTCTACCTCGTCGACCGGCCCACGGGGCGCGTCGCGTGGACGCTCGGCGGGAAGGCGAGCGACTTCCGGCTCGGCCCGGGCGCGCGCTTCTGGTTCCAGCACGACGCCCGGATGCTCCCGGACGGCCGGATCAGCCTCTTCGACGACGAGGCCGGGCCGCCGCAGAAGGCGCCCGCCTCGCGCGGCCTCGTCCTGGCGCTCGACCACCGCCGGCACCGCGCGACGGTGGTGCGCAGCTACCGCCGCGCTCCGGACACCTCGGCCCAGAGCGAGGGCAGCGTGCAGACGCGCCCCGGCGGCAACGTGTTCGTCGGCTTCGGGTCGACGCCGTTCTTCTCCGAGTTCACGCGGGGCGGGCGGCTGCTGTTCGACGCCCAGCTGCCCGACGGCGACGGGAGCTACCGGGTCCTGCGGGTCCCGTGGCGCGCGACGCCGCGCACCCGGCCCGCGCTCGCGGTGCAGCGCACGGGCCCCGGGCGCGTCGCCGTCTTCGCGAGCTGGAACGGCGCGACGAGCGTCCGGCGCTGGCAGGTGCTGGGGGGTCGCGAGGGCGCCCCCCTGGCCCCCCTCGCCTCCGGCGCACGGCGCGGATTCGAGACGCGGCTCGACGTCGCCACGACGGCGACCCGGCTCGCGGTCCGCGCGCTGGGGGCGGCCGGACGGCGCCTCGCGACCTCGGCGCCGGCGGCCGCGCCGTGACGACACCGGGCTCCGCCGCCGACCACCTGGCCCGCCGCGTCCTGCCCCGGGCCGTGGTGCTCGCCGCGCGCGTCGACCGGCCGCGGCGGCTCGGCGCCGCGCTGCGGCGTGCGCTGCACCGCTCCGGCCGCGTCGAGCTGTTCTTCGCCTTCGACGACCCCGCCGGCGCGGTGGCCGTCGTCGACCTCGTGCAGCGCCTGCGCGGCCGCGACGTCCGGTTGGTCCTCCTCCCGGTCGTCCGGCGGGGCATCCCGGACGACCCGGCGGTCGAGGCCAAGCGCCGCTACGCGCTCGCCGACGCGGCCCGCCGCGCCGGCCGCGCCGGCCTCGTGCTCACCCGCCACGAGCCGCTCGCGCCCGGCGACACCGCGTTCCTGGCCGGCTGGGTGGCGGCCGGCCCGCAGGGCCCGGCGCTCGAGCGCTTCTGCGTCGCGGCGCTGCGGCGCCTGTGGTTCGCCGAGGTCGGGGCGAACGTCGACTTCGCCGCGCTCTGGCGCCGCGAGCTCGGCGGCGACCCGCCGCCGCCCGACGAGGCGGCCCGCGCCGTGCGGCGCAACGAGCGGCGCATGCGCCGGCGCGGCCCGTACGACACGGCCGCGGCCTGGGTGCACGGGCGGTGGTTCTTCGCCCAGGACCGCGTCGAGCAGATCGGTCACCGGCTCGACGAGCTCGGCTGGGCGGCGCGATGACGCCGCGCGTCGAGTTCTTCTTCTCCTTCCGCAGCCCGTACTCGTACCTGGCCGCGCCGCGCGCGTTCGGCCTCCCCGAGCGCTTCGACGTCGACCTCGCCTACCGCGGCGTCATCCCGATGGCGATGCGCGGCCAGGCGGTGCCACGGGCCAAGCGGCTGCACACGCTGCGCGACGTCGACCGCGAGGCGGCGCGGCTCGGCCTGCCCTTCGGCCGCATCCACGACCCCATCGGCGCCGGGGCCGAGCGCTGCCTGCTCCTCGCCGAGCACGCGGTCGACGTGGGGCGCGAGCGCGACTTCGTGCTCGAGGCGAGCCGCGGGATCTGGGCCGAGGCGGTCGACGTCGCGAGCGACGACGGGCTGCGGGGCGTGGCCGAGCGGGCCGGCCTGAGGTGGGACGCCTGCCGGATGGCGCTGGAGGACCCGGCGCTGCGCGCGCGGGTGGACGCGAGCACCGCGCGCCTGGACGAGCTCGGCCACTGGGGCGTGCCGGTGCTCGTCCACGCCGGCGAGCTGTTCTGGGGCCAGGACCACGTCCAGGACCTCGAGGCCGTCCTGCGCGAGGAGGGCCTGGAGCGCTGATGGCCGCGCCGCACCGCCCGCCCAACCTCGTGCTGGTCGTGACCGACCAGGAGCGCGCCCCGCAGCACTGGCCGGCGGAGCCCGGCTGGCGGGACGCGCTCATGCCCAACGACGCCGAGCTGCGGCGGACCGGCATGACGTTCACGAACGCGTTCATCGCGACGGCGATGTGCTCCCCGTCGCGGGCCAGCCTGCTCACCGGCACCTACCCGTCGCGGCACGGGGTGACGCTGACGCTCACCGCCGGGGACCTCTTCCCCGACCGCCGTCACGCGCCGGACGTCGTGCGCGCGGCGGCCCGGCTGGCGCTCAGCGGGGAGGCTCCGCCGGGCCGCGTGGCGCGCGCCTTCGCGCGCGGCCTCCTGCGGCTCGGCCCCAAGAGCGGCGACGAGCCCCAGCTGCCGCCGGGCACCCGGACCCTCGCGACGCTCCTGGGCGAGCGCGGCTACCACGTCGCGCTCAAGGGGAAGTGGCACCTCTCCAAGCCCGCCGGCGGCGGGGACTGGGAGCCCGCGGACGCGGCCCGGGTCCGGCGCGACTACGGCTTCGCCGACTGGGAGCCGTCCGAGGCGGGCGGGGACGCCAAGGCGACGTCGTTCGGCGGCGGGCGCGCGGGCCCGAGCGGGCGCGGCTGGGACGAGGACTACACGCGCCAGATGGAGGACTGGCTCGCGCGGGCGGACCTCCCGGAGCCGTTCTGCCTCGTCTGGTGCCTCATCAACCCCCACGACGTGCTCGGCTACCCGGCCTCCTACGAGGAGGGCGGCTACGCGCGCGGCGACGTCGACGACGTCCGCGTCCCGCTGCCGCGGACCCTCGACGAGGACCTGCGCGACAAGCCGACGGTGCAGGCGATGACGAAGCTCGGGCTGGCCTCGTACCTCGGCGCGCTGGACGGGCGCGAGGAGCAGCAGCGCTACGCCGACTTCTACGCGCACCTGCACCGCGAGGCCGACGCGAAGGTCGGGCGGCTGCTGGCCGCGCTCGGCGACCCGGCCGACCCCTCCTCGCTGCGGTCCCGGACCGTGATCGTGCGGACCGCCGACCACGGCGAGCTGGGGCTCTCCCACGGCGGCCTGCGCCAGAAGATCTTCAACGCCTACGAGGAGTCGATCCACGTGCCGCTCGTCGTGTCGAGCCCGGCGCTCTTCCCGTCGCCGCGCCAGAGCGACGCGCTCGTCTCGCTCGTCGACGTCGTGCCGACGCTGCTGGGCCTGGCCGGGGGGCCGGACGCGCCCGGCGGGCTCGACGGCCACGACCTCGGGCCGGTGCTGCGCGGCGAGCGCGACGGCGTCCGCGACGCGGTCCTGTTCACCTACGACGACCACCAGGCGGGGACGGCGTTCCAGGAGGCGCCGGGGCAGCCGAACCGGATCCGCTGCGTGCGCGACCGCCGCTGGAAGTACGCCGTCTACCTCGACCCGGACGGCGCGGTGGCGCCGGAGTACGAGCTGTACGACCTCGAGGCCGACCCCGACGAGGCGCTGAACCTCGTCGCCAAGGGCACCGGCGCCGGGCGGACGGCGCAGGCGCGGCGCGAGGCGCGGCGCCTGCACGGCGTGCTGGAGCGCCTGTGCGCAGCCAGCGGGACGACGTCGCCGCGGCTGCCGCCGGCCCCGGACGACGGCGCCTGGGTGCCCGGGCGCCTGCGCTGACGCGGCGGGCCCGCGGTGGCGCGGCGGGCCGCCTCCGGCGCGCGTCAGCCGAGGGCGTCGAGCGCCGCCGGCACGCCGGTGCGCGCCGACGGGAAGCGCGGCACCCACCCGGCGGCGCGGAGCTTCGCGTTGCTCGAGCGTGCCGAGCGCACGACGGCGTCGACGGCGTTCGCGCCGGCGGCGACGCGCGCGACCGCCACCGGGATCCTGCGCGGCGGCCCGAGGCCGAGCGTGCTCGCGGTCAGCGCCATGAAGTCGTAGGCGGTGATGGGCTCGTCGTCGGCGCAGTGGTAGGTCTCGCCGGCCGGCGCGTCGGCGAGCGCGAAGAGCAGCGCGGAGGCGACGTCGTCGACGTGGACGACGTCCCAGAGGTTCGCGCCCTTGCCGATCACGCAGAAGCGCCCCGGCTGCCGCAGGCGCGCCACGAGGTCCTCCGCGTACCAGCCGCCGGGGCCGTAGACGTGCGAGGGCCGGATCACGACAAGCGGCAGGCCGCTCTCGGCGAGCAGGCGCTCGCCGTCCTGCTTCGAGCGCCCATAGGGCGTGGCCACCGGCAGCGGCTCGTCCTCGGTGAGCAGCCGCCCGCCCGCGTCGCCGGTCACGACGGTCGAGGCGAAGACGACGCGCGGCGACCCGGCGGCCACGCACGCGTCGACGAGCGCCCGCGTGCCCTCGACGTTCACCGCGCGCACCTTCGCCTCGCTGCGCTGCGAGGCGATCTCGGCCGCGAGGTGCAGCACGACGTCGGGCGCCGCGCCGGCCACCGCCGGCCCGAGCGCGCCCGCGCTCGTCAGGTCGCCCGCCACCGCGGTCGTGCCGGGCGGCTCGCTCCCCGGCCGGCGGACCAGCGCGAGCACCTCGTGCCCCTCCGCGAGCAGGCGCGCGCATGTCACCTTCCCGAGGAACCCGCTCGCTCCCGTGACGAGCACGCGCATGGGGCGAGCCTATCCGGGACGGCGCGGCGCGTCGGCGGCCGCACGCCCGCCGGCGAGGACGACGAAGGGACCCGTCGCCGCACTGCAGCCGACGTTTCACTACTCTACGGTTGTGTCGTTGTACACGAGGCACTCGAGCGTCCGCCAGTGCGCGCCGGTCCCGGTGACCGCGTGATCGCCGCCCTCGTCCTCGGCCTGGTCATCGGGCTCGTCGTCGGCACGGTCGGCGGCGGTGGCGCCGTGCTCGCGGTCCCGGCGCTCGTCTACGGGGTCGGGCTCGACGTCCACGCGGCGACGACCGCGAGCCTGGCGGTCGTCGCCGCCGGCGCGGCGACGGGGGCGGTCGGGCAGGCCCGTCGCGGCGCCGTCTGCTGGGCCTCCGCAGCCTGGTTCGCGGCCGCCGCGTCGGTCGGCAGCGTCGTCGGGACCCTCGCCAACCGGGCGCTCGGGGGCGCCGCCCTGCTCCTCCTCTTCAGCGGCTTCATGCTGCTCGCCGCGCGCGTCACGTGGCACCGTGCGGGCTCCCCCGCCCGCGCCGCCGGCGGTTGCCCGGCGCCCCGCGGCCGCGTCCTGGTCCCGGCCGGCCTGCTCGCGGGGGCGCTCACCGGCCTGGCGGGCGTCGGGGGCGGCTTCGTCGTCGTCCCCGCGCTCGCGATCGGCCTCAGCTTCGGGATGCGCGAGGCGATGGGGACGTCGATGGTCGTCGTCGCCATGGTCTCCCTCTCCGGCCTGGCGGCGCACGTGGCGGCCGGCAACGGCCTCGACCTCACGGTCGCCGCGACCATGGGGGTCGCCGCGGTGGCCGGCGCCGTGGCCGGCCCGCGGCTCTCCGACGGGGTCTCGACGCAGGCGCTCGGGCGGGCCTTCGCGGTGCTCGTCACGCTCGTGGCGCTCGGCGTCGCCGGCGCGACGGTCGCCGGCGTCAGCGTGTGAGCGGACGCTGGCCATTGACAACTACACAGTTGTACATTAGTGTCGGTGTCGCTGACACGACGTCGGTCCCTCCGACTGGAGCACCCCGTGACGATCGCCTCGCCCTCACCCTCCATCACCGCGGTCGACCTCGCCGATCGCCTCGCACGCGGCGACCGCCTCACGGTGCTCGACGTCCGCGAGGACCCGGCCGCCGGGATCGAGGCGCGGGGCTCCAGCGTCCGCCATGAGCCGGCTGCGACCGTCCTGGCCGACCCGGACGCGACGGCCCGCGCCCTCCGCGGGCCGGTCGCCGTCGTGTGCAACCGCGGGATGGCCGCGCAGAGCGTGACGCAGGCCCTGCGCGCGCACGGCGTCGACGCGATGCTCGTGGAGGGCGGCATCCGCGCCTGGATCGGCGCCCTGCAGGCGCGTCCGGTCGACCTCGGGATCGCGGGGGTCTCGGTCCTCCAGGTCCAGCGGCCCGGGCGTGGCTGCCTGTCCTACCTCGTCGCCGCGGGCGCCGACGCGCTCGTCGTCGACCCGGCGCCCGACGCGGCCTTCTACACCGAGCTCGCGGCCCGGCGCGGTCTCGCCATCACGGACGTGGTCGACACCCACCTGCACGCCGATCACCTCTCGGGCGCCCGGGCGCTCGCCGACGCCACCGGCGCGACGCTGCGCCTCCCGGCCCCGTCGCTGGCGCGCGGCGTCGCCTACGCCGAGCGCGTCCGGCCGCTGCACGACGGAGACACGATCGCGCTCGGCGACGTCGAGATCCGCGCGCTCGCCCTGCCCGGGCACACGACCGACATGACCGGGCTGCTCGTCGCTGACCGGGCGCTCATCGGCGGCGACTCCCTCTTCGCCGACGGGATCGCGCGCCCCGACCTCCAGTGGGGGGACCCGCAGGGCGCGCGCGCGATGGCGCGCACGCTCCACGCGACGCTCCACGAGCGGGTGCTCCCACTCGGCGACGCGGTCGTCCTCCTGCCTGGCCACGCCCACCCCGGCGTGCACGCGACCGCCATCGCGCCGCCCCTCTCGGCCGTGCGCTCCGCGGTGCCCGAGCTGGCGATCGACGACCCCGGCGCCTTCGCCGACGCGCTGCTGGCCGACATGCCGCCACGGCCGGCGAACTACGAGACGGTGATCGCCGTCAACGCCGGTGCGCGGCCCTTCGACCCCGAGCTCGAGACGGGCGCCAACAGCTGCTCGACCCGCTGAGCGCCGCGAACGACCAGGAGCACGACCGCATGGACCTGCCCACCCCGATCCCGATGGAGCTGGCCGAGCTGATCGCCGCACGCCTGCGCGTGATCGGCGATCCCAACCGGATCCGCATCCTCGACCAGCTCCGCGAGGGCGAGCTGTCGGTCGCGCAGATCACCGAGCGCCTGGGCACGAGCCAGCAGAACGCCTCGAAGCACCTCGGCGTCCTCCTCCAGGCCGGCGTCGTCGCGCGACGCCGGCACGGCACGAGCTCGTTCTACCGCGTCGCCGACGAGGGCGTCTACGCCCTGTGCGAGCAGGTCTGCGGCGGCCTGCAGGCGCAGCTCGCCGAGCTGACGGCGACGCTCGAGGGCGCGCGCTGAGCGCGACCGCGCCCCCCGGCGCGGTCGCGCTCCGCCCGGCCGTGCCGGTCAGGCGGTCGCCGGCTCCGGGTCCGGGCGCACGACGACGGTGTCGGCCACGGGGATGATCTCGTCGGCCGGCAGGTCGGCGAGCTCGGCGTGACGGCGGAGCGCCTCCGGGCTCGTCGCCTCGTAGATGCAGACGGTGCCGACGGTGCCGTCGGTCTCGTCGAGGACGTAGCTGCGGATCCACCGCACCTCGTCGGGCATGTCCTCGTCGCCGACGCGCGTCGAGCGCGCGGCCGCCTCCTGGAGGTCCTCGGCCGAGCGCCAGCCGTTGCGCCGCATGATCGCGTAGAGCTGCATGCCCTCTCCTTCGTCGATTGACCTGGGGCGGACCGTACCCCTTGGCACGCGCCGCGTCAGGGACACGACGACGACGGGCCCGGCGGCCCCGGGGCGAGCGGGCGGTCAGTGACCGCCGCCCGCCGGCACCGCCAGCGTGGCGACGGAGCCGTCGGGGGCCTTGAAGCCGAGCTTGTCGAGCGCCGACTGCAGCGACTGCGTGTAGCTCGCGCTCGTGAAGGTCGCCCCGCTGACCGCGTCGACGTCCGCGCCCTGCTTCGCGAGCGCCTCCTGCCGCAGGACCGGCTCGGCCGAGGAGGAGATCTGCACGGAGTGCGGGTCGTTGCCCTGCAGCTCCAGCGCCGTGATCGCGACGATCTTGCCGCCCTTGACGGTGACCCGCACCTGGGCGTTGCCGTACTGGGTGGCGACGGCGTCGCCGGTCGCGGTGCCTGAGACGGTCGTCGAACCGCCGGACGAGCCCGAGCCGGTGCCGGTCCCGCCGGACGACGTGGCCGAGCTCGTCGACCCGCTGCCCGTCGTCGCGGGCGCGGGCGGTGGCGGTCGCGGTCTGGACGGTCGGGGCGTGCGGGTGGAAGGCCAGGACGCCGGCCGTGCCGACGATGGTGCCCGCGAGGACGATGGGGGATCGGCGCATGGTGCCTCCGGCTCAGAAGGTGAAGGACTCGAAGTGGATGCGGCGCCTCGGCACGCCGCTGCGCTCGAGCTCGGTGGCGAGCCGGCGCGACAGGGCGTCGGGGCCGCAGAGGTAGACCTCGCGGGCGCGCACGTCGGGGACGAGCTCGCGCAGGGCGTGCGCGTCGAGGCGCACCTCGTCGCGCGAGCCGACGAGGTCCACGAGGCGGCCACCGCGCCGCCGGACCTCGGCCGCGACCTCGCGCGCAGGACGAGGTCCGCGCGCGTCGAGGCCCGCAGCAGGACCGTGACGTCAGTGCCCGGCGGCAGCTCCTGCAGCAGCGCGAGGACCGGCGCGGTGCCGACCCCGGCACCGACGAGCAGCAGGCGGTCGCGCGCGGCGGCGTCGGCGGTGAAGGTGCCGTAGGGGCCCTCGATCGCCACGCGCGTCCCCGGCGCGCAGGTGGGCGAGCCCGGCGCTGTGGTCGCCGAGGTCCTTGACGGTGATGCGCAGCAGGTCGCCGTCGGGCGCCTCCGAGAGCGAGTACGGGTGCGCCTGCCACCAGAGCCCCCGGCGGAGGATGCGCCACTGCAGGAACTGGCCGCCGGCGATCGGCAGCCGGTCCAGGCTGCGCCCGCGCAGGACGAGCGAGACGACGCCGGGGCCCTCCTGCGTCGCGCCCACGACGCGGACCCGGTGGCGCAGGGATCGCCACACCGGCAGCCCGATGCGCGCGGCGACGACGACGGCCAGCGTCCCGGCCCACAGCGCGGTCCACCACGCCCGGGCGACGGGATGCCCGACGAACGAGGCGCCCGTGGCGACCTGGTGCGAGAACGACAGGAAGAGCGCGAGGTAGGTGTAGAGGTGCACCGACCACCACGTCTCGTAGGCCATCCGCCGGCGCGCGAGCCGGTACGAGCTGATGCCGGCGGCGAACAGGAGTGCGCCGCCGGCGGTCGCGGCCAGGATGCCCGGGTAGGTCCACAGCAGCCGGCCGAGCTCGTGCACGACGCCGTCGTGGGCCTGCTGGGCGTACCCGACCGTGATGAGCACGGCATGGGCGAGCAGGAGGTAGAGGGGCCACGGCCCGAGCCTGCGGTGCCAGGCCACGAGGCGGTCCTGGCCGATGGCGCGCTCGAGCGGCGGCACGCGCGCCACGAGGAGCACGACGACGACCATCGCGTACGCCGCGAGGAGGCCGGCCAGGCGACCGAGCGCGGTGGCGATGCCGCCGGGCGCGCCGAGCGACCCGGCGCTCTCGGCGGTGACCGCGAGCCCGATGGTCAGGCCGAGGCCGATCCCGGCCGCGGCGGCCAGCACGTCGACGGCGACCGGGCGCGGTCGCGCGGGCCGGCGGCGAGGCGGCGCCGCGACAGGTGGGCCGGGCCCGGGCGGGAGGATCGCGCCAGAGCGACGGCGGCGGATCGGGGGCCCGGAGCGCGCTCACGGGCGTCCGTCCGGGCCGGCATCGTGGCGGGGTGCGGCGCTCTGCGTCATCGCCGGCAGTGTCGGAACCGATCATCAGGATCTCCTGAGAGAACGCTGAGGCCGCCCTCGGCCGGCCGCGCCCGCCGCTCAGCCGGCTCCCAGGGTCCCCGGCGACACTGTCGGCGTGCCGCCCGCCCGCCGCACCGAGGTCCGCCACATCATGGGGATGCCGATCGGCATCGACCTCCCCGACGTGCCCGGCGTCGAGGTCGACGTCGAGCCGGCCTTCGCCTGGCTGCGGGAGGTCGACGCGATCTTCAGCACCTACCGCGCCGACAGCGAGATCAGCCGGCTGGACCGTGGCGAGCTCACCCTGGCCGAGTGCCGCCCGGAGGTCGACGAGGTCCTGACGCGGTGCCTCGCGCTCGAGCGGGCGACGGACGGCTTCTTCGCGGTCCGCGCGGCGGGCCACCTGGACCCGTCCGGCCTCGTCAAGGGGTGGGCCGTCGACGGTGCCGCGCAGCGGCTGGCGGAGGCGGGGGCCGCCAGCCTCTGCGTCAACGCGGGCGGCGACGTGGTCGCGCGCGGCCGCCCGGCGCCGGACCGCCGCTGGCGCGTGGGCATCCGCCATCCCGAGGAGCCCGGCGCGCTCGCCGCGGTCGTGGCCGTCGAGGGCCTGGCCGTCGCGACGTCGGGGGCGTACGAGCGCGGCGCGCACATCCTCGACCCGCACACCGGCGCGCCGCCCACGGGCCTGCTCTCGGTGACCGTGATCGGCCCGGAGCTCGCCACGGCGGACGCCTACGCGACCGCCGCCTTCGCCATGGGCGCCGACGGCCCCGCGTGGACGACGACGCTCGCCGGCTACGACGCCCTGTGCATCACGACCGACCACCGCGTGCTGTCGACCCCCGGCTTCGACCGCCACCGCGTCTGATCGCGTTCGCCGGCCGCCATCCGGGCGGACGCATGCAGGTGCGGACGCGGCGCGCGCGTCACGCCCGCTGGCGCAGCAGGAAGTCGAGCGTCACGCGGTTGAACGTCTCGGGGTCCTCGTGGAGCCCCGCGTGCGACAGGCCCTCGAAGACCGCGAGCTCGCTCCCGCGGATCCCGCGCTCGAGCGGCTCGGCGAAGCGCGTGGAGCAGACGAGGTCGCGGGCTCCGAAGGTGATCAGGGTCGGAGCGGCGATCTCGCCGAGCACGGCGCTCGCGTCGTGCTCGAGGGCCGCCTCGGTCTGCGCCAGGAACGCGTCCACCGGCTGGGCGGGGCGGCCCCGCACGAACTCGGCCAGCGTGGCCACGAGCTCCGGCCGCCCGACGTACATCTCGGGCGTGAAGCACAGCGGGAAGATCGACTGGATCACCACGTCCGCGACGGTCGGCAGCGTCGATGCGAGGGTGCGCCACAGGTCGACGACGGTCCTCAGGTACGCGTCGCTCCTGTCCCAGGCGCTGTGCAACGAGAGCGAGCGCACGCGACCCGGGTCCCGGGCGGCCAGGTGCATGGCCACGCCGGCCCCGAGCGAGACGCCCGCGACGTGGGCGCGGTCGATGCCGATCGCGGCGAGGAAGGCGGCGACCTGCTCGGCCTGGCCCTCCGTCGAGTACGGACCGGGCGGCTTGTCGCTCTCGCCCGTCCCGGGGAGGTCGAGCGCGATGCACCTGAAGTGCTCGGCGTAGGCCGGCAGCTGGAAGGCGAAGCAGGCGTGGTCGGCGGACGTGTACGGGATCAGCAGGAGCGGCTCGCCCTCGCCCTGCACCTCGTAGTTCAGCGTGAGCCCTTCGACCTCCACCCGGGGCATGCTCGCTCCCTTCGCTGCCGGTGGCAGGGCGCGCAACCTCACGCGGCGCGGGCGGGCTGAAGAGCGGCTCGACCGCCGGAGCGGTGCGCCAGACGACTCCCACATGATCCCGGCCGGCACCCGACCTGGCAAGGTCGACCCCGCCGGCGATCCCGTCGGCGCTCGGCGGCGTACGGGTCGTGACCCACGAGAACAGGAGGCCGTCATGGCCGAGCTCCACCGATCGACCGTTCCCGCCGTACCCGCCGTACCCGCCGGAGGCTGAGGACGTGGACCGACACCGCTTGGGCGTGACGCTGTTCCTGGTCGCTGCCGTCGCGTCCTTCCTGCTCTCGATCGGGCTGTGGTTCGCCGACAACCGCCAGGAAGGCCTGTTCGTCGGGCTCTGGGTCCCGTCGATCCTCGCCGCCGGTGGCTTCTGGATGTCCGCGGTGAGGCGGGCATGACCGGTCTCGACCTCGTCGTCGCCCTTGCCGGGGTCGCGGTCACCGTGCTCGTCGTCGCCGGCATGATCCTCCTCACGCCGCGGGGCATTCAGGCCCCCGACGATGAGACCGACCCGGAACGCGCGAGCCCGAGCCTCGCGCGAGCCCGCGACGAACCGGTTGGGGTGCCCACGACCCCATAGGGGCCGGCCGCCCGTCCTCCGGCCGGCAGCCTCACGACCGCGGCTACGGGCTCAGGTGGGCGAGCGTCACCTGTGCGCTGGAGCGGTCGGTGTCGATCTGCGCGCCGCCCACGTAGCCGTCCGGGTCGGAGCATCCGAACTGCAGCAGCTCCGAGTCGCCGAACCCGCAGCCGCTGGCCCAGACGAGCACGTCCAGCCTCGCGCGGTCCGCCTCCTGGAACCAGCTCTCCGCGATGCCGTTCCACGCGGCCTGATGGCCACTGTTCTCGTTGGGCCACCCCACCTCGGTGATGGCGCACTTGACGGCGTACTGGGCGCACCAGCCGGTGAACTCCTTGAGCTGATCGGTGATGGTGCTCGCGGCCGGCGGCGTCTCGGTCCCGTAGCTGCTGTCCTCGTTGGCGTCGAAGTAGTGGTGGGCGGCGTAGCGCAGCAGCGGCTCACCCTGGGGGTCCGCGCGGCCGGCGTCGTCGACCCACGGGGCGCCGTTGGTGGCGCCCCACCCCTGGACCTTCTGCCAGTGGTAGCCGGGAACCCAGATGTAGCGGGTGGTGTCCGTCTCGCGGATCGCGTCGACGGCGTTCTGGCCCATCGCCTTGCTCTGCGCGACACCGCCCGTCATGCCCTCCGGTTCGTTCATCACCTCGTAGCCGAGCACGTGGTCACGTCGGCCGACGAACGCCACGAGCCGGCGCCAGAAGTCCTTCCACTGGGCGGTGGTGAAGCCGGCGTCCCCCACGCTCGGGCCGGTCTTCGGCCCCCAGTGGCCGTAGTTGTGCACGTCCAGGATGCTGGAGATGCCCTCAGCCTGAAGCGCGTCGAGATAGGCGCCCAGGAGGGCGGCCTCAGTGGGGTCGAACGCGGCGCCCTTGATGGGCTGGAGGCGTTCCAGGAGGAAGTCCACGCGCACCGCGTTGATGCCCTTGGCGCGGAGGTACCGGAGGCCGGCGTGGCTGGCGCGTGGGCTCACACCGGTCACGTCGTACCAGGTGGCGTTGACCCAGCTGCCGCCGGCGATGTCGATGCCGCGGAACGTGCAGCCGCCGAGCCCGAGCGCCGCCATGGCGGCCAGGAGGCGCAGGAGGCGCCTCATCCGATCAGGCCCTTCAGGGAGCCGCGCGTGACCATGGGTGCTGTCCGGTGGTCCCCGCGTGCAGCAGGAAGGTGGTCCGCGCACGCATCGATCGCAAGCTCGCCGAGTGGCGGCATGCTCGTGGGACCCACGATCATGCTCAGCGCACGGGACCCGCGAGGCTCATCTGGACGGACGTTCAGACGATCGCGATGAGATCGACGTTCGAGACGTCCTCCGCCAGCGGACTCCAGCGGTGGGCCCGAGCGGTTGGCGGCCCTCCTCGCCGACACCGCGCCGCGCGCCGATCTCGGCGTGCGTTTCGGGTTCCTCGCCGCGCAATCCGTAGCGGCGCAGGAGGACCTCGCGATGACGGTCCGGCAGCGTCCCGACCATCGACCACAGCTGTCGGTGGGTCTCGCGCGCCTTCGAGCGAAACAGTCGGATTCTGGACGACGTTGACGCTGTAGCCGTCCTTCCTCAGGAGGCTATAGAGCGGTTGCCATCCGGAACCGTCGACGAACCCCCCGTGGACGAGAACGACCGCCCCAGGTCCAGTCACGATGCCCTCCTTGGAGAGGGGAAGATCACGGCGAGCCTCGATCGCAGCCAAGCCCTCCATCAATCGTGCTAGCGGCAATGAGCCGTCGCCTGGCCTCGCGGCTCACGGCTCCTGCCCCAGATCGCCTCGAGCGGGTCGATGCTCTCGCGGGCCTCGAGGCGATCTACGCCGCCGACGTCGTGCGGGCGGGAGCGAAGAAGTCGACGAGCAGTTGGTTGACGCGTTCGGCCTCGTCGTGGTGGACCCAGTGCGAGGCGTCGGGCAGGCGCTCGACGCGGTCGAGGTTGGGCACGTCGTCGTGGTGGGGCTCGGCGAGCGTGGGGCCGAGGTACCGATCGCGTTCGCCCCAGATGACCAGGGTGGGCGCCGTGATGGGACGGATCTCGCCTGCCGAGTGGCGCACCGCGAAGCGGTAGTAGTTGATCATCGCCGTCGCCGCCCCCGGCTGTGACCACGCCTCGATGTAGCGCGCCGTCTCCTCGGGCGTGTACGGGGGTTGCGCGTCGCGCAGAAAGTCCTGCAAGAACTCCCAGTCGTCGGCCCGCACGTGGTGCTCGGGCAGATCCGGGAGCTGGAAGTAGAAGAAGTACCAGGACCGTCGCAGCTGGCTGGGGTGGCGCAGCCCTTCGTTGAGCTTGCGCGGATGGGCCGCGTCGAGGATGGCCAGACGGTCGACGACTTCGGGATGGTTCATGGCGAGCGTCCAGCCGGCGGTTCCACCCCAATCGTGGCCGGCCACGAGCGCAGACTCGGCGCCGCGCTCCAGGATGAGCCCGCGGACGTCGTCGGCCAGCTTGTCAGCGCCGTAGTCGGCGACGCCGTCCGGCTTGGACGACAGGTCGTACCCCCGCAGGTCGGGGGCAACGACGCGGAAGCCCGCCGCAGCGAGCGGCGCGATCTGCCGCCGCCAGCCGTACCAGAACTCCGGGAAGCCGTGGAGCAGGACGATCAGCGGCCCGTCGCCGGCCTCGACGTAATGCAGCCGCACGTCGCCGAGTTCGGCGTAGCCGTCCCGAAGTTCGGCGGAGCCTTCCGTTGTGGGCGGGGTTTCGGACGAGCTCATGGGGATCTCCTCTCGAGACGGCAGTGCAGCAGCCTCCACCTCCGAGCCACTGGGCGCGCGCCGCGTGGGCTCATCGGCAGGCCGTGCTGCCCTCGCGGATCGGGAACGACTGGGTCGCTAGGAAGGTGAACGGCACCCAGCCAGTGTCGATCTGCTGGTCGGGAACGTCGGGCGTCGAGATCACCGTGATCAACCGGCGCCGAGCGCCCGGGAAGGACATGGCCGGACTCGGCTTCGCGGACACCTCGACGGGGATGTTCCAGTGGAGGGTCAGCTTGTCGACCTCGCCCTCGACGCCGCTGTCGGTCCGCGCGCCCGTCGCCATTCCGAACAGCGCCGTCGGGGTGGTGAAGCGGACGGGTGTCGGCGTGAGCTGCGCCGTGGTCGGCCCCATGTTCAGGGTCCCGCTCCACGGCCCGCGCAGCCCGACGCAGGTGTGGACGTCGAGCAGCGGCGGGACGGCCGAGGGCGCGCCGGGCCAGCGGATGACGACATGGAACGCGCCCGTTCGCCGGCCGCCCGAACCGCCTCCCGAGCCGCCCTCCCGGGGTGTGTGGTAGCGAACGGCCTCCACGCCGGCGACCTGGATGTCCTGGACCGTGCCGATCCTTGCCTTCGCCGAGTCGATCAGTGGACGGAGGAGCGCTCGGAGCCGGGGGGCGACGAGGTTGCGCAGGAGCGGCGGGATGAGGTTGAAGACATCGTCGGTGATCCGGTCCAGGAGCTGATCGAGATCGCGGCGGTGCACGGTCGCGACGGCCACGACCGCACCGATCGCCGGGTCGCCGGTGGCCTCCGCCGGCGTCTCTGTCGCCGTCGTGAAGGGCAGTGTCGACGTGCCGTGCTCGTCGAGCCGGCCCTGGCTGGAGCCGGCGACGAGCAGCGGCGCGGGATCCTGGTTGTGCACGTCCCACGAGACGTTGGCGCCCTGCGGCACGAGCGAGGGCAGGGTGATGCCGAGCACGCCCGCGCAGTCCGCGATGCCGGCGGGCCACTGAAGCGTGCTTCCGGGGGCGGTGACCGTGAGCGTGAGGATGCCGGGGACGCCGCTGCCCACCCCCTTGGACACCGGGTTCGGCGCGCCCTGGATCCGTCCCGCCCACGGCAAGATCGCGTTGGCGATCTGGTTCACGGCCGCCACGACGCTCGCCACGCCGGCGATGGTGCTCGCGATCGCGCTCGTCGCGACCTTCACGCCGCCGATGACGATCCGGTGCGCCGCGTCCACCGCGGCGTTGGCGCCGATCGAGAGGATGTCGGCGACGCCCTTGACGACGTCGCCCAGCAGGCCGCTTCCGAAAAGTCGGTCGATCGTCGCGCGGTCGGTCTCGATGCGGCCGATCGACGCGAAGAAGGCGTCGATCTGATCGGTGACGAAGCCCTCGATCGCCGAGCACGGCCCCCCGGCGGCGGCGACGGCAGTCGCCCCGTGGGCGTGTCGCCGCGCGTGCGGACGCAGGTGCAGCGCCATGTCGGAGGCGAAGAGGAGCTGCACAACGGAGGGGAAGACGACCTGCCGGTAGCGCCGCCAGCGCACCGTGCCCAGCAGTCGTCGCGCGAGTCGGGCGCTCGGCGTGCGGGCGCGCTTGGCCCAACCGGCGAGCATGATCGCGCTCGCCACGCGCCGGTGCCGAGATATCCGCACGCGCCCCGTGCGGGCGCTGATGGCGCTCCCGGTCGCGCCGGACCTCGCCCACGCGCCGAACGCAAGAGTGCGTGCCTGCTCGGACGTCAGCCGCACCGGCGATCGGCGCCCCCGCACGCGCGCCACCGGACGCGCCGAGCCGGGCCGGTAGACCCCGATGCCGACGCGGCCGAGGTCGCGCACGACGCGATGCACGGTCGCCGGGCCGAACGGCCCGCGCAGGTAGGGTTGCCGCGCGGCGGCGGCTGATGGCATGAGCGCGACCATGCACGCGGCGGCGACGACCGCGGCCGGAACGACATGGCGGCGGTGGCCGCATCCGCGTGCGCGCTTCGTCACCGTCCGGCCGGGAACGAGCATCGTCAGCAGCTGTCGCGCCATCGCGTTCCCCTTCCTCGGCGCGCCGACTATTACGCCGCTGCCGCCGCCCGTCAACGCTGTGCCTAGTAGGCCCTGGTCGCGCGGAAGCGTGGTCGGGGCGAGCCGCCGCACCGTCACGAACCCTGCTGGGAAGAGCGATGAAGCTTCTTCCGGCTGAGAGCTTGCGGCCAGGTGGCAGACGACGGAGGCTCACGTCGACGAGATCGCGCGCGAGCAGCCGGTCGGCATGTTCGGCTTGGCCGCTACCTCCGTTCCACCCCGTCGCCATCGTGGCGTTCGACAGGAGCTCATAGGGCCGCCGGTCATCGGCGCGTCGTCGAGCAGCAGCGAGGGCCTACGCGGTACGCCCTTGTCCGGCTCCCTGACGGCCGGCAAAGCACCGAGGCTCTCAGGCTGACATGGGACGAAGCGCATCAAGGCTCCGTCCGGGTGGACGGACCGGTCTCTCAGGTATGCGGTTCCAGCAGTGCCCCCGGGTGGACTCGAACCACCAACCTAGGGATCGACGACGATGCGACGACGACCACCCCTGCGAGGGCCTGCAAGAGCCTGCGAGCGTGACGGGCGGCGTCAGTCCCCCAACGGGAAGATCCCCGCGGTTTGCAGGGATCTTCATGCCGTTGCAGTCCTTCGCCTGACGCGCCCGAGAGGATTCGAACCTCTGACCTTCGGTTCCGTAGACCGACGCTCTATCCAGCTGAGCTACGGGCGCAGCGCAGCGTCGGAGTCTAGCGGCCGTCGGGCGCCGGCAGTGGCTCGACGCGGTCCCCCGGCGCGATGACCGCGCGCAGGACGAGCTCGGTGATCGCGAGGGCGGCCAGGAGCTCGACGAGCAGCAGCGCGAGGAGGACGACGAGCTGCGTCCGGGCGGCCACGGCGGGCGAGGCGCCGCCCAGGACGAGGCCGACGAACGTGCCCGGGAGCGTCACGAGGCCGACGCTGCGCGTCTGGTCGATGGCGGGCACCAGGCCCGTCGTGACGGCACGGCGGACGAGCGGCGCCAGCGCGGTGCGGACGTCGTCGCCGAGGCTCAGGCGCGTCTCGACTTCGTCGCCCTCGCCGCCTAGCGCCTCGACCAGCCGCCGGCCGGTCAGGGTCGTCGCGGTCATCGCGCCCCCGATGAGGATCGCCGCGGTGGGGACGCCGGCACGGGGCGTGGCCGCGAATGCCCCGACGGCGAGCAGCACGCCGACGACGGAGAGGGCGGGCAGGGCGATCGCCACGGCCGCGCGCGCCGCCGCGCGGGGCACGCCGCGCAGCCGCGAGCCCGACGTCGCCGCCGCCGTGAGCACCATGGCGCCGACGAAGACGAAGGCCAGCGCCGGGGCGCCGAAGACCGCGGCGATGATCGCCCCGACCGCCGCGAGCTGCACGGCGGCCCGCACGGCCGCGACCGCCAGCTCGCGGGCCAGGCCGAGCCGCAGCCGCCAGGCCAGGGCCACCGCGACGACGGCGAAGCCGGCGGCCGCGAGGACCTGCAGCTCGCCGCGGGTCACGACGCGCCGCCGAGGTCGACCCGCCGGTCGGCGACCTCGCCGGCCAGCCGGAGGTCGTGGGTCGCCAGGCACACGCCGATCCCGTCGTGCGCGAGCCGGCGCAGCGTCGCGCCGACGCGGTCGGCGGTGGCGGCGTCCAGCGACGCCGTCGGCTCGTCGAGCAGCAGGACCTCGGGGGCACGGGCCAGCGCACGCGCGAGCGCGACGCGCGCCCGCTCGCCGCCCGACAGCGCCGCCGCGTCACGCGGTAGGAACGACGCGTCCAGACCGGCTTCGTCGAGCGCCTCGACGAGGCGCTCGGGCGGCGCGTCGTCGAGCCCGTACCCCACGTTGGCCGCCACGTCGCCGGGCAGCATCACGGGCGTCTGGGCGACGAGCCCGACGCGCCGGCGCAGCGCGCGCGGCTCGAGCCCGCGGACGTCGGCGCCGTCGAGGGTGATGGTGCCGCGGTCGGGCTCGAGCAGCCGGTTCAGGCAGCGCAGCAGCGTGCTCTTGCCGGCGCCGGACGGGGCCAGCAGCGCCGTCACGCAGCCCGGCGGGACGTCGAGCGACGCCCCCGCGAGGACCACCCGCCCACCTCGGCGCAGCCACACGTCGCGGGCCTCGACGCCGGGGTGCTCGAGGTCGGCGCTGGGCGTCATGGCGCGGAGAGCGGAGAGGGCGGGATTCGAACCCGCGATGGGACTTGTGGCCCCATACTCGCTTAGCAGGCGAGTGCCTTCAGCCACTCGGCCACCTCTCCGGGCAGGGGCGCAGTGTACCCCTCCCCCTCGCGGCCGGCCGGTCGCACGACCGTCTCATCCACGCGGTCGAGCATCGCTGCCATCATGCCCCCAACCCCAGGAGGAACGAGATGAGGACACGTCTCACCGCGGGCATCGCGCTCGTCGCCGCCATCGCCGCCGGCAGCGCGGGCGTCGCCATCGCGAGCGGCTCGACCGACAGCTCGCCGAGCGGCGGCTCGCGACTCGACGACGGGAAGGACCTGCTGCCGCAGGCGAGGGTCACCGAGCAGCAGGCCATCCGCGCCGCGCAGTCCGCGGCGTCGGGCGGCCTCGACGAGGTCGACCTCGAGCAGGACCACGGCCGCCTCGTGTTCAACGTCGACGTCGGCGGCAAGGACGTCAAGGTCGACGCGGCCGACGGCCGGGTCCTCGGCGTCGGGAGCGACGACTAGCTGCCACCACCCCGGTGTCCGCCACCGGCCGCCGGCGCGCGCGTCCCCACTGGCGACGTCGGGCCGCTCCGCACTACCGTTGGTCGGCCCTGTCCCAGACCGCAAGGGAGGCGCACGTGCTATCCCAGTCGCGCTTGGCGGTGCTCGCCGGCAGCGCGCTCCTGTCCGTCGGCGCGGGTGCCTACGCCGCCGGCGCGGCGAGCCGGGCTCCCGCGCAGGCGACACGCGTCGTGCTCGCACAGGCCGTCGATCCCGCCGGAGGCCGCGGGCGGACATTGGCGCTCTCGCGCGTGACGATCCCGGCCCACACGCGGCTCGCGCTGCACCGGCACCCCGGCACCCAGATCGCGTCCATCCAGAAGGGCACGTTGACGTACACGGTCAGGACCAGAGCCGTCACCGTCTACCGTGGCCCCGCCGATGAGGACCCGCGCGTCGTGCGACGGATCACCGCAGGGCACACCGGCCCGGTCCACGCCGGCGAGTGGGTGATCGAACGGCCGGGAACCGTGCACAGCGGCGCGAACGAGGGCGACCGGCCGCTGGTGATCCTGCTGGCGACGCTGTTCAAGGAAGGGCGCCCACCTTCCATCCCCGTCGGCGATCGGTAGAACCGCCTTGCGCTCGCGCGAACGCGAGCGCCGTCCGCTCGGCTGTCGTCGCTCACCCGACCTGTCCGCGCCCGCACGGCCGTCGTGGTCGTGTGGCCGGCGCCACGTGGAATGAGGCGCCCGAGCGGAGCTCGCGCTTGGAGCGGAGCCGAACCTGTGCGAGCGTCGTCGTCGCAGCGCCGGGACCGGCGCTGCTGTCCGGAAGGAGGCGCCACGCCGTCAGATCGCCCCGAACTCTCGAGCATGGCGGACGACTACGCGCGGTACGCGCTCTCGCAGCGCGCGGCGTTCGAGGCGACGCACCCGTCTGCGCTGGCCGCCGCGCGGCTGTTCGCGGACGAGCCGGTGCTCCGCGTGGTCGATCTCGGCGCCGCCGACGGGGTCAACTCGCACGGCCTCATCCGCGATCTCGCGGAGCAGCGCGCCGGCCGGCCGCTGATCTACGCGCTCGTCGATCTGCCGACGAACGCGTGGGGCGTCGCCGGCGAGCACCTGCGGCGCGCCTTCGGTGAAGCGGCGGACGGGTCGGGGGTCGTCCTGATCCCCGCGCCGGGTGACGCCGGCCCCGGGGTCGCCGATGCCGGCACGGGCGCCCACTACGCCTCGCCGGAGGCCCACGGCGAGGCCTGCCGCCGAGCGGTCGAGCACAGCCCGTCTCCCGCCACGGTGATCAGCATGGCGGGCATCCCGCTCCAGCGGGCGCCCTGCCTGCCGCCGGGCAGCGTGCACGTCGCGGTCACCGGGACGGCGATGCACTGGGTCGCCGATGCGGCCGGCCTGGCGTCGACGGGGTCGGTCTTCCCGGGCTACCCGGACCACATCGACGAGGCCGAGCGGCGAGCCTGGCGCGTGGCCGCCGCGCGTCAGTGGCAGCGGCTGCTCGAGATCCGCGCCATGGAGCTCGCGCCGGGCGGCCGGTTCATCGCCGCGCTCCCGGCCTCGCCGGCTCCGTGCCCCAAGAGGACGGGGCTCTACGTCGAGATCATCGGCGACATGAACCGGGTGCTCGCCGACTGGCGCCGCGCGGGGCACATCGGCGCCGCCACCGTCGCCGCGGTCGTCGTTCCCGTGTGGATGCGCACGCTGGACGAGATTCGGGAGCCCTTCGAGGCGGGCGGCGGGCAGGTCGCCGGTCTCGAGCTCGAGAGCGCCGAGCTCTTCCGTCTCGACAATCCCTACTGGCACGAGGATCCCGCCGTGTTCGCGCGGGGCTACGTGCGGAGCGTGCTCGCCTGGGGCGGGCCGCTCCTGCAGCGCGCGTTCGCGCGTGAGGGCGAGGACCGCGCCCGCGGTCTCCTCGCCGACTTCCTCCGAACGCTCGAGGAGCGCGTCGCGGATGCCCCCGACCGCTATCGCTGGGACTACATCGAGGCCCTCGTCATCTGCCGCAAGGCGGACGGCACCGAGCGCAACCGGACACGGCCCTCGATCGACCAGCGGCTTGTCTAAGGGGGAATCGGGCGACGTGCGAGCCCGTGGCGGGATGAGGTCGTAGGGAGCGACTCAGCCGGCCGCTACGTGCATCCCGCCACCGGGCGCTCGCGAGCACCGCGATCTTTGGGGGGTGCCGCCGATGTCGCGCTCGCGGCGCCGGACCTAGCGTCCGGACGATGCTCGCACCGGACGTCCTCCCTCCCCCCGCCCGCCCGACCGGCAGGTCCGCCGAGCACGCCGCGTGGGCCGCCGCGGTCCCATCCCGGCGCGCTCGGCTGGCGCCGCTCGTCCTGGCGGCGATGGCGTCGCAGGCGCTGCTCGTCGTGCTCTCACCGACCGCCGTCGCGATCGCACGGGACCTGCACGCGCCGGTGGCCGCCGTGGTCCAGGCGCGGACGGTGACGGCGGGGATGGCCATCGCCGCCTCGCTCGCGATTGCGCCGCGGATGCACGGGCTGGGCGTGCGGCGCCTGCTCCGGCTCGGGGCCGCGCTCGGGCTCGCCTCCTGCGCCGCCGTCGCCGCTGCGCCGTCGCTGCTCCTGCTCCTCCTCGCGCACGTGCTCGCCGGCGCCGGCCTCGCCTGCCTCGTCTCGGCCGCCTTCGGCGGCGTGGCCGCCTTCTCCGGGGAGCGCCGGGCGTGGGCGATCGGGCATGTCGCGGGCGCGAACGCCGTCGCCTGGATCCTCGTCAACCCGCTCGCGGGCGCGCTGACGGGCCTGGCCGGCTGGCGGGCGGCGCAGGCGGCGCCCGCCGTGCTGTCGCTCGCGGCGCTCGTGGCGGCGTGCGCCGCCACTCCGGCCCCGCTGGGCGGCCTGCGGCTGCGGACCCTCCTCGCGGGGTCCTCCGCGCGGCGGTGGCTCGTGGCGGAGGTCATGGCCTACGCCGCCTGGACCGGGCTGCTGACCTTCATCGGCGCCCTGCTCGTGGATCGGCTCCACGTGCGCGAAGCCGTGGCCGGGTGGCTGCTGGCCGGCGGCGCAGCGTGCTACCTCGTGGGCGCGACCCACAGCGACGCGGTCACCCGGCAGCGCTCGCAGCGGCGGCTGGTCGCCGGGTGCGCCGTGCTGATGGCGGCCCTCCTCCTCGTGCAGTTCGGCCTCGCGCGGTCGGTGCCGGTCGCCTTCGCCGTCTTCTGCCTCATCGCGGTGCCGGCCGGCGTCCGCACGGCCGCGTCGAGCGACCTGGGCCTCGCGCAACTCCCTGCCCACCCCGGCGCGATGATGGCGGCGCGAACCGCCGCCACCCAGCTCGGCTACCTCCTGGGTGCAACGGTCGGCGGTCTGCTGCTCGCCGGTGCCGGCTACGCGGCGCTCGGCCTCGTCCTCTCCGCCGGAATGGCGGTCTCGGCGAGCCTCGTGCTGCGGGTCGATGACCCCGCCGCCTGACGACGGTCGTTCGGTCGGCGCGTCAACGACGCCGAAGGCGCCGCCGATCGTCGTCCGTTCCGGCGTCCGGGGACGAGTCAGCTCACACGCTCCGACGTCTCATGAGTGGGTTTGCCCGCGCCGAACGTCTCGGATCGCGCGCGGACAGGCCGTCCGCGCCGCCGGCGACGCCGAGCAGCGTCGCCCGGTCCCCGGCTGCTGCGATCATCAGTCACCTCAGCAGTCGTTCCGCGGCCCAGCTGAGGACACCTGAGGGCACGTCAAGCCCTCGGGCTCGCCCGGAGGGGTGGCAGAGCGGTCGAATGCGGCGGTCTTGAAAACCGCTGTCCGGCGATCCCGGACCGGGGGTTCGAATCCCTCCCCCTCCGCCTCGGGGTGGGCGAGCCCGCGCTCGGCTCGGTTGACCCCGCGGCGCCGACCGGGTTAGCGTCGTCTGAACGCTGACGATCAACGTCAGCGTCATGCCAGACGATGGTCGCCTTCTCGGTCGCGCCCCCGACGTGCCCTGCCGGGAGCACCTGGTCCCCCAACCTCGGCAAGTGCGTGTGACGACGGGGCAGGCGCTCGGCCCACCGCGGGCGGCGGCGCCTAGGCCAGCAGGCGCGCCAGCGCCAGCTCCACGACGTCCGCGCGGCTGCGCGCGCCGTGGTCGGCGGCGACGAAGTGGTTGCCGACGAACAGCGACATCGTGACCAGGCAGCGCGCCTCGACCTCCGCCTCGTCCGCGCAGAAGGCCCCGAAGAGCGAGCGCAGGTAGTCCACGCGCCGGTTGTCGACGCGCCGCAGGCGCTCGGCGACCGCCGGGTCGCGCCTGGCCCAGTCGCGGACCGCGAGGTCGGTCTTCAGGACCATCCGCGTGAGCTCGCCGCTCGCCGATGAGATCGCGAAGAGCGCCCGGAGCCTGGCCCTCGCGTCGCCGCCCCCGCGCTCGACCCGCTCGATCGCCTCGTCGACGCTCAGGCGCTCCCAGGCGTCGAGGACTTCCTCGAGCAGGGCCCCGCGATCGGCGAAGTGCCAGTAGAAGCCGCCCTTGCTGACCCCGAGCGAGACGGCGAGCGCCTCGATGCGGACGGCGTCCGGGCCGCCGGCCGCCAGCGCCTTCAGCGCTGCGTCGACCCACGCGCCGCGTGGGGTCCGGACCTTGGCCACGGCGAGAGGCTATACGGCACCGTATTGACACCTGCAGCCGATGCTGCAACGATCCATACGACATCGTATGGATGGAGGTCCCGCATGAGGCTCCCGACGACCGCGCACACCTCCCGCCCGTGGCGCATCCACGAGCTCACCCGCGACTTCCGGGTGGAGGACGTGTGGGCCCTGCCGACGCCCGGCGGGCCGGACGACTTCCCGCGGCTGGTGCGGCAGGCGACCGCGCTCGACCCCGGGCGGAGCTCGTCGCGCGCCGCCCGCGCGCTCTTCGCGATCCGGTGGAAGCTCGGCGAGCTGCTCGGCTGGGACGACGCCGACACCGGCCTGGGATCCCGGGTGCCCACGCTCCGCGACCGGCTGCCGGCGGACCTGCGCGCCGCCCCGGGCCCCGACGTGGCCACGCTGCCCTTCACGTCGCTCTACCTCCTCGAAGACGAGTGGGCGGCGGAGATCGCCAACCGCACGATGCACGGGGTGCTGCACCTCGGGTGGGTCGAGGACGGAGACGGCGGCCACCGCGGTCAGATGGCCGTCCTCGTGAAGCCGAACGGCCTCCTCGGGACCTCGTACATGGCCGCGATCAGGCCCTTCCGGCACCTCGTCGTGTACCCGCCCATGCTGCGGTCGATGGGGCGCGCCTGGCGGGCGGGCGCCCGCGAGCCCGCGCCGGCGGGCTCGCCCGCGCCCGCCTAGCCGCTCCGCCCATGGAGCGGGCCGCGGCCATCGGCCTGCTCGACCGCCTCCACGAGGCCCAGAACGCGTTCTACGCGGGCGGCTCGGAGGCGGCGCTGCGGGAGCTCCTCGCGCCCGGCATCGCCTGGACCGTCCCGGGCGGCAGCCCCATCGCCGGGACGCACCGCGGGCTCGACGAGGTCTTCGACTACTTCCGGCGACGCCGCGACCTCGCCGCCCTCAGCTTCCGGATGGAGCGACGCGACGTCCTCGTCGGCGACGGGGACCGGGTGGCCGCGCTGACCGACGGCATCGCCACGATCGCCGGGACCGAGCGCCGCTGGTCGACCGTCGGGCTGTACGACGTCGTCGACCGGCGGATCGCCGCCTGCTGGCTGCTCCCGCTCGACCAGCGGGCCTTCGACGCCATCTGGTCGGCCTGAGCGACCATGCCGACATGCCCCACAGGGAGGACGCCGTCCGGGTGGCGGACGCCGGCGACGCGGAGGCGGCCGCGGCGCTGCTGCACGCCTTCAACGTCGAGTTCGAGACGCCCACCCCCGAGCCCGACGTCCTCGCCCGCCGGCTGCGCGCGATGCTCGCCCGCGACGACGTGCTCCTGCTGCTCTCGGGCGACCCGCCCGTGGCGCTGGCCCTCATGACCTTCCGGCCCGTCGTGTGGGACGCCGGGCCCGTCGCGCTCCTCGACGAGCTCTACGTCCAGCCCGGCCTGCGCGGCCGCGGGATCGGCGGGACCCTGCTCGGCCGCGCCGTCGAGGCCGCCCGGGCACGCGGGACCGAGACCTTCGAGATCAACGTCGACGAGGGCGACACCGACGCCCGGCGCTTCTACGAGGCGCACGGCTTCGCGCTCACCGAGCCCGGCCGGGACGAGCGGGCGTTCTACTACGTCCGCCGCCTGGTCGAGGACCCCCGACCACCGGGCTGAGCCCCGGCGCGCACGGCGCGCACGAGCCCGGCGACCTGCGGTGCCCTGCGGTCGACCCGGGTCTTCCCCGCACCACGACCGCGGGCGACCCCGGATCCGCGGCGGCACGCGCCCTGCCAGAGTCGGCGACCACCCCGACCCGCGGCACGCGGGCCGGGGCAGCGCCACCGGAGGGAGGGTGCATGCTCACGAGACGGCAGCTCCTGCAGCGAGGGGCGATCGGCGGCGGGGGGCTGCTCGTCGCGCGAGCGCCGTCGGGCACGGCCGCGGCCGCGGCGGCGGTCGGCGCGCCCCGGCTGAGGCGGTGGGTGGAGCCGCTCCCGGTGCCACCGGTGCTCGACGGCCGCGGCGGGGGCAAGCGCTTCACGATCGCGGCCAGGGAGTCGAGGACGTGGACGTTCCACCCCGACCTCCCGGCGTCGCGGACCTGGGGCTACTGGTCCGACGACCCCGACGCCGGCCTGCCCTACCTCGGGCCGACGATCGAGGCGACGAGCCGCCCGAACGACGCCGTGGCGACGGCGGTCACGATCGAGTGGCGCAACGAGCTGGGCGACGCGTTCCTGCCCAACGACCCGACGATCCCGGGGGCGGTCCTCCCCGGTGAGCCGGCCCGGATGGTCCCGCACCTGCACGGCGGCGAGAACCACCCGCAGTTCGACGGCACCCCGCTCCAGTGGTTCACGCGGGACGGCGCGACCGGAGCGCACCACCTCACGACCACGTTCACGTACTACAACGAGCAGCGCGCCTGCATGGTCTGGTACCACGACCACGCCCTCGGCAACACGCGCACGAACGTCTACGCCGGGCTCGCCGCGCTCTACCTCATCCGCGACGCCCAGGACACCGGCGAGGCGGACAACCCGCTCGGCCTCCCGGCCGGCCCGTACGAGATCCCGCTCGTGCTCCAGGACAAGGCCTTCAACGCCGACGGGAGCATGGCCTACCCGACCGAGGGCGTGACCGCGGAGCACCCCGTGTGGGTCCCGGAGTTCTTCGGCGACGTCGCGGTGGTCAACGCGAAGGCCTGGCCCCGCCTCGACGTGGAGCCGCGCCGCTACCGGTTCCGGATCGTCAACGGGTCGCAGTCGCGGTTCTACAACCTCAGGCTCGCCCACGGGCGCAGCGGCAGGCCGCTGCCGTTCACGCAGATCGGGGTCGACGGCGGGCTGCTCCGCGCGCCCGTGCCGATGACGGCGCTGCTGATCGCGCCGGGCGAGCGCGCCGACGTCATCGTCGACTTCACGAAGCATCGCCACGCCTCGTTCGTCGTGACGAACGACGCCCGGGCGCCCTACCCGGCGGGCGGGCGCGCGGGGCTGACGCAGCTCCTCAGGATCCGCGTCGACCAGGCGCTCCGCGGCGCCGACACCACGCTGCCCGCCGCCGGACTGCGGCTGCCCGCGCTGCCACGGCTGCCGGCGCCGTCCGTCACGCGCGTGCAGCACCTGTCGGAGACGCTCGATCCGGCGACGGGCGCACCGACCCACCTCAACGTCGAGGACGCCCCCTACCTCGACGCGCGGACGGGACTGCCCGACGTCACGACCAGGCCGGCGGCCGGCGCCGTCGAGGACTGGCTGCTCGTGAACACCACCGCCGACACGCATCCCATCCACCTGCACCTCGTCACGTTCGAGGTCATCGATCGGCGGCCGTTCGACGTCGCCGCCTACGACCCCGGGGCGCGGGCCATCCGGTACACCGGCCCCGCCGTGCCGGCGCCGCCCCAGGAGGACGGCCGCAAGGACACCGTCCAGGCCCACCCGGGCGAGGTCACCCGCATCCGCGCCCGCTTCGAGCTCCCGGACGAGGGCACGATCGAGCTCCCGGCGGGCGTCGCCAACCCGCAGTACGTCTGGCACTGCCACATCCTCGAGCACGAGGAGAACGACATGATGCGCGCGTTCGAGGTCGTGCGCTAGGGCCGGCTAGAGGACCGTCGGCGCGTTGCGCGCGGCGCGCGCGCCGGGCCCGTCGGGCGCGTCGTCGCCCTCGGGCGGCAGGTAGCCCCACGTCCGGCACACGGCCCGCAGCGGGGCCGGGACCTCGTCGGCGGGCGGCAGCGGCGCGGCCGGCTGCACGCGGCCGGACTTGATGTTCTCGCTCCAGTCGCCCAGCCCCGCCCTGAAGCGGCCGTGGCCGACCCGGCCGTACTCGAGCATCGCGGGCTCCCACTCGACGCCGAGGAAGGCGCAGACCTCGCGCGTGACGCGCGCCGGGTCGGCGGCGAGGTCCTCGTAGCGCAGCGTCAGGCCGGGGTAGGTCTCTCGCGCGCGCTGGAGCGCGACGCAGTAGCGCTTGACCATCTTCACGTTGCGCTCGGGCGTGTCCTGCGGCCGCGCGGCCTGCCGCGATCGCGCCACCGCGGCCGGGTGGCGCAGGAGGAAGAGGAAGCGCGCGTCCGGCCAGCACTCCTTGATGCGGTCGGCGATGAAGACGTCGTTCGGCGTCTTGTTGACGATCAGGCGCTTGCCGCTCTCCGTGAGCTCGCGGTGCAGGACGCGGTCCCACAGCAGCTCCTGCAGCGACTTCTCGTCGAGCCCGATCTCCTTCAGCGCGTCGGCCGGGTAGCCCTCGCGCACGCCGACGGTGATGTCGCGCAGGTGCAGCTCCTGCGGCGAGTGGATCGCGGAGTGGCTGTCGAGCAGCACGCGCAGCAGGGTCGAGCCCGACCGCACGCTGGACAGCACGAAGGCGGGCGACTCGAGCAGCCGGTCGCCCGGCTGGAGCCGCACGCGGCGCCGGCGGTGGCCGGCCTTGCGCAGGTGGTAGCCCGTCGTGCGCACGAGCGTCCGGTTCACCCTGTCCTGCCAGCTCACCCGCGGGACTCTAGAGTGCCCACCGCACGCCAAGCCGCCAGCCCCCGCGCGACCTGAGCTCCGACCTCACCCACGACCCCCACAGCCCCGACGTCACCTGGCAGCCCGGCCAGCTCGACCGCCCGACCCGGCGGGAGGCGACCGGGCAGCACGGCGCGACGGTGTGGCTCACGGGCCTCCCGGCGGCCGGCAAGTCGACCATCGCGCACGGCCTGGAGCGCGCCCTCGTGCACCGCGGCCGCGTCGCCTACGTCCTCGACGGCGACAACGTGCGCCACGGCCTCTGCGGCGACCTCGGCTTCGACGCGGCCGCGCGCACGGAGAACGTGCGCCGGGTCGCGCACGTCGCCCGGCTGTTCGCGGACGCCGGCGCGGTCGCCATCGTCGCCCTCGTCTCCCCCTTCGCCGCCGACCGCGACGCGGCGCGCCGCCTGCACGCCGAGGCGGGCCTGCCGTTCCTCGAGGTCTTCGTCGACACGCCGCTGGACGTGTGCGAGCGGCGGGACCCCAAGGGCCTGTACGCGCGCCAGCGCTCCGGGGCGATGCACGGCCTGACCGGCCGCGACGCGCCCTACGAGCCCCCGCCGGCGCCCGACGTCCGGGTGCGCACGAGCGACGAGGGCGCCGACGCCAGCGTCGAGCACGTGCTCCACGCGGTGCTCTCGGCCGCGCCGTAGGAGCCCGAGGGCGAGGCGCCCGGTCGCCCCGGTGCGGGTCGAGGGCGTCGGGGAGGGCCCGATGGCCGTGGGTGGTCGCCGACGCCCGGGCACGATGCCCAGGCACGAGCGTCGCCCCCGCGTTGACAAGGGCGCGCCCGCTGGGGTAGGGAGGGCATGTGGCCTTCGCCGAGCCCCGGTTCGACCTGTCCGAGGAGGACGTCGACGAGCGGACGCACCTGATCGCCGTCGCCGGCGAGATCCACGTCTCGACGGCCCCGGAGTTCAGCCGCCTGCTCAGCGCGGCCATCGGCCGCGGCAAGACGCAGGTCGTCCTCGACCTCAGCGACGTCGAGTTCATCGACTCGACCGGGCTGAGCGTCCTGCTCAACGGGCTGCGGCGCGTGACCCGCCGCGGCGGGCGCATGGCGATCGTGTGCTCGAACCCCACGGTCCTGCGGCTCTTCGTCATCACGCGGCTGGACTCCACGTTCACGATCGTCGGCTCGCGCCGCGCGGCGCTCGAGGCCGTGAGCGAGGAGGACCCCGGGAGCGGCGCCGGGCCCTAGGCGCCGGCCCGCGGGAGGACCGCCGGCGCGCCCCAGCGCACCAGGCACTCCGGCAGCGCGACCGACCCGTCCTCGCGCTGGCCGTGCTCGAGCAGCGCGATCATCCACCGCCCCATCGCCACGGCCGTGCCGTTGAGCGTGTGGAGCACCTCCGGCCGCTTCGCCCCGGCGGCGCGGTGGCGGACCTCCAGGCGCCGCGCCTGGAAGTCGGTCGTGTTCGAGCACGACGTGACCTCGCGGTAGCGGTCCTGGGAGGGCAGCCAGACCTCGCAGTCGTACTTCTTGGCGGCCGACGGGCCGAGGTCGTCGACCGCGATGTTCACCACGCGGTAGGGCAGGCCGAGCTCCTGCAGGAGGCCCTCCTCGATGGCCAGCAGGCGCTCGTGCTCCTCGCCCGAGGCCGACGGCTCGACGAAGCTGAACATCTCCACCTTCTCGAACTGGTGCACGCGGAAGATCCCGCGCGTGTCCCGCCCGGCCGCGCCCGCCTCGCGGCGGAAGCACGGCGAGAAGCCCGCGTACCGGCGCGGCAGCTCGGCGTCGTCCAGGATCTCGCCGGCGTGCAGCGACGCCAGGGCGACCTCGCTCGTGCCGACGAGGAAGAGCTCGTCCTGCGGCAGCGCGTAGAGCTGCTGCTCGGTGTCGGGCAGGAACCCCGTCCCGTAGAGCGCCTCCTCGCGCACGAGCACGGGCGGGATGACCGGCTCGAAGCCGCGCTCGCCCAGCCGCTCCATGGCCCAGCGCGCCAGCGCGAGCTCGAGGAGGACGAGGTCACCGCGCAGGTAGGCGAAGCGCGCGCCGGAGAGGCGCGCCGCGCGCTCCATGTCGATCCGCGCGCCGGCCAGCTCGAGGTGGTCCTTCGGCTCCGGGACCGGCGAGGTGGCCTCGCCCACCTCGCGCACGACCGCGTCCGCGTCGGCCGCCGTCGGGTCGGGCAGGTTGGGCAGCGCCAGCAGCGCGCGCTGGAGCTCGTCGTCGGCGATGCGCGCGCGCTCCGCGAGCTCCTTGACCTCGGCCGAGAGCCCGCGCAGGCGCTCGAGGACGGCGCTCGCGTCCTCGCCGGCGCGCTTGGCCGCGGCGACCTGCTCGGAGAGCGCCTTCTGCTCGGCGCGCAGCGCCTCGGCGCGCTGGGTGGCCTCGCGCCACCGCGCGTCGAGCTCGAGCACCCGGTCCAGGCGGGCGGCGACGTCGCCCCCGCGGCGGCCCAGGGCCTCGCGCACCGCGTCCGGGTCGCGCCGGATGAGCCTCAGGTCGAGCACGGCAGGGGCCCGTGCCGGGCTAGGAGCCCGAGGAGCCCTGCGACGCCGGCGGCTGCGATCCGGGCTCGGCGCCGGGCGAGCTCTGGGCCGGCTCCGTGGAGGCGTTCGTGCCCTTGCCCGCGTAGCGCGAGAGGAAGGCCGCGACGTCCTGCGCCTCCTGCCCCACGACGATGTTCTCGGGCATGATCGCCCCCGAGAAGCCGCCGTTGCGGATGGCGTAGAGGACCGAGCCGACGTCCTCCTTGCGGACGTTGAAGTTCGGGCCGTCCACGCGCTCGCGGTCCCCGACCGCCAGCGCGCCGCCCTGGGCGCCGACGACGTCGAGGTTGTGGCAGCCCGAGCAGCGGTCGGAGAAGAGCACCGCGCCACGCTTGACCGACGCGGGCTCCGAGCCGGCCGTGATGCTGCTGCTGATGCCCTCCGAGCCGCACGCGGCGAGGATGCCGGCGGCGACGACGGGGAGGGCTCCGAGCAGGACGCGACGACGGACCATGGGGGGCGGCATCATACGAGACGGCTGCCGCTGCGCCGCGCCACGCGCGACCTGGAGTGCCCGGCGCCGGCCGGTCTGGTTGCCGCCGTTGAGGCCGGCGCCGGGCTCGCTGGCGGGGTTCGCCGCTACTGTCCGTCCTCCTCCCATGGCGCCCGATCCCGACCGCTTCCGGCAGGTCTTCGGCCACTTCCCCACCGGCGTGACCGTGGTGACCTGCCGGAGCCCCGGCGGCCCTGTGGGCCTCACCACGAACGCGGTCGCCTCGCTCTCCCTGGACCCCGTCCTCCTGCTCGTCTGCTTCGACCGGGCGTCGCGCACGCTGCCCGCGGTCCGGGCCGCCCGGAGGTTCGCCGTCAACATCCTCGCCGCCGGCCAGGAGGACCTCGCGCGCGCGTTCGCCTCCAAGCGCACGCCGGCCGAGAAGTTCGAGGCGGCCACGCACCGCGTCGCGCACGGGGTGCCGGTGCTCGACGGCGCCGTCGGGTGGCTGGCCTGCGACCTGCGCGACCTCCACGACGGCGGCGACCACGTCATCGGGGTGGGCACGGTGACGGCCTGCGACGACGATCCGTCGCGCGAGCCGCTCGTCTTCCACGACGGCGCCTACCGCACGCTCGACCCCGGCGCCCCTAGGCCGTCCCGGCAGCCCGCAGCGCCAGGAACGCGATGACGAGGCAGGCCACCGCCATGACGCCGACCTCGCGGCGGACGATGGCCAGCACCACCGAGCGCTGACCGTCGGCGTCGAGGTCGCCGACCGCCTGCGCGTCGGGCAGCCCACGCGCGTCGAGCACCGTCTGCGCCGACAGCACGCGCAGCTGCTCCCCGACGAACGACACGGCCAGGGGCAGCAGCGCGTAGAGCCAGAAGAGCGAGCTCGCGGGGCGGAAGCCGGTCAGCGCCAGGACGCCCGCGAGGACCGCGTAGCCGACGCAGAGCCCCTGCGCCGAGCGGCACAGCGCCCAGAACGCGCGACTGGGCGCGACGGTCCACCAGCGCCACGCGCCGAGCACCCCGGCCAGGGCCGCGAAGGCCGCCACCACGAGGGCGGCGACCTGCGCGAGATCGCTCACGGAATGCGCCTTCTGCCACTAAGTATCAAAACGTCACAAACGTGGTACAACCGGGTCCGGTGCTCCGCTCCTACCTCCCGGCTCTGGTCTTCATCGCCTTGGGTGCGGGGATCGGTGCGCTCTTCGCGGTCCTGAACTCGTTCGTCGGCCCGAAGCAGCGCCGGCGCGTCGCCTCCAAGGAGACGCCGTACGAGTCGGGCATGGCGTCGACGGTGCCGACGAACTTCCGCTTCGGGATCAGCTTCTACCTGATCGCGATGCTGTTCATCCTCTTCGACATCGAGGTCATCTTCCTCTACCCCGTCGCGGTGCAGCTCCGGGCCTTCGGCACCTTCGCGCTCGTGGAGACCGTCGTCTTCATCGCCCTGCTGTTCGTGGCCTTCGTCTACGTCTGGCGCCGAGGTGCGCTCAATTGGAGATAGTCCGCACGAAGATCGGCGAGGCCGACGGCGGGCGGGGCGAGCGGGGCGGGCGGGAACCCGAATCCTTCCGCGCCCGGCAGCTGCGCGCCCGCGACATGATCCGCGGCGACCTCGAGGGCGCCGAGCTCGAGCAGTACGTCGAGGAGCGCGTGCTCACGACGACGCTCGACCGCGCGGCGAACTGGGCCCGCGGCAACTCGCTCTTCCCGGCCACGTTCGGGCTGGCCTGCTGCGCGATCGAGATGATGTCGATCGTCGGCGCGCGCCTGGACATCGCCCGCTTCGGCTTCGAGGCCTTCCGCGCCTCGCCGCGCCAGGCGGACCTGCTCATCCTGTCGGGCCGCGTCTCGATCAAGATGGCGCCGATCATCCGGCGCATCTACGACCAGATGCTCGAGCCGAAGTACGCGATCGCGATGGGCGCGTGCAGCTCCTCGACCGGCGTCTTCAACAACTACGCGCTCGTCCCGGCCGACAAGTTCATGCCCGTCGACGTGCACGTCCCCGGCTGCCCCCCGCGGCCGGAGGCGCTCATGCACGGAATTCTCAAGCTGCGCCAGATGATCCACGACGACCCGGCCATGAGCTGGCGCAAGCGCTACGGCGCCCTCGGCACCGAGGAGCTCACGGTCGAGGGCGCGGTCGGCACGGCGTCGGGCGCCTCGGGCGGGGCGGGGGACACCGTCAGTGCCTGACGCGACCGGCCTCGAGCTGCTCGCGCAGGAGCTCGGGGAGGCGCAGGAGGGCTCCGTCCTCGGCACGACGCACTTCCGCGGGCAGGCCGCGATCCACGTGCGGCCCGACACCGTCGTCGAGGCGCTGCGGCTGCTGCGCGGCAAGGGCTACACGTTCCTCGCCAGCGTCCACGGGGTCGACTACTACCCCGAGGAGCCACGGCTGGGCGTGCAGTACGAGCTCCTCGACATGGCCGCGGTCGACCGCGTCGCGCTCAAGCTGCGCGTCCCCCTCGACGCGCCCGAGGTCCCCTCGGTCACGCCGGACTGGCCGACGGCCGACCACCAGGAGCGCGAGGTCTACGACATGTTCGGCGTGATCTTCACCGGCCACCCCGACCTGCGGCGGATCCTCATGCCCGAGGACTACGAGGGCCACCCGCAGCGCCGCGACTTCCCGATCGGCGGCGAGCCGGTCCTCTTCACGATCCACGAGGCCGAGGGTCGCGACTACACGATCGGCGTCGACGTGGAGAGCGATCGAGCGGAGCGCGGGCGATGAGCGGCACCGAGCTGTCCGAGTACCGCCGGCTGGAGGAGTCGGTCGACCTCTCCCACCAGGCGCACCCGATCATCGCCGGCTCCGGCGACCAGGAGCTCCTGACCCTGAACATGGGCCCGCACCACCCGGCCACCCACGGGGTGCTGCGCCTGCTCGTCACGCTCGACGGCGAGGTCGTCCAGGACCTCAAGCCCATCGTCGGCTACGTCCACACGGGCATCGAGAAGACGATGGAGGACAAGAGCTACTGGAAGGCCATCCCCGTCGTCGAGCGGATGGACTACCTGGCCTACTACTTCAACGCGATGGCGTTCTGCGGGGCCACGGAGACGCTCCTCGAGGTCGAGGTCCCGAGGCGCGCGCAGTACCTCCGCATCATCCACCTCGAGCTCAACCGCATCATGAGCCACCTCGTCTGGCTCGGGACGAGCATGCTCGACCTCGGCGCGATCTCGGTCTGGTGGTACTGCTTCCGCGAGCGCGAGACGATCCTCGACCTCTTCGAGCAGTCCTCGGGCCAGCGCATGCACACGCGCTACATCCAGGTCGGCGGCGTGATGGAGGACATCCCCGCGGGCTTCGAGGAGAAGCTGCGGGCGTTCCTGAAGATCATGCCCGAGCGCCTCGACCAGTACGGCGACCTGCTCAACAAGAACGAGATCTTCCTGCAGCGCCTGCGCGACACGTGCCCGCTCGACGAGGAGTCGCTGCTCGCCCTCGGCGTCACGGGCCCGCTGCTGCGCGCGGCGGGCAACCCGTGGGACCTGCGCAAGGCGCAGCCGTACTCCTCCTACGAGGACTTCGACTTCCGCATCCCGGTGGGCACCCGCGGCGACAACTACGACCGCTACGCCGTGCGCATGGCGGAGATGTACGAGTCCTGCCGGATCATCGAGCAGGCCCTCGACGGCCTGCCCGAGGGCCCGTTCATCACCGAGGACCGCAAGGTCGCCCTCCCGCCGCGCCACGAGCTGGCGACGTCGATGGAGGCGCTGATCCACCACTTCAAGCTCGTCACCGAGGGCTTCCGCGTGCCGCCGGGCGAGGTCTACTACCCGATCGAGGGCCCCCGCGGGGAGTACGGCTGCTTCCTGCGCTCGGACGGCTCGAGCAAGCCCGCGCGCATGCACATGCGCGACCCGTCCTTCATCAACCTTCAGGCGACCGCGCCGATGGTGCGCGGGTCGCTCATCGCCGACCTCATCGCCACGCTCGCCATGCTCGACCCCGTGCTCGGCGGGGTGGACCGCTGATGGTCCGCCGCTACGCGAACGGCTCGCGCGTCCCCGGCTGGGACGAGGCCGCCGACCTCACGAAGGACCCGGCGACGGTGCCCGACGCCGCCACGACGCCGGTCCCGGAGGACCTGCGCGCCCAGATCGAGTCCGCGATGGCGCGCTACCCCGACCGCCACTCGGCGGCGATCCCGGCCCTGCACGCCGTCCAGCAGCGCTACGGCTGGTGCACGCCGGAGGGCCTCGTCCAGGCCGCCTGCGTCATGCGCGTCACGCCGGGCTACCTCGTGTCCGTCGCGACCTTCTACGACATGCTCGAGACGCAGCCCGCCGGGCGCCACGACGTCTACGTCTGCACGAACATCTCGTGCTCGCTCAACGGCGCCGACGCCCTGCACGAGGCCTTCGACCGGGCGGTGGGCGACGACCCCGAGTTCAACGTGCGCTCGTTCGAGTGCCTCGGCGCGTGCGACCTCGCCCCGATGGCCTCGATCGACGGGCAGTACGTGGGCCCGATCGAGCTCGACGAGGTCGACACCGTGGTCCAGCAGGTCCGCGAGGGGCAGGAGCCGCTGCCCGCGAAGCAGCTCGCCCGCCGCAAGAGCGTCGACCCCGGAGCCTCCGCCTGATGCAGCAGTCGCACCTCCTCTTCCACGACATCGACGAGCCCGGGCTCAGCACGCGCGCGGGGTACGAGCGCCGCGGCGGCTACCAGGCGCTGCGCAAGGCGCTGGGCATGAGCCGCGAGCAGGTCGTCGCCGAGCTCGAGGCCTCGGGCATCCGCGGCCGTGGAGGCGCCGGCTTCCCGATGGGCAAGAAGGTGTCGTTCATCCCGCAGGGCGCGATGGACAAGTACCTCGTCTGCAACGCCGACGAGTCGGAGCCCGGCACCTTCAAGGACCGCGAGCTCATGCAGAAGAACCCGCATGCGCTCATCGAGGGGATCGTCATCGCCTCCTACGCCATGGGGGCCACCAAGTCGTTCATCTACATCCGCGGGGAGTACGTCCTGCAGGCCGACATCCTCGACCTCGCCATCGCGGAGGCGCGCGAGGCCGGCTATCTCGGCGACCGCGTCCTCGGCTCCCAGCACTCCGTGACGCTGTGGGTCCACCGCGGTGCGGGTGCCTACATCTGCGGCGAGGAGACCGCGCTGCTCGACTCGCTCGAGGGCAAGCGGGGCAACCCGCGCCTGAAGCCGCCGTTCCCGGCCAACCAGGGCCTCTACCAGGGCCCGACGCTCATCAACAACGTCGAGACGCTGGCGACGGCGCCGACGATCATCGCGATGGGCGGCGAGGCCTACGCGCAGCTCGGCACGCAGAACAGCACCGGCACGAAGCTCGTCTCGGTCTCGGGCAACGTCACGAACCCGGGCAACTTCGAGATCGAGCTGGGCACGCCCTCGCGGGAGATCATCTTCGACCTCGCCGGCGGGCCGCCCGAGGGGCGCGAGGTCAAGCTCTGGTTCCCGGGCGGCTCGTCCTCGCCCGTGCTGACGAAGGACGACCTCGACCTCCCCTACGACTTCGACTCGATGGCGAAGGCCGGCTCGATGCTCGGCTCCGGCGCGATCATCGTCGTCGACGACTCGCACTCGGTGGTGGACGTCGCGCTGAAGACGGCGAAGTTCTACCGCCACGAGAGCTGCGGCAAGTGCACGCCGTGCCGCGAGGGCACGAACTGGACCGTGAAGATGCTCGAGCGCATCGACGCGGGCGAGGCCACCCCGATGGACCTCGACATCATGGCCAACGTCCAGGAGCACATCATCGGCCACTGCCTCTGCGTCCTGGGCGACGCGATGGCGATGCCGATCGGCTCGATGATCGCGAAGTTCCGCGAGGAGTTCGAAGCGCACATCGAGGCCGCGCGCGAGCGCAACGAGCTGCTCATCGGCGCGCAGGCCCCGCCGGAGCCCGTCCTGCAGGGGGCCGCGGTCTAGTGCCACGCCCCGCGCGGCGTGAGGTGACGTTCTCGATCGACGGCATCGAGGTCACCGCGCCGGAGAACGTCATGCTCGTCGACGGCGCGAAGTTCGGCGACGTCGAGATCCCGGTCTTCTGCTACGAGCCGAAGCTGGGCGCCCCGGTCGGCGCCTGCCGCATGTGCCTCGTGGAGATCGAGGGCATCCCGAAGCTCCAGACCGCGTGCTCGACGCCGGTCAAGGACGGCATGGTCGTCCACACGGCGACCGCGCGGGTGCAGGCCGCCCAGCAGGCGGTCGTCGAGTTCCTGCTCATCAACCACCCGCTCGACTGCCCCGTCTGCGACAAGGGCGGCGAGTGCCCGCTGCAGGACATCTCCTTCGGCTGGGGCGGCGGCCGGTCGCGCTTCATCGAGCCCAAGCGCCACTTCGAGAAGCCGCTCGCGCTGAGCCCGCTCGTCGCGATCGACCGCGAGCGCTGCATCCTCTGCTACCGCTGCGTGCGCTTCTCGCAGGAGATCTCCGAGGACTACCAGCTCGTCCTGGAGGAGCGCGGCGCGCACTCGTACGTCGGCACGTTCGACGGGCACCCCTACGTCGCGCCCTTCAGCGGCAACATCATCGAGCTGTGCCCGGTGGGCGCGCTCACCTCGCAGCCCTACCGCTTCCGCGCGCGCCCGTGGGACATCGAGCAGGCGGGGTCGGTCTGCACGCTCTGCCCGGCGCAGTGCAACGTCTCCTTCACCGTCCGCGACGACCGCGTCCTGCGCGTCCTCGGGCGCGACAACGCCGAGGTCGACGACGGCTGGCTCTGCGACAAGGGCCGCTTCGCCTACCAGGCCGTGCACGTCGACGAGCGCATCACGCAGCCGCTGCTCCGCGACGGCGGCCTGCTCCGCCCGGTCACCTGGGAGCGCGCGCTCGACGAGGCCGCGGTCGCCCTCGACCGCGCGCGCGGGCGCGTCGGCGCGCTGGCCGGCGACGGAGCCACGAACGAGGAGGGCTTCCTCCTGCAGCGCCTGGTCCGCGAGGGCCTGGCCTCCACCGACCTGGACTCGCGGAACCTCGGCGCCCTCCCGACGGACCTCCACCGCGCGCTCGCCGCGCCCGCCGTGCAGGCGACCGTGAGCGACCTCGAGTTCGCGCACGCCGTGCTCGTGCTCGACGTGGAGCCCGTCGACGCCGCGCCGATCCTGGACCTGCGGCTGCGCAAGGGCGTGCGCCGCCAGGGCGTCAAGCTCGCGGTGGCCACGAGCCGCCCGTCGTCGCTGGACCCCAACGCCAAGGCGGTGCTGCGGTTCGCGCCCGGCGCCGGCGAGGCGCTGCTGGGCGCGCTGGACGCCGCGCTGACGGACGCCGGCCCGTCCCGCGTCGACGAGCTCGCCGGCGCGGCCGGCGTCACGGGCGACGAGGTGCGGGCGCTGGGTGAGCTCCTGCGCACCGCCGGCGAGGACGTCGTCGTCCTGGCCGGCGAGCGCCTCCTCTCCGGCCCGCGCGGCGAGCACGCCGCGCGCGCGCTGCTCAACGTCCTCGGCCGGCTCGGCGGGACGTCCGGACGCGCCGGCGCCGGGCTCATCGTCGTCCCGCACGCCACGAACGGGCGCGGCCTCGCCGAGGCCGGCGTGCTCCCGGGCGCCGGCCCCGGCTACGCCGACGCGCCGGCCGGCCGCAGCGGCCCCGAGATCGCCGCCGCCCTCGCCGAGGGTGACCTCACCGCGCTCTACCTCCTGCGCGTCGACCCGGTCCGCGACCTCCCGGGGCGCGGCGCCTGGGACGCCGCGCTCGAGCGCGCCACGACGGTCGTCGCGCACGCGAGCTTCCTCACCGAGGGCCTGGCCGAGCACGCCACGGTCGTGTTCCCGGCCGAGGCCTACGCCGAGAAGGACGGCACGGTCGTCCACCCGGACGGGCGCGTGCAGCGCCTGCGCGCGGCGATCGGGCACCCCGGCCAGGTGCGCGCCGAGTGGCAGGTCCTCGCCGACCTGAGCGCCAGGCTGGGCCACGACCTCGGCGTGCGCAGCGGCCCCATGGCGACGCGCGGGCTCGTCGAGGCGGTCCCCTTCTACGCCGGCCTGACGCTCGAGGAGATCGGGGCCAAGGGCGTCCGCTGGGACGCCCGCGAGGCCGCCGCGGCCTTCCCTCCCGTCGAGCTCGGGCCGTTCACGCTCGAGGCCCCGCCGGCGGCGACGCCGACCGCCGGGCGCCTGCGGCTGGGGACCTTCCGCTCGATCTGGGCCTCGCGCGAGGTCGCCGTCTCGCCCGCGCTGAAGTTCCTGCATCCGCACCAGCGCGCGGAGCTCTCGCCCGCCGACGCGCAGCGCCTCGGCCTGGTCCAGGGCGACCGCGTGCTCGTGGGCCAGAACGGCCACAGCGTCCGCGCGACGGTCGCCCTGCGCGCCGCGGCCCCGGAGGGCACCGTGTTCCTGGAGACCGGCGTTCCGGAGGACTCCGCCAGCGCCCTCGACGGCCCCCTCGTGGAGGTGCGCCCCGCGTGACGACCCAGCCCGTGCTCGCCGACGTCACGTACTTCGAGCCCTGGTGGATCCAGCTCATCAAGGGCGTCGTCATCTTCGCGGTCGTCCTGCAGCTCGTGCCGCTCGTGCTCCTGGCCGAGCGCAAGGTCCTCGGCCGCTTCCAGAACCGCTACGGGCCGAACCGCGTCGGGCCGCTCGGGCTCCTGCACCCGATCGCCGACATCGGCAAGCTCCTCTTCAAGGAGCAGTTCCGCCCGCGCACGTCGACGGGCTGGATCTTCGTCCTCGCGCCGCTGATCTCGATCCTCACCGCGATCACGGCCGCGGCGCTCATCCCCTTCGGCGACACCGTCGACATCTTCGGCACGCCCGTCGGCCTCTACGGGATCGACGTCACGGTCGGTCCGCTGTTCCTCTTCGCCACCGGCGCCGTCGCGTTCTACGGGATCATGCTCGGCGGCTGGTCGTCGGGCTCGAAGTACTCGTTCCTGGGCTCGATGCGCGCCGCCGCGCAGCTCATCTCCTACGAGGTGGCGCAGGGCATGGCGCTCGTCGGGGTCGTCATGACCGCGCAGTCGCTGTCGCTCGTCGACATCGTCCACGCCCAGGCGGGCATGTGGTACGTCGTCCCGCAGTTCATCGGCTTCATCATCTTCATGGTCGCGAGCTTCGCCGAGACCAACCGTCCGCCGTTCGACCTGGTGGAGGCCGACGGCGAGCTCGTCGGCGGCTACCTGACCGAGTACGGCGGCGCCCGCTTCGCGAGCTACTACATGGCCGAGTACGTGAACATCGTCGTGGTCAGCGGGATCGCCACGACGCTGTTCCTCGGCGGCTGGCTCATCCCGGGGATCGACACCCCGGGCGTCCTGCAGCCCTTCGTCGTCCTGGCGAAGATGCTGATCTTCATCGTCCTCTTCTTCTGGGTCCGCGCGACGCTCCCGCGCCTGCGCTACGACCAGCTCATGAGCTTCGGCTGGAAGATCCTGCTGCCGCTCGCCACCCTGAACGCGCTGGTGACGGCGATCGTCGTCGTCGTCGCGGACTGATCGGAGCGCCCCGATGCCCTGGAACCCCGGCGACGACGTGATCGAGGTCGTGCGCGGCCCCGACAAGGGCGGCGCCGGCGGCGCCTACCGCGCCTTCGGCGAGACGCTGCGCGGCCTGAAGACGACGTTCATGCGCGTCGTCGAGGGCCCGACCACGATCCAGTACCCGGAGGAGAAGGTCCCGGTCTACCCGCGCTTCCGCGGGCGCCACCGGCTGCACCGCTTCGAGGACACGGGCCTGGAGAAGTGCGTCGGCTGCTCGCTGTGCGCCGCCGCGTGCCCGGTCGACTGCATCCGCGTGGTCGCGGCCGAGAACACGCCGGAGGACCGCGTGAGCGCCGGCGAGCGCTACGCCGCCGTGTACGAGATCAACCTCTCGCGCTGCATCTTCTGCGGCTACTGCGAGGTCGCGTGCCCGTTCGACGCGATCACGATGGGCAACGACTACGAGATGTCCGACTACAACCGCTCGGACCTCATCTTCACCAAGGAGATGCTGCTCGCGGAGCCCTTCGAGCGCACGCCGCTGCGCGCGGAGGGCGAGTAGCCTCCCGGCGCCGCAATGGCCGAGGTCTTCTTCTTCATCGCCGCCATCGGCGCCCTCGTCGGCGCCGTCGGGGTCGTGACGCAGCGCAACCCGTTCAACGCCGTGCTCGCGCTCGTCTTCCACCTCCTGAACCTGGCGGGGCTGTTCCTGCTCCTGCGCGCGGAGTTCGTCGCGCTCGCGCAGGTCGTGGTCTACGCGGGCGCGGTCATGGTCCTCTACGTCTTCGTGGTCGCCTACGTCGGGGAGACCCAGGCGCCCTCGCTGCGCCCGCCGGTGGGCCGCGGCCAGCGCACGGTCGCCGTCGCCTTCGCGCTGGCCCTCTTCATCGAGCTGGCCATCGCGACGCTCGGCTCGGGGCTGAAGGCGATCGACTCCGAGGGCGCGCCCTACCGCGCCGGCTTCGGCCAGCCCGCCCAGATCGGCGAGCTGCTCCTGACGAAGTTCCTGCTGCCCTTCGAGGCCGCGTCCTTCCTGCTGCTCATCGCCGCCGTCGGCGCCGTCGCGCTGGCCCGCCGTCGCGCGGGCCTCGAGAGCGAGGACGAGGAGGGCCGGCGGCTGAGCATCGCCGACCTCGTGCGCTCCCCGCGGCCGCTGGGGACGGGCACGATGGCCGAGGGCGTCGGCGGCGAGCCGGCCGCGCCGGCGGACGGCGACGCCGAGCGCCGGTCGCTCACCGGGCCGGCCGGACCCCGAGGCGGCGGCTGGTGAACATCGGCTGGTACCTCGCCGTCTCGGCGCTGATCTTCTCGCTCGGCACCGCCGGCGTGCTCACGCGGCGCAACCCGCTCGTGGTCCTGCTCTGCCTCGAGCTCATGCTCAACGCGGCGAACGTCGCGCTGCTCGCCTTCTCGCGCATGTGGGGCAACGGCGACGGGCAGATCTTCGCGATCATCGTCATGGTCGTCGCCGCCTGCGAGGTCTGCATCGGCCTCGGCCTCGTCGTCGCGCTCTACCGCCGCCGGCTGCCGATCGACGTCGACGAGCTCCGGGAGCTGCACGGATGACCACGCTCGAGACGGCCGCGTGGCTCGTCCTGCTGTTCCCCCTGGCGGGCACGCTGGTGTGCGCGCTCGGCTGGCGCGCCTGGCCCCGCCGCACGGTGGGCTGGATCGGCACCGCCGCGATCCTGGGCGCCTTCATCGCCTCCGTCGTCGTCCTGGTCGAGCTGCAGTCGCTCGACCACGAGCACCGCCAGGTCGTCGTCTCGGGCTGGGACTACGTCACCACCGTCGGCGTCGACGCGCCGGTCGCGCTGCTCGTCGACCCGCTGTCGGTGCTCATGATCCTCGTGGTCACGGGCGTCTCGACGCTCATCCACCTCTACTCGGTGGCGTACCTGTGGGAGGACCGCGGCTACGCGCGCTTCTTCGCGTACCTGAACTTCTTCGTCTTCTCGATGCTCCTGCTCGTCCTGGCGGCGAACTTCTTCATCCTCATCATCGGGTGGGCCTTCGTCGGCGCGGCCTCCTACCTGCTGATCTCGTTCTGGTACCGCCGCCAGACGGCGACCTCCGCGGGCATCAAGGCCTTCGTCATCAACGTCGTCGGCGACGTCGGCCTCGTCCTCGGCACCTTCTTCCTGCTGCGCCACACGGGCACGGTGGACTTCCTCAAGACCTTCGCCGTCGCCAAGGAGTCGTTCGGCCCGCACGGGGACGGCGACCTCACGGCGGGGCTCGTGCTCATCCTCGTCGGGTGCTTCGCCAAGAGCGCGCAGATCCCGCTGCACACGTGGCTCCCGGATGCGATGGAGGGCCCCACCCCGGTCTCCGCGCTCATCCACGCGGCCACGATGGTGACGGCCGGGGTCTACCTCATCGCGCGCCTGCACCCGCTCTTCGAGCTCTCGAGCGCCGCGGCGACGGTCGGGATGGTCATCGGCGCGGTGACGCTGCTCGTGGCCGGCACGATCGGGCTCGTGGTGAGCGACCTCAAGCGGGTCATCGCCTACTCGACGATGTCGCAGATCGGCTACATGATCATGGCCGTCAGCGCCGGCGCCTACGTCGCGGGCATGTTCCACCTCATGACGCACGCCTTCTTCAAGGCGCTGCTGTTCATGGCGGCCGGCTCGATCATCGGGGCGATGGCGGGCGAGCAGAACCTCGACCGCATGGGCGGCTTCCGCAAGGTGCTGCCGTTCACGTTCGGCTGCTTCGTCATCGGGGGGCTCGCGCTCTCCGGCATCCCGCCGTTCTCGGGCTTCTTCTCCAAGGACGAGATCCTGCTCGTCATCGGCGAGGAGGGCGGCCTGCGCTGGTTCCTCTACGCGGCGGGCTACATCGGCGCCTTCCTCACCGCGGTCTACACCTGGCGCATGATCTTCCGCGCCTTCTGGGGCGACCCCGTCCCCGAGGCGCAGGAGCTCGCGCACGGGCACCTCCACCACCCCGAGCAACCGGTCAACCCGGCCACGGGCGAGGTCGAGGACACCGACGTCGGGTTCCCCGGGCCGGGCCACTTCATCGCCGAGCGCGAGTGGCCCATGAAGATCGCCATGGGCGGGCTGGCCATCCTGGCGACCGTCGGCGGCGTCGTGCTCATCCCGAAGACGACGACGTGGTTCGACACGTTCCTGGAGCCGACGTTCGAGGGCAGCTCCGTCGTCGTCGACCCCAGCACCTCGCTGCTGTGGCTGGGGCTGGCCCTCGGTGCCGCGTGCGGCCTGGCCGGCATCGCCGTGGCCTACGTCGTCTGGGTGCGCAACCCGGCGATCGCGGTCCGCGCCCGGGAACGCTTCGCGCCGGTCTACGAGCTCTTCGTCCACAAGTGGTACTTCGACGAGCTCATCGACCTGCTCGTCGTGCGCCCGTGGGCCTGGCTGGGGCGCTTCGGGCGGCAGACCTTCGAGCGGGTCGTCGTCGACGGCACGCTCGTGGGCGGCACGACCGGCCTCGTGCGCGCGGGCTCGGCCGCGGTGCGGGCCACGCAGAACGGCTTCCTGCGCGCGTATGCGGCCCTGCTCGTCGTCGGGCTGGTCGCCGTCGGCCTCTACTTCCTCCTGCAGGCCTGATGCTCGAGCTCTCCTACCTGCTCTGGCTCCCCCTCGCCGCCGGCGTCCTGGGCCTCTTCGTGCCGGCCGCCGCCCGCTGGGTCGCCCTGGCCGGCACGGTGCTCGCGCTCGCGCTCGCGGTGGCCTTCACGATCGACTTCGACGCCGGCGCGCGCGGGCTGCAGCACGTGACCGACGAGACGTGGATCAGCCAGCTCGGCATCCACTACAAGCTCGGCCTGAGCGGGCTGAACGTCATCCTCGTCCTCTTCGCCGCCGTGGTGTGGGTGCCCGCGACGCTGTGGGCCGGGCAGGACCGCCCCGCGCGCCCGGGCCTGTTCTTCTTCTGGATGGGCCTCGCGGAGACGGCCGTGCTCGGGGCCCTGCTCGCGCAGGACCTCGCGCTGTTCGTCGTGTTCTTCGACCTCATGCTCGTCCCGATCTTCTTCCTGACGGGCGGCTGGGGCGGGCCGAACCGGATCCCGGCGATCCTCAAGCTCTTCATCTACACGCTCGTCGGCTCGCTGCTCATGCTCGCCGGCGCGATCGCCACCGGCGTGCTCGCGCCGGGCGGGACGCTGACCTTCGACCTGCAGCAGCTCGCGGCCGAGCGCCTGCCGCAGGCTTCGCAGGACTGGATCTTCCTGTGCTTCGCCGCCGCCTTCCTGGTGAAGATGCCGGCCTTCCCGCTCCACGGCTGGATGCCCGACGGCTACCGGGCGATGCCGCTGCCGGTCCTCGCGGTCTTCTCCGGCGTCGTGAGCAAGGTCGCGGCCTACGGCTTCCTGCAGGTGGCGATCCGCCTGTTCCCGGACGCCGCCGCGCGCTACCAGGAGCTCATCATGCTCATCGCGCTGGCCTCGATCCTCTACGGGTCGGTGCTGGCCTTCACGGTCAACGACACGCGGCTGATCCTGGGCTACTCCTCGGTGGCGCAGCTCGGCTTCATCACGCTCGGGATCTTCTCGCTGACCGACCAGGGCGCCCAGGGCGGCATCCTCCAGGCGGTCAACCACGGGCTCGTCGTCGTCCCGGCCTTCTTCATCCTCGCCCTGCTGGCGGCGCGCGCGCACGGGAGCGAGAACCTGCGCGACATGGGCGGCCTGGCCCTGCGGGCCCCCGTCCTGGCCGCGATGTTCCTCGTCGTGGCGCTGGCGAACCTGGCCATGCCGGGCTCGTCGAACTTCGCCGGCGAGTTCCTCATCCTGCTCGGGACCTTCAACAGCAAGCTCGTCCTCTGCCTCGTGGCCGCGACGGGCGTGGTGCTGGCCGCCGTCTACACGCTGCGCCTGTTCATCGGCGCGATGCACAACCGCCTCGGGCCGCGGGCCGAGTCGCGGGAGATGAGCGTGCGCGACGGCCTCGTCCTCGTCCCGCTCGTCGTCCTCATCATCGCCTTCGCCTTCGACCCGCAGGTCGCGCTGAACAAGAGCGAGCGCGACACGCGCGCGTCCGTCGCGGCCGCGCGGCAGGCGCTCGACCAGCGCGAGGTCGCCGAGCGCGCGCGGCAGGAGGCCTCGCGGTGAGCCCCCTCGTCCTCACCGCGGCGGCGAAGGGGCCGCACATCGACTGGGCCGGGCTGTCGCCGCTCGTGGCGCTGCTCGGCGGCGCGATCGTCGTGCTCATGGTCGGGCTCCTGCGCTCGCGGCTGCTGCGCGAGCTCGTCGTGCCGCTCCTGGCGCTGGCGACGTTCGCCGCCGCGGCCGGCCTCGGGGTCTGGCAGTGGGGCGAGGGCAAGGACCTCGTCGGCGGCGCCCTGCGCCTCGACGACCTGACGATCGCGATGACGTGGATCGTCTGCCTGGCCGGCGCGTCCGCCGTCGTGCTGTCCTACCGCGCCGTCGCCCCGCGCGAGGCGGCCCACGGCGAGTACTACGCGCTGCTGCTGACGAGCGCGGCCGGGATGGTGCTGCTCGTCGGCGCGCAGAACCTCGTCACGCTGTTCCTCGGGCTCGAGCTGCTGTCGATCCCGCTCTACGTCCTGTGCGCGACGGAGATGCGGCGCGAGCACTCGCTCGAGTCCGGGCTGAAGTACCTCATCATCGGGTCCGTCGGCTCGGCGACCTTCCTCTACGGCCTGGCCTTCCTCTACGGCGCGACGGGCTCGACCGACTTCTCGGGCATCGCCCGCGCGCTGGCGAGGGGCGACCTCCTCGACGACCCGCTCCTGCTGACGGGCATCGCGCTGAGCGTCGTCGGCCTCGCCTTCAAGGCCTCCATCGCGCCCTTCCACGCCTGGACCCCGGACGTCTACGAGGGGGCGCCCACGCCCGTGACGGCGTTCATGGCCACCGCGACGAAGGCGGCCGCCTTCGGCATCGCGCTGCGCCTCTTCGACGTCGCCCTCGTCGACGCCAGCGGCGACTGGGGACCGGCCCTCGCGGCGCTCGCCACCATCTCGATCCTCGTCGGCAACGTCGGCGCGCTCGGCCAGACGTCCATCAAGCGGATGCTCGCCTGGTCGTCGGTCGCGCAGGCGGGCTACATCCTCGCCGGGGTCGTCGTGGGCTCGCGGCTGGGGGTCCAGGCGACCGTCTTCTACCTGGCCGTCTACACCGTCATGAACCTCGCCGCCTTCGCGGTCGTGGTGGCGCGCGAGCGCGAGAGCGGGGTGGGCGACGACCTCGCCGGCTTCGTCGGGCTCGGCGCCTCGCGGCCGCTGCTGGCGGCCGCGATGACGGTGGCCCTGCTGGGCCTGGCCGGCATCCCGGCCACGGCCGGCTTCATCGGCAAGTTCTTCCTCATCGAGGCGACCGTCGACGGCGACTACACGTGGCTCGGCGTGATGATCGTCATCGGGTCGATGATCTCGCTGGCCTACTACCTGCGGCTGCTGGCGGCGATGTGGATGCAGGACGCGGTCGTGGTCGACGGCCGCGAGGCGAGCCCGGCGCTCGGCGCCGCGCGCCCGGCCCTGGCCGGCGGCGCCGCCGCCGAGGGCGCCGAGGTGGCCGCCGCCCACGCGGGCGAGCCCGCGCCCGACGACCCGCAGGCCGTCCGGCGCGCGGGCTGGGAGGTCCAGGCCCTCGCCGCCGTCATGGGCGTCGGCGTGATCGCCCTGGGCGTCGTCCCCTCCCCGTTGCTCGACCTCGCACGCGACGCCGCTCGGGCGTTCACCGGGCTGCTCTAGCGGGCAGCCCGGGGGCATGGCCGACCAGTCAGACCGCCCGGAGCCCGACGTCGAGGGGGACGCCCGCGAGGGCGAGGTCGGCGACGTCGGCTACCCCGAGGCCCAGCCCGAGGGCGAGGACGGCGGGTCGGACTTCCCCGAGGAGGGCCCGGAGCACGGCGGGCCGGCGCTCGGGCACGGGGAGACGGCGGCGCCGAGCGTCTCCGGCGAGCACGACCGCCCGCCGAGCAAGGCCACGGGCAACCCGCGCGCCGCGGGCCCGTAGGACCTGCGGCCCTCGCGCCGCGCCATCCGTCAGGATCCCGGGCGCATGCGGATCTCGGCGAAGGCGGACTACGCCGTGCGGGCGGCGGTGGAGCTGGCCTCCGCCGCGGACGACGGGCCGGTCAAGGGCGAGTCCATCGCCCGCGCGCAGGCCATCTCGCCGCGCTTCCTGGAGAACATCCTGGCCGAGCTGCGCCACGCCGGCCTGGTCCGCAGCCAGCGCGGCGCCGACGGCGGCTACCGCCTCGCGCGCGAGCCCGGGGACATCACGGTGGCCGACGTCATCCGCGCGGTCGAGGGGCCGCTGGCATCGGTCCGGGGCGAGGTCCCCGAGGCGCTCGACTACGAGGGGGCGGCCGAGCCGCTGCGCGACGTCTGGCTCGCGGTGCGCGCGAGCCTGCGCCTCGTGCTCGAGCAGGTGACGCTGGCCGACCTCGCGGCCGGCCGGCTGCCGCCCCACGTCACGCGCCTGGCCCGCGACCCCGACGCCCAGAGCGCGCGCCGCTAGCCGGGTCCCCACCGGAGCGCCATCGCCCCGGCGTCCCTGGCGCGCCGCGGCCGGGGGCGGCGCTGCGCTGAGGCCCGATCGCCGCTCGTCACGCGGCGGCGGTGGCGGCCGGCGGCCTGACCTCCGGCGCGCGGACGCGGTGGGCGAGCACCACGGTCGCGCCGTCGCCCGGGGTCAGCGTGATCATGCGCCGCTTCACCCCGCGCGCCGGGCCCGCGGGCGCGACCGAGAAGCGCTCGGCCGCGGCGCGCAGGACGACGCGCATCTCCAGCAGCGCGAAGCTCGCGCCCAGGCACCGCCGTCGACCGCCCCCGAAGGGGATCCAGGTGTAGGTCCCCGGCTTGGAGTCGAGGAACCGCTCGGGCCGGAAGGCGTACGGGTCGTCGTAGATGGCGGGGTCGTGGTGGACGAGCTGGGCGCTGGCGATGAGCACGACGCCCGCCGGGTAGGTCCACCCGCCGATCTCGACGGGTCGCATGACGAGCCGCGGCTCGGGGTTGGGCAGCACGGGCCGGCGACGCAGCACCTCGTTGATCGTCGCTTCCAGGTACGCGTCGTCGCCGGAGGCGAGCCGCTCCTGCACCTGGGGCGCACGAGCGAGCTGCTCGAAGGCGAACGCCAGCGACGACGCGGTGGTCTCGTGCCCGGCGACGAGCGCCGTGACGAGCTCGTCGCGGATCTCCTCGTCGGCCATCGGCGTGCCGTCGCCGTGCTGGGCCGCCAGCAGCATGGCCAGCACGTCGTCGCGCTCGGCAGCCTCGCGTCGGCGCTCGTCCATGAGCGCGAAGAGCTCGGCGTCGACCTCGGCCCGGTCCCGCTCGAAGCGCCCCAGGCGGCCGCGGCCGCTGAGCACCCGCTGCGCGGCCGGGAGCATGGACACGGGGCTCTCGCCGAACTCGAGGACCCCGGGGAGCAGCTCGCGGAGGCGCTCGAGCCGCGGGCCTTCGTCGAGGCCGAAGACGGCGCGCAGGATGATCTCGAGCGTCAGCCGCTGCAGCCGCGGGTGCAGGGGCACGGGCTCGCCGACCGCCCAGGTCTCGAGCTCCCGCTCGGTGAGCTGCTCCATGAGCCCGAGGAGACGCTGCATGCGGTCACCGTGGAACGCCGGGAGCATGAGCCGCCGCTGTTCCAGGTGCGCGCCCTCGTCCAGCAGGATCACCGAGTTCGGCCCGACGACGGGCTCGAGCAGCCGCGCGCCCTCGCCCGGGTGCAGGACGTCCGGCGGGGCGGTGAACAGCTCGCGCAGGTCGGCCGGGTCGGACAGGACCACGAACGGTGGCTGGCCCAGCAGGCGCATCGTGAACCGCGACCCGTGGCGGCGCCGCAGCCGCTCGAGGTACGTCGGCGTCCGTGCCCACCAGCCGATGGTCTGGAGGATCGTCGGGAGACGGGATCCGGGAGGGAGCTGCGACGGCATCGTGGTCCTCTCAGCGGTTGGCCCTGCCGAGGCCGGAGTCTGACGGGCGGAGCGCCGACGCGCCACCGCAGCTGCGATCCGGTGCTCGCCGGACGCCTGCGCCGCTAGGCCGCCGCGACCACGGGCCGTGGGCCGCGGATCCACACGATGTCGCCCTCGGCCGCCTCGAGCGCCTCGGCCTCGTGGCGGGCGAGCTGGACCGGGAGCCGAGACCCGTCGCCGAGCTCGAGCTCGAGGCGGACCTCGAAGCCGAGGTGCACGACGCGCAGCACCTGCGCCTCCTGGGCGCCGGGCGCAGGGTCGGTCGTGACGCCGACGTCGTGAGGGCGCACGAGGCTGCCCTGGAGCCGCGCGACCGGCCCCAGGAAGCCCATGACGAACTCGTTGGCCGGCGCGTCGTAGACCTCGCGCGGGGCGCCGACCTGCTCGACGCGGCCGCCGTTCATGACCACGACGCGGTCGGCGACCTCCATCGCCTCCTCCTGGTCGTGGGTGACGAGCACGGTCGTCACCGGGACCTCCTCGTGGAGGCGGCGCAGCCAGCTGCGCAGCTCTGCGCGGACGTTCGCGTCGAGCGCGCCGAACGGCTCGTCGAGGAGCAGCAGGCGCGGCTCGACGGCGAGCGCGCGGGCCAGCGCCATGCGCTGGCGCTGACCGCCGGAGAGCTGCGACGGGTAGCGCGCGTGGAAGCCGGACAGGCCGACGACGCCCAGCAGCTCGTCGACGCGTGCGTCGACCTCGGCCCGCGGGCGCTTGCGGATCGTCAGGCCGAAGGCGACGTTGTCGCGCACGGTCATGTGCTTGAAGGCCGCGTAGTGCTGGAAGACGAACCCGATGCCCCGCCGCTGCGCCGGCACCTGGGTCACGTCGTCGCCGTCGAGCTCGATGCGGCCGGCGTCGGGTTGCTCGAGCCCGGCGATGACGCGCAGCAGCGTCGACTTGCCCGAGCCGCTGGGTCCCAGCAGCGCGGTCAGCGAGCGGTCCGGTACGTCGACCGACACGTCGTCGAGGGCCGCGAAGTCGCCGTAGCGCTTCGTGGCGCCCTGAACCTGGATCACGAGGTCTCCTTCCGCGGCTTGAGCAGCGTCATCCCCAGCAGGGTCGCCAGCGCGATGACGGCGAGCAGCGCCGAGGCCGCGTAGGCCCCGGCCAGGTCGAAGTTCTGGAAGCGGTTCTCGACGAGCAGCGTCAGCGTCTCCGTCTCGCCCGACACCTTGCCGGAGACGACGCTCACGGCGCCGAACTCGCCGATCGCCCGCGCTGTCGTCAGCACGACGCCGTAGGCGACGCCGTACCGGATCGAGGGCAGCGTGATGCGCCAGAAGGTCTGCCACGGGCCGGCGCCGAGCGTGGCCGCGGCCTGCTCCTGCTCGTCGCCGACCTCGCGCAGCACGGGCGCGACCTCGCGGACGACGAAGGGCAGCGAGACGAAGACGGTCGCCAGGACCATGCCGGGGACGGCGAAGACGACGCGGAAGGGCAGGTCGATCCAGCCCTCGCGGCCGTACAGCAGCAGCAGCGACAGGCCGATGACGACCGGCGAGATCGCGAAGGGCAGGTCGATGAGGGCGTCCAGGGCCCACTTGCCGCGGAAGCGCCCGCGCACGAGGACCATCGCCGTGAGGATGCCGAAGGCCGTGTTGAGCGGCACGGCGATCGCGGCGATCTCCATCGTCAGCCAGAACGCGTGGACGGCGGCGGGGGTGGTGACCGAGTCGTAGACCGCCCCCAGGCCGGGCTCGAAGGTCCGGTAGAAGACGAGGCCCACGGGGATGAGCAGCAGCACGGCGAGGTAGCCGAGCGCGACCGTCCGCAGCAGGATCCGGCTACCGGGCACCGCGGCCCCCGATCGCGCGGATGCCGGCCAGGACGACGACCGAGATGAGCAGCAGCACGACCGAGGCAGCGGCCGCGCTGGTCACCGCGTCGCTCTCGACCTGGCTGTAGACGTAGACGGCGGAGACCTGCGTCTTGAACGGGATGTTGCCCGAGATGAGGACGACCGAGCCGAACTCACCGACCGCGCGGGCGAAGGCGAGCGCGGCGCCCGAGACGATGGCGGGCACGAGGTTCGGCAGGATGATCCGCCGGAAGGTCGTCGGGCCCGAGGCACCCAGCGACGCGGCCGCCTCCTCCATCTCGCGGTCGAGCTCGAGCAGGACGGGCTGCACCGCCCGCACGACGAACGGCAGCGTCACGAAGAGCAGCGCGAGGACGATCGCCACGCGCGTGCCGACGACGTTGATGCCGGCCGGGCTGCTGGGCCCGTAGAGCGCCAGCAGCGTGATGCCGGCCACGATCGTCGGCAGCGCGAAGGGCAGGTCGATGAGCGCGTTGACGACGCCCTTGCCCGGGAAGTCGTCGCGGACCAGGACCCAGGCGACGAGCGTGCCGGCGACCGCGTTGAGGGCCGCCACCCCGAGCGAGCAGGCCAGGGTGAGCTTCAGGGCCGCGACGGCGGGCGGCGCGGTCGCGGCGTCCCAGAACGCGTCGAGGCCGCCCTCGGCCGACTTGGCGACGACGGCGGCCAGGGGCAGCAGGACGATGACGCTGAGCCAGAGCGTGGAGATCCCGAGGGCGAGGGTGCCCGAGCCGGCGCGCCACGCGCGCCGGCTGGACCCCCCGGCCCCGGGGAGGCTCAGCGCGTCACTTGTCAGTGGAGACCCCCGCGCTCTGCTCGATCTTGGCCACCGAGCCGGTGGCGGGGTCGAAGAGCTCGTCGTTGATCTTGTCCCAGCCGCCGATGTCGCGGATCGTGAACAGGCCGCTCGGGGTCGGGAACTCCTTGGCGTGCTCCTGCAGGACGTCGGCGAGCACGGGGCGGTAGCCCCAGGACGCGAAGACCTCCTGCGCCGGGCGCGACGTGGCGTAGTCGACGAAGGCCTGGGCCTTCTCGGGCGACTTGGACTTCGCCGACACCGCGATCGGGTTCTCGATGAGGATGGTCTGATCGGGGATCGTGTAGTCGACGTCCTGGCCCTTCTTCTGGGCGGTCACGGCCTCGTTCTCGTAGGAGAGCAGGACGTCGCCGGTGCCCGACGTGAAGGTCTGCAGCGCCTCGCGCCCGGACTTGGGCTGGACCTTCACGTGGTCCTTGATGAGCTTCTGCAGGTAGCCGACGTCCCCCTGCTTCCCATAGCCGGCGAGCAGGTTCCACTTCGCGGCGCCGGACGTGAACGGGTTGGGCGTCACGACCTCCACCCCGGGCTTGAGGAGGTCGTCCCAGGTCTTGATGCCCTTGGGGTTGCCCTTGCGCGTGATGAACACGACGACGGACTTCGAGACGAAGCCGTCGGTCGCGGTCTTGTCCCAGTCGGACGCGACGAGGTCGGCCTTCACGAGGCGGTCGACGTCGGGTGCGAGCGAGAAGGCGACGACGTCGGCCGGCAGGCCGCCCTCGACCGCGCGGCTCTGCTCCCCCGAGGCGCCGTAGGACTGGGAGAACGTCGTGCCCTTGCCCGCCGGCGTCTTCTCGAAGGCGGGGACGACCTCGTCGTAGACCACCTGCGGGGTCGAGTAGGCGACGAGCGCGAGCTTGCCCGAGCCCGAGCCCGAGGACCCGCCGCTCGAGGAGTCCTTCGAGTCGGAGGCGCCGCCGCAGCCGGCGACGAGGAGCGCGACGAGGGCGGCGAGCAGGGTGGGGAGCGACGTGCGGGCCTTCACGGTGGGGAGTCCTCTCGGGAGCGGATACTGGCTTATCCCGACTGGCTTTGTCGGGATCCGGCACGATACACGTTCCCGACTGGCTTAGTAGAGAACCGGTCAGGAGGGTAGCCTGCGGCGCCCCGTGGAGCACCCCGCCGAGACCTTCAGCGCCGACGAGCGCGCCCTCCTGGCCCCGCACGTCACGAACCTCGACCGCCCGGTGTTCGCGCTCGTCGGGCTGCCCGAGACCGTCAAGGGCGCGCTCTTCGCGCGCTACTCGCGGTACCCGGGCACGCTGCGGCGGCTGTTCCTCGACGAGTTCGCCGACGACGTCCCGGCCGGGGTTCCCGCCGACCGGGCCGCGGCCGCCGAGGCCGCCGGCGACTCCCGCGCCGCACAGCTCTACGACCGGATCTTCCTGGGCTACGGCGACGACTCGGTGGCCCAGCTCGGCGGCGCGCACGTCGCCTGCGAATGGGTCTCGAACGTGCTGACGAAGGTCCTGCAGCGCCCGCGGCTGGCCTCCTACCTCGAGCAGTCCACGCGCTACATCGCCTACGACGCGCCCATGCCCGGCGGCGGCTTCCGCTACTTCCGCGACCCGTCGCTGGGGCCCGCCTACGCCGCGGCCATGGACGAGCTCTTCGGGGTCTACGCCACCTCGCTGCCGGCGGTGGCGGCGTGGGTGGAGGCGACCTTCCCGGCGCCCGAGGGGCAGTCGGCGGCGGCGCACCGCCGCGCCGTGCAGGCCAAGGCGCTGGACCTCCTGCGCGGCCTGCTGCCGGCGGCGTCGCTGTCGCACATGGGCATCTACGCCTCGGGCCAGGCCTACGAGCAGCTCGTCCTGCACCTGCTGGCCCATCCGCTGCCCGAGGCGCGCGCCTACGGGCGGATGGTGCTCGAGGCGGTCCAGGCCGTCATGCCGTCGTTCGTCGCGCGGGTCGAGCGCCCCGAGCGCGGCGGCGTGTGGGTGGACTACCTGCGGGAGCGCGAGGCGGCCGCCGACCGCTGGGCGGCGCGCCTGGGCCTCGACCACGCCACGGCCGCGGCGCGCGACGCCGGCCCCTCCGTGCGCCTGCTCCACGTCGACGGCGACGAGGAGCAGCTGCTGGCCGCGCTGCTCTTCGAGGCCGCGGGCGTCGACGAGGAGACCGCGCGCCTGCGGCTGGCCGCCCTCGGCGCGGAGGAGCGAGCGTCGATGCTGCGCGACCTCGTGGGCGCGCGCGAGAACCGCCGCCACCGCCCCGGCCGCGGGTTCGAGGCGCTGCGCTACCGCTTCGAGGTCGTCGCCGACTACGGCGCCTTCCGCGACCTCCAGCGCCACCGGCTGCTGACGGTGCAGTGGCAGCGCCTGACGCCCCACCTGGGCGCCGGCGTGCCCGAGGAGGTCGACGCCGCCGGCTGCGGGGACGCCTACCGCCGCGCGCTCGACGTCTCGCGGACCGAGTGGGAGCGCCTGGCCGCCGACGGCCGCGAGCGCGAGGCGACCTACGCGCTGTGCCTCGGCTACCGGATCCGGTTCGTCCTGGACCTCAACGCGCGCGAGGCCATGCAGCTCATCGAGCTGCGCTCGGGGCGCGAGGGGCACCCGAGCTACCGCGCGGTGGCCCACGAGCTCCACCGCCAGATCGGCGAGGTCCACCCCGCCGTCGCGGCCGCGATGACGCACGTCGACACGGCCGCCGAGCCGCGCCTGGAGCGCATCCTCAGCGAGATGCGCACGGAGCGGCGGCGCGCGGGCGCGCCCGGCGGCTGACGGCGCGCGGGCGCGGCCGGCGAGATGACGGTCGGGCGCCCGGCCGCGTCCGGCGGCTCCGGCTTCAGGCCGGCCGGACCGGGCGGTTGAGCGTCTCGGGCTCGGGGACGCCCTCGCCGAGCTCCTTCTCGCGCTCGATCTCCGCGTTGAGCTCGGCGCCGAAGAGCAGCGCGACGTTCGTGAGCCACAGCCACGCGAGCAGGACGATCGCGCCCGCGAAGGCGCCGTACGCGGCGCCCACGTCGGCGACCCGGTTGAGGTACGTCGCGAACCCCAGCGACGCCGCGAGCCAGAGCAGGACGCCGACGACGGCGCCCGGCGTGACCCAGCGGAACGAGCGCTGCTGCACGTCGGGCGTCACGTAGTAGACGTAGGCGAAGACGACCATCGCCACGAGCACGGCGGCCGGCCAGCGGGCGAGGTCCCAGGCGCGCACGACGGCCGGGCCGAGGCCCAGGAAGCCGAGCAGGTCCTCCGCGAAGCCGCCTCCGACGAAGGCCAGGACCAGGGTCACGAGGACGAGGACGAGCAGCACGGCCGTCGACGCGACGTCGATGACCTTCCGGCGCACGAAGCTCCGCCCGCCGTCGACCTCGAAGACGACGTTGAGCGCCCGCCGCGCCGCCTCGAGCACGCCGGTGGTCCCGTACAGCGCGACCGCGACGCTGATGACGACGCCGCTGGCCGCGGTGCCCTTGTGCTGCAGCGCGCCCCGCAGCGAGCTGTCGAGCGGCACGACGACCGACGGCGGCGCGACCTCGCGCAGGTAGCCGAGGATCGCGTCGTAGGTCTCCGGGTACTGGCCGATGAGCCCGAGCAGCGAGACGGCCAGCAGCGCGGCCGGGAACAGCGACATGAGCGAGTAGTACGTGAGCGCCGCCGCGTGGTGGGTCATCTGGTCGTCGTAGAACGACTTCAGCGTGCGTTTCACGACGGCGACGGCGTGCCCCATCCGCCACGGTTACCCGGGCGGGGCCCTCCGGAGCGAGTACCCTCGGAGGACAGGGCAAGCCCACCGCTCGCGCAGCGACGCGGGAGCCATCCGCCCACAGAGCCGCCGGGCGCCGCAGCACGCGTCCGGCCCCTCGGGAAGGTCCCGCCATGCAGACCCAGCCGCTGAGGCCGCCCACCGCGACCCTCGTCGCCGTGGAGGTCGCGCTGCCCCCGCTCCACGCGCCGCGCACCGAGGCGCCGGCCGTGCCGGACGCCGCCCCGTCGACGCCCGGCTTCACGCGCCACTCCCTGGGCGTGATCGAGGCCGACCGCGACGGGCGCCTGCGGCGGCGCGGGTTCCGCGGGCGCCGACACCGGACCGAGGGCGCCCGGGCCCACCCGCGGCTCGGCGCCGCCCTCGAGGCCGAGCGCTCCGCCCGTGCCTGACCAGGGCGACGACCGCGTCCTGCCCGCCCCGCGCGCCGCGGGCCATGCGCGCTGCACGCGCTGCCGCCTGCGCTTCACGCCGGCGGAGGCCGCCAGCCGCGAGGCGTGCCCGTGCTGCGCCGGCGCGATCGATCGCACGGCCGGTCCGGCCGAGGTGCTCGGCCTTCCGCTCTTCCCGGCCGCGACGCAGCCCGTCGCCGTGCTCCCGGCGGCGCCGGAGCAGGCCCTCGCGCACGCGGTCGCCGAGGCGCGCGAGCGCCCCTGGCCCGGGTGGGCGCCATGAGGGCGCACCGCCGCGAGGAGGCCATCCCGGCGCGGGCGGCGGGCGTGCCGGGCCGATAGCGTCCGGCCCATGGTCCGCGTGGAGCGCCAGGGGCCCGTCACGACGGTCGTCCTCGACCGGCCCGAGGCCCGCAACGCCGTCGACGGCCCGACCGCGCAGGCGCTGGCCGACGCGTTCCGCGCCTTCGACGCCGACGACGAGGCGGCCGTCGCCGTCCTCCACGGCGCCGGCGGGACCTTCTGCGCCGGGGCCGACCTCAAGGCCATCGGGGAGGGCCGCGGCAACCGCCTGGACGCGGAGGGCGACGGCCCGATGGGGCCGAGCCGCCTGGCGCTCGGCAAGCCGGTCATCGCCGCGATCGCCGGGCACGCGGTCGCCGGTGGCCTCGAGCTCGCCCTGTGGTGCGACCTGCGCGTCATGGAGGAGGACGCGGTGCTCGGGGTCTTCTGCCGACGGTGGGGCGTTCCCCTCATCGACGGCGGCACGGTCCGCCTGCCGCGCCTCATCGGCCTCGCCCGCGCCCTCGACCTCATCCTCACCGGCCGCCCGGTCGAGGCGGCCGAGGCGGAGCGGATCGGGCTGGCGACGCGCGTCGTGCCGACCGGCACGGCCCGTGAGGCGGCCGAGCAGCTGGCGGCCGAGCTCGCCCGCTTCCCGCAGCGGTGCCTGCGCGCCGACCGGCGCTCGGCGCTCGGCGGCCAGGGCCTGGACGTCGACGCGGCGCTCGCCGCGGAGTTCGCCGGCGGCGTGCCCGTCGTCGCCGCGGAGGCCCTCGACGGGGCCGCCCGGTTCGCCGCCGGGCACGGCCGTCACGGGGCCTTCGACGACCTCTAGGGATCCAACGTCGCATTCGACACCGCCCCCGGCTCGTGTCGAACCCCCGAAACCCCCGGCCCGCGATGGTGTGCACTGTCCGCGATGGCGGCCAGCGCACTGCTCTTCCCCGGTCAGGGGAGCCACGCCGAGGGGATGGACGCGCCGTACCGCGCCATGCCGATCTTCGAGCGCGGGCTGGAGATCCTCGGGTTCGACCCGTTCGCCCGCCTGGGCGAGGGGACCCGCACGCAGCAGCCCGCGCTCTTCCTCTGCTCCGTCGCCGCGTGGGACGGCTGGCGCCGCGGCGAGGGCGAGGACGACGCCGCCGAGGTCGGGCCGGAGGACGTCGTCGCGGCCGCCGGCCACTCGCTCGGGGAGTACGCGGCCCTCGTGGCGGCCGGTGCCATCGCCTTCGAGGACGCCGTCGGCCTGGTGGCCGAGCGCGGCGCGGCCATGGACGACGCGGGCCGCGCGCACCCGGGCGGCATGCTCGCCCTCCTGGGCGGCGACGGACAGGCCGTCGCGGGCCTGGCCGAGCGCCTCGGCCTCACCGTCGCGAACGACAACGCCCCGGGGCAGCTCGTCCTGTCCGGGTCGCTCGAGGCGCTCGACGCGGCCGAGGAGGTCGCGCGGGAGGAGACCGGGGCCCGCGCGCGGCGCCTCGACGTCTCCGGGGCCTTCCACTCGCCGCTCATGGCGCCGGCCGCCGGGCGGCTGGCCGCCGCCCTGGACGCCACGCCCGTGCACCCGCCGACCATCACGGTCTTCGCGAACGGCAGCGCCGCCCCCTTCATCGACGTCCGCGCGGAGCTCGCGGCCCACCTGCTCAAGCCGGTGCGCTGGCGCGAGACGCTGCTGGCCCTCCGCGCCGCGGGGGTCGAGCGCTTCGTCGAGCTCGGGCCCGGGGCCGTCCTGACGAGCCTCGTCAAGCGAACGCTGGCGGCCGCGTGAGCACGGTCCTGCGCGCCGACGAGGTCCGCGCCCCCGCCCCGGTCCCGCGCCCCCGCCGGCCGTCCCGCCGGCCCACCGGCCTGCGCGCGGGCGTGTTCGGGCTCGGCGCCGCCCTGCCGTCGCAGGTCGTCACGAACCGCGACCTCGAGCGCGTCCTCGACACGGACGACGCCTGGATCCAGCGGCGCACCGGCATCCGCGAGCGCCGGCGCCTCGCCCCGGGCGAGCCGCTGGCGCCGCTCGCCGCCGCCGCCTGCGCGGAGGCGCTCGCCGACGCGGGGCGCGAGGCGGCCGAGGTCGACCAGGTCATCGTCACCACGATCACCCCCGACCGGATCACCCCGGGGCTGGCCCCGGAGGTCGCCCGCATCCTGGGGGCCCACGACGCCGGCGCCGTCGACCTCAACGCCGCCTGCGCGGGATTCCTCTACGCGCTCGACCAGGCCGCCGCGCTCGTCGAGAGCGGCCGCGCCGGCGTCGTGCTCGTGTGCGCGGCCGAGGCGCTGAGCCGCCTGACCGACCACGAGGACCGGGGCACGGCCGTGCTCTTCGGCGACGGGGCCGGTGCGGTCGTCGTCGCGGGCGGCGACCTCGAGCTCGGATGCGGCAGCTTCGTGCTGGGATCAGACGGCGAGCAGGCCGACCTGCTGTTCGCGGAGCTGGGCGAGCGCAAGCTGCGCATGCAGGGCCAGGCCGTCTTCCGCCACGCGGTGCGCCGGATGGTCGACGCCACCGCCGAGGCCCTCGACCGCGCGGGCCTCGCCGTCGCCGACGTCGACCTCTTCGTCGCCCACCAGGCCAACCGGCGCATCATCGAGGCGGCGGCGGCGGACCTCGGCGTCGCCTCCGAGCGCGTCGTCGTGGACGTGGGGCGGGTCGCCAACACCTCGTCGGCCTCCATCCCGCTCGCGCTGCACCAGGCCGAGCGCGACGGCCGGCTGCGCCCGGGCATGACCGTCGTCGTGGCCGCCTTCGGCGCGGGCTTCGTGTGGGGCGCGGGCGTCGTCGGCTACAAGGAGCGCGTGCATGCCTGCGCCTGAGGACGGCGTGAGCGTCGTCACGGGCGGCACGCGCGGGATCGGCGCGGCGATCGCGGACCGGCTGCGCGCCGACGGGCGCACGGTCGTGACCGTCGCGCGCACGGGCGGCGACGTGCCGGCCGACGTCGCCGACGCGCAGGACGTCGTGCGCGCGTTCGCGGAGGTCCGCGCGCGCTTCGGCCCCGTCGCCGTCCTCGTCAACAACGCCGGCATCGCGCGCGACGGGCTGACCATCCGCATGCCCGACGACGACTGGGACGCCGTCCTGGCCACGAACCTCACCGGGGCCTTCCAGTGCACGAAGCAGGCCCTCGACGACATGCTCAAGGCCCGCTGGGGCCGGATCGTCAACGTGTCGTCGGTCGTCGCCGAGCGCGCGAACCCGGGCCAGGCGAACTACGTCGCCGCCAAGGCCGGGCTCCTGGGCTTCACGCGGACGGTCGCGCGCGAGATGGCCAAGCGCGGCATCACCTGCAACGCGGTGACCCCCGGGGTCATCGAGACCGACATGACCGCGTCGCTCGACGGCAGCCTGGCCGGCGCGATCCCGGCCGGCCGCGTCGGGCGCCCCGAGGAGGTCGCCGCCGCCGTGGCCTTCCTCGCCTCCGACGAGGCGGCGTACGTCAACGGCGCGACCCTGGCGGTCGACGGCGCCCTGGGCGCGTAGCGTCCCCCACCCACCACCGAGAGGAACCACCCACCCATGAGCCAGACCATCCCCACCGAGCAGGACGTCCTGGAGGCCATCCGCGCCGAGCTGACGGCGATCAAGGTCCCCGGCGCCGAGGACGCGACCGTGGCCTCGACCTGGGGCGACCTCGACGTCGACTCGCTCGACCTCGTCGAGGTGGTCAAGGCGCTCGAGGACCGCTACGAGGTCCGCATCGCCGACGCCCGCCTGAAGGGCATCGAGAGCGTGGGCGACGCCGTGGCCCTCGTGCGCGAGCTCGTGGGCGAGAAGGCGGGCGCGACGGCGTGAGACCCCACGGTGGGTCCTCCCACAACGACGTGACGAGCCCAGCGGTGCAGCCCGCAGGGGGCCCCTCCGCCGGCGGCGCCGCCCCGGACGTCGTCGTCACGGGCCGCGGGGTCGTCAGCTCGGTCGGCGAGGGCGCCGACGCGTTCTTCGACGCCCTCCTGCAGCGGCGCTCCGGGATCGAGGACGGCGTCGGGGCGTGCACCGAGTTCGACCCCGAGGTGGCCATGACGGCGAAGGAGGCGCGACGCGCGGACCGCGTGACGCACTTCGCCGTGGTCGCCGCCGAGCAGGCGGCGGCCGAGGCGGGGCTGGCCGACAGCGGGATCGAGCCCGAGCGCCTGGGCGTCCTGATCGGCACCGGCATCGGCGGCCTGCAGACGCTGCAGGACAACGTCCAGGCCTACCTGGAGGGCGGCGAGCGCGCGGTGTCGCCGCTCTTCGTCCCGATGATCATGTCCAACGCGCCCGCCGGCGTCGTGGCCATGCGCCTGGGCGCGCACGGGCCCGGCTTCAGCCTGGCCTCCGCCTGCGCCACGGGCGGCCACGCGATCGGCGAGGCCGTGCGCATGATCGCGCGGGGCGACGTCGACGTCGTCGTCGCGGGCGGCACCGAGGCGGCCCTGACCACGGTCGCCCTGGCCGCCTTCAAGCGCATGGGCGCGCTCTCGCGCGAGGGCGTCTCGCGGCCCTTCGACGCCCGCCGCGACGGGTTCGTCATGGGCGAGGGGGCGGGCGTGCTCGTCCTCGAGCGGGCCGACCACGCGCGGGCGCGCGGCGCGCGCGTGCTCGCGCGCGTCGCGGGCTACGGCGCGTCGAACGACGCCTTCCACATCACGCAGCCCGACGCGGACGGCCGCGGTGCGATCCAGGCCATGCGGGCGACGCTCGCCGACGCCGGGGCCGTGCCCGCCGACGTCGGCTACGTCAACGCGCACGGCACCTCGACGCCGTACAACGACGCCATCGAGACCAAGGCGCTCAGGTCCGTCTTCAACGGGTCGAGCACGCCGCCGCCGGTGTCCTCCACGAAGTCGTCCCTGGGGCACCTCCTCGGCGCCGCCGGGGCGGTCGAGGCCGTCGTGCTCGTCGAGGCCGTGCGCCGCGGGATCCTCCCGCCGACGCTGAACTACGCCGAGCCGGACCCCGACTGCGACCTCGACTACGTGCCGGACGGGCCGCGCGAGGCGCCCGACCTGGAGCTCGCGATCTCCAACTCGTTCGGCTTCGGCGGCCAGAACGCGTGCCTGGCGGTGGCGAAGGCGTGACGCCTTGAGCGCGGTCTTCGACATCGCCCGCCAGGGCGGCCCGGGCGCGCTCGCGGCCCGCGCGCGGCTCGAGCTGCTCTTCGACCCCGGCACCTACCGGCCCGTGCGCAGCGCGGTGGGGGACGGCGTGCTGGCCGGCAGCGGGCGCGTGCACGGCCGCGTGGTGTGCGCCTGGGCCCAGGACGGCGGGCACAAGGGCGGCTCGCTCGGGGCGCGCGGCGGCGAGACGATCGCGGCCACGGTCCGCCGCGCCGACGGCCTCGGCGTGCCGGTCGTCGGCTTCCCGCACTCCGGCGGCGCGCGGCTGCAGGAGGGCGCCGCGGCGCTCCACGCCTACTCCGACGTCTTCCGCGCCCAGTCGCTCGCGCGCGTGCCCCAGGTCAGCGTCGTCAGCGGCCCCTGCGCGGGGGGCGCCGCCTACTCCCCCGCCCTCGGCGACGTGACGGTCATGGCCGGCGCGGGCGCCCGGATGTTCCTCACGGGCCCGTCGGTGGTGGCCAAGGTGACGCGCGAGGAGATCAGCGCCGACGCCCTCGGCGGCGTGCGCGTGCAGGGCCGCAACGGCGTCGCGCACCTGACCGCCGACGGCGACGTGCAGGCGGCCGAGCTCGTCCGCACGACGCTCGCGCACCTCCCCGCCCACGCGGGCGGGCCGCTGCCGCTCTTCGCCCCCCGCGACCCGGCGCCCGGCGACCCGGGCGCGGTCCTGCCCGAGCGGCGGGCGCCCGAGGAGCGGGGGCCGGGCCAGGTCTACGACGTGCGCGACCTCGCCGCGCGGCTCGTCGACGGCGGCGCGCTGCTCGAGCTGGCGCCGCGCTGGGCGCGCAACCTCGTCGTCGGCCTGGCCCGCGTCGAAGGCGCGCCGGTCGGCATCGTCGCGAACCAGCCGCGCCACCTCGGCGGCTGCCTGGACGCCGACGCGTCGCAGAAGGGCGCCTGGTTCGTCGGGCTCTGCGACCGCTACGGGATCCCGCTCGTCGTCCTCGTCGACACCCCGGGCTTCCTGCCCGGGCTCGCGCAGGAGCAGGCCGGGGTCATCCGCCATGGCGCGGGCCTCCTGCGGGCCTTCGCGACCGCCACGACCCGCCGGGTCACGGTGACGCTGCGCCAGGCCTACGGGGGAGCCCACATCGTCATGAACAGCCGCGATCTCGGCGCCGACCTGACACTGGCCTGGCCGGATGCGAAGATCGGCGTCATGGGCGCGCGCCAGGCCGTCGAGGTCGTCCACCGCCGGGACCTCGCCGCGGGCGCGGACGCCGACGCGCTCGCCGACGCCTACGCGGCCGAGCACCTGCCCGTCGCGGCCGCCGCCGCGGGCGGCTTCGTCGACGAGGTCATCGCCCCGGACGAGACCCGCGAGCGGCTGGCCTTCGCGCTGGAGGCCGGGCGATGACGCCCGCCGCGGCGGCGGCCCGCAAGGCCGTCCAGACGCGCAACGCGACCGAGGAGGCGATCCTCGACGCCGCGCACGAGGCGCTGGCCGAGCGCGGCTACGAGGGGCTGACGATGGACGCCATCGCCAAGCGCGCCTTCGTCTCGCGCACGGCGGTCTACTTCTACTTCCCCAACAAGCGCGCCGTCGTCGACCGCCTCATCCAGCGCGCGTTCAGCGAGATGTACCTCGCCGCCTCCCCGTACCTCGACGGCACCGGCGAGCCGCGCCGCGAGCTCTACGTCGCGCTCGCGCGCGTCGTGGCCGTGGTCAACCGCGAGGCGCGCATCCTGCTGCTGGCCGCGAGCCTGGCCGGGGCCCGCGGCGAGCACCTCCCCGAGGAGTGGGCGGGCTACATCCACCGCTTCGTCCACGGCGCGCAGGACCGCATCGAGCGCGACCAGCTGCGGGGCATCGCGCCCGCCGACATCTCGCCGCGGATCTGCGCCCAGGCGCTGCTGGCGATGGTCGAGAGCCACGTCGTGCGCGAGCTCGTGCTGCGCGACGGCGACGCCAGCGAGTCGATCCGCGTGCTGGCCGAGCTGTGGTGGCGCGCCGTGTACTCCCGCCCCGGGGACACCGCGGCGTCGGTCGCCGCCGGCTCCTGAGCCGGGCTACGCCTCGGGCGGCTGCTCGCGCACGCGCCGCTCGATCCAGGCCACGCCGGCGTGGTCGGTCAGCCCGTGGGCCACGACCGAGCAGACGACGACGAGCGCGGCGAGGTCGAACAGCCGCTCGCCCGCGTCGATGCCCGAGGCCAGGACCAGGAGCGAGAAGGTCATCGTGGCCACCCCCTTGGGGCCGAACCAGGCCATGAAGGCCGTCACGGGCGCGGGCGTGCCCGTCCCGGCCAGGGCGGTCCAGATCGCGACGGGCCGGGCGACGAGCAGGGTCACGACGACGATCGCGACCGCCGCGAGGCCGTCGTGGAACAGGCCGCCGAGCGTCAGCAGCGAGCCGAACACGACGAAGATCCCGAGCTTGACGATCTCGATGAGCTCCTCCGAGCGCTGCTCGAAGTAGAGGCGGATGTCCGGGCGCCGGATGCCGAGCGTGATCGCGCAGACGAACACGGCGATGATCCCGTTGCCGTGGGGCGGCGCCACGGTCAGCCCGTAGGTCGCGAAGGCGACGCCCAGGGCGTAGAGCGCGCGCTGGTGGGCCGGGATCGAACGCTCCAGGGTGTCGCGCGGGACGAGGACCGAGGCGAGCAGCCCGGCGGCCACCCCGAAGGCGACGCCGAGCGTGACGTCCTGCAGGACGAACGTCCACCACACGAAGTCCTTGTCGGCCCCGAGCGCCGCCGTGAGCGCGAGCACGGGCGGGAGCGCCAGGCCGTCGTTGAGCCCGGACTCGAGGTTCAGCGAGTGGCGCACGAGCCTCGGCACCCGGGGGTTCGTCACCACCGCCGACGAGAGCACCGGGTCGGTGGGCGACAGCAGCGCGCCGAGCAGGAAGCACTCCGTCCAGGAGAGGTCGGTGACCGCCGCGCCGGCCACGGCCACGATCGCCGCCGTGATCGGCATGCCCAGCACGAGCTTGCGCAGCGGGAGGTGCCACTCGCGCTGCAGCATCTCGCCCTCCACCTCGAGCCCGTCGCGGAAGAGGATGAGGATCAGCGCGCACACGGCGAGGTCCTCGACGAAGGTGCCCTCGGCGTCGACGTGGACGACCTCCAGCCCTCCGTCGCCGAGGAGGAAGCCGGCGACGACGAAGAGCGCGGTCAGCGAGAGGAAGCTGCGCCCGGCCAGCCCGGAGAGCAGGGCCCCGACGACCAGCAGCGCCCCCAGGACGATGCTGGCGGTCGCGAAGCTCACCCGGTCAGTCTGCCAAGGCGCGCGGCGCGCCCACCGCGTGGAAGCCGCCGTCGACGTGGAGGATCTCGCCCGTCACCGCCCGGCCGAGCGGCGACAGCAGGAACAGCACGGCGTCGGCCACCGGCCCGGGGTCGTCGAGGTCCCAGCCCAGTGGCGCCTGCAGCGGCCACAGGTCGGCCAGCGCGTCGAAGCCGGCGATCGAGCCGGCGGCGACGGTCCGCAGCGGCCCGGCCGACACGAGGTTCGACCGCACGCCACGCGGCCCGAGGTCACGCGCGACGTAGCGGCTGACGGACTCCAGCGCGGCCTTGGCCACGCCGGCCCAGTCGTACACGGGCCAGGCGACCGACGCGTCGAAGTCCAGGCCCACGATCGAGCCGCCGCCCTCGCCGCGCGCCAGCGGCTCGGCCAGCGCGGCGGCCAGCGCCTTGTAGGAGAACGCGCTCGTCCTGAAGCCCTCCAGGGCCGAGTCGGCCGGCGCCGTGAGGAAGTTCCCCCCGAGCGCGTCCGCGGGGACGAAGGCGATCGCGTGGACCACGCCGTCGAGGCGCCCCCAGCGCCCCTGCACCTCGGCCGCGACCGCCTCGAGCTGGGCCGGGTCGTTGACGTCGAGCTCCAGCACGTCGGGCTCGGAGGGCAGCCGCCGCGCGACGCGCTGGGTGATCCGCAGCCCGCGGCCGAAGCCGGTGAGCAGGACCTCCGCGCCCTCCTCCTGGGCCCGGCGCGCGACCGTGAAGGCGATCGAGCTCTCGGTGAGGACACCGGTGACGAGGATCCTGCGGCCGTCGAGGAGCATCGTGGAGCCATACCGCGCCGACCGGCGGCAGGGACGCCGATTCGACGCGGCGGGCGCGAGTGTCGAGCAGCGGCCGTGCGGGCGCTCAAGGTCGCGGGCGCGGCTGCCGACACGGACAAGGCATGGGCACGCCCGTCCCCCGACTGACGTTCCTCGGCCGCTTCGTGGTCCTCAGCGGGATCCTCGTCGTGGCCATCGGCGCCGTGCTCGCCGTCGTGATGCACGGACGCATCCAGCACCGGGCGCTGCGCGACGCCGAGCGCACCGTCGCCGCCGTGGCGCGCGTCGGGGTCTGGCCCCAGCTCAAGCCGGGCGACCTCGAGGGCCCGATGGCCACGGCCCGCCGCCGCGAGCTCGACGTCGTCCTCGGGGAGGCCACCCGCCAGGACGCGGGCCTCGTCCACGCCCGCCTCTACACCGGCGACGGCATGGCCGTCTGGTCCGACGACCGCCAGGTGCGCCTCAACCGCGCCCCCGAGCGCGACGACGGCCTGCTGCGCGCCCTCGGCGGCACCACCGACTCCAAGATCGAGCACGGCAGCACGGACGTCGGGGACGGCGAGAAGCTGCTCGAGGTCTACGTGCCGCTGCGCCGGCGGCCCGACGCCCCCGTCGAGGGCGCGTTCGAGGCCTACCTGCCCTACGCCCCGGTCTCCGACGCCATCAAGAGCGACACGACGCTCGTCGTGGGCGCGCTGGGCCTCGGCCTCGCCCTCCTCTGCGCCAGCCTCCTGCGCATCGTCGCCCTGGCCTCGCGCCGCCTGCGCCGCCAGGCGCTGCACGACGCCCTGACCGGGCTCCCGAACCGCTCGCAGCTCGGCCGGCAGGGCACCCGCGCGCTGGCCCTCGCCCGCAAGCAGGGTCGCCGCGCCGCGCTGCTGCTCATCGACCTCGACCGCTTCAAGGAGGTCAACGACACCCTCGGGCACGACCACGGCGACCAGCTGCTCATCGACGTCTCCGCGCGCCTGCGCTCCGCCCTGCGCGGCGAGGACGTCCTGGCCCGCCTCGGCGGCGACGAGTTCGCGATCCTCCTGCCCGACGTCCCCCACCGCGGCGCCGTGGCCGAGGTCGCCACCCGCCTGCACCGCGCGCTGGAGGAGCCCTTCGCCCTGCGCGGCGTCGCCGTCTCGCTCGAGGCCTCCGTCGGCGTGGCCGTCTGCCCCGACGACGGCCACGACATCACGACGCTCCTGCGCCGCGCCGACGTCGCGATGTACGAGGCCAAGGAGTCGGGCGCGGCCATCGAGAGCTACTCGGCCGAGCGCGATCCCTACTCCCCCGGCCGCCTGGCCCTCCTCTCCGAGCTGCGCACGGCCATCGACACCGACCAGCTCGTCCTGCACTACCAGCCCAAGGTCTCGCTGGCCCAGGACCGCGTGATCGGCGTCGAGGCGCTCGTGCGCTGGGAGCACCCCACGCGTGGGCTCCTGGGCCCGGGCGAGTTCCTGCCGCTGGCCGAGCGCACCGGCCTCGTGGCCGACCTGACGCGGTGGGTCCTGCGCACGGCGATCCGGCAGTGCGCCGCCTGGGCGCGCGACGGCGTCGACCTGCCCGTCGCCGTGAACCTCGCCGCGGCGAACATCGTGGACGCGACGCTGCCGGAGGCCGTCGCCGCGCTGCTGGCCGAGCACGGGCTGCCGGGGGCCCGCCTGGAGTGCGAGATCTCCGAGCACACGGTCATGACCGACCCGCGCCGCGCGACCGAGGTCCTGGCCGCCCTGCGGTCGCTCGGCGTCCGGCTGTCGCTCGACGACTTCGGCACCGGGCAGTCCTCGCTGTCCTACCTCAAGCGCCTGCCCCTCGACGAGGTGAAGATCGACCGCTCGTTCGTCATGGGCATGGACCGCGACGAGGGCGACGCGGCGATCGTCCGCTCGACGATCGACCTCGCGCGCCACCTCGGCCTCGAGGTCGTCGCCGAGGGCGTCGAGACGGTCGAGGTGTACCGCGACCTCACCGAGCTGCACTGCGACGTCGCCCAGGGCTTCTTCCTGAGCCGCCCGCTGCCGGAGGCCGAGGTCGCCGGCTGGGTCGCCGCCCACGCATGCGCGGTGCCCGCAGCGGGCAGCGACGCTTGAGTGAGCGACGAGCCGACGGTCATCACCCCCTACCGCGACGGGCCGCTGGTGGTCCGCGGCCCCTTCACGCTGCGCACGCAGGACGGCGAGGAGGTCGCCGTCGGGCGTCGCACCGTCGCGCTGTGCCGCTGCGGACGCTCGCAGCTGCGCCCCTTCTGCGACGGGACCCACCGGGTCGTCGGGTTCACGGCGCCGAGCGCGCCGGAGGGCCGCGGCGACGACCCGTCGTCCCCGCCGCCCGCCCGCTAGCCGCTCAGGCGGGGACCGCGACCGCCCCGAGCGGCGCGCGCAGCGACGTCGCGCCGGCTTCCCAGGCGCTCAGCAGGTGCTCGGCCCAGCGCGCCTCGAGCGTGACCAGCGCGCTCGCGCCCCAGAGCACGTCGGCCGCGAGCTCGGGCTCTTGCCGCGCCAGGCCCCCCGCGAGGTCGACGGCCGCCACGGCCTCGTGGACCGCGTCGGCCTCGACATGCTCGTCGAAGAAGTCCGTCGCCCTCGGGCCCGCGCCGAGGCGCCGCAGGCCGTTGCCGTAGCGCCGGTTCGGCACCGCCGACGTCATCTCGAAGAGCGCGAGGTGGCCGACGATCGCGGCGCGCAGGCGCCGGTGCAGCCCCAGCAGCGACATCAGGTTCACCGTGGCCAGGGTCACCCCGGGCAGCAGGTCGAGGTACGCGCCGTAGGCGCGGTCGAGGCCGAGCTCGGCCATGGCGACGGCGAAGAGCTCGGCGTGGACGCGGTCCGGGCGGCCGCCGCCGTACTCGTCGGCCTGGATCTCCACGAGCGCGGCCTTGGGCGGGCCGCTCAGACGGGGGATCGCCCACGAGTGCGGATCGGCCTCCTTGAGCTGGTAGGCCGAGCGGTGCACGAGCAGCTCGCGGACCTGCGCGAGGGTCGCCCGGCCCTGCACGAAGCGCGACAGCGACGGGCCGTCGTCGGCGTCGGCGATCGCGCGCAGCGCGAGGTCCATGGCGCCCGGGTCGGCGGGCGCCGCCGGCGACGGCACGGCCGCATGCAGCGCCGCCTCGAAGGCCGCCTCCAGGCCGGCGCGCCAGCCCAGGAGGCCCGGGTCCCACTCCCACCGCTCGTCGACCCCGTCGAACCCGCGGTAGTGCAGCTCGTAGCAGAGGTACAGCGCGAGCTGGAGGTCGTCGTCCGCCAGCGGGTCGTCGGGGAGCGCGTGCAGCGGCGGGAGGTCGCCGGGCGACCCGGGCGGGGCGTCGCGCAGGAGGTCCAGGAGCCCGTCGGAGAGCGGACCACGCGCTGAGGGGAGAGCGGGCATGGCGACCGCGAGGTACCCCGCCCGCGGGAAGCCCAAGCCAGAGCGGCGCGCCGGCGCGGGCCCTCCGGCGCGCTAGCCCTCCAGGAAGCGCCCGGCCAGCTCGGCCGCGACCGCGGCCGCACCGCCGCCGTCCGCCGCGACGCGCCGCTGGCGCAGCGCGCCGTTGACGGCCACGAGGGCACGTGCGCGCGTGAGCTCCGCCGCGCAGCCGACGCGGCCCGCGGCGGGACCCAGCTCGTCGAGCAGCGCCAGCAGCCGCGCGCGGGTCGGGACCCGTTCGGCGGTGACGACGTCGGCGAGCTCGCCCTCGACGCCGTGCCGGGCCGCCGACCAGCGGTTCTCCTCGATGCGCCAGGTGTCGGCCGCCGCGGACGGGTCCTCGCCCGCGGTCGCGGCGAGGTGGGCCACGAGGGCGTGGACGACGGCGGCGATCGCGGCGGCGTCGGCCACCGCCGCCTGCGCGTCGGGGACGCGGACCTCGACGGTGCCGTGCTCGACGTGCAGCCGCAGCTCCCACCACCACTGGGCCGCCGACGGCATCGCACCCGCGGCCACGCCCCAGCGCAGCGCCTCGGCGTAGGCCTCCAGCGACGACAGCGCGGGCGGGACGCCCTGGCGCGGGAGCAGGCCGCTCAGCAACGGGCGGACGGAGGCCATGCCCGTGTCGCCCCCGCCCAGGAAGGCGCCGTTGGCGCCCAGCGCCGCGAGCTCGGGCAGGCGCTCGCGCAGGCCGTTGTGGACCGCGACGGCGCGGTCGGCGCCCGGCACGGCGACGTGGACGTGCAGGCCGCAGACCAGCTGGCGCCGCGCGACGGGGCCGAACTCGCGGCGGGTGTGGTCGTACACGGGCCCGCGGTTGAGCTCGCCCTCCTGTGCCGCGAAGGGGTGCACGCCGGCGCCGGCGAACGCGAAGCGCGGCCCGGCGGCGGCCACGAGGTCGCGCCGCGCGGCGAGGAGCTCCGCGGCCGCGGCCGCGACCGTCGCCGCCGGCGCGCCGACGAGCTCGACCTGGGCCGCCGGCAGCTCGCGCTTGAACCGGGGGTCCCCGTCGACGGCGGCCAGGACCTCGCCCGCCGCGGGCAGCAGGTCGTGCGTCTCCGCGTCGAGGACGAACACCTCCTCCTCCAGGCCGACGGTCAGGGCCTCGTGCGCGTCGAAGCGCGCCCGCAGCGCCTCGGCGCGCAGGCCGGCGGGCTCGGGAGCGGGCGGCGGCGACGACATCGGTTTGCCTGCGGCGGTCGGAGGATAGGGGGCACGCCGTGCGCATCGCCCGCCTCCCCGGGGTCTTCCGGCCCATCAGCGACAGCTGGCTGCTGGCCGACGCGGTGCGCCGGCAGCGGCTGCCCTCCGGGGCGGCGGCGCTGGACCTCTGCACCGGCAGCGGCGTGCTGGCGGTGTCCGCGGCGCTGGCCGGCGCCGGCGAGGTGACGGCCGTCGACGTCAGCCGCCGTGCCCTCGCCACGGCACGGCTCAACGCCCGGCTCAACGGCGTGCGCGTGCGGACCCGCCGCGGGCGCCTCTTCGAGGCCGTCGGCGCCGAGCGCTTCGACCTCGTGGTCGCCAACCCGCCCTACGTCCCGGCCGCCACGGACGCGCTGCCGCGACGGGGCGCCGAGCGCGCCTGGGACGCCGGGCGCGACGGCCGTGCGCTGCTGGACCCGCTGCTCGACGCGGCGCCGGCCCACCTGCGGCCGGGCGGCGCGCTCCTCGTGACGCACAGCTCGATCATCGGCGAGGACGCGACGCTCGAGCGGCTGCGGAGGGTCGGCCTGCGCGCCGAGGTCGTGACCCGGCGCCGCGGGCCGCTCGGGCCGCTCATGCGCGAGCGGGCGGCGCTGCTCGAGGCGCGCGGGCTCCTCGCGCCGGGCGAGCGCGAGGAGGACGTGCTCGTGCTTCGTGGGACCGCCCCGGGGTAGCTCCTGGCTCCCATGAGCCTCATCGCCTACCTCCTCATCCTCGCGCTGACCGGGCTCGTCGTCGGCGCGCTGGCGCGGCTCGCGCTGCCCGGCCGCGACCCCATGTCGATCCCCATGACGATGGCCGTCGGGATCGGCGGCTCCTTCCTGGCCGGCCTCATCTCCCTGGCCCTCTTCCACGGCCGCCACGGCGGCGGGATCATCCTCAGCGTCCTGTGCGCGACGGGGCTCGTCTGGCTCGTGCGCCGGTCGCGCGAGCGCGCGGGTCCGGGGCCGGGCGGGCGCTCCGCCTACGGCCGGCGCTGAGCCGGCGCCGCGTCAGGCGTCGAGGTCGATCCGCAGCACGAGCTGCTCGGTGCCCAGCGCGCGGACGGCCGCGTCGTTGACCGGGCGGTGCAGCCAGCGCAGGCGGGCCGCCGCGTCGTCGTCGGGCAGGATCGTCGCCGTCCCGCTCAGCCACGTGCGCCCGCGCTTGACGCGCACCCGCGGGTCGGCCTGCACGTTCTTGACGTAGTCCGAGGCCCAGCCGTGCTCCGTGACGACCCAGAACGCGCGTCCGCGCAGGCCGTCGCCGACGGGCGTGCGGCGCCGCAGGCCGCTGCGCCGTCCGGTGGTCTCCAGCAGGCACCACGCGGACGGGAAGAGCCCGCGCTCGATGAGCCGGCGCACGACCGGGTTGAACAGGTGCTTCCCCAGCCCCTTGCTGACCGCCCGCTTGACGTCGCGCGCGCTCACCCGCCCGGCGACGGCGCCGCCTGGGCCTCGCGCTCGCGCAGCTCGATGCGCCGGATCTTGCCCGTGAGGGTCTTCGGCAGCTCGCTGACGAACTCGACCTTGCGCGGGTACGCGTAGGCGGACAGCCGCCCGCGCACGAAGGCCTGGATCGAGCGCACCGTCTCGTCGTCGCCCTCGACGCCGTCGGCGAGCACGATGAAGGCCTTGACGACGTGCCCCTTGAGCGCGTCCGGCGAGGCGACGGCGGCCGCCTCGCGCACGGCCTCGTGCTCGAGGCAGGCCGACTCGACCTCGAACGGGCCGATGCGGTAGCCGGCGGCGATGATCACGTCGTCGGCGCGGCCGGCGTACCAGAACCAGCCGTCCTCGTCCTGCTGCGCGGCGTCCTTCGTGTGGAACCACTCGCCGCCGAAGGTCTCCTCCGTCGCCTCCGGCTTCTCCCAGTAGCCCAGCGGCCAGTGCGGGTTCGAGCGCGCCCGCAGGCAGATCTCCCCACGCTCCCCGCGCTCGACCTCCTGCTCGTCCTCGTCGAGGATCCGGACGTCCCAGCCCGGCATGGGGCGGCCCATCGAGCCCTCGCGGACCTCCATCCACGGGAAGTTCGCGCACAGCGGGTAGGACTCGGTCAGCCCGTAGTAGTCGAGGACCGTCAGCCCGTACTGCTCGCGGAACCAGCGGATCGCCTCCGGGTTCAGCGGCTCGCCGGCGCTGCAGACGCGCCGGAAGCGCTGCGGGTAGCGCGCGGCGGCGTCCTCGACGGCCATCATCGCCCGCATCGCGGTGGGCGTCGTGAAGACGTTCGTCACCGCGTGGCGGCTGAGCACGTCGAGCTGCTGGTGGGGGTCGAAGCCGCCCTGGCGCTGCAGGACGACCTGGACGGCGCCGAGGCGCCACGGGCCCAGCAGGGGAGCGATCCCGGCGGCCCAGGCCCACTCGCCCATGCCGTGGAAGCGCTCGCCCTCCTGGACCTCGTGGCAGTACGTGAACTCCTCGTGCGCGAGGAGGTAGCGGTGCGCGTGGACGATGCCCTTCGCCATCCCGGTGGTGCCCGAGGTGTAGTAGAGCTGCGCCGGGTCGTCGGCGGCGGTGTCGGCCGTCTCCGGGCGCGGGTCGGCGGCCGCGAGCGTCGCGGGGTCGAGGAGCGCGAGCGTCTCCACGAGCGACGCGTCGAAGCGCCCGGCGTTGTCGGCGTCGGTCACGAGCACGCGTGGGCGCGAGTCGCGCAGGCGGTGGGCGATCCCCTCGTCGCCGTAGAGCACGGACATCGAGAGGAGGATCGCCCCGAGCTTCCACGCGGCGAAGAAGACGGCCGCCGTCTCGGGGGTCGGGGGCAGGACGACGGCGACCCGGTCGCCGCGCTCGACGCCCATGGACGCCAGCCACCCGGCGGCGTGCGCCGCGAGGTCCTGCAGCTCCCCCCAGGTGACCTCGCGCACGGCGCCGTCGTAGCGCTCGTGGACCATGGCGAGCTTGTCGGGCGGGTGCTTGTCGCAGACGTCGGCGGCGATGTTGTAGCGGTCGGGCACCGACCAGCGGTGCTCGGCCACGACCTGCTCGTAGGTGCGCGGCGTGGTGGCCATGGGCTGCAGTCTCCGCCCGGCGGCGGCGCGGTGCAACGGTGGGCTTGCGGAGCGCCTACTCCTCCCCGGCCTGCTGGCGCTCGCGGACGCGGTCGCCGAGCTCCTCCATGACCGCCGGGTCGCGGAGCGTCGTCACGTCGCCGAGCTCGCGCCCCTCGGCGATGTCGCGCAGCAGCCGGCGCATGATCTTGCCGCTGCGGGTCTTCGGCAGGTCGTCGGCCCAGATGACCCGCTTGGGCCGCGCGAGCTTGCCGATGCGCCGCGCGACGTGCTCGCGGATCTCGAGGACGAGCTCCTCGGAGCCGTCGAGGTCGCCCTCGAGCGTCACGAAGGCGGTGATGCACTGGCCCGTGTCCTCGTCGGCCTGCCCGATGACCGCGCTCTCGGCGACCTTCGGGTGCGAGACCACGGCGGACTCGACCTCGGCCGTCGAGAGCCGGTGTCCGGAGACGTTGATCACGTCGTCGACGCGGCCGATGACCCAGAAGTAGCCGTCCGCGTCCCTGCGCGCGGCGTCGCCCACGAGGTACGTGCGGGGCCCGAACTTCGAGAAGTACGTCTCGACGAAGCGCTCGTCGTCGCGGTAGAGCGTCCGCAGCATCCCCGGCCAGGGCCGGGTGAGGGTGAGCAGGCCCTGCGTGTCGGGCTCGACCTCGGCGCCCTCGTCGTCGACGACGGCGGCGTCCACCCCGGGCAGCGGCGTCCCCGCCGAGCCGGGCTTCATCGGCTGCGCGCCGGGCAGCGTCGTGATCATGATGTGGCCGGTCTCGGTCTGCCACCAGGTGTCGACGACCGGGCAGCGACCGCCGCCGACGACCTTCCAGTACCACAGCCAGGCCTTGGGGTTGATCGGCTCCCCGACCGTCCCCAGCAGGCGCAGCGACGAGAGGTCGAAGCGCTCGACCTGCTCGGGTCCCCACTTCATGCAGGCGCGGATCGCCGTCGGCGCGGTGTAGAAGATCGTCACGCCGTAGCGCTCGCAGAGCTCCCACCAGATGCCCTTGTGGGGGTGGTCGGGCGCGCCCTCGTACATCACCGAGGTGGTCGCGTTGAGCAGCGGGCCGTAGACGATGTAGCTGTGCCCGGTGACCCAGCCGACGTCGGCCGAGCACCAGTACACGTCGCGGTCGGGCTTGAGGTCGAAGACGTGCTTGTGGGTCCAGGCGACGCCCGTCAGGTAGCCGCCCGTCGTGTGCAGGATGCCCTTGGGCTTCGCCGTCGAGCCCGACGAGTAGAGGATGTAGAGCGGGTGCTCGGCGTCCAGGGGCTCCGCCGGGCAGTCCGCGTCGGCCTGCTCGAGCGCCTCGTCGTAGAAGACGTCGCCCTCCCCCATCGGGCACTCCACGCCGGTGTGGCGCACGACGAACGTCGTCTGCACCGGCATGCCGACCTCGTCGACCTGCGCCTTGACCGGCGCCGTCTTCCCCTTGCGCCGCGCGCCGTCGACGGTGACGAGCGCCTTGGCGTCCGAGAACTCCATGCGCTCGCGCACCGACTCGGGGCTGAAGCCGCCGAAGACGACGTTGTGGGGGGCGCCGATGCGCGCACAGGCGAGCATGGCGACGACGACCTCCGGGATCATCGGGAGGTAGATCCCGACGACGTCCCCGGCGCCGATCCCGTGCGCCTTCAGCGCGTTGGCGAAGCGCTGCACGTCGCGGAGCAGGTCGGCGTACGTCACCGCCCGCTCCTCGCCCTCCTCGCCGTGCCAGTGGAAGGCCACGCGGTCGCCGAGGCCGGCCTCGACGTGGCGGTCCAGGCAGTTGTAGGACGCGTTGAGCGTCCCGCCCGCGAACCACCTGGCGAAGGGCGGGTCGCGGTCGTCGAGCGCGCCGGGCGGGGCCTGGAACCAGTGCAGCGCGTCGGCCTGCTCGCGCCACCAAGCGGCGGGGTCCCCGGCGGCGCGCTCGTGCTCGGAGAGGTCGGTGATGAGCGCGTCGCGGACGAACGCCTCGGGCGGGTCGAACCGCTCCTGCTCCAGGAGCCGCGTGAGCTCCTGCTCGAGGCTCGAGCCTCCCTGCACCTCGGTCATCCCCGGTCTCCTCTCGTCGTCGGCGCTAGCGGCGCAGCGGCATGACAGGCAGCACGGTGCGCCCGAACGTCGCGTTCGTCACCGCGCCGAAGGATGCGTACCACGCGGCGGCGGCGGTCGCCAGCCCGAACCAGCCGCCCGCCTTCGTCATGTTCGGGTGGTCGCCCGCGTCCCCGGATGCGGACCGCGGCCGGCGGGCCGCTGATGGACACCAGAGGTGTTCCCGAGGCGATGCGCAGGCAGGCCTCCGAGGTTCGCGCGCGAACCCTAGCGGCGCTTGCGCCGCTTCTTCTTCGAGGACGGCTGCGCGCGCGGAGCGGGACGCCCCGGGGCGGGCGTCGCGGGCGCCCGCCCGGCGGGAACGCGGGGCGCGGGGGCGCCGTCCGCCGGGGCTCGTCCGGCCGGCGGGTCGCCCGCCGCGCCCGGGTCGGCGTCCCCGTCCCCGCCGCCCTCCTCTGCGCGGGCGCGGGCGCGCGCCTCGCGCGCGTCCTGCTGCGTGGGCCACGGCACCGCCTCGCCCGTGCTCCAGGCCGGCGGCACGCCCGAGGGCCAGCGGCCGAGCAGGAGGGCGGCCAGGGCCAGGAGCCAGAGCGAGCGGATGATCCCGAGCTGGTCGAGCGGCAGGAGGAACGTCGCCGCGACGATCATCCCGAGGATCCCCATGAACCGCGTCAGGAGCCCGACGCGCATCGCGTTGAGGGACGTCACCGCCAGGCCGAAGAGCAGCGCGATGCTCCCCGCGAACGTCAGCGCCGTCCCGGCCGCGTAGGGCGGCTGGGTCAGGGCGTCCTGCGCCGCGCTGTTCGACCGGTCGACGGCGTCGAGGAAGTCGTGGGCGCCCAGGTAGCGCGTCAGGCTCACCGTGAGGTTGCCCACGCCGTAGAGCACGGCGCCGATCGCCAGCAGGACGAGGACCCACTGGCCGAGCGCGGGGTTGCGCGCCCGCGTGGCCCGGTAGAGGTAGGCGAGCGGCAGGAACAGCGCGAGCGTCCCCAGCGCGACGAGGACCGCGCCGGCGATCGGCGCGGCGACGTGGTGGCCGAGGTACTCGACCTGCGCCGACAGGCGCCCGGGCGGGACGGGGCGGCCGGCGACGGCGTCGCCCAGGGCGTCGACGACCGTGACGACCTCGTCCTCGGCCTTGGGCAGCCCGCGCAGCCCGAGGCTGATGACGATGTTGCCGCCGACGGTCAGCACGCCCGCGGCGATCGCGGCGACCGCCGCCCAGGTGCGCCGCTCGCGCTCCCAGGCCAGCGTGTCCTGCGGCGAGGGGTCCTCGCTCAAGGCCTGGCCCCGTGACCGGGGGGCCGCCCGCCGGTGCGCGCGCCGGCGGTGACGGCGCGCTGCGGGGCGGCGGTCGTCAGCGGCACGGCGGGCGGGACGGCGTCGTCGTCGCCGCGGTCGATGAGGCGCGAGACGCGGTCGCCGGTGGCCAGCACGACGTCGAGCCCAGGCCCGACGAGCCGCAGGACGGCTTCGATGCGCCCGCGCCAGGCGAGCTGCGTGGGGGACGGTGGCGCCACGGCGGCGCGGAGTCTACGGGCCGCTCACAGCGGCAGCGCGCCGCTGCTCGTCGGCAGCCGGGGCCTGGCATGCACGCCGCCGCTCACAGCAACGACCGCGCGGCCCCGGCCAGGTCGCCGTCGGTCGCGCGGCGGGACCGCGGCAGGAGGGCGGCGAGGCGGTCGGCCGCCGCGAGCACGGGCGCGGGCGTCCCCGGGCCGGTGACGACGACGGCCGGGCCGTCGAGGCGGCGCAGCTCGGGCCGGGTCGCCGGCCAGGACGACAGCCCGGCCCAGTCGGCGAAGAACGCGCGGTGCGCCGCCCGGGCGCGGGCGAGCTCCTCGGCGTCCGCGTCGCTGCCGAGCCAGGCCTCGACCCCGGCCTCCGGCCCGCCCGTGCGGACCGCCTCCTCCAGGCGCCCGAAGGTCCCCGCGAGGTCCTCCGTCGCCTCGGGGACGAGCTGGAAGAGCGGCGGGTCGGCCAGGGCGACGGCGCGCACGAGCCCGCGGTGGCGCCGCAGCAGGTCGAGTGCGACGAGCGCGCCGAACCCGACGCCCGCGACGACGGCCGGGCCGTCCCCGGCGGCGGCCAGGACGGCGGCCGCATCCTCGGCCTGCTCCTCGACCGTCGTGCCGCCGTACGGCGACGGCGCGCCGCTGGCGCCGTAGCCGCGCCGGTCGTAGCTGACGACGCGGGCGACGTCGCGCAGGCCGTCGGCCAGGCCCTCCAGGCTCCGGGCGTCGGCGGCCAGGCCGTGGACGAGGAGCACGACCGGGCCCGCGCCGCGCTCGGACCAGGCGAGCTCGACCCCGGCGCCCTCCACCGTCGGCATGGGCGCAGGCTACTCGGGCACCTTCCACCACCCCAGCGGCCGCCTGAGCCGGACCGAGCCCAAGAGGCTGGGGCGCCCGTGCATGCTGTCGCGGACCTCGCCCGCGCCGGTGGGCTCCCAGAGGTGCCCGGGCTGGTCGGCCGGGTGCTTGCCGGAGCGGTACAGCCGGTAGCCGACCCCGAGGACGACCTCGCCGACGGGGCGCAGCAGCGTCCACGAGAGCTCGACGACCTTCGCCGCGCCGCCGACGGTCACCTCGGCCCGCGGCTTGACGGCGCAGGCCACGACGGCGTCGGCGATGACCTCGGGGCGGTAGGCGTCGGGCGGCTTGGCCGGCAGCCGGCCGGTCGCGGTCGACATCCGCTCCCACAGCGGCGTGTCCATCGACCCGGGGTGCACGAGGGACACGCTGACGGGGTCGCCCGCGGCGTGCAGCTCGACGCGCAGCGAGGCCAGGAAGCCGCGCAGGGCGTGCTTCGACGCCGCGTAGGAGGAGAAGGTGGCCAGGGGCGCCTTGGCCATGATCGAGCCCACCACCACGATCGCGCCGCGGCGGCGGGCGAGCGCGGGCAGGCTCGCGCGGATCGCGTTGACGGCGCCCAGGAAGGTCACCTCGACGGTCCGGTCGAAGTCGCGCTTCTCGACCTCCTCGAAGCGCCCGAAGACCACGGCGGCCGCGTTCGAGACCAGGAGGTCCAGGCCGCCCCACTCCCGCTCGACCCGCGCGACCGCCCGGCCGAGCGCCTCCTGGTCGGTGACGTCGGCGCGCAGGACGAGCGCCCGGCGGCCCTCGGCGCGCACCCGCTCCGCGGTCCGCCGCAGCCCCGGCTCGCCACGCGCCAGCAGCGCGACGTCCGCCCCCGCCCGGGCCAGGGCGACGGCGGTCGCCACGCCGATCCCCGAGCTGGCGCCCGTCACGAGCGCGGTCCTGCCGTCGAGCTCACCCATCCCCGTCCCCTTCCCCGTCTCGGGGAGGGCCGGTCAGCCCTGGCGCACGGGCGGTCCGGAGCGGGTCGCGCCCGGGCCGGTGGGCGGCTGGGTGCGGCCACTAGCATGGGGCGCATGGAAGGCTTCGGAGGCCTGTTCGGCGACCCCGACGAGCTCCAGCGCCGCATGGCGGAGTTCGCGGAGCAGATGCAGAGCCAGCAGACGCTGGCCTGGGCCGACAACGCGATCAAGCTCGCCGTCGACCTCACCGTCGCGGCGGTCAACCGGGTCAACATCCAGGGCACGACGGCCGAGCAGGCCGAGCAGGTGCGCGCCGTGATGGCGACGGTCTTCCCCGAGGCCGTCACGCTCGTGCGCGAGGCCCGCCAGGGCCTGCGCTAGCCGCGTCGCCCTAGCCGCTCGGGACCGGCTCGCCCTCGGCGGCGCGCTCGGCCTCGCGGTGCTCGCGGCCGGCCTGGATGACCTCCTTGAACGAGCGGAAGCGGAAGATCGTCACGAGCGCGAAGAAGCCGAGGCCGAGGCTGAACACCGCGATCGCGATCTGCTGGCCCACCGAGTAGGAGGCGACCGTGCTCGCCGCCGCGGTGCCCGCGAAGACCTTGACGAGGAAGGCCTGCTGCACCCCCGCGCCGCCGGGCGTGAAGGGCACGACGGACGCGACGGCGTTCACCCCGAGGACGAGCAGCACGTTGCGGACCGAGCCGCCGATGTTGAAGGCGTCGAGGAGGTTCCAGAAGGCGGCGAAGCGGAAGAGCCAGCCCGCGAACTGCACGAGCCAGACCTCGCGCACGTAGCGCCGGCGGTCGCGGAGGATGACGAGCCCCTGGCGCACCCGCGCCCAGAACGCCGCGACCCGGCGCGAGAACAGCGCGAAGGCCACGAGCGCCCCGACCGCGAGCGCGGTGAGCACGAAGAGCAGGAAGCGCGGGTGCGAGGCGAAGAACGACAGGTCGAACGCCCCGAGCGACGCGAAGTCCGGCGGCTTCGGGAAGACGCCCTGCGTGAAGGCGAAGGTGAGGATGAAGACGCCGATGGTCGCGTCGAAGACCGCCTCCACCACGAGCGACGCCGCGATCGCCGGGTAGGAGCTGCCCGGGATCGACGTCTTCGCCAGGAAGAGCTTGATGACGTCGCCGCCGCGCGCCGGGATGACGTTGTTGAAGCCGTAGGCCGCGACGTAGGCGCCCCAGATGCGCCGGAACTCGATGCGCTCGCCGGGGTACGCGGCGCGCAGGACGTTGAACCACGCGCGGGCCCGCAGGGTGAGGTAGGCGCCGAAGCACAGCAGGCCCAGCAGGAGCGACAGCAGGCCCACCTGGCCGAAGCGGGAGAAGAACTGCCCGACGGCGTCGAAGAACTCCACGATGCCAGCGTCGGGCGGCACGCCCATCAGCGTAGACCCGGGGTCAGGCGGCCGCGCGGAGCCCGAGCGCGGCGGCCACGCGCGGGTCGTGCAGCGACTCGGCGACGACGTGCGCCTCGTCGAGCACCACGCCCGGGAACGAGGGCACCCCGATGACCGTCATGCCCGCCGCACGGGCGGCGGCGACGCCCGTCTGCGAGTCCTCGAGCGCCACGCACGCCGCCGGGTCGGCCCCCAGCGCCGCGGCCGCGGCGAGGTAGCCGTCGGGCGCCGGCTTGGCCTGCGCGACCTCGTCCCCGGCCACGGTGACGTCGAACAGGCCCTCCAGGCCCGCGACGCGCAGCGCCTTGTCCACGAACGCCCGCGGCGAGTTGGAGGCCAGGCCGACGGGCGTGCCGGCGGCGCGCAGCGCGCCGAGCAGGCCGACCGCCCCCGGCATGGGCGGCGCGCCGTGGTCGAGCTCGTCCATGACGAGGGCGAAGAGCTCGTCGACGAGCCCCGCCCCGTAGCCCGGGCGCAGGAGGTGGCCCTCGAGCTTGGCCGCCGCGACCGCGCGCGACGAGCCCAGGAGGTCGCGCTTGTGGTCGTCGGTGAAGGCCGCCCCGTACCGGCGGAAGAGGAGCTCCTCGGCACGCGTCCAGGCCTGCTCGGTGTCGAGCGTCAGCCCGTCGTTGTCGAACACCACGGCGGCAGGGGTCATGCGCCGCGGGATCATCCCCCACCCGCCCCCATGCGCGTCTTCAGCCACGACCCGACGACGTTCCCGCTGCCGGCCGGCCACAGGTTCCCGCTGGCGAAGTACCGGCTGCTGCGCGAGCGGCTCGTCGGGGACGGGCTCGTGGCCGCGGCCGACGTCGCCTTCCCCGGCCCCATCGGGTGGACCGAGCTCGGTCGCGTCCACGACGCGGGTCTTCTGCACCGCATCAGGACCGGCGCGCTGGGCGAGCGCGAGCGGCGGGGGCTGGGCCTGCCCTGGTCGCCGCAGCTCGTGGAGCGCGGCCGCCGCTCCGTGACCGGGACGCTCGAAGCGGCGCAGGACGCGCTCGCGCACGGGGTGGCCATGAACCTCGGCGGCGGGACGCACCACGCGGGCCGCGACTTCGCACGCGGCTTCTGCCTCTTCAACGACGTCGCCGTCGCGACCGACGTCCTGCGGCGCACCGGGCAAGCGCGCCGCGTCCTGGTCGTCGACTGCGACGTCCACCAGGGCGACGGCACCGCGCAGCTGCTGGGCGGCGACCCCGAGGCCTTCGCCCTCTCGCTGCACGGGGCCCGCAACTACCCCTTCCGGCGCATCCCGAGCGACCTCGACGTCGACCTGCCCACCGGCACCGGCGACGGGGCCTACCTCACCGCGCTCGACGACGCCCTGGACGTCGCCCTCCCCGCCGCGCGCGCGGACCTCGCCTTCTTCCTGGCCGGCGCGGACCCGTGGGAGGGCGACCGCCTCGGCCGCCTGGCGCTGACGAAGGCCGGCCTGCGCGCCCGCGACGAGCTCGTCCTCGACCGCCTCGGGTCGGCCGGCGTCCCCGTGTGCGTCGTGCTGGCCGGCGGCTACGCCGAGGACGTCCGCGACACGGTCGACATCAACGCCGGGACGGCCGCCGCGGTCGCCGCACGGCGCTGAGGCGCTCGCCGCGCGGGTACCCTCGGCCCCATGTCCACCGACCCCGAGGTCGGCCGGTCGGGCCGCGCCTCGCGCCCGTCCGCCGCCGGCAAGCCCGACCGCAAGCTGGAGGCCAAGACGCTCGCCGCCATCGGCGTCGCGGTGCTGCTCATCCTCTTCGCGGTGGTCAACAGCCAGAAGGTCGAGGTCGACTTCCTGGTGGCCAACACGCACACGCCGCTCGTCGTCGCCCTCGTCGTCGCGATGCTGCTCGGCTTCGTCCTCGGCAACCTCACGCGGCGCCGGACGCACCGCGACCGCTCCCCCAAGCGCTGACGCGGTCGCCGACGGCGACCCGCCCCGGCGTCACGACCCGGCAGAGCACGCCGAGGCAGACGTCGTCGCGCCCGCGCAGGTCGGCGAGCGCGCGCAGCGTGGGCAGGTCGACGACCCCCGTGTCCGGGTGGCGCGTCGTCACGACGCAGCGCTCGCAGCGCGCGACGACCTCCAGGACGGCCCCGCCGACGGCCACCTCGCCGCCGACCCAGCCGTCCTCGGCCCGCGGCGCCGGCGCGCCGGCGACCTCGATCGCCATCCGGAACCGCCGGCGGTCGACGGCCTCGCGGCCGAGCCCGGCGGCGAGCTCGTCGATCGACGCCGCCGTGACGAGCGTCACCGCCTCCTCGTCCCAGCCCGCGAGGTCGTCGTCGTGGCGGATGAGCTCGGCGGGACGGCCGAGGAGGTCCTCGAGCGCCGGGCCGAATGGGCCCTCGACGCGGCGCCCGGTGAAGCGCTTGTCGTAGGAGACGGCCTCGCGGCGCGGGCCGAGGACGACCGGGCCGCGGACGACCTCGCCCGACGGCAGGCCCAGCGCCAGCTCGGTCCCGTCCGCGGAGAGCTCCGGCCGGACCCCCAGCAGGACACCCTGGCGGCGGCCCGTGTGCAGCCCGCCCTCGCCGTCGACGACCGAGAAGGCACGGTCGCCCCGGATCCCGTGCGGGCCGACCTCGACGCGGTCGACGGCCAGGGCGGCCATCCCCTTGACGGGGACGAGGTGCAGGGCGCCGACGACGGCCACGAGGGGATCGTCGCAGGCCGCCGGCGACCGCGACCGGCTAGCGGCGCGCCCAGACCTCGGCCAGCCGCACGAGCGTCGCCGCGGCGGCGGCCATGTCCTGCAGCGAGGCCCACTCGCGCACCGAGTGGTACTCGTGGCCGCCCGTGAAGAGGTTCGGCGTCGGCAGCCCCATCGCGCTCAGGCGCGAGCCGTCGGTCCCTCCGCGGATGAGCGTGCGCACGGGCTCGAGGCCCTCGGCCCGGATCGCCTCCACGGCCGCCTCGACCACGTCCGGTGCCGCGTCGAGGAAGCGGCGCATGTTCGGGTACTGCTCGCGCACCTCGACCTCGAGCCGCGCACGGGGCTCCGGGGCGACGACCGCCTCCGCCGTGCGCCGCACGAGCGCGACGTGCTCGGCCAGCAGGTCGTCGTCGAAGTCGCGCGCGATCAGGTCCACCTCGCCCCGGGCGGCCGTGCCCTCCAGGCGGACCACGTGCAGGAACCCCTCGCGCCCCGACGTCGTCTCGGGCGTCAGGCGGTCGGCGGGCAGCGCCGCGACCACCCGCGCGGCGAGGCGGCCGGCGTGGACGAGCTTGCCCGTCGCGAAGCCCGGGTGGACGTCGACCCCGGTGATCCGCACCCGGACCTCGGCGGCGCTGAACGTCTCGTCCTGCAGCTCCCCGACCTCGGAGCCGTCGACGGTGTACGCGCAGCGCGCGCCGAAGCGGTCGAGGTCGAAGAGCGTGGCGCCCTCCCCGATCTCCTCGTCTGGCGTGAAGCAGACGCGCACCGTCGGGCGGGGCAGCTCCGGGTGCGCCGCGAGGTGCGCGACCGCCGCCATGATCTCGGCCACGCCCGCCTTGTCGTCGGCCCCGAGCAGCGTGTCGCCCGAGGAGGTCACGAGGTCGTGGCCTGCCTTGGCGGTCAGCTCGGGCATGGAGGCCGGGTCCAGGACCGTCCCGCCGCGGGGGAGCTCGACGACGCCCCCGTCGTACGCGCGGTGGACGAGGGGCTCGACGCCGGCGCCCGGGGCGTCCGGGCTCGTGTCGACGTGCGCGACGAGGCCGACGACCGGGGCCTGCTCGGCGCCCGGCAGGGTGGCCGTGACGTAGCCGTGCTCGTCGAGCTCGGCGTCCTGCAGCCCGATGGCGCGCAGCTCGCCCGCGAGGATCCGCCCCAGCTCGAGCTGTCCCGGGGTGCTGGGGCTGCGCGTGCGGTCGCGGGCGGACTGCGTGTCGACGCGCGTGTACCGCAGGAACCGCTCGAGCAGGTCGTCCGCGAGCCCCTCGGCCAGCGGGGACGTGTAGGGGGCGGGTCGGATGGCCATGCCGGGCACGCTAGTGCGTGCGCGGTCAGCCGAGCAGGTGGCGAGGACCGAAGGCCAGGCGCCCCACGGGCTCGGCGGCGACCGGCTCGCCGTCGAGCGTCACCGCCGCCGTGCGCGGGTCCACGCGCACCGCGCCGCGGCGGTCGTTGCGGACCATGTCGGCGGGCCGCAGGCCACGGCAGCCCTCCACCCGCGCGCGCTCGCGCGTGGTCGGGAGGTCCGCGTCCAGGGCGGCGCCGGCCAGGAACGCGAGCGACAGGCGCGCGGGCGCCGCGCCGAGCGCACCCACCTGCCGCGCGACGCGCGTCGGCTCGCTCAGCATCGTGGTCGCGTTGCCGTCACCCGACGCGCCCCACGCCGCGATGCCGGCCTTGACGACGAGCTCGGGCCGGACGCCGACGTGCTCCGGCGCCCACAGGACGGCGTCGGCCAGGCGCCCGACCTGCAGGGTGCCGACGTGGGCGTCCAGGCCGTGCGCCACCGCCGGGTTGACGGTGACCTTCGCGAGCCAGCGCAGGACGCGCTCGTTGTCGGCCGCCCCGCCGGGCACCCCGTCGTCGCCGCGCTGCGCCTTCATGGCGTCGGCCGTCTGCAGCGCGCGGCGCACGACCTCGCCGACGCGGCCCATGCCCTGCGCGTCGGACGTCAGCACGGGGATCACGCCGAGGTCGTGCAGGACGCCCTCCGCGGCCATCGTGGCGGCGCGCACCCGCAGGCGGACCGCCGTGAGGTCCCCGTGGCGCTCGCCCGGGCGCGCGAGGTGGACCGCCGCGACCTGGGCCAGGCCGTCCGCACGGGAGGCCGCGCCGAAGGGCAGGCTCGGGTTCGTCGAGGAGCAGACGACGTGCTCGGCGCCCGCGAGCTCGAGGAGGTCGGGCGCGTGCCCGCCGCCGCAGCCCTCGACGTGGAAGGCGTGGATCGTGCGCCCGTCGAGGACGGCGAGCGTCCCGCGGACGTCGAGGGCCTCGTTGAGGCCGTCGGTGTGGACCGCGAGCTGGACGTCGTGGCGGTCGGCCACGTCGAGCGCGGTGCGCAGCTGCGGCGGCCCCGCGCCGACGTCCTCGTGGACCTTCAGGCCGGCGCCGCCGGCGCGCAGCGCCGCCTCGACGGGCGCCGGGTCGAGGGACGAGGCGCGCACCAGCGCGGCGACGTTCAGGGGCTGGTCCTCGAGCGCCGCCCAGGTCGCCCGCAGCCCGGCGGCCGGGTTGGTGCCGAGGTTCCACACGGGCCCGTAGTCCTGGATGACCATCGTCGTCACGCCGCCGGCGAGCGCGGCGTCGCCGACCTGCGGGGAGAGCCAGTGCACGTGAGCGTCGACCGCGCCCGGGGTCACGACGAGGCCGGCCGCGTCGAGCACCGCGGTCGAGGGGCCGAGGACCACGCCGACGTCGTCCATGACATCGGGGTTGCCGGCGCGCCCGAGCGCGACGACGCGGCCACCGGTGACGCCGATCGACGTCCGGCGGACGCCCAGCACCGGGTCGAGCACGAGGCCGCCGACGATGGCGAGGTCGACCCCGCCGCGGCCGGCGCGGACGCCGAGCCCGTCGCGCATCGTGCCGCCCCACGCGGGGACCAGCGCGTCGGGGCCGCCCGCCTCGTCCACCTCGGGCAGCACGTGCAGGGCGCTGTCGGCCAGGCGCACCGCCTCAGGCACCGCGGTACCCCTGGGCGCGGGCGCGCTCGAGCGCCGCCTCGCGCGCGCCGGGCGCGTCGAGCGGGCCGTCGACGAGGCCGGCATGCCCGCGGACGACGCGCGCGCCGGCGAAGGGCACCGCGCGGACCGTGCGCGGTCGCCCGGGCGCGAAGAAGACCTTGACGCCGGGCGGGACGGCCAGGCGCCGGCCCCACGCGGCCGCGCGGTCGAAGCGCAGCGCCGGGTTGACCTCGAAGAGGTGGAAGTGCGACGTCACGCCGACCGGGACCGCGCCCTCGTTGACGACCTCCAGCTCGACCGCGTCGACGTGCTCGAGCCACGGCACCGGCGGCTCCTCGGCGGGCGCGGGCGGCGCCGTGCCGCGCACGGGGTCCTCGAGGACGACGAGCCGCGAGCCGTCGGCGAAGGCGGCCTCGACCTCGACCCGCGGGAGGAGGTCGGCGACCCCGTCGAGCACGTCGCCCTCCCCCACGACGGCGTAGCCGCGGGCCACCGCCTCGGCGTACGAGCAGCCGTCGCGGGCCGCCTCGCAGACCTCGTCGGCGACGAGCGCGGCGGCCTCGGCCTGCGTCAGCGCCAGGCCGCGCTCGCGGCGGCGGCGCGCGAGCTCGGCGGCCAGGAAGAGCAGGAGCCGGTCCTCCTCGCGGGGCAGCAGGCGCATGGCGCCCAACTATCCCAGGCCGGGCGTGACGCCTCGGATGGCCCGCTTGACGTCCGGACTGCGTTCGTCTAGGCTTACGGTTAGTCGTGACGCACGCAACGGCCGAGCCGCTCACCGTCCTCGGGGACCCGACGCGCCGCGCCGTGTTCGAGCGCCTGGCGGCCGGGCCGGTGGCGGTGGGCGAGATCGCGGCGGGCCTGCCCGTCAGCCGCCCCGCCGTCTCCCAGCACCTGCGCGTCCTGAAGGACGCGCGCCTCGTGCGCGTCCGCGCGGACGGCACCCGGCGGCTGTACTCCGTCGACCCCGACGGGGTCGCCGCGCTGCGCGCCTACGTCGACCGGTTCTGGGCCACCGCCCTGGCCGCCTACAAGGACGCGGCCGAGCACGCCCCCGAACAGGAGGAACGATGACCGACCAGACGACGCTCGACGCCGTCCGGCGCCGCCTCACCGTGGCCGTCCCGCCGGCCCGCGCGTTCGACGTGTTCGCGCGGGAGACCGCCACCTGGTGGCCCCGGGACTCCCACCACCTCGGCGCGACGCCGGCCACCACCGTGCTCGAGCCCTTCGCGGGCGGCCGCTGCTTCAGCCGCGCCGACGACGGCACGGAGACCGACTGGGGCCGGGTGCTGGTCTGGGACCCGCCGCACCGGCTGCTCCTCGCGTGGCTCTTGACGCCCGAGTGGACCTTCGAGCCCGACCCGGCCCGGGCCAGCGAGGTCGAGGTGACCTTCGCGCCGGAGGGCGAGGGCACGACGGCCGTGACGCTCGTGCATCGTGGGTTCGAGCGCTACGCGGAGGGCGGCGAGGCCATGCGCGCGTCGGTCGGCTCCGACGGCGGATGGGGCGGCCTGCTGGCGCGCTACGCGTCCGAGGCCGGCGCGCGATGAAGGCCGTCGTCCTGTACGAGAGCGCCGACGACGTCCTCGCCCGGGCGCCGGCGCACTTCCCCGCCCATCGGGCGCGACTGGACGAGTTCGAGGCCGCTGGCACGCTGCTGCTCGTCGGGACCTTCGGCGATCCCCAAGCCCAGGGTTCGATGGCGATCTTCTCGACCCGCGAAGCCGCCGAGGCCTTCGTCGCCGGCGACCCGTTCGTCCGCGAGGGGGTCGTCCGGAGCTACGAGATCCGCGACTGGGACGCCTGAGGCCGGCTCAGGCGCCGAGCGCGCCCAGCACGAGCCCGTCGTGCTCCTTCGGCTTGACCTTCCGCAGGACGTCGGTGACCTTCCCCTCCTCGTCGAGGACGAAGGTCGTGCGCTCGTTCCCGAGGTAGGTCCGGCCGTACATCGACTTCTCGACCCAGACGCCGTACGCCTCGGCGACCGCGTGGTCCTCGTCGGCCAGCAGCGTGAAGTTCAGGCCCTGCTTGTCGTGGAACCTCTTGATCGCCGCGACGGGGTCGGGCGAGATCCCGAGGACGACCGCGCCCGCGGCGTCGTAGTCCTCGGCGTGGTCGCGCACCCCGCAGGCCTGCGTCGTGCATCCGGGCGTGTCGGCCTTGGGGTAGAAGAACAGCACTAGGGGCTTGCCGCGCAGCTCGGCAAGCCGGACGAGCTCGCCGTCCTGGTTCGGCAGCTCGAAGTCCGGCGCCCGCTGACCCTGCTCGACCATCGCTGTCCCTTCGCTTGGAGGCTCAGCGGATCGTACGACCGCGCGATCTCCTGCGGGCCCGCCTGGATCCTCGCGTGCGCGCGGCCTCCTAGCGCGTAGGTCGCCCGCGTGGACCAGCAGGCCCCCCCGACTGCCCGTCGTCATCGGCGGGACGCTCGCGATCCGTCGGTGGGTGCCCTGGCCGCCGCGTGTTCGTCGACAGCGACCAGGGGAGGCCCGCACGTCGTCGACGTGCCTACATCAAGAGATCGCGTCCATGATGAGGGGCACGGCCTGCTCGACCTTCAGCACCGGCTTGGTGTCGTACTCGACCCACTGCGTGTAGTTCTGGATGTTCCGGTACGCGCCTTCCAGATCATCGTTCTCCGAGATCACCAAGCCATGGCTGCCGTCGGCGGCCACGTAGTGCGCTGTTGCGCCGGGTCCCGGACCCTCTTTCGCGAAGACGCCCAACAGCTCCCTCGTCTCCGCCTTGGTGAGGAACGGCTTGATCTTGTACGTCGTGATGAAAATCATGCTTCCCGTCCATTCGGTCGCTGGGCGTTCCGAACCTACGCCTATCCGCACGGTTCCGCTCAGACTCCGCGACATCGCCGTACTGCTTGCAGATCCCGGGCGTGCCGTCCTGGTCGGGGAGCTCGAAGTCGGGCGCCTGCTGACCCTGCTCGACCATCGCTGCGCTCCTCGTCGCTCGACCCTGCGGAGATCGTGGGTGCGTCAGGCGGAGCGGGCCTCATGCCGCACGGCCGCCACGCACTGCCCCTGGTTGCGGAACGCGGCGCCGAACGTGCGCCAGCCGCCGTCGAGGCACTGCTGCCTGGTCGTCGGAAGCGCCGGGACGTCCACGACGGTGATGTCCCCGTCGCGGATGGGGCCGAGGCTCTCGATTCGGATGGGGCACGCCGTCGGGGCCGGTACCGGCGGCGGCACGGGCGGGTAGGGCGGGACGAAGTCCCAGTCGAATCCGAGCCGGCCCTGGCCCGGTCCGCCGTTGTCCTCGACGGTGACCAGCACCCACGTGGGTTGGAGCGGAGCCGGTGGGACCGACCTGACCCCGATCATCGCCGCGCGGTTGCCGCTCACCGTGAGGCACGAGACCGAGAAGGAGTACGGCCCGAAGTACAGCGAGTTCACCGTGATCGAGCCCGTGGGTGCCTCTCCGGACGGACCACTGCGCGCGTCGATCGTGAACCCCCAGCTGCCGACCGTCCCGACTCCCACGCCGGCCGTCGCGGCGACGGAGTCGCCGTAGGGCGCCTGCGCCTGGGCCTGCGCGGCAGCTGTCGGCGACGCCGCTGACGTCGCGAGCACGATGCCCGCGATCACCGCCGGGACGACGAGCATGCTGACCTCGAACCTTCTCATGATCCCTCCAACCGGCAGAGGCGTGGAGGACCGACCCCCGGCTCCCTCATCCGCTCCACCTCCGTTCTCGACGTCCCGACGTCTACCGCTTCGCCCGGCGCGTGGCATCCGTAGTCGCTCCCCCTCGGCGCACGCGGATCCCGGAGGCAGCCCGCCGTGCAGTGTGGAGGTATCCGCCGTGCGAGCGGCGCGCCCGGCCGGTTGGCTTGCGCGCCGTGACCCCCACCCGCCGAGCGGCGCGCGCCGCTGCCACCGCCGCCGCCGCGGCCACCGCCGCGGTGTGCGCGACCGCCGTCCCCGCGGTCGCCGGCTCGGGCTCGCCCGCGCCGAAGGGCGGCGTCCACTGCCATCAGGAGCTGCGGGCGAGCTACCGGCTCGCCGACGTCGTCCGCCACGGCATGCCGATCCGCATCACGTGCGACGGTCCCGCGCGCTTCTTCTCGGTCCCGGAGTTCGTCGCGATGACGCCGCAGAGCCGCGACCTCACGATCGCCGGCGGCCATCACCACCTCTACGTGTCGAAGGTGAAGGAGCGCGGGCTGAAGGCCGCGGGCGCGTTCACCCTCCGCCCGCGCCTGACGCGCGTCGCCATCCGGATCATGCGGAAGTACAAGACCACCAGGATGAAGGTGGGCATGGGGACGCTGCGGGAGGACGGCGCCGTCTGGAGCGACCCGGCCGACTGGAGCCGGACGGTCGTGCGGCGCTGAGGCGGAGCTACTTCAGCAGCCGCGACAGCCGGCGGTCCTTCAGCACGCGGCCGCCGGTCTGGTCCTGCGGGCAGTAGCACATGACGTAGTCCTCGTAGTGCACCGCCTCGATGGTGGTGCCGCACCGCGGGCACGGCTCGCCCTGGTGGCGGTGCACCTCGAGCGGCAGCGGGAGCTTGTCCGGGATCGGCAGGTGCACGACCTCCTCGTAGTGCGCGAGCGCGCCGCCGAGCCGCTCGCGCATCGCGTCGCGCAGGACCTCGGCTTCGTCCTCGCCGAGGTCGTCGCCGCGCTTGAAGGGCGAGAGCCGCGCGGTCCAGAGGACCTCGTCGACCCACGAGCGCCCGATGCCGGCCAGCACGCGCTGGTCGCGCAGCACGCCGTGCAGCGGCCGCGCGCCCTGCGCCGCCAGGCGCTCGCGCAGGTCGGCGGGCGGGTCGGGCCAGGCGTCCGGTCCGAGCGTCGCCAGCGCGTCGTCCTCCTCGAGGTCCGCGGCGCGCAGCACCTTGACCCAGGCGGCCTGCTTCGTCCCGAACTCCCGCAGGCGCAGCTCGCGCCCGTCCGTCAGCCGGATGAGCAGCCGCGAGGTCCGGTCGCGCAGCGAGGCGCGCTTGTCGAAGAGCTGCAGCCGCCCGGCGGACATGAGGTGCACGAGCACGGCGAGGTCGCCGTCGACGTCGATCACGAGGTGCTTGCCCCGGCGGCGCACGCCCCGCAGGGCGCGGCCGTCGAGCGCCGCCAGCGGCGGGTCGAACGTCTTCAGCGCGTTGAGGCCCGGGGCGAGCGTGCCCTCGACGACGGCGCCCGCGACGGCCTCCGAGAGGCGGCGGGCCGTGATCTCGACCTCGGGGAGCTCGGGCACCCCTCCGATGGTACGAGGGGCCCTACCGCCGGGCGAGCGCGTCGACCGTGCGGCACCAGCCCGTCACCAGGCGGTCGCGGTCGAACCCGCGCCGGTCCAGGTGCAGCACGAACGAGGCGCTGATGAGCGCCATCAGGGCCTCCGCAGCCCACTCGACGTCGGTGCCCGGGGCGGCCTGCTCGAGCAGCACGCGCAGGTGCAGCCGGTAGGCGGCGTAGGGGGCGAGGTCGAACCGCGCCTGCGGCTGGTGCGTCTCGGCGGCCGCGAGCAGCGGCCCGATCTCCGCCAGCAGCTCGAGGTAGGCGGGGCCGAAGGCGTGCAGGCGCTCGAGCGGGTCCGCTCCCGGGCCGAGCGGCGGCGCCCCGCGCAGCACCTCCTCCTGGAAGGCCAGCTCGCGCTCGCCGAGGAGCGCCAGCACGAGGCTCTCGCGGTCGCCGAAGCGGCGGTAGAGCGTCCCCTTGCCGACGCACGCTGCCCGCGCGACGTCGTCCATCGACACGGCGGTCGGGCCGCGCTCGGCGAAGAGCCGCTCGGCCGCCTCCAGGATGCGCGCCCGGTTGCGCGCGGCGTCCGTGCGCTCCCGGACCGGGGACGACTCGACGACGGGGAGCGCTAGAGGGACCTGGACCGGCACAGCGCCATCATGCCGCCTGCTCGACCGGCGTGCCGGACTCGCGCACGAGCGACGAGACGACGTCGTGCAGCCGGGCCGTGAGCTCGGGGTCCCGCAGGCGGCCCTGCCCGTCGAAGGCCTCGTGCGCGATGCCGACCGGGAGCTCGTCCTCGAGGACGTGCGCGCCGATCGTCCGCAGGACCTTGCGGCCCTCGGCCTGCGCCCACACCGCGCCGAAGAGGCCGGTGCTGGCCCCGACGACGGCGACGGGCTTGCCGCGCAGCGGCGTGGCGTCGTAGGGCCGCGAGACCCAGTCGAGCGCGTTCTTCAGGACGCCCGGGAGGGAGGCGTTGTACTCCGGGGTGGCGACGAGCACGGCGTCCGCCTCGCGGATCGCGTCGTTCAGCGCGCGCACCGGCTCGGGCGCCGCGTCCTCGTCGTCCTCGTTGAAGGGCGGAACCTCCGCCAGGCGGTCCCACACCTCGAGCTCCCACCCGGACGGCAGCCCTTCGGCTGCCGCCCGGAGCAGGCGCAGGTTGTGGGACTCCGCGCGCAGGCTGCCGCTGAGGCCCAGGACCTTCATGGCTAGGCCGCGACCAGCTGGAGGTCGACCGACAGCGTGACGGTGTCCGCCAGGGCCGGCTTGCCGTTCGGCAGGGCCATGTTCCAGCTGAGGCCGAACGCGGTGCGGTCGATGTCCGCCTTGAGCTCGAAGCCCGTGCGCTGGTTGCCGTAGGGGTCCTCGAAGGGCGGCGTCCAGGTGCCGGAGGCGACGACGTCCTGCGTCACGCCCTTGATCGTGAGCTCGCCGCGCACGGTGGCCGTGCCGTCCTCGCGCAGGTCCAGGTCGCTGGAGCGGAAGGTCACGGTCGGGTGGCTGGCGACGTCGAAGAAGTCCTCGGCGAGGACGTGCTGACGGAACTGCTCGGGCGTGCGGATCGAGATCGACTCGACCTTCGCCTCGCCCTCGAGGACGGCGCCGTCGTCGGTCGGGGTCAGCGTCGCGCTGACCTCGTCGAACGTGCCGCGGTAGGTCGACGCCTGGTAGGGCAGCGCGAATCCGAAGCTCGAGTGGATCGGATCGACGGCGAAGGGCTGGGTGAAGGTCTGGGTGGCGGTGGCCATCGGGGGCTCTCCTCTGGGTGCTGTTCCGGACTGTTGGTCCGCTTAGTGATCAGTGTAGCGGACTTTCAGTCCGTTTTGCACCTCGCCCATCCGCTGCGACGATCCCGAGCCATGGACGCCCCGCGGCTCACGCCCCCGGCCGACCTCGAGCGCGACCACTGGCGCGGCGGCGGCGAGGACGTGCCCGAGCTCCTGGTCTTCGGGGACTACGAGTGCCCGTACACCCGGCTGGCCTACCGGCACGTGCGGCGCGTCGAGGCCGCGCTCGGCGACCGCATGCGGCTCGTCTGGCGCCAGCTGCCGCTGACCGACCTGCACCCGCACGCGCTCGCCGCCGCGGGGTTCGCCGAGGCGGCGGCGCGCCAGGGCCGCTTCTGGGAGCTGCACGACGTGCTCTTCGCCCACCAGCACGAGCTCGACGTCGACGCGCTCCGCGCGCACGCGGCCGGCGTGGGGCTCGACCCCGGGCGCCTGGCCACGGACCTCGACGATCGCGACGGGCTGTGGCGACGGATCCAGGACGACGTCGAGAGCGCGCGGGCCAGCGGCGCGCAGGGGACCCCCACGCTCTTCGTCGACGGCGTGCTGCACGTCGCCGGCTACGACGTCGACGTCCTGCGCACGGTCCTGGAGACCCCGGGCCCAGGGTCGAACGGCGGCTCGGCCTAGGCGGGCGCCGCCGCGATGACGGCGAGCTCGCGCGGGCGCGCCAGCAGCACGAGCTCGCCGTGACCGCCGTCGAGCCGGATGCCGGCGACGCCGCCCTTCTTGAGCTGGACGCGGCCGCCGGTCAGGTCGTGCACGACCTGCGAGAAGTCCGGCTCGTGGCCGACGAGCAGCAGGCGCTGGTCGGCGCCGGGGGCGTTCGCCAGCGCGAGCGCCTCACGGGCGTCGAAGCCGAACCTCAGCGGCTCGTGCACGGCCGGCTCGATCCCGAGCTCCGCGCAGGCGAGCTCGGCCGTCCGCCGCGCGCGGAGCTTGGGGCTCGTCAGGCAGAGGTGGACCGCGACGCCCAGGCGGGCCAGCGCGCGGCCGGCGGCGCGCGCCTGCGCCTCCCCCCGCTCCGTCAGCGGGCGGCTGTCGTCGTCGTCGTCGTGGGGCACGGCCTCCCCATGCCGCAGGAGCCAGAGCTGGCGCGCCATGTCGCGGGATGCTAGGGCGCCCGGACCCCGAGGGGAGGACGTCCGCGTTCTAGCGGTACGCGAGGACGCCCGGGGAGCGGTACGTCCTCCCGCCGGGCGCCGCCCAGACGACGCGGTAGCGCCGCCCCTTGCGATAGGCCGTCCGCTTGGTCCAGCTCGTCGCCGAGCTCGTGCGGACGGTCGCGAGCCGGCGGTAGCGCCGGCCGTGGTCGCTGACCTCCACGACGGCCCGCGTGCGCGTGGCGGCGGGCCGCACCAGGCCCCACAGCGAGACGCGCGAGCCGCGGCGCTTGGCCGACACGGGCAGGCGGAAGCCGGCCAGCGCGGGCTTGTCCCTGCCCGCCGCGGTTCGCAGGCCGGACTCGAACCCCGCGTAGCGCGAGGCCCGCGGAACGCCCTTGAGCGGCCGGTCGTCGCGCAGGAGGTACTGCGAGAAGGCGACCACGCGGCGGCTGCCCCAGGCGAGGCGCTCGGAGATCGCGCGGTAGGCGTTCTGGGTCGCGAGGCTCACGCCGTAGGAGGGGTCGGGCTTGGACTGGATGCCGAACTCCGTGAGCCAGATCGGCAGCCGGCGCGGGAGCGCGCGCGCCCTCGCCGCGCGGTCGAGCGCGGTCGTCAACCGGCCCAGCACGCCGATCGTCACGCTCGCCGGGTTCGGCGGCTTGAAGAACGGGCCCGCCTTGGTCGTGTAGGCGTGGTGGGCGTAGCCGACGACGGGGGGACGCGCGCAGCGGCGCGTCCGCTTGTAGCGGCTGTTGAGGCACAGCGTCCCGCGCAGGAACGTCAGCGGGGCGACGACGCGCGGCGTCCCCTGGGGCGACGTCTCCCCCATGAGGACGCGCGGCCTGCGGACGCCGGCGTCGTGGAAGCCGTCGAAGGCCGCGGCGAGCAGGCCCCGGTAGAGCCCCGGCGAGACGGGCCGGTGCCGGCGGTCGAACTGCGGCTTGAGGAACTGCGGCTGGTTGGGCTCGTTCCAGATCGACCACGTCCGGACCCGGCCGGCGTAGCGGCGGGCCGCGGCCGTGACGAAGGCGCGGAACTCCCGGGGGCGCGGGCGCGTGAGCGTGTCGCGCGCGCCCTGGGTGGCCCAGCGCGGGACCGGGCCGGAGAGCGTCAGCAGGACGTCCCAGCCGCGCGCGCGGGCGCCGGCGATCGCGTCGTCGTAGCCGCCCCAGCGGTAGGCGGCGGGGTCGGTCGCATCGAAGGCCGGGCGCACCCGGCTCGCGGGCGACGGCGCGACGGTCTTCCAGTACAGGACGACGCGCAGCGCGTGGACCCCGAGCGACTCGAGCGTCGAGAAGGCCTCCGCGCGCTTCTCGGGCTCGTAGACGAGCTCGCGCGGCGCCTCGAAGGTCACGGACTGCCCGGGACGCGCCGCCGCCGTCGCGGGGACGACGGCCGGGGCGGCGCACAGGGCGAGGACGAGCGTCAGGAGGAGGGGACGGCGCATGATCTCCTGCCCCCAACGCCGGGGGCGGTCGGCAGTTGCGGTGCCAGGGTAGGGTGCGTCGCCGCATGGCCGGTCACGTCCTCGCCCCCGACGACGTCGTCGCGACCCACGCCGAGGGCGCCGCGAACGACCGCGTGCCGCTGCTCGTCACGGAGCCGCTGCTGGCCTTCCTCGACGCCCACGGGCTGGGCGCCGGCGCCGGGCTCGAGGTCGAGCCGGTCGGCGAGGGGCACTCCAACGTGACCTTCGTCGTGCGCCGCGGTGGCTGGGAGGGCGTGCTGCGCCGCCCGCCCCGCCCGCCGATCCCGCCCAGCGCCCACGACGTGCTGCGCGAGGCTCGCGTCCTCACCGCGCTGGCGCCGAGCGCGGTCCGCGCGCCCCGGGTGCTGGCCGTCTGCCCGGACGAGGCCGTCATCGGCGCGCCGTTCTACGTCATGGAGCGCGTCGCCGGCGAGGTCATCACGAGCAGCCTGCCCGCCGCGTTCGACGCGCCCGGGGCGCGGCGCCGGATCGGCGAGGAGCTCGTCGACGCGCTCGTCGAGCTCCACGCGGCCGACTGGCGCGCGCTCGGGCTGGAGGGGTTCGGGAAGCCCACCGGGTACCTCGAGCGCCAGGTGCGGCGCTTCCTGGGCCTGTGGGAGCACAACCGCACGCGCGACATCGAGGCGGTCGAGCGTGTCGGGCGCTGGCTGGGCGAGCACCTGCCGGACTCCCCCACCGCGACGATCGTCCACGGCGACTTCCGCCTGGGGAACACGATGTTCGCCGCGCAGGCCCCGCCGCGCCTCGTCGCGATCTTCGACTGGGAGATGGCGACGATCGGCGACCCGCTGGCCGACGTCGGCTACCTCTGCATGATGTGGCCGGAGGCCGACGACCCGCCGCGCGGGATGTTCGACCTCGGCACGGTCACCCGTCAGCCGGGGTTCCCCACGCGCGCCGAGCTCGTCGCGCGCTACGAGGAGGCCTCGGGGCGATCGATGACCGACGTCCGCTGGTACACGACGCTCGCCCTGTGGAAGGCGGTCGTGTTCATGGAGGGCAACTACAAGCGCGCGGTCGCCGGCGCGACGGACGACCCGTACCTGGAGGCGTTCGGCGACGGCGTCGTGGAGCTCGCGGCGCTCGCCGACCGCACGGCGCACGGCGACGACGGTGGCTGATGCCCCGCCGGCCCGCCCGGCGGGCCCGCGCCGGGGCCTGCTCGTCGACTGGGGCGGGGTGCTGACCACGAGCGTCTTCGCGTCCTTCGCGGCGTTCTGCGCCGACGAGGGGCTCGCCGCCGACCGCGTGGCGGCCGCCTTCCGGCACGACCCCGAGGGCCGGCGGCTGCTGGAGGAGCTCGAGACCGGTGCGCTGACCGAGGCCGACTTCGAGCGGCCGTTCGGCGCGCTGCTGGGCCTGGCCGAGGACCGCGCCCCCGGCCTCGTGGACCGGCTCTTCGGCGGCATGCGCGCCGAGCCGGCCCTCCTCGAGGCGGTCCGCCGAGCGCGGGCGGCGGGCGTCCGCACCGGCCTGATCTCGAACTCGTGGGGCGCGGACCGCTATGACGCGGCGCTGCTCGACGAGCTCTTCGACGCGGTCGTCATCTCGGGGCTGGAGGGCATCCGCAAGCCCGACCCGCGGATGTACGCGCTGGGCGTCGAGCGCCTGGGCCTGGCCCCCGGCGACTGCGTCTACGTGGACGACCTCGCCGGCAACCTGAAGCCGGCGCGGGCGCTCGGCCTGGCCACGCTGCACCACACCGACGCGGACGGGACCGTCGACGCGCTCGAGCGGCTGCTCGGCGTGCCGCTGCGCGCCTAGGGCGTGCGCTCGGCCTTGCCGTCGCCGACCAGGCGGCGGCGGAGGTCGTCGACCTGCCGGCGGCGCGCCGGGTCCTTGGCCAGCCGCTGCGCCTCGGTGAGGGCGCGCTTGCCCTGGGGGCTGGCGGCCAGCCGCTGGAGCTTCTGCAGGAAGGTCACAGGCGCGACGCTACCCGGATTCCAGGCGACGGCGCAGCTCGGCACCGCGACCGGCCGCGACCGCGCGCGCGGCGCGTGCCTCGGTCAGCGCGACGCCGCGGCGGGCCGCGAGCTCGAGGAGCTCCTGGCGCTCCTCGCCCTCGCGCGCGGCGCGCAGGAAGACCCAGCCCAGCAGGACGAGCGTCAGGAAGGAGCCCTCGACCATCATCACCGCGCCGGCCGCGTTCTGATCGGCGGCCGCGGAGATGCCGTGGGCCCGCTCACCCGCGGCGTAGACGTCGTAGAACGGCCGGCCCCCGAAGACGAGGACGTTCCCGAGGACGGCGCCCGTGAGCCGGACGACGAGCACGTAGCCCAGCCGCGCGGCGTTGCCGAACCACGCGGGCTTGGGCAGGGGCCCGAGCAGGGCCAGCCACATGAGGACGCCGCAGCCGACGAAGGCCGTGTGCTGGAGGGCGTGCAGGCCCTCGTGGCGGACGGCCGCGTCCTGCACGGCCGGGAGGTGCCAGAAGGCGAGGTTCAGCGCCCACAGCCCGACGGCGACGACGGGATGCGCCAGCGCCGCCAGGTGGCGCAGCCCGGGCAGGCGCAGCACCGGCGCCAGGACCGGCCCGGTGAGGCCGAGGACGAGCAGGAGCGCGCCGACGTCGCCGAGCAGGAGGTGCTCGGTCATGTGCGCCCAGAAGAGCTCGTCGGCCAGGCCGCCGAGGGCGACGATGCCGGCGACCTGGACGAGCAGGCCGCCGAAGAAGCAGGCCTGCCGCCAGGCGGGGACGGCCCGCGTGGTCCCGCGCAGGGTGTGGACGCGCAGCGCGTAGAGGATGCCGGCCACCGTCGCGGGCGCGAGCTGCAGGGCGGCGAGGACCTGCTCCCCCATGCGCCGCAGCGTACGCCGCGCGCGACGCGCGGGGCGCTACCCCGCGGCGATGAGCGCGACGCCCGCCAGCGCGGCGGCGACGCCCACCGCCTGCACGCGCGCGAGGCGCTCGCGCAGCACGATCCGGGCCAGCAGGACGGTCATGACCGGGTACAGGGAGCCGACGACGGCCACGATGCTCAGGCTCCCCTCGCGGTTGGCGAGGCCGTAGAGCCCGGTCGCGGTCACGTCGAGGGTCCCGGCCACGAGCAGCGGCCACGCGTCCCGGGCCGCCGGGCGCGGCGTGCGCAGGGCCAGCGGCACGAGCACCGGGAGCGCGATGACGCGCGAGAGCACGAGCAGCCACAGCACCGACTGGTCGGCCGCCACGTCGGAGAGGACGAAGTACGTGCCGAAGCCGCAGGCGGCCACGAGCGCGAGTGCGACGCTCGTCCGCCGGGCGCCCGCCCCCGGGGCCGTCGTCCCCGAGGCCGTCGTCCCCGAGGCCGTCGTCTCCGGGGCCGTCGTCTCCGGCGCAGGCTCGCGCGAGGCCAGCAGGACCCCGGCCACCGCAAGCGCCAGGCCGGCCGAGACGACGGCCGAGAGCGCGTCGCCGGTCAGCACGCCGACGAGCACCGGCAGCGCCACGCCCGTCGCCGAGATCGGGGCGACGACGCTCATCGTCCCCGTGGCCAGGGCCCGGTAGAAGCAGCCCAGGGCGGTCGCGCCCGCCGCTCCGGCCGCCAGCGAGGCCACGACGGCGCGGGTGTCGGGCAGCGGCTCGCCCGTGCCCAGGACGAGTGCCAGCACGAGCACCAGCCCGGTCCCCTCCACGAGGAGGAGCACCACGGGCACGGCGATCGTGCGGGACTTCAGGCCGCCGGTGAAGTCCGCGAGGCCCCAGCAGCCAGAGGCGGCGAGGGCGAGGAGGACGGCGGCCATGCCGGGCGCAGGATGGCAGGCCAGGCCAGGCCGAGGCCGGCCGGGGTGAGCAGGGCGCGGTCCATCACGAGCCGCCCTTCAGGGCGCTGAACGAGAGGTCCCAGGTCGTCTGGTAGGCGTTGGCGACCGCCCGGACGTCCTTCGAGGCGATGAGCGGCTGCTTGTCCCACAGCCACGGCACCGCCGCCGCCTGCTCGGTCACCTGCTCGTCGATCTCGCCCCAGGCCCGGTTGCGGGCCGCGCCCGGCTTGATGCGGGCGGCCGCGTCCATCTTGGCGTTGAGCCCGGGATCGTCGAGCTGCGGCCAGTTCACGTTGCCGGCGGGCACGATGTTCTCGCCGTTGAAGGTCGGGTCGAGGATCGACTGCGGGTCGAGGAAGTCCTTCGCGAAGCCGACGTTGGGGCAGATCGCGATGCGCTGCTGGGGCACGCCGCAGAAGCGCGTGTAGAGCGTGTCCTGCGGCGCGGTCCGGAACTCGATCCGGAAGCCGAGCTTGCGGAACTGCTGCGCGGCGACCTCGGCCGAGGCCTTCCCCGGGTCGGCGTTCGCCGCCACCATGAGGAACTTCTCCTTGCCCGTGTAGCGCCCGGTCGGGTAGCCGGCCTGCTTGAAGTACGACGCGGCCAGCGCCATGTCGCCGTTCGGGTTGCGCAGGAAGTCGGCGCCCGTGCCCTTGGCCGCGCCGGATTCGGTGAAGCCCGGGAAGTCGGGCGGCAGGAAGTGCGTGGCGATGTCGCCGGCGCTCGCCCCGCCGCGGGTCAGCTGCATCGCGCGGCGGTCGAAGCCCGCGATCACGGCCTTGCGCACGTTGACGTCGTCGAAGGGCTTGATCGTGGTGTTCATCGAGACGTAGCGGTTCGAGCCGGCCGGCACGAACAGGATCTGGTCGCGGTACCGCGTCAGCGCCTGCTTGATCACCGCCGCCGGCGGCGCGCCGTCGCCCTGCACCATCCCGGTGCCCTGCAGGACCCGGCGGCTGGCGACCGTCGCGTCGCTGTTGCCCTCCTCGATGTCGATCGCGTCGAGGTAGGCGGGACGGACGTCGCCCGTTGCGCGCGACCAGTTCGGATTGCGGACGAGCTGGATGAGCCGCCCCGGCTTGCGGCCGGTCACGAGGCCCGTCTCGAGGTCGTGCTTGACCATGTACGGGCCGGTGAAGGCGACGTACTGGTCGTAGTCGGTCGGCGTCTTGCGGTCGAACTTCGCCGCGTACTCCTTCGGCACCGGCACGGTGATCGGCATGGCCAGCGCCTGCGAGACCAGCGGCGCCTCGGGCTTGGTGAGCCTGATGACCAGCGTGCGCGGGTCGGGCGCCTGGATGCCGGGGATCGGGCGGATCGGGCCCGGCTTCTGCGGGGCGCCGACGATCGTCTTGAAGTAGGAGAGCGCGTAGCCGCTGGGGACGTTGGCGCTGAAGGCGCGCTCCATCGCGTACTTCACGTCGCCGGCGACGACCTCGCGGTCGACGGGCGGCGCGTAGCGGACGCCGCGTCTGATGCTGACGGTGATCGCCTTGCCGTCGGGCGAGATCCTCGGCGGGCCGGTGGCCAGGTCGGGCGTGGCCGACTGGCTGTCGCCCGGCTTGTAGTAGTAGAGCTGGCGGTTGACGGCGGTGCTCACCATCAGGCCGAACACGTAGTACGACTGGCCCGGGTCCAGGTAGTCGATGTCGGCGGCGGCCAGGACGGTGAGCTTGCCGCCCTTCTGGGCGGCCGCCCCGGCACCCGTGATCGCCGCGCCGGCGCCGGCGCCGCTGCCGGTCGTGCCCGGGCTCGAGGACCCGCTCCCGCAGGCCGCGACGGCGGTCGTCAGGACGATCGCGGCGAGGGCCAGCGCGTACCGCTCGGGGTGCTCCATGGCGGCGAGGATGGCGGCGAGGCGCTAAAGCCGCCGTCAATAAAGGGCGTGTGAGCAGGGCTTCCTTGCGACCGTGGCCGCGAACGGCGACGTTGCGCCGTCAGACGGTGGCGAACGGCGCCGGGACGGCGTGCGCCGGGGCGGGCCCGGCGGCGGGCAGCGCCACCGTGATCTCCAGCCCGCCCTCGTCGCGCGCCCGCACGTGCACGTCGCCACCGTGCGAGCGCGCCACCGCACGCACGACGGCCAGGCCGAGGCCGTACCCGCCGGTCGTGCGGGAGCGGGAGGTCTCCAGGCGCCGGAAGGGCTCGGTGAGCTGCGCGGCCTCGGCCGGGTCGACGGGCTCGCCGGGGTTGGCGACGCGCAGGACCGCGCGGCCGGCCTCGACGCCGGTCTGGACCCGCACCCAGCCGAGCGCGGCGTTGTAGCGCACGGCGTTCTCGACGAGGTTGCCGGCCAGGCGCTCGAGCAGCACGGCGTCGCCGCTCACCGGCGCGGGCTCCAGCCGCGCGTCCAGGCGCAGTGCACCGCCGGACGGCAGCGCGGCCTCGCCCGACCCGGCTCCCGCCTCCGGCGGCTCGCCCGGCACGTGGAAGCCGTGGGCCCGGAGCGCCGGCCGCACCACCGTGGCCAGGTCCGCGGGGCGCGGGTCGCTGACGCCGCCCTCGCCCTTGGCCAGGGCCAGCAGGCTGGCGATGAGCCGCTCCATGCGCTCGTTCGTCTCGCGGACGACGGCGGCCATCTGGCGCAGGTCGCGCTCGCGGACGTCGGGGTCCGACAGCGTCACGTCGAGCTCGGTGCGGACGATCGCCAGCGGCGTGCGCAGCTCGTGCGAGGCGTTGGCCACGAAGCGGCGCTGGCTCTCGAAGGCGCCCTCGAGGCGCCCGAGCATCGTGTCGAAGACGTCGGCGAGCTCGCGCAGCTCGTCGCGGGGGCCCCCGAGCCCGATGCGCTCGTGCAGCGTGCGGTCCGAGATCGAGCGCGCCGTGGCCGTGATCCGCGCGATCGGCCGCAGCGCGCGGCCGGCCACGACCCACCCGGCGACGATCGAGCCGACCGTGACCGCGGCGAGGGCGACGGCGAAGAGCAGCAGGACGCGGCGCAGCGCGCGGTGGTCGGCGCGGGCGGCTGCGGCGCGGTAGGACGCCAGCGCGTGGCGGTAGGCCGCCTGCTCGGCGGCGTCGAGCCGGCGCACGGGCGAGGCGGTCTCGGCCGGGATCCCGGGCTGGATGCGGACCTGCAGGCGCCGCGGCTTGCCGTCGCGCTCCAGCGCGGTGACCTCGTCGACGCGGACGTGCACCTTCTCGGACTGCGTGCCGAACTCGTGGCGCACGACGCCGTAGCTCACGGCGAGCAGCAGGACGCCGGACGCGAGGAAGATCCCGGCGTACCACGCGGTGAGCCGCAGGCGGATCGACGGCCTCACGGCAGCCGGTACCCCGTCCCGATGACGGTCTCGACGAGCGGCGGCTCACCGAGCTTGCGACGCAGGTTCATGACCGTCACGCGGACGGTGTTCGTGAACGGGTCGGTGTGCTCGTCCCACACGCGCTCGAGCAGCTCCTCCGGGGAGACGACCGTGCCGTCGGCGCGCAGCAGGACCTCCAGCACGCCGAACTCCTTGGGGCTCAGCGCGACCTCCTCCCCGTCGCGGTCGACCTGGCGGCGCGCCGGATCCAGGCGCACGCCGCCGCGCTCCAGCACGGGCGAGTGGGGGCGCTCGGGCCGGCGCCCCAGGGCGCGCAGCCGCGCCAGCACCTCCTCGAAGGCGAAGGGCTTGACCAGGTAGTCGTCGGCCCCGAGGTCGAGCCCCTCCACGCGGTCGCTGACCTCGGCCGCCGCGGTGAGCATGAGGATCCGGGGCGGGTGCGGCGCGGCGATGAGCGTGCGGCAGACCTCGTCGCCGTGGACCTGCGGGAGGTCGCGGTCCAGGACGACCGCGTCGTAGTCGACGAGCGAGGCGCGCCGCAGCGCCGCGGCACCGTCGAGCGCGACGTCCACGGCCCATCCGCCCCGCCGCAGGCCGCGCGCCAACGCGTCGGCCAGCCGGGGCTCGTCCTCGGCGATCAGGATCCGCATCGCAGCGCGGTCGGAGGCTAGCTCCTGCGCCCGCGGCCGTAGAGCAGGCGGATGAGCTTGCCGAAGCGCTTCGTCACCTTCTCGGAGTACGGGTACATGAAGAGCTCCCTGCGGGCGTGGAACCGCGACACGAGCAGCGCCTGCTGCTTCGTGAACTTGCGGATCCCGCCCGCGCCGTGGCGGGAGCCCAGCCCGGAGGCCTTCCAGCCGCCCATGGGCAGCTCGAGCACGGTGTAGTTCGTCAGCGCGTCGTTGACGCACACGGCGCCCGCCTCGATGCGGCGCGCGACGGCCTCACCGCGCGCGACGTCCTTCGAGAAGACCGAGGCGCCGAGCCCGTACTGGGAGTCGTTGGCCATCCGCACGGCCTCCTCGGTGTCGGCCACCTTCATGATCGGCAGCGTCGGCCCGAAGGTCTCCTCGCGCATGATGTCCATCGTCTGGTCGACGTCCACCAGCACGGTCGGCTCGAACCAGTAGCCGTCGCGCGCCTCGCGGTGGCCGCCGACGACGACCGTCGCGCCCTTGGCCTTGGCGTCCTCGACGTGGCGCTCGACGGTGTCCACCTGGGGCGGGAAGGTCATCGACCCGACGTCGGTCGTGCCGGGCCCGGTGGGGCGGTCGTGGCGCAGCGCGCGCGCCTTCTCGGTCACCTTGGCCACGAACTCGTCGTAGACCGGCGCCTCGACGTAGACGCGCTCGATCGAGATGCACGTCTGCCCGCCGTTGAACATCGAGTAGTAGACGGCGTGGTTCGCCGCCCGCTCGAGGTCGGCGTCGGAGAGGACGAGCATCGGGTCCTTCCCGCCGAGCTCGAGCGCGACGGGCGTGAGCGTCTCGGCGGCCTTGGCCATGACCTTCTTGCCGGTCGCCGTCGAGCCGGTGAACATCACCATGTCGACCTGGTCGACGAGCGCGGCGCCGGTCTCGCCGCGGCCGGTCGCGACCTGGAAGACGTGCTCGGGCAGCCCGCACTCGCGCAGCCCCTCGGCCAGCAGGAGCGACGTGAGCGGGGTGACCTCCGACGGCTTGAGGATCACCGCGTTGCCGGCCATGAGCGCCGGGATGCAGTCGCCGAAGGAGTTCGTCAACGGGTAGTTCCACGGCCCGATGACCCCGACGAGGCCGACCGGGCGGTAGCGCAGGACGAGCTTCTTGCCCTTCACGATGACGTTCGAGGACTTCACGCGCTCGTCGGCGAGGTACTCCTCGGCCTGCTTGGCCCAGAAGCCGAACGCGTTGGCGCCGTACATGACCTCGGCGAGCTGGGCGTCCTCCCAGGCCTTGCCGGTCTCGGAGACGATCGTCGCGATGACGCGGTCCGCGTTGTCGGTCAGCCACCGCTGCGCGCGCAGCATGATCCGCCGCCGCCCCTCGAAGCCGAGGGCCTCCCAGCCGGGCTGGGCCGTCCGCGCCTTCGCGGCCAGGTCGGCCACGTCGGGCGCCGACAGGTCCGGCACCGTCGCGATGACCTGGCCCGTCGCCGGGTCCTCGACCTCGATGTGCGGGCGCTCACCGGCCCCGGCGGTGCTGCCGTTCGTCCGGGGCTCCTGCTCGACGCTGGCCACGATCCTGTCCTCCGCTCGGGTGCTGACGATCCGTCAGGAGGCTACCGGGGTCGCCTGGGCACCGCGAGAGCCCGCCGCCGGGCGGCGGGCGGGCCGGTTCAGCCGTCGATCGTCAGCGACTCGATGCGCTGGTCCTCGACGGGGCGGTCCTGCCCGCCGGTGCGCGTGCCCTCGATCTGGTCGACGACGTCCATGCCCGAGGTGACCTGGCCGAAGACCGTGTGCTTGCCGTCGAGCCACGGCGCCTCGGGCGTCGTGACGATGAAGAACTGCGAGCCGTTCGTGTTCGGGCCGGCGTTGGCCATGGCCAGCGCGCCGCGGACGATCTTGTGGTCGTTGAACTCGTCCTCGAACGTGTAGCCGGGGCCGCCCGTGCCGGTGCCCTGGGGGCATCCGCCCTGGATCATGAAGTCGGGGATGACGCGGTGGAAGATGAGGCCGTCGTAGAACCCCTTGCCGGCGAGGTCCTTGAAGTTCGCGACGGTCTTCGGCGCGTCCTCGTCGAAGAGCTCGAGGACGATGTCGCCCTGGTTCGTGCGCATGGTGGCGGTGGACATGCCCCGCAGGCTAGGGATCGCGGACCGCCCACCGGCCCGTGCCCGGGACGGACGGCGCCTAGCGCGTGACCTTGAGCTCGCCCAGCGCGACGCGGTCGCCTTGGGCGGGGCCCTTCGTGACCCACACCAGGAGGGTCCGGTAGGTCGTCGCGCCGTCGTCGAGCCGCAGCGTGTCGGGCTTGCCGTCGGCGCTCACCGCCTTGCGGTCGGCGAGGTGCGCCCAGCGCGCGTCGGTCACCGTCGGCGGAGGCGTGGCCAGGTCGGTCGCGTAGACCTCGACGCGGAAGCCGGGCGTGCTCGTCGTGATCTCCAGCGTCCGCAGGCCGTGCGGCTTCTGGAGGTCGACGACGTAGCCGACGCCCCACTCCGGGCGCGACGGGGTGATCGTGAACGCCGTCGAGGCCTTGCCGTCGAGCGCGCGCCGGGCGAGCGCCGGGTCGGTCGGCGGCACCACGAGCTGCGACGGGTCGTACAGCGCCCCGGCGTCCGCCGGCAGCTGGAGCTCGACCGGCGCCGGCAGCGTGCCGGTCCCCTGGCCGCCGCCCGTCCCGCCGGACCCGGTGCCCGACGAGGGCGGCGTCGCGGGCGCGACCGGCTGGGGCGCCGGCGTCGGGCGTCACCGGCGTGGCCGGCGTCGAGGGGGCGGGCGTCGTGGCGGGCGCCTGGACCTTCGGCAGCTTCGGGGCCGGCGGCGTCGCGGAGCTCGGCGGCGTGGCCGGCGCGGCCTGGGCGACGGGCGAGACGTCCGGCGGCGGAGGGGCCGAGGCCTCCTGCGTCGCGTCGCTCGTCAGCGCCGCGTAGGCCGCGGCGACCGAGCCGGCGACGAGCACGAGCGTCAGCGCGAGCACCGTCACGGCCGCGCGCCAGCCCGGGCGCTGCCCGAGCCGGCCGGGGGCCGCCGTGCCGCAGCTCAGGCACCAGTCCTGCTCGGCGGCCATCCCGGCGCCGCAGGCCGCGCACGTGCGCGCCGGCGCCGGCGCGGTGTCGGCCGGGGCGCCGTCGGGGGCGCCGGGCGCCGTCGGCGCCTGGGTCGGCTCGGCCTCGAGGAGCTTCACGGGTGCCCCAGGGTCGCAGAGGCGGCGGGGCGGCTCAACCGGCAACCGGCTCGGGACGCAGCGGCTGGAGCCTCAGCGTCGCGCCGTTGACCTGCGTCCCCTTCACGGCGTCGACGATCCGCGCGGCCTCGGCGTCGGGCACGGCGAAGAGCGAGAAGCGCTCGAGGACCCGCACGTCGCGCACGGCCTCGCCGTCGAGGCCGCAGGCGTCGGTGACCGCGTGGACGACGTCGGCCACCTCCAGGCCGTCGGCCCGCCCCGCGCCCGCGACGAGCGTCGTGAACGGCCCGTCCCCGTCGCGGACGAGCCGGGGCTTGGTGTGGCGGCGCGGGCGCTCCTCGATGGGCGCCGGCTTCGTCGTCGCGCCCGGGCTCCAGGGCGCGACCGTCGTGCCGATGTGGTGCTCGATGGCCTCGAGCTCGCGCTTCTGGCGCGGCTCGACGAACGTGATCGCGCGCCCCGAGCGCCCGACGCGGCCGGTGCGCCCGATGCGGTGGACGTAGTCGTCCGGCGCGCGCGGGACGTCGAAGTTCACGACGTGCGTGACCGTGGAGATGTCCAGCCCGCGCGCGGCCACGTCGGTGGCCACGAGGATCGGGACGCGACCGCCCTTGAAGGCGAGCATGACCCCGTCGCGCTGGCCCTGGGAGAGGTCGCCGTGCAGCGCGCGCACGTTGAGCCCCTTGTCGCGCAGGCGGCGGAAGAGCTGGTCGGTCCGGATCTTCGTGCGCACGAAGACGATGGCCTGGTCGGGGCGCTCGGCGGCGAGGACCTCGACGAGCTTGTCGGCCTTGTCCTCGGTCCGGACCTCGAGCTGGAACTGCTCGACGGAGTCGACGGTCAGGTTCTGCGACTTGACCTTGATCGTCTCGGGCTCGTAGAGGTAGCGGTCGGCCAGCTTGCGGATCGCCGGCGGCATCGTCGCGCTGAAGAGCGCCGTCTGGCGGCTGTTCGGCGTGAGGTTGAGGATCCTCTCGACGTCCTCCAGGAAGCCGAGGTCGAGCATCTCGTCGGCCTCGTCGAGCACGACGTAGCGGCAGTCGTGGAGGATGAGCGACGCGCGGTTGATGAGGTCGAGGACGCGGCCGACGGTCCCCACGACGATGTGGCCCCCGGCCCGCAGCTGGGACTGCTGCGAGCGGATGGGCGCGCCGCCGAAGACGGCGACGACGTCGATGCCCTTGCGCTTGCCGTAGGTGCGCAGGGCCTGCGTGACCTGGATGCACAGCTCGCGGGTCGGCGTGAGCACGAGCGCCTGCACCTCGTCGACGGCCGGGTCGACGTGCTCGACCATCGGCAGGCCGAAGGCGGCGGTCTTGCCGGACCCCGTCTGCGCCTGGCCGATGATGTCGCGCCCCTGGAGCAGCGGGGGGATGGCCTGCTCCTGGATCGGGCTCGGCTGCTCGTACCCGACGTCCTGGAGGGCGAGGAGCGTGGTCTCGGACAGGCCGAGGTCGGCGAAGGCGGTCACGACCCCAGGTTAGGAGGTCACGTCGAGCAGCACCTTTCCGGTGGTCCGGCGCTCCTGCAGGTCGGTCTGCGCGCGGGCCGCGTCGGCCAGCGGGTAGGCGGGGCCGACGACGGCGCGGAGCTCCCCGCGCGCGACGCGCGCGAAGAGGTCCTCGAGGCCCTCGCGCACCATCGCGGGGCGCGCGACGGCGTGCATGAGCCAGAAGCCGATGACCGCGCGCGAGGTGCGCATCAGGGCGCCGTTCTGGACCGTGTTCGGCTGCCCGGAGGCGATCCCGTAGGTCACGAGGCGCCCGAAGGGCGCGAGCGCCGAGAGCGACTGCTCGAAGACCTCGCCGCCGGCCATCTCGAGCACGATGTCGACGCGGTGGCCGTCGTTGGCCTCGATGAGGCGCTCCTTCATGCCCTCGGGCGCCGCGTCCACCGCGGCGTCCGCGCCCAGCTCGAGCGCCAGCGCCCGCTTCTCCTCGGTCGAGGCCGTGGCGATGACGCGGCCGGCGCCCATCGCCTTCCCGAGCTGCACGGCCAGCGAGCCGACCCCGCCCGCGGCGGCGTGGACCACGACGGACTCGCCCTCCTGCAGGTGGGCGCTCGTCCGGTACAGGTGCCAGGCGGTCAGGCCCTGGAGCAGCAGCGCCAGCGCGGTCCCGTCGTCGACCCCGTCGGGGATCGGGAAGGTCAGCGCCTCGGGCGCCGTGGCGTACTCGGCGTAGCCGCCCGTCCCCACGAGCGCGACGACGCGGCGGCCGGTGTCCTCGCGCACCCCCGCGACCTCGCCGCCGGGCACGAGCGGCAGCTGCGCCGCGGCCAGGTAGGTGTTCGTGCGCTGGTGGGTGTCGGCGAAGTTCAGGCCCGCGTGGGCGACCCGGATCAGGACCTCGCCGTCGCCCGGGACGGGCGGGTCGACCTCGACGAGCTTGAGGACCTCGGGCCCGCCGAACTCGGTCTGCTGGATGCAGCGCATGGGCCGAGCCTACCCGCGCCGGCCGGGGAGGGCGGGGTCCTCGACGCCGGACCAGTACCGTCCCGCGCGCCATGAGCCTCACCGTCGTCGGATCCCTGGCCTTCGATGCCGTCAAGACCCCGTTCGGGGAGCGCGAGCGCATGCTCGGCGGCGCCGCCACGCACTTCGCGCTGGCCGCGTCGTTCTTCGACGAGGTGCGCGTGGTCGGCCCCGTCGGCGACGACTTCGACGAGGCGTCGTGGGCGACGCTGCGCACGCGCGGCACCGTGACCGACGACGTCGAGCACGTCGAGGGCGGCCGGACGTTCTTCTGGCAGGGCGAGTACGGCGAGGACGTCAACTCGCGCGAGACGCTGCGCACCGACCTCAACGTCTTCGCCGACTTCCAGCCGAAGCTCTCGGACGCGTCGCGCGAGGCGGACGTGCTCTTCCTGGCCAACATCCAGCCCGAGCTCCAGCGCGAGGTCCGCCTCCAGTGCGAGCGCGCGCGCTTCGTCGCCATGGACTCGATGAACCTCTGGATCGACATCGCCCGCGAGCCGCTCGAGGAGGTCATCCGCACCGTCGACTGCCTCATCCTCAACGACGAGGAGCTCATGCAGCTCACGGGCTGCACCACGACGGTCGCGGCCGCGCGCGAGATCCTGAACTGGGGCCCGACCGCCCCCTCGTCCGTCGTGGCCAAGCAGGGCCGCTACGGCGCGGCGCTGTTCACGAACGAGGGGTACTTCGCGCTCCCCGCCTACCCCCTCGAGCGCGTCGTCGACCCGACGGGCGCGGGCGACACCTTCGCCGGCGGGCTGGTCGGCTACGTCGCGGCCAACCGCGACGAGGAGATCACCCACGAGCTCCTCTGCCGCGCGATGGCCTACGGGACGGCCATCGCCTCCTTCAACGTCGAGGAGTTCGGCACCGAGCGCGTCGAGCGCCTCTCCGCCGAGGAGATCACGCAGCGCGTCGAGCGCCTGCAGCGCATGACGTCCTTCGAGCTCGAGCCCGTCGCGCTGCGCGGCTAGGCGGCCGGCGCCTCGGGCGCCGGCGGCCCGAGGATCATCCGCACGACGACGTCGGCGACCTCGTCGGGCGGCGCGCCCTCGAGGAGCGCGCCGCTCATGGAGAGCATCCCGCCCCACATGATCGAGAGCATGTGCGGGGGGAGGTCGTCGCGGATCGTCCCCTCGCGCTGCCCGCGCGCGAAGAGGCCGTCGAGCAGGCGGCCCATCTCGTCGGTCACCGGCGTCTCCTCGAGCGAGGCCGCGTAGCGGCTGAGCTGCCAGCGCTCGGCCTGCTCGACGAAGCCGCGCGTGGCGCGGGCCAGCGCGGCGGGCACGTCGTCCTCGTCCAGGCGGGCGTTGCGCAGCACCGCCAGCAGCTCGTCGTAGGCGCGGTGGCGCAGGGCCTGGAGCAGGTCGTCGCGCGAGGCGAAGTGGCGGTGGACGGTCGCCCGGTGCAGCCCGGCCGCCTCGGCGACCTGTTGCATGGAGGCGCCCGGCTCCGCGGAGAAGGTCCGGCGGGCGCCGTCGATGATCGCCTCGAGGTTGCGCCGCGCATCGAGCCGCCGCTCACGCCGGGGCGCGGGCTCCGGCGTCGGGTCGCTGCGGCTCACGTCGTCGGACATGGCGAGGGGGACAGGCACGGGTTGTCGCTCCTTCTTCCGGTGTCAAGCATAGGGATCGGAGCGCGGAGGACCCGTTCCTCGTCCTTCCCCTCTTCGGGCGATGGTAACGCTGGACGGTCTGTCGAGGGGAGCCACGTCCCTCCCCCGTCCCTTGGCGCCCCGCCGCCAACGTCATCTGCCTGAGCGGCCTCAGCCCGGGTAGCATCGCGTCGTGGACTGGACGTTCGTCTACCTCATGGTGGGCCTGAAGCTCCCGATCCTGGCCCTGCTCTGGATCGTCTGGTGGGCGGTGCGCGACCAGCCCGAGGCCGAGGGCGAGGACGACGAGCAGGGCGGCGGCGACGGCGGCGTCAAGCGCCCCCGCCCGCACCCGCGCCAGCCCCTCCCGCGCCACCCGCGCCACCCGCGCCGCGGACCGCACGGCGACCCGCCGCTCCCGTCGCCCCCGCGCACGCGCACCGTCACGGCGCGGGCCCGGCAGACCTCAGGGCGCTGACCCGCGCCGCCGGCGGGGCGCCCGGGCGGCTAGCCGTGCTGGGCGCGCCCGGAGCGCTCGGCGTCGGTCATCGCCGGGATCCCGCCGCGCCGGCCGGGCCGGGTGGCGGGGCTCCGAACCGGCTCTCCGTCGCCTCCTCCTGCCCGGCGTAGTGGCTGCCGAGCGCCGGGTGGCCGTACGGGCGCTCGGCCGGGCGGTCGAGCGTCATGAACGAGAGCTGCGCGATCGGCTTGCCCGGCCACAGGATGATCGGGACGCGCGTGAGGTTCGTGATCTCGAGCGTCAGGGACCCGCGGAAGCCCGGGTCGACGAAGCCGGCGGTCGCGTGGACGATGAGCCCGAGTCGGCCGAGGCTCGACTTCCCCTCGATCCTCGCGACCAGGTCGTCGGCCAGCTCGACGCGCTCCTGGGTGCGACCGAGGACGAACTCGCCCGGGTGGATGACGAACGAGTCGCCGTCGGCGACGGCGACGTGCTCCGTGAGCCGGTCGGGCAGGTCGGCGAGGTCGATCGCCGGGACCTTGTGGTTCGTGAAGACGCGGAAGGAGGCGCCCAGCCGCAGGTCGACGCTCGCGGGCTGCAGCATCCCCGGGTCCCAGGGGTCGATGACGATGCGCCCCTCCGAGACCAGGCGGCGGATCGTCCCGTCGGAGAGGACCGACACGGCCGTCATGGGCGGCATCCTCGCACGGGCGGCCGGGGCTGGGCCTCCGGCGGCCCCTCGGGTAGGCTCGCGCCATGCCGATCGCAACCGTGCTCGCCGCCGCCGAGGCGGGGGCGGAGACGTCGAAGACCGCGTTCTACGTGCTCGGCGGGCTGCTCGCCCTCTCGGCCGTCGTCGTGGCCGCCGTGGGCCTGCGGGCCGCCTCCTTCCCGCAGACGCGCGGGGCGGAGCGCGCCGTGATCGGGTGGTTCGCGCTGCTCGTCCTCGGCGCCATGGTGACGGCCGTCGCGACCGCGTGACCGACGACGAGGGACACGCCGTCTCGTACAAGGTCCTCGCGCGCGGGACCCCGGTGTGGACCGCCGAGGGGACGGAGCTGGGGACCGTGCGCGACGTCCTCGAGAACGAGGCCGAGCACCTCTTCGACGGCATCGTCGTCGAGACGCCGCAGGGCCGGCGGTTCGTCGACGCGCCCGAGGTCGCGCGCATCGCCGAGCGCCGCGTGACGCTGACGCTCGACGCGGCCGCCGCGGCGCAGCTGCCGGAGAGCGACCCCAAGGGCGGCGGGGGCGAGTTCGCGGCCGACGTGCGCGCCGGCCGGGTGCGCCGCCTGCTCGGCGGCGGCTGGCGCAAGAGGTAGGCCGCCGCCGCCTAGACTGGCGCGCATGAGCGAGCAGCCCAAGGAGGGTCGTGACGGCGCCGGCGTGGCCCAGGCCGCCGAGACCCTGACGGTCACCGACAACCGCACGGGCCGGACGTACGAGGTGCCGATCACCGACGGCACGGTCCGGGCCATGGACTTCCGGCAGATGAAGGTCGGCGACGACGACTTCGGCCTCATGACCTACGACCCGGCGTTCACGAACACCGCGTCCTGCCGGTCGGCCATCACCTACATCGACGGCGACGCCGGCATCCTCGAGTACCGCGGGTACCCGATCGAGCAGCTCGCCGAGCGGTCGTCCTACCTCGAGGTCGCCTACCTGCTCGTCCACGGCGAGCTGCCGAGCCAGCCGCAGCTCGACCAGTGGACGACCGACGTCACGATGCACACGTTCGTGCACGAGAACGTCAAGGCGTTCATGCAGGGCTTCCGCCACGACGCGCACCCCATGGGCATGCTCGTCGGGTCCGTCGGCGCGCTGTCGACCTTCTACCCGGACGCCAAGGACATCGGCGACGCGGCCTGTCGCGACATCCAGACGATCCGGCTCATCGCGAAGATGCCGACGCTCGCCGCCTTCTCCTACCGGCACGCCATGGGGCAGCCGTACAACTACCCCGACAACGACCTGAGCTACGCCGGCAACTTCCTGTCGATGATGTACAAGATGACCGAGCTGAAGTACGAGCCGGACCCCCGGCTCGAGCGGGCGCTCGACATCCTCTTCATCCTCCACGCCGACCACGAGCAGAACGCGTCGACGAGCGCGGTCCGGTCGGTCGGCTCGACGCAGGTGGACCCGTACTCGGCGGTCGCGGCCGGGGTCGCGGCGCTCTACGGCCCGCTGCACGGCGGGGCCAACGAGGCGGTCCTGCGCATGCTGCGGCGCATCGGCAGCACCGACCGGATCCCCGAGTTCGTCGAGGGCGTGAAGGCCGGCGACGAGCGCCTCATGGGCTTCGGTCACCGCGTGTACAAGAACTACGACCCGCGGGCCAAGATCATCAAGGGCGCGGCCGAGGACGTCTTCGAGGTCACGGGCAAGAACCCGCTGCTCGAGATCGCCACGGAGCTCGAGCGGATCGCGCTCGAGGACGACTACTTCGTCTCGCGCAAGCTCTACCCCAACGTCGACTTCTACTCCGGCCTGATCTACGAGGCCCTCGGCCTGACCGTGGAGATGTTCCCGGTCCTCTTCGCGATCGGCCGCACGAGCGGCTGGATCGCCCAGTGGCTCGAGCTCGTGCAGGACAAGGAGCAGAAGATCGCGCGTCCGCGTCAGATCTACACGGGCGCCCGCGAACGCGACTACGTGCCGATGGAGCAGCGCTAGGCGCGACGAGCGATGGCGCGCCCACCCGGGCGCGCCGCACGGCCGCACCCCCGACCGAGCTCGTCGCGGACCTCGCCGCGTAGGGTCCTCGCCCATGGGCGAGTGGCGGGTCGTCGTGCGCCGTCGGGGCGGGGTGGAGAAGGACCGCCACCCGACGCTCCCCGCGGCGCTGGCGGCGCTCGAGGCGCGCCTCGACGAGCTCGCCGCCGGGACGCCGCGCGGCGACGAGCGCTCGCTGGGCCGGACCGTGCCCGCGGCCGAGGTCGTCGCCGCCCGCGGCGAGCTGCGCGAGCGCGGCCGCGGCGGCCGACGCCCCGCGGCCGGGATCGACCTCCACGCCGACCGCACGACGACGCCGTGGACGGGGCGGCTGCAGCGCCGGCCCGTCGAGGTCCGCCCCGGCGAGACGGCCTACGAGGCGCTCGCGCGCGTGCTCGGCCCGTGAGCGCCCGGTGGGCGCCCCGCCGGTAGGGTCCCGACCATGCCAGCGCGGACGGAGCTCGGAGGCCTGCACGTCGCCATCACCGGCGGCGCACGGGGGATCGGCGAGGCGACGGCGGCGCGGTTGCGCCGCGAGGGCGCCCGGGTGACCCTCGGGGACGTCGACGTCGACGCCGTCCGGGCGACGGCCGCCCGCCTGGGCGCCCACGGCGAGGCGCTCGACGTCACCGACCGCTCGTCCTTCACGGCCTTCCTCGACGCCGCCGAGGCCGCCCAGGGGCCGGTCGACGTCCTCGTCAACAACGCCGGGATCATGCCCATCGGGCCCTTCGTGGAGGAGCCCGACAGCGTCGCCCACCGCCAGTTCGACATCAACGTCCACGGCGTCATCCTGGGCTGCAAGCTCGTCCTGCCGCGGATGGTCGCGCGCGGCCGCGGGCACGTCGTGAACATCGCCTCCGCCGCCGGGCGCATCGCCTCGCTGCCGGGCGAGGCCACCTACGTGGCGACGAAGCACGCCGTGGTCGGGCTCGGCGAGGCGCTGCGCTGCGAGCTCGAGGGCACCGGGGTCTGGGTCAGCACGGTGCTGCCCAACCTGGCCGACACGCGCCTGGGCTCGGGCATGAAGCCCGCCCGCGGGATCAAGAAGCTCACGCCCGAGGAGGTCGCCGACGCGATCGCCGACGGCCTGCGCCGCCCGCGGCCGGAGGTCTACGTCCCGCGCGAGCTGGGTGCGCAGATCGTGTTCAGCGCGCTCATGCCGCGCAGGGTCCGCCGCCCGATGCAGAAGCTCCTGCGGATGGACGGCATCGCCTCGGAGTACGACCACCGCGCGCGCGCCGCCTACCAGGCGGCGGCGGGCCGGCCGGAGGAGGACGTCCGGGCGGCGGCCGACGCCCCGCCCGGGACGGAGGCCGGGCCGGCGAAGGAGGCGCGGCCGGAGGCCGAGGCCCGGCCCTAGAGGACGAGCGTGGCGCCGTGGTCGCGCAGCCAGCGGCGCGGCGCGCGGTAGTCGGGCATCTGGCGCTCGAGCAGGGCCCAGAAGCGGGGCGAGTGGTCCATGACCACGAGGTGGCAGGCCTCGTGCCAGACGACGTAGTCGACGACCTCCTCGGGGGCGAGCAGCAGGCGCCAGTTCAGGCTGATCGCGCCGCTCGTCGACGCGCTGCCCCAGCGGGTGCGCTGGCCGCGGATGGTCAGCGTGACCGCGCCCCCATCCGCCCGCCCGACCGCGGCGGCCGCGGCCTGCACCTTGGGGGCCATCACGGACCGGGCCTGGCGGCGGTACCAGCGCTCCAGCGCGTCGCGCGCCCCCTCGCCGCCGGGGACCAGCAGCGCGTCGCCGCGCCGGTGCACGCGCGTGCGGCCGGGCTCGGGGACCAGCGCGAGCGCGTGGCCGAGGAAGGGCACCGTCCCGGCCCGCTCGGCCAGGCGCGCCTGGACGGCGGCGGCCTCGCGCAGCCGCCGCTCGATCCACGGGCGCAGCTCGCGCACCGCCGCGGCCGCCTCGCGCTCGCGCGCCCGCGCCGGGAGGACGACCTCCACGCCCTCGTGGGCGTCGACGCGCACGCGGACCCGCCGCGCCCGCGGAGAGCGCCGGACCGTGTAGGGGATCTCGGGCGGCGCGGGCACGGGCGGCAGGGTAGCCGCGGCCGCGGAAGGACCAGCCGACCGGTCAGCTCAGCCAGGTCCCCGCGATGCGGTGGCTCCGCGAGCGTCCCAGGACCGCGTTGGCGGCCTGCAGGCCGGAGAGCGTCGCCGCCTCGATGCAGCCGGCGTTCAGCCCGTTGTCGGTCCAGTCGCCGGCCAGGACCAGGTTGTCGTAGCCGCTCTCGTCGGCGCGGAGCCGGTGGACGTCGCTTCCCGGGGCGCACCGCACGTACCGGTCGGAGGGGTCGACGTTGGCGAGGTGCAGCTGGGTGTCGATCGCGTCGCGACCGGCGTGCCCGTCGCGACCGCAGAGCAGCGACCACCGGAACGACCCGCCCGCCGCCGACCCGGGCAGCAGGTGCGCCAGCCTCCGCTCGACCAGCTCGACGGCGTTGGCCCGGACGCGCGCCCGGTGCTCCGCGAGGTACGCGCCCGGGCGCCGGTCGGGCGGCCAGGGCGCCTCCAGCGCGCCGCAGAAGTAGGCGATCGTCCGCGGACGGTCCGCGCCGGGCCAGCGCTCGACGTCGATGAGCTGGGGCATGGAGGCCCAGGTGCTGAACGGCGCCTCGTAGGCGCTCACCGTCGCTCCCGGCTCGTCCCAGCCCAGCGCGGGCTCGTCCTCCCGCAGCCAGAGCTGCACGGCCTGCGTCGCCGTCGTGCCCACGTGCCGGACCATGGCGCGCCACTCGGGCCGGTCGGCGAGCAGCTCGCGGCAGACGATCGGCGCCATGCCGACCGGGATCGCGAACACCACGACGTCGAAGTCCTCGCCGTGGCGGAGGACCCGGGTCCCGGCGTCGGGCCGCTCGCAGAAGTGCGACTCGAGCGGCGCGGTCGCGACCCCGGGGTCGGCGTCGAGCTGGTCGACGAGCGGGCGCGCCGGGAACCCCGGCAGGCCGTCGACGCGGACGAGGGGCTCGTAGCGCTCGGCCCCGGGGGCGAGGTCCACCTGCCGGCCCAGCGTCACCGCCTCGATCCGCGCGCGGTCGCCGGAGACGTGCAGCGCGTCGACCCGGTGGAAGAACTCGAACCCCACCCCGCGCCGGCGCAGCGCCTGGTAGAGCGGGGCGAACACGACGTCGCCCATGCCGGCCGCCATCTTCCAGAAGATCGCGCCGCGGTACTCGAAGAACATCTTCGAGGTCAGGAACACGGCCACGCCCGCGCTCACGCCACGACGCGAGCGCGCGGCGCCCGCGTCGGCGAAGACGAGGTCGTAGAGCCCGCGGATGAACGCGAACCCCGCGACCTCCGGTGGCGCGCCGTGGCGCGCGATCCAGTCGAGGAAGTCCTCGTCGTTGAGCGCGCGGAAGCCGCGGTGGTCGGTGAGGACGCCGTCGGCCAGGATGCCGCGCACGACCGCGGTCATCACGGCCACGAGATGCCAGGTGCGCCGGAGGTCGGCGTCGTCCTCGACGAGGCCCCCGAGCGCCTCGGTGGTGGCGCTGATCGCGCGGTCGAGGGCGAGCACCGACGACGCGACGCCCGAGCGGTCCAGGGCGCCCCGGGCCAGGGCCGAGGCCTCGAGGACCGCCGTGAGGGCCACCATGCGCGCCCCCGCGACGGCGGTCGGGGCGGCGGGGGCGTCGCGGGATCCGCTGAGCACCAGGCGACCGGACTGCACCGGGGCCTCGGGCAGGGAGTCCAGGAAGTCCGTGATGAGCTGCAGGGCGCGACGGAGGACGTCGGCGACGGCGAGGTCGCGCCCGGTGGCGCCGGGCTCGCCCGGCACCAGGTCGTTCGGCGTGAAGGTGCCGAGCCAGTGGTGCCAGCCGTCGGCCCGTCGGTCCTCGAGGCCGACGGTCTCGGCCGGGAGCATCGCGTCGCGCCAGGTGAGGATCGGCGCCGCCGGGTCGCTGCGCGGCCGGTCCAGCTCGGCGTAGCACTCGCGCAGGAGCCGGAAGGCGTTCTCGTAGTAGCCCAGCCAGAGGTGCAGGCCGTGCTCCTCGATCCTGCCGTTCACGCCCCGGCTGCTGGCCCCCTTGCCCCCGAGGCGCCACCCCCGCTGGTAGACCGTGATGGAGTCGAGGTCGTCCCGCCACCCGGACTCGCTGAGGCGCCAGGCCGCGGCGAGGCCGGCCATCCCGCCCCCCAGGACGGCGACCCTGGCGGGCCGGGACGTCACCGCGGCGTCGTCACGCGCCCCCGGGCCTCCTGCAGGTCGGCCGTCGCGGCGCCGTCGCCGAACGCGCGCAGCGCCCGCTCGAGGTCCGGGCGGGCGTCGTGCGCCCGCAGGTCGTGCAGGTCGAGCGCGATGCGCAGCTCGAAGGGCCGGGCGGCCTGGGCACGGGCGAGGTCGAGGGCCTCGTGCAGGGCGGAGGCGACCGCGTCGCGGTCGGAGGACAGGTGCGCCAGCCGCCGTGTCGTCTCGGCGTCGTAGAAGCGCATCCCGGTCTGCGCGGCCAGTCCCAGCGACTCCTCGTAGCGGGCGCGGGCGCCGTCGAGGTCGCCCGTCGCGGCGAGCAGCGCGCCGATCGTCGTGAGGTAGAAGGGCAGGAGCACCCGGAGCCCGAGCAGCTGCCAGAGGTCGACGTACCCGCCCAGCGTCTCGGCGTGCGCCGACAGGGCGGCCGGGTCCGCGGGCACCGCCTGCAGGGCGCGCCTGGCGTCGAGCGCCTCGGCCTGCGTCGTGGCGATGAGCTCCCACGAGTCGAACCCGTGCCGTGGGCTGGACGACCGCACGGCGGCGAGCGCCGCGTCGGCCCGATCGAGCCGGCCGGCCTCGATCCACATCCAGGAGCCGAGCCAGGTCGCGTACGCGGCGCTCCACGGGCCCTGCGGGAAGTCGAGCGCGGCCGCGACGGCCCGCGCCTGGGCGAGGCTCTCCTCCGCCCCGGCGACGTCGGCCGCCATGAACCGCGCGAGCGCGAGGTGCACGTGCATCGCGGCGGTCGGGTCGTTGGGGACGAACCAGACCCCGGCGATGGCGTCCTCGCGACCCATGGCGGCGAGGCCGTCGATGGCGGCGGTCAGCGTGTCGACGGCGTCGGCGAACCGGCCGCCGAACCAGTCGAGCATCCCGAAGCTCGCGAGGTTCTGCGGCCAGAGGGCGTCGCGGTCGCCGCCCAGGGCGTCGCGCAGGGTCTCGGAGACCTCGCGCGCGCGCCCGAGCTCGGCCCGCGAGAGGTCGTAGGCCCACACCGAGATGAGCGTGCTGAGCATGTCGCGCCCGCGGGGGTTCGCCGCGGCCAGCTCGAGGCAGCGGTCGAAGTCGGCCGAGGCGTCCGCGCTGGCCGCCCCTTCGGCCGACATGGCCAGGAAGCCCCGCCTCAGCCGCAGCTGGACCTCCCGGTGCGCGCGTGCGCGGTCGGCGGCGAGGGGGGCGACGAGCTCGATCGCGCGGGACAGGTGCGACCGGGCCTCGGCCAGCGCCCCCCGCCGGTGGGCCCGCTCGGCCGTGTGCTGGTACGCGACGGCGGCCTCGTCGTCCCGTCCTGCGCGCTCGAAGTGCGAGGCGAGGACGTGCCAGTCCGGCGGGTCGTCGCGGGCGAGGACGTCGCACAGCCGGTTGTGCACCTCGCGACGCCACGAGGGCGGCTGGAGCTCGTACGCGACCTCCCGCAGGAGCTCGTGGCGGAACCCGTAGCGGTCCGAGTGGCCACCGACCGGCTCGAGCACCCGGGCGTCGACCAGGCCGGCGAGCGTCGCGTCCAGCTCGAGGTCCGGGACCGACATCGTGGCCGCCAGCAGGGAGCGGTCGACCTCCTGCCCGGCGGCCGCCGCCGTGGCGACGACCGGCAGCGCCGCCGGCGTCGCGTAGAGCCGGGCGACGAGCGGCTCGTACAGCGCCTCCGGGACGGACCCGGGGACCGGGGCCGCCGCGGCGGGACCACCCGGACCGGCGGCCCGCTCGGCGCCACCCGAGCGGACGAGCTCCTCGAGGTACAGGGGGATGCCGCCGCTGCGCCGCGCGAGGGCCTGCCGGTCCTCGTCGGCCAGGGTCGCGTCCATCGCCGTGATCAACGCGAGGCGCCCCGCGGGCGTCAGCGGGCGCAGCTCGATCGCCTCCCACGGCCCGGGCGCCTCGTCCCGCGACGTCGCGAGGACGAGGAGGCTCCCCGGCCCCGTGCTCGCGAGGTCCGCGACCAGGGCGCCCGTCGCGTCGTCGAACCAGTGGAGGTCCTCGGCCACGAGGAGCGCCGGCCGGCCGTGGCCACAGGCGACGACGTAGCCGCGCACCGCCTCGGTCACCTGCGCCTCGAGCTTGCGTCCCTCGGCGGCGGCGCGGTCGTAGCCGGCGCTCGGGTCGAGGCCCAGGACCGGCGCCAGCAGGGGGACCGACGACGTCGCCAGGCCGAGCTCCGCCACGTCGCGCACCAGGCTCGCGAGGCGCTCGTCCGCGCCGGCCCGGTCGCCGACGCCACAGCGGGCCTCGACCAGGGTCTGCACCGGGTGGAAGCCCGCGTCGAGGTGGAAGGGCGAGCCGTGGAGCTCGATGACCGCCGCGCCCGCGGCGCGGACCTCGTCGGCGAGCGCGGCCATCAGGCGCGACTTGCCGACCCCCGCGTCGCCGCGGAGCAGCACGCCGGCGGCGGTCGTCGCCTCGCCGGCCTTGACCCGCGCCCACGCGGCGCGGAGCTGCTCCAGCTCGGGGCCCCGCTCGACCAGCGGGGTCGACCACGACCGCCGGACCGGTCCCGGGCGCTCGCGGACGACGCGGAACGGCTGGAGCGGCTGCGCCACGCCCTTGACCACCCCGGGCTCGCGGGCCTCGATCTCGAACCGGTCCTCGACGAGCCGCCGGACCTCGTCGGAGACGACCACCGTGCCCGGCTCGGCGAGCCCGTGCAGCCGGGCGCCGACGTTGGCGGCGAGGCCGTAGACGTCCTCCTCGCCGAGGTCGAGGTAGACGGGCCCGTGGTGGACGGCGACGCGGACGTCGAGCGACCGGCCGTCGGTCGCGCCCGTCGCGGCGGGGAGCTCGTGCACCACGTCGACGAGCGCGAGCCCGGCCCGCACCGCCCGCTCGGCGTCGTTCTCGTGCGCGACCGGGAACCCGAAGGTCGACAGGCTGCCGTCGCCCTTGAGCTGGACGATGTGCCCCTCGAAGCGCGCCTCGATGACGTCGCGGCACGCGCCGTGGTAGCTGCGCATGAGCTCCCGGTAGGCCTCGGGCTCCAGCCGTCCGGAGAGCTCGGTGGAGCCGACGACGTCGCAGAACATGATCGTGAGCCGGCGCAGCTCGCCGGACCGGACGCTGAGCGGGTCGCCGCCCGCCCCGCTCCTGGTGCCGGTCACGGGATCGTGATCCAGACGGGCAGCGACGTGACGGCGCCCGCGGCGGAGGCGTCGACGGTCCCGACGTACGTCCCGGCGCGCCGGGACCTCGCGTCGACCGCCAGGGCGAACGCGTCCTCCCCTGCGGCGAGCCGGTCCGGGCGAAGGGCGACGGCGGACGCCGGGAAGGCATCTCCGTGGAGGTTCACGAGCGGGCCGGTGAGCGCGAGGGCCGCCCCGGGCACCGGGCTGTGGAAGGTCTCGGACACCACGTGCTGCGGTCCGAGTGCCGGCGCTCGCGCGCCCGGGCCGCCGAGGCACGCGGTGGCGAGCGCGCTCCACCACCGCACGAGGGCGGTGCCGAGGTCGGCGGACTCCTGCACGACGTCGTCGAGCGGCGTCCGCACGGTCACTCCGGCTCCGGCTCCGGGGTGGGCGCGGGCTCTGCGGCGGGGGCGGGGGGCACCGCCGCGATGGCGGCCGCCTCGCGCGCCATCCGGGCCCAGGGGCGCGCCAGGTCCTGCACGAGGTCGTCGGTGGTGTAGCGGCCTTCCGCGACCTTCTGCGACGACGCGCGCGCCGTCTGCGCCCACTCCTCGATGCACGCCTCCGCCGCACGGGCGGCGCGGGTGACGAGCACGTCGAGCGGCTCGCCGCGGGCCGGGTGGGCGGCCGTGGGCGCACCGGGTGGCATGGGCTTCCCCGGCCGGCCGCCGAGCGCACAGGTGAAGATCAGGTCCTCGACGATGCTCGAGTAGCCGAGCGCGCAGGCGATGAACGCCAGCTGCTCGCCCGTGAACGGCCGCTTGAAGCGGACCCGCTTCGTGGTGGTGATGCGCAGGTCGCCGCCGCCGAGGTCGTGCACGACCAGCGATCCCTCGTCGACCGAGACGTCCGGCTGGTCGACCGGGGCGAGCTGGTACTCCGCGATCGCGAGCAGGCCCTGGACGTGGTGGAAGCGGAAGTCGAGGTCGGCGTGGATCGTCCACGTCGCCGGCTGGCGTCCGCAGTCGACGCTGACGACCTCGCGGTAGCGGTGCGCGACACCCAGCGGGCGCACGTCGCAGCACAGGGGGCTGCAGCCGGACCACGTCGTCGGATCGAGGAAGCGGGTCGCCAGGTCGAACGGCAGGAGGTCCGTCGTGAACGTCGTCTCAAGCGCGGCGATCTCGCCGGCGACACCGGGGAGCGTGACGAGCTTGCCGGTGCACGGGCGCGGACCGAGGAGGCGCGGGTCACGGATGAGCCCGTCGAGGCGCACCTTGAGGTCCTCCCACCAGCGGTCGGCCCCGTCGCCCTGCCCGTCGTCATCCACCGCGGGGACGTCGCCCACCAGGCGCAGGACGGTGGCGGCCGTGTCCTCGTCGGCCGCCAGCCCGTCGAAGCGGAGTGCCTCGCGCGCCAGGGCGAAGAGCTCGCTGTCGTCACGCTGCAGATCGGGGAAGGCCTGCGCCGCCAGCGCGATGACCCACAGGCGCCGCGCCCGCATGCGGCCCTCCGGCTCGATGTCGGCGAGGTCCCGCAGCGCCTCCTCCAGTGACGGGAAGGGGGACCCCCGGCGGTCGTCCTGGCGCAGCTCCTGCGTCCAGGCGACGAAGTCGTCGAACCACCGCACGGGCTCCCGGTACAGCCACAGCAGGTTGGACACCGCTGCACGGCGCTCGGCGTCCTCGGCGACCTTCCGGTCGATCGCGCCGTAGATCCCGATGAGATCCCGAAGCTCGCCCATCCCCGCCTCCCCTAGGTTGGGCGTACTGTACGCCTGGCACGGGAGCTCCGGGGGGAATCAGGGGGCGAGGCGGGTGACGCGGAACGGCGAGGAGGGCACGGGGCGATCGCGCCCCCTGTTCGACCCCGTCGCGGGCATGCGCGCCGTGGCGGACATCCAGGCCGAGGGGCTGCGCGCCGCGAGCGAGCTCCTCGAGCGGATGCTGCGCTCCGAGCGCGACGGCCAGACCCCGCGCGCGACCTCCTCGGCCGGCGAGTACACCGCGCTCGTCGACGCGTGGACGGATCTGCTGCGCCGCACGGTCGCGGGCCTGGCGGGCGTGGCCGACCCCGGCGCCGTGACGGTCGCCGTCGACGCCGGCGGCGTCGGCCCGCCGGTGCGCCTCGCGCTGCCCGCGTCCGCGGACGGCGGCGCCGCCGCGGTGGAGGTGTGGCTCCACAACGGCACCGCCGCGCGCGTCGGCCCGGTCGCGTTGCACTGCGGGCCGTTGAGCGACGCCGACGGCAGCGTGCTCGACGGCGCCGGCGTGCACTTCGAGCCGCGCGAGGTGGAGACCCTCCCGCCGCGCTCGAGCCGCGCGGTGGCCGTGTCGGTCGCCGCGACGCCGCGCCCGCGGGCGGGCACCTACCGCGGCGCGATCCAGGCCCGCGGCGCTCCGGGCCTCTGGCTGCCGCTCGAGCTGGCGGTCGAGCCGTGCTGACCGCCGACGGCGCGCAGCACGTGGAGGCCTACGCCGACGACGTCGGCCGCCTCGTCCGCCGGTCGATGCTCGACGCCATCCCCGACGGCGAGCCGCACCGCTGGCTCTACCGGGTGGCCCGCGCGTACCCGAGCCGGCCCGGGAAGGCGATCCGGCCCGCGTTGTGCGTGGCGACGAGCCGGGCGTTCGGCGGGAGCGACGGGGACGTCCTGCCGGTGGCCGTGGCGATCGAGCTGCTGCACAACGCCTTCCTCGTGCACGACGACATCGTCGACGGCAGCGAGCGGCGGCGAGGCCGGCCGACGCTCGTCGCGGAGTACGGCCTCGGGCTCGCCCTCAACGCCGGCGACGCGCTGGCCGTGCTCGCCAACCAGGTCCTGCGGCGCCACGCGGGCTGCATGGCGGACGCCGACGTCGCCGACCGCGTCCTGTCCGAGTTCGACGCCATGGCGCTGCGCACGCTGGAGGGACAGGCCACCGAGCTCGGCTGGCGCCACGACCGCGTCGACGCGCTCGAGCCCGAGGACTACCTCGACCTGATCATGCACAAGACGTGCTGGTACACGACCGTCCACCCCCTGCGGGTCGGCGCGCTCATCGGCTCCGGCGGCGACGCCGACCTCCGGCCGATGGTGCGCTTCGGGTTCCTGCTGGGCGCGGCGTTCCAGATCCAGGACGACCTCCTGAACCTCCTGGGCACCGAGCGGGAGTACGGCAAGGAGATCGACGGGGACCTCTACGAGGGCAAGCGGACGCTGCCGTTGATCCACCTGCTCCGCACCGCGCGCGGCGCCGACCGCCGCACCCTCGACCGCTACGTCGGCGTCGAGCGCGCGGAGCGGACCGCCGCGATGGTGGCCGAGGTGCGCGGCCTCCTGGACGCCTACGGGAGCGTGGCGTTCGCGGCGGCGTACGCGCAGGGCATCGCGGGCGCGGCCCTCGACGCGTTCGAGGCGGCGTTCGCGCCGGCCGCCGCGGGCCCGGACCGGGACTTCGTGCGCGCGGTCGTGCCGTACATGCTCGAGCGGCGCGCCTGACCGCCGGCGGACGCGCAGGTGACCAGGCGACGGCTAGAGCACGCGCAGCGTGGCCAGGCTCGTGTCGCGGGCGACGATCGCGCCGCCCTCGTCGCGCGCCTGCAGGAGGTACTCGACCGCGTCGGAGGTCACCCGGAAGCCCTCCAGGATCACGGGGATGCCGGGCGGGTAGACCTCGACGACCTCGGCGGCGACCTTGCCCACCGCCTCGCGCAGCGGCACCTCGTGGCCGATCGACTTCGCGTAGCGGCGGGCCGCGTAGGGGTGCATGACCGGGCGGTCCTCGATCGCGGCGAAGGGGTTCGCCGGCGACGTCTCGCGACGCCCGCCGGGACACGTCCGGCCCGCCAGGACGGCGGCGAGCGCGGCGACGGTGTCCGGCACCGCCGTCGGGCCGAGCTGGAAGGTCGTGATGAGCGTGATCGTGTGGACGCCGGCCTTCTCGATGACGACGTGGCGCTCGGCCAGCGCGTCGGCCACCTCGAAGCCGGAGAGCGTGTAGCGCCCGAGCCCGACGGTCGTCTTGACGAGGTCGTCGCCGCCCACGTGGCCGGCGTAGGTGCCGGAGGCGAGCGCGTCCTCGAGGAAGTCGAGGTCGGGCAGCGCCGCGCGCAGCCCGGCCTTGAGCTCGCGGGTGCGGGCGATGGCCCGCCCGAGCTCGGCCTCGCCGTGCACCGCGAGCGTGCGCACCGCCGCGTCGGCGGAGGCGAGCAGGTGGTAGCTCGGGGAGGTCGTGACGTACTCGCGGTAGGCCTCCTCCATGAGCTCGGAGTCCACGCGGTCCTCGCGCCAGTGGATGAGCCCGGTCTGCTGCAGCCCGCCCGCCAGCTTGTGCGTCGACTGCACGCAGACGTCGGCCCCGGCCGCCATGGCCGCCTCCGGCAGGTCGGGGTGGAAGGGCAGGTGGCCGCCCCACGCCTCGTCGACGACGACCATCGTCGCCGGCGAGGCCCCGTGGACGGCGGCGGCGATCTCGCGCGTGCGCGCGGCGAACCCCTCGTAGGTCGGCGAGGTGTAGAGGACCGCGATCGCCTCGGGCGTCCGCGCGAGGCCCTCGAGGACCTCCTCGGGCGAGGGCGGCAGCAGCGCCTCGAAGCGCGGCTCGTAGGGCGTGGGCAGGAAGCGGAAGTCCAGCCCGAAGGCCTTGATGCCGTTCAGCACGGAGTGGTGCGCGCCGCGCGCGACGAGCACCTGGGCGTCGGAGCGCTCGAGCGCGAGCATCCGCAGGACGACCCAGTTCGAGCCGCTCGACCCGTGGACGGAGAACATCGTCCGGTCGGCGCCTTGCACGTCGGCCGCGAAGCGCTCGGCCTCGCCGAAGACGCCCGTGTGGTCGACGAGGGTGCCGAAGAAGCCGGCCGAGATCGAGACGTCGGAGCCGTAGAAGTCCTCCACGCGCTCCTGCTCGGGCAGGATCGAGGGCGTCGACCAGCGGTGGTAGCGCCCGACGTCGCGGTTCAGCGCGCCCACGATGGGCGACGGGGTGGCGCGCAGGGCGGGCTCCGGCACGCGTGGGATCATGGCCCACGATGCAGCGATCGGTGGTCCGGCTGCCGCGGGACGTCGTCGAGCCCTTCGAGGTCTACCTCAACGGCGTGCGCCAGGAGGAGGGGCGCGACTTCGAGGTGAAGGGGCGCGTCCTCGTCTTCCCCCGCGCGCTGCGCAAGGACCGCGTCAGCGGCTGGCGCTGGCTCGTGGGCGCCTTCGGGTTCGCGACCTACCGCCAGGACGACTCGGTCGACGTCCGCTACGTGCGCGCGGACGGCTCCGCCGGCGTGGCGCAGCGCCTGGAGATCCAGCCGCCGGACGGCACGGCGGCGGCCTAGCCGACGGCGCCCGCGGTCAGCGCGCCGCCGCGCTCCCACGGCCGCAGGAGCTTCAGCGCGCTGAGGATCGCCCGCGTCGCCGGCGAGCGGTTCATCGTGTAGAAGTGGATGCCGGGCGCACCGTGGGCGAGCAGGTCGGCGCACTGCAGCGTGGCGTAGGCGACGCCGAAGGCCTCCGCGGCGTCCGGGTCGTCGGCGCGCGCGTCGAGCTCGGCGCGCAGGCGGTCGGGGATCTCCGACTTGCACAGGGACGTGACGCGCTGGATCTGGCGCGCGTTCGTGATCGGCATGATGCCCGGGATGATCGGCACGTCGACGCCGGCCGCGCGGGCGCGGTCGACGAAGTCGTAGTAGAAGGCGTTGTCGAAGAAGAGCTGCGTGATGAGGAAGTCCACGCCCGCGTCCACCTTCGCCTTGAGGTGGCGCAGGTCGTCCTCGGGGCTGGTCGCGTGGATGTGCGTCTCCGGGAAGCAGGCCGCGCCGACGGAGAACTCGCCGTAGCGCGCGCCGATGAGCTCGACGAGCTCGCGCGAGTACTCCAGCCCGCCCTCGGTCTTCGTCCACGTCTCCTGGCCCTGCGGCGGGTCGCCGCGCAGCGCCAGGACGTTGTCGAGGCCGAGCTCGCGCATGCGGTCGAGCGTCGCCGTCAGCTCGTCGACCGTGGCGCCGACGCAGGTGAAGTGGGCCATCGCCTCGAGGCCGTACTCGCGCCGGAGGCGCTCGACGATGTCCAGCGTCTTGTCCCGCGTGCTGCCCCCGGCGCCGTAGGTGACCGAGACGTAGTCGGGCGCCAGCGGCTTGAGCGCCGCGATGGCGTTCCAGAGGTTGCGCTCGCCCTCCTCGGTCTTCGGCGGGAAGAACTCGAAGGAGAACGACGGGCGATCGCTGCGGGTCAGGAGCTCGTCGATGCGCACGGTCGCCACATCCTAGGCGGCCGCCGAGCACGGCCCGGCGGCCGGGGCGGACGGCTACGCCGCGCGCCAGGCCTCGACGCCGCCCTCCCCCGGCTCGCGCGCGACGCGGCCGGTGACCTCGAGGTGGCGCAGGTAGCAGAGCGTCTCGCTGATCCACCAGTTGGCGTTGAGCGGCGTCAGCGGCTCGCCGAAGACCCGCGGGACGGCCTCGAAGGCGGTCAGCGGGCCGTCGTAGGTCACGACGTCCAGGACGCGGGCGATGCGCTCGTGGACGAGCGTGCGGTTGGCGGCGATGTGGCCGGCGACGTCGCTGAAGGTCCGCCCGTGCCCGCTCAGGCACAGGCGGGCGTCGAGGTCCTCGACCCGGTCCAGCGAGGTCAGGAACTCCCCGGCCGGGTCCTCGGACCAGCCGTAGTCGTAGTACGGCGACACGCGGCCGAGCAGGTGGTCGCCGCTGATGAGCAGCCGCCGCTCGGGCTGCCACAGGCACACGTGCGAGGGCGCGTGCCCGGGCGTCTCGACGACGCGCCAGGTCCCGAGGTCGGTGGACACCTCGACGCCGTCGACGAGATCGCGGGCGGGCTCGACGATCCCCGCGACGCCGTAGTCGCCGCCCTTGCGGCGCTCGCGGTAGGCGTCGAGCGCCGCGGCCGGGACGCCCGAGGTCCGGGCGACCTCGAGGCGGCGCTCCAGGGCCGCGTCGGGGTCGAAGGCGGTCTGCGTCAGGTGCTCGTGGCGCGGGTGCAGCCAGAGCTCGCAGCCGGCGCGCTCGACGATCGGCTTGGCCTGCCCGACGTGGTCGCTGTGGGCATGGGTGCAGACCAGCAGCCGGACGGTCTCGACGCGGAGGTTGACCATGTCCATCGCCCGCTCGAGCTGGGCCATCGACCCGGGCTCGTGCATGCCGGTGTCGACGAGCACGATCCCGTCGCCGGACGCGATCGCCCACGCGTTGCAGTGCGGGACCCCGGGCCACGGGAGCGGCAGCCGGAGCCGCCAGACCCCCGGCAGCACGCGCTCGCCGCGACCGAGCTCGCGCTTGCGCTTGAGGTCCGCCATCGCCCGCCACCTTACGCGTAGAGTGCCGCCCAGCATGGCCTCGACGGACGCCCCCGCCCGCGCGACCGACGCCCAGGGCGTGGCCGACGCCTACTTCGCGGCGATCGGCGCCCGCGACGTCGAGGCGGCGGTCGACCTGTGGGCGCCCGGCGGCGTCGACCGCGTGGCCGGGATGGGCGCCTTCCCGGCCCCCGAGGGGGTGCGCGCGCTCCTGCACACGATGGTCGACCCGTTCCCCGACCTGACGCTCGAGGTGCTCGAGCGCACGGTGCAGGACGGCCGAGTGGCCGTCCGCTGGATCGCGCGCGGGACCTTCGCGGGCAAGCCGTTCCAGGGCGTCGAGGCCACCGGCGCGCGGGTGGCGATCGAGGGCCTCGACGTGCTGAAGGTCCGCGACGGGGCGATCGTCGGCAACGACGCCGTCGTCGACGCCCTGTCGCTGGCGCGGGCGATCGGGCTCGTGCCCGGGCCCGAGACCCCCGCCGAGCGCCGCCTGACGCGGCTCTTCAACGCCCGCACGCGGCTCCGGCGCCGGCTGCACGGGTCGGGGCCCGAGCAGGTCGCCGACGGGGTCTGGGTCGTGCGCGGCGGCTTCCCCGCCCGGACGATGAACGTCTTCCTCGTGCGCGAGACCGACCCTCGGTTCGCCGGGCGTGGCCCGGACGGGACCGGCGTGCTCGCCTTCGACGGCGGGATCCGCGCCATGACGGACGCCGTCGCCGTGGCGGGCGCCCAGCTCGGCGGCATCACGCGGGTGGTGCTCGGCCACGCGCACGCCGACCACCGCGGCGTCGCCCCGGCACTCGGCGTCCCGGTCCTCTGCCACCCCGACGAGCGCGCCGACGCCGAGGGGGACGGTGGCTGGGACGACTTCGACTTCTCCCTGCTCGACGCCCAGGGACGACTGCTCATGCCGCGCCTGCTGCGGTCGTGGGACGGCGGGCCGGTCGAGATCGCCGGGACGGTGCAGGAGGGCGACGAGCTCGCGGGCTTCACCGTCGTCGACCTCCCCGGCCACGCCCCCGGGCAGATCGGCCTCTGGCGCGAGGTCGACCGCGTCGCCCTCGTCTCGGACTGCTTCTACACGCTGGATCCGCAGACCGGTCGCAAGGGCCGCCCACGGGTCCCGCACGCCGCGTTCAACCACGACACCGAGCAGGCGCGCGCGTCGATCCGCAAGCTCGCGGCGATGGAGCCGTTCGCCGCCTGGCCCGGCCACGCCGACCCGCTCAAGGGCGACGTCCGCGCGCAGCTGGAGACCGCCGCGGCCACGACCTGACCACGTGGGCAAGCGCAGCCGCCAGCGCGCACGCGAGGGCCGGCAGGCCGAGCCGCTCCCCGACGCGCCGACGACCGACCACGTCTCCGGCGACGGGGCGCAGGTGCTGACCCTCCGCGGCGCGATGACCGCCGGGACGCGCGTGGCCTACCGGCGGGCGCTGGCCGGCGAGGACCGCGTGGCGGGCGGCGCCCAGGCGCGCGAGGACGCCTGGCAGCGGGCGGTCGAGCTCCTCTTCGAGCGCCTCGCCGTGCGCTGGGTCGTCCACGACGTGCCGACCGAGGGCCAGAAGGCGCTGCTGCAGCGCTTCCGCGTCGCCACGGGCGACGAGCGGCGCTTCGTCCGCGACGCGCTGCGCGCGCACCTGGCCGAGCACTTCCCCGAGCTCCCGGCGCCGTGAGCCGCGCCGGGCCCGTCGCCGGGCCGGACCCCGAGGCCTTCGCCCGGCTCCTGACGGGCTACTGCCTCGACGTCGAGCCGGGCCAGCACGTCGTCGTCCGCTCGACGACGCTCGCCGCGCCGCTGCTGCTCGCGCTCCAGGCCGCGATCCTCGACCGGGACGCCTGGCCGCTGCTGCGCGCCGAGCTGCCCGGGCAGGGCCGCGTCTTCTACGAGCACGCCCGGGAGCGCCACCTCGACCTCGTCGACGACCTCGCCCTGCCCGAGGCCAAGAAGGCCGCCGCGCTGCTGGCGATCCAGGCCCCGGCGGATCCGCTCGAGCTGGCCGGCATCGACCCCGAGCGCCTCACGCGCGTCAACCGCGCGCGCCGCTACGTGCGCGACCAGACCATGAAGCGCCGGTGGTGCTCCACGCTGTGGCCCACGCCGGCGCTGGCCGAGCGCGCGGGGATGGACGAGGCGGCGTTCGGCTCGTTCGTGACCTCGGCCCTCTTCCTGGACCGGCCGGACCCGGTGCTGGCGTGGCGGCAGCTCGCCGGCTTCCAGGACCAGCTCATCGCCCGCCTGGCCCGGGCGCGCGAGATCCGCATCGAGGCGGAGGGCACCGACCTGCGGCTGCAGGTCGGCGGCCGCACGTGGGTCAACAGCGACGGCAAGCGCAACATGCCCAGCGGCGAGGTCTTCACCGGCCCGCACGAGGACGGCGTCGACGGCGTCCTGCGCTCGACCGTCCGCAGCGCCCCGGCGGGCGTCGACGTCGAGGGCGTCGAGCTCGAGCTGCGCGGCGGCGAGGTCGTCCGGGCCACCGCGGCGCGGGGCCAGGAGTACCTCGCCCGCGCGCTGGCCACCGACGACGGCGCCCGGCGCCTCGGTGAGCTCGGCATCGGCACGAACTTCGGCATCGACCGGCCGATCGGCACGATCCTCTTCGACGAGAAGCTCGGGGGCACCGTCCACGTCGCCCTGGGTCGCTCCTACCCGGAGACGGGCGGCAAGGTCCGGTCGGCCCTGCACTGGGACCTCATCTGCGACCTGCGCCGCGGCGGGCGCATCACGGCCGACGGCGAGCTCGTGCAGGAGGGCGGGCGCTTCGTCGCGCCGTAGGGGCCGATCACCCCGGCATCCCGCGCCGGAAGTGCGGCAATCCTGCCGATGTCCGCCCGCCTGCGGCGGCATACGGTCCGGCTCGTCAACCACACAGGAGGCAGTGATGAACCTCTACACGATCCGGCGCCGCGACTTCTGGGACACCCCCGAGGCGCTGCAGGAGACCGCCGCGCGCTCGGCCGAGGTGGGTGAGGAGATGTCCCAGGACGTGCGGTGGATCCGCAGCTACGTCGTCCGCGAGGGGTCCGGGAAGCTGGGCACCGTGTGCATCTACGAGGGCACGAGCGCGGAGAAGGTCCGCGAGCAGGCCGAGCGCGCCGGGATGCCGGCCGACGAGATCACCCTCGTCGAGGACACGGTCCTCGTGCGACCCGATCCCGTCCGCGCCTGAGCGCAGGGCCTAGGATCGACCGGTGCAGCAGCGTGCCCTGATCGGTCGCGGCACGGAGAGCGCCTGGCTCGACGACGCGATCGAGGGCGCACGCGCCGGCCGGGGGGCCTTCATCCTCCTGGCCGGCGAGGCGGGCGTCGGCAAGACCGCGCTCGCCGAGGAGCGCTTCGCCCGCGCGGACGCCGCGGTGCTGCGCGGGGCGGCCGGGCCGTCGGCCACGGTGGCCTACGGCCCGGTCGTCGCCGCGCTGCGCTCGCGGCTGCGGGCGGCTCCCGGCGCCCTCGACGGGCTGGGGCGGCTGCGAGGCCACCTGGCCGCGCTCATGCCGGAGCTCGGGCCGGCGGCCGGCGACGGCGATCGCGCGACGACGTTCGAGGCGATCCGCTGCGCGCTGGTCCAGCTCTCCCGCGCGCAGCCGGCACTCGTCCTGCTCGACGACCTGCACTGGTCCGACGACGCCTCGCTCGAGCTGCTCGCCGCGCTCGCCGCGTCCCTGCGCGAGCTGCCGGTCCTCGTCGTGGGGGTCTACCGCTCCGACGAGCTCGCGCGCGGGCACCCGATCCGGCGCCTGCGCACGGAGCTGCGGCGCTGCCGCCTGCTGCGTGAGCTGGCCGTGCAGCCGCTCGGCGCACCGGCGACCGCGGCCCTGACCGCCGACGTCCTGCGACGGCCGCCGTCGCCGGCGCTGGCCGCGGCGATCTTCGACCGCACGCTCGGCGTCCCGTTCTTCGTCGAGGAGCTCGCCTGCGCCCTGGAGGCCGACGGCCGGCTGCTCGAAGGCCCCGACGGGCTCGAGCTGGCCCAGGAGGGCGATCCCGCGGTGCCCGAGACGATCCGCGACGCCGTCCTGCTGCGCCTGGCGGAGCTCTCCGACGTGGGCCGGGCCGCGGCCGAGGCGGCCGCCGTCGCCGGCCCCGCCCTCGACCTCGAGCTCCTGGCCTCGCTGGACTGCGCGGACGGCGTGCAGGAGCTGCTCGACCGCCGGATCCTCCTGGCGACGGGCGACGGCCAGGCCGCCTTCCGCCACACGCTCGTGCAGCGCGCCGTCGAGGAGGACGTCCCCTGGCTGCGACGGCGCGCCCTGCACCGGGGCGTCGCGGAGGCGCTCACCGCCGCCGGCGCCCCCGGCACCGCGGTCGCCGCCCACTGGCTGGCGGCCGCGGACCAGGACCGGGCGCTGGCCGCGCTGTGGCGGGCGGCGAACGAGCTGGCCGCGGTGCACGCCTACCGGGACGCCGCCCGCGCCGCGCGCCAGGCGCTCGACCTGTGGGACGACGGCGCACGGCCGGACGAGCGCCTCGAGGTGCTCGACCGGTACGCCTCCTGCGCGGAGCTGGCGGGCGAGCTGTCCGAGGCGGCGCGGGCCCTGCGCGAGGCGGCGACCGCCCGGCGCGCCCGCGGCCTCGACGAGGCCGTGGCGACCACCGAGCGCCGCCTCGCCGGCCTGTACGACCTCCAGGGCGAGCGCCGCCGCGCGCTCGACGCGCGCCGGCGGGCCGCCGACGGCTTCGCCGCGGTCGGACGCGCGGGCGACGCCGCCGCGGAGCGCCTCGTCGCCGCGGGGTACCTCCAGAGCGCGGGCGGCCACGGCGAGGCGGTCGCGCTGGCGACGACCGCCCGCGCCGAGGCGCTGCGCGACGGGCGGATCGACCTGCAGGCCCGGGCCCTGGGGCTGCAGGGCGTGGCGACCGCGAAGCGCGGCGACCACGCCGAGGGCCTCGCGTGCGTCCGCTCGGGCCTCTCGCTGGCGCTCGAGCACGGGCTCACCGGCGAGGCGGCCGAGCTCTACCAGCGGCTGGGCACGACGCTCGAGGTGGCCGCGGACTACGACGGCGCCCGGCAGGCGCTGACGAGCGCGGTGGCGCTCTGCGAGCGGAGTGGCTCGAGCAGCCAGGAGCACGTCTGCCTGAGCTGCATGGCCTACGTGCTGCGGGAGCTGGGCGACTGGGACGCCGCCGCCGACCTGTGCGTCGAGCTCGGCGCGGGCGCGGACGCCCCGGACAGCTCGCTCGTGGTCGACGGCGTGCTCGGCTCGATCCACGCCTTCCGCGGCGACCCCGAGGCGGCGCAGCCCCTGCTGACCCGCTGCCTGAGCACGGCGTCGCGCCTGGACGTCGTCTCCATGGGCGTCGACAGCGCGGCGGCGATGGGGTGGCTGGCGGCGCAGGCCGGCGACCGCGAGGCGGCCGAGGACCACTGGCGCACCGTGCTCGAGCGCTGGGAGCGCAGCGAGGACCACCACTACGCCGTGTGGGGGCTGCGCACGGCGGCGGCGTCACTGGCCGAGTGGGGCCAGCTCGCGCTGGCACGTGCGTGCGCGCAGGCGCTCTCGGCGATCGCGTCCTCCGGCGGTCACCCGGACGCGCTCGCCGCCCTGGCGCACGCCCTGGGCGAGACGGCGCTCGCGGAGGGCGACGCGGACGCGGCCGCCGCCCAGCTCGGGCGCTCGCTGGAGCTGCAGGACCGCCTGCGGACGCCCTTCGAGCGCGCCCAGATCGCCCTCCGGGCCGGCGTCGCGCTCGCCGCGGCCGGCCGTCGCGAGGCGGCGGCGGAGCGGCTGGCGGAGGCCCACCGCGGCGCGCGGCGGCTCGGCGCGACGCCGGTGGCCGAGCAGGCCGCCACGGAGCTGACGCGCCTCGGCGAGCCGCTCGAGGCGCGCCTCGGGAGGCGCGCGGCCGCCCGCCATGAAGGCGGAGGGCTGTCGCGGCGGGAGCTCGAGGTCATGCGCCTCGTCGGCGCCGGTCGGACCAACCGCGAGATCGCGAGCCAGCTGGTGCTCAGCCGGCGCACGGTGGACGCCCACGTCCGCAGCATCCTCTCCAAGCTCCGGTGCCGCTCGCGGACCGAGGCCGTGATCCGCGCGGCCGAGCTCGGGCTGCTGGAGGCGCGCCGCTGACGCGGCGCCGGTGCTCGCGGCCGCACCCGGGCGGATCAGCTGCCGACGGACTGCACGAACCGGAAGCGCTCGTCGGGGTCGACGCGCCGCTTCGTCGCCAGCAGCCGCCCGTAGGCGGCGCCGTAGTAGGCCCGACGCCAGCCCGTGATCGCCCGGTCGGCGTAGTTCTGGTAGGCGGCGCCCGTCGCGTGGGGCGCGATCGCCGCGCGGGCGCTCGCGACCCAGCCCGCGGCGCCGGGGGCGTAGGAGAGAACCTGGACGGAGCAGCGGACGTCGCGGTGCACGAACGCCGTGGCGCCCGCGCCGACGGTCGCGATCGCCCCGCCGTAGGCGTCGAGGAGCAGCGTGCCGCTCGCGCCGCCGCGCGGCTCGGAGGCCCGCAGCAGCGCCCGGCGGCCGGCGGCGCCCTGCGCGCCGCCGAGGTAGAGCGAGCTGGCCGCGAAGCGGGCCCGCGGGAGCCGCCCGCCCGGGCGCGTCCCCGTCGTGTGGCAGGCGCGCAGGCTCGTGTCCAGGCAGCCCGCCCAGCGCCGCTGGAGGTCCAGCCAGCCGGCGGTGCCGGTCGTCACCACCGCCCCCGGGACCGCGGCCAGCGGGCGCAGCAGGCGGCGCAGCGCCGACGCCGGGCCGAGATGCTGGCCGAGGGCCGAGACGCGGCCGCCGGCGATCGTGAGGAGCATCGTCAGGTCGGGATCGGCCTCGGGCGCGAAGGCGAGCCAGGCCTGCAGCGCCGCGTCGGCGGAGCCCGCCGGCCACCGCACCGAGCACCAGTTCGCCCGGCGCACCCGATGCGTGCGCAGCGTGAGGTCGGTCACGACGCCGAAGCTCCCGCCGCCGCCGCGCAGGGCCCAGAAGAGGTCCGGGTCGTGGGAGGCGTCGACCCGCCGTCGCCGGCCGTCGGCGGTCACGACCGTGAGGGCCACGACGTTGTCGAGCGTCAGCCCGAAGGCGCGGCCGGCGAGCCCCATGCCGCCGCCGAGCGCCAGCCCGCCGAGGCCGACCGAGGGGCACGAGCCGGCCGGGACGGCGACGCCGTGGGCGGCCAGGGCCGCGTCGACGTCCACGAGCTGCGCGCCGGCGCCGGCGCGCACCCGCCGGCCGCCGTCGCGCAGGCCCACCGCGCGCAGGCCGCGCAGGTCCAGCACGATGCCCGCGTCGGTCGTGGAGTTGCCCGTGTAGCCGTGGCCGCCGGAGCGGGGCACGACGGGCACGTCGTACCGTCCCGCCCAGCGCACGGCTGCCTGCACGTCGGCGACGTCGCGGGGCCGGACGACGGCGACCGGGTGGCTGCCGTCCCAGCGCGCGTTGTAGACGTCCGCCGCCGCGCGGAAGCCGCGCTGCCCGGGCGTCAGGACGGGCCCGCGCACGGCGGACGCGAGCGCGCGCAACCGCCGGCTGCGTCGGGCTCCGCCGGTCGCGGCGCCGGGCCGCCGGGAGCGGCAGCGCGGCGGCGAGCGCGACCCCGCCGGCGAGGCGCAGCACCTCCCCGCGGGTCAGGCCGTCCACGCGGCGCAGCCTACGCGCGGCGCGGTCCCGCCGCTGAGCTACCGTGACGCGCGATGCGCCGCACGAAGATCGTCGCCACGATCGGCCCCGCCTCCCGCGATCCCGAGGTCCTCGTGCGGATGGTCGAGGCCGGCATGGACGTCGCGCGGCTGAACTTCAGCCACGGCACGCACGAGCAGCACGCCGAGACGGCGCAGCGCGTGCGCGAGGCGGCCGGCCGCGCCGGGCGCCCCGTCGCGCTGCTGCAGGACCTCCCCGGGCCCAAGCTCCGCGTCGGCGTCCTGCGGGAGGACCGCGTCGAGCTCAACCCCGGGCAACGTCGTCACCTTCTGCGGCGCGGACGGCGACGAGCCGGGCGACGCGACGCGCATGTCGGTCTCCTGGGCCGGGATCGCGGACGCGATGGAGCCGGGCGAGGTCCTGTACCTCGCCGACGGGTCGGTGCGGCTGCGGGCCACCGCGGTGCGCGCGGGCGAGCGCGAGGTCGACGCCCGCGTGGAGGTCGGCGGGGTCGTCGCCTCGCGCCAGGGGCTGAACATCCCCGGGCCGGTCGACACCCTCCCAGCGGTGCCGGAGGAGGACCTCGACCACCTGCGCGCCGGACAGCGCATCGGCGTCGACATGGTCGCGCTGAGCTTCGTGCGGCGCCCCGAGGACGTCCTCTTCGTGCGCGAGCACACGCGCGTCCCGCTCATCGCGAAGATCGAGAAGCCGCAGGCCGTGCAGAACGCGGAGGAGATCCTGCGCGTCAGCGACTGCGTCATGGTCGCCCGCGGCGACCTCGGCATCGAGCTGCCGATCGAGGAGGTGCCGATCGTCCAGAAGAAGCTCCTCGCGCTGGCCGGATGGATGGCGCGCCCGTCGATCACGGCGACGCAGATGCTCGACTCGATGATCACGTCCTCGCGCCCGACCCGCGCGGAGGTCGCCGACGTCGCGAACGCGATCCTCGACGGGACCGACGCGGTGATGCTCAGCCAGGAGACCGCGGTCGGGTCCTACCCCGTCGGCGCCGTCGAGATGATGGCCGCGGTCGCGGTGACGACGGAGCGCGAGGCGCCCTACGCGCGCTGGGCCGAGCAGCGCGTGCAGCGCGGGCTGCGCGACCCCGCCTACACCGTCGCCCACAGCGCCGTCGAGGCGGCCCGCGAGCTCCACCTCGACGCGCTCGTGATCCCGACGCTCTCGGGGCGCTCGGCCCGGCTCGTCTCGGCCCACCGCCCCCAGGTCCCGATCTACGCGCTCTCCCCCGGGCGCGAGACGGTGCGCCGGTGCGGCCTCATGTGGGGCGTGCGCGCCGCGTCGATGCGCCGCCACGAGGTCACCGAGGAGCTCATCGCCGAGGCCGGGCGACGCGTCATCGAGCTCGGGTGGTGCCGGCCCGGGCAGCGCGTCGGCATCACCGCGGGCCTGCCCTCCGGCAAGCCCGGCACGACGAGCATGTTCCAGGTCCAGCAGCTCTAGGCCGCGTCGCCGGCCGCCGCGGCGCGGGCGCGCGAGCGCCGGCGCACGTCGCGCCGGGCGAGGACGAGGCCGCCGACGCCCATGACGACGAGCACGCCGAACGCGACCACCGCCTCGGGCGAGCCGAGGTCGTGCAGCGACCCGCCCAGGGCGGTGTAGGCGAAGGCGCGCGGGGCGACGCCGATCGCCGTCGCCAGCGCGAAGGTCCGCAGCGGGATGTGCGTCATCCCGGCCGCGTAGTTCACGAGGTTGTAGGGGACGCCGGGCGCGATCCGCGCGTAGAGGACGGTGAGGAAGGGCCGGCCGGCGAGGGCGCGCTGCACGCGCTCCAGGCGCGGGCCGGCGAGCTCGGCCACGGCGTCGTGCGCCCACCAGCGGGAGATCGAGAAGGCGAGCGACGCGCCGAGCGTCGCCGCGGTGATCGAGATCGGCGTCCCGAGCGCCGTCCCGAACAGCAGGCCGCTGGCGCCGGCGAGCAGCGGGCCCGGGAAGAGGGCCACGGTCAGCAGCGACGAGACCAGCACGAACACGACCGGGCCCGCGACGCCGAGCCCGTCGAGACGGTCGCGGACGCTGTCGGCGCTCACCGAGCCGCTCAGGGCCAGCCCGACCGCGCACAGGCCGAGCGCGCCGGCCAGGACGGCCAGCCGCAGCCGCGCGCCTCGGGCGGTCACGATGCGGGCTCGCCCGTCCGCCCGCCGTAGAAGGCGGCCTCCTCGCGGCCGAGCTCGGTCACCGGGTCGTCGCCGTAGATCCACTCCCGCGCGATCCGGTGCCAGTTCGCGGTGGACCGCAGCTGGGCCATGACGGCCAGCGTGAGCGTCTCCAGCCGCCGCCCGAAGAGGTGGTCGGGCGGCAGCGTCTCGTGGCGCATCTTCCCCCAGTGCGTCGACCGCGGGTCGGACATCTCGATGATGACCTCCGTCGCGATCTCCGGGGTCAGCGGCACCTCGACGTCCTGCGTGTACCACCAGGTGGTGTCGAGGAACTGCTCGAGGACGCCCTCGGGCGTGTGCTTCGCGCCGCGCGCGAAGAACCCCGCGTCGCGCAGCGTCTCCAGCAGCTCGTCGGCGCGGTGCTCGATGCCGAGCCGCTGCACGCGCAGCTCGAGCTCGGCCACCTCGGGGCGCAGCCGCTTGAAGAGCCCGAAGTCGATGAACGCCATCCGCCCGTCGTCGAGCAGCAGCGAGTTGCCCGGGTGGGGGTCGCCGCTGAACTGGCGGTGGCGGTACATGCAGCCGAAGTAGAAGCGGAAGATGATCTCGCCCAGGCGGTCGCGCTCGTCCTGCGGCAGCCGCTTGAGGTCCTCGAAGCCCCGGCCCTCGACGAAGTCGCTGACGATGACGCGCTCGTGCGAGAGCTCGGTGAGCACGTCGGGCACGACGATGAACGGGTGGCCGCGGAAGATGCGGGCCAGCGCCCGCTGGTTCTGCGCCTCGAGCTCGTAGTCGAGCTCCTCGTCGATGCGCTCGCGGATCTCGCGGCCGAGCGCCTGCGCGTCGAGGCCCGGCGCCACCCGCTTCATGAGCCGCAGGATGATGCCCAGGTTCTGCATGTCGGCCCGGACGGCCTGGTTGACCCCCGGGTACTGGACCTTCACCGCCACGGCGCGCCCGTCGACGGCGGCGCGGTAGACCTGGCCGATCGAGGCGGCGGCGATCGGGTCCTCGTCGAAGTCGTCGAAGACGCGTGAGAGCTTCTCGCCGTACTCCTCCTCCAGCACCTTGCGCATGTCGCGGAACGACACCTTGGGCGCCGCGTCGCGCAGCCGCCCGAGCTTCTCCTGGAACTCCTCGCGGAAGGGCTCGGGCACCAGGCCGACGTCCAGGAAGGACATGACCTGGCCGAGCTTCATGGCCGCGCCCTTCATGTGCCCGAGCGCCTCGACGATCTGCTCGGCGGTCTCGAGCTGGCGGCGCATCATCGCGTCCTGGGCCGCCTGCTCGTCGCGCGTGAGGTTGGCCGCCCGCGTCCCGACCTGGCGCAGCGTCTGCCCCGCGGCGAGCCGCCCGACCCGCGCCGAGCGGGCCAGGCGCGAGGTCGGGATCTTGTCGTCGGCCACGGACTGAGGCTATCCGGGGTGGCTGGGCGTCCTCTCGACCTGGGAGCCGGGCACGATGTCGTCGCGCCCGTCGGCCCAGCGGACCCACGCCTTGTGGCCGCCGTCGTAGTCGTCGCCGAGCAGGACGAGGGTCGCGGGCTCGCCCAACGCGGTGGCCGGCTCGTCGCCCTCGGGGTCGACGCCGCGCCAGATCCGGACGAAGGCGTTGGCCTCGAGCTCGTCGGCGACGGTGGTCGGCTCCGTGTGGCCCGGCCGGATGACGGTCTCCGGCGGCAGCGCCAGGAGCACGTCCATGATCGACCGGCGCAGGTCCTCGTAGGTCGTGTGGCCGGGCGCGCGGACGCCGCCGACCGACCCCTTGAACAGCGTGTCGCCCGTGAAGACGTTGCCCTCCACGAGGAAGCTCAGCATCCCCGACGTGTGACCCGGCGTGTGCAGCGGCTCGATGCGCAGGCCGGCGACCTCGAGCGGCTCCCCGGGCGTGATGGGCCCGACGTCCCCCTCGACGAGCGCGGCCTCGTCGGGGTGGGCGAGGACCGTGATCCCGGGCCACCGCTCGCGCAGCGCGCCGAGCTCCGCGACGTGGTCGTGGTGGTGGTGGGTCAGCAGGACGTGGGTGGGCGTCAGCCCCTGGCGCTCGGCCTCCGCCACGAGCGGCGAGACGGGGCCGCCGGCGTCGATGAAGACGGCCTCGGCGCCGGGCGTCCCGACCAGGTAGGTGTTCGACAGGAACTGGGGCATGAGGGATCGCTCGATCAGCATGTGCCGGGTAGGTTCCCAGGCCATGCCCGCCCTCATCCACACCTGCTACCGCATCGGCGACATCGACCGCTCCGTGGCCTTCTACGAGGCCCTCGGCTTCGAGGAGGTCGGGCGCATGCCGATCCGCGACGAGGCGATCAACGTCTTCATGGGGCTGCCGGGCGACGGGGCGCGGCTCGAGCTGACCTACAACCACGGCGTCGACGGCTACGAGCTCGGCACGGGCTACAACCACATCGCGATCACGGCCGAGGACCTCGATGCGACGCTCGGCCGCCTGGCCGAGCAGGGGATCGAGCCCGAGAAGCCGCCCTACTCCGTCCGCGAGGGCGGCTCGCGGCTCTGCTTCGTCCGCGACCCGGACGGCTACCGGATCGAGCTCATCGAGACGTGAGCCCGCGGTGGCGGGGCGCTAGCCGTCGGAGGGGATCGCCGGGCCCGCCAGCGTCGAGGTCGGCTCGGTGGTGACGCCCGGATCGGGCGTGGGACCCGGGCCCGACGGGGTGGTCCCCGGGCCGGTCTCGTCCTTCGGGAAGCGCCTGACGGTGACCCCGACGACGCCCGGGCCCGCCGGGCCGTAGCTGAGGATGAGCTGCCTCGTGACGGTCCGGTGCCGACGCGAGACGAACCTCGTCATGCAGCTCGTGCTCCGTCTGCCCGATCTCGTCCGGCAGCCGGTAGAGGTCACAGCCGTAGCGGCGGATGTGGCGGGCGGCGTACCGCCCCCAGACGGCCCGCACCTTGTAGGCGACGATGAGCTTGACCTGCGCGCGCGTGACGGGGACGAGCCGCGGCTGAGCGCAGACGGCGGAGCTCGTGCCAGAGGCTGACGTCGGGTCCGGGGTGTCGTCGCAGACGAAGGACGGCTGCTTCACCGGGAAGAACTCCGCCGAGGCCGGCGACGCCAGCGCGAGGGTCAGCGCGGCGGTGGCGAGGAGGATCCTCATCGCGTAGCCGTACCAGCGCGACCGGCCGGTGTCACCGCGAGCGGTCCTCGTCCGATCGGACCGGCGCGTGCTCCGTCGGGCCGATCGGCCGCAGAGGCCGCATCCTTCGCCGGGATCCCGTGTTGCGACGCCCGACCACCTCGGGGAGGAGCAGCGACATGGGCGGACGGACGTGGGGCCGGGCGCGGCGATGGGCGGCGGGCGGCGGGCTCGCGGCCGTGAGCGCGACGGTGCTGGCGGCGTGCACCGTGCCGGCGCCCCCGGGTGACGCGCCGCTGCGCTACCGCGACCGCGTCTTCACCGGCGTGACGGTCACCAGCGACGTCGTCTACGGCAACGCGCCCGACCTGACCGGCACCCCCGTCGACCTCAAGACGGACATCTACACGCCGACGGGCGACACGCGAACGAGCCGCCCGGCGATCATCTGGGTCCACGGCGGCGCCTTCGCCGCGGGCGACAAGACGCAGGCGCCCTTCGTCAAGCTGGCCACCCAGTTCGCGCAGCGCGGGTACGTCGCGCTCTCGATCAACTACCGCCTGATGTCCACCGAGAAGTGCGCGGGCGTGCACCCGCCGCCGGCGAGCTGCCAGGCCGCGGCCGTCGACGCCCAGCACGACGGCCAGGCGGCGGTCCGCTGGCTGCGCGCGCACGCCGCGCAGTACGGGGTCGACCCGGGCCGCATCGCGATCGGCGGTGGCTCGGCCGGCGCCGACGTGGCGCTCCTCGTGGGCGCCCACAGCGAGGACCCGGGCACGAGCGGGACGCCGGGCGAGAGCTCGAAGGTCGGCGCCGTGGTCTCGATCTCCGGCGTCCTGCCGGCCGAGGGCCAGGCGCTGCTCGGCGCCGGCGACGCGCCGACGCTGTGGTTCATCGGCTCGGAGGATCCGCTCATCCCCGACGAGAACGAGGTCCTGGCCAACGCCGGCGCGCTCTACAACGCCGGCGTGACGAGCGTCCCCGAGGTGCTCCTCGGAGCGGGCCACGTCCCGATCGGCACCGACGGCCCGACGATCTTCACCCAGTCGGCGTACTTCCTGTACTTCACGCTCGACCTCGCACACGCCACGGGGCAGCCGCCGGCCGCGGCCGCCGCCACGGCGGCGCTGGCCGAGCGCCTGCAGGCGCGAGCCTCGAGGTGAGCCGTCGGCGGGCCGGGGCACCCCGGCCCGCCGGTAGGATCGCCCGTCGGTGTCCCGCCGCCTCGCCGTCGTCGACCTCGGGTCGAACTCGTTCCGACTCGTGGTCTTCCACGCGGAGGGCGCGTGGTGGAAGCGCACCGACGAGGTCTACGAGCCGGTGCGCATCGGCGAGGGCCTCGCCGCGACGGGGCGCCTGGGCGAGGCGGGCATGGCCCGCGCCCGCGCGGCGATCGAGGTCTTCGCGCACTTCGCCCACGCCGCGGGGCTCGACCTCCACGACGAGGTCGACGCCGTCGCGACGAGCGCCATCCGCGACGCGGAGAACGCCGAGCCCTTCCTCGACGCGGCCCGCGCCGCGACCGGGCTGCCGATCCGCGTGCTGTCCCGCGAGGAGGAGGCCCGCTACGGCTACCTCGCCGCGATCAACTCGACGACGCTGGCCGACGGGGCCGTGGTCGACCTCGGCGGCGGGTCGCTCCAGCTCGTCCGCGTCGGCGGCCGCCTCGCCGGCGAGCTCGGGTCGTGGCCGCTCGGCGCCGTCCGGATGACGGAGCGCTTCCTGCCCGGCGACGGCCCGGCCAAGGGCAAGCAGCTGCGCGCGCTGCGCGCGCACGTCGCCGACGAGCTGGCCTCGGCGCCGTGGCTGCCCGGGGGCGGACGGCGGCTCGTGGGCCTCGGCGGCACCGTGCGCACCCTCGCCGCCGCCGCCCAGCGCGCGGCGTCGGTCCCGGAGTTCGGCGTCCAGGGCTTCTGCCTGACCGCCGCGGCGCTCGACGACCTCGTCGAGCGCCTGGCCGACCTCCCGCCGGCGGAGCGCAGCGACGTCGCGGGGATCAAGCCCGCGCGCGCCGACCTCATCCTCGCGGGCGCCGTCGTCCTGCGCACGGTGCTCGACGTCGGCGGGTTCGATGCGCTCGAGGCGACCGAGGCAGGGCTGCGCGAGGGCGTGTGGTTCGAGCGCCTGCTCGCCCCCGCCGAGCCGCCGCTCTTCGACGACGTGCGGCGCGCGACGGTCGTGAACCTCGCCGCGCAGTACGGGCAGGACCCGGCGCACAACCCGCACGTGGCGCACGTCATGCGGCTCGCCCTCGGCCTCTTCGACGACCTCGCCGAGGCGGGGCTCCACGAGGGGGACCCGGCCGAGCGCGACCTGCTGTGGGCCGCCAGCACGCTCCACGACGTCGGCATGACGATCGACTACGACGACCATCACAAGCACTCGCGCTACCTCGTCTTCAACGCCGGCCTGCCCGGGTTCGACCAGCGCGAGGTCGCCCTCATCGGCCAGGCCGTGCGCTACCACCGCAAGGGCCTGCCGTCGCTCGGGCCGTTCGCCGCGCTGGCCGTCGACGGCGACGACGCGCGGCTCGACCGCATGGCGCTCCTGCTGCGCCTGGCCGAGGGCCTCGAGCGCAGCCGCGACCAGGTTGTCCACGCGGTCGGCGTGGAGGTCGACGACGGCACGGTGCGCCTCGCCCTGGAGGCGGACGACGACGTGCGGGTCGCGCGCTGGGCGGCGGCCCGCGAGGGCGAGCTCTTCGCCCGCGCGCTGGGGCGGGAGCTGGAGGTCGCGGACTAGCGCCCGCCGGCGGTCGGGTCGTCCTCGCGGGACGGGCCGACCGGGATGACCATCGGCTGCGTGGCCGGCTGCTCGCGGGAGACCGCCTCGGCGACCTCGTCCTCGAACCCGAACGCCGAGCCGTCGCAGGCGATCCGCACGCGCTTGGTGGGCACGCGCTCGTCGGCCAGCACCGGCAGGCCCCACAGCTCGTCCCACCCGAGGAGGTCGTGGTCGACCGGGTTGAGCAGGATCGAGTTCGCCGGTACCGGGCACTCGGCGTTGTGGGCGTCCAGGGCCGCCTTGATGGCGGCGAGGTTCTTCGCCTCGAACTGGCTCACGCGGCAAGCGTAGCGGCCGCCGGGCCGCCCTCGGACCTCCTAGTCGACGAGCACGCCGGGGTTGAGGATCCCGGCGGGGTCGATCGCGGCCTTGGCGCCCCGCAGCGCCGCCGCGAAGGGGTCGGGGCGCTGGCGGTCGTACCACGGGCGGTGGTCGCGGCCGACGGCGTGGTGGTGGGTGATCGTGCCCCCCGCGGCGATGATCGCGTCGCCCGCGGCGCGCTTCATCGCGTGCCACTGCTCGACCTCGTCGCCCCTGCGCGCGGGCGCGAGGACGGTGAAGTAGGGCGCCGGCCCGTCCGGGTAGACGTGGGTGAAGCGGCACGTCACGCGGCAGGGCTCCCCCAGCGCGGCGCGCGTCGCGCCGGTGACGGCGGCGTGGAAGGCGGGCAGGCGGTCCCAGGTGATCGCGGTCTCGAAGGTGTCGGCCAGCACGCCGAGGCGGACCAGCAGGTCGCGGAGGTACGGCATGCGCAGGAACGCCGCCCGCCAGGCCCCGGCGCCGCCGGCCTCCGCGCCGTCGCCCCGGGGCCGCGGCGCGTCCGCCACGCCGCCGTGCGCCGCGCACAGCGCCAGGGCGCGCTCGAGCTCGTGGTCGACCGGGTGGTCGGTGGACTCGAAGCCGAGGACGAGCACCGCGCGCTCCCCGTCCCCGGCGCCGGTGGCCTGCGCCTCGAGGGGATCGAGCAGCCGCAGGTTGGCGGGGAGCAGGCCGCTCTGGACGACCGCCCGCACGCCCTCCGCCCCCTCGGCGAAGCCGGGGAAGCGCACGGTCCGTGCGGCGCGGTGCGACGGCCGCGGCTGCACCCGCACCCACGCCTCGGTGATGACGCCGAGCGTGCCCTCGCTGCCCAGCAGCAGCCGGTCCGGCGACGGCCCGGCGCCGCTGCCCGGGCAGGCGTCGCGAGGCCCACGTCCCGCTCGGGGTGATCGCGCGCACCGCCTCGACGACGTCGTCGACGTGGGTCAGGCGCGTGGCGAAGTGCCCGCCCGCGCGCGTGGCCACCCACCCGCCGAGCGTCGAGAGCTCGAAGGACTGCGGGTAGAAGCGCAGCGTGAGCCCGTGCTCGGCGAGCTGCGCCTCGAGCCGCGGGCCGCTGGCCCCCGCCCCGATCCGCGCCGACCGCGAGACCGGGTCGACCTCGTGCAGCGCGTCGAGTGCCCCGAGGTCGAGCGACACGGCCCCGGCGAAGCGCGCGGGGACGCGCGGCTCGACACCGCCGACGACGCTCGTCCCGCCGCCGTAGGGCACGACCGCCGCGCCGGCGTCCGCGGCCCAGGCGAGGACCTCCTCGACCTCGCCCTCGTCGGCCGGCCGCGCGACGAGGTCCGGCGCGTGCTCGAAGGCGCCGCGCAGCGTCCGGACGACGTCGAGGTAGGACTGGCCGTGGGCGTGGGCGGCGCGCACGGCGTGGTCGGCCGACCACAGCCCGGCGCGACCGCCCGGCACCGCCAGGCGTGGCGCCGGCAGCGTGACGCCGGCGACCGGGACGGGGTCCTCGACGTCGGTCGTCCCGAAGCCGAGCGCGGCGACGACGCCGGGTGCCGCCTCCCGGGCCTGGGCCGCGGTGAAGGCCGCGTCCGCGAACCCCCACCCCCAGCCGCTGCGCTCACGGGTCGTGGCCGTCGCCATGGCGCCGACCCTAGTCCCCGGCGCCCACGCGCGCCGGGGCGACCGGCGCTAGCGGCGGGTGGTGCGGCCTGCGCCGTACTTGAAGCGGAGGCCGGCGACGCCCTTGTTGCCCGACGCGTCGTGCGCGGTGAGCACCAGGCGGTAGCGGTACTTCACGATCTGCAGGCCCGTGCCGAGGACGATGCGCCGCGACCCGCGCCGCATGGCCTTCGCGCGGAACCGCTTCACGGTGCGGAACTTGAGCCGGTGGACCGGGCCCACCCGGACCTGGCGACCCATGAACCCGCCGACCTTCGCGTTGCGCGCGAGCCGGAAGGTCGCCACCCAGCGGGAGCCGTGCTGCGTCACGCGCAGCCGGCTGATCCACGGCACCGCCTTGCAGCGGGTCGCGACGAGCGGCCCGACCTCGGTGCGCAGGCCCCGCGCGCGCCCGCCCGCACGGACCCAGTAGCGCACGCCGGCGCCGCTCCTGGAGCCGGACGCGTCCCGCGCGGTGAGCACGACCCGGTACCGGTAGCGGGAGGCCGCCATCCCGCGGGCCAGGACGATGCGGCGCGAGCCCTTGCGCAGCGTCCGCGACCGGAGCGCGGTCAGGCGCCCGTAGCGCAGCGTCCGGGCCGCGCCGACCCGGCGCTGGCGGTCGATCGTCGCCCCGACCCTCGCGTTCTTCGAGAGCCGGAACGTCGCCACCCAGCGACCGCCGCTCCGCGTCACGCGCAGGCCGGTGATGTGCGGGACCGTGCGGTAGCACGCGGCCGTGCCGCCCTCGCCCGTGCCGGTGGCCGGCGTGCCGTCGTCCTCGAACGGCAGGTCGGTGTCCGGGACGACGCCGAGCCGCCGGCCGCCGGTGACCGTCAGGACGAGCGGGTCGGCGCCGAGGGCGAGGTCGACCGTGTCGTCGGTGATGGCCGCGGGGGCCGGGCCGGTGCCGGTGACCGGGTCGCTGACGGTGACGCCGCGCACGGCCGGGATCGTCACGTGCACGGTGTCGGGCTTCACCGCGATCTCGCGCTTCGCGCGCCGGTCCCAGATGCTGGCGGTGCGCCAGAGCGCCACGAGGGTGGTCCCGTCGGCGCGGTCGAGGACGAGCTCGCGGACGTCCGCGCCGGCGCCGGTCACGGCGTGGTCGAGCTCGCGGACCACCGGCGGGCTCCCCGGGGCCGCGAGCGCGAGCAGGCGCTGCAGGGCGGTGTAGGCGGGCTTCGGGGAGAAGTCCGTGCGCATGAGGCCGTAGCTCACGCGCTCGTCGTTGAGGTCCTTCGCCTCGTCGACCAGCTCGCGGAGGTACGTGCGCTGGACCCCGTCCGTCGAAGTGCTCGAGCACGGTCCGCAGCGTGTAGACGGCCGCCGTGCGCTCGTCGACGGCGGGCTGCACCGGGGCCGGCGCGCCCAGCGCGGTGTGGAAGCCGACGTCCGTGACGACGACCGGCTTGACGCCGGTGACCGGGCGCAGGCGCGCGACCTCCGCGCGCACGAGGCCCGGCGTGGGGCTCTGGCCGCCGGTGTACGGGTGGAGGTTGACGCGGTCCAGCGCGGCGCTCTGGTCCCCGAGCGCCAGCGGCGAGCCCACGAAGCGCAGCGACGGGCCGATGATCGGGACGCCGGCGAGCCTCGCGTCGCCGCGCGCGCGGAAGGCCAGCTCGTGGCCCCACGCGCTCAGGTGCGCGACCCAGTTGCCGTCCCCCTGTTGTCGTACTCGTGGGGCCACTCGAGGCCCTCGACGCTCCCGGCGGGGAGCGAGCGCGCGCGGGCCAGGCAGCGCGGCATCGTCCCGTCGGAGGCGCAGTCGCGGCTCACGATGAGCTCGAGCCCGAAGCCGGCGGCCGCGGCGTCCTGCAGATCGGCGGCATGGCGGGCGTCCCACCCCGCGTCGTCGGCGCTGAACACGCCGAGGCGCAGGTGGCGCACCCCGAGCTCGCGCGCCTTGTCCAGCGCCGTGCTCCAGTGCAGGTACGGCGTGTCGAAGTACGTGTCGTTGGCCACGAGCCCGACGGAGTCGTGGAACGCCCCGGCGCCGGCCGTGCGCGGCGCGGCCGACGCCGGGCCGGCGCCCACCACTCCGGCCGCCGCGACCAGGGCGACCACCGCGGCCACCCGGCGGACCGGGGGCCGACGGCTGAATCCGTTCATGCCGTCCTACCGTTCGTCGGTGCTGCGGGACCGGCCAACCATACATATCGCCGTCAGCGGCGTGCGGAAGCCCGGCTCCCCCGGTGTGCGGCGCGCGCCGTACCCTCCCCGCTGATGCCCCCCACGCCCGCGTCCGCCCCCGTCCTGCTCGCTCGCGGGCCGTGGGCGCCGGACGACATCGAGGCGACCTGGCTGGCCGAGGCGTACGAGGCCCCGGCGGAGCGCACCGAGGCCGCCGACGACGCCATCGCCGCCCTGCGCGACCGCGGCTCCCCGTCCCACGACGGCGTGGGGGCGCGCCTGGTCGACCACCGCGTGCGCGACGGCCGCCTGCTGCTCGAGCTCCAGCCGGTGCGCTGGGCCCTGCGCCTCGTCGAGGGCCATGCGTCGGGTTCGCTCTCGGCGCTCTGCGCGGTGCGCGACAGCGACGGGCGCTGGCTGGCCGGTCGACGCGCGGCCTGGCTCTCGACGTGGGCCGGGCGCTGGGCGCTCGGCGCCGGCGGGGCGGTCGACCTGGGCGAGTCGCCCGCGCAGACGCTCGTGCGCGAGCTGCGCGAGGAGTGGTCCGTCGAGCCCGAGCGCGTGCGCGGCGAGGCCCTCGTCCGGCTGCCGCACGACATGGTCATGTTCGTCGGCCAGGCCTGGCTGCCGGCCGGCGCCGAGGTCCGTCCCGACGACGAGCACGACGCCTTCGCCTGGTGGCCGGCGGACCCGGCCGCCTGGCCGGGCGAGGCCGACGAGCCCCTGCGCCGCATGGCGATGCTGCTCGATGCCTAGCCTCTCCTTCGGGACGCTCAAGCGGCTGTCCTTCGCGCACTCGACCGTCTACGCGTGCCTGCTCGTCGCGTGGCTCGTCCCCGGGCTGCACCCGTTCGAGTTCGCGTTCGGCCTGGCCCACGGCCTCGGGTGGATCGCCATGTGCGTCCTCTGCATCGGGGCCGTCGGCGCCCGGGTCCTGCCCCTCCGCCTGGGGGTGGCCGTGGCGGTCGTCGGGGCGGTCGGCCCCTTCGTCGGGTCCTACGAGTTCGTGCGGGAGGAACGGCGGCGTACAGCTGGGAACCCGCGACCGGCCTCCCCCGCCGCCGCCCGCTAGAGTCGGAGCTCGACATGGCGGTCGACACCACAGTGCAGGTGACCCTCCCGCAGATGGGCGAGTCGGTCACGGAGGGCACCGTCCTCGAGTGGCACAAGCAGGAGGGGGACCACGTCGAGGCCGACGAGACGCTCGTCGAGATCTCGACCGACAAGGTCGACGCCGAGGTCCCCGCCCCCGTCTCCGGCACCGTCGTGCGGCACCTCGCCGCCGAGGGCGAGACCGTCACCGCCGGGTCCGTCATCGCCGAGATCGCGCCGAACGGCGCCGCGCCCGCGCCGGCGCCCGCCGCCGACGGCGCCGCGACCGACGGAGGGGCCGGTGGGCCGGACGAGGTCGCCCCGGCCGAGGTCGTGGACATCGTCACGCCGCAGGGCGGCGAGTCGGTGACCGAGGCGACGGTCCTGGAGTGGGCCGTCAAGGTCGGCGACGCCGTCGAGGACGGCCAGACCGTCGTCGAGCTCTCGACGGACAAGGTCGACATGGAGCTCCCGGCGCCCGCCGCCGGGACGATCACCGAGCTCCTCGTCGCCGAGGGCGACACCGTCACCCCGCACCAGGTCATCGCGCGCCTGGCCGTCGGCGCAGGCGCCGCCGACCGCGTCGCCGCGCCCGCGCCCGCGGAGGCGCCGCAGCAGGCGCCCGGCGGGGACGGCGCCGCCGCCGGTGCGACCGCGGCCTCCTCCGCGAAGGCCTCGCCGGTCGCCCAGCGCGTGGCGGCGGTCGAGGGGGTCGACCTCGTCGGCGTCACCGGCACCGGCCCCGGCGGCCGGATCACGAAGGCCGACGTGCTCGACGCGAGGGACGGCGGCGGCCACACGAACGGCGCCGGCGGCGCGCGTCACGAAGCCCGCGGGGTCCGCGCAGCTGCTCAAGGGCGGGGCGGCGATGCTCGCCCGCTACATGGACGAGAGCCGGTCGATCCCGACCGCGACCTCGTTCCGCACGATCACCGTCACGGCGATGGACGGCCGGCGCAAGCAGCTCAAGGAGGCCGGGCAGAAGGTCTCCTTCACCCACCTCATCGCCTACGCGATCGCGCGGGCCGCGACCGACGACATGCCGGTCATGGCGCACCACTTCGCCGAGGTCGACGGCAAGCCGCATCGCGTCGACGACGGCGCCGTCAACCTCGGCATCGCGGTCGACGTGGAGAAGAAGGACGGCTCGCGGACCCTCATGGTCCCGGTCATCCGCGACGCCGGGCGCCTGAGCTTCCGCGACTTCAAGGCGGCCTTCGACGACCTCATCGCGCGGGCGCGCGAGAACAAGCTCGGCGCCGACGACCTCGTCGGCGCGAACGTCCAGCTGACGAACCCGGGCGGCATCGGCACCGTCGCGTCGGTCCCGCGGCTCATGACCGGCTCGGGCACCATCGTCGCGACCGGCTCGATCGCCTACCCGGTCGGCCTCGGGTCCATCGGCGCCATGATCGGCGCCGAGAAGGTCATGACGATGACCTCGACCTACGACCACCGCATCATCCAGGGGGCGGAGTCCGGCCGCTTCCTGCAGGTCGTCGAGGGCTACCTCCAGGGCGAGCACGGCTTCTACGAGGGGGTCTTCGCGTCGCTCGGCGCCGAGCTCGGCCCCGCGCCGCAGCCGCCGGCGGCCGCGGCCGCGGCGGCCGTCGCGCGGACGCCCCAGGCCACGACGGGCGGGCGCCGGGAGGGCGACGTCGACGGCGCGCCCTCCGACGAGCTGCTGCAGGCCGTCCAGGCCGCCACGTCGCTCCTGAAGGCCCACCGCACCCACGGCCACCTGGCCGCGCGGCTGGACCCGCTCGGCACCGAGCCCGAGGGCGACCCTGCGCTCGAGCCCCAGACCGTCGGGCTGACCCCCGAGCTCATGGCCCGGATCCCGTCGCGGATCCTCCGCATGGGCGTCCCGGGCGCGACGCTCGCCGACGCGCTGCCGCACCTGCGCGAGACCTACTGCGGCACGATCGCCTACGAGATCGAGCACCTCGGCAGCCACCGGCAGCGCACGTGGCTGCGCGAGAAGATCGAGCGCGGCGAGTTCCGCAAGCCCCTGACCCAGGACGAGCAGCGCGCGCTGCTCAAGCGCCTCGTCGAGGTCGACGCCCTCGAGCGCTTCATGCACAAGGCGTACCTGGGCCAGAAGCAGTTCTCCATCGAGGGCCTCGACATGACGGTCCCGATGCTCGACGAGGCGATCCAGCTCGCCGCCGCCCACGGCGCGAAGGAGGTCGTCGTCGGCATGGCGCACCGCGGGCGGCTCAACGTCCTCGCGCACAACCTGGGCCGGCCCTACGAGACGATCTTCGCCGAGTTCGAGGGCGCCTCGACGCTCGAGGCCGTCACCTCGATCCCGCAGGGCGGAACCGGCGACGTGAAGTACCACCACGGCGCCCAGGGCCACTACCGCCTGCCCAACGGCGACTCGATCCTCGTCAACCTCGAGTCGAACCCCTCGCACCTGGAGTTCGTCCACCCGGTCGTGCTGGGCGCCACGCGCGCGGCGCAGACGACGCGCCAGGGCCCGCACGCGCACCGCGACACCGACGCGGCCGTGCCGATCGTGCTCCACGGCGACGCCGCCTTCCCGGGCCAGGGCGTCGTGGCCGAGTCGCTGAACCTCCAGGCCATCGACGGCTACAAGGTCGGCGGCGCGCTGCACCTGCTGCAGAACAACCAGGTCGGCTTCACGACCGACCCCGAGGACGCGCGCTCGACCCGGTGGGCGTCGGACATCGCCAAGGGCTACGACGTCCCGATCATCCACGTCAACGCCGACGACGTGGCCGCCTGCATCAGCGCCGTGCGCCTGGCCTTCGCCTTCCGCGAGGAGTTCGGCCACGACGTCGTGCTCGACCTCATCGGCTACCGCCGGTTCGGCCACAACGAGGCCGACGAGCCCGCCTACACCCAGCCCGAGATGTACCAGGCGATCAAGCAGAAGAAGCGCGTCGCCGAGCTCTTCGCCGAGCGCCTGGTCGAGCAGGGCGTCGTCACGCAGGAGGACGTCGAGCGCCAGCGCCAGGAGGTGTGGGACCAGCTCACGAGCCTGCACCAGGACCTCAAGGCCCAGATCAAGTCCGCGGAGGACGCCGGCCAGGTCGAGCAGTCCACCGGCGAGTACCAGCTCGACCGCTCCGCCGAGCCCCGAGGTCCCCACCGCGGTCGACGCGGGCACGCTGCGCGAGCTCAACGAGGCGCTGCTCACCGTCCCCGACGGCTTCACCGTCCACCCCAAGCTCGTCAAGCAGCTCGACCGCCGCCGCCAGGCGCTCGGCGACGAGGGCGGCATCGACTGGGCCCACGCCGAGCAGCTCGCCTACGCGTCGCTGCTGACCGAAGGCCACCCGGTCCGCCTGACCGGGCAGGACGTCGAGCGCGGCACCTTCAGCCAGCGCCACCTCGTCCTCCACGACGCGAAGACCGGCCAGACGATCTGCCCGATCCAGCACCTGCCCGGGGCGACCGCCCCGCTCGAGCTGCACAACTCGCCGCTGAGCGAGATCGCGTGCGTCGGCTTCGAGTACGGCTACTCGGCCGAGGCGCCGGACGCGCTCGTGCTGTGGGAGGCGCAGTTCGGCGACTTCGCCAACGGGGCGCAGGTCATCATCGACCAGTTCATCGTCAGCGGGCTGGCCAAGTGGGGCCAGACCTCGCGGCTGACGCTCCTGCTCCCGCACGGGTACGAGGGCTCGGGGCCCGAGCACAGCTCGGCGCGCCTGGAGCGCTTCCTCCAGCTCGCCGCCGAGGGCAACCTGCGCGTCGCGAACCTCACGACGCCGGCGCAGTACTTCCACCTCCTGCGCCGCCAGGCCAAGGTCGCCAAGCAGCGCCCGCTGGTCATCATGACCCCGAAGTCGCTCCTGCGCCTGCCGCAGGCGACGAACCGGATCCAGCACCTCTCGGAGACCCGCTTCTTCCCCGTCCTGGGCGAGCCGCGCGTGCCGCTCGACGAGGTCCGGCGCCTCCTCCTCTGCACGGGCAAGATCTACTACGACCTGGTCGGCCACCCCGCCCGCGAGGGGAACACGGGCGTGGCCATCGGCCGGGTCGAGCTGCTGTACCCCTTCCCGGAGGCGCAGATCCGCGAGCTCGTCGACTCCTACCCCAACCTCGAGGAGGTCGTGTGGGTGCAGGAGGAGCCGCGCAACATGGGCGCCCGCGCGCACATGTCCCCGCGCCTCATGCAGATCCTGCCCCGGCACCTCGGCTTCGGCTACATCGGCCGGCCCGAACGCGCCTCACCGGGCGAGGGGTACCCCGCCGCCCACACCGCCGAGCAGAACCGCATCCTGCGCACCGCGCTGGACCTGTCGCGGCCGGCCTCGCTGTACCCGGCCAAGAGCCCCGGCCTGCGCTAGCCACGCGCGGGCTGCTCCTCAGCTGGGCCGCGAACGTCGTCGCGCTGTACGTCGCGGCGGCGCTCCTGAGCGGCGTGACCTACGGCGACTCGGGCTGGACCCTCCTCCTCGCCGCGGTCGTCTTCACGCTCGTCAACCGCTGGGTGCGCCCGCTGGTGCGGCTCCTCTCGCTGCCGCTCATCGTCGTGACGCTCGGGCTGTTCCTCGTCGTCGTGAACGTCCTGATGCTCGAGCTGACCGACTGGCTCGTGCCCGACTTCGAGCTGCGCTCGTTCGGCTCGGCGCTGGCCGCGGCGCTCATCGTCAGCGCGGTCAACCTCGTGCTGGGGCGCGTCACCCGCCGCCTGTAGCGCTCAGCCGAGCGGCACGGACGCGAGGTACGTGCCCGTCTCGGCGGGGTCCAGGCCGCCGTGGTGCCCGCGGAAGCGCTGCTCGACGCCGGCCGCCGAGCGCAGCCACGCCATGCGGCCGGGGGCGGGCAGGACGCAGACGTCGGCCAGGCGCTCGCGCAGGCGCGGGCCGGCGTCCGGGAAGAGCTCGGCCGCGCGACGCACCTCGGCGCGGTCGCCCAGGGCGGCGGCCAGGCCCTCCACGACGGCGTCGACGTGACCGTCGCGCACGTGGAGGAAGAGGTCGCGCGCCGAGCCGGCGGGGTGCAGCGGCGCGAGGTGGTCCCCCAGGGCCGGCCACAGCTCGTCGACGTGGTCGACGCGGCCGGGGTCGACGTCGACCTGGCCGTGGTCGGCGGTGAGGAGCAGGACGGCGTCGCCGAAGTCCGGGGCGCCCGCGCCGAAGAAGGCGTCCTCGAGCGCGTCGAGCGCGCGCACGGAGGCCTCGGCGAAGGCGGCCGACGACGGCCCGTGCAGGTGCCCGGTCGTGTCGACCTCGTCCCAGTAGAGGTGCGCGTAGCGCGGACCGTCGGGGTCGGCCAGCGCGGTCGCCAGGGCTCGCGCGCCCTCGTCGAGCGTCGTGAACGGGTGGGCGGTCGCGCCGTCGAGGGCCACCGCGCCGAAGGGCGCGCCCGCGATGCGCGCCGGCCCGAAGGCGGCGCACGGCACCCCGCGGTCGGCGAGCCGGCGGTACACGGAGGGGCCGGGCGCCAGGCGGCGCACGTCGAAGCCCGCCCGGACGAGCGTGCCCGGCGCGTCGTCCCCGGAGAACGAGAACAGCAGCGGGACGATCACGCGACCCAGCGACGGCTCGAGGACGTTCCACTCGTACAGGCCGTGCTCGCGGACGGGCACGCCGAAGTGCAGCGTGGTGACGTGCGCGGTGGTCGTCGAGGGGAACTGCGAGCGCAGCGGCGTGACCGCCAGGCGGCGGACGAGCGGGTGATCGGCGTGGCGCTCCAGGAAGGCGGAGCCGAGGGCGTCGAGGAGGATGAGGGCGACGCGGTCGTGCTCGCCGAGCAGGCGCTCGACCTCGCCCGGGACGACGGAGAAGTCCGCCGTCGCGCTCACCCGCGCGCCAGGGCCTCGCGCACGACCGGTGCGCCGGGGGCGATGTCCGGCTCGAGGCGGGCGAGCAGGTCGCCCCAGCCCGGCTGCAGCTCGATCGCACGGCGCACGCGCTCCAGCGCCGTGGGCAGGTCGCCGGCGGCGGCGGCCGAGAGGCCGGCCCAGAAGAGCAGCTCGTGGTTGCCGGGCGCGAGCGCCGAGGCGCGCGTGTAGCGGTCGCCGGCCTCCTCGTGGCGGCCCTCGCCGGCGAGCTCGTCCCCCTGCGTGGCCAGCTCGTAGGCGTCGGCGAGGTCGTGCAGCCGGTCGAGCTCGGCCAGCGGCTCGGGGTGGTCGTCCACGCGCAGGTCCACGACGGTCCGCCACGGCTCGCCCTCGCCGGGCGCGACGACGAGCGCGGCCGACTGGCGTCCGCGGACGTCGCCGCCGGCGGCCTCCGCCGCGTGCAGCGCCGCCAGCAGCCGCCGGGACAGCGGGCCGACGGCGGTCTCGAAGGCGCGCGCCATGGCGGGCCAGACGTCCGGGCGAGGCCATCATGTTGGCCTGGGCGCTGAAGCCGTCGCCGGGCTCGTCGCCGGCGTGCGCGATGCACCCCGCCCCGGTGTGCGCGGCGACGGCGCCCCGGGCGTCGACGACCGCCACCTGCCGGTAGCGGCCGAGCTCGTCGCCGGACAGCAGCGCGTCGAGGGCGTCGCCCGCCCCCGCGCCGTCGGCCAGGAGGTCGAGCGCGCGTGGCCCGTAGGCCGGCTCGGCGACCGACTGCGTGCACACCGCGCCGATCCCGCCCCGCACCCACGGGACGATCGGGCCCACGCCGAACCAGTGCGACTGGACCGCGGCGCCGAGCTGCCCGGTCCGCGGGTCGCGCGCGACGATCGAGTACGTGCCCCGGCGCATGGGGGCGGACCCTAGAGCAGCCCGAGCACGGGTGGGGCGTCGCGCCCGAGCGGCGCCGGCGGCGCCGACGGGGCCGCCCAGCGGACCTCGGCGAGCTCGTCGGCGTCGGGCTCGACCTCGCGGCCCGGGGGGAGCTCGGCGACGAAGACGTGGATCGTCGTGGTCTTGCCGTCGCCGCCGGTCTCGACCAGGCCGAGACCCCGCCAGGCGAGGTCGAGGCCGAGCTCCTCGCGCGCCTCCCGCGCGGCGCCGTCCTGGGGCGCCTCCCGGCGCCGCAGCCCGCCGCCGGGGAGCTCCCACAGCTCGCGGTCGCCGTACGTGTGCCGGACGAACAGGACCTGCCCGTCGCCCCGGCGCAGGACGACCTTGACCCCGCGGGTGTGCGGGCGCGCGACGGCCCACCAGGCCCGCAGCCCCAGGTGCGCCAGTCGGAGGGCGGCGTGGGTGGGGCGCGGCACGACGGGCAGGCTACGGTGCACGGCCATGGACGAGCGGGCCCGCGCGGTCCTCGACGCCGTGCGCGCCATCCCCGAGGGCTTCGTGCGGACCTACGGCGACCTGTCCCCGGGGGCGCCGCGCTACAGCGGCGCCGTGCTGCGCGCCTGCGACGACCCGGCCGTGCCCTGGCACCGCGTCGTGCGCGCCGACGGGACGCTCGCCAAGGGCGAGCGCCAGCGGGCGCTCCTGGAGGCCGAGGGGGTGCCCTTCCGCGGCCGTGCGGTGGACCTGCGCGTGGCACGATTGCCGCCCGATGTGGCTCCAGCGTGACCTGACCCTCCGCCCTCGCCCGCGCGGCTTCCACCTCGTCACGCGCGAGGTGGTCGAGCAGCTCCCCGAGCTGGGTGGGCTACGCGCCGGGCTCTGCCATCTCTTCCTGCGCCACACCTCGGCGGCGCTCACCCTCAACGAGAACGCCTCGCCCGACGTCCGCGCCGACTTCGAGACCTGGTTCGACGCGGTCGTGCCGGAGGGCTTCGGCGGCTGGACGCACACGCTCGAGGGGCCCGACGACATGCCCGCGCACGTGAAGGCCTCGCTCCTGGGCCCGTCGCTCTCGCTGCCCGTCCGCGACGGGGCCCTCGCCCTCGGCACGTGGCAGGGGGTCATCCTCTGCGAGCACCGCGACCACGGCGGCCCGCGGTCGCTGCTGGCGACGCTGCACGGCGACGCCGGGACCGCGGGCTAGGGACGGGCGGCCAGCGCCTGGCGCAGGGCGCGAAGCTCGCGGACGTCCTCCGAGGCGGCGACGGCGGGCAGCGGCGTGGGCGGCCGGCGCAGCAGCTCGGCCCGCAGCGGCACGACGCCGTCGACGTCGACGACCGCGGCCCCGGCGTCGGGGCGCGCGGTGACGACGCGCTCCAGGCGTCGCCCGCGGAAGACGAGGCCGGCGCCGTCGTCGAGCAGCCACCCAGGCGGCAGCGCCCCGCGCCGGACGGCGTCGAGGTACACCGGGCGCCGGGCCGGCTCGCCGTCGGCGTGGACCGAGAGCGAGCCGGGCAGGAGCCCGAGCGCCGGGGCGGGCGCCGGGAGGCCGCCGGAGGTCGTCACGCCGCCTTCGAACCAGCACATCGCCCCGGCGCTGAGCCCCGCCAAGAGCGTGCCCCGGGCCCACGCCTCGCGCAGGAGGACGTCGAGGCCGTGCGCGTGCCAGACGGCGAGCAGGTTGCGCAGCGAGCCGCCGCCGACGTAGATGACGTCCTGGCCGAGGACGATCTCCTGAAGCGGCCGGCGCTCGCGGGCCAGGCGGAAGAGGGAGAGGACGTCGGGCTCGCAGGCGCGGTCGCCGAAGGCCGAGTGGAAGCGCCCGATCTGCAGCGCCGCGTCCCCGCCCGCCGTGGGCAGGAAGAGGATCCGCGGGACCGGGACGCCGCACAGCTCCAGGACGAGGTCGTCGAGGGCCGCGTCGCCCTCGTCGGAGGTGAAGCCCCCTCCGCCGAGGGCGAGCACGGTGGGGGCCGTCATGCGACGGCGACCAGCGCGGGCGGCGCCACCGTCGTGCCGAGCTCGTCGGCGGGCAGGGGCTCCTCCACCACGGTCCCGTCCTCGTGGGCGACGACGCGGTAGGCGCAGCGGCCGGGGCGCGAGGTGACGACCCGGTGGAGGTCCTCGCCGACGAAGTGCAGGCCGACGCCGTCCTCGGCGGCGTACCCCGCGCGCATCCCGTCCCCGACGAAGCGGCGGAACTCGGTGCGCCGCTCGGGCTCGCCGTCGTAGTGCACGCAGTTGGAGTGCGGCAGCAGGCCCAGGCCCTCGACGCGCGTGGGCGCGCCGTGGAAGGCGGTCACGGCCTCGGCGAACCAGCACAGCGAGCCGGCGCTCAGGCCGCAGAGCACCGTGCCGCGCCGCCAGGCCTCGGCGAGGACGGTGTCCAGGCCGTGCGCGCGCCAGGTGCCCAGCAGGGAGAGCACGCTCCCGCCCCCGACGTAGATGAGGTCCTGCGCGAGCAGGTGGGCGGCGAGGTCGCCCTCCACCGCCCCCGCCCCCCGGTCGCGCCGGAACAGGGAGACGTGGCTCGGCTCGCAGCCGGACGCCGCGAAGGCGCGGTAGAAGCGCACGACGTAGTGGTCGGCGTCGCCCGAGGCCGTGGGGACGAAGCAGACGCGCGGCCGGGGCTGCGCGGTGAGCGAGAGGACGTAGTCGTCCAGGCGCGGGTTGCCCGCCTCCATCGAGAAGCCACCGCCGCCGAAGGCCACGATCTGGGGAGGTCGCCGGGCCATGGTGCGCGGACGGTAGGGGCGCCCGGCACCGCGGGGCTCCGACCGGCGGTCGGAGCTCGCCGCGGCGCCCTTCGACCGGCGGTCCTACGGCCGTGTCACTCGTCGGCCACGCCCAGCTCGCCGACGAGGCGCTCGACGCGCAGGCGGCAGAGCAGCTCGCCGGGGACGGCGTTGCGCGCGCCGAAGGCGCCGGCCCGGTCGGCTGGGACGTAGCGGGCGGCCAGCCGCGTCGTCCACGGCAGCAGCTCCTCGGGCGTGAGCTCCTGGAGGGTGACCGGCCCGCGCGCCTGGACGAACCCGAACGGGAACACCTCGTCGTCGCAGCAGAGCGCCGTCCGCGGGTCCGCGCGCAGGCGGCGCCCCTTGGCCGTCGTCTCGTTCGTCGTGAAGACGAGGTCCTCGCCGTCCACGACGAACCAGACCGGCACGACGATGGGTCCCGACCTGCCGCCGAGGCCGAGCTTGCCGGTGCGGACGCCGGAGGCGAGGAAGGCCAGGCACTCCATCGGCGTGAGGTGGCGGCTCATCTAGCGTCCCCGCCAGACGGGCTCGCGCTTCTCGGCGAAGGCGACCGCGCCCTCGCGCGCGTCCGCGGAGCCGAAGACGGGCCCGGTGACCTCGAGCTGGCGGGTCCAGAACTCCTCCTCGCCCCACTCCCACTGGCGCTCGAGGACCGCCTTGGTCGCCGCGACCGCGAGCGGGCCGTTGCGCGCGATCGCCGCGGCCAGCTCCAGGGCGGCGTCGACCGCGCCGCCGGGCTCGGCGAGGCGGTTGACGACCCCGAGGGCGTGAGCGCGCTCGGCGTCGATCGGGTCCCCCGTCAGCGCGAGCTCCATCGCCACGCCGTAGGGCATGCGTCGCGGGAGGCGGCGCAGCGCCCCGCCGGCCGCGACGAGCGACCGCTTGACCTCGGGGACGCCGAGGCGGGCGCCGCGGGCGGCGACGATGAGGTCGCAGGCCAGGGCGACCTCGAAGCCGCCCGCCACCGCGAAGCCCTCGACCGCCGCGATGAGCGGCTTGCGCGCGCCGCGCTGGACGATCCCGGCGAAGCCACGCCCCTCGACGTGGGGCGACTCGCCGGCGACGAAGGCCTTGAGGTCCATCCCGGCGCAGAAGCCGGCGCCGGCGCCGGTGAGGACGCCGACGGCCAGCGCGTCGTCGCCGTCGAGCTCGTCCAGCGCGGCGGCGATCCCCTCCGCGACCGCGCGGTTGACGGCGTTGCGGGCCTCGGGACGGTCGATCGTGATGACGAGGACCGCGTCGCGGCGCTCGGTCAGGACGGCGGGCATGCGCCGCAGCCTACGGCCGCCGCGATAGCGTCGCGCGGTGCCCCGCCCCCTCCCGCTCGTCCTCGTCCTCCTCGCGGCGTCCGTGCCCGCCGTGGCCGCCGCGCCGGCCGTCGCCGCGCCCCGGTCGCTCGCAGGCGACGTCGACCCGCTCGTCGGCACGGACGAGGACGCCGCGGACTACGGCACGGGCGGCGGGTCGGGCGCGACGGCTCCGACCGCCGCGCTGCCCTTCGGCATGGTCCAGCCCGGTCCCGACACGTCGCCCTCGACGGCGAACTTCGCCGGCGGCTACAGCGCCGGCGACCGGAGCATCCGCGGGTTCTCGCTGACCCACTTCAGCGGCGCGGGGTGCACCGGCTTCCGCGACGTCCCGCTCATCCCGACGACGGCGGCCGTCGACGTCGCCCCGCACGAGCCGGGCTCCAGCGACCTGCGGCGCCGGTACCTCGCGCGCTTCGACCACCGCCACGAGCGCGCCCGGCCGGGCGACTACCGGGTCACCCTCGACCCGGGGACGGCGCCGCGCGATCCGGACCGAGGTCACCGCCACCACGCGCGTGGCGGTGCTGCGCCTGCGCTTCCCGCGGACGCGCGCGGCCAGCGTGCTCGTCGACCCCGGCGGCGCGGCGCGCGCCAACGGGCTCGCGCGCGTGCGGGTGGACCCCGCGCGCCGCGAGGTCACCGGCGAGGCCGAGAGCGGCTCGTTCTGCTTCCAGCCCGGGCGCTACCGGCTCTTCTTCGCGGCCCGCTTCGACCGGCCGCTCGGCGCGCTCGGGCACCTGGACCGAGCAGCGGCTGGACGCCGGCTCGAGGGCTGCGGCCGACCGCTCCGACGGCACGCCCTTCAACTGGTCCCCGACCCCGACCGGGCCGCGCACCCTGCCGGGGAACCCGAGCACGACCGCGCAGGCGGGCGCCTACGCGACGTTCGACGCGCGGCGCGCGCGCACCGTCGAGGTCCGCGTCGCGCTGTCCTCCGTCAGCGTCGGGGCCGCCCGGCGCACGCTCGCGGGCGAGGCGCCACGGCGGCGGTCCTTCGCGGCGCTGCGCGCCGCCGCGCGGGACCGGTGGGCCGGGATGCTCGACCGCGTCCGCGTCGCGGGCGGCCGCCGCGCCGACCGCATCCTCATGGGGACGTCGCTGTACCACGCGCTCCTGCACCCGAGCGCGTGGTCGGACCCCGACGGCCGCTACCGCGGCATGGACGGCCGCGTGCACCGCGCCCGCGGCTTCACGAAGGTCACGAACGTCTCGGGCTGGGACGTCTACCGCAGCCAGGTGCAGCTCATGGCGCTGCTCGCCCCCCGGCATGCCGACGACCTCGCCGCCTCGCTCGTCGCCGACGCGCGCGAGTCCGGGTGCCTGCCGCGCTGGCCGGCGGCGAACGTCCAGACGAACGTCATGGTGGGCGACCCCGCGGCGCCGATCCTCGCCTCGCTCGACGTGCTCGGCGCCGGGCGGCGCACCGCCCGGGCGGCGCTGCGCGCGATGGTCCGCGGCGCGACGGCGCCGTGCCACACGCGCACCGGCGACGTCACCGAGCGCGAGGGCCTCCAGGACGACCTGCGCCTCGGCTACGTCCCCTACGACCACCAGGTCGACGTGACCGCCCGCACGCTGACGGCACGCGACGCGCCGTGGGGCTCGGCGGCCACGACGCTGGAGGACGCGATCGCCGACTTCGCGATCGCGCGCATGGCCGCCCGCCACGGCGACGACGCCACCGCCCGCACGATGCTCCGACGCGCCGGGCGGTGGCGCGCCCTGCTCGACCCGGCCGCGCGCCTCGTGCGCCCGCGCCGCGCCGACGGCTCGTTCGTGCCGGTGACGCCCGACAGCGGCGACGGGTTCGTGGAGGGCAGCGCGGAGCAGTACACGTGGCTCGTGCCGCACGACCCGGCGGGCCTCGCGGGGGCACTCGGCGGGCGGGAGGTCGCGGCGCGCCGCCTGGACGCGTTCTTCACGGAGCTCAACGCCGGGCCGGCCAGCGCCCGCGCCTTCCTCGGCAACGAGCCGGGGCTCGGGACCCCGTGGCTCTACGCCTGGCTCGGGCGGCCGTGGCGCACGCAGGCCGTCGTGCGGCGGGCGCTGCTGGGGCTCTACCGTCCGACGCCGGGCGGGATGCCGGGCAACGACGACGGCGGGACGCTCAGCGCGTGGTGGGCCTTCGGCGCGCTCGGGGTCTACCCGGCGGTGCCGGCCGAGGACGTCCTCGTCGTCGGGTCGCCGCTGTTCCGCCGGGTCGTCCTGCGCCTGCCGCGCGTGGGGACGGTGCGGATCGACGCGCCGCGCGCAGCCCGCGGACGGCCCTACGTCCACGACCTGCGCGTCGACGGGCAGGCGCACGGGCGCCCGTGGCTGCGCGTGCGCGACCTGCGTGGGGGCGCGCGCCTGCGCTTCGCCCTGGGGGCGCGGCCCGACCGCGCGTGGGGCGCCCGCGCCGCGGACGCGCCGCCGTCCTTCCCGCCTCCGGGGACCGGCCCGGGCTAGGCGAAGAGCGTCAGGTCGGGCTCGCGCTCGCCCCGCACGACGGCGAGGTCGACCTCGACGCAGTCCAGGCCGCGCCCCTCGGCGAGCACCCGGGCCTGGGGCTTGACCTGCTGGGCGGCGAGGACGCCACGGCAGTCCGCCAGCGCCGGGTCCAGGCGCAGGCGCTCGAGGTAGCGCGTGAGCTGCTCGACGGCGTCGATCGTCCCGACGCGCTTGATCTCGACGGCGACCCAGCCGTCCTCGGCGTCGCGGCACATGAGGTCGACCGGGCCGATGTCGGTCGGCCACTCGCGGCGGACGAGCCGGAAGCCCTCGCCGCACCAGCCCGGCGCGGCGGCCAGCGCCTCCTGGAGGTCGCGCTCCACGCCGTCCTTCTCGAGCGCGGCGGCCTCGCCCATGTCGTGCGTCACGTCGGAGAGCACCTCGGCGATGCGGATGTCGAGGCGGTCCTCCGCGCTCTCCGCGTGCTTGCGCACGACGATCGCGCCGGGCTCCTCCTCGATGACCGTGGGCGGGGTCATCCAGTTCTGGGGCTTGACGGACGAGCCCCCGTCATGCCAGATCGAGACCCCGCCATCCGCCTTGAACATCAGCAGCCGGACGGCCTCGGGAAGGTGGGTCGTGAGGCGACCCGTGTAGTCGACGGAGCAGCGGGCGACGATCAACCGCACGCCGGGCACCGTAGCCCGTGCCCACGATGGAGCGCCGGCTGCCGCAGGGAGCTCGGCGGTCTGGACGCCGTCCCTGGGTGGCGCCTCTGGCTCAGGCCCAGGCGGGCAACGCCCGGAGGAGGTACGCGTCGACCGGCTCCCGCCGGCCCTTGACGCGGAGCGCGGGCACGGCCTTGACGACGCTGCCCTCCGGCAGCGCGCGGCGCGTCTCCGGCCCGATGAGCACCCCGCCCACAGGGGCATGCCCCTCCAGCCGGGACGCCGTGTTCACCACGTCGCCGACCACCTCATAGCCCACGAACCCGTCGCCGCCCATCTCCCGGACCACGGCGACGCCGCTGTTGACCCCGACGCGCGCCCGCGGCCATCCAGGGTGGGCCTCGGCGACCGCCGACAGCTCGTGCTGGAGCGCCAGCGCCGCGCCGGCCGCCAGCACGGCGTGGTCTGGCTCGTCGCCGCGGCTGTTGAACGTCGCCATGAGCCCGTCGCCCATGAGCTTCTCCACGTCGCCGCCGAACCGGCGCGTGACGAGCGGCGTCGCCAGGCCGTAGTAGCGGTCGAGCAGGCGCACGACCTCCGAGGGCTCTGCCTGCTCGGTGAAGGCCGTGAAGCCGGCGAGGTCGACGAACAGCACGCTCACGGGCTGGACGCGCTCGCGCGTGGTGGCGAGGTAGAGGCCGCGGAAGCGCTCGTCGTGCCACTGGCGGTGCGCGGCGAAGCAGACCACCGCGTAGGCGGTGACGATGAGGCCGTGCCACTCCCACCAGCTCGCGTGCCAGGCGCGCTCGCCGGTCACCGCCACGCCGATCATCGCCTCGGCGAGGAGGACGAAGCACGCGATGATGCTGGCCTGCAGGAGGGCGATCCGGCCGCGGTAGACCCGCCAGTAGCGCGCGGCCGCCACGGCGTACGCGACGGCGCCGACGCCCGCCATCGTCGCCAGCACGCTGTGCGAGCCGCCTTCGCTGCCGGGCTTGCGCAGCGGCGGGAGGTCGGCGACCGTCCAGACGAACCACACCGCCATCGCGCCCAGCACGGCGCGCCGCAGCGCCACGCGGTGGCGCACGACGAACGGCGCGAACGACGGCCGCTGGTCCACGAACGCCGACGCGACCGCGAAGAGCGAGGCGATGACGAGGCCGACGGGGTTGGCCACCTTGAACCCCGAGTGCTCGCCCGCGAAGAGGACGCCCTCGGTGCCGAAGGCATGGAGGCCGAGGAAGCCGCCGGTGGCCAGGAACGCGAGCGAGATGAGCAGGACGCGCGCGTCCCCGCGGCGGTTCGCCGCATCGCCGGCGGTGTAGGCCAGCAGGAAGACCGCGATGCCGACCGTGAGGAACAGCGTGAAGTGGACGCGGTAGTTGTCCCAGTCGAGGTCGAGCTGCTTGCGCCACAGCAGCGAGCCGAGGCCGACGAGCGGCAGCGCCGCGGCCATGATCCAGGCCGCCGCCGCCAGGCCGCTGCGGTCGCGCGGGCCGCCAGCGGCAGGGAGTCCGGCCGGCGGCGCCTGGAGCTCGACGTGGCTCACCCGCGGAACCTATGGCGCGTGCGCGCTCAGAGCGGTGCGGGCACCCCGCGTCCTCGGTGCGGCGGGCCCCAGTCGCCGCGTTCGGCTGGCTCGCACTCGGCGCGACGGGCCCGCGCCGCCGCCTCAGACGATGAAGCGCGTCTCCGTCGGCTTCGTCGCGCCCCGCAGCGGCACGCCGAGCGTCTGCGTGAACGTGGCCGTCGGCATCCCGCCGAACATCGTCGAGAGCCCGATGTCGGTCAGCGGGTTGTTGAAGACGAGGACCCAGATCATGTCGGTGGTGCCGACGTTGCGGATGTAGTGCGCCCAGCCCGTCGGGATGAAGCCGATGTCGCCGGGCTCGAGGACCGAGATGCTCTGCTGGTCGTCGGGCGTGACGATCCCCAGCTCGCCCTTGCCCTGGACGGCGTAGTCCACCTCCCAGTGGGTCGGGTGCCAGTGGGGCTCGCGCAGCGCGCCGGGCTTGAGGACGAGGTAGCCGGCCGAGGCCTCGTTGTCCTGGAGCACGGGGAAGTTGCTCGGCAGCGCCTTCGTGATCGATCCGCCGGGGCGGACCGTCTGCGGCGTCGTCGAGGCGAGCGGGAAGCGGTAGCTGTCGGGCGTCTTGGGCAGGACCGGGCGGCCGGAGCCGCCGTCCCCGCCCCCGCCGCTCGCCAGGCCGGGCGCCGCCAGCGCGCCGCTCGCCACCGTCGTCGCCCCGGCCGCGATCAGCAGCTGACGGCGATTGACGTCCTCCATGGCCGTGCCCCCTTGGTCGGAGCGCCGAGCCTACGCTCGGGCCAGTCCGTGCGCGGAGGTGCCTAGGCAGCCCCGGCCGGATCGTCCGCGGGCCACTCGGCGCGCGGCCCCGCGAGCCGCTCCCAGTAGGCGATCCACACGCGCTCGTGCTCGATCCCGGCCTCGAGCGTCAGCGCCGGCCCGCCCGAGCCGGGGAGCGCGGCGCGCAGCGCCTCATAGCGTGCCAGCCGCGCCCGGTGCTGGGCGAGCTGCGCCGGGGCGACGGACGCCGGGTCGGCGCCGAAGAAGAGCTTGAGCAGGGCGGGCTCCCGGAACTCCGCCGGGGGCGTCCCCGCATCGGCGAGCCAGTCCCGTAGGGCGTCGCGGCCGGCGTCGGTGAGCGCGTAGTGCTTGCGGCGGCGGCCGGCCTCCTCGCGGCGGACGGAGACGAGCCCGGCCGCGGCCAGGCGGTCGGGCTCGGCGTAGAGCTGGGAGTGCGGAACGCTCCAGAAGCTCCCGACGCTGCCGGCGTGGCCGGCCTTGAGCTCGTATGGCGTCGCCTCTCCGGCGAAGGCGAGGAGGCCGAGCACGATGTACGACGTCGGGGTGAGGGCGCCTGGCGTTGACAACAGTCCGAGTTGGATGGTACAAGTCGGATCGTCCTGACACGACGATCCGGGAGGGCCGGAGGATGGCAGCGACGACGGCGGGCAGGACCGGGGCCACGACGACGGGGACGGCCGGCGCGCCCGGGACGGAGCTCCCGGCGGACGCGACCGCCACGGCGGGGCCGGCGCTCGGCTTCACCAGCAGCCACGAGGAGGTCGTCCTCGACGACCTCGAGCTGACCGGGGCGCTGCCGCGCTGGCTGGCGGGGAGCCTCCTGCGGACCGGCCCCGCGCGGTTCGAGGTGGGCGCGCGCACCGTCGACCACTGGTTCGACGGCCTCGCGCAGCTGCACCGCTTCTCCTTCGCGGAGGGCCGGGTGGGCTACGCGAGCCGATTCCTGCGCAGCAGGGCGTTCACCGCCGCCCGACCCGAGGCGGCCACCGTGCGCTCGCGGCTCTGATCGGCCGTGCGATCGGTCGCGGCCGCCGCGTCCTCGCTCTCCCACAGGGTCAGCGTCAGCGCCCGGCCGCCATCGCGGTCGACGAAGAAGTACGCCCCAGCGTTGCCGGCCAACCCGGCCACCATCGGGGCGACGCTCTCGGTCACGTGCTCGGCCCACCTCTCAAGCGCGTCCGCCGAACCCGTCCACGTCGATGTCCTTGCATACATGACCGATCTCCTTAGCCAATCGACCTTGCCCAGCAAGGCTCGCGTGCAAGACGCCGCGATGCCATCCCAGCTTTCTGGAAGGCGATCCATGGCAATCGCGCCGCACGGCGAAGCTGCATCCGATGCATCGCCGTCGCATCAGAAGCTTCAGGGGCCCAGCCCTTTGCATGGAGGCTGTTGCGGAAAGTCGCGACGCGGGACCTCTCCGCGGAAGCGTCTGCGGTCGGGTATGCGCAGAGGCTGCCCGCGAGTAGCGGGCCGCCCGCGGCCGATCAGGCTGTTGCCGGCGCGGAGGCGTGCCGCCAGACCTTGAGAAGGTTGTGGGCGGCGGTCGCGAGGCGCCATTCCGACCGCGCGGCGGAGCGGCCGCGGCGTAAGAAGCGGTCGATGCGACGGTTGAACTTGGTGTCGGCAAAGACGGGCTCGATCATCGTCTGGCGCTTGGCGTAGAGTCCGCCGCCGAGTTCAGTGGCGAGCACGCGGCGCATGAAGGTGTAGGCGCCGCCGTCCCAGCCGGGGCGGATGCCGCTGCGTTTCTTGGCGTCGGGCGGGATCAGGACCGTGACGCCGTCGGCGAGCAGCCGTTCGATCTGCGCCTGGTGCCAGTAGCCGGCGTCGGCGAGCACGATCTCCGGTGGCTGGTCGAGTCCGGCCCGTGCGAGCTCGCGCCGGGCGGCCGCGACCATCGGTTCGAGGTGGCCGAAGTCGGGCGAGTCGACGGTGACCTCGGCGGCGATCACGATCTGATCCTCGGTGCAGACCGCCTGGGCGTTGTAGCCCTGCACCCAGCCGCGCGAGGTCTTGACGTTGCGCGAGTCGAGATCGCTGAGGTTGATCTTGCCCGCCGGCACCGCAGGCGGGGCAAACGGCTTCGGCGGCCGGCCGAACTTCTTGCCGTTCTTGTCGACGCCGCGCGCCCGATAGGCCTCGTAGGCCGCGTTGGCCTGGCACTCGACCTGGTGCTCCTCTTCGAGCCGGCGCTTGGCCTCGCGGAGGCGGTCGGGCCGGTCGCGCGGGATCGGCCGGGCCTGCTCGGCTCGCTTGTCCTCGAGGCGGCGCTTGGCGTCGCGCAGCCATCCACGCCGCCCCTGCGCCGTCGACAGCTCGGGCGGCAGCTCGTCGCCGCGCGCGTCGCCGAAGCGCTCATCTTCTTCGGCGTCGACCGCGTCGGCCTCGGCGAGGATCTCGCGCGCGATCTGCTCGTAATCGCGGGTCGCCTGCGGCGCGGCGTTCGCGGCCAGCTTGGTGCCGTCGACCGCGATCGCTCCGACGCGAACCAGGCCCGCCTCGGCGCAGAGCGCGAGCACCTCGCCGAACAGCGCGGCCAGCGCCGTCTCGTGACGCTGGCGAAAGCGCGCGATCGTCGTGTGATCAGGCGCCTGGTTGGCGCAGATCACCCGCGTCGCGACGTCCTCCACGCAGCGGCGCTCAAGCCGCCGCGACGAGCGCTCCCCGACCGCGTAGCCGTAGAGCAACAGCGCCACCATCATCGCCGGATCGTGCGCCGGCCGACCATGCCCGTCCACGCGATAGGCCGCGTAGAACCCGCCCAGATCAAACGCGCCGACGGCGTCGATCACAAACCACGCCAGATGCCCCTCCGGCAGCCACTGCCGCAGGCTCGGCGGCAACAACAGCTCCTGCTCGCGATCACACGCGACGAAGTTCTGCGCCATCTCGGAATGGTCTTAACCGCCCCGGACGGACCCGCCCTTTACGCAACAGCCTCCATCTAAAGCAATAACCGCCCGACGCCCTTCGCCCAGTCGTCCCGGCGAACACGCTCGCGCCCCTCCTCTGCTTCGATACCGGAGGACTTCTGCTTCGGGTGCGCCTGCCGAGGGTGTCGCATGAGTCTCGATCGACAGACGCGCGTGCTCGCGATGGGATCACGCATGCCAGACGCTCCGAGGGCACTGCCTGAATGGGACACGCCGATCGATCAGTCCCGAACGTCCAGCCGCGCGCGCTCCTCCGCTCAGGAACGTCGCGCAATATGAGGACACGTAGCGACAGCCTCGCCTGGGCGGACGAGTCAGGGCCTAGCGGCTCCAGAATTGCCGCTCGGCCTCGGGTTCACGCTCGCCCGACCGCGGCGGAAAGGGTCCTCGCTATCGCGTCACCCATCCGGCACCGCCGCGTCCTCGGCGTCGATGAGGCCGGCGGCGACGAGGTCGGCCGGATGGATCCACGCGTCGGCGACCGCAACGCCGCCCGCGGCGCGGATCGCGTCGCGCGTGCCGATCGCCCAGCGGTGCTCGACGAGCGCGATCGCGGCGGCGGAGTCGTTCCGGATGGCCTCGTCGAGAGACCAGAACTCCTCCTCGGCCGCGAGGTGGCCGCCCTCGGCCTCGACGCGCGTCGCGCGAGGCCGATCAGCGCCCCGACAACGGCGCCGGCGCCCTCGGCGTCGCCGGCGGTGAGCTCGGAATGGTGCAGGCGCCGGACGACACCGTCGGCGCCCTTGTGCACGACCAGCAGGTCGATGACGCGGACGACGTCGCTCTCGCGCAGGCGCTCGAGCTCGGCGAGCACCTCGCCGCTGAAGTCGGGCCGGTCGAAGCCGACGACGAGGAGTTGGACGGGTCCGAGCGGCATGCGGTCGCCTCCTCGCTCAGCCGCCCAGCACCTTGCGCTTGGCCATCCGGAACTCCTCCGGCGTGAGAACGCCGTCGTCGTGGAGCGCCTTCAAGTCCTTGAGCTGCTCGACGACGTCGGGCGCGGGCGCCGCCGCCGCCTGGGGGCGCGGACGGCCGTCTGCCGCTGGGCCTCGAGCTGCTTGCGTCGCGCCTCGTCCAAGCCGGCCTGGAAGCCGACGCCGCCGAGCATCATCGGCGCGCGCCTCAGCGGCCTGAGCAGCATCTCGCCACGATATCCCGCCGCCGGGGGCGCACATCACCCGCTCGGGGTAACCCTGAGCGCCGGCCGCAAAGCGATCGCGAGCCGCCGCTTCGCAAAGTCCCCTGCGGCCTGTGAGCAATCGCCCCGACCGGCCCGCCGACGCCGCTCCATCCCGCGGCAGGCTGCGGTCCGGCCCGGCCGGGTCGCGCGCATCGCGTCAGCGCCGAAGCGCTGCGCGATCTGATGGCCAAGGATCCAAAGCTCCGGACACCGGCATCGTGGCTGCGGTGCCCGTAAGGGAGCCAACTTGTGTCAACAGGAACCGAAAACTGCAGAGGTCCTAGGAACCGAAAAATGCAGGTTGGTCCCGAGCCGGCGTAGCCGGCGAGCTCAGTCCGTCGTCTTGGAGTGTGCCTGTGGCTGAGGGTCGCTGGCGTGGCTTGTCGGAGTTCGCGGCGGCGCGTTCGCGCAGTCGGTAGCGGGATTCCGCGCACGACACGCGTCCTCATTCGATCGCGTCGCCGCGGTGAGCGACGACGACTGGGTGCGGCCGCGCGACGCGCGCTGTCGTTCGTCATGCCCGGCAAGGCGCAGGCACGACCTCGCCGACGCGAAGGCCTGGCTGGCGGCGGAGTCGGATTCACCGCCAGAGTGATCACAGCTCCGGTGAGCCCCCGGCACCGACGGCGGCCGATCATCGATCCCGCCTAGCAGCAGAGGGTGGCAGGCGCGGTCGACGCCTGGCCGTGGTACTCGGGTGGCGATGTTCGTGCCGGTCGCCGCGAGTATCGCTGATGAATGCGTCGGTCGCCAAGGTGGTCGAGGACTCTTGGAACGGCCGGGAGTGGCGTGCGCAGCGCCATTGCAGAAAATCTGGTGGGCATTTCATCCCATCTGCTCGGTCCTGCCGCGAGTCTCCTCACGCGGTGTCGGGTGCAGCCGATGCGGCGGCCTGTGCTGCCTGGACCTCTGCCGCCAGTTCCTCAGCCGAGAGGTTGGTGTTCGCGTTCACCTTGCTACTCGCGCGCGTGATGCTCGTCGCCACCCGGTCGGCCATGTCGGGACCGTAGACAACGACTAGGCCCGCGTCGCCGCGGTCCAAGACTTCGCCGAGCAGCTTGAGGTCGCGGCGGCTCAGCGCGCGGGCGGCGTGCCCCGCCAGTGCGCCCAACGCCGCCCCGGAGCCGCCGCCGGCGGCCAGCGCACCCAGGATGCCGATCGCCGGGAAGAGCGCCGCCACTGCTCCGGCCGCCAGTCCCCAGCCAAACCCCAAACCCGTGGAGCGGCGCGTTGGCTCGTCGTGGCGGCGCACGATGTCCACCTTGCCCGCCGCATCCTTGGCGACCACGGTCGCGTCGAAGTTATGCGTGGAGGCGAAATGGCGGTACGCGCCGTCGATCGCCTCATAGTCGGCAAGCGCGTCCTCAACGCGATCATAGGACGCGGCCAGCACGTAGATCATTTCACTCAACGCTGCTCTCCCTCCTCGAGTTCCCAACGAGTATCTCCCACTCGGCGCGAAGACGCACAATTCGCCGCGCGCGCGGGACGCGCTGGACGCAGCGACGGGGCGAACGAGCAGCAGGCGGGCCTGCGCTTGATCAGCGCCCGATCGAGATCGATTGCTTCTCCGGCGCCCTGAGCAGCGAGCAGCGGGTGTTCCTGATCCAGCGGCCCTTGGGGTATGTGATCGCTCGTGGGCGCTCCATCGTCGCGGCGGACCTGGTGGACGGCGCGTGGGGCGAGGCGGACCACGTGGAATGGGTCAAACCGAAGATCTCGGCGCCGGGGGCGTGTCGCGGATCGCCTTCTCATAGCCGCCGCTCATGTCGAGCGAGGCCGCCCCGGATCGACTGCTTGCGGTCGCCGAGCTCGTCGAAGAACGCCTGCAGGGTGGCGGCGTTGGGGCCCGCGGCGCACCACACGTTCGCGCGGCTTCGGTGGGTCGAGGACACTGGTCAGGTAGCGTGCCGTCGGCGGAGGATGTCCCGTTCGTCGTGGAACTTCGACGGCGATCCTCTGAGTGAATTATCTCAGGCGGGTGTAGCGGCGACCTCCGGCGCCGCGGTCGTGACGGGCGTGTGAAGGCTGGCTCGGCGGCGCGCTTGGCGGCGACGTCGCGCTCGACGGTCGACGGCGAGCTTGGCGAGGTCGCCGTGGCCGATGATCTCGCCGGAACTGGGCTTGGGCTTCGAGCATGCCGGCGGCCGTCCAGCGCAGGCACATGTCGCCGGACTGCCAGCGCTTGACGTTGCGCGCGATCGCGGCGGACGGTCTCGATCATCGACTCGCACGGGTTCGTGGAGGCCAGCGTGCGCTTGAGCCGGCCGCGGACGCCGAGGCGCGTGACGGTCAGCGTCTCCTCGAGGCCCTCGCTGAGCGACGCGGCGGCGCCGGGGTGGCTGCGGGCGAGCTCGTCGGCGAGCATGCGCAGCTGGTCGAGCGCGCGGTCGTGATCGTCGAGCGCCCAGGCCGCTCGCAGCCGCCGGCGCACGAGTGGCGCGGTCGCGCTCGGGCAGGTGAGCGAGCACGTTTCGCTCCTTGTGGCGGACGCAGCGCTGGACCGGCGTGTCGACGCCGAAGACGTCGCGGACGGCCTTGCGCAGCGCCTTGGCGCCGTCGAGGACGACGAGCACGCCCTGCTCGACATCCAGGCCGCGCTCGACGAGGTTCGCGAGCAGCGTGGTCGCGACGGTGGCGTTCTCGGTCGAGCCGTCCCAGAGCCCGAGCGGGTGCTTGACGCCGTCGGTGTCGATGCCCGAGCGCGACGACGCAGCAGCGGCCCTTGAGCTCGATCCCGTCGAGCATCAGCACCGCCAGGCGCAGGTCATCCAGCGGACGACTCATGAGCTCGATCAGGTGCTCGCGCGTGCGCGAGACGAACTCGCGCTGACACCGCCGACTTGCTCGTCGAGCGCGCGAGCTCGTCGACGTCCGTGCCGACCGGCTCGCCGGTGCGCGCGTAGCGGCGCGTGGACACGCCGGCCAGCATCCGCTCGAGCATCACGTCGGCGAGCCGGTCGCGCGCGGCGAAATGCGCGTAGGTGCCCAGCTCGACCTCGCGCTCGCCGTCGGCGCTGCGCGCCCGCGGCCGACTGACCGGCACGCGCCGGCCGCCGAGCGTGACCTCACCGCGCTCGTGGCCGTGACGGACCGCCTGGCGGTCCGGGTCGTGGCGGCCCTTCGGGCCGACGACCTCGTCGACCTCGGCCTCCATCAGCTCGTGCAACACCCGAGCCCGACCCCGACCGACAGCGCCAGCAAGCCTTCCTTCGCTGCCGCCGCGAGCTCGCCGAGCGCGTAGAACCTGAAGGCGGCGGTCCTCCCGCCTCGTCCGGTCGTGTTGGGACCGTGGCAAGTGCGAATCAGTCCACGAGGACAGGAGGACCAACCGCCATGGGGACCGTATCGGCCGCGTCGGTCGCGGCCAGCTCAGAGAACATCGAGGGGCTGCCGCCGTCGGTGTTGGAGGAGCTACGGGACAAGCTCCGCGGCGGTACGGCAACCGGGTACGGGGTCGTCCGAGTCCGCGCTGCTGTTCGCCCTGGCGAGGCGGGAACCGACGGCGCCAGGTCGTTCGCCTCGAGAGGGCTCGGGTGGCTCATCATTCTGCAGGGATGAAGCGCGTCTACCTTCTT
>CAVPQY010000001.1:0-37864 GCA_963707695.1 uncultured Actinomycetes bacterium | reverse complement strand
CGCGCGCCGGTCCGCTAGGCCGTGCGCGTCAGGCGCTGTAGGTCAGGCGGTGCGGCCGTCGGCCTCGGCGCCCAGGAGCTCGTGGCGGTGGCGCTCGCACTCCTCGAAGTTCCCCTCGAACCACGTGACCTGCGAGTCCCCTCGAAGGCCGAGGACGTGCGTGGCGACGCGGTCGAGGAACCAGCGATCGTGGGAGATGACCACGGCGCAGCCGGCGTAGGCGAGCAGCGCCTCCTCGAGCGCGCGCAGGGTGTCGACGTCGAGGTCGTTCGTCGGCTCGTCGAGGAGCAGCAGGTTGCCGCCCGAGCGCAGGAGCTTGGCCAGGTGCAGGCGGTTGCGCTCGCCGCCGGAGAGCCTGGCCACCTTCTTCTGCTGGTCGGAGCCCTTGAAGTTGAAGCCGCCACGTAGGCGCGCGAGTTCATCCACGCCTCGCCGACCTTGATCTGCTCGATGCCGCCGGAGATCTCCTCCCAGACGGTCTTGTCGCCGTCGAGCGCGTCGCGGCTCTGGTCGACGTAGGACATCTGGACCGTCTCGCCGACGCGCAGCGTCCCGCCGTCGGGCCGCTCGGAGCCGGTGATCATGCGGAACAGCGTCGTCTTGCCGGCGCCGTTGGCGCCGATGATCCCGACGATGCCCCCGGGCGGCAGGGAGAAGTCGAGGCCGTCGATGAGGAGCTTGTCGGCGAAGCCCTTGCGCAGGCCCTCGGACTCCACGACGACCCCCCCGAGGTGCGTCGCGGTCGGGATGTGGATCTGGACCTCGTCGAGCTTGACGTTGCGCTCCTGGGCGACGAGCGCGTCGAAGTTCGCCAGGCGCGCCTTCTGCTTCTTCTGGCGCCCCTTGGGGTTCTGGCGAACCCAGTCGAGCTCGGCCGCGATCGTCCGCTGGCGGGCCTTCTCGGACTTCTCCTCGATCGCCAGGCGGGCCCCCTTCTGCTCGAGCCAGCTCGAGTAGTTGCCCTCGTAGGGGAGCCCCCGGCCACGGTCGAGCTCGAGGATCCAGCCGGCGACGTTGTCGAGGAAGTACCGGTCGTGGGTGACGGCCACGACGGTGCCCTTGTACTCGGCCAGGTGCTGCTCGAGCCAGGCCACCGACTCGGCGTCGAGGTGGTTCGTCGGCTCGTCGAGGAGCAGCAGGTCGGGCTGGCTGAGCAGCAGGCGGCAGAGCGCCACGCGGCGGCGCTCGCCGCCGGAGAGCGTCGTCACGTCGGCGTCGGCCGGCGGCAGGCGCAGGGCGTCCATGGCGTACTCGACGTTCGTGTCGAGGTTCCACGCGTCGGCGGCGTCGATCTTGGCCTGGAGCTCGGCGAACTCGTCGGCCGTCTCGTCCGAGTAGTTCGCCGCCAGCTCGTTGAAGCGCTCGACGAGCGCGGCGGTCTCCGCGACGCCCTCCATCACGTTGCCGCGCACGTCCTTGGCCTCGTCGAGGTGGGGCTCCTGCTCGAGCAGCCCGACCGACGCGCCGGGGGCGAGCATCGCGTCGCCGCGGACGTCGGTGTCGCGCCCGGCCATGATCCGCAGCAGCGTCGACTTGCCCGACCCGTTGTAGCCGAGCACGCCGATCTTGGCGCCCGGGAGGAAGGCCAGCGTCACGTCGTTGAGGACCGTCTTGTCGGGCGGGTGCACCTTGGAGACGCGGTGCATGGTGAAGATGTACTGGGGGGCCATCGGGGATCTAGGCTACTGCCGTGTCGCCGCGGCCCCGCCTGCGCCTGCGTGAGGACGACGCGCCCCCATTGCTCCTGGGCGTGGCCGTCGCCGCGGCGGCGGTGGCGCTCACGACGCTGCTGATCTACGCGCTCGACAACGTCGCGCCCGTCGTGTCGCTCGGCGTCGTCTACCTCGTCGCCGTGCTGCTCGTGTCCTCGATCTGGGGCTGGGCCTCGGCGTGGTGACCGCCCTGGCCAGCGCGCTGGCCTTCAACTTCTTCCACATCCCGCCCACGGGCCGGTTCACGATCCGCGAGGGCGAGAACTGGGTCGCGCTCGTCGTCTTCCTCATCGCCGCCGTCCTGGCCAGCACGCTCGCGGAGCAGGCGCGCGCCCGGGCCCGCGACGCCGACCAGCGCCGCCAGGAGGCCGACCTGGCCGCCGAGATGGCCCGGCTGCTGCTGCGCGGCGGCCGGCTGGAGGAGGCGCTGCCGCTCGTCGCCCACCGCCTGGCCCAGGGGCTCGACCTGCCGTCCGTCGCGCTCGAGCTGCGCGCCGTCGACGGCGACGAGCGGCGCGTCGCCTTCCCGCTGCGCGAGCACACCCGGCAGATCGGGACGCTGCTCGTCCCGGCCTCCCTGTCGGAGGCGGTCCTGCACCGCCTCCAGCGCCGGGTCGTCCCGCAGCTCGAGGCGCTGCTGGCGGCGGCGCTCGAACGCGACGAGCTGCTCGGCGACGCCGTCGAGACGGCCGCGCTGCGCCGCTCCGACGTCCTGAAGACGGCGCTGCTGCGTGCCGTCTCGCACGACCTGCGCTCCCCGCTGACGGCGATCCTGGCCGCCGTCGACGCGCTCGGCTCGGCGGGGATCACCGACGCCGAGCGCCAGGAGCTCGTCGACGACGTCGGCACGGAGGCGACCCGGCTCTCGCGCCTCATCGACAACCTGCTGGACCTCTCGCGGCTGGAGGCGGACGCGGCCGAGCCGCGGCGCGAGTGGTGCTCGGTCGGCGAGGTGCTCGAGGCCGCCGCCGAGGACCTCGGGCTGCCCGACGGGACGTTCCGGCTGTCGATCGACCCGGACCTCCCGCAGGTGCGGGCCGATGCCGCCCAGCTCGAGCGCGCCTTCGCCAACCTGCTGGAGAACGCCAGCCGGCACGGCGGCGGCCACCCGGTCTCCGTCCGCGCCCGCGCGGTCGGTCCGCGGATCATCGTCCGCGTCGTCGACCGTGGCCCGGGCATCCCTTCCGCGCAGCGCGACCGGATCTTCGAGCCGTTCTACCGCTCCGGCACCGAGCGCACGGGGCACCGCGGCTCGGGCCTTGGACTGGCCATCACCCGCGGCTTCGTCGAGGTCAACGGCGGGACGGTGTCGGTCGAGTCGCTCCCGGGGCAGGGCACGACGTTCGTCGTGGAGCTGCCGCTCGACGCGCCAGTCCCGGCGCCGGTCGCGACCCCGTGAGCCGGCGCGTCCTCGTCGTCGACGACGAGCCGCAGATCCTGCGCGCGCTGCGCATCGTGCTGCGCGAGGCGGACTTCGACGTGCTGCCGGCCGCCACGGCGAAGGAGGCGCTGGACGCCGCCGCGCTCCGCCCGCCCGACGCCGCGATCGTCGACCTCGTGCTGCCCGACGGCGACGGCATCGAGGTCACGCGCGCCCTGCGCGAGTGGACCGCGGCGCCGATCATCGTGCTCAGCGCCGTTGGCGAGGAGGACGAGAAGGTCCGCGCCCTGCAGGCCGGCGCCGACGACTACGTGACCAAGCCGTTCGGGCCGCGCGAGCTCGTCGCGCGGCTGGAGGCGGTCCTGCGCCGCAGCGCGCAGGCGCCGGACGAGCCGGTCCTGCGGGCCGAGGGCCTCGAGCTCGACCTCGCCGCGCACGAGGTCCGCGTGGGCGGGGAGGTCGTGCGCCTCACCCCGAAGGAGTTCGACCTGCTGACGACGCTCATGCGCCACCGCGGACGGCTCATGACGCACCGGGCGCTGCTCACCGAGGTCTGGGGCCCGGCCTACGCCGACGACGTCGGGACGCTGCGCACGCACATGTCCAACCTGCGTCGCAAGGTCGAGCCGCCCGGCGCGCCGCGGCTGCTGCGCACCGACGCCGGCGTCGGCTACCGCCTGGCGGGCTGAACGCGCCATGGGGCCGCCTCGCGGCGGTCTTTACGCGTCCTTGACGGCGGCGGGGCGGATCCCCACGCGGCCTTGACGACGGCGCGCCTAGCGTCGGGTCCATGCCCTGCCCGGTCGTGCTCGCCTCGGTGCTGGACACGCTCCAGGACGTCTCCTCCCTGGCGTTCGGGGTGCTCGGCTTCGCGGTCCTCTTCCTCGTGTTGGCGGGGCTCGACCGCGTATGAGCACGATCGAGCTCGTCGGGCTGGTCGTGGCGGTGCTCGTCTTCGCCTACCTGCTCGTGGCGCTCCTGCGCCCGGAGCGCTTCTGAGGCCATGACCGTCGCCGGCTGGATCGAGATCCTCCTGTTCCTGGCGGTCCTGACCGCCCTGACCCCGGTGTTCGGGGGCTACATGGCTCGGGTCTTCGCCGGCGAGCACGTCGCGCTGAGTCGCGTGATGGCACCCGTCGAGCGCGGCCTCTACCGCGTGCTGGGCGTCGACCCCGAGCGCGGCCAGGACTGGAAGGCCTACGCCCGCTCCGTGCTCGTCCTGAGCGCCGCCTTCGGCGTGCTGCTCTACGCGATCCTGCGGACGCAGACGCTGCACCCGTGGAACCCGCAGAACCTGAGCTCGGGGACCTGGGACGTCTCCTTCAACACGACTGCGGCGTTCCTGACGAACACCAACTGGCAGTTCTACGCGGGCGAGACGACCCTGTCGTCCTTCTCGCAGATGGCCGGCCTGGCCGTCCAGAACTTCGTCTCCGCCGGCGTCGGCATCGCGGTGCTCATCGCCTTCATCCGCGGGCTGGCCTCACGCTCGGGCAAGGAGCTCGGCGTCTTCTACGTCGACTTCACGCGTTGCGTCCTCTACGTCCTCCTGCCGATCTCGGTCCTGCTCGGGCTGTTCCTGGTCAGCCAGGGGGCCCTGCAGACCCTCGGCGGTCCGGTCCACGCCACGGGGCTGACCGGCCTGGCGCAGACGTTCGCCCGCGGGCCCGTCGCGAGCCAGGAGTCGATCAAGATGCTCGGGACCAACGGCGGCGGCTTCTTCAACGTCAACTCGGCGATGCCGTACGAGAACCCGACGTGGCTGACGAACTTCGTCGTGATGCTGTCGGTCCTCTCGATCCCGGCGGCGCTCACGGCGACCTACGGGCGCATGGTCGACAACCGCCGTCAGGGCTGGATGGTCTTCGGCGCGATGATGGCCCTCTTCGTCGTCGCGGTGGTCATCGTCTACGTCAACGAGGTGGGCTCGACCCCGGCGATGCACGCGGCCGGCCTGACGGGCGACAACCTCGAGGGCAAGGAGCAGCGCTTCGGGATCGGCTCCACGTCGCTGTTCGTCGCCGTCACCACCGCCGCCTCCTGCGGCGCGGTGAACGCCGCGATGGAGTCGCTGAGCGGCCTCGGCGGTGCAGTCCCGATGGCGCAGATGATGACCGGCGAGGTCATCTGGGGCGGCGTCGGCTCGGGCCTGTACTCGATGCTCCTCTTCGTCATCCTCGGCGTCTTCATCTCCGGCCTGATGGTCGGGCGGACCCCGGAGTTCCTGGGCAAGAAGATCGAGGCGCGGGAGGTCAAGCTGACGATCATCGGCTCGATCACCGTGCCGATGATGGTCCTGGCCGCCACCGCCTTCGCGATCGGCTCGAAGTGGGGGACGCCGTCGATCTCCAACTCGGGGCCGCAGGGCTTCTCCGAGACGCTGTACGCCTACACGTCGCAGAGCAACAACAACGGCTCGGCCTTCGCCGGCTACACGGGCTACCTGCAGCCCAACGGCACGAACCACGGCGCCTTCGGGATCTCCTTCGCGGACGTCGTGGGCGGCCTGGCGATGCTCGGCGGCCGCTTCGTCCCGCTCCTGGCCGCGCTGGCCATCGCCGGCTCGCTGGCCGGCAAGCGGGTCACCCCGCCGGGCCTGGGGACGCTGCGGACCGACACGCCGACCTTCGGGGTCGTCCTGGTCTCGGTCGTCGTGGTCATCGCCCTGCTGACCTTCGTTCCCGCCCTCCTCCTCGGACCCGTGGTCCAGGGCCTGACCAACCAGCTCTTCTGACATGCGCGAACTCAAGACCGCCGCGATCGCCGTCGTGATCTTCACGGCGATGCTCGGCCTCGCCTACCCCCTCGCCATGACCGGCATCAGCCAAGTCCTCTTCCCGGGCCGCGCCGACGGCTCGATGGTGAAGGTCCACGGCAAGGTCGTCGGCTCGAAGGTCATCGGCCAGGACTTCTCCCGCGACACCGGCCGGAAGGACGCGGGCGGCAATCCGATCCTGGTGCCCGACCTGCGCTACTTCCAGAGCCGGCCGTCGGTGACGGGCTACAGCCCGTCGGCGACGTTCTTCAACAACCAGGGCCCGAACCAGAAGGCCCTGGCCACGCAGCTCGAGGGCTTCCGCGACGCCTACCTCAAGCGCGAGCGGCCCTTCACGCCGGGCCTGACCGCCGCCGGCATCCCGTCCGACGGGGTGACCACGTCGGCGTCGGGCGTCGACCCGCAGATCTCCGAGGCCAACGCGCGCATCCAGGCCAACCGGGTCGCGCGGGTGCGCCACCTGTCCCGCGCCCGCGTCCTGCGCCTGATCGACGACCACGCCAGCCGGCCGCTCTTCGGCCTGGCCGGGCCGAGGTCGATCAACGTCCTCGAGCTCAACCTCGCCCTCGACCGGGAGGCCTCGCGATGACCGACCGCCCCGAGCGCTCGCTCTTCGAGCCGGCGATCCTGCGGGCGGCCCTGCTGGCGTCGCTGCGCAAGCTCGACCCGCGGCTCATGGCACGCAACCCGGTCATGTTCGTCGTCGAGGTCGGCGCCGTGTTCACCACCGCGCTGTGGATCGCCGGCGAGCCGGGCCAGCCCGGGTGGTTCGCCTTCACGGTCGCCTTCTGGCTGTGGCTCACGGTCCTCTTCGGCAACTTCGCCGAGGCGATCGCCGAGGGCCGCGGCAAGGCCCAGGCCGACGCGCTGCGGGCGATGCGCAAGGAGACGACGGCCAAGCTGCGCGACGGCACGATCAAGGCCGCGTCGGAGCTCACCCGCGGCGACGTCGTGGTCGTCGAGGCGGGCGAGCTCATCCCCGGCGACGGCACCGTCGTCGAGGGCATCGCCTCGGTCGACGAGTCGGCGATCACCGGCGAGTCGGCGCCCGTGATCCGCGAGTCCGGCGGCGACCGCAGCGCGGTCACGGGCGGCACGCGCGTGCTCTCGGACCACATCGTCGTGGAGATCACGCAGGAGCCAGGTCACTCCTTCCTGGACCGCATGATCGCCCTGGTCGAGGGCGCCGAGCGCCGCAAGACGCCGAACGAGATCGCCCTGTCGATCCTGCTCGCCGGCCTGACGATCGTCTTCCTGGTCGTCGTCGTCGCGCTGCGCCCGTTCGGGGAGTACGCCGGGACGGCGATCTCGATCACGAACCTCATCGCGCTGCTCGTCGCGCTCATCCCGACGACGATCGGCGCCCTGCTGAGCGCGATCGGCATCGCCGGCATGGACCGCCTCGTCCGCCGCAACGTGCTCGCCCTCTCCGGCCGCGCCGTCGAGGCGTCCGGCGACGTCGACGTCCTGCTGCTCGACAAGACCGGCACGATCACGCTCGGCAACCGCCAGGCCGCCGAGTTCGTCCCGATGCCCGGCGTCAGCGAGGCCGACCTCGCGGAGGCGGCGCAGATGAGCTCGCTGGCCGACGAGACGCCGGAGGGCCGCTCGATCGTCGTGCTGGCGAAGCAGTACGGCATCCGCGAGCACGCCTTCGCGGGCCATGCGCCGCGCTTCGTGCCCTTCACCGCGCAGACGCGGATGAGCGGCGTCGACGTCAACGGCACCCGCCTGCGCAAGGGCGCCGGCGACGCGATCCTGCGCTTCGTCGCCGAGGAGGGCGGGCAGGCGCCGCCCGAGCTCCAGGTCCAGCTCGACCGGATCGGGCGCGAGGGCGGGACTCCGCTCGCCGTCGCCCGCGACAGCCAGGTGCTGGGCGTCGTGTACCTGAAGGACGTGGTCAAGGAGGGCATGCGCGAGCGCTTCGAGCGCCTGCGCGCGATGGGCATCCGCACCGTGATGGTCACCGGCGACAACCGCCTGACGGCGGCGAAGATCGCCGAGGAGGCCGGGGTCGACGACTTCCTGGCCGAGGCGACGCCGGAGGCCAAGCTCGCGCTCATCCGCGAGCAGCAGGAGAGCGGGCGCCTCGTCGCCATGACCGGCGACGGCACGAACGACGCCCCGGCGCTCGCGCAGGCCGACGTCGGCGTGGCCATGAACACGGGCACCCAGGCGGCGCGCGAGGCCGGGAACATGGTCGACCTCGACTCGAACCCGACGAAGCTCATCGAGATCGTCGAGGTCGGCAAGCAGCTGCTCATCACGCGCGGCGCGCTCACGACGTTCTCGATCGCCAACGACGTCGCGAAGTACTTCGCGATCCTGCCCGCGGTCTTCGCCTTCACCTACGGGCTGCACGGCGGTCGCGGGCCGATCGACCAGCTCAACGTCATGTCGCTCGGAACGCCGGAGTCGGCGATCGTCTCCGCGATCATCTTCAACGCGCTGGTCATCCCGATGCTCGTGCCGCTGGCCCTGCGCGGCGTGCGGTACCGCCCGGTCGGGGCGTCGGCGCTGCTGCGGCGCAACCTCCTCATCTACGGCGTCGGCGGCCTGATCGCGCCCTTCATCGGGATCAAGGTCATCGACCTGCTCGTGCACAACGTGCTCGGCGCGTGAACTAGCCTCGGCCCGTGGCCGAGCGCGGGCACTACAAGGTCTTCGTCGGCATGGCCGCGGGCGTCGGCAAGACCTACCGGATGCTCCAGGAGGGCCAGGCCGAGGCCGAGGCCGGCCGCGACGTGGTCGTCGGCCTCGTCGAGACGCACGGACGGGCCGAGACGGCCAAGCTGGTGGACGGGCTCGAGGTGCTGCCGCGCCGGCGCGTGCCCTACCGCGGCGTCGAGCTCGAGGAGCTGGACCTCCCGGGCCTGGTCGCGCGCCGGCCCGAGCTCGCGCTCGTCGACGAGCTCGCGCACACGAACGCGCCTGGGGTCGAGCACCGCAAGCGCTATGAGGACATCGCCGACCTCCTGGACGCGGGCATCGACGTCTTCTCGACGGTCAACGTCCAGCACCTCGAGTCGCTCAACGACCAGGTCGCCGACCTGACCGGCGTCCGCGTCCAGGAGACGGTGCCCGACGAGATCCTCGGGCACGCCGACGAGCTCGTGCTCGTGGACCTCACGCCTGAGGACCTCATCGAGCGCCTGCGGGAGGGCAAGGTCTACCCGGTCGCGCGCGTGCCGACGGCGCTCAACGGCTTCTTCCGGATCGAGAACCTGCAGGCCCTGCGCGAGGTGGCCCTGCGCCAGGTCGCCGAGGACGTCGGCGCGCGCCGGCTGGACCGGGAGCCCCTCATCGTGCGCGAGGACCGGCTCTTCGCGGGCACGGCCGCCGCCGAGCCGATGAAGCTCGAGGAGCGGCTGCTCGCGCTCGTCGGGCTGGAGGCGTCGGGCGAGCGCATCATCCGGCGTGCGTGGCGCTCGGCGCAGCGGCTGGCCGCCGAGCTCGACATCCTCGTCGTCCGCGAGCCGGAGCGGTTGCCCGGCGCCGCGGAGCGCGATCGCCTGGAGGCGCTGCGGCGGCTGGCGTCGGTGCTCGGCGCGCACCTGATCGTCGAGGAGGGCCAGGACCCCGCGGAGGTCGTGGCCCGCGTGGCGCGCGAGCGCGGCACGACGTACGTCCTCGTGGCCGCCCCGCCGGTGCGCCGCGGCCTCGGGGCCCTGCGGACCCCGCTCCCGATGCGGATCGTGCAGGCGCTCCCCGAGGTCGACGTGCGGATCGTCGCCGACCGCACGCGGGCGGCGCGGTGACGCGGTGCCGCGCCGGGACGCCCGCCGGCCGCGGGTCAGTCCGCCGGCAGTGCGCGCAGCGCCGCCTCGGCGGCGTCGGTGACGTCCCCGTCGTAGCGGCGGAGGTACACCGGCCCCGCGCCGTCCGTGAGGAGGTCGCGGACCTGCCGCAGGCCCTCGGCGCGGACGGGCGCCTCGGACCGCAGCTCGACGGCGAGCTCGAGCAGGACCGCGCGCGCCCGGCGCACCTCGGCGCCATCGAGCGGCACGCGGGCCGACACGGCCCCCGGCCGCCGGTGCGGGTGCTCGGCCTCGGCGACGAGGGCCTCGAGCCGGCGGGCCAGCAGCACCCGCCGACGGCGCTCGCGGCGGAGCGAGGCCTGGTCGAGGACGGCGAGATGTGGCATGGGACCAGTGTGCTCCCGGCCGCGTCCAGCGTCCCTCAAGATCGCCGTCCCGGGCGTCAAGACGCCGTCAAGGCCGCGCCCGGACGCGGTGGCGCCTCGGGCGCCGCGCCGTTCGGCGCGGCGGCCGGCGCGCTGGCGACGATCACCCGGCAGGGGCGCTCGCCGAGCACGTACCGCGCCGTGGGCCCGAGCGGTCCCTCGCCGGGTGCGCCGTGGGTCGGGCCGAGGTAGATGACCTGGGAGCCCAACCGGCGCGCCTCGTCGACGATCGTGCGGCCGGGGTGGCGCGTGCGCACCAGCGCGGTGCGCACCCGCAGGCCCTCCCGCCGGCCGATGAGGCTCGCGGTCTCCAGGACGGTCCGGCCGAGGTCCTCCTCGGCCTCGAGCGGGCCGTCGAGCGGGAGCTGGCTCGGCACCTCCACGACGTAGAGCACGTCGACGGTGGCGTGCTCGCCGACGAGCTTGGCCGCGGCGCGCAGCGTGCGCGCGCTCACGTCGGAGCCGAGGACGGGCACCAGCGAGGAGCGGTAGTCCAGGGGCACGAAGTCGGGCGGCCGCGTCCCGCGGTCGATCCGCGCCTCCGTCGTCAGGTCCAGGCCGGCGTGGCGCCGGAAGACGACGTAGCCGGCGAGGCCGACCGCCATCCAGGCCAGCCCGACGGTCCTCGCCTCGTCGTGGAGGACGAGGACCGAGATCCAGGCGGCGAACGTCCCGATCCCTCCGATCACCGCCGTCATCGGCACCGGGCGACCGCGGACCCGGACGTTCCACGGCGCCCGGTAGGGCCGCGGGCGGTCGGGGTCCTTCAGGCGCAGCGCGACGACGGCGACGTGCGCCGTCGTGAACGAGAGCATCGCGCCGAACGAGTAGAGATTGCCGAGGAAGTCGGTCCGGCCGGGGAGGATCAGCAGCGACGCGAGGACCGAGTAGCAGACGATGGTGAACGCGGGCGTGCGGTAGCGCGGGTGCAGCCGCGAGAAGGCCGCGGGGAGCTGGCGGTGCTCGGACAGGGACCACGAGAGCCGCGAGATGCCGATGAGCCCGGCGTTCGTCGCGATGAACAGGATCGTCGCGGCCAGGACGCCGACGTAGTACTTCAGCGCGGTGGTGACGAAGGTCCCGAGCCCGAGGTGCTCGACGATGCCGAGCACGGGGTCGCTCTCGAACTTCGTGCCCAGCAGCGTGGTGTAGTGGCCGTGCGCGTCCTGGGTCACCGGCAGGGCCGACAGCGCCACGACGGAGATGCCGGCATAGACCCCGAGCACCGCGAAGAGCACGAGGTTCACCGACTTGGGCACGTCGTGCCCGGGGTCCTTGGCCTCCTCGGCCATGTTCGACACGGTCTCGATCCCGGTGTAGGCGACCATCGCGACGGACAGGGCGAAGACGAGCTGCGACCAGGTCGGGGCGACCCCGAGCTGCACCTGGTCGACGAGCAGCGACGGGTTCAGCACCAGGACGAGGCCCACGCCCACGAGCAGCACCTGGGTCGCCAGGTCGGTGACCGCGAGCACGAGGTTCAGGCGCGCGGACTCCTTCAGGCCGCGGATGTTCAGGGCGGCCAGGACTGCCACGACCAGAATGCCGCCGATGACGTCCCCGGGCCCGTGGGTCAGTGCCGGGAAGAACGCCCCGAGATAGTGCGGGACGAAGAACGCCGAGATGGCGATCGTGATGATGTAGTCGAGCGTCAGCGCCCAGCCGGCGATGAACGAGGCCAGCTCGTTGAAGGCGTGGCGCGCGAACGAGGAGGACCCGCCGGCCTCCGGGAACATCGACGCGCCCTCCGCGTACGTCTTCGCGGTGAGCGCGAAGAGGCCGCCGGCGACAAGGAACACCAACGGTGTCAGCCCGAGCGCGTGCAGCGCCACCAGGCCCAGTGCGTAGTAGATCGACGACCCGACGTTGCCGTAGGCCGTCGCGAACAGGCCCGGGACCCCGACGCTCCGGCGCAGGCCGCGTTCGGTGAGCTGCGCCACGGCGCGAGGGTCCTCCACGGGCCGTCAAGCCTGCGTGGAGATCGCACTCCCCGGCGTCAAGATCGCATCAAGGACTCGCGCCGCCGGGCGCGTGGCCGCGGCGGTGGTGCGTCATCCTGGGGTGGTGCCCGCCGTCGCCGACCCCGCCCTGCGCCTCCAGGGCGTCGTGAAGCGCTACGGGCCGGTGACCGCGGTCGCCGGCCTCGACCTCGTCCTGCCCGAGGCGACGTGCGTCGGCCTGCTCGGACCCAACGGGGCGGGCAAGTCCACGACGATGAAGCTCCTGACGGCGCAGGCCATCGCCGACGAGGGGTCGCTCGAGGTGCTCGGCCACGTCCTGCCCGGCGACTCGAAGAAGGCGCGGGCGCAGATGGGCGTCGTCCCCCAGCTCGACAACCTCGACACGACGCTGACCGTCGAGCAGAACCTCCTCGTGTTCACCTTCCTCTACCGCGTCCCGAAGCGCGCGCGGCGCGACGCCATCGAGCGCGCGCTCGACCTGGCCAACCTCCGCGAGCGCCGCACGGCGAAGGTCGACGAGCTCTCGGGCGGCATGCGCCGGCGCCTGCTCATCGCCCGCGCGCTCGTCCACGAGCCGCGGCTCGTCCTCCTCGACGAGCCGACGGTCGGACTCGACCCCCAGGTGCGCCAGGAGCTCTGGGCGCTCATCGACCGGCTCCGCAGCGAGGGCGTGTCGATCCTCATGTCGACGCACTACATCGAGGAGGCCCAGCGCCTGGCGGACACCGTGACGGTCATGGCGCACGGCCGCGCGGTCGCGACCGGGCGCCCGACCGACCTCGTGCTCGAGCACGCCGGGCACGAGGCGCTGGAGGTCTACGGGCCGCCGGCGCGCCTGCGCGAGGTCGAGTCCGACGCGGCGGGGCGCGGCTGGGCCACGCGGCGCACGGGGACCTCCGTGACGATCCTGCGGGCCGAGCACCTCGACGGGGAGGCGCCCGACGGCGAGCGGCGGCCCTCGAACCTCGAGGACGTCTTCGTCCTGCTGACCGGGGAGGAGGTGGCCTGATGGCGTCCTGGGCGGCCGGCGGGCGCGGGCGCCGAGCGGCGGCGCGGCGGGTGCCGCGGATCGACCGGGCGGGGCTCATGGGCGTCCTCGTCCGCGAGGTCGTGAACTTCGGCTCCTACTGGCGCGCGACGACGTTCTCCTCGACGGTCGAGCCGACGATCTACCTGCTCGCCTTCGGCTTCGGCTTCGGGTCGATCGTCTCGCGGGTGGGCGGCTACGACTACGTCGAGTTCGTCGGCACCGGCACCGTCGCCACCGCGGTGCTCTTCTCGAGCGTCTTCCCGGCGATGTTCGGGACGTTCGTGAAGTACTCGTTCCAGCACACGTACGACGCGATCCTGGCGGCGCCCGTCGACACCGAGGAGCTCGTCACGGCGGAGGCGCTGTGGATCTCGGCACGGGCGGGGACCTACGGCTGCGTCCCGCTGCTCGTCGCCATGGTCTTCGGCCTGGACCCGAGCTGGGGCATGCTCACGGTGCCGTTCATCGCCTTCCTGACCGGCTTCGGGTGGTCGTCGTTCGGCATCCTCATCGCCGCGGTCATGAAGTCGATCGAGAACTTCAACTACGTCACCTCGATCGTCATCACGCCGCTGTTCCTCGTGGCCGGGACGTACTTCCCGATCGCGGGCCTCCCCGAGTGGGCGCAGGTCGCCGCGCAGTTCAACCCGCTCTACCACTGCGTGCAGCTCGTGCGACACGCGGTCTTCGGCTTCGAGGGCTGGGTCGACCTGTACCACGTGGCCGTCCTCGTGGTCTTCGGCGCGCTCGCCTGGACGCTCGCCGTCAGCCGGATGCGGCGCAAGCTCATCGACTAGGGGTCGAGCGCCGCGGGCCGGCGCCGGTAGCCTGGAGGGCTGTGCCCGGCGCCGTCCTGGACATCGAGCAGGCCCTCCTGCTGCTGGAGCTCGAGCCCCCGTTCGAGCAGCGTGACGTGCAGCTGGCGCGCCGGCGCCTGGCCAAGGTCTGGCACCCCGACCTCGCGCCGCCCGGGCGGCAGTTCGAGCACGAGCGCCACCTCAAGGCGATCAACGAGGCGGCCGACCAGCTCATCTCGCTGGCGGAGGGCTCGCGCGGCGGCCGCGTGTCGAAGAACGCCGTCCGGGCGAGCGCCGCGGCGGCGCGCGTCGCGCGCCAGGAGGCCGGCCGGCGCGCCTACGAGGAGGAGCAGCGCCAGCGCGCCGCCGACGCCGACCGCGCCAAGCACGACCCGTTCGCGTCGCGCATGCCCGACCACTCGGTCGTGCACCGCTACGCGCGCTGCGTCTCCTACCCCGAGTGGGGCGTCGGGACCGTGGCCGGCATCTACTTCACCGGTGCGGGCGACGACGTGCAGCAGTGGGCGCGCGTGAAGTTCGCCGTCGGCGTGCGCACCGTCCCGGCCGGCTCGCTGCAGTTCGTCGACTTCTCCACGCCCGACCCCGGCGCCGAGCGCGTCCAGCGCTTCCTGACCGCGGCCCAGCACGCGATGGCCGAGGGCGACTACGCGCTGGCCGCGCAGCGGCTCGTCTACGCGCGCGACGCCGAGCCGCGCAACCCGTCCGTGCTGCGGCTCATGACGCTCGCCTTCTGGCAGGCGGGGAACCTCGTCGCGGCGGGCCGCGCCGTGCGCGACTGGGCGCGCGTCGAAGGCGAGCGACCGGCGCCGCACCGCTTCGCCGCGCGGATCTACGAGGACATGGGCGCCATCGACCTCGCCGCCGAGGCCGCCGACCGCGCCGCGGCGCGGGGACCGGGCGACGCGGACGCGTGGGCGCGCGTCGGTCGCCTGCGCCTGCGGCTCATGGACCGCCCCGCGGCGATCGAGGCGCTCGAGCACGCGCGCCGCCTCGGGCCGACGGTCGAGGCGCTGCTGGACCTCGCGCTCGCCCACCACCTCGCGGGCGACCTCGGCGCGGAGGTCACCGCGACCGAGCAGGCGACGATGCTCGACGGCTCGTCGGCGCCGGCCTGGGCGCGCCACGCGTTCGCGCTCGCGCGCACCGACCGGGTCAGCGACGCCATCGCGGCCGCCGAGCGCGCGCTGCGCCTGGCGGCCGACCCGGAGGTCGCGGACCTGCTCGAGCGCCTGCGCGCGGCCCAGCCGCGCGTCCTGCCGGCCGCGTGATCGCCTGGCTGACCGACGAGCGCCGCGAGGCCCGCGAACGGGCCTTCGGGCCCGTCCCGGACGGGTGGGAGGTGCGCGACTGGCCCGACGACCCCGCCGCCGCCCCGGACCGGGGCGACGTGCGCTTCGTCGTGCCGAGCTCGGGTCGCGCGGACGGGTTGGAGGACCTGCCCGCGGCCGAGGTCGTCCAGGTGCGCTCGGCCGGGGTGGACTGGGTCCGGGATCGCGTCCCGCGGAGGGCGACGCTCTGCAGCGCGCGCGGCGCGCGCGACTCGGCCGTGGCGGAGTGGGTCGTCGCCGCGGTCATGGCCGACGCCAAGCGCGCGCGGGAGGTGGGGGAGGGGCAGGCCACGGGCACGTGGCGCCGCCTCGGGCTCGACGACGTCGCCGGGCGGCGGGTCGTGATCGTCGGCTTCGGGTCGATCGGCCGCGAGGCGGGCCGGCTGCTGCGCGCCCTGGGCTGCACGGTCGACGGGGTGGGCCGGAACCCGCGCAACGGCGTGCACGGCCTCGCCGACCTCGCACGGCTGACCGGGGACGCCGACGTCCTCGTCGACCTCCTCCCGCTCACGCCCGAGACCGAGGGGCTCGTCGACGCGACGCTGCTGTCGCTCCTGCACCCGGGCGCCCTGGTGATCAACGCCGGCCGCGGGCCGACGCTCGTCACCGACGACCTCGTGGCCGAGCTCGAGACCGGCCGGCTGCGCGCCGTCCTGGACGTCGTCGACCCCGAGCCCCTGCCGCCCGAGCACCCCCTGTGGCGGACGCCCGGGACCGTCGTCAGCCCGCACGTGGCCGGTGACACGCCGCTGGCCGAGGAGCGGGCGTGGGCGCTGTGCGGCAGCCAGCTGCGGCGCTTCGCGGCGGGCGAGCCGCTGCGCAACGTCGTCGGGCCGGACGGGTACTGAGGCCGGGCGGGCGGCCGGGACCGCGGCGCCCCCCGGCTAGCGCAGGATCCCGGTGTGGCCGATCGAGTAGCGGCCGGGTTGCGGCCAGACGCAGAGCCCGTGCGGGCCCCGGCCGACCGGGATCCGGGCCAGCAGCCGGCCCGAGCGCGTGCTGATCGCGTAGACGTCGGCGTCGTAGCGGCCGGAGAGCCACAGCACGCGCCCGTCGGCCGAGACGCCGCCCATGTCCGGCGAGGCGTGACCGGGCAGCCGCCACTTGCGCAGTGGGCGGCGGGTGCGGAAGGACAGCAGCGTGATCGTCCCCTCGCCCCGGTTCGTCACGTAGAGGAGCCGGCGGTCGCGGCTCGGATACAGGCCGTGGGCACCGGCGCCCGTCGGGAGGAAGCGCAGCTTCGCCATCCGGTGCGCGTCGATGAGCCAGACCCCGCCAGAGGCCATGTCGGCGACGTAGAACGTCCGCCCGTCGGGCGAGAGCTTGACGTCCTGCGGCATCGCGCCGGGGCGCAGGTCGACGGTCTTCAGCGCCCGCTCGTGCACGAGGTCGACGACGACCATCCGCCCGGCGAACTCGCACGACACGAGCGCGCGGCGCCCGTCGGCGGTGAAGTCCATGTGGTCGACACCGGCGCACTGCGGCAGCGGGAGCGTGCGCCGCAGGCGCATCGTGTGCGGCGAGCGGAAGTCGAGCTGTCGATGGGCCTCGGCCACGACGACGGCGCGCCGCCCGTCCGCGGTGAAGTAGAGGTTGTACGGGTCGAGCACCGGGACCCGCGTCCCGGGGCGGCCCGTCCGCGGGTCGATCGGCGTCAGCGAGTTGCCCTCGTCGTTCGTGACCCAGAGCGTCCGCAGGTCCCAGGCGGGCGTGACGTGCTGGGGCAGGCGTCCGACGGCGAACGTGCGCACCACGCGGCGGGTGCGCTGGCTGATGACGCTGACCGTCGAGGAGTCCGAGTTCGGCACGTAGACGAGCGCGCGGGCGCCGCGGGTCGCGGCCGACATCCGCCCGGGCGCCTCCGCCGCGTAGACGTCGCGGCGCACCAGCGGGGCCGGGATGCGCCCGGGACGGACGGCCGCGAAGGCGACGCGCCCGCGCACGACGCGCGCCCCGCCGGACTCGGCGTGCGCACCGGCCGCCGTGCCGACGACCGGCGGCCGCGCGGGCGCGGCGGGGGCCGGGCGGGTCGTGGTCGTGGTCGTCGCCGGGTCCGCGCCGCCGCCGCAGCCGGCCACGAGCGCCGCGGCCGCGCCCAGCGCTGCGACCGAGCGCCTCATCGCGGCACGAGGTCCAGGACCTCGTCGTGGACGCCGCCGGCGGCGTCCCGGCCGCCGGCGACCACGACGTGCCCGCGGAAGGCGACGGCGCCGAGGTCGGAGAGCGCGACGGGGAGGCGGCCGGCGCGGCGCACCCGCCCGGTCCGGAGGTCGACGGCGAGGATCGTGCGGCGCGCGCTGCCGAGCACGGGCCCGCGGCCGCCGAGGACGTAGAACGTGCCGCCCACCACCGCGCCGCCGGCGTGCTCGACCGCGGACGGCAGGTGCGCGACGACGCGCGCGCGGCCGGCCGCCGGGTCGACGACGACGACCTGGTCGCTGGCGCGGGCCCCGTCGGTCCCGCCGGCCACGACGACGCGGTCGCCCACGGCGGCGACCGCCGCGTAGCGCAGCGGTCGCGGCAGCCGGGCGACGACGCGCGCCCGCCCGCCCGGGCGGAACGCGAGCACCGTGCGCTGCGGGGCCGCCCCGGTGGAGCCGCCGACCAGGACGACCCGGCCGCCGGCCGTCGCGCCCTCGAGGTCCGAGCTCGCCGCCGGGAGGCGCCCGGCGGGGGTCGCCGCGCCGGCGGCGGGCAGCGCGGTGATCGCGTCGGTCGGGCCCGCGGCCGTTCCCCCGCCGGCCACGTACAGCGTCCTGCCGATCGCGGCGGCGCCCGCGTCGTGGATGGCCGCCGGGAGCGTCGCGACGCGCCGCGGCCGCCCCGGGGCGACCCGCACGACGTCCGCGACCGACGTGTCGGCCGCGTTCAGGCCGCCGGCGGCCAGGACCTCGCCGCCGCGGACTGCGAGCGCCGGGAGCTGCACCGGGGCGGGGAGCCGGCGGGTGGTGAGGAGCCGGAGGGCGACCGGCGCGGTGGAGCGCGCCGGGGACGGCGCCGTCGCCCGCGCGGTGCGCGCGGACGGCTGCCCGGACGCCGAGGCGCCGGGCCCCGCGGCGTGGCCGCCGCACCCGCCCGCGGCCGCGGCGGCGGCCAGCGCTGCGGCGACGGGCGCGAGGAGGGGAGGGCGCGGCACCACCTGCCGAGGCTAGGGCGCCCGCGGCGGGCGGGCGGCCGGACGTTCAGGTGGCGCTCAGCCGTCGAGGCGGAACCCGAGGTCGGCGGCGACGTCGGCGACGTCGCTCTGCGCGCGCTGCAGGCGCCCGGCGTAGTCCCAGTTCAGCGACTGCCAGCGGGTGAACTGGTCGAGCACCCAGACGCCGGACTGACGCGAGCCGTTGCCCGAGCGGCCGTTGCCGCCGAAGGGCAGGTGCGCCTCGGCGCCCGTCGTCGAGGTGTTGACGCTCACCATCCCGGCCCGCACGCGCTCGCGGAACCGGAACGCGGTGCCCGGGTCGCGCGTGTAGACGGCGGCGCTCAGGCCGTAGCCATGGCCGTCGGCCAGCGCCAGCGCCTCCTCCCAGTCGCCGAAGGCGGCGACCCCGACGAGCGGGCCGAACGTCTCCGTCCTGGCGAGCTGGTCGTCGGCGCGCACGCCGCTGACGACCGTGGGATGGACGTAGAGCCCGTGATCCGCACCCACCTGCCCGTCGCCCACGAAGCCCCGGCGGGGCGAGTCGCGCGTGATGCGCCCGACGGCCGTGGAGCCGTGCACCTCGTGGTGGTTGCGGACGAGCGCGAGCCACTCGTCGAGGAAGCGCTCGAGGAAGCGCCCGGAGATCATCGGCCCGTAGAGCACGTCCTGCGTCGGGTCGCCGACCGGCGCGTCCTCGACCCGCCGGACGAGCTTGGCCAGGAACTCGTCGTGGACGTCCTCGTGCACGACGGCCACGCCGAGGGACGTGCAGCGCTGCCCGGCGGTGCCGAACCCGCTGAAGAGCGCGCCCTCGACGGCCAGGTCGACGTCCGCGTCGGCGCAGACGACGAGCGGGTTCTTCCCGCCGAGCTCCAGGCAGGGCGACTGCAGGTGGCGGCCGCACAGCTCGCCGATCCGGCGCCCGACCGCGGTCGACCCGGTGAAGCCGACCTTGTCGACCAGCCCGTCCACGAGCGCCTGCTCCAGACCGGCGGCGGTCTCGGCCCCGTCGGCGAGCACGAGCTGGAGGGCGCCCTGCGGGAGGCCGGCGTGCAGCAGCAGGCGCGCGAGCGCGTCGGCGCACGCGGCGGCCTCCTCCGAGGGCTTCCAGACGACGGCGTTGCCGCACAACAGCGCCGGGACGACGTACCAGCTCGGGACCGCGACGGGGAAGTTCCCGGCGGTCACGATGGCCGCGACGCCGACCGGCGCGCGAAAGGTGAAGAGCTGCTTGTCGGGCAGCTCGCTCGGGACGGTCTGGCCGTACAGCCGGCGTCCCTCGCCGAGGAAGAAGTCGCACGTGTCGACCACCTCCTGGACCTCGGCGCGCGCCTCGGCCAGCGGCTTGCCGACCTCGCGCGTGACGGTGCGGGCCAGCGCCTCGGCGTTGGACTCGACGAGGCGGCCGGCCTGCTGGACGACCCGGCCGCGGACCGGCGCCGGGGTGGCCGCCCAGGCCGCCTGCGCGGCGCGGGCACGCCCGCAGGCGTCCACGAAGGTCTTGTGGTCGCCGAGCGCGATCGTCGCGACGACGTCGCGCTCGTCGGCCGGGTTGTGGCGCTCGACGCGACCGCCGGCGGCCCCGGGCGCGGGGCGGCCGTCGAGCAGGGAGGAGAGGTCGGGCACGCCCGGACGCTAGCGTCCGTCGCCGTGAGCCGGTCGGTCGTCGTCGTCGGGGCGGGGGTCTTCGGCGCCGCGCTGGCGCGGCGCTGCACCATGACGGGCTGGGACGTCACGCTCGTCGAGGCCGTGGCACCCGGGCACGCGCGGGCCGGGTCGGGCGGCGAGTCGCGCCTCATCCGCGCCGCGCACGGCGACGACGCCTTCCACGCCGCGCTCTCGCGGCGGGCGCTCGCGCTCTGGCGCGAGCTCGACCCGGGGCTCGTCGCGCCGGCCGGCGTCGTCTGGCTGGCACGGCGCCCCGACGGCTGGGAGGCCGCCTCCGAGCGGACGCTGCGGGCGCTCGGCGTGCCCTGCGAGCGCGTCGACCCGGCCCGGCTGTTCCCGAGCTTCGCCGGCGACGACCTCGCCTTCGCCCTGCTCGAGCCCGAGGCGGGCGTCCTGCGGGCGCGCGACGCGACCCGGGCGCTGGCGGCCGACGCCGTCGCCCGGGGCGCACGGCTGGTGGCGGCCGCCGCCCGGCCGGACGGCGCGACGGTGGTCCTCGACGACGGCACCCGCCTGGAGGCCGACCGCGTGGCGTGGGCCTGCGGTGCGTGGCTGCCGCGGCTCTTCGGTGACCTCGTGCGCCTGCGCGTCACGCAGCAGGACGTGTTCTTCCTCGGGGCGGGCGCCGCGTGGGCGACGCCCGGCGTCCCCGGCTGGGTCGACTACGACGGCGCCGCCTACGGCCTGGGCGACCTCGACGGGCGCGGCGTGAAGATCGCGCCCGACGTCGAGGGCCCCGAGGTCGACGCCGAGACCCTGCGCCGGGTCCCGCGCCCCGAGCATGAGGCGCGCATGCGCGCCTACGTCGCCGCCCGGTTCCCCGCGCTGGCCGACGCACCGCTCGTCGGCACCCGCACGTGCCAGTACGAGCTCACGGCGGACACGCGGTTCCTGCTCGCGCCGCACCCCGAGCACGACGGCCGCGTCTGGCTCCTCGGCGGCGGGTCGGGGCACGGCTTCAAGCACGGGCCCGCCCTCGCCGAGCTCGTGGAGGGCTGGCTCGCGGGCGCCGAGCCAGCGGACCCGCGCTTCGCGCTCGGCGACCGCCGCACGGACGCGGCGCTGCGCACGGCGGGCGTCGCCGCGCCGGGCCCGCGCTAGGCCGCCGTCGTGAAGGCGCCGTGGAAGCCGAAGGGGAGGTGGTGCGGGACGCGCGCGCGGGCCAGCTCCTGGAGCGTGCGCGCGTCGAGGACCAGCAGCGCGGACGCGCCGCGGCGCGGCTCGAGCAGGACCGAGAGCAGGACGCCGTCGTCCTCCTCCGTCGCGCCCGGCCGCTTGGCCAGGACCGGCTCGCCCGGGTACGTGTCGGGCTCGCGCCACGTGCGCTGCTCGCCCGTCGTCACGTCGGTGGCGACGAGGCGGTCGAACCACCCGCCGTCGTCGGGCGCGCCGACGCCCCACACGCGGCGGTAGGGCCGGCCGTTGACGGCGCCGTAGTCGATCACCGGCAGCTCGAAGCGGCCCTCGGCCAGGATTTCGACCTCGGCGCGCGGCGCGCCCGGTCGCAGGCGGTAGCGCCGCAGCTGGGGCTGCGGGGTCGGCTCGCCGTCGCGCAGCCGCCCGAGCGACAGCGCCCCGACGACGCGGGCGTCGTCGAAGGCGAGGAGGTCGACGACGAGGTCGTCGCCGTCCTCGAAGGCGTTGACGTGGTGGAAGCAGAAGAACGGGTCGGCGGCCCACGTGCCCGCCGGTGCACCCGTGCGGCGGTCGACGGCGAGCAGACGCGCGCCGTCCTGCGGGCGCCACTCGAAGCACTCCGCGAACGGCCGCCGGCCGAGGGCCAGCCGCAGCGGCTCCACGGTGAACGGCGCCTCCGCGAGCACGGCGCGCGTGGGCGTCAGGGCGAACGAGTGGTGGTACGCCGGGCGGCGCACGGGCAGCTTGGCCACGATCCGGCGCTCCCCGGGCCGCAGCGCGTAGACGAGGTAGGACGACCGCGCGCCGAAGCGGACGGCGTGGCCCCACAGCTCGCCGCCGTCGTCGTGGGGGTGGGCGGTGGTGTGGTCGCCCGGTGGCCGCTCGGCCACGCCGAGCGTCTCGAGCGTCCCCGGATCGAACTCGACCGGCATCGGCGTCTCGGTCAGCGCGAGCCAGCGCTCGCCCAGCGCGACGACGTTCACGGCGCCGTTGTCCGTCATGTCGTGGCCCGGGGTGAAGAGCGAGGCGACGCGGCGGAAGGCCGAGCGGCACGGGTCGGTGGCGAACTCGCGGTACGCGAGGCGCCCGTCGCGCTCGGCGGCGGTGAACGCCCTGCTGCGCAGGAATCGGCTCGCGTAGCCCACCCGGCCCTCCGCGAAGGAGAAGCGGTGCAGCTGCGCGAGGCCGTCGAACCAGTGGTCGACGGTGCGCGCGCCCACCTCGAACCGCGCGGGGCCGGTCCGCAGGAGGCTCCCCGCCAGCCAGCGCGGCAGCGCCCCGGTCAGCTCGAGGTCGTCGAGGACGACCTCCTCGTGGCTGCTGGTGAAGCCGAGCGCCGGCCCCGCCGTGGCGGTCGCGTCCGCCGGGAGCTCCGTCCCGGGCGCGCCGGCCGTCCCCGTCGTCGTGGCCCCGGTCCTGCCCGCCGTCGTCGCTGCCATCCTCCGGCCCTCCCGGATCGTCGTGTCAGGACGATCCGACTTGTACCATCCAACTCGGACTGTTGTCAACGCCAGGCGCCCTCACCCCGACGTCGTACATCGTGCTCGGCCTCCTCGCCTTCGCCGGAGAGGCGACGCCATACGAGCTCAAGGCCGGCCACGCCGGCAGCGTCGGGAGCTTCTGGAGCGTTCCGCACTCCCAGCTCTACGCCGAGCCCGACCGCCTGGCCGCGGCCGGGCTCGTCTCCGTCCGCCGCGAGGAGGCCGGCCGCCGCCGCAAGCACTACGCGCTCACCGACGCCGGCCGCGACGCCCTACGGGACTGGCTCGCCGATGCGGGGACGCCCCCGGCGGAGTTCCGGGAGCCCGCCCTGCTCAAGCTCTTCTTCGGCGCCGACCCGGCGTCCGTCGCCCCGGCGCAGCTCGCCCAGCACCGGGCGCGGCTGGCACGCTATGAGGCGCTGCGCGCCGCGCTCCCCGGCTCGGGCGGGCCGGCGCTGACGCTCGAGGCCGGGATCGAGCACGAGCGCGTGTGGATCGCCTACTGGGAGCGGCTCGCGGGGCCGCGCGCCGAGTGGCCGGCGGACGATCCGGCCGGGGCTGCCTAGGCACCTCCGCGCACGGACTGGCCCGAGCGTAGGCTCGGCGCTCCGACCAAGGGGGCACGGCCATGGAGGACGTCAATCGCCGTCAGCTGCTGATCGCGGCCGGGGCGACGACGGTGGCGAGCGGCGCGCTGGCGGCGCCCGGCCTGGCGAGCGGCGGGGGCGGGGACGGCGGCTCCGGCCGCCCGGTCCTGCCCAAGACGCCCGACAGCTACCGCTTCCCGCTCGCCTCGACGACGCCGCAGACGGTCCGCCCCGGCGGATCGATCACGAAGGCGCTGCCGAGCAACTTCCCCGTGCTCCAGGACAACGAGGCCTCGGCCGGCTACCTCGTCCTCAAGCCCGGCGCGCTGCGCGAGCCCCACTGGCACCCGACCCACTGGGAGGTGGACTACGCCGTCCAGGGCAAGGGCGAGCTGGGGATCGTCACGCCCGACGACCAGCAGAGCATCTCGGTCCTCGAGCCCGGCGACATCGGCTTCATCCCGACGGGCTGGGCGCACTACATCCGCAACGTCGGCACCACCGACATGATCTGGGTCCTCGTCTTCAACAACCCGCTGACCGACATCGGGCTCTCGACGATGTTCGGCGGGATGCCGACGGCCACGTTCACGCAGACGCTCGGCGTGCCGCTGCGGGGCGCGACGAAGCCGACGGAGACGCGCTTCATCGTCTGAGGCGGCGGCGCGGGCCCGTCGCGCCGAGTGCGAGCCAGCCGAACGCGGCGACTGGGGCCCGCCGCACCGAGGACGCGGATGTCCGCACCGCTCGAGCGCGCACGCGCCATAGGTTCCGCGGGTGAGCCACGTCGAGCTCCAGGCGCCGCCGGCCGGACTCCCTGCCGCTGGCGGCCCGCGCGACCGCAGCGGCCTGGCGGCGGCGGCCTGGATCATGGCCGCGGCGCTGCCGCTCGTCGGCCTCGGCTCGCTGCTGTGGCGCAAGCAGCTCGACCTCGACTGGGACAACTACCGCGTCCACTTCACGCTGTTCCTCACGGTCGGCATCGCGGTCTTCCTGCTGGCCTACACCGCCGGCGATGCGGCGAACCGCCGCGGGACGCGCGCGTCCTGCTCATCTCGCTCGCGTTCCTGGCCACCGGCGGCTTCCTCGGCCTCCATGCCTTCGGCACCGAGGGCGTCCTCTTCGCGGGCGAGCACTCGGGGTTCAAGGCTGGCCAACCCCGTCGGCCTCGTCATCGCCTCGCTCTTCGCGGTCGCGTCGGCGTTCGTGGACCAGCGGCCGTCGTTCGCGCCGTTCGTCGTGCGCCACCGCGTGGCGCTGCGGCGCGCCGTGCTGGGCGCGATGGCGGTGTGGTTCGTCTGGACGGTCGCCGACCTCCCGCCGCTGCGCAAGCCCGGCAGCGAAGGCGGCTCGCACAGCGTGCTGGGCGCGCCTGGCACGCGAGCTGAGTGGCACGGTCGTCGTCACCGCCGACGCGGTGGTCTGCTTCGCCGCGCCGCCGTGGACGACGAGCGCGGCCTCTACCTCGCACCACGCGCGACGCGCGTCCGGCCCCGTCGTGATGGTCGTTGACCTCGCCTGGGTCTGCCCGACGCCGGTGGCGAAGTCGGTCTGCCCGCGCCGGCGGCGACCAGCGCCGCGGCCGTCGCCGCGGCCGCGGCCGCGGCCAGCGGCCACCCCTTCGTCGTCCATCCGCCCGCTCGCGCGCGGTGCTCCTCCACGGTCGGCGGCTCGCCGATCTCCCAGCGCGCGGAGCGTGTCAACGCGGTGCGCAGGTACGCCCGGAGGCCGCCCGCCGGCGCGGTGGCGTCCCCCGCCGGGGCAGGCCCGCTCCGGGCCCCGAGGCGGCGACCCATCGTGGGCACCGGCTACGGTGCCCGGCGTGCGGTTGATCGTCGCCCGCTGCTCCGTCGACTACACGGGTCGCCTCACGACCCACCTTCCCGAGGCCGTCCGGCTGCTGATGTTCAAGGCCGATGGCGGGGTCTCGATCTGGCACGACGGGGGCTCGTCCGTCAAGCCCCAGAACTGGATGACCCCGCCCACGGTCATCGAGGAGGAGCCCGGCGCGATCGTCGTGCGCAAGCACGCCGAGAGCGCCGAGGACCGCCTCGACATCCGCATCGCCGAGGTGCTCTCCGACGTGACGCACGACATGGGCGAGGCCGCCGCGCTCGAGAAGGACGGCGTGGAGCGCGACCTCCAGGAGGCGCTGGCCGCCGCGCCGGGCTGGTGCGGCGAGGGCTTCCGGCTCGTCCGCCGCGAGTGGCCGACCGACATCGGCCCGGTCGACCTCATGTGCCGCGACGCCGACGACGGCTGGGTCGCCGTCGAGATCAAGCGCGTCGGGACGATCGACGCCGTCGAGCAGCTCACGCGCTACCTCGAGCGCCTGCGCCTGGACCCGGCGCTGTCGGACTGCCGTGGCGTGCTCGCCGCCCAGCAGGTCAAGCCCCAGGCCCGGGTGCTCGCCGAGGGGCGCGGCCTGGACTGCGTCGAGGTCGACCTCGCCGTCGTGCGCGGCGAGCGCGAGCCCGACCTGACGCTCTTCGCCTAGCCCGGCCGCGTCCCCGGAGGCGGGAAGGACGGCGGCGCGTCCGCGGCGCGGGCGCCCCACGCGCGGTCGGGCCGCGCCCCCAGGGCGAAGCGCAGGCGCGCGCCCCCACGCAGGTCGCGCACGCGCAGCCACGGGCGCCCGTGCGCCTGCCCGTCGACGCGCAGGTCGTGGACGTAGGGCCGTCCGCGGGCGGCGCGCGGCGCGTCGATCCGCACCGTCCCCACGCGCGGCAGGCGCAGGACGACCCGGCGGAACAGCGGCGACCCGACGACGAGGACGTCCTCGGCCGGCACCGCCGGGTAGACCCCGAGCGCGCCGAAGGCCCACCACGCGCTGAGCGTCCCGCCGTCGTCGTTGCCCGGCATCCCGCCCGGCGTCGGGCGGTAGAGCCCCAGCAGCGCCCGCCGCACGACGGCCTGCGTGCGCCACGGCCGCCCGAGCCAGGCGTAGAGCCACGGGGTCCCGAGCCCCGGCTCGTTGCCGAGGAAGGCGCGGGCGCTGGCCGGCCCGGCGTTGAGCTCCGTGAAGAACGCGTCCAGGCGGCGCGCCGCGACCTCCGCGCCCGCCGAGTGCCGCCGCGAGGCCCGCCGGGTCGTGCGGCACGAGCCACGTGTACTGCTCCGCGCTGCCCTCCACGAACCCGTCGCCGCTGTCGGGCGTCACCGGCACGAACGAGCCGTCGGCGCGGCGCGGGCGCACGAGGCGCGCGGCCGGGTCGAGCAGGGCGCGCCACCGCCCGGCGCGGCGGAGCATCGTGCGGGCGGTGGCGTCGTCGCCGTGGCGGGCGGCCATCCGCGCGATCGCGAAGTCGGCGATCGCGTCCTCCAGCGTCGTGGCCGCCGAGCCCCACGGCGCGTCGCGTGCCGTCAGCGTGCGGGCGGTCACGTCGACCTGGTGGTCGTAGGGGACGTAGCCGAGGCGCAGGTCGTCCTGCGAGGCCCTCGCGCTCGGTGACGTCGCCGGTGCGCGTGTGGCACGGCGCCGTCGCGCCGCGGACCATCGCGCGCAGCGCCGCCCGGGCGGTGCGCCGCCCGGCGCCGAGCGACGTCGAGCGAGGCGAGGATCGGCGCCGCGGGGTCGCCCACCATGACGTTCGTCTGGACGTTCGCCGCCGGCCAGCGCGGCAGGCACCCGGACTCGCGCGCGTCGGCGACGAGCGAGGCGGCGAGGTCGTCGGCATGCCGGGGGGCGAGCAGCGCCATGAGCTGCACCTGGCTGCGGTAGACGTCCCAGCCCGGAGACGTTCGTGACCTTCGTGAAGCCGCGGGCGCGGTGCACGCGGCCGTCCATGCCGCGGTAGCGCCCGTCGGGGTCCGACCACGCGCTCGGGTGCAGGAGCGCGTGGTACAGCGACGTCCCCATGAGGACGCGGTCGGCGCGGCGGCCGCCCGCGACGCGGACGCGGTCGAGCATCCCGGCCCACCGGGCCCGCGCGGCGGCGCGCAGCGCCGCGAAGGACCGCCGCGGTGGCGCCTCGCGCGCGAGCGTGCGCCGGGCGGCCCCGACGCTGACCGAGGACAGCGCGACGCGGACCTCGCACGGTGCGCGCGCGCCGCGCGTCGAACGTCGCGTAGGCGCCCGCCTGCGCGGTCGTGCTCGGGTTCCCCGGCAGGGTGCGCGGCCCGGTCGGGGTCGGGGACCAGTTGAAGGGCGTGCCGTCGGAGCGGTCGGCCGCAGCCCTCGAGCCGGCGGCCAGCCGCTGCTCGGTCCAGGTGCCCGAGCGCGCCGGCGGCCGGTCGAAGCGGGCCGCGAAGAAGAGCCGGTAGCGCCCGGGCTGGAAGCAGAACGAGCCGCTCTCGGCCTCGCCGGTGACCTCGCGGCGCGCGGGGTCCACCCGCACGCGCGCGAGCCCGTTGGCGCGCGCCGCGCCGCCGGGGTCGACGAGCACGCTGGCCGCGCGCGTCCGCGGGAAGCGCAGGCGCAGCACCGCCACGCGCGTCGTGGCGGTGACCTCGGTCCGGATCGCGCGGCCCGTCCCGGGATCGAGCGTGACCCGGTAGTCGCCCGGCCGGGCGCGCTCGTGGCGGTGGTCGAAGCGCGCGAGGTACCGGGGCCGCAGGTCGCTGGAGCCCGGCTCGTGCGGGGCGACGTCGACGGCCGCCGTCGTCGGGATGAGCGGGACGTCGCGGAAGCCGGTGCACCCGGCGCCGCTGAAGTGCGTCAGCGAGAACCCGCGGATGAGGTGGTCGCCGGCGCTGTAGCCGCCGGCGAAGTTCGCCGTCGAAGGCGACGTGTCGGGCCCGGGCTGGACCATGCCGAAGGGCAGCGCCGCGGTCGGGGCCGTCGCGCCCGACCCACCGCCGGTCCCGTAGTCCGCGGCGTCCTCGTCGGTGCCGACGAGCGGGTCGGCGTCGCCGGCGAGCGACCGGGCCGGCGCGGCGACGGCCGGCGCGGCGGCCACGGCGGGCGCGGCGACGCGCGAGGAGGGCGAGGACGAGCGCGAGGGGGCGGGGCACCGCGCGACGCTATCGCGGGACCGCCGTAGGCTGCGGCGCATGCCCGCCGTCCTGACCGAGCGCCGCGACGCGGTCCTCGTCATCACGATCGACCGTCCCGAGGCCCGCAACGCCGTCAACCGGGCGGTGGCGGAGGGGATCGCCGCCGCGCTGGACGAGCTCGACGGCGACGACGCGCTCGCCGTCGGCGTCCTCACCGGCGCGGGCGGCGGCTTCTGCGCCGGCATGGACCTCAAGGCCTTCGTCGCGGGCGAGTCGCCCCACGTCGAGGGGCGCGGGTTCGCCGGCATCGTCCAGCGCGGCGCGCGCAAGCCGCTCATCGCGGCGATCGAGGGCTTCGCGGTGGCCGGCGGCTTCGAGATCGCCCTGGCCTGCGACCTCATCGTGGCCGCGCGCGGCGCCCGCCTCGGCATCCCCGAGGTCAAGCGCTCGCTCGTCGCCGCCGCCGGCGCGCTGCGCCGCCTGCCGCGCCGGATGCCCTACGGCCTGGCCATGGAGCTCGCGCTGACCGGGGACCCGATCGACGCCGAGCGCGCCCACGCCCTCGGCGTCGTCAACCGCCTGGCCGAGCCGGGCGGGGCGGTCGACGCCGCGCTCGAGCTGGCCGCGGCGATCGCGCGCAACGGCCCGCTCGCGGTCGCGGCCACGAAGGAGGTCCTCGAGCGCCAGTGGGAGTGGGGCGAGGAGGAGTTCTGGGCGCGTCAGCTCGAGGTCACCGCGCCCGTCTTCGGCTCCGCGGACGCCCGCGAGGGCGCGGTCGCCTTCGCCGAGAAGCGCGAGCCCGTGTGGCGGGGGCGCTAGGTGAGCCGCCACCTCACGCCCATGGAGTGCCTGGCCTTCCTCGCCTCGGGCGTCCGCACCGGCAAGCTCGGCCTCGGCGGCGGGTCGGGGCCCATCGTCGTGCCGATCTGGTTCGTCGTCGACGGCGAGGACCTCGTCTTCACGACGAACGAGGCGACGGCGAAGGCGCGCCGCCTGCGCGCGGACCCGCGGGCGGCCCTGTGCTGCGACGACGAGACGTTCCCGTTCGGGTTCGTGCAGGCCCGCGGGCCGGTCGCGCTGCAGGAGGTCACGCCCGCGGAGCTGCTGCCGTGGACGACGCGGCTGGCGGCGCGCTACGTCGCAACCGGCCGCGCCGAGGCGTTCGGCGAGCGCAACGCCGTGCCCGGCGAGCTGCTCTGCCGCCTGCGCGCCGAGCGCCTGACGGGCGAGCTCGGTGTGGCCGACGACTAGCCGTCGGCCGCGGCGAACTCGAATCGCGTGCCGACGGAGTTCTGGATGAACGCGTCGGGGAACCGGGCCGCGAGCGCGTGCGTGGCGCGCCACCCGGTGCAGTGCGCCGGGACCAGGACGTCGGGGGAGAACTCGCCCAGCGCGTCGCAGGTCGGGCCGATGATCGGCTCGAAGGCCCGGCCGCTCAGGTGGAAGCCGCCGAGGACGGCGTGGATGCGATCGTCGCCGGTGAGCCGCCGCACGTAGCGCAGGATGTTGATGACGCCGGAGTGCCCGCAGCCGGTCAGGACGACGAGGCCGCGTCCGCGCACCCGCGCCACGAGCGCCTGGTCGTCGAGGATCAGCGGGTCGGGCTCCCACGCGCCGTCCCGATGCGCCTCGTGCCCGGGGAACCCGCGTTCGAAGCTCGTGCTGCGATCCACCTCGCCGGTCACGAGCAGCGACCCGTCGAGGAGGAACGACGGCTGTCGCTGCTCGATGATCTCGAAGCCCGCGCCCTGCAGGGCGGCCCGGCTCGTCGTGGGGAGCTCGACCGGGTCCTGACCCGGGAACGCGAGACGGCGGCGGCTCCAGAACTCCGGGTGGATGAGCACGGGCACGTTCGCGCGCCCGAGCCGTCGCACCAGCCCGTCCATGCCCGTGACGTGATCCCAGTGACCGTGGCTGAGCACGATGATGTCGATGTCGGAGGGCGACAGTCCCAGGCGGCGCATGTTCTCCACGAGGCCATCGGGCGTCCGTCCCGCGTCGAAGAGGACGAGCGTCTCCCGGTCGCCCTTGGCGACGGTCACGAGCGCGGAGAACCCGTGCTCGCCGCGCAGCGCGTCGTCGGTGTCCCCGCCCACGAGGAGGGGTGCCGCGACCCGCGGTGCGGCGGTCATCGAGGGGCGGCGCGCCGGAGGCTGGTCGGCGAGCAGCGAGTCGGTCACGTTGTCCACGAGCGTGGTCACCGTGAGCGCGTCGACGGGCTGGAGCGCGATCGCCTCCACCATCCCGAAGCTTGCTCCGTCGGCGCGGACGGCGCAAGCGCCGCCAGGACCGCCGGTCGAGCCGCGCGGGGACGACCTCCGACCGTCGGTCGGAGCCGACCGGCGGCGGCCGGCCCTACCCTCCGCGCACCATGGCCCGGCGACCTCCCCAGATCGTGGCCTTCGGCGGTGGCGGCTTCTCGATGGAGGCCGGCAACCCGCGCCTGGACGACTACGTCCTCTCGCTCACGGGGCGTGCCCGGCCCCGGGTGTGCTTCGTCCCCACGGCCTCGGGCGACGCCGACCACTACGTCGTCCGCTTCTATCGCGCGTTCGCGGCGGCGCGGTGCGAGCCGAGCCACGTCTCGCTGTTCCGGCGCGACCGCGGCGCGGGCGCGGTGGAGGGGGACCTCGCCGCCCACCTGCTCGCCCAGGACCTCATCTACGTCGGGGGCGGCAGCGTGCTGTCGCTGCTGGGCACGTGGCGCGCGCACGGCCTGGACGCCGTGCTGGCCGAGGCCTGGCGGCGCGGCACGGTGCTGTGCGGCCTGAGCGCCGGCTCGCTGTGCTGGTTCGCCGAGGCCGTCACCGCCTTCCACGGCCCGCCCACGCGCGTGCAGGGCCTGGGCCTGCTGCCCCACTCCAACTGCGTGCACTACGACGGCGACCCCGCGCGCCGCACGGAGTTCCGCCGCTTCGTCGGCGACGGGATGCGCGCGGGCTACGCCGCGGAGGACGGCGTCGGCCTGCACTTCGTGGGCGAGGACCTGCATCGGGTCGTCACCTCGCGGCCCGGCCGGTGCGCGTATCGCGTCGTCGCGCACGAGGACGGGACCGTGGCGGAGGAGCCGCTGGCGGCGGACGAGCTCGCCCCGGCCGTCCCGCCGCCGGCGCTGGTCGCCGTCGCATGACGGCCCCGACCGTGCTCGCCCTCGGCGGCGGGGGCTTCACCTGCGACGAGGGCGACGCCGCCCTCGACGACCTCGTCCTGGAGCTCTCCGGCGCCCCGGTCCCGCGGATCCTCTTCCTGCCCACCGCCGGCGGGGACGCGGCCCTGCAGATCGGTCGCTTCCACGCGGCCTTCGGCGACCGGGGCTGCGAGCCCGACGTACTCTCGCTCTTCCGGCTGGCCCGGGAGCGCCGGCCGCTGGAGGACATCGTCCTGGGCCAGGACGTGATCTACGTCGGGGGCGGCTCGCTGCGCAACCTGCTGGCCGTCTGGCACGCGCACGGCCTCGACGTCCTGCTGCGCGAGGCGTGGGCCCGCGGCACGCTGCTGGCCGGCCTCAGCGCCGGGGCGATGTGCTGGTTCGCGGGCGGCGTCACGACCTCCGGCGGCCTCCCGGCGCCGGCCCCGGCGCTCGGGCTGCTGCCCGGGTCGCTCTCCGTCCACGCCGACGGCGAGCCGGCGCGGCGCCCGGTGTACCTCGACGCCGTCCGGCGCGGGCTGCTCCCGCCCGGGTGGCTGCTCGACGACGGCGCCGGCCTCGTCTTCCGCGGGCGCCGCCTCGAGCGGGTCGTCACCGCGCGCCCCGACGCGGGGGCCGCCCTCGTCGACGTCGACGGCGTCGTGCCGCTGCGGGCCGAGCTGCTGCTCCGGGCGCCGTCGCCGCTGCCCGCCGCGGCCGCCTCCGAGGACGTCCGCGAGCTGCGGGCCTTGCGCCAGGCGTTGGCCGGCCGCCCCTAGCCGGCCGGCGCGTCGCCGTGGAGCGTCGCCAGCAGCGACCGCGGCCCGCCGTGGTCGCGGTGCTCGCAGAGGATGACGCCCTGCCAGGTGCCCAGGGCGAGCGCGCCCTCGCGGACGGGCAGCGACAGGGACGGGCCCAGGAGCGAGGCCTTGACGTGCGCGGGCATGTCGTCGGGCCCCTCGAGCGTGTGCGTCCACCCGCCGAAGCCCTCCGGCACCACTGCGTCGAACCACGTCGCGAAGTCCTGGCGGACGTCGGGCGAGGCGTTCTCGTTGAGGGTCAGCGACGCGGACGTGTGGCGCAGGAAGAGGTGGCAGAGCCCCGCCCGCAGCTTGCCCAGCTCCGGGAGCTGCTCGACCACCTCGCGGGTCACGAGGTGGAAGCCGCGCGGACGGGGGCGGAGGGTCAGGTCACGCTGGAGCCACATCGGGCGGCAATCGTGCCACGCGCAGGTCGACCGCCCCCGGCCGGGTGGGGACGAAGGGCACGCCCTCGGCCTCCAGGAGGGCGCGCTGGAGCTCCCCCTTCGCGAGCGTCCCGTCGGCGCGCACGACGCGGTGCCAGGGGACCGTCGGGTCGTCGCACGCGCGCAGCACCGCGCCGCTGTACCGCGGCGCGCCCGGGGAGAGGTCGCCGTAGGTGCCGCACGAAGCCCTCCGGGATCGCGCGGACGGCGTCGAGGACCGCCCGGGCCCGCTCGTCCATGGCCGGCACCGTAGCCTGACCGTCGTGCCGCGTCCCACCCACGCCGCCCTCGCCGCCTGGCGCACCTGGGGCTGCGGGCCTGGTGGGCCCTGGCGCGCCCAATACCCGCGGGGTCAAGGTGGTCCTGCGCCGGGCCGACGGGGCCGTCCTCTTCGTGCGGCACACCTACGGCGACCGGGCGGTGTGGGGAGCTGCCGGGCGGCGGCCTGCGGCGCCGCGAGGCGCCCGGACGGCGCCGCGCGGGAGGCGCGCGAGGAGCTGGGCCTCGACCTCGCCTGCCACGGCCTCGCGCTGGTGGAGACCGGCGGCGACGGCAAGACGACCACGATCCACGTCTTCATCGCGGCGCTCCCCGCCGGCGGCGAGGTCGAGCCCGACGGCGGCGAGCTGGCCGAGGTCCGCTGGGCGCCCCCGTCTGGCGCTGCCGGCCCCGCTCGGGCGCGACGCGCCACCCGTGCTCGGGCTGCTCTAGGGTCTCGCGGCCCAGCGCCGCGGCACCTACTCGATCGTCGCCCACGACCCGCGCACCGGGCAGCTCGGCGCGGCCGTGCAGTCGCACTGGTTCGGCGTCGGGCCGATCGTCCCCTGGGTGCGCGCCGGGGTCGGCGCGGTGGCACGCAGTCGATCGCCGAGCCCGCCTACGGGCCGCGTGCGCTCGACCTCGTGGCCGGCGGCGCGGGCGCCGGCGACGCGCTCGACGCGCTGCTGGCCGGCGACGAGCTGGCCCGCTACCGCCAGGTGGCGGTGGTGGACGCGCGCGGCCGCGTCGCCGTGCACACCGGGGCGGGCTGCATCGCGCACGCCGGCGACGAGCCCGGCGACGGCTTCAGCGCCCAGGCCAACATGATGGCGTCGCCCGAGGTCTGGCCCGCGATGGCGCGCGCCTTCGGCGCGGCCGTCGGCCCGCTGTGGCGGCGGCTGCTGGCGGCGCTGCACGCGGCCGAGGCGGCGGGCGGCGACGTCCGCGGGCGCCAGTCCGCCGCGCTCGTCGTCGCGCCCGGCGAGGGCGAGCCGTGGCGGACGGTCGTCGACCTGCGCGTCGACGACCACCCCGAGCCGCTGGCCGAGCTCGACCGGCTGCACGACCTCGCCGACGCCTACGAGCTGGCCACGGCGGGCGACGAGCTGACGGGCGAGGGCCGCCACGAGGAGGCGGGCGACCGCTACACCCGCGCCGCCGGCCTCGCGCCCGGACAACCACGAGCTGCTCTTCTGGGCGGGCCTGTCGGCCGCCCAGGCCGGCGACCTCCCGACCGCGCTGGAGCGCGTCGAGCGCGCGATCGAGCTGCAGCCGGGATGGCGCGCGCTGCTCGACCGCCTCGAGCCCGACATCGCGCCCGGCGCGGCCGTCGTGCGCGAGGCGCTGGCCCGCGGGTGAGGGCGCCGGCGGCGCTGCTCCGTCGTCTCCGGACGCGGTCGAGCGACACGCTGGGGGCGCACGACCACGTCGCCCTCGTGCTGCTCGACGCGCTCGGATCGGCCTTCCTGGAGCGCCACGTGGACCACCCGCTCGTCCGCCGCCTGGAGGTCCCGCGGCGCGCCCAGTGCCCGTCGAGGTCCACGGCGCACGTCACCGCTCGCTGCACTCGGCCTCCCCGACCGGGGAGCGCGGCGAGCTCGATGGAGCGTCCTGGACCATCGCTGGCGCGCGTGATCGTGCCGCTGCTGTTCTCGTCGCCGGCGACCGCCCCGGGGACCCTGGTCGCGGCCGACTTCACTGCGCCGCCTTGCGCCGGACTGTCCGTCTACCGCCGGCTCGCCGGGCGCGGGTGTCCTGCGCGGCCATCGGGCCGGCCCGCATCGCCGGCGCCCCGTCGGCGCCATGGCCCTCACGGCGTGGCGGCCCGCCCGCGCGACGCTCGAGGAAGGCGCATCGCGCCCTGGCGGCCGCGCTGGACGTTCCGCCGGCCCGCGCTACGTCGGCCGTCTACCGGGACGAGGTCGACACGGCCGGGCACCTGCACGGGCCGTCGTCGGCCGCGATGTCGGCGAGAACCCGGTCCGCGCGCTCGACGCGCTGGACGACGCGTTCTTCGGGCCGGCCGCCCCGGCCTTCGGCGACGCCGTCCTGCTCCTCACCGCCGATCACGGGCAGGTCGACGTCGACCCGGGCCGCGTCGGCTACGTCGACGAGCTCGTGGCCTGCCCGCCGGCCACCTCGCGCCGCTGCACCCCGCCGGCTCGGCCCGCGACCTCTTCCTGCACGTGCGCGAGGGCCACGTCGCGCCGTCCTCGAGGGGCTGGCCGCGGCCCTGGGCGACCGCGCCGACGGTCCGTCGCGCGGCCGAGCTCTTCCCCGGCGAGGCCCGCGCCGGCGTGAGCGGCTCGCGGACGTCTGCGTCCTGCCGGGCCCCGGCCGCATGCGCCTGGCTGCGCTCGGTGGCCGGCGTGGAGCAGCGCTTCCGCGGCCATCCACGGCGGCCTGGACCGACGCGAGGTCGGCGACGTACCTCGGTCGACGCCGCTGGGCTGAGCGCTAGAGGCGGCGGGTGACCCGCCCGAGCACGAGGTTGACCGCGCTGACGACGAGCGGCCGCGGCCAGCGCGGAGCCGAACGAGCGCAGCTCGTCGTCCGCGCGAGCCAGTCGGTCCGCTCGAGCTGAGCCGTGGCGACAGCGCGAACAGCCCGAGCGTCTCGGCGATGAGCGGCAGACGACAGGAGCGCCACGAGCGGGCGCGCCCAGCGGTTGACCAGGTAAGACGATCCCGGCCAGCAGCAGGGTCGCAGCCCGAGTCCGCCGTAGTCACGCCGCTCAGCCCGCCGCGACGTGCAGCGCGACGACGTACGCGGCCCAGCTGCGGAGCAGTCCGCGCGTGGCTAGCGCACGCCGGGGGCTTGACCGGGTACAGCGACGCCGGCCGCGACAGGTCCAGCGCGGTGCGCAGGATGCGGTTCTGCTCGACGGTGTGGGCGGCGGGGTACCCCTCGCCCGGCGAGGCGCGCTCGGGCCGGCCGATGTAGCCGAAGCCCAGGTGCGCGGGGCAGGATCTGCATGAGGCGCGGGGACATGTGCGCGCGGGCGCCCATGTTGCGCGGCTCCTCCTGGACCCACACGACCTCCTCGAGGTTCGGGTAGGAGTCGATGAGCTCGCGGATCTGCGCCTCGGGGAAGGGATAGAGCAGCTCGACCCGGCCGATCGCCACGCCCGTGTTGCCCTCGCGGCGCGGGTGCCCGACGAGGTCGTAGTAGATCTTGCCCGTGCAGAGCATGAGGCGCCGGACCTCCTCCAGCGGCACGCGCGGCTCGCCCAGGACCGGGGAAGAAGCGCGTCTCGGACAGGTGCTGGATCGCGGTTGGTCGCCTGCGGCAGGCGCAGCAGCGACTTCGGCGTCATGATGACCAGCGGGCGCTGCTTGGCCACCTTGGCCTGGCGGCGCAGCAGGTGGAAGTACTGCGCCGGCGTGGTGACGTTCGCGACGCGCAGGTTGCCCTCGGCGGCGAGCTGCAGACAGCGCTCCATGCGGGCCGAGCAGTGCTCGGGCCCCGAGCCCTCGTAGCCGTGCGGCAGCAGGAGCGTCAGCCGCGGACGTCTGGCCCCACTTCGCCAGCCCGGAGACGATGAACTGGTCGATGATGACCTCGCGCCCCGTTGGCGAAGTCGCCGAACTGTGCCTCCCACAGCACGAGCGTCGTCCGGGGCGCCTCGGCGGAGTAGCCGTACTCGAAGCCGACGCACGCGATCTCGCTCAGCGGCGAGTTGTGCAGCTCGAGTGGAGCCGTGGCCCCGGGCAGGTCTGGATCGGGCAGACCGTCTGGCCGGTCTTGGCGTCGTGGAGCACGAGGTGGCGCTGGCTGAACGTGCCGCGCTCGACGTCCTGCCCGGTGAGCCGGACCGGGTGGCCCTCGGTGAGCAGCGACGCGTAGGCGAGCGCTCGGCGTGGGCCCAGTCGATGCCGCCCTCGGCGCCGAGCGCGTTGCGGCGGCGCTCGAGCTGCTTGACGAGCTTGGGGTGGACGGTGAAGCCGTCGGGGACGGTGAGCAGCGCGTCGTTGAGCGTCGCGCAGCGTGCCCGCGTCGACCGCGGTGCGACCTCGGCGGCTGGGGGAGCGGTCGAGCTGGTACTCGCCCGTCGGCTGCTCGACCTGGCCCGGCGTCCTCGGCGGCCTTGATCTGCGCCTTGAGGTCCTGGTGCAGCCGCGTGAGCTGGTCCCAGACCTCCCTGGCGCTGGCGCTCGACGTCGTCCTGCGTGACGACGCCCTGCTCGACCAGGCGCTCGGCGACAGCTCGGCCACGCGCTTCTTCTGCTTGATCGCCTGGTACATCTCGGGCTGCGTGTAGGCGGGCTCGTCGGCCTCGTTGTGGCCGAAGCGGCGGTAGCCGATGAGGTCCAGGACGACGTCGTGGCCGAACTCCTCGCGGAAGGCGAAGGCCAGCCGCACGGCGCTGATGCAGGCGGCCACGTCGTCGGCGTTGACGTGGATGATCGGGACGTCGTAGCCCTTGGCGATGTCCGAGGCCCACCGGGTCGAGCGCGCGTCCTCGGGGTCGGTGGTGAAGCCGACCTGGTTGTTCTGAGCAGGTGCAGCGCGCCGCCGACCTTGTAGCCGTCGATGGCCTGGAGGTTCAGGGACTCGGCCACGACGCCCTGGCCCGGGAAGGCGGCGTCGCCGTGCAGGACGATCGGCACGGCCGCGTCGGTGTCGCGGTGCGCGTGCGGGCCCTGGCGCGTGGTCTGCGCCGCGCGCGTGGCGCCGAGCACGACCGGGTGGACGAACTCGAGGTGCGAGGGGTTCGACTCGAGGTTGACGAGGATCGAGTCGCCGTTGGGCAGGCGGTAGTGGCCCTGGGCGCCGTGGTGGTACTTCACGTCGCCCGTCCCGCCCTGCGGGATCGAGGTCACGGCCTCGAGCGTCGAGGCGCCTTCGAACTCGGCGAAGATCGTCTCGTAGGGCCGGCCCAGGTTGTGCGCGAGGACGTTCAGCCGCCCGCGGTGGGCCATGCCGACGACGACCTCCTTCGCGCCGTGGGCGGCGGCGAGCTGGATCGCCTCGTCGAGCATCGGGACCGTCATGTCGAGGCCCTCGATGGAGAACTGCTTCTGGCCCAGGTAGGCCTTGTGCATGAAGCGCTCGAGGGCGTCGACCTCGACGAGGCGCTTCAGCAGCGCCCGCTGCTC